>JAJYTF010000012.1 GCA_021793155.1 Pseudomonadota bacterium | reverse complement strand
GGCCGTGTCGTCGACCACCAGCACCGCTTTCGGTCCACCGACCAGGGCATCCGCCTTGGCCGCCAGAATCGCCTCCACAGCCAGGTTACAGCTAGACTGCCAAGGTAGTGCTAGTGGTCCGATCCTGACGCTTGATTCCCAAGCGTCAGGTGAATCGGCCCACCAACTGATTGGATTGTGGGGAGAATCTGACGGATGGTGTCGGCACCATCCGTCAGATTCTCCCCACTAGTGCAGCACCCCGCCGCTCGGTGGAACGTCCACCGCCCGCCCCACGGTCTCGGCGATTTCGTGCATGACCGCATAGGATTGGACTTTGCTCCGGGCGGCCCGGCGGAATACCTCGCCCAATTTGCGCAACAGGTTCAGATGCAGCCGATGCGGCCGGATCGGATCGTCCGAAATGCGCATGACCAGCCCGACGAGGCTTGAAGCCAGATCGGCCAAGTGGTCCAGTTCGCCTCCGCGGTGGCGCCGGACCACATCGTGGCTCAACGCCACCATCCGGTCCAGATCACATCGAACAGCATCCAGCGTGCCCTTGCCTTCGTAAAAAGCCAGGACCCGCCCGATGCTGCGGCTGACGGCCAGAGGCGTGTTCTGCGCCTTCATTTCCTGCACGCGGCCGACGCCATCGTCGATCAGTCGCTGCAACTCGGCTGGGCCGCACCGGCCGATCATCCGGCTGCGCAGGGTATTGGGCACCTCGACCAACGGTTCGTCCTCGTCCTCGGCACGCGGACTGGCGCGCCGGCTGGGGCCGACATAGCCATCGGTCGCGACGAATGGCTTGCGGAAATGTGAAAGGGCATCGACATGCTCGGCCAGGATATCCATCGAAACTGGCTTGCGAAGAACCCGATCGACGCCGGCACTGACCGCGCGGCGAACCGCCGGAAGCGACGGATCGCCGAGAGTGGCGATGATCACCGCGAAGGGATTGCGCCCCAATGCGTTCTGCCGAATGCGTTGGATCCATGCGCCGAAATCCATTCCGGGCAGGTCCACGTCGCACACCACCAAGTCGACGATTTCCTTTGCCAGGGCGTCGGCCAAGGCAGGGCCGTCCTTGCAGACCATCAGGTCGCGCATCCCCTTCGCGTACAATGCCGCCTGCACGCCCGATCGCAATGCGGGATTGGTCTCGCAGAGCGCGGCGCGCACCTCCAACGCATTGGACTGGTACATGGCGATACCCCAACCTGAGCAATCCCGCTTTGGGGACGCCGACCAATGAAGGATATCATCGGAAGACATGATGGGGTGTGACTATCGTCACATCGATCAAATTTTTATCAAATTGACCATAAATGCTTGCCGAGTTAGCTCTGCAGCCAGTATTGCAGCAGCGCCGTAGTGGCTTGCGGCTGTTCGAGGGGCGTCAGATGGCCCGCCCGGTCCACCAGCACGAATCTGGCGCCAGGGATGCCGGCCGCGATCTCGCGCATGATCTCGGGTGGGGTCAGGCTGTCCTGCCGGCCACATACCACGACGGTGGGCACCGTGATCGAGGCTAGGCCGTCGCGACTGTCAGGCCGCGACATGATGGCGGTCTGTTGGCGGATAAACCCCTCCGCACCAACCCGATCGGCCATGGCCAGCGCCACTCCGGCGATACGCTCATCCTTCAGGTGTTCCGGGTGCAACTGCCCGGCCAGAATCTGTGGTGGCAGCTTGGCGAATCCGCCGCGGCGCGCGATATCGATCATGTCGAGACGCCGTTGGCGCGACTCGACGGTGTCGGGCCTGGCCGAGGTATCGAACAAGGCCAACCGCTCGACCCGTTCCGGCGCACGCCGCAGAATCTCGAAGGAGACATACCCGCCCATGGACAATCCAGCCAATGCGAAGCGTGGCGGCGCCATGGCGAGCACCGCGTCCGCCAGTCCGGCAATGGTATCGGCGACCGTCAGGTCGGCAACCAGCGGCCGAGCCATTTCAGCCAAGCCGTCGATCTGGTGCCGCCAAAGCGCGGCATCGTTCAGCAGGCCGGGGCACAGTACCAGCGTAGGTTTTTCCATGTCGATCGGCCTCGCAGACTATTTCACCAGAGCGATCAGCTCCTTGAATTCCGCTGTCCCGGCAACGCGCAGCCACTCGAAAACCGCCATTTCGAGCGAGACAAGGTGAATGCCGGCGTTACGCAACCGCGCCCATGCCATTTCCTCGCTCGTCGCCCGGCGCGATGCGCAGGCCTCACCGACGACGAAGACCTCGAACCCTTTTTCCTTCAAGCCCAACGCCGATTGCAGGACACAGACATGGGCTTCGATACCGGCCAGCACCAGCTGCGGACGCCCGATCCTGTTCAGGTGCTCCATGATCGCCGGATCATCGGCGCAGGAGAAATGCATCTTGGCGAACGCCCCTTCCGGCGGCATCCATTCGCGCAGATCGACGATGGTGGGGCCGATCCCTTTCGGATATTGCTCCGACACCACGACCGGCATACCCAGCCGTTGCGCCACCTGCATCAACAGGCCGCAGCCGTGGATGACGCGGCGGGGATCTGTCATGACCGGAGCCAGCCGCTCCTGCACGTCAACGATAAGCAGGCAAGACCTGTCGGACCGCATCAGCATCGGTTCCTCCGCTTCTTGTTCCAGATCGCCGACAACCATACCGTCAGCCTACCAGCCAAGCCAAGCCGGGTATCCAACCATATATTTGACAGGTCCGCTCGACCTACTATTATCCGGCTGCAAATCACCTTGTGGCCTTTACACATAGAACCCGTGGTCGCCACGGTTCCATCCGGACATAAGTACGCATGACATTCGCCGATCTGGGTCTTGGCCCCGAAATCCTAAAGGCCGTCGAGGAAGCGGGGTATCTGAACCCTACTCCCATTCAGGAGCAGGCGATCCCTGTCGTGCTCATGGGCAGGGACGTGCTTGGCGTCGCGCAGACAGGCACCGGCAAGACGGCCGGCTTCACCTTGCCGATGATCGAAATCCTCGCCGGCAGCCGCGCCAAGGCCCGCATGCCCCGCTCGCTGATCCTGGCTCCGACGCGCGAATTGGCCTCGCAGGTAGCGGAAAATTTCGAGAAATACGGCAAATACCACAAGCTATCGATGGCCAAGCTGATCGGCGGTGAAAGCTTTGCCGACCAGGAAAAGCTGCTCGATCGCGGAGTGGACGTGCTGATCGCCACGCCCGGGCGCCTGATGGACCTGTTCGAACGCGGACGCATCCTGCTCAACGACGTGAAGATCCTGGTGATCGATGAAGCCGATCGCATGCTCGACATGGGCTTCATCCCCGATGTCGAGCGCATCGTCTCGCTGCTGCCCAAGATCCGCCAGACCCTGTTCTTCTCGGCCACCATGGCACCGGAAATCCGCCGCCTGGCCGACGCCTTCCTGATGAACCCCAAGGAAATCTCGGTGGCCCCCCCGGCGTCGACGGCGTCCACCGTCGCGCAGTTCCTGGTAGTCTGCGAAGAAATCGACAAGCGCGAGGCGTTGCGCCACCTTATCCGCATCGAGGACGTGAAGAACGCCCTCGTCTTCTGCAACCGCAAGCGCGACGTGGACATCCTTTACCGGTCGCTGTCCAAGCACGGTTTCGACGTCGTGCAACTGCATGGCGACATGGCCCAGTCCGCCCGCACCGAGACGCTCGAGCGGTTCAAGACGGGCGCCGTGCGGCTGATGGTGTGCTCGGACGTCGCAGCGCGCGGAATCGACATCTCCGACCTGTCACACGTCTTCAATTTCGACGTGCCGCACCATTCGGAAGACTATGTCCATCGTATCGGCCGCACCGGCCGGGCCGGAAAGGAAGGCCGGGCCTTCACTATCGGCACGCCGGACGACGGCAAGTTCCTCGGCGCCATCGTGAAGCTGATCGGCAAGGAAATTCCCCGCTTTCCCATCGAAGGACTGCCCGAACTGCCCCTTGACCTTGAAGGCAAGGGCCGTCGACGCGGCAGCAAAGACCGGTCGACGCGCGCCGCCGAGCGGGAGAAGCCGCGCCAGCGCAAACTGGGCCGCGAGAAGGACGCCGCCGAGACGGAGACCCCGCGCCGCGAACCGGTCCGCAGCGGGCGCGACCGCAAGGATTGGGGCCGCCGGGAGCGGTGGCGCCAGGATGACCATGGGATTGGCGAAATGTCCCACGGCAATGATGTGGTCGGTTTCGGTGCCCATGTCCCCGATTTCATTTTGCAGACGGTCAACCTGCCGGCGCCGGCGGACAAGCCGAAGGCCGAGACCTTGCCCGCTGTCGAGGCGCCGAAAAAGAAGCGCAGCCGCAAGACCAAGGCCGATACGAAAGCCACCATTCCCACCGCGCCGACGGAGGGCGATGAGCGTTTGGAAGACACGGCGGACAACGACGTCTCAACCAACGATTAAATTGCCAAAAGAAAATCTATAATAAAAATTCTGATCTTCGCCAACGAAGCTGGCGAAATCAGCAGAAACCCTGACAAAAAACCATTAAGGCAGCGCTGTCCGCGACCTCTCGACGGCATCTGAACCCTAATTGTCGGACCATCGGCAGTGGCGGTTAGTTATTCCTTGATTTATCGATGCCCCGGGTCCATAAGCAACAAATCTGCTCGGGCGGCGACAATCCGACAATTTTAGTACATTTTGTCGTCCCCCGCAGGAGGCCGCCCTTTGGTCTTCGCCGACGAGCGGCTGAGATCCATCTTTCAGGTGTGAGGGAGGCAATGGCGCTTCATTCTGTTTCTATTGCGTTGACCGGTAGCGGCGGCGCAGGCGCGATGACGGCAGGTCAAATCCTGCTGGATGCTGCATCGAAGGCAGGTTTCTACGGCTTGATGACGCGGTCGATGGGACCGCAGATCCGCGGCGGCGAAGCGGCTGCGCTGCTTCGTATCTCGAGCGAGCCCGTCACTTCCCTCGACGATCACTATGACATCCTGGTCGCTTTCGACTGGGGCAACATCAATCGTTTCGCAGCCGAACTTCCTCTCGCCACCAAGAGCCTGATCATCGCCGACCCCGAGCAGGGCGAGGTACCCGAAGCTATCGGCGCCTATGGCGCGCGCATCGCCGAACTGCCGATGAAGACCATCGCCGCGGCGATCCCCGGCGGCCGTATCAACATGGTCGGCGTCGGTGCAGCGGCGACGCTGATCGGCCTGCCTATCGAAGCGGTGCTCGGCGTGCTGACCGCCCAGTTGGGGCGCAAGGGCGAGGAAGTCCTGGCCGCCGCCACGGCCGGTCTCAAGGCCGGTGCCGAGGCAGCCGCCGATCTGCCGGCAGTGGAACGGCTGCCGGCCCACAAGCATGACGGCTCGGCCCGCTGGAACATCAGCGGAAACGAGGCCGCCGGCTTGGGCGCCCTGAAGGGCGGCATCAAGTTCGTCGCCGCCTATCCGATCACGCCAGGCACCGAAGTCCTGGAATATCTGGCGCCGAATCTTGCCAAGGTCGGCGGTGTCCTGTGCCAGGCCGAGGACGAACTGGCCTCCATCAACATGGTGATCGGCGGCTCCTTCGCCGGGCTGCCGTCGCTCACCGCCACCTCCGGCCCGGGCCTGGCGCTGATGACTGAATCCATCGGCCTGGCCGTCGCCTCCGAAACTCCGCTGGTGGTGGTCGACGTGATGCGCGGCGGTCCGTCGACCGGCATCCCCACCAAGTCGGAACAATCGGACTTGAACATCGCGGTCTATGGTTTGCACGGCGACGCCCCCCATCTGGTGGTCGCGCCCAATTCCATCGGTGACTGCCAATTCGCCACCCAGTGGGCGGTGTACTTGGCCGAGGCGCTGCAAACGCCGGCCATCGTCCTGTCGGACCAGGCCATGGGCCAGGCCCGTTGCGTGATCCCCAAGCCCGAGGATAGCGGGTTCGTCGCCAAGCGGCTCGTGGCCGATGGGGCGGTGGAAGGCTACAAGCGCTATGCCCTGACCAACACCGGGGTCTCGGCGATGGCCGTTCCCGGCACCCCCGGCGGCATGTATGTGGCCGACGGTCTGGAGCATAACGAACGTGGCACCCCGTCCTCGCAGGCCAGCGACCACCAGGCGCAACTTGATAAGCGCTCGCGCAAGCTGGACAATTTCGACTACGGCACGCATTGGGCGGACATCGAAGGCGAGGGCGAAATCGCCGTCCTGACCTGGGGTTCGGGCACCGGACCGGCGCAAGAGGCCATTCAACGGGCCAAAGCCAAGGGCATCAAGGCGAAGCTCATTTCGGTGCGGCTGATCGCACCGGCGCAGCCGGCCAAGATGGCCGAAGCCTTGAAGGGAGTGAAGAAGCTGCTCGTGGTCGAACAGTCGCACAGCCAGCAGTTCCACAAGTTCCTGCGTGGCCACTACGACCTCCCGGCCCAGGTATCGGTGCTGAGCCGTCCGGGCCCGCTGCCTATCCGCCCCGCCCAGATCGAAACCATTCTTGCCAGCTGGAATTGACCGCCATGAACGTGCAAGCTCCCCCTCTCACCCACAACGACTACAAGTCGGATGTCAAGCCGATCTGGTGTCCCGGTTGTGGTGACTACGCCGTGCTGTCGGCGGTTACCCGGGCTCTGGCCGACCTGGGCCGTCCGCGCGAGCAGATCGCCTTCATCTCGGGCATCGGCTGCTCATCGCGTATCCCGGCCTACACCAACGTCTACGGCTTCCACGGCGTGCACGGCCGCGCCTTGGCTATCGCCGCGGGCGTGAAGCTGGCCCGGCCCGATCTCACCGTCCTGGCCGCCGGCGGCGACGGCGACGGCCTGTCGATCGGTGGCAACCACTTCATGCATGCCTGCCGCCGCAACGTCGACATGACCTACATCGTCATGGACAACGAAGTGTACGGCATGACCAAGGGCCAGGCTTCGCCGACCACCGCGCCCGACTGGTGCAAGAGCAAGCTGACCCCGGAAGGCACCGGCATCGCTCCGGTCGACCCCTGCCGTCTGGCCCTGGCCGCCGGCGCCAACTTCATCGCCCGCGGCTTCGCTGGCAACCCTAACGAAGTGGCCCGGTTCATCGTCGAGGGCATCAATCACCCCGGCTTCTCGTTCATTCAGGTGCTAAGCCCCTGCGTGACCTACCGGCCTGAACAGCGGGAATGGAAGTCGATCGTCCATCCGGCCGATGCCAGCCCGGCGCAGATCATGGCCGAAGCCATGCATCGCCTGGCGGCCGACGACGGTTTCACCACCGGCGTCCTGTTCCAGGGAAATCGCGCGCCGTTCCAGCCGATCGGCAAGAACGTGGCCACATTCGCCGACTTGGAGAGGAAGTTCGAATCATGACCGAAGTGGCGAATTTCCTGGCCCACGCCGTCGCTCTAGAAGCTGAGGCGGTGGAACGCTACGATGAACTCGCCGACGCCATGGAAGTGCACAACAACATGGAAGTCGCCGACCTGTTCAGACAGTTGGCTAAGTTCTCCCGTCTGCACTTGGCCGAGGTGAAGGAAACCGCCAAAGGGGTTGAACTGCCCCATCTGAAGCCCTGGGAATACCAGTGGCATTCGGCTGAAGGTCCGGAGTCCGCTCCCATGGAGCGGACTCATTATCGGATGACGCCGTATCATTGCGTACACTTGGCCCTCGCCAATGAACGGCGCGGCCATCAGTACTATGCCGACCTTGCCTACAAGGCGAAGGATGCCGAGGTCAAGAAACTGGCCCAGCAATTCGCCGACGAAGAGGCCCAGCACGTGGTCATGCTGGAAAAATGGGCGGCGACGATCAAGGAACCCGAAGCGGATTGGGATGTTGATTTCGATCCGCCGACGGATGCCGACTGAGGGCTGGCGCCATCGTTGGCGCCTAGTGGTCCGCCCCAGACGCTTGGTTCCCAAGCGCCTGGATCAGGCGGCCCACCAACCAATTGAATTGTGGTGAAAATTCGACGGCTGGTGGCGGTACCATCCGTCGGATTTTCACCACTAGCCTAGGGTTTCGGAGAGACTTGCCCGGCGAGGGCAAAACCAAAGAGCCTAGCCCGAGCGGATCCAATCTTGCCCGGCACTCATGGGCGGCGCTTTTGCAGGCGCCGCCCTTTTCCATCCATCACATGCCTGATCTTCATTGCCAGGATCAGACCGGCCAGGCACAGGGTCACCGCGTTTGCCAGGATGATCGGCCAGGCTCGGACCAGAACCGCATAGATCAGCCACAGCGCGACGCCGGTGCAGAAGGCAAGAAACATCGAGAGGGAAATGTCGCCCGCCGAGCGCGAACGCCAAGTCTTCACCACTTGCGGCAGGAACGCGACGGTCGTCAGGGCGCCCGCCACCGTGCCGATGGCATCGGCCAGCATATCGGCCACCTTAGGATCCTGCTGATATGAGCTTGCGAACCGCCGCCGTGTTCCAGCCTTTGGCCGCATCGACCAGGATATCGTTGCTGGTGATTTCGGTGCCTTCGATCTGCAGAAGCACGCGTCCGCCGATCAGCATCAGGATCTCGCCCGAGCGAGCGGTCGCATCGTAGCGCAGCAGGGCTTCCTCGCCACCCAGTTGCAGCCGGCTCCACCCCGGTTGACGGGCGACTTGGGGGCCTGCCTGGAACATGGCGGCCGAGGCTCCGACCGCCGGGTTGTCGACGATCAAAGCGGCATTCAACGTGGCTTCGCCCTTGCTGAACCCCTTGCTCAGGCTAATGCCCCCGCCGATAGTGTCGAGGGACTGGACATCGACCGAACCGGCATCCCAGCCGGCGGGAGCTGGCGGCAATACCTTCGAGAACTGCTCGGCGAGACGGGTGTTGAGCACTGCGATGGCCGCCTGCAAGGCAGACAGCGCATGAAGGCTATCTCCTTTGGCATATGCCCCTCGGGCCGCTTCGATTTGGACGGCGACATCGTCGGCGAAAGCCGGCTGCGCCACGCCCAATCCAAGGAGCAATGCGGCGGCGGCGATACGAAAATCCATGATTCCGCTGGTATCCCGTCCTGATTATCTGGCGGCGGAATTTTACCAGAGCCCGACGAGCCGGCACAACCTGTGCCGGTTGACGCATCCGTCCGACGCCCCTAAAGTCCGCAACTCTGGGTTAACGCCGACGGCCCTACACCGACCAACGTCAATGACTTCCGTGCCATATACTTCCCGCGGAAGGCGCAATAAAACGATAAGGTGCGAAGCAACGCCGCAACAGGCATGCTCGGCAGCAAGTTGGCAAAGGATGACAACAGGTCATGAGAAGAGCGCGTAAGGCGAAAATCGTCGCCACACTTGGTCCCTCCACCTCCACCCCACAAGCCATCGAAGGGCTTTTCACCGCAGGGGCCGATATTTTCCGCCTGAATTTCAGTCACGGGAGCCACCCGGACCATCAGGCGCGCTACGACATCATCCGCAATATCGAACGCAAGCTTGACCGGCCAATCGGCATCCTGGCCGATCTTCAGGGACCGAAACTGCGTGTTGCCAATTTCGCCGAGGGGCGGGTCCATCTTCAGGCAGGCCAAGCTTTCCGCCTGGACCTCGACGAGGAATTGGGCGACCACCGGCGCGCGAACCTGCCTCATCCGCAGGTTTTCGCGGCATTGCATGTGGGCAGCGAATTGCTGCTGGATGACGGCCGTCTGCGGCTCAGGGTCGAAAAGCACGGTGCGGATTTTGCGGAAACGATCGTCATCACCGGTGGCGACCTGTCGAACCATAAGGGCGTGAACGTTCCCAACGTGGTCCTGCCGATCTCGCCGCTGACCGAGAAGGACAAGGCCGACCTCCAATTCGCACTGGAGATGGGAGCGGACTGGGTGGCCCTGTCGTTCGTTCAACGGCCGGAAGACGTCCTGGAGATGCGACGCCTGGTCGGTGACCGGGCAAGGATCATGAGCAAGCTGGAAAAGCCGTCGGCCATTGACCACCTGAACGCCATTATTGAGTTCTCGGATGGCATCATGGTGGCACGCGGCGATCTCGGCGTGGAATGCCCGCCGGAAAGCGTGCCGATCCTGCAGAAGCGCATCATCCACGCCGCCCACAAGGCCGGCAAGCCCGTGGTCGTGGCCACACAGATGCTGGATTCCATGGTCCATTCGCCGGCCCCGACACGCGCAGAAGCCTCCGACGTGGCGACCGCCGTCTATGACGGGGCCGACGCGGTCATGCTGTCGGCTGAAACCGCCACTGGTGAATACCCCATCGATGCGGTGACCATGATGGATCGCATCATCACTCGGGTCGAAACCGATGAACAGTACCAGTTGATTCGCGATGCCTCGCGCCCCCAGCCGACCGGAACCACGCGCGACGCGATCAGCGCCGCCGCCCGCCAGGTTGCCCATACCCTGGCGGTGAGCACAGTGGTGACCTTCACCTCCTCGGGCTCGACCACCTTGCGCACCGCCCGGGAACGCCCTGACGTGCCGATTCTCTGCCTGACCCCAAACGTGGCCGTGGCCCGGCAAATGGCGCTGGTATGGGGAACCCACAGCGTCGTCGCCCACGATGTGCACAGCTTCGGAGAAATGGTGGCAGTGGCGGTGGAACAAGCCCATGCGCAGGGCTTCGCGCAATGGAAGGACCAGATCGTCATCACCGCCGGCGTGCCCTTCGGCACCCCCGGCACCACCAACATCCTGCGCGTCGCGGTGGTCGAAGAGCCTTAGATCGTAATGCAGAACATCTGCACCACGATCTACGCTCTTGGATTTGCCCTCGCCTGGCGCGCCTCCGCGCGCTTGGCTGCGGCCTCAACGGCCTCTGGTCGCAACCTGCGTCGGACTTAACGCAGGTTGTTCTGGACTGCGGAATTGCCACCAGACTAGATCGGCTGCCCGGCAAGTTTGTCGCGCAGCCGCTCGGCCTCTACCCGCACGTCCTGAAGGTGCGGGTTGATGGCCAGCGCCGCCTCGAAGGCGCGCAACGCCGCCTCGTCCTGGTCGTAAAGCACGAGGATCCGCCCTAGGCCAGCCAGTGCACCGAAATGGCGGGGCTCGATCGCCAGGACCCGTTCGATGTCCGTGACCGCGTCGGCATACTCGTCACGCATGGCGTGGATCAGCGCCCGCTCGTTGTAGCCTTCGGCGAAGCCGGGAGCCAACTCCACAATCCGATCGAACGTTTCCAGCGCCCCGTCGAGATCGCCTGTATGGGCCATCTCGGCCCCGCGCAGCATCAGGGCATCGACATCCGCCTGCCCCGAACTGGCCCAGGCATGCAGGATGGCCAACTCGATGCGGCGCGCCTCGTCAGCGTTGGGCGTCGTGCGCAGGCGGACGAAAAGTCCGTCCAGGTCGGATCGGGACTCGATACTGCGCGGTGCTGAACAGGCGAGCAGAAGAGCCACCATCACCAACGTCGCAAAGGGTGCCACGATCCGCCTCATGGTGCGGATTTGGGTATTCCCGCAGGTGCAACAAGGTGAGGCTTGCGACGGGATCGGATGAGGCCTGTGGGACTTTCGACTATCGTCCTGCAAACAGAGCAGCCAAAGCAAAAGGCCGCACCATTCGGTGCGGCCTTTTGCTTCAAGAAATCAGCGGATCATGGCCGACAGCGCCAAGGCGCCGCCAACCGGCCGCTCAGCCCTGGCGAGCCTTGAAACGCGGGTTCGTCTTATTGATGACGTAGACGCGGCCCTTACGACGGACCACCCGGCAGTTCTTGTCGCGCAGCTTGGCCGACTTCAGGGAGTTACGAATCTTCATTGCCCTAATCCTCGACACATATGAGCCAGCGCGCCAGTTTTACAAAAAAGGCCGCACCAGCCTCGACCGGAGGCGGGAACATACGCAACCACCCCGTTCCTGTCAACCGCGGTTTCGATCTCCGCCGCGCCTGTTATGGCCGCGGAACATGGGAGAAGAATGATTTGTCGTCCATCAGCGGCGCTTGCTGGTACTGATTGAAGTTGTTGAGGCCATTACCGCTCTGCATCTGGACGCCGTAGGAAAACGAGCCGCTGTTCTGGCTATTGCCGGACGAGAACCGGTTCGCCTGATCGGGCTTCGGTGCGGATTCCGGATCGGTCAGCTGGGGGCTTCCGTCGGCGTTCGTCCCGCCAACCGCGACTGTGCTGAACGCATAGGCGTTGCTGACCGCCAAGGGACAGCCGAGCATCAATAAGCCAAGGATCCACGCGCGAGACTTCATCGAAGCATCTCCTGTTTCGCCAGCGCCATCGTAACCCAGCGGAACCTGGGCGACAAGCACCGCGAACTGGTCTCATTTGGCCAGCGCTTGTGGGTAGCGCAAGAGCGTGATTTGTTCGGGGACGCCCCGTCGTGCCCGGGCAATGCGCGCCACGGCATCCCAGTCCACCCGGTCGGCCTCAGTGCCAGCTACCTTGCGTACCGCCTGTTCGAGGCCGGGCACCGCCTCGGCGGTAAAGCTTCCGATATCCTCCAATTGATCTGCCTGCCGCCCAGACGGATGAACCTGAAGATAGAGTTCGCCGTCGACCCAGGCCAGCGCTGCCGGCTGGTCCACCACCGTCACCGGTGTCCCCACGGGCACCTCGGCAAACAACGCGGCAATATTCTCGGGATAAAGATGAACACATCCGTGGCTGACACGCCGCCCCACCCCGTCGGGCTTGTTGGTACCGTGAATGCGATAATCTCCGCGGGCCAGGTCGAGGCTGAACGCCCCCAAGGGATTGTCCGGTCCGGCCGGAACCACCGCCGGCAACTCGGGATGTTCCCGCCGAATGGATGGCGGCACGCCCCAGGACGGATTGACGCGCTTGCGGACGACCCAGGTCCTTCCCTGTGGCATGTCGAGGCCGATGCGGCCGATGCCGATGGGGAAGCTTTCCGGCGGTTTCCCCGGACGACGATACCAGTAAAGGCGCATGTCCCCCAGGTTGACCACGATGCCCGACCGAGGCTCGGCCGGTGGAATATGCGCCGTGGGCAGCACCAACTGCCGCCCCGCCGGTGGCGCCCATGGATCGATGCCCCGGTTGGCAGCCATGATCTCCACATAGCCGAGACCATACGAGCGCGCCAAGTCGAGAAGGTTTTCGCCCGGCTGTACCCGATGCAGGATCACCTCGCCCAGCACCGGCGGAGTGGGCACCGCGGCAGCGGCCGCCGCTGCCGTGGCGACAAGAAGCCAGCCACCAGCGGCCGCGACGGCGGTCAGAAGCCGGCGGACATCCCGGCTACTTGCGCAGGCTGCGGTTATAAACTTGGTCGGCATGGGCCTGCGCCGCCTGAGCCTGGGATTGAGCGGCGTTGGCCCGGTCATTGGCGGCACGGGCCTCGGCCTCTGCCGCGTTCGCCGTCTGCTGGGCCTGCTGCACCTGATAGCGCAACGACGACACGTCGCTGCGCAACGACGACATGTCGTCGGACGAGGACGAGCAGCCGGCAAGCAAAGCTGCACCGGCGGCGAGCGGAAGGAAAAACCTCAACGCGATCATCTTGTCCTCAAGCTTCGGTGGATGAGGCGCCGATTGTGTCATCACCGGCCGACCGCGTGTATTGCCAGCCGGTGGCATCGGGCGGGGGCATTCGGGTAGAGCCGATCAGCTGAAAAAGCTCTGCTTTTTCAAAGCGTACAGATTCACGGTGATTGGATCATACGCTATCCCGCATTTCCCAGCGCCTCGGTCTGGCGCTTGATGGCCGCCAGCAGCGCCTCAATGTCCCCCCGATTGGCCCGCAGCACGGCGGCAAAATCCTGGCGCATCAGTTCAATCAGGCTGATGCCGCCGACATTCACGTCACTGATCAGCCATCGCTGCTCGTTCCGCCGCACCAGCACCCAGTCGACCCTGATCTCCAGCCCCCCATCCCGGGAGGCAACCGTACGAACGATGGTCTTTCCCGCGACGCCGGTGGCCACTTCCACCACCGCCAGGTGAAACGCGATCTCATCGAACTGGGCACCGTAGCGGGCCAGCAGGTAATCCTCGAAGATCACCAGGTAGCGGTGGCGCTGCTCGGGCGACGCCTCGGCCCAGTAGCGGCCGAGGATGAAACTCATGGCATTGTCCATGTCGTAGCGCTGATCCAGGAATCGGCGCAACGCCTCGGCCTTCTGGTCGGCGGAAAGGTCGGCCTCGGTACGCAGTCGCGTGCTGCCCTGGATGAAAGCCTCGACGAAGCCGCCGCCATCGGTCGGTTGGTCGACCTCGGCGGCGCGGGACGAGCCCTCTGACAGAAGGACGGCGAGAACGGCGAGAACGGGAATCCATTTCATCGTAGGCCTGCCCACCCGACCCACTCGGATCCCTCACAGTCATCCAGATGCGGGCCTCGGGCAACAGCGCAACCGAGGTGCTGCACCGCTCGATTGGGACATGCCACCAGCACGACGGAAAACCGCCCGGCAAGCGCTCATGGCCTGCCGGGCGGTTTCTGCTTGCGGGCATGACACCCGTTTATCGATCCAGTGTCGGCTCTGCCGTCATTGCTGGAGCACTGGTTCTGTTGACTGTCGCGGCCGCCATCCCCTCACCCTTGGCCGCGATGCCGGAATCTCTCCAGCGATGGACGGCTTCGGTTCGGGCGATGGCTCGGCTACGGCACCAACTTTCGAACTGGTGTTGGCATGGCTTGCCGCAAAAGCTATGGCCGTGGGCGGAATCGTTAAGTTTCTTGCCGCACCACGCGCATCGGCGTTCGTTCATTGGCTTCCTCCCGCACAGAGAACGCGGGAGGACTCTACAGCCGCCGGTCTTCGGTGGCGCGCCGCTAAAAGGATTGGGCGGGCGGGTCTGTCGGGATATAGGACCTGCCCATTCGTTTATACGACTTTGCGGCAGCCCCACGATCGGTGCGGCTGCTCCGGCGAAAGATTCGCCTTCCCGGCTCAATGTGGTAACATATTAGAAAACAATAAACTGGGCGGAGGGCATAATGGCCAACGTCTATGAAGACTTCGACAAACGGTCGGAACACGATAGACGGTTCACCGACATCGTCCCGAAAAAGCACGCTCCGGCATACGATGCCCCGGACAAGGCGCATTATCGTCCGCGGGAACAGCAGGGCGAGTCGACCTTGCACCATAATCTGGGGGAAGAGCTTCTGGCCGTGGGCTCGGTCAGAAAGCGCTAAGATCTGCGACGCGGGCGGCGGTCGGCCACTGCCGCCCGCATCGCTAGCAACAACTGCGGCCCTTTCGCACCGGCGGGCGTCTTCACGCCCGCCGGTGCAGGGGTCTGTCCGCGGAATTCTTCCGGCTAAGGCCGGCGCCAGTCAAAGCGGGATGCAGGTGTCGTCCACCGGGCACACCGAGGCACACTGCGGCGTGTCATGAACGCCTTCGCATTCCGTGCATTTGTTGGGATCGATGGCGAAAACGTCGCCGGCCATGCTGATGGCTTTGGAAGGGCATTCGAATTCGCATGCGCCGCAGGCGGTACAATTGGCGGCGACGATCTGATAGGCCATTGTTCTCTCCTCTTGGGCTGGCCGTGGCATGCAAAAGGACAAGACAGAGTCACTTTGCACCACTACATCCTTGGTGCCCGGATAATGCCCTAATGGATAATTGCATTCCAGTAGAATGGCGACTAACGCCCAAACTCGAACGGGTGTACAACCCGAAACGCAATTTTCCCTGCAAGGCCTCACTACTTCTGGATGAGGCTTCGTTCGGGCGAAGATCCGGCGCGGGATTTTCCTCGGCCGACAACGATGTTGAACGACTGATCAATGAAGATTAGGGTTCCGTCCCAGGCCCGGGGCAGCATCAAGGTGCATGCATGTATTCGATCGTCCGTCACGAGACTTTCTCGGATGTCACCTTCCTGTGGGAAGTCCATGCTCCGGACGTGGCGCGAGCGGCGCAACCCGGGCATTTCGTCATGCTGAGGCTGCACGACGGCGGAGAGCGGATCCCCTTGACGGTCGCCGACTTCGATCGGGACCGGGGCACCATTACGATGGTGATCCAGGCTCTCGGCAAGACCACGCGCCAGATGCGCGACAACTATCGCCGAGGCGACAGCTTCGATGACTTCGTCGGCCCCTTAGGCCTGCCACAGCATGTGGCCAAGGTCGGCCACGTCGTCTTCGTCGGCGGCGGCTTGGGCGTTGCTCCCGTATTCCCGCAGCTGCGCGCCTTCAAGGAAGCCGGCAACCGCACCACCAGCATCATGGGCTTCCGGAGCAAGGACCTGGTGTTCTGGGAACAAAAATTCGCGGGCTACAGCGACAACCAGATCATTTGCACCGACGACGGCAGTTATGGCCGTGCCGGCTTCGTCACCGCGGCTCTCAAGGATGTGCTGGAAACCGACAAGCCCGACCTGGTCGTGGCCATCGGGCCGCTTCCCATGATGCATGCCTGCGCCGACACGACCCGTCCCTATGGGGTGAAGACCATGGTCTCCCTCAACACCATCATGGTCGACGGCACCGGTATGTGCGGATCCTGCCGGGTCACCGTGGGCGGCGAGGTCAAGTTCGCCTGCGTCGAGGGCCCGGACTTCGATGGCCATCTGGTGGATTTTGCCGAACTGCACAGCCGGCAGAAGCGCTTCAAACCCCAGGAAGCCACGGCTGTTGAGGATCTGAACCACGTCTGCAACCTGGAGCAGGTGCTGTTCGTCGAAGGCAAGCGCACTTATAAGAAGATGTCGGCCCTGGAACCTCACCAGGTGCCGATGCCCGAGGCCGATGCGCATGAGCGGGCCGCCAACTTCAGCGAAGTGAATCTCGGCTACTCCATCAACCACGCCCTGCGCGAGGCCGAACGCTGCATCCAGTGTCACAAGCCGACCTGCATCGCCGGTTGCCCGGTTGGCATCGATATACCGCGGTTCATCCGCCACCTGCTGATCCGCGATGTCGACGGGGCGCTTAACGCCATCTACGACAACAGCATCTTCCCATCGGTCTGTGGCCGCGTCTGCCCGCAGGAAACGCAATGCGAGGCGCAATGCATCATCGCCAAGGGCAAGAAGCTCGAGCCGGTGGCCATTGGCCGGCTGGAACGCTTCGTCGGCGACCACGCGCAGCCGCCGAAGGCGACGCCGCCGGCCAATGCCGGGCAATTGGGCCGGGTCGCCATCGTCGGTTCGGGACCTTCCGGCCTCGCCTGCGCCGCCGACTTGGCGCGCTTCGGCGCCTCGGTCACCGTCTATGAAGCTCTGCACGTGCTGGGCGGTGTATTGCAGTACGGCATCCCGGCGTTCCGCCTGCCGCGCCACATCATCGACCGCGAAATCCAGCGCCTTAGGGACATGGGCGTGCGCTTCGAGACCAACAAAGTGGTCGGCAAGACGTTCACCATTCCGCAGCTGACCGGCGACATGGGCTTCGACGCGGTATTCGTCGGCGCAGGCGCAGGCGCCCCGGCCTTTCTGGGAATTCCCGGGGAATTCGCCGGCCAGGTCTATTCGGCCAACGAATTCCTGACCCGCGTCAACCTGATGGGCGGCGACCAGTTCCCCTATCTCGACACGCCCATCAGCCTTGGCCAGAGCGTGGTGGTCATTGGCGCCGGCAACACCGCCATGGACTGCCTGCGGGTGGCCAAGCGCCTGGGGGCCCCAACGGTACGCTGCGTCTACCGGCGCAGCGAGGCCGAAGCGCCCGCCCGGGTCGAAGAGATCCGCCATGCCAAGGAAGAAGGCATCGACTTCTTCTTCCTGCACTCACCGGTCGAGATCTTCACCGACGAGGCCGGCAACGTACGCGGCATGAAGGTGCAGAAGATGATGCTGGGCGAGCCCGACGAAAAAGGCCGCCGCAAGCCGATCCCTCTCGACGAATTCGTCGAACTGGATTGCGACACCGTCATCTACGCGCTGGGCACCAAGGCCAATCCCATCATCGGACAGGCGACTCCCGACCTGGCGCTGAACAAATGGGGCAACATCGTTGCTGACGACAGTACCCAGGCGACCAACCTGCCCGGCATCTTCGCCGGCGGCGACATCGTCACTGGCGGCGCCACCGTCATCCTGGCTATGGGCGCCGGCCGCCGGGCGGCCCGGGCAATCGCCACCTATCTGCAGCAGGGCAAGGCAAAATGGCCGGTGACGGCCGACGACGCCGCGGCCTTCGCCCCGGCGCGTACCGGGGCCAAACTCTGCCCGAAATGCGGCCGCCCCACCGACGACGACGAGGAATACATTTGCTGCGCCGGTGCCAGCGTGCAATGGCAGTGCGCCGACTGCGGCAAGGTGAGCGAAGGCTTCGCCTTCCCCTACGGCATGTGCCCGCATTGCGGCGGACGGCTGCAGGCGCGCGCCGACCGCAAGATGGAGGGCGAAGCCGCGCTGGAAGGATTGCGCACCGCGTTCGAAATCGAGCTGGGCGGGCAGGCCTTCTACCTCCGGGCCGCCAACAGCACGGACGACCCGGTGCTGCAGGAACTGTTCGGCAAGCTTGCTGGCATGGAAAAGGAACACATGGACACGCTGTCAAGGCGCTACCATGTGGACGTTCCCCTGCCCTCGCCTGATTTCCGCCTGGACCTGGCTGTGGCGCATGCCGGCTTCAAGGAGGTTCCGGCCGATGCGGCCGGCCTGTTCCGCACCGCCATCCTGTTCGAGCAGCGAGCGGCCGCCTATTTCGCCGAGAAGAGCGAAGAGCAGAGGAAAGGCACCCCCGCCTACCAGCTATATCGCGAATTGGCCGCCGAAGAGCGGGACCACGCCACCCTGCTGGCCACCGAATACGCCCGCTGGAAAGCCGACAAGCCGGGGATTCTCTAGAGCCGCATGCGCGCGGCCACTGAGGACACGGTGTTCGGTTCCGGCCATGGCCGCCTGGAATCAGATCCGCACGGACTTGCCGAAACTGCCGCAGGTATCGGCGATCAGCCGCGCCGGGTCGCCGATGCGCAGGCGACTTTGCACCACGCGCCACCAGTCGCGCGAAAACATGGTCTTGCCCTCGTGCCGTTGCGCCCAGCGCCAGGCCCGCCCCGCCGCCCGCCGGGCGGCGAACCAGCCATAGCGTCTCACCAGTTGGGGGTGATCCCTGAAGAAATTGGCCATGGCACGGTTTCCGTCAAACAGGATCTGGCGGACATTGGCCGAAACACGCTGCTCGTCCACCGGGCCCTGGAGGAAATAGACGGGCCCGTCGATGACAGCCACCGGTGTCCTGGCAACCATCCGCAATTCGATGGAATAGTCCTGAACGAAGATGGTCTCGTCGCAGCCGCCGCATTCGCGGACCAGCGAGTTGTGAGCCAACCAGCAGGATGGCGCCATCTGCGACATTTTCAGCGAGGACCAGAGGAAATCGGGAACCACCTTCGGAGGCCGCGTCTCGTCGCTCGGATGCAGGCGATACAGGTCGTCGACGCATTCGGGAATATTCTCGTAGGTGACGCCATGCCCGAAAGCCAGGCGGCAGCCGTCGGACAACGCGGCCCGCAATCGCAACGTCGCGTCAGGCAACAATATATCGTCGCCGTCC
This sequence comes from Pseudomonadota bacterium, assembly GCA_021793155.1. Classification (GTDB taxonomy): domain Bacteria; phylum Pseudomonadota; class Alphaproteobacteria; order Rhodospirillales; family Magnetospirillaceae; genus DUZF01. The sequence continues at coordinate 119,381 of JAJYTF010000012.1, read as the reverse complement.
AGCGCCTTTACATGTGAAAGCCTTGCATATTGGAGCGCCGTGTTGAAGGCACGGCTGGGGCCGGCGTTCTTCTGGGAAATGATCGAAACATTCGACCAGCTTCCGGTCACGCTCCTTAATATATCCAGGCTACCATCGGTCGACCCATCGTCGACGAAAATAAATTCCCGCGGGAACTCGCCGTGCTGACGTGATAGAGCTTCCAGCACAAGGGGAAGGAATGGCGCTTTGTTGTATATCGTTACAACATAACTGACGCCGTCCTCAAACTGGTCCATTACACCCTGTCATATTGGCTCTTTCGCGAACGGACTCTCCGCTTCTCGCGGCACCTTAGCAACGCTTCGGCTGATTGGAAAGTCCGCGCTTGCCATCCGCTTCAACCCCGCCTTCGGCGCACAGGCTTCGGATCAACCGTTCCGCCATCCGTCGCCCTCTCGGCTGCCGCGGTAAAAGCTGCCGCCAGCTCGGCCAGCCGCTGACGGCCGGTGTCGGTCAGCGGCGTGCCGCCACCGACGATGTCCTCGATATCGGCCATTGCATCGGCAATGGTGGCGGCGGAGAGGCCGGCCAGCAGTTGGGGGATCGCCCTGATCGCCGCACGATGATCGATCAGCAGCATCAGGAACTGCTCGCGGATCATCGCCTTGAAATCGGCCACCGAACGGTCGGCACCGATCCGCCGACGGATGTGGCGGAACCGGGCCAGCGCCCGCTCGTCGATTTCCCGCTCGGCCAGTCGGACATAGATGACGGCCCGGGCAAAGGCTTCCGTCAGGCCGCCCTCGGCGATTCGCGCCCGCAGGTTTGCCACCGCACCCCGGACCAGCTCGCGGTGGGCTGGGTCGTTCGCCGGGCGCCGGCGAACACGACCGTCGGCATCTCCCATGCCGAGCGCCGCCTGCACCGCCGGCGCCCCATAGAATGCCAGGAAGGCCTGCTCGGCCCAGGTGTCGCGCATCTGCCGCCAGCCGTCGAGCGCGGCGACCATTCCCTGCGACCATGCCTCCTGCATCGCCAGCCACGGATTGCCGACACCCACCGGTTGGCGCTGCCCCCGAACCTGTTCGGCAGCCAGCGCGACCGGGAGCATCGCCGGGTTCAAGTCCGAGAACATCTCGAACTGAAGCCGCAGCGGGTGCAGTCGGCGCGCCCATTCGCCGGCCGGTTCGCCTACCATGGCCCGCACGAACGGCGCGGCGAAGGTTTCGTAAAGACCGCGGGTGACCTCGGACAAGCGGGCGGCCGCGGCGAACCGCCGTTCGTCCGCATCGTCGTTACCGCCTAATGCCCGAATGTCGTCAAGGGTTCTGGCCTCGAAACTGGCCACGTAATCGCCATCGGCCCCCTTGCCTTCCTGGCCGGGCTGTCGGGGGCGCAAGATCACCTCGTACAGGCCGGGCGGCAGCAATTCGGGGATGTCGATGTTGTGGATGAGTTCGCTGTGTTCCTTCCTGGCGATGGAGGCCGCAACGAATATGCCGAGGTGACCGATGCTGTCGTGGACGTTATAGACGATGGTCTGCCCGCGGGCGCGGATGTCCTCGGCACTGTCGTAGAGATCGAGGATCCAGCCAAGCGCCTGCTGCGGCGGCGTGATGTTGTCGCCGTGGGAGCAGAAGACCACCACCGGAGACTTGATGTTGCGGATGTCGACCGGGGTTCCGTCGGTCAGTGAAATCTCGCCCGAAGACAGCTTGTTGCCGACGAACAGCTTGTTGGCGATGAAGTTCATTTCCTCGGCGGTCATCAGGACATGGCCGCCCCACCATTTCTCGAACCCTAGAAAGCGTTCGGCTTCGCGGTCGGGATCCGCCCAGACGCGATAGGGCTTGGACCACAAGGTGTTGGCCGGATTCAACCCCTCGAAGTTGGAGACCAGCCAGGCGCCGTCGAAAAGACCGGCGCCCAGGTCTCCGGCCATCGCCGTCAGCCAGGTGCCGCCCAGCAGGCCGCCACTGTAGCGCATCGGGTTTTTGCCGCGGACGCCGGCCCAATAGGACAAGGGTGAGCCGGCCAGGAAGATCGGCCCGAACAGCTCGGGCCTGACTGCCGCCAACATGAGGACAGCCCAGCCGGCCTGGCAATTGCCGATGACGCAGGGCTTGCCCTCGGCCTCGGGATGGCGGCGGATCACCTCGTCCAGGAACACCGCCTCGGCACGGGCGATATCCTCGATGGTCTGGCCGGGGATGGGCCGCGGCCGGAACCCGACGAAATAGCAGGGATGCCCTTCGCGCAGCGCCACGCCGATCTCGCTGTCGCGGCGGAAGCCACCGATGCCGGGACCGTGCCCGGCCCGTGGATCGACGACGACGAACGGCCGCCGGCGGGGGTCCGGGGAAAACTCCGCCGGGGGCACGATGCGAGCCAGCCAGTAGTTGACCGGACGGGGAAGCGCCTCACCGTCAATCAGGATCTCATGTTCGAAACCCAGGACATCCGGCGTGTGCTCGGCCGCACCGGCGAGATACTGATTGCCACGACGGCGCAAGGTATCGAGGAAGAGCACGGTGCGCTGGGCAGCGTCGGTCACGTAGGCCAACGTTGGATCGGTGCTGTCCGTCTGCAATCCCGCGGCGGCCTCGCTCCTCGGCATCCCATCCATCATCTCTGCACCACTTCGTTCGCTGCACTGCAGCACAAGTAAATCGCAGAGACCGATACCGTCAAATAAATGAGAGTTTACCTGGCCCGCATTGCTAACACCCGCGCCGCCAAATGCTGGCCAGCCATGGTTGCTGTTCGCGCGGCAGGCCGGGGGGCCGGTAGTAATGCGATATCTCGGCGAACCCGGCGCTTTCCAGATAGGACCGCCACGAGTGATAGTCATGAAAGACGCTGTAGCGGCCGCCCCGCCATCCCTCTTCGTTCTGCCCTCGCGGGTTCGAAGTGAACAGCACGCCCTGCGGCTTCAACGTGGCGCGCAATTCGGACAGAACGCGCGGCAAGATGGCGGTGGGAACGTGAAACAGCGATGCGTTGGCAAAGATTCCGTCGAATCGCTGATCGGGCAGATCGAGCTTGAAGAAGTCCTGATGCCAGACCTCGCAGCCACTGTAGCTGCGCGCCATGGCGACGAACTGCCGAGCGCCCTCGACGCCGACGGCCCGATGACCAAGATCGGTCAAGGTCCTGAGGTCCCTCCCCGGCCCACAGCCGAAGTCGAGAATGGCGAAGGGCGGCGGTCCCTCGATATGCCGCAGCAGGGCGTCGATGTTTTGGCTGACGTCGTGGTCGCAGGTGCCCTGCCAGAACTGTTCAGCCCGTCCGTCGTAATGCTCCAGTGTGCGCGCGGCGATGTGCGCCAGATTCACGGATTCCAGTTCTCGTCTCCTCTGGTGCGGTGTGCCTCAGCCGGGCGCCGAGGTCTTGGGAACTACCGCCGGCGCAACTCTTTCACGGCGGCGGCGACAAAATCCATGGCCTCGGCACAAGTTGCGAAGCTGGACTCCTCGATGCCGCTCTCTTCGTACAGAGCCAGCACGGCGTAAGCGTGGCAGCGTCCATCCTCGGCCTCTTCGCGCACCAGGAAACTGGCGCCGCCACCGCAGCCGCGGGAATAGGCGACGTAGCGGGTGCCCCGGCCGGTGGGAGCGCCGCGTGCCAGCACCTCGTGATGGGCCTTGCGCAGGCTTTGATACAGCTTTACCCGCTCGGGTTGCTTGAAGCGACTTAAGAACATACCACCCCCACGGCTCACTAAATCCGTCCAATATGATGGTGATCCGCGGCCGCCTTCCAACCCCCGGTTCGCCCCGAAGTTTCTCCCCCGCGGCAAAAACAGCCTCGATCACGCCCCTTCGCTGCCGCAGGAGCAGGAACCGGCAATCTGGGCGTCGGGACAGGGAACGTTGCCGTAGGCACAGAAGACGCAGCACTCCCCTTTCGGTGGATGCATCACGACGCCGCAGCCTTTGCATTTCAACGCCCAAAGTTGGCCCGGCATCTCTTCCAACTGAACATGCCCGCAGGCGGGACACGTCACGGCGCAAGTATCGAACCAAACGTCAGGCATAGGACTCTCGCAGCACGACGCTCTCTCCCTAATTTGGGCAGCGCCGGCAGACCTGCCAAGAGTGGAAACGAATGCCACCCCGATGGCCGGGCGGCCGTAACCGCGGCTGCAAGGGGGGTGAGCGGGCGACCGAACAAGATAAAGGCGACCAACACCGCTACTGGATTGCCGGGAAGCCCCAGAAACGGGACGCCTTTGACCTCGCCGAACGCCAACGGTTTTCCCGGCTTCAGCGCCAAACGCTGAAGTTGCAGGCTGCCCAACGAACGGCTGGCCGATTTGACGTGATCGTCCTCACCGCCGGACACTGCTGCCGGGCCACGGGTAGAGGTAATCTTGTTCGCTGTAGGCGTAGCCGCGGCTTCTCACCGTACGGATCAAATTCGGCTCGCCCGGAGCGTTCAAGGCACGGCGAAGCCGCGCAATGTGAACGTCGACAATGCGATATTCGACGGCGCTCTGCGGCTGCCAGACCAGTTCGAGAAGTTTGTCACGCCCAAATACATGCTCGGGATTGCCGGCAAGCACGCACAAAAGGTGGTATTCCGTCGGTCCCAAGTGAATGAAACGGCCATTTCTCGTGACCGTTACCTTCTCGAGGTCAATTTGGACGGCGCCCGCGTCGATCCTGCCTGTTGTCTGATTGGAACGCTCACTCTGCAATCGGCCGGGGGTAGGCGGCGCGTGCTGGGCTCCGCACGGCAATTTGCTCACAAAGGCGCTGCTGCCAAGGCTAAGGCACGGGCTTGCCTCCTCCTGACCGGTGGCAAGCCGCACGCAAGCCGCTTTGATCTGCTTCTCGATTTCGTCAATCACCTTGCTTTGGGCTAAGGCCGCCTGCGGAACGCCGGGATCGCCGAGGACGGATAGCCGTGCAGCGGACAGCAGGTGTTCCCGGCCCAGTTCGGCGAGTCGGTGAATTAGTTGTTCCAGCTGGCGGAATTCCGCATCGAAGGATGCAATGACTTGCGGGTAACTGCTGGTGCGCATTGGGGTCTCCATCGCGACAGTCAACCGATTCGGCAGGCATGGGACGATCTAACCGCCCGTCACGTTCATGTGGCGGCTAATGGGTGGCCGCTCATACCGATCGATAACGAATTCGTGGCCTTTTGGTTTGTGGGAAACGGCTTGCAAAATGGCCGCCTCCAGCGCCTGATCGCCTTCACTGGCGCGCAATGGAGTTCGCAGATCGGCGGTGTCCTCCCGCCCCAGGCACAAATGCATGCTGCCGCTGCAGGTCACCCGCACGCGGTTGCAGCCGGCACAAAAACCATGGCTTCTGGGGGTAATGAAGCCCACCATCCGCCCAGTCTCCGCCACCCGGGCAAAACGGGCAGGCCCACCAGTGCTCAGCGGCGACGGCTCCAAGGTCCAGCGGCGCTCCAGTCGGCGGCGCACCTCGCCGAGGGGCAGATACCCGCCCCTGCCGGCATGCGCCATTTCTCCGAGCGGCATGACCTCGATCAGCGTCAGGTCGCAGTCCTGTTCGCCACACCAACTGATCAGTCGATCAATCTCCGCCTCGTTGACGCCCTTCAGCACCACGGTGTTGATCTTGACCGCCAGGCCAGCCGCCTTGGCCGCGGCGATGCCTTCCTGCACCCGGGCCAAACTGCCGAAGCGAGTGATGCCGCGAAATGCCCCCGGGTCCAGACTGTCGAGAGAGACGTTGACGCGGCGAACCCCCGCCACAGCCAGATCTCGTGCATAGCCCGCAAGCCGCGTGCCGTTGGTGGTCATGGTCAGTTCGTCGAGCCGGCCGTCCCGTAAATGGACACTCAGCCGCTCGATTAGGCTCATGATCCCGCGCCTGACCAACGGTTCTCCACCGGTCAGCCTCAGTTTGCGTACCCCCAGGCGGATGAACGCGCCGGCCAGTCGTTCCAGTTCCTCCAGGCTTAGCACCTCGGCCCTCGGATGGAACATCGCGTCTTCGGCCATGCAATAGACGCAACGTAAATTGCACCGGTCGGTCACCGAGAGGCGCAAATAGGTGATCGTGCGTCCGAACGAATCTCTCATTGTGACAGCTCGTCCCGGTCGCGGAGGAGTACCGTCATTTATCCCCCAGTCTCTTGCGTTCGAGCCTATGCTTCCGGCACAGCGCAGCCCATTCCTCGTCCTGCTTGACCGCCAATGTTTGCCGCTCCTCCGCCTGGCGGCTCGCCAACTCGCATTGGAGCTTTTCGGAAGCGGATATCCTCATCGGGGACTTCAGGACGGCCCGCCACGACGGCATTTGTGCCGCCATGGGTGTCTCGCCCTTCGCTGCTCTGCCATGCGCCATCAGCATCCCTCGACCGGCTTGCGGGGGGACCAGACGGTGCAGGAGCCGTGCGGACTGATCGCGCCCTCCACCACGGCGCAGCGGCCATCCTCCTCCGGCTTTCCGCCGGGAATGAAATGGCTGCAGTCGGCGCAGGATTTCCTGCCGCTCGGCTGCGTCTTGTAACCGGCCATTTCCTTGGTTAGGGTGGCCGCTGCCGTTGCCGTCCGGTCACTCATCCGCAGGGCGATGGTGCCGAACAGGAACGCACTCAGGATGCGGCGGCGGCTGACGAAGACATCGCGTCGTCGAACCATGGCCCATGACCCTCCCCATGCCTTTCCCTCAATTCGGCGACCGCCTCGGCTAACGCCCCGGCCACCAGATTGATGTACCGGCTTTCAGACCTGGCCAGCAGATCGGCATAACCGTCGATCCAGTCGCCCAGGCATTCCGCAACGAAGCCGACGGCGCAGCCGCGGGCCGTCTCGCTGCTTTCCGCCGCCTCGGCCAATCCGGCGGCGAAGGCCAGGACATAGCCGACATGGTCGAGGGGGCGGTGCGGCCCCTGGTTCATCGGGTCGACGTCGAGGGACAGCGGATCGAAGCCGACGGCGTCGTACCAGGGCCGCAAGCCGTCGCCGCCATCATAGCGGGCCTGCGGAAAGTGGCGGTACTCATCGACTTGCCGCCCTTGCGCCAGGACATGTGCATAGGGCGGAACATAGCGGCCCGACTGGGGGACGCAGAGGATGTCGTAGAAATCCTGGCGCGCCACCCGAGGGTCGAGGTCGACCTGGCAGGCGGCTGACAGCAGGGCGAGGGTGTCGGCTTGCGGCGGCCGCAACAGGAGTGCGGCCGCGGCGGCCAGACGCCCGGACAGGGACGCCTCAGACATGGTCCGTATCCTTCTCCAGCCGGGCCCGCGTGTTGAAGAACACGACACTGCCGCCCACCAGGTCCATCAGCGACATCTGCCACACATCTGGGTCGCGGCGCAGGATGGGGTTCAGATGAATGCCGGCGCGGCGGACCTTGTCGCCCTCGACCCGCTTGCCGTCGATCTGGTAGTTGGTGGCGCCGTAGCCCCAATGGCCATAACCCACTTCATAGGCGATGACCCCCGGCCGCAAGCCCTGGCGGACGCGGGCGAAGCCCTTGCGCCGTCCTTCCGGCGTCACCACCCACACCGCATCGCCGTTGCGGATGCCGAAGCGCTCGGCATCGGCGGCGGCGATCTGGATGCCGTTGTCCGGCACCAGTTGGCGGATGACATAGTTGGAACTGAGCCGCGAGTGGCTTTGCAAGGCCCCCTTGAAGGTGATGATGGTCAACGGCCAGGCGTTGAAGTCATCGAGCTGGTCGAGCGGCTTGCCCAGCGCCGTCGTCGGTTCGGTCCAGCCCGGGGTGCCGCGGAACCTGGCGCCGCTCATGCTGTCGCGGGTGAGCGCCACCTCCTCGCCGTACATATGCAGGGTCTTGGTGAAGCGGTGTCGCAGTTTGTCGCCGTCACGGGCCTGATTGTGCGGCTCGAACCGGCCACCCCGGGCCATGACGCCCAGGACCTTCGGCCATTCCGATTGGCGCAAGGCGTTCCGGTAGCGATCCTGCAGGATCTGGAGATCACCGACCGCGATCTCCTCGGCCGTGGCTTCGGGGACGTCGTCGCCGCCCAGGCCTTTGGCGAAGGCGACGTTGGCAGTAGCCTTGAGATACCAGTCCTCCTTGGTGTTGAGCGGCCAGTAATTGCCGCCGGAATCGGGGATGCCCTTGTCGCCATAGCCCACCATGCCGAGGCGCTTGCCGATGTCGATCAGCAGCTCCTCGATGCACATCTGCCGGCCGTCCTCGGTCTTCTGCACCAGATCGATCACCGGCCAGCGCACGCCCGTCCCGGCCGTCAGCGTCGTCACATGAGTATCGATATGGGTCCAGGATTCCAGGTGGCTGCCATCCGGGATGATGTAATCGGCATACATGCTGGTGTCGCCGACCACGATATCGGAGGCGATGATCAATGGGATGTTCTTCGGATCTTTCACCGCCTTGACAAAATCCTCGTTGCCCTGGCTCGGCACGCTGTAGAACGGCGTCGCCATATGCCAGATCAGGATGTCCGCCCCGTAGGGGTATTTCTGCACCGCCGAGGGCAACAGTTCCGTATAGATCTCGAAGCTTAAGGGGAACCACGGCCGTTTTGCCGGATAGGGATTCTGCCCGGCCTTCACCTTGGCCTTGTATTCCGAGCTGTCCTCGTAATGCGCCTCTTCGCGCGATAGCTTGACTCCAAAGGCGCGTCCTTCGGCGCCGGGAAGAGCCATGACGTCGTAGGGCCCCTTCTTATAGCCGTAGCCGCCGCCGCCCAGGGTGCCGCCGCCGGTCCAGTTGAGATTGCCGACCAGCAGGTTCAGCGTCAGCACCGCCAGACAGTTGTAGTAGCCGTTGGGGTGCTTGACGACGCCGCGATAGGCTTCGCTCACCGCCTTGCGGCCATGGCTGGTGAATTCCCGGGCCAGGGCGACGATCTGTTCTTCGGGCACGCCGCAGATCTCGGCATACTTGGCCAGCTCCAGGCTTTGCGCCGACTCCCGCAGCAGGGTGAAGGCGGTCTTGACCGCGATGCCGTTCACCGTACCGCTATAGTCGAGGGTACCCGCCGCCGCTTCGCCGGCTTTGGCCGGCCGCCCGGTGGCGGCGTCGATGACGATGCCTTCGCCCTCGCCTTCCGCCTTGCCCAAGCCGGCGTCGTCGGCGGACAGGAAGGCGTTGGCGCGCGGATGGGCGGGGTCGACGACGACCAGACAGGTGGCGTCGGTATGGGACAGCTCGCCGGCCGCTTCCGCCGCCTTTTGGTTCGGATGGCTGAGATAGCCGGCGTCGTAGCGTTTCTGCTCGATGATCCAGCGGATCATCGCCATGGCCATGGCGCCGTCGGTGCCCGGCTTGATGGGGATCCAGTTGGCCCGGTCGCCGATGACTCCGCCGCGGCCGAGCAACGGGTCGACCACCACATATTTCAGACCGTCCGGCCTGGAGCGGGCGTCCGCCGTGTATTTTCCCAACGTCTGCATGGGAAAGTTGGCATCGCCCGGCTGCGTGCCCCAATAGATGATGAACTTGGCTTCCCGCACGTCCGGCTTCAGCATGTGCTTGCCGGGATAGACGATGCCCGTGGCGACGTGGTGGCTGACTTCGCAGACATTGATATGCTCGAAGCAGTTGACGCTGCCGAAAGACTTCCAGAAACGCCGGGCGAACTCCAGCCGGCTGCCGACGATGCGCCCGCCCTGGAACAGCAGGCCGTTGGTGCGGTGGCCCAGTTCCGGGGCTTGCGGATCCATCGGTTCGCCGCCTTTGGCGTAAAGCCCGCGGAAGCCCAGGACCTCGATGTCGGCACTGACCGGATCGCCGGTGTCGGCGAAGATCTTGCCGCCCTCGACCACTTCGTCGAGCAGCTGCTGCCAGGCGATCGGCCGCCATTGGCCGCTGCCGCGCGGGCCGGTGCGCTTCAACGGAACGGTGATGCGGTAGGGATCGAACGCCGTTTGGATGCCGGCGTTGCCCCGGGCGCAGACGGTGCCCGGGGATTTCGCGGTGTCGCGCAGCGGCGTGTTCAGGTCGGCGTAGGCCATCCTTGTGTGGGGATGGTAGGGATTGCCGAAGATCCGCTGGATCCGCCCGGTCTTGCGGTCGATCTTCACCCTGAGGCCGCATTCGCTGTGGCATTGCAGGTCGACGGTGTGCCGCAACGTCCAGTCTGGGTTGGGCTTCAGGCCGCCGGTCGCCGCGTCGTGCAGCCATTCCGGCGTGTCGGACCGCCCGTAGATCGGATGCAGTGCCCCCTTGCCGCGGCGACGGAACAGGGCGGCGTCGATCAGGGTATCGCGAAATCCCACCAGGCCGGCACCGATGCCGCCCACCGCCAGCGCCGACAGCAGGCCGCGACGGCTGACCGGCAGGAATCCTTTCTTGTCAGACATAATATTACCCTCTCAAGCGATGGTCGTCGCGGCGCCCCGAGCGCGAACCCGGTACGGCAGCAGCAGCCAGAACAGCGCGATCCAGCCGACGAAATAGACCCAGTTGAGGACCAGGTCGCTCAGCATCCCCGCCGGCGGTGCGTAGAGATATTGACCGGCGCCGGATTTCGGTACGGCCTGACCGATCTCGAGGACGGCGAAGCGAAGGGCGAAGGCGCCGATGACAGCGCCGGCGGACGCAATGTAGCGGAACAGGGCAATGCGCCGCAGGGGGGAGACGGCCAGCAGCAGCGTCGGCAGAACGGCCCCCAAGCCGAACCACCATCCCCAGGCCAGACCGCGGCGGGAACCGTTCACCAGATCCAGCGCGCGGCGCACTTCCACGGACCCGAAATGTCCGGTGAACTGCAGCCACAGAAGCCACAGCGCACCGCCGGCAACGGACGCCGCCAACAGGCCGGCATAGGGGCCGGATGCGGTTTCCTCGCCCGCGTTGCCGGTCAGATGCCGGCCCAGCGGAACAATCAGCCCCAGCATCCCGGCGCCACCGGCGACGGCGCTGGCAAAGAACACCACCGGCAGGAAGGCGCTGTCCCAGAAAACGATGCCATGCTCGGTCATCAGGAACACGCCCGAATACAGAATGGCGAACACGGCGAGCAGAAGCCCGAGCGAAATTATCGCCTTGCGGCAGCAGGAAGCGGCCAGCGGGTCGAAGTGGCGCACCCACAGCGTCAGCAGGTCGCCGGCAGCGGATACGGCCGCCGGACGGCCATGCAACGCCGCCTCGATCTCCGGCCGCAGGGCGGCGGCTCCCAGCCACCAGCACAGCAAGGCGAACAGCGGCAAGAGGGTGACGCCGAACTTGATGATCGCCGAGCCGGCAACATCCCAGCCGAACAGGTACATGTTCATCACGCGGCCCGGCTGGAGAACTTCGAGAATGGGATTGGTGAGGCCGGCAATCATCAACGCCACGGCGACCGGCAAGGCAAAACGGCGCTCAGCCCCGTCGCTTTCCACCGGCCGCAGACGCGCCCAGCCCCAGAACAGGAAGATCGCCCCGGCAATGCCGACCATCGCCGAGTAATTGGCAAGCAAGGGGGTCAACGGCCGCTGATGGACGACGTTGATGTATTCCCAATAGACCTCATGCGGTTCCATGATCGCTTACTCCTTCCCCTGCCAATCGGTGGCGGCCTTGCCGGCGGCGATTCGCTGCCGGGACCACAGGACGGGGGTGCCGGGGAGATCGTTCTGCAAAGCATCGGGCAAGCCGATATAGAGGACGGTCGGCTGGTTGCCGGTCTGCGGTTTCAGCACCTGGACCGGGTCTTGGCGCAGGGCGCGCGCCGGCGGACTGGCGGGATCGGCCAGGTCGCCGAACTGCCGCGCGCCGCCGACGCAGGTCTCGACGCAGGCCGGCAGCAGTCCCTGATCGATCCTCTGGGCGCAGAAGTTGCACTTGTCGGCCGTCGCGGTGACGGGGTTCATGAAGCGCGCATCGTAGGGACAGCCGTCGACACAGGCGCCGCAGCCGATGCAGCGGTCGTAATCGACCACGACCGCGCCGTCCTTTCGCTGCCAGGTGGCTCCCGCCGGGCAGACTTCGACACAGGACGGCCGTTCGCAGTGATTGCACAGCCGCGGCAGGAAACCCCGCCGGGTATCGGGATAACGGGCCAGTTCGACATCCGTCACCAGGGTGCGGAAGACGCCGTCCGGCACATTGTTCTCGAATTTGCAGGCAACCGTGCAAGCCTGGCAGCCGATGCATTTCCTGAGGTCGACCAGCATGGCCCAGCGGTGGCCTGCCGATCCGTCAAAGGCAACTCCGCCATTGCGATCGATGAAGGCCCAGGCGGTGGCGTCATGGCCGTCGGCAAAATCCAACCCGCCCTCGGGGGCGATCACGGTCTGGTTGGGTGGAGCACCACCTGCCGCTGTCGCCGCCGCCAGAACCGCCGAGCCGGCGACGACACCGGTCAGATGCCGCAGCAAGTCCCTCCGCGTGGTATCGGGCTGTGGACGGGAATCCGCTTTCGTCATGTCCTAATCCCCCTCGTTAAACCGTCAAGGCCGGCCGGGCCGAGGCTTTGCCCTGCCGGCTGCGCATCTTTCCATAAAAAAAGTGCGGGTATACTGCGCCGCGAAGAATTTGCGCCGCAAGATATTTTTTCTCGTGCGCACACAATAACTCCATTGCGCAGAAATGCCCGTTACCGGTACGTAACCATATATGCGACAAATACACCATCAATATTACATTGATAATGACACTTATGTTCCGATTCTGGTTCCGTTACCATCTGGTAACATCACCTAGCTTGCCAATTCCATAAACCCGTACCCCTCGGCAGGCAGGAGTGGTAGAGTGGCTTTATGAATTTCTGGCCACAGGTCCGAGGCGGGGGCGATGGCGTCACCCGCCGTAGATTCGGGCGCAGCACCCTCGGGTTGCTGGCGCTGACTGCGGTGTGGCCGGTAAGCGGCTTGGCCGGCGAGGCGCCGGTGCGGATCGCCCTCACCGCCGCGGCGGTGCGCGACAAGCTTCCCTTTTACGATCGCTGGGCGGCCTATCTGACGAAAAGGCTCGGCCGGTCGGTGCAATTCGTGCAGCGGCGCAGCTACCACGACACCCTCGAGATGCTGCGGGCGGGCGAGCTGGATTTCGCCTGGGTCTGCGCCTATTCCTTCCTCCAAGCGGAAGACGCCGGCATCGCCGATTTTGTCGCCGCGCCGGTCTTCCATGGGGAGCCGTACTATCGATCCCTCATCATCGTCAGCCGCGACAGCCCGGCCGAAACGCTGGCCGACTTGCAAAGCAAATCCTTCGCCTTCGCCGATCCCGATTCGCTCAGCGGCTATGTGGTTCCCCGCGCCATGCTGCGGGACAGCGGTCATGATCCCGACCACTTTTTCCGTTTGAGCTTCTTTACCTGGGACCACGGGCAGGCGATCGAGGCGGTGGCGGAAAAAGTGGCCGATGGCGCCGCCGTCGATTCCTATGTGTGGGAGTACATGGCGGCCATGCGGCCGGAAATCGCCGATCGGACCAAGATCATCGACCGCTCGGGGCAATTCGGCTTCCCGCCGATGGTGGCGCGCCGCGGCATCGAGCCGGCACTCCGCCGAAAATTCACCGCCGCCTTGTTCGCCATGACAGACGACCCCGAGGGACGAAACCTGCTGCAGGCGCTGATGCTGGATCGCTTCGCCGCCGTACCCTTGTCCCATTACGACAGCGTTCGGGAGGTGTTGCAGCGCTCGCTTCAAGCGCAGCTGCATGTCCAGAGCCAAAATATGCCGCGATGAAGCTGGTCCATCCGTCGGCCTGGAGCCTGTCGACCAAACTGGCCGTCATCGTCTGTCTGGTCGTCGTCGGCGTGGCGACGGTCATCGGGGTGGGCGTCGCGAAGAAGGATCGCGACGCCTTGCGTGACGCTCTGGCCGGCCAGGCGAGGCTGTTGGCGCGCTGGGTCGCCACCGAGGCGGGCGAGCCGATGCTGCGCAACGATATCTGGCCAATTTACCGGCTGGTGCGACAAACCGCCGCGGAAGGCGATGCCAACCGGAAGACAATCCTCACCATCATGGTGCTGGACACGGACGGATTGGTCGTCGCCCATCTGCAGCCTGAGCGGAACCCAATCGGCCTACCGCTGGCCGTGCATGACGACGCCGAGCGCCGGTCGCTGGCGTCGGCGATGACCGTAACCGGCCCCACGGCGTTCGAGGATCCGGCGAGACGGTTCATCGAAGGGGTGGCCCCCATCTCGGTGGCCGAGAAGCGCCTCGGCGTCGCCAGGGTGCGACTGTCAACCGAACAGCTAGCCGAAGCGACGCGGGAAGCGACAATGATTGTCGTCAGTCGGACCCTCCCCCTGGCGGCCGTCGGCAGTCTCGTCGGAATCATCCTGTCGCTCGGTGCGGTCCGAACCCTGAAGCAGCTGGCCGAGTCGATGGCGCGGATGGGGCGGGGCGAGCATGTGCCGCTGATGCTGAAGGGGGGCGACGAAATCGCCCGTTTGGGCGAGGCTTTCAACCGCATGGCCGAGGAGGTGGCGGCGAAGCAGCGGCTGGAACGCGAACTGGCGCAGAGCGAGAAGGCGGCGGCCTTGGGGCGCATCGCCGCCGGCGTCGCCCATGAGGTCAACAATCCGCTGGCAGGGATCCTCAACTGCATCTCGACGATCCGCGATCACCCGGAAGAGCCTCGGCTGATCGAGCGCTACCTGCCGCTGATCGAACGCGGCCTCCTGCGGATACGCGCCATCGTGCGGGATCTGCTGATCGAACAGCGGGCTGAGAACGCCTCCGAGGCCAGCGAGCCGGCACGGCTGGACGAAATCCGCGAACAGATCCTGGCCAGCATTGCCAATCGCAATATTGTCCTCGACTGGAATAACGACGTCCCCGATTCGGTGCAGGTGAATCGACCACGCATTCAACAGGTGGTGCTCAACCTCGTCGAGAACGCCATCCACGCGATGCCAACGGGCGGAAGGTTGCGCTTCGCGGCGGTCATTGCCGATGAGCGGTTTCTTCGCATGGCGGTCGAAGACGACGGAATCGGCATCGCTCCGGAAAACCTGCCCCGCATCTTCGATCCGTTCTTTTCGTCGAAGCCGGAAGGAACCGGGCTAGGGTTGTGGATCACCGCCCGCCTGCTGCAGGCGATGGGCGGCACCATCGACGTGCAGAGTGAAGCAGGCTCCGGCACCCGCTTCTCCATCCGCGTTCCCTACGAAAGGAGGGGCGATGGACCGGCTCAACAATGACCGCGGCCGCCTGCAGGTCCTCGTCGTCGAGGACGACGAGATCATGCTGGTGTCGCTGCTCGACCGCCTCAAGCTGGAAGGCATCGCGGCAATCGGAGCGCCGACATTGACAGAGGCCCGCTGGTGGCTGGGCACCGGCAGCATCGATCTGGTGGTCAGCGATATCCGCCTTCCCGACGGGCTGGGTAGCGACCTGTTCCGCGAGATCTCGCGCATTCACCCAGGCCTACCGTTCGTCCTGATGACGGCTTACGGCTCGGTTGCCGACGCCGTGGCGCTGGTCAAGGCGGGGGCTGTGGACTATCTGGAAAAGCCGTTCGACCTGCCGGAATTCGTCGCACTGATCCGCCGCGCCTTGGCCACCCTGGCCGACATGCGTCTGGGCGGCGAGCCTTCCGACGAGCGGTTCCGCCTCGGATCGGGCCTGTTGGGGCGGGATCCGTCCATCCTGCGCATTGAGCGTACCGTCGGCCGGCTGCGCCGCACCGACACGCCGGTGCTGATCACCGGCGAGCGCGGCACCGGCAAGAAGCAGGTTGCGGCGATGATCCATTACAACAGCCACCGTGCCGGCGGCCCTTTCGTCAAATGCGATTGCGCACCGTGGGAGAACGACGGCGAGATCGCCGAGGCCTTCGATTCGGCAGTGCAGCGCGCTGTCGGCGGCACGCTGTTCCTGACCGAAGTGGCGGAACTGCCCGAGCGCCTACAGGCGCTCCTCATCCAGCGCATCGGCCGATGGCATGGCGATCTGCGGGTCGTTGCCGCCCATGCGACCGACGGCCAGCGGGACAGTGCCGCCCCGCGGCCGGACCTGCTCTGGCGCCTGGACGTCGTCCAGATCCGGGTTCCGCCGTTGCGCCAGCGCCCCGACGACATCGTGCGTCTCGCCCGCCTGTTCCTGGCCCAGGCGGCCGGCGAAGCGGGCAAGCGCGTCACCGGGTTCTCGCGGGATGCCGAGGCTTACCTCGCCGGCCTCCCCCTTCCCGGCAACGGACGCGAGCTGCGCCGCATCGTCGCCCGCGCCGTCACTCTCGGCGACGGGCCGCAGGTGGAGCCACACCACCTGATAACGGAACCCGATCCGCAGCCGGTACCGGTCGATCTCAAGACCGCGGTCGAAGAAGCCGAGCGCGCCGCCATTCGCGCCGCCCTCGCCCGCCATGGCGGCGCAGTCGCCCGGACGGCCGAGGCGCTTGGCATCTCCCGCAAGAACCTGTGGGAGAAAATGAAGCGATACGGGATGGACGCCTAATCGGAAGGTGGAATGGAATAGCCATTCTCACCTGAGCAGCAAAATCCTTGCCGGGACGAGACCAGCCGCCACCTCGCCCCCCTCCCGCCCCGCGACGCAGCGTGACCGAATGGACCGCTCCGGGCTCAACCCGTTACCGAAGAATTCTCGTCCGATGGGAAAGTGGGCTATGGCATTCAAGGCTATGGCTGCCGCATCGCCATCCGTTCCGCCGCGGGTTCCGGTCGTACGCAGGACCGCAGATTGGATAACGGTGGCAGTTTATCGCCCGAATATCGGCCATCTCCACTCTACATGCTTCAAAGAAACCTCAACATAAACTCAATGAAACCTCAATAATGTGTAGCGACGATGTCACACGCAGTCAAAAATCGCAACTGAACAATATTGCGAAATAATATTTAACGCCTCTTGAATGAGGCGCAATTCCCGGAAGTTACACGAGTTATGCGGCAGCAAAGGCATCGGTCAGCGAGTTTCAATAAACAACATTTTATTTTTCTCTGCGAGTTGTCCGGCCCAACCTAGCCCTAGCCGGACGGCGTCCATCCAATGCAATGGATCCATCGCTGAATCATAAATAGCGGAGTTTCAAATCGTGAGAAAGTATCTGCTCTCTGCAGCGGCCTTAATTTCCTTGGCTAGTGCTGCGCATGCTGACGACAAGACTTTGCAATTAGAGCAGAAGGTCGACAGCCTGCAACATCAGATCGATGAAATGAACGCATCTGGGTCGAAAGCGAACGTGGACAAGTCGGCCGACTCCGCCGAGATCTTGAAAAAGTATCTCAATGGAGACACCAACCTGACATGGAACGGCATCACCGTCTACGGCACCATCGACATGGGCGTGAGCTACCAGAATCACGGCGCGCCGCTCAACGACTACTTCTACCCCGGTGTGAACGAGTTGGTTCAGAAGAACAGCACTAGGTCCGTCTTCGGCATAACCCCCAGCGGCCTCAGCCAATCCAAGATCGGCATCAAGGTCGAAGAACCGCTCACCAACGACCTCAGTGTCGTGGCCAAGCTGGAGACCGGGTTCAACCCGCAGTCCGGTGACTTGTCCGACGCGGTCAAGTCGATGCAGCAGAATAACGGCGTCGCGCTGGGCAATCAGACCGCGAACGCCGACGGCAGCCGGGCCGGGCAGTTCTTCAATGGCGAAGCCTATTTCGGCGTGGATTCCAGCACCTACGGCCGCTTCACTGCCGGCCGCCTGGACAGTCTCCTGCTTGACAACATCCTTACTTACGATCCTATGGGCGGCTCGTATGCCTTCTCGCTGATCGGCTGGGCGGGTGCCGCAAATGGCGGCGGCGATACACAGGACGCCCGTCTGGACAACGCGGCGCGTTATTTCGTCAACGTCGGCCCCGTTCACTTCATCGCGCTGGCCGCGCTCGATGGCTACGGCAACAACACCTTCGGCGCCGAACAGTTCGACATCGGCACGACCTGGGGCGGCTTTTCGGTTGACGCCAGCTACTCCCATGTGAAGGACGCCATCCATCTGGCGTCGAATCCCGCCGGTACGCTGGCCAACAACACCTACATGGCGGCCAACGTTTCGGACAACACAGCGGCGGCCCTGATGGCCAAGTACGCGTTCGCGAAGGCGACCGTATACGGCGGCTACGAGCACATCACCTATCAAGACCCGACCCACTCCCTGTTCAACGGGGCCTCCGACATCGGCGGGTACCTCCTGCAGGTCAACAACAGAGCGTACGCCGCCGGCAGTGAGATCCTGCAGATTGCGTGGACTGGCGCCAAGTACGCCTTCACCCCGCAGTTCAGCTTGACCGGTGCCTATTACTATCAGTGGCAGAACGATTTTACTGGCAAGGGGCTGGGCTCGTGCGAGACCAACGGGGCCTGCGGCGGCGACGAGAACGTCCTGTCCCTCATGGCCGACTATGCGATCACCAAGAGGTTCGACGTCTATGGCGGCGTGATGTACTCGCATGTCATGGGCGGCATGGAAGCCGGCTTTGCCTACAACAACGCTGTCTCGCCGATGGTCGGCGCGCGGTTCAACTTCTGAACTCCGACTGGCTCACTTGTCTCAGAACTAGGCGCGGCTATTCCGCGCCTGGCCCTGAAATCGGATGCCGGCTGCAGTCAATATGCATTTCCCAGAACAGTGATCATATTGACGACTCTTTTGACATCAGGAACGTCGGAAGCGATCGCTTCCGCTTGGCGGGATTCGAGATCCGAATCGACTTGGCCGCTCAGATACACCACATGATCGATGGTCTGGACGTCAATCCGATTGGCCCTGAGCGCGGGACGGGCGCGCAGCTGAGCCTGAACGTCTGAAGAAATCCTGGCATCGTCGGCGCAAGCGGCGGACCTGCAGGGCTCCAAAAGGGAGCAAGCGGGAAGGATTCCGCACAAGAGTGTGAATAAAGCCAACGTGAACAGAAATCTGGTCCGGACCATTCCAGTCTCCTTCGAATTCCACCCATCCCACACGAGCACGTAGCGTATCAGTCCCTGTCTCGCGGTTCCATGGCCGCCGGAACAGGTGCAAAGGAAGCGCTTCGACATCAGAGCCGGCGCGATGTGGTCGCAGCCCGTTGGAAAAGATGAGGCGATACGGGATGGACGCCTGATGGCACCGCGGAATCGGGAACATGATATAAGTTAATGCGGTCATGGATCGCGCCCGTTAGCCTCGGTTGAAGTCTGGCGATGCCCAAGGAGGACGAGAGATGCCCGGCCGCGCCATTGTTTTGGCAACTCCGCTCCGCTCCGCCATCGGCACTTTTGGCGGCAGCCTGAAGGAAATACCGGCCACCGCCCTCGGAGCGACGGTCATCCGCGCCGTCATGGCAGCGAGCAAAATCGACCCGGGCAAGATCGACACGGTGGTCATGGGCAATGTCATCCAGGCCGGCAACAAGATGAATCCGGCCCGCCAGGCGGCCATCCATGGCGGGCTTCCGGTCGAGGTGCCGGCCATGACGGTCAACCGGGTCTGCGGTTCCGGCGCCCAGGCGATCGTCTCCGCGGCTCAGGAAATCATGCTCGGCACGGCCGACTGCGCCATCGCCGGCGGCATGGAGAACATGGACAAGGCGCCCTATCTGATGGCCGGCGGGCGCTGGGGCTATCGTCTTGGTCATGCCGAGATCGCCGACAGCATGCTGCTGGACGGCCTGAATGACGCCTTCTCGGACCAGCACTCGGGGTGGCATACCGAGGATCTGGTGAAGTCCTGTCAGATCAGCCGCGAGGATCAGGACCGCTGGGCCGAACGCTCGCAGCAACGCTTCGCCGCGGCGCAGGCCGCCGGCAAATTCGCCGAGGAGATCGTGCCGGTCGAGATCCGCGAGCGAAACAAGGCAAGCCTGTTCCAGCGGGACGAGCACAACCGGCCGGACACGACGTTGGAGAGCCTCGGCAAGCTGCGCCCCGCTTTCCGCAAGGATGGGACAATTACCGCGGGCAATGCGCCCGGCCTCAACAGTGGCGCGGCGGCGATGCTCGTCTGCCGGGAAGACTGGGCCGACAGGAACGGCCTGACGCCGATGGCCCGCCTCGTGTCCTATGGCATCGCGGCGGTGGCTCCCGGCATGTTCGGCCTGGGGCCGATCCCGGCTGTCCGGCAGGCGCTCACGCGAGCCGGATGGGGGATCGGCGATGTGGATCGCATCGAAATCAACGAGGCCTTCGCCGCGATCGCCCTTGCGGTTTATCGCGAACTTGGCCTTGCCGAAGAACGCGTCAACGTCGAGGGTGGCGCCATTGCGCACGGCCACCCCATCGGCGCCACCGGGGCGGTGCTCACCACCCGTCTCCTCCATTCCATGAAGCGCGACGGTTTGAAGCGCGGCGTCGTGACGCTGTGCATCGGCGGCGGCCAGGGGATCGCCCTCGCCATCGAAACCATCCGTTGACCCCCGTACTGCGGGGGACAGCAGGGAAACGGGGATTGTCGAGGTGAGGGTCGTGAACGAGGCACCCCAGAAGATGACGTTCTCCGTCGACACGCGCCGTGTCGACGCCCATGGCAGCGTGGCGCATTGCAAACAGGCTTCGATTGCCCTCGATACGGACATGCAGGGTCGGGCGGATGCGTTCAATCCGGCGGAACTGCTGCTGGCGGCGTTGTCGGCCTGCATGATCAAGGGCATCGAGCGTGTGACGCCCATCCTCACGTTCCGCCTGCGCGGGCTTGAGGTGAGAATGAACGGCGTACGCAGGGATGTGCCGCCGGGCATGGAGTCCATCACTTACGAAATCATTGTCGATACCGACGAGAGCGACCATCGGCTGGCGTTGCTGCACGAGAACGTCAAGAAGTTCGGCACCGTGTTCAATACGGTCGCGCCGGGAACGGCCCTGTCGGGCACGATCCGGCGCACCGCCGGGTGACCGGCCGTGGCGCGCCCGCCGCCGAATCGTCAACGCGGCTGCGTCCTGCGGCTTGTCGAACAGAGCATTCGCACGGCGCAGATGCTGGGTCATGCCGTGGCCATGCGCGACCACGACACGAGTGCCCATAATGTGCGGGTGGCTCTCTACGCCGGTCATCTGGGCGAGGCGCTGTGCCTCGACCGCCCGATGATCCAATCCCTGATGAAAGGGGCCTTCCTCCACGACGTCGGCAAGATCGGAATTCCCGACCGGATCCTGTTGAAGGAAGAAAGGCTTACCGCGGAGGAATTCGCCATCATGCGGCGCCATTCCGAGCTGGGCGCGCAGCTTTTGGCGGACCTCGCATGGTTCACCGATGCCCTGCCGGTGGTGCGTCACCATCACGAGCGCCTGGATGGCGCCGGCTATCCCGACGGCTTGATGGGCGATGCGATCCCGCTCGCCGCGCGCGCCTTCGCCATCGTCGACGTCTTCGACGCCTTGGTCTCGGCCCGTCCCTACAAGACCGCATTTCCTTTGTCGACGGCGCTGGAGATGCTGGAAGCCGGAATCGGCAGCCAGTTCGACCCCCAGGTCGCATCGACCTTCATCCCGATGATCCGGCCCTATTATGAACAGTTCGCCAACCGCCCGGCCGAAGGGATCGGTCCGCAGCTCGAAGGCCTGCGGCGCCGGCATTTCGGTGTATGACGGCTTTTCCTCCGTTTCCTCAACAGCCGATCGGCACGACATCGTCATGCGCAAAACAGCGGCGGAACGGAAGAATGAAGCGGTGGAGGCGGCGTTGCGCCTGGCCGTCGACATCGGACCGAATCGCGTCACCACCGCGGCCATCGCCGAAGCGCTCGGTGTCACCCAGGCCGCACTGTTCCGCCATTTTCCCCGAAAGATGGACATTTGGATGGCGGCGTCGACTTGGCTGGCAGAACAGACGGCGGATCGATGCCGGCCGGCGGTGGCGGGAGAACCGGACTCCGCGTTGTGTCGCCTGCAAGCATTGGTCTGCGGGCAGATCGACCTGATCGTCAGGACGCCGGCGATTGCGATGCTCCTGTTCTCTACCGAACTGAATATCGAGAATGGCCCGTTGCGCGATAGTCTGGCCAGCCTGTTGGCGCGGTTCGAGGCTCGTTTGGCGCGCCTTCTCGATGACGCCAGGGCGGGTGGGGAAATCCGTCCCGACGTCGACCCCGGCCGAGTCGCCGGCGTCATCGCCAGCCTCGTCGCCGGCACCGCCGCCCGATGGTGGCTGGAGGGGACGCTCTTCGATCTGATGGCGGAGAGCACGGAGTCGTTGCGGCTTGTGTTGGATGGGCTTTCCGACCGGTCGGATCGGCGATCAGATTAGCGCCTGACGGCTGCACAACCTCTACTCTTTGTCGATACTGTGCCGATAGCTGGGGTATGTCGACTTGGATCTGACTGAGGCGTAATACGTCGTCACCCGGGGGGATGACCTCACGCCACCAGAGTCCGCGGAGGCCGTGGCGTCATCCCCTTCAGGCGCTCGACATCTTCGGCATGGCCGGCGGTGACCGAAACTCCTTCAACGGCGGCCGCCAGCACGCGCGCGCTCCATGCCGGCAAGTCGCCGGTAAGTGAGTAGAAGACCCACTGGGCATTTCGTCGATCCTTGACCAGGCCGGCCTCGCGCAGAATTGCCAGATGCTTCGAGATCGTGGGTTGGCTTGCCCCGAGGGCGTGGGTCAGTTCGCAGACACAAAGCTCCTGGTCCTTGGCGATCAGCGCCAGGCTGCGCAGCCGGATCGGGTCGGAAAGGGCGGAAAGAACGGCGACCTGGAAAGCAACTCGCTCAGGGGTCTGCCGGACGCTTATGGCGAGATGTTTGAGGATTTCCTGCGCCGCCGCGCCGCTCCGCTTCGGCAAGCAGACTTGGTCGTCGAAGCACGAATTCGCTTCGGCAGTTCTGGAGAACAACTCCTTGCCGTCGCCGACGACATCGGGGCCGACCTCGTGATCATCGGCTCCCACGGCCATTCGCTGGCCTTCGATCTGGTCATCGGCAGCACCGCCAAGGAGGTCATCGCCAGCAGCCATATCCCCGTTCTCTTGGAAAAAGTGTCGGGCAGTCGGGGGATGAGACGCGCAGCAAAAGGGCCCGCGCCCCAGGACGCGCGCGGTCCGCCCTGCTGCTGACCGATCTGACGGAGGAGTGCTCCGAGGCCATGAGGATCGCCTGCCGGTTCTTCGGTCAAGCCGAGCACGCGGCGATGCTGCATGTTCTCCCGGACGGCGCCGACGAGCGTCGAGCCGCCGAAGCGATCGGGCAAATGGCATATCTTCTGCCGGAGTCGCTGGCCGGCAAGATCACGGTGAGAGTCGAATGCGGGGAAGTGGATGCCGAAGCCGCCCGGGTCGCCGAGGAAGAACGGGCGAGTTTGATAATCCTCGGTCAGCATCACGCCAACTGGCCGCTCGCCAAGCTGGGCCTCCGCTTGAGTGAAGCGGTGTGCAAGGCCACACATCTGCCGATCCTGATCGTCCCGCGAAACCCTAATACACCCGTCGTCGGAACAGCCATCCGGCAGTGAACAGGCTGGCCGCCGCAACGGCCGCCATCGGCCAGTAATGCGGCAGAAGCGACTGGAACGTCGCCCCCTCAAGAAACACACCGCGCACCACCGCCAGGAAATGCCGCATGGGATTGACCTGGGTCAGGTCCTGGATCAGCGGCGGCATATTGGCGATAGGCGTGGCGAAATCGGAGAGGGTGATCGAGGGGACCATGAACAGGAAGGCGCCGAGCAGCGCCTGCTGCTGGGTGACCGCGAGCGACGAGATCATCAGACCGATGCCGGTGACTGCGGCGACGAACAGGAACAGCCCGAGGTAAAGGGGCAACAGGCCGCCGCGCAGCGGTACGGCAAACCACAGGACGGCGGCCAGGATGATCACCGAGGCCTCGACGCCGCCGATCAGCAGGCCCGGCAGCCCCTTGCCGAGCAGGATATCGATCTGCCGCATCGGCGTGACCAGCAGCTGGTCGAAGGTTCCGGCCTCGCGCTCGCGCGCGACTGACAAGCCGATGACCAGAAGGGTAACCACCTGGGTCAGCACGGCGACGATGCCGGGCACGATGAACCACTGGGAGCTGAGATTCGGATTGTAGCGCGCCCGTATCTCCAGCACGGCTGGAGGAACCGGCCCGCCATGGCTCTTCGCCCAACCCAGGCTGAAATCGCTGATGATAGAATTGGCGTAGCCGAGGATCAGCAGAGCGGTATTGGAATTGCGCCCGTCGACGATCAGCTGTACCCGGGCCGGGCGATGCAGCAGCAGGTCGCGGGTGAAGCGGCGATCGATGGACAGCACCATGGCCACCTTGCGCTGGTCGATCAGCCCGTCGATGTCGCGGGCGCTATGCAGGAATGCCAGCGGCTCGAACACCGGCGATCCGGTGAAGCGGGCCACCAGATCACGGGATTCAGCGCTCAGATCCTCGTCATAGACGGCGATCGGCACATGATCGAGATCGAAGGTGGCGGCATAGCCGAACACCATCAGCTGGATCAGCGGCGGCCCGATCAGCACCATCCGGCTCTTGCGATCCTTGAGGACGGCGAGCAATTCCTTGACGATCAGGGCAAGCACCTGGTGCCACATGGCGGTCAGTCCAGCCGCTTGCGGGCGCTCAGCCGGGCGATGCCGAGGAAGATCGCCGCCATCACCGCCAGGGCCAGCGCATTGGGCAAAATCACCGCCCACACATCGCCGGCCAGGAACACGGTCTGCAGGATCGCGACGAAATAACGCGCCGCCACGACATGGGTGATGAGGCGCACCGCGGCCGGCATGCTGCCGATGTCGAAGATGAAGCCCGACAGGATGAAGGCCGGCAGAAAGGTGGTGATGATGGCGATCTGGCCGGCGACGAACTGGTTGCGCGCCACGCTGGAGATCAGCAGGCCCATGCCGAGGGCGGCCAACAGGAACACCGCCGAGGTTGCAGTCAATACGGCCAGCGAGCCGTGGAACGGGACGTCGAACACTGTCACCGCCAGGATCACCGACGCCGCCATGCCACCCATGCCGAGCAGAAAATAGGGCAGCAGCTTGGCGAGCAGGATCTCGCGGATGGTCGCCCGGGTCACCATCAGGGCTTCCAGCGTGCCGCGTTCCCATTCCCGGGCGATGACCAGGGCGGTCAGCAGCGCGCCGGTCAGGGTCATGATCATGGCGATCAGCCCGGGAATGAGATAATCGCGGCTGCTGACGGCGGGGTTGAAGCGGACCGTCTGCTGCACCGCGACCGGCGTTGGCGGCGGCGCACCCCGTTCGGCGGCTTCGGCTTGCAGCCAGTTGGCCCAGGCCTGTTGCACATAGCCTTCGATGATGCGGGCGCTGTTGGCGTCGGTTCCGTTGACGATCACGCCGAGCGGCGCTTCGCCGCCCGACAGCGCCCGGCGCGTGAAGTCCTCGCGCAGCCAGACGATGGCCGTTACCTCATGGGCCGCAAGCGCCTTCTCCGCCTCGCCGATGGTGGCGAACGGCCGTGGCTGGAAATAGGGCGAGTTCGCCAGCTTGCCGGTGAAGCTGGCGGCAAGCGCGTCGGGGCGGTCGACGACCACGCCGACGGGAACATCATGCGCATCGAGGCTGACTCCGAAACCGAAGATCAGCAGGAGAAAGGCGGGCAGCAGGAAGGCGACGGCGATGGCCGACGGATCGCGCAGGATCTGCAGAAACTCCTTGCGCAACAGGCCGCGCAGGCGGCCGAGCGAGTCCCTCATGCTGCCCTCTCCGCGCCCGCCGCCTCGATCAGGGCAACGAAAGCGTCCTCCATGGTCGGATCCGGTCGCTCCTTGCTGCGCAAGCGCTCCTTCAGGCTTTCCGAATCGCCGGTGGCGAGGATCCGTCCATCGGCCATGATCACCAGGCGGTCGCAATATTCCGCCTCTTCCATGAAATGGGTGGTCACCAGAATGGTGACGCCGGCCTCGGCCAGGGCGTTGATGCGGTGCCAGAACTCGCGCCGCGCCAAAGGATCGACACCCGAGGTCGGCTCGTCGAGAAACAGGATGTCGGGTTCGTGCATCAGCGCGCAGGCCAGGGCTAGGCGCTGCTTGTAGCCCAACGGCAGATCCCGGCTGGTGGCCGAGGAAACGGGGCCGAGGGCGAATTCCTCGACCGCCCAGGCGATGCGGCGGCGGCGACGCTCCCCCTTCAGGCGGTAGGCGCTGCTGAAGAAGCGCAGGTTCTGCATGACCGAAAGGTCGCCATAGAGCGAGAATTTCTGGGCCATGTAACCGACGCGGCCGCGCGCCGCCGCCGCCGCATGGCCGAGGTCGAAGCCGGCCACCCGCAGGCTGCCGTCGGACGGCGGCAACAGGCCGCACAACATGCGGAAGGTGGTGGATTTGCCAGCACCGTTGGCCCCCAGCAGACCGAAGATTTCGCCTTTGCGGACCGAGAAGCTGACATTGTCGACGGCGCGGAAACTGCCGAACCGGCGGGTCAGGTCCCGCACCACGATCACCTCGTCGCCGCCGCCCGCCGCCGGGGCCGCGGGCGCCGAAGGCGGGCTGGCGGCCGGCGGCATACCGCCAGCGCGGCGACCCGTCTTGAGAAGGGCGATGAAGCTGTCTTCGAAGCGCGGCGGCACGGCGACGATGCGGGCATCCGGCACATCCGGCAGCAGGGCGGCGGCCGAAGGCGGAGCAGCGGTTTCGGTGACGATGCGAACCTGCGCCCCCTGGATGGTGGCGTCGATGATGCCCGTCGCGCCGGACAGGCGTTCATGCAGGCGGCGCTTGCTGAAGTCCCTGGCGGCGACGTGGAAGCTGCGGCCGGCCAGGCCGGCGGTGAAACGAGCGGGATCGTCGGCGCCGATCAGCCGCCCCTCGTGCATCAGCAGTACCGCCCGGCAGCGTTCGGCCTCGTCGAGATAGGAGGTGCTGAGCAGCACCGTCATGCCCTCGCTGCGGGTCAGGTGATCGACGATGGCCCACAACTCGCGACGGGACACCGGGTCGACGCCGACCGTCGGCTCGTCGAGGAACAGCAGTTCGGGGGCCCGCACCAGGGTGCAGGCCAGGCCGAGCTTCTGTTTCATGCCGCCCGAAAGCCGGCCGGCCAGGCGGCCGGTGAATCGCCCGAGCCCCGTCATGTGTAGAAGCTGGTCGTAGCGCGGCCCGCGCGCCGCCGCCGGCACCCCCTGCAATTCGGCGTAAAGATCGAGATTCTCCTGTACGCTGAGGTCCTCGTACAGGCCGAAACGTTGCGGCATGTAGCCGATCCTCGCCTGGGCCGCGGCCGGCGCTTGCGTGACGTCGATGCCCAACACCGCGATCCGCCCGCCGTCGGGAAGCAGCAGGCCGGCGCAAAGCCGCATCAGCGTCGTCTTGCCTGCCCCATCCGGGCCGATCAGCCCAGTGACGGCGCCCCGCTCGACCCGTCCGCTGACCTCGTCGACCGCCACGACGCGCCGCCCGCCGGCCCGAAAGACCCGCGTCACGCGGTCAAGCCGCAGGGCGGCGGACGGCTCTTCAGGAGCGGCCGCCATTGTCCGCTCCGCATCCGGGGGCAGCGGGCTGCCCCGCCGCCGGCGGTGAAAGATCGACGGCAATGGTCGCCGGCATGCCCAGGCGCAATTGATTGCCGGAATTGCAGACATAGACGCGGACCTGATAGACCAGACGGGTTCGCAGTTCGGTGGTTTCCACGGTCTTCGGGGTGAACTCCGCGGTCGGCGCGATGTATCCCACCCAGCCGCGGTAACTGCGGCCGGGAAAACTGTCGGTGGTGACGGCGGCCGGCATGCCGAGGCCCAGCCTGCCGAGGTCGGGCTCCGCCACATAGGCTCGTACCCACAGCGGGTCGGTCAGGGCGATGGTGTAGACCGGCGTGCTCGGCGAAGCCATGTCGCCCGGCTCCAGGATGCGGTCTTCGACGATCCCGTCCTCGGGGGCATACAGCTTGGTGTCGGCATACTCGCGTTCGGCCAGGCTGGCCGCCGCCGCCGCCGCCTCATAGGCGGCACGGGCGGCGGCGATATCCTCGGCGCGGGGGCCCTTCACCGCGAGGATATAGGTCTGCTTCGCCGCCTCGTAGTTTTCGCGCGATGCATTCAGCTGCGCCTCTGCGTTGTCACGGTCTTCGGTCGAGGCGGCCCCCTTGGGCAGCAGTCCCAAGGTGCGATCGTAGAGGGTCTTGTTGTTCTCGTAGGTCGCGAGCAACCCCTCCATGGTCGCCTTGGCCTGGGCGATCTCCTCGGGCCGAGACCCGTTGGCCAGCCTGTCCAGCGTCGCCTTCAGGCTATCCGCCTGTTGTTTCGCCTGGGCCAGGCGCGCGGCGTAGCGCCGGTCGTCGATCGTGGCGATCAGGTCGCCCTTCTTTACCACCGCGCCTTCCGACACCAGCATCCGATTGATCACATCGCTGTCGTTGAAGGCAGGCTGGATCTCCCGGATGTCCACATTGCCGTAAAGCAGCAAGGTGTCGGCACCCATGCTGGGGTGAAGGCGGTGGGTGAGCCACCAGATCCCGCCGCCGGCTGCGGCGGCGAGGACAACGACCGCGACCAGACGACGGCGTGCGTTCATTTCCCCTCTCCCTTGGCGCCGGCGACCAGCGCCGGGTCGTCCCACCAGCCGCCGCCCATGGCCACCGCCAGCTGGGCGCTGTCGAGAAAGCGCTGGGCCTGGGCCCGGACATAGCCGAGGCGCGCCTGCTGGGCGCTGCGTTCGGCGTCGATCAGCCGCAGGACGTCGGTCCGGCCGGCGGCGTAGGTGAGTCGCTGGAGGTCCAGGGCGTCGTTGGCGGCGTCAAGGGCCCGGCGCTCCGCCGCCACAAGCTCGGCATCGTGGCCGAGGGCCCGCAACGTGTCGGCGACTTGGCCGAAGGCCTGCAGCACGGTTTGCCGGTAGGTGGCCAGCGAGGCCTGGAAGCCCTCGATCGCGCCCTGCTTCTGCGCTTCCAGCGCGCCGCCGTGGAAGATGGGGGCGGTCAGGCCGCCGGCCAAGGTCCACACCAGGCTCGACTGGTCGAACAGCGAGGTCGCGGACAGGGCGGCGGTGTCGATCGAGGCGGATAGCGGGAAGCTGGGGTACATCTGGGCGGTGGCCACCCCGATGGCGGCGCTGCTGGCGTGCAGTTGGGCCTGCGCCGCCAGGATGTCGGGGCGCTGGCGCACCAGGGCCGAGGGCAGGCTGACCGGCAGTTCGCCCGGCAGGGTGAAATCGGCCAGGTCGAACGCCGGCGGTGTCCATTCCGCCGGCGGCTTGCCGACCAGGACGGCCAGCGCGTCCTCGGCCGCCGCCTGCTGTTGCTCGAGCGGCGGCAACAGGGCCCGGTCATTTGCCAGTTGCGTCTCGGCGGTCAGCAGGTCGTTGCGTGTTACCTTGCCGGCGCTGAACTTGTCGCGCACCAGCCCAAGGTTCTTCTCGTCTTCGGCAAGGATATCCCGCACCGTGCCGATCTGCCGGCGCAGCGAGGCGATGGCCAGGGCTTGGCTGACGGCATTGCCGGCGATGGCGAGATGGGCGGCGGCCAGCTGGTAGGCCTGCAGTTCGGCCAGTGCCGTCTGCTGTTCCACATGCCGGGCGGTCAGACCGAAGACATCGGGAGCGAAGCTGACCGTCGGACCAAGCGAATAGAGGTTGAACACCGGAAGGCCGTGGCGGGCCGAGGGCAGCAGGCCGAGGGCGAAGGCCGGCCCTTGCTGCCGTTCCGCTAATGCGGCGACGTCAAGCTGGGGATAATAGGCGCCGCGCGCCTGCAGCACCGCCTGCTGCGCCTGGGCCAGCGTCGCCCGGGCGGCGTCCAGCGAGGGGCTTCCGGCCAGCGCCTCACGGACCAGCTTGTCGAGGGCCGGCGAGTGGAACAGCTGCCACCAGGTCGCCGGAACCGCTTGGCCCTCAACCAGGCGTTGGGGCGGCTCGCCGCCGCCGGGCGCCAGACTCGGCTGCACGGTTGCCCGCGTATAGGCTGCGGCCTCGGGCGGGTCGGGCGACTGGAAATCGGGCCCCGCCGCGCAACCGCCCAGCAGGACCAGAAGCGCCATGATGCCGGCGGGGCGGGTCGTCATGCGATCAGCTCCGCAGCCATTGGTCGATGGCCGCCGCCGCCGGAATGCCGCCGGCATGGACGACTTTTCCATCGACGACCACGCCCGGCGTGCTCATCACCCCGTATCCCATGATCGCCGCCATGTCGGTGACCTTTTCGATGTCGACGGCGACACCCAGCGCCTTGGCCTTGTCCTCGATCAGCTTGGCGGTGGTGATGCAGTTCTTGCAGCCGGAACCCAGGACCTTGATGCGCTTCATCGCGAAACTCCTAATTTAGCACGAGATTGAAGAAATAGCCGACGCCAACAAAGGCGACGGCGAGAAAGCCGGCGAAAAAGGCCAGCATGGGGACTTTGAGCACCTTGCGCAGGATCATCAACTCGGGCGCCGAAATGGCGGTAATGCTCATCATCAGCGCCAGCACCGTGCCCACCGGCAGGCCTTTCGCCAGCAGGGCCTCGACGATGGGGATCATGCCGGCAGCGTTGGAGTAGAGGGGGATGCCGACCAATACGGCGAAAGGCACGGCAAAGGGGTTGTCTGGGCCGGCGTGACGGGCGAAGAACTCCGCCGGCACATAGCCGTGCAGGCCGGCGCCGATGCCGATGCCGATCAGCACGTAGAGCCAGACCCGGCCGATGATCTCCCGCACCTGGGCGGCGCCATAGGCCGCCCGGCCCTTGAGGCTGAGATCGGCGGCGGTTTCGGCCACCTCGCCCATGCGGATCTTCCACACATAGTCCTCGACGAAGCGCTCCATGCCCAGCGCGTCGATGGCCAGGCCGCCGGCGATTCCGACCACCATGCCGGTGGCGAAATAGAGGGTGGTGATCTTCCAGCCCAGCAGGGCCGCCAGCATGACCACGGCCACCTCGTTGACCATCGGCGAGGTGATCAGGAAGGTCATCGTCACCCCCATCGGCACGGCGGCTTCCAGCAGGCCGATGAACAGCGGTACCGCCGAGCAGGAGCAGAACGGCGTCACCGCCCCCAGCAGGCCGGCCAGCAGATAGGCCGGGCCGCGGCGGCTGCCGGCCAGCATGCGGCGCATGCGCGCCGGTGTCAGCATGGTGCGCAGCATGCCGATGGCGAAGACGATGACGGTCAACAGGACGAAGATCTTGCTGACGTCTTCGACGAAGAAATGGACCGCGTCGCCCAGCTTGGTGGCCGCCGACAGGCCGAGCAGTCCGTAGTCGACCCAATCAGCCAGGCGGGTGAAGATGATCAGCATACTGCAACTCCTTTGGCCGCTCCGCCTTGTCACGGCGGCCCGCCGGGCGGCTCATCCATACGTAGAACATCGGCAAATAGAACAGCGACAGGATGGTGCCGACGAGCAGCCCGCCGATGGCGGCATCGGCCAACGGCGACAGTCGCTCGAGGCCGACCGCCCGCTGCATGGCGATGGGAACCATCCCGGCGATGGTGCCCAGGGCGGTCATCAGGATGGGGCGGTAGCGCAGGCCGATGGCGGCCTCGGCGGCGGCGATTGGGGTTTGGCCGGCGCGGCGGCGGACCTGGATGAAATCCACCATCAGGATCGAATTCTTGATGACGATGGAGAACAACAGGACGACGCCCAGGATGGCGGGCAGGGCCAGGGCCTTGTCGAAGGCCAGCAGGCCCCAGATCGCGCCGATGGCGGACAGCGGCAGGATCAGTACGGACAGCACGGCCAAGCCAAGGCTGCCATAGGCCGGCGCCAGGACGCCGAACAGCAGAAGGATGCCCATGGCCAGGCCGGTCAGCATGCGCCGGCTGGAATCGGTTCCCTGCTCGTTGTCGCCGCGATCGGCGACCTCGATGCCGGCCGGGGCCGCGGCCTGAGCGGCGGACAGGCATTGCTCGCTCAGCACGCTGATGGGAACGGTGTCGCGATAGGCCTGGACGTCCAAGGTATAGTGGAGATTGTCGCTGGTCAGCAGCGACAGGCCCGGACGGCGTTCGATCCGCGCCACATCGCCGAGGGCGATGGTCGAGCCGTCCGAGAGTGCGATGGGCAACAGCGCGAGACTGTCGGGGTCCGAGCGGTAGGGCTCGGTGAAATAGCCCTGCACGGGGATGGCGCTGACCGTCGGCAGCTTGCTGGCCGAGGCGACGCTCTGTCCCTTCAGCGGCAATTGCGCGACCACCGCGTCCGGCGTCAGGCCCCAGGCGCGCAGCAGCTGTTCGTCGAACACCAGATGCGCCTCTACCGTATCGGCGTCCCAGGTCGTGGAGACCGAAGTCACCCCGGGCACTGTGGCCAGGGCCGCCTTCACTTTCGCCGCGGCCGCCGGCAGCAGGCGCCAGTCTTCGGCGGACAGGCGGATATCCACCGGGGCCTTGACCGTGCCCAGGACGGTGGCGCCCGAATCGAAGGAGTCGTCGATGGTAACGCCTGGAAGCGCGGATATGGCGCGGCGGAGGTCGTTTTCGATCCGCCAGCTGCTTTCCGCCCGCTCCAGCCGGTTGACGAAGGTGATGTTGAGGGTGGCTTCGGACGGCTGCTGCCCGGACCCGAGGGAAATCACTCCCGGTTCCGAGCCGAAGATTGCGCTGACCCGCTCGACGCGCTTGTCCTCCATCAGTTGGCGTTCGAGCCCGGCGAGCCGTTGTTCTGCCACCTGCACCGGCTCGTTGGAACCGAATTTCACATGCACCCGGACGAGGCCGGTGTCCATGGGCGGCAGGGCGTCCCTGCCGATCAAGGGAATAACGGTCCTGGCGCTGAACACCAGCAAGGCGAAGGCGGGCAGCAGCAGGATCAGGCGCCGGGCCAGAATGCCGCCGAAAGCGAAACGCAGGAGACCCAGATAAAGGCCGGCGCCCGAGCCGAGGCTGCGGTGGTACAGGGCCTCCATGGCCCGTTCCAGCCGGTTCTTCGGAGGCAGGCCGTGGCGATACCAGAAAGCCGACAGGCGCGGGATGAAGGTGACGGCGATGAAATAGGAGGTGAAGACCGCGATCAGCACGGCCAGGACCAGATGCTGGAAGATGGCCTGGGGAAAGTCCCCGACGAACATCAGCGGCGCGATGACCACCGCGGTGGCCAGGGTGCCGATGAACACCGGCCCCAGCACCTCCTCGGTGCCGCGGGTGATGGCGGTGCGCATGTCCTCATGCAACTCGCCCAGATGGCGCTCGATGTTCTCGAGGACGACGACCGCGTCGTCCACCAGCATGCCCAGCGCCAGGATGACGCCGGTCATCACCAGGATGTTGAGCTCCTTGCCGAGCAGCCACAGGATGGCCAGCGTCGACAGAAAGACCAGGGGGATGGACAGCAGGGCGGTGATGACGGCGCGCCAATTGCCCAGGAAGAAGAGAATGACCAGACTGGTGAAAATGATGGCGTCGCGCAGCGCGTCGATCATGTTGGCGTTGGACGTCTGGATCAACTCGCCCTGGGTATCGGCGATTGCAATGTCGAGTCCCGGATAACGGGCGCGCAGCCCCGGCAACACGGCTTCCACGTCGTCGATGGCGGCCTGGACGGCGCCGCCGGGCGCCCGCATCACCGCCAGCGCGATGGCCGCCTGGCCGTTGCCATGGTAAGCCGAATAGCGCTCGGCATGCCCCGGGATCACGTCGCCCAGGTCGCCGAGGGTCACCCCCTCGATCACCGGCAGGGTCCGCAGCGCCTCGGCGCTGGTGCGCTCGCCATAGGCGGTCAGGGTGACGCCGGCGCCCGGCCCTTGCATCACGCCGACCGGCCAATCGCGGTCGAGTTTGGCCAGCGCCTCCTGGACGCGTGCCGAAGACAAGTGGTAGCGAGCCAGCTTCAACGGATCGAGCACCACCCGGAACGCCGGCTGATAGCCGCCGAACACTTCCACATTGGCCAAATGCGGGCGGGTGATGAGGGCCGAGCGCAGATCGTTTTCCGCCAGCAGCCGGACCTGATCGAGCGACAGCCCGCTGGCCGGCTTCGGAGACACCGCCAGGACCATCACCGGCTGGGTGAACGCGCCCACCGCATAGACGCTGGAGGCCGGCGCCTCGGCGGGAAGCTTGCCGCGCACCCGAGACAGGGCGTTGTTGACGTCCAGCAGCGCCGTGTCCAGGCCCTTCACATACTCGAACTCCGCCCGGACGATGGACACCTCGTCCTTGTTCAGGCTCTGCACGTCGCGCACATGGCTGATGGTGTAAAGCTCCCGCTCGATGGGCTGCGAGACGTTCTGCGCCACCGTCTGGGCCGCCGCGCCGGGCAGCGGCGTGATGATGGTGACCTGCGGCCGCTCCACGTCCGGGTACATGTTGCGGGGCATCTTCGCATAGCCCACCACCCCGAGGGCCAAGGCGATGAACAGGACCATCCCCAGCAGCAGCGGGCGGGCGTGGAAGAAGCGGAACAGCATGACCGCCCCCTATTCGGCGGCGATGCGGAACGGGGCGCCCGCCGCCAGCCGCATCAGGATGTCGGCGCTGGCGCAAGCGATGCGGATGCCCGGCAGGCGCGCGTCGAGGCTGGCCAAGCCTTCCTCGCCCTCGGCGGTCACGGCGGCATCGAGGGGCCGCACCCCCTCCTGGGCATCCAACTGCAGCACTCTGACGCTTCGCCCATCGCCGGTCATCACGCAGGACCGCGGAATGCGCACCGCCCCGGGCGCGTTGAAGATGGTGACGCGGGAATCGACGCGGGTTCCCGGGACGAAGCCGTCATGGGCCCGCGCTTCGAAGCGGCGCACCCCCTGGGCGGTCGCCTCGGGCCACGGCCTTAAGGGGAAGGTCCGTCCGCCGGCGGTCAGGGCCGAGGGGGCGATATCGGGCGGCAAGGTGACGAGCAGACGCAGCCCGGCAGCGGGGTCGATGACCTTCAGCAGGGGCTTTCCGGGCGTGGCGAGATCACCAGGAGACACCAGTCGCGCGCTGACCACCCCGTCGAACGGCGCGGTGAGCGTGACGTTGGACAGATTCTCGCTGGCGGCCGTCCGTTGCGCCTCGGCGGCTCTCGCCGCGGCTTCGTCGGCCTCCAGCTGCTCCTGGGTTGCCGCGCCGTTGGTGAACAGCCGGCGGGTCCGTGCCAGCCGTTCCTGGGCCGCCGCCAGGGTGCTGCCGGCCGCGGCCCAATCCCGCTCGAGGGAATTGCCGCGCCCATTGTCGCCGCCGGGAAGCATGGCCAAGCCGGCCAGCAGGGCGCCGCGACGGAAGGAATCCGCTTCGAACAGGGGCAAATCCACCACATAGCCGGTGATCCGGCTGGTTACCACCGCCTCCCGCACGGCGATCACGTCGGCGCTGACCGCGCGGGTCAACTGGACCGGCCCGGCCCCCAATGTCGCTTCGCCGACGACGATGGCCAGGGGTTCCGGTGGCCGGCGGGCCTCGATGCTGGCCCGCTTGTGGCGAATCAGGGCCGCGGCAGTGGCGATCACCAGGATCGCCAGGACCAGAACGATCAGCTTCTTCTTGGTCATCCACGCCTCCGCCCGCTCAAGCCGCAACCGTCCCGCCGCCGCCGGCACCGTTGCCGATGCGGGCGAGATCACCCTGATAGGGCATGTCGCCCGCCACGGCCGCGGCCGTCGAGGCCAGCACCTGCCGGGCCCAGTCCGGCAGATCCTCGTTCACCCGGTAATGCACCCACTGGCCGGCGCGCCGGTCGCGGACGATGCCGGTATCGCGCAGGAAGGCCAGGTGACGGGACATTTTAGGTTGCGATACGCCCAGCGCCGTGACCAGACGGCAGACGCACAGTTCGCCGTGGGCGGCGAGAAGGACCAGGGCTCGCAGCCGGGTGGGATCGGACAGGGCGGCGAAGAATGTAAGAGGAAAATCGCTCATGGGATGAATATACGCCGACCCATATATTAGGTCAATCGCATATCTGCGCAGGCATATGTGTTAGAGCTGGCCAGGGCCGGGGATCACCGGTGTCGAAGGGCTGACAGGAGATTATTCGTCACTTCAGGGCTTCCGGGCCTGGATGGTGGCGGAAGCGACGAAGTTTTCAACGCCCACCCCAACACCACCGGCACCGCATCTCCGTTCGCGCATCGCGTCATCAAGGGAAGGCGTGAAAAGCGATCTCGGCCATCTCCGCGTCGAACGGGACGACAGCGATCCCGGCATTCTTGATCATTTCGTCAAACTCACGGACGGCTTCGGCACCTTGGCGAGACTGCAAGACCATTCTGGTCTCCAGCGCCGTCACCGACGAGAGCGACAGCGATGCTGCACCGAGCATGGCATCCCGGAAGCGGCTTCCGTCCGGCTCGTTGGCGATGGTCGCGATGATCGCCGAGGTGTCCAAAATCATCAGGACGGCAACCCGTCAGGACCATACCCGATGATTTCGTCAATGGACCGCCCATCCTTCACCGGCATGCTGGACACCCGGTCAAAAAACTTCCGCACCGCAGCCTGGCGATCCGCGTCTGCCGTGGCCGCGACACGGGACAAACGCTCTTCGATGGCGCGCTCCAACGCCGTCTCCACGTCCTCCCCAGTCAGACGGGCGAGGCGCTGGGCGAGTTCATCAACCTTTGCGGACGCAATGTTCATGCCACGGGCGCTCCACGATGTAGCGGGAGAAATATGGCATCGGCGGGCAGGTTCGATCATTGACGTTGTACGAGCAACGTAACCCTCCCCGGTCAGGGCCGCCTTCCGCTGCCCGCGGTGATCTGGCGTAATCGCGCATCGGTGCAAGCATTGTCGTTTGCACCGATGCAAGAGACGGTGCGATGGGTCAGATCCAGGTCATCACGGGGATGGAACGGCGGCGTCGCTGGAGCGATGAGCAGAAGCGGGCGATCGTGGCAGCGGCCTTTGCGCCCGGCGCCGTGGTCAGTGAGGTGGCACGCCGAGCAGATATCTACGCCAACCAGATCTACCGCTGGCGGCCGCGCTCGGCGCGGAATCAGCGTATCGCGGGCTGGCGCCGGATATAAAATCGTAGGATGGCGTGCTGGGGTGGGCGATGACGAGCACTACGTTTTCGCGATTGCGCTATGAGGGGATGGGAGAGGCCATCCTAAGGGAGCCCCATCCTAAGGGAGCCATTGCTTCGCCGGTGCCTCCTCCGCCCGTATGATGGTCGCGGGTGTCGCGGGCCTGTCGCGGGCCTTGACCGGCATACGGAATACCCGTAGCATCGAGCCCCATGGACTACGAATGGGACGATGCCAAAGCTGCCGTCAATCTGGCCAAGCACGGGATCGATTTCCTTGATGCCATCGGCGCGCTGACCGATCCGCATCGGATCGAGGACATCGATGACCGCTTCGCCTACGGTGAGGAGCGCACCCGTACCATCGGCATGACCCAAGGTAACGTCCTGTTCGTCGTCACAACCATGCGCGACGAACACCTGTGCCGCATCATTTCGGCCCGGAGGGCCACACGACATGAGCAAGACCGGTACTACGCGGGTACACATTGAGCCGGGACGGCCGGCGCCCGAAGGCCACACCGACTGGGAGCGGGTGCGCGCCATGACCGATGAGGAGGTGACCGCCGCAGCGCTGTCCGATCCCGACGCCCAACCGATGACGGCTGAGCAACTGGCTGGCATGCGCCGGTTGCCCGATATCAAGTCGCTGCGGACCCGCCTCGGCATGACGCAGGAACAGTTTGCCCGCACCTATCGCTTGCCGCTCGGCACCGTGCGGGATTGGGAACAGGGACGGACCCGGCCCGATGCCCCGGCCCTGGCGTTGTTGGCGGTGATCGACCGCGAACCGGAGGCGGCACGCCGCGCGCTCAACTGAGGTTACAGGCGTTGGCAAGCGAGAGGCCACAAAAGGCGGCTTGCTCGAACACTTGGCTACAAAAGCGCAGATTGGCGTCCCCTAGGGGATTCGAACCCCTGTTACCGCCGTGAGAGAGACGCTTTAACCGTCAAACCCCATCTAACAACGTCCGCAAATATGGCGGTTTTCTACGGTATTACCCGCCACGCTATCTGATGTTGTCCAGCTTTGTCCAATACGGTATATTGGACAAGTCTTGGACACAGGAAGGGCGGCAACATGACCCGCACCGTTCGCGAAGTGAACCTCTCGACCCGCACCGCCCGGGATCGCCTACAGCCCTCGGGGAAACCCTACTTCCGGCACCTGGACGAAGGCCTACACCTCGGCTATCGCAAAGGCACCCGCGGCGCCGCATGGGTGGTGCGCTGGTACATCGGCGCCGAGAAATACAAGGTCGCGTCGCTCGACGGCCGGCCGGACGATGAGCTGGACGCCGACGGCGCCACCGTCCTCAACTGGACACAGGCACAGGCCGAGGCCCGGCGGATGTTCCAGCAGCAACAGCGCCTCGCCGCCGGCCTGGATGCGGAACCGACCAAGGCAGGCCCCTACACGGTCAAGAGTGCGATCGACGACTATCTGGCCGATCTGGGGCGCCACGGCAAGACGGTGAAGGACGCCACCTACCGCGCGGATGCTCTGATCATCCCCCAACTCGGCACCATTGAGGTGGTGAAACTGACCGCGGCCAAGATCAAGGCCTGGCACGAAGAGATTGCGACAACCGGCGCCCGGCTCCGCCAGACGGCCAAGGATGCCGAGAAGGGAAAGACCAAGTTGCGGTCGCTCGATGCCGACGACCCTGAGGCAGTGCGCCGGCGCCGGTCATCCGCCAACCGCGTGCTGACCATCCTGAAGGCCGCCCTCAATCACGCCTGGCGCGAAGGCAAGGTGCCAACGGATGATGCCTGGCGCCGCGTCCGCGCCTTCCGGGAGGCCGACGCCGCCCGCGTGCGCTATCTGACCATCGACGAGGCCAAGCGCCTCATGAACGCCTGCGAGCCGGACTTCCGCGCCCTGGTGCATGGGGCCCTGGTAACCGGCGCCCGGTATGGCGAACTCGCTGCGCTCGAGGTGCACGATTACAATCCCGACGCTCACACCGTCCACATCCGCCGGAGCAAGACCGGCAAGGCCCGGCACATCGTCCTGAACGACGAAGGCGTGAAGCTGTTCGAGCGCCTGACCATGGGCAAGGTCGGCAATGCCCGGATCTTCCTCAAGGCGGATGGCACCATGTGGGGCAAGTCGCACCAGTTCCGGCCATTCAAAGACGCCTGCGACCGTGCCAAGATCGTTCCACCCATTACCTTCCACGAGTTGCGCCACACCTGGGCAAGCCTCTCGATCATGGCCGGTGCGCCGCTGATGGTGGTCGCCCAGAACCTCGGCCACGCCGATACGCGCATGGTGGAGAAGCATTACGGCCACTTGGCGCAGAGCTTCGTTGCCGACACGATCCGCCGCACGGCCCCAAGCTTCGAAGACACGAAGAAGGCCAAGGCGAAGCCGAAACGGTCGACCGGCCAAGTCGTGCGGATGTCGGCAAGGCGGTGAATTCACATCGGGGGCGCCTCACCGTGAGCGGCAGCGCAACGCGTGTTGACAGAATTCATATCCAGGCGTATGCATTTGGACAGTCCAATTGCAAGGGCCCATTCAACTTGGCAGCTTGCGGGCGTGAGGCCCCGGCGAAGTTGGTGGGTGGCGGACTTGAGGTAGTCTGAGCGGACCAGATGTCCTGAGACTATCGAGCATCAGGCGAGATGCCACGGATGCGGAGCTCAACAGCGCCGCCCGTGGCTTTTTCTTTGCCCAGGCGGTCCAAGTGGAGCCGCTACATGCTCAAGATTGCTTCTGTCGCAACGATTGAACCGCTGGCCCTTCCCCTCAAAGACGCCCGCGCGTCCCTCGGCAACATTTCCCACCAGACCATCTACAACTTGATCAACGCAGGCCAACTGGAAACTGCCAAGATTGGCGGCCGGCGCGTCGTCCTGGTCGAAAGCATGAAGGCGCTGATCGAGCGCAGCAAAGTCAAGGCCGCCTGACCGATGCCCGTCATGGAAAACCCCCGGCCGCAGGCAGGCGGCGCGGGGGCTTCGGAAAATGTCGGCGCTGATCTCGACACCCCGAAGAATATCGAAATCCTAAGAAAACTGCAATTGAAGTTGTTGCGCGACCGCTTCGGCTTGACGCCGTTGCGCGCCGGACTCGTGGCGAGCCTTGCTTGGCCGGGGAGCGTAGCATGACCTATTTCTTCAGTCGCCGCCCCGCCATCCCCGCTGAATTCGAATCAGCGTTCCGGCTTCAGGCCCATCGCATCCTTCGCGATAAGGTGCGGTGGGGTGAAAAAGCTCGCCGCGCCTATGGCGCCGTCATCATGGATCTGAGACTCGCTACGGGCGACACGCCGCCCATCGCGGAGTGTTGGGGTAACTTGGCCGTCGAGCGCGTTAACGAACATCTGGCGTCTCTTCGCGCGGTGGGGGGCATCATATGATGGCGCTCCGGCAGCCTCGCGCGACCGCGGCCGATCTTTCGGCCGCGCTTGCGCACCGCGTGGACGATATTGTTCCCCGCCTCTTCCCTGCCGCACGCCGCAACGGGGCGTATTGGCATATTGGCGATATCGACGGCCACCGCGGCGACAGCTTGTATATCCACCGCTCCGGGCCACGCGCGGGCATGTGGCAAGACGCCGCAACGGGCGCTTTCGGCGACATCCTCGACCTTGCCGCCGCAGCAATGTGCATCGATCTGGCCGGCGCCATGGAATGGGCGCGGGGCTATCTTGGCATCTCGGATACGGTCCCCTGGGAACCGCCGCCACCGCCGCCGAAGCAGGATGACCAGGCCGAAGCTGGCCGCCGCGAAGCGCTGTCGATCTGGGCGGCCTCTCACCCTGCCGCCGGCACGCTGGCCGAAACCTACTTCCGTCACAGGGCCATCAATCTGCCGGTGCCCAGCACCGTCCGATTTCACCCCAGCCTCGTCTATCCGGGCTCTGGGATTGAACTCCCAGCCCTGGTAGCGGCAGTCAGTGGAGAAGACCGGCGCGTGTCGGCTGTCCACCGGATTTATCTACGGCTTGATGGAAAAGGTAAGGCTGGGGTTCGGGCACCGAAAATGAGCCGTGGTCCAATGGGAAGCGGGGCCGTTCGCCTCGCCCCTGCAAGCGAAGTCCTCGGCCTGGCCGAGGGGGTCGAAACCGCAATGTCCGCCATGGAACTGCACGGTGTCCCTTGCTGGGCGGCTTTGGGCACCCGCTACGAAGCAGTGACGATCCCCGAATCGGTGCGCCAGTTGATCGTCTTCGCCGACAACGGCGAGGCCGGCCAACGCGCGGCCGACCGGGCTGTGACGGCCCACCAACGGGCCGGCCGCAGCGTCGAAGTCGTATCCCCGCAGTTCGACCTGAAGGATTGGAACGACGTGGCGCGGGCCTTGGTAAAGGGAGGCGCCGATGAGTAATCTCCTCCAGATCGGTGATGGGGGTGCCATCCTCGCCCTTGACCTCGGCACCACCACCGGTTGGGCAATCCAATCGGTTGATGGCCGCATCACCAGCGGCACCCTCGACTTCAAACCTAAACGGTTCGAAGGCGGCGGCATGCGGTATCTCAGGTTCCGCCAGGCTTTGGCGGAAATGAACGCGGCGGCCGGATATTTCCACCGCATCGCATTCGAGGAAGTCCGCCGCCATGCCGGGGTTGATGCCGCGCATACTTACGGCGGATTCCTCGCCACGCTCGGAGCGTGGGCGGAACACCACAACATCGCCTATGCGGGCATCCCCGTCGGGACTTGGAAAAAGGCGCTCACAGGGAAAGGCAATGCCAGCAAGAGCGATGTCGTCACCGCCGTTCAAGCGCTGGGCTTCGCTCCTGAAAGCGAAGATGAAGCGGATGCTCTTGGGGTGCTGCTGCACGCCCTGAAAGGCGGCGTCGAATGAATGCCTTCAACCTCGATGACACCGATCTGGAGGCGCGTCTTGCGCCTCCCCCCGGCGCCGATTACCCGGCCGGCGGGCGTCAGACGCAGATATCGGCCACACCTTTCTTGTGGACCGATCCTGCAGCGATTCCACGTCGGCAGTGGGTCTATGGCCACCACCTGATTCGGAGGTTCGTATCGTTGACGGCGGCACAGGGCGGTGCAGGCAAATCCTCCCTTCTCATCGCCGATGCTCTGTCCATCGCGTCCGGCCGCGACATCGTGGGAACGCCTGTCTACGGCGGCCCCTGCCGGGTGTGGCTGTGGAACCTCGAAGACCCGATGGACGAGTTGCAGCGACGGATTGCGGCCACTGCGCAGCACTACGGCATCACCGAGGCCG
The DNA here is from genome assembly GCA_021793155.1 of Pseudomonadota bacterium. Lineage (GTDB taxonomy): Bacteria > Pseudomonadota > Alphaproteobacteria > Rhodospirillales > Magnetospirillaceae > DUZF01. The sequence goes on along the minus strand of JAJYTF010000012.1, from coordinate 77,576 downwards.
AGATCGGAGGTCGCCTGTTCGTCGACAGCGGGCGGCAGCAAGGCCTCTGTCTAGCCACCCAAGATCACAACGGCACCCGGATCGTCGAGCCGGTGGCGGATGCGCTGATTGCCGAAATCAAGGCCCACAGCATCGACGTGCTGATGGTCGACCCGTTCGTGTCCAGCCACGGCGTCCCCGAGAACGACAACGGCGCCATCGATATGGTGGCAAAGAAGTGGGGCGCCATCGCCGACCAGACCGGATGCGCCATCGAGATCGTGCATCACTTGCGCAAGCTCCAGGGGGCGGAGGCCACGGCAGAGGCCTCCCGCGGCGCCATCGCCCTGGTGGCGGCAGCCCGGAGCGTGCGAGTGCTCAACCGGATGACCGAGGACGAGGCCGCGAAAGCCGGTCTGGAAGGGCCCAGGGGCTATTTCCGGGTGGCGGACGACAAGAACAACCTGGCAGCGCCATCAAACGCGGCGGACTGGTTCCACCTCCAATCCGTGCTGCTCGCCAACGGGGACGAGGTGGGCGTGGTCACTCCCTGGCAGTGGCCGGACCCCTTCGAGGAGGTCACCACCGCCGATCTGCTCGCCGTCCAGCAGGCCATTGACGGCAAGGGTTACCGGCTGAGTTCCCAGGCCAAAGATTGGGTGGGGAACGCCATCGCAAACGTGTTGGGCTTGGACGCAGCCGACAAAGCCGCGAAATCCCGCATTACCGGCATGATCAAGACGTGGCTCAACAACGGCGTCTTGGTCAAGCTCGAGGTCGAGGACGAGATGCGTCGCAAGCGGCCCGCCGTCGCGGTCGGAAGGTGGGCTGACGCGTAGTGCTCCACCTCGGAAAGGTGGAGTGGAGCAAGGTGGGGCAAGTGGGGCGGCGATGCTCTTTGCTCCACTGCTCCACTTGCTCCACCACCCTATAGGGGTGGGAGCAGGTGGTGGTGGAGCATTCTGCTGAAAAGGGTGGAAACATGAGGTGGAGCAGATTGCCGTGAAGAGGGGTGAAAATGACCACTCTCCGCAAACGCGCCGCCCTGTCTTTTTTCTGATGGAAATTTCCGACACGATTTCGCGCCCCCTCCCCGCCACCCCTTCCCGACCCTTCAAACTGCTCGAAATCCAGGCCGCCCTCTGCCCCACCGACCCGGCTTCGACGCTCCAGGCGGACCCCCGGCCGTTCCCTATCCGCGTGGCCTGATCTGCGCTCCCTCGCAAGCCCACCGGGCAGCTTTCCGCTCCAACAGGGCGGTAACTAGACGACATTATACACGTCTAGACAATTGATATTGCGTGCTTTTTTCCAATGCCGCCGATTGCATTTGTCCAAGATTTGGCTAATAATGACCTTGCCATGAAGCCTCAGACGCCCACCATCCGCCCCAGCACCACCTCCCAACCGCCGACAACCCGCAGCCGGGTCACAAACGGAAAAGAGCTGGTTGCTGGGGCGGATGGTCGGTCACCCCAGGCAAGGCGATACCGCGACCTGATTGCCGAGATGACGAATGACCTCGGCGGCGCCGAGGTCCTCTCAGAAGCGCAGCGCCAGTTGATCCGCCGGGCGGCGGGCCTGTCGGTTCAGGCCGAGGCGGTAGAGGCTGCAATCCTTAATGGCAAAGATATCGACCTGGCCGCCTACGTCACCGCCACCAACGCCTTGCGGCGCGTGCTGGACACCCTTGGCTTGAAGCGAGTGGCCAAGGAGGTTCCGAACCTTCAGGCCTATTTGGCCGGCCGTGCCGCCGCGGAGGCCGCACAGTGAGCCGCGCCACCGCCAAGAAGGCCTCTGTTTCGCCGGTCGACATCCTGCAAGCCATGGCTGATCCCCACCTCTTCGCCCCGCACTTCCGGGACATGGACAGCTGGAAGGCATGGCGAGCGTTCCTGGCCGCCTTGTTTGCGCTCCCGATGGATAGCGAGGCCCTGGCCACCTATCAGGCCTGCACGGGCCGCGCAGAGGCCCCCAGCGAGCCCGCCAAGGAAGCCTGGATCCCGACCGGCCGCCGCGGTGGCAAGAGCCGCATCCTGGCCCTGATCGCCGTATACCTGGCCACCTTCCGCGACTGGCGCCCCTACCTCGCCCCGGGCGAGAAGGGCTACGTCACCGTGATCGCGGCGGACCGCCGGCAGGCCAGGACGATTATGAACTACGTGCGGGCCTTCCTCACCGGGACGCCGCTCCTCGCCCCGCTGGTCGCGAAGGACAACACGGAGGACATTGAACTTACCGCTGGCGTGGTGATCGAGGTGGCGACCTGCAGCTATCGCACCATCCGCGGCCGAACGATCATCGCCGCCCTGTGTGATGAAATTGCGTTCTGGTCGGACGACACCAGCGCCAACCCGGACACCGAGGTGCTGGCCGCTCTGCGCCCCGCCATGGCGACAATCCCCGGCGCCCTGCTCCTGGCCGCCTCCAGCCCCTACGCCAAGCGTGGAGCGCTCTGGCAGGCTTGCAAGCGGCATTTCGGCAAGGACGGCCCCGTGCTCGTCTGGCGGGCACCCACGCGGGTCATGAACCCATCCCTGCCGCAATCGGTCATCGACGAAGCCTATGAGGCAGACCCGGCCAGCGCCGCCGCCGAGTTCGGCGCCGAGTTTCGGAGCGATGTCGCCTCGTTCCTTGACCGCCAACTGGTCGAAAACGCCGTCGACGCCGATGTGCTGGTGCGATCGCCGGCCGCCGGCATCACCTATCGTGCCTTTGCCGATCCTTCGGGCGGTGCTTCGGACGCCTTCACCCTGGGCATCGCACATGCCGAGGGCGATGCGGCCATCCTGGATTGCCTTTACGAGCGCAAGCCGCCGTTCTCGCCGGTGGAGGTGGTGGGCGAGGTTGCCGCGTTGCTTCGATCTTACGGACTGACCAGCGCCACCGGCGACAGATACGCCGCCCAGTGGGTCGTCGATGCCTTCGCCCGGGCCAACGTCACCTACACCCACTCGGAACGCGACCGCAGCGCCATCTATGCCGACTGCCTGCCGCTGTTTACCTCGGGCCGAGCTCGGCTGATCGACAACCCCCGCTTGGTGGGCCAGTTCGCCGGCCTTGAACGCCGCACCACCACCGGCGGCCGGGACCGGATCGACCATGCGCCGGGGGCCCATGACGACCTGAGCAACGCCGCCGCCGGCGCCCTGACCCTCGCCGTCAAGGCCAGCACCGCGAAGCCGACGCGCGCGGTCTTCATCGACTTTATGAGCCGCTGACGGCTGAAAGGACACCATGAGCACCCCCACACTACCCAACCCCCAGCCGGCGCCGCAGGAGGTCTTGCAGCGCCATGAACTGAAGGCAGAGGCCATCCGAGCCGGCATCTTCGACCTCGACGGCCTGCAACTGGTCGACCTCGGCATGCTCAAGGTGAACGACCGCGGCGAGTTGGAAGGTGTCGCCGATGCCATCGCCAAGCTGAAGCGGGACAAGCCGTATTTCTTCAACAAGTCGGCAGCCGAGATGACCGACGCCGAGTTCGACGAGGCGCTGCGCAACCACGCCTGGCGCCCCGGATCCACCCCCCCGAAACCCCGCCCCGCTGGCCACGTGTCGACCATGACCGACAAGGAATTCGAACAGGCCATGCGCAACCACGCTTGGCGGACCCATCGCTGACCGGAGACACCACCATGCTCACCATCGAACAGGCGCAAGCCGAACACGACTGTTGCCAGGCGGCCACCGCCGATTGGCGGCTCAAGGTCCAGAAGATCAACCAGGAAATTGCCAGCCACCGCTCGACGATTTCCGCCTCCACCACCGCTCGTGAAAAGGCATTGCTCGACGCATCCCTCGGCAGCGATGAGGCGCGGCAGAGCATTGCCGTGGTAGAAGCCGACGCTGCCGAGGCAAACCGGGTGATGGTGCTCTTGAACGACGGGCGGGTGCTGGCGGAGGCAAAGCTGACCGAAGCCACCAAGGCCGAGGCCAAAGCGCTGGATGCCCTCAACCTGGCCAAGGCACAGCCGCTCGTCGACCGGCAGATCGTGTTGGCCGGCAAGATCGACGAGGCCTTTGCGGTGATCGCCGCGGCCATTCCCGAGATGGAGGCCCTGGCGGCGCAGCTTCATGGGATGCACCCCAACGGCCCCAATGGCAGCAACTTGCGCGGTCGCTTCCGGCAGGCGGTGCCGTGGGTGCTCGTCAAGTACCTGGATCGCACGCACGACCTGGAAAACAGCCTCGGGAGGTTTCCGGCGGCGTTCGCTGAAACCGAGGCCGACACCTGGACCAATCCGCAGAACCGTTGGCAGGCCCCGCGGATCGATCCCCGGTACGATCCCCGGAACGCGTGGGGGCGTTGATGTCGGCCGACGAGAAGCCGCAGGCCCATCGCCTGGTCGTGGTTCGGCGTGGCGAGACCGACGAAGAGGCGTTTGCCCGGCACGGCATCGGCGCCGACGATCCCGCGTCGGTTTTCCTTGTTCGCGTCACGCGATTGGAGGCCGGGGAGCCAGTCCCTCCCGGCAGGGATCGATGTCCGGCCTCGACTGGCTTCGAAAGGGTGACGGCGTGAAAGGTCGAGCCGTCACCGGCGGGATTAGTCGGAAAGTGCCCGCGACAGAACAACGCCGACAGCCGGCGGCCCAATTCCTCGAGCGGGCGCGGCCGGCAAATTCACCGCAGCCGGTCCGCACCGTCCTGGTGGCGATTGGCGAGACGGTCGACCAGGCCAGGGCGAGAGAGGGCATCCCCTCCGAGGAGCTGGTTATCGTGTTGCGGACGGTGGATGCGAGGAAGCCGGAACCCCCGAAGGAGCCTGAACGATGACCATCACCGCCTACGAAATCAATGCCACGCTAGCCATTGTTGATCGCGCCACGCCGCAACTGGAAAAGGTGCTGGCGCTGTCCAAGGCGTTGACGGCCGAGTTCGAGAAGATCAAGGCGCTCAGTGGCGGCTTGTTCAACGGCATGGGCGGCAAGCGCGTGGCGGCCTCGCTCGGCGGCCTCGACAAGGAGATGTCAAAGATCACCGCCGAAGCCGCGAAGATGCAGGCGGCGGCGGTGGCGAGCGTCGACAGCATCAACCTCTCCATGCTGAAGGGCACCGAGGCGGCACGGGCGATGCGCGCCGAGATGACCGAGGCGGCGGCGGTCGCCAAGGCGGCCGGTTTCGGCGTGCTGCCGGGAACCGGGGGCGCGGGCGGCGGCAAGGGCGGCGGGGGAGCCCAAGGGGGCAGTCATTCCGCTGGCGGCACTCACATCGGCGGCAATGTACCGGTCGCACCCGGCGCGCATGCCAGCGTCCGGCTTGGTCCGACGCTGGGAGGCGCGGGCATGGCCAGCCTTGCCGCTCTCGGCTATGGCGCTTACGAGGAGGCCGTTCTCCGCGACACCATCGCCAAGATCCTGTTCACTTCCGGCGTTCCCCTCACGGGCGCCGGCCATGAACAGGACTTCGCCGCCGTGCGCAAGATCCTGTTCGAGGCATCCACCTCGACCGGCGCGCCGATCCACGAAATCCAGGACGCGGCCCTCGGGCTCACTCGGCAGATGGCGGGATTTGCCCTGAAGGACCGCCTGGCGATCTACCGGACGGCCCTGGAATTCGGCGTCCAGGAACACATGCTGAAGGGTGCCAGCGTCGAGGAGGGGACGGAAGCCCTCATCGGCCTGCTGCACCAGACCGGCACCTATGATCCCGGCAAGATAAACCAGATGGCCAGCAACATGGCCTACATGTCACTGGTCTCGCCGCTCACCCTGTCGCAGATCGCCCGCGCCTCGTCCTACGCCATGCCGCTGGTATCGCAGGGGCTGAACATCGACAAGGACGAATTGCTGTTGACCATGGCCGCGATGCAGCGAGCCGGCGTCCTTTCCTCCAAATCCGGCACCTGGGTCAATCAGGGACTGACGCGGGAGTTCGTCGAGACGGCGACGATCAGCGGGCATGCCGCGGAAAAGCAGCGTGAGGCGCTGAAGTCGCTGGGGCTGATCGACGCAGACGGCAAGTCCACGGTGATCGATGCCAAGGGGCATTTGAGCATCATCGGCCTGGCGCAGCAGTTGCAGAAAGCCAAGGCGCAGTTCGAGAAGGACTACGGCGGCCTGGCCGGCGCGCATCTGGTGGCCGCCGAAAATCAAGCCTTCGGTGTGCAAGGCGGCCGTTTCATCGGCATGCTGTCCACCCCGCAAATGGTCGAGCAATTGCCGGGGTTGATGGCCTCAATGAAGCGCATGCCCGATGCGCAGCAGTATTTCCGCGACATGTTCGAGGCATCCCCGGCCCAGCAAGGGCGCACGGCGTTGGCGGACTTCAACAAAGAATTGATGGATGTGGCCGCGCATGCGTTTCCCTTCGCGTCATGGGCGCTGCAAACGCTCGATAGCGTGCTGAAGGCGGCCGATGGCATGGAAGATATGGGAAAGGCCGCCGTGGTCGGTGGCTCCATCCTGGCGCCATTCGCTGGCTGGTTTGGCTTCAAAAAGCTGTTGGGCCTTCTCGGCAGTGGCAAGGACGCGCTGCTCGAAACCTCTGGCGCCAAGGCGGCAATGGAGGCGGGGAAGGCGGGATTGTCTCGGGCTGGCGTCGGTCTACTCGCGGCCGGTCGCATTCTCTCTCCTTTCGCGGCCTTTGTCGGTGCCGTAAACGGCGGGTCCCTTAACGAAGGTGAAGATGCGTGGCTAAGCCTCCACAAGAACGACCTCGGTGTTGCCAACGGCGCCGGCTTCCGTGCTGACATGGCGGCGCGCAGAGCCGCGAATGAGCAGCCACCCCTTTCGGCAGGTGATCTCCAGTCCATCGCCCGCATGGTCGGCGATCAACTCGCAGCCAAGCTTGACGGCGCGTCCGTGAAGATGGATGGCCGAGAAGTCGGCAATCTCGTGATCGACCGCATGTCCAAGGAAGGCAGCCGGCCGCCGTCGACCACATCCGGTCTTGATTGGCGGTTGTCGCCGGCCTATCCCACCGGGGGTGGCTTCTGATGGTCGCGTATTCAAGGGCGCCCACCAAGAGGGTTTTCCCCGGTTTCGAGGAAAACCCCGGCCTTGGTTCCCCAAATCCGGGGAACCAAAGGCTTGGGGCAGCCCAGTCATGCAACGTCCGCCCCCTTCCTCAGCCTCACGCCAGGGCCGCCGCCGTTCTCGGGGATGAATTCGACGCCGGCCGATTCGAGGGCCTGGCGGATGGCGGCGATCGTTGGCTGGTGCGCCTGCAGTTCGCCCGGCCGCGTCTCCAACCTCTTGATGGTTGGCAAGGACACACCAGACCGTTCGGCCAAGTCCTTTTGCTCCCACCGTAGCAGCATTCGAGCTGCCCGGACTTGCTCGCTGGTCAACAAGTGATACCTCAGGTATTGCATTCCCCTTAAAGGAATATGATACTTGAGGTATCACCACTGAACAAGGGAGTATCCCATGACCGCGAACTCGAGCTGCGCCACGGCGGCGCACGCCATAGGCCCAATCACCTATTGGCCAACTCTCGCCGAGATCCCGTCCCCAAATCCAGGGGCCAACCGAGCCGGTGAGGACTTCATGCGATTGGCGCTGATCCCCTCCGATGACGCCGGCGTGAGGGCGATAGCCGTCAAACTGTTCCTGCTTGAGGAACACAATAGCAATGCGCAGGTCAGAGACATGGTCAGTTCGGAAGACATCCTACGCGATCTGTCTGCCGTCCCCGCCAAGACGCCCGGCGGCATTTCCTGGAAAATCGCGGAAGCTCTTGACTACTTCAGGGATGACAATGAATGGCCGTGGTGGCGTTACCTTCTGCAGTCGGCGATGGTCGACGCCCTCGAACTGGAGCGGGCAAGAGCGGCGGCGGTGTTCGCGCAGGCGGCTGATCCCGACGCCGAGCTGAAGCGGCTTTGGCAGAAGGCGCAAGATGCCAGAACGCAGGCGAACGCCGCCAATGATGAAAAATGCGATCTGCTCGTGCGCGACGTCATTCACCCTGCGCAAGTCGCCGTCGCCGAGTTGCCGGCCAATACCGTTGCGGGCCTATCGGTCAAACTGCAAATGCTGGTCGAGGATCTTACGGCGAACAGCGAGAGCGTTTATCGCCGCGACCTGATCGCGACCCTCCTGGGCGCAGCGGAGCGCCTAGCACCCGGCAGCGCGATCTATCGGCCGAAGGTCGACCGGGACGCGGACGAGGGAGAGGAGACCGCGGCATGAGCAGCTATCTTTCCCTCCCCTTCGTCACGAAAGCAAAGAACAGCCTGTGCTTTTGGTCGGTGAACTCGACCGGAGATCATTACCGCGACGTCGCCCTCGGTGAGGAATATGCGCTGCTGACGCTAAAGCACATGGCCACCGAGCCCGGCTTCTACACCCTTCCCGGCCGGGTCGCCGCCGACATGGCCAAGTCGCCCGCCACCGACATCAATATCGGCTTCTGGCGCACTATGACGCTGTACCTCAATGCAGGCTTTGCCCAGGCGGGCGAGCGGCTATTGCGGCACCGCCAGGACAGCGAAGCTTTGGCACTCGCACGGTACATGCGCGAGGAAGTAGCTAAGGCGGCGATTCGGGAAAGGGCAGTGGCATGAACATCGCTGGCCTGATGATCGCGCTGCATATCCAGCCCTGCCGCTGGCACCTTGACCGCGCCGAGCGGTGGCGTGATCGGTTCCGTCGGCCCTGACCTTTGCGCCACGATGGCTCATACCCCAGGCCCCGCCCTCACCGGCGGGGCTTTTTCTCGCCACGGTCACGCCCGAAGGGGGCCGGTTGAAGCGGACACCCTTGGCGGGGAGAAAACCTGGCCGGCGAGAAGGATGCACCGGGGAACACATTTGGGGCGCGCCCCACCGTGGGGCACCACGGTATGCACTACCATGGTGCATACCTGGCCAACGCCGCTACTTGCTTATCCCGCCGCGGTCGGTCGCCTCCCGAGCGATTGCCGCCAGGACGCCGCGGATCCGGCGGGGTTGGTCCGCGCGGGTGGTGGTGTCGGAGAGGTTGGCCATTGGTGCCAATATGCCGGGGCAACCAACCGCACGACAAGCCCCGTTTGTCCAATGTCATCTGCCCCAATCCAGCCCCGTACATTGGCCAAATCTTGGACAGAAACGACAAAAACCACCCGAAGGTGGCCCTTAAGTCCTTGAAAACGCTTGGCGCCCCCTAGGGGATTCGAACCCCTGTTACCGCCGTGAGAGGGCGATGTCCTAGGCCTCTAGACGAAGGGGACTTAAGAGGCGCGAGGCGCCTATGTAGCGAAGGACGGCTTGGGGATCAAGCGTTTTTTGGCCGAGCCGGAAACTCGTCGCCGGCAATGAGCGGCAGGCCCTCGAAAGCCGGCATGCCGGTGTTGCCGGCGACGACGCGCCAGGCGGTGATATCAGTCCGGCCACCCCGCACCGGGCCGATTATGATCCAGATCAGGGTCGGGTCGTTCGCCTGTTCGAGGTCCTGTCGCGATGGCGCCGCAGCAGCGTCTGGGTGGGAATGATAATGTCCCAGCAGTTCCTCGCCGCCGACCGTCCCGGCCGCGCGCAGCTCTTTCAGCAGTGCGATATGGACCGAGGGATCCAACTCGAACCGGCGACGAGGCGCCGGATGCTGGTTGGTGGCGGGAATGACCCGGGTGACCCACCCGCGCGCTGCCGCCCCCGCACCTTCGGTCGACAGACGCCGGCCGACCAGCAGGCCGCAGCACTCCTCCGGATAAGACGCGCGGGCCGCCGCCATCAAGGCGTCCCGCTCCGCCACGCCGATAACCAGTTGGGCAAGGGGCGCTTCCACCTTGGTCAGTGGCGCTCGGGCAGCAGGGTCACCGTGCCGGCGATTTGGCCGTTGTGCGGATCCACCACCAGCAGGCGGTCGCCATCGGCACCGGTGAAACGCAGGACGATTCGGTCGCCGGCGGTCGTCATCTGCTCGAAGCGGCTGCCGGCTGGCACCGGCAGTTCGGTGGAGAAATAGGATTCGCCCACGGGGCCCGCCAAAGCGGCCGGACGTCCGGCGCCGGCACTCACCGGTGCCGATGGCGCGGTCACTGCTGGCGCGTTCGACGCGGCCGGTACCGAAAGGCGGTGGGTGTTGCGATAGAGGCCATAGCCCAACAGGCCGAGACCGACCACGATCAGCGTCCCCATGCCGATCACTAATACCTTGAGTGCCTTCATCCTTTGGGCCAGCCTACACGATTTACACAACAGGATAGCCACCGACGCCATGAGCGACGCCCGCGCAGCCATTCAAACCGAGACCTTACATACGCTTTCGGTGCAGCCCCCACAAGCCGGCATGCGCCTGGACAGGTGGCTGGCCGACGCCCTGCCCGAATTATCCCGCTCCCGCCTCAAGGCGCTGATCGAGGCCGGGCAAGTCTCGGCGGATCGAGGCCCGGTCTCCGATCCCAGCCGCAAGGTCCAGGATGGCGAATGTTATGTGGTCGCCATCCCGCCGCCGGCGGCGGCGGAACCCAGTCCCCAGGCGATCGCGTTGACCGTGGTATATGAGGACGATCACCTGATCGTGATCGATAAGCCGGCTGGCCTGGTCATCCACCCTGCCCCGGGCAATACCGACTCTACCTTGGTAAATGCCCTACTACACCATTGCACCGGGTCATTAAGCGGAATAGGCGGCGTCAGGCGCCCCGGAATCGTGCACCGTTTAGACAAGGACACCAGCGGGCTCCTCGTCGCGGCAAAAACCGACGCAGCGCACCGCGGATTGGCCGATCAGTTCGCCCGACACAGCATCACCCGCGCCTATCGGGCCATCTGTTGGGGAGTGCCGATGCCACGGCACGGAGAAATCCGCGGAAACATCGGACGCAGCACGAGCGACCGCAAGAAGATGGCCGTTGTGAAAGCGGGAGGAAAGGAAGCCTTGACCCGATACCGCGTACAACGTGCATTCGGGAGCGTGGCCGCCCTCATCGAATGTCGCCTGGCCACTGGACGGACCCACCAGATCCGGGTCCACCTCGCCTCGATCGGCCATCCGCTGATCGGCGACCCGGTTTACGGCCGCGCCCCCCGGGCCGGCCAGACCAAGGGTTTGAGCGCTGAACTGCGCACCCTCCTGCTTGGCTTTCCCCGTCAGGCCTTACACGCATTTCTTTTGGGGTTTATTCACCCGATTACCCATCAAAATCTCACTTTTGAAAGCGCTATACCGTATGATTTCAATGTGTTAACACATTCGTTAGAGGGTCTTTAAAATTTACTATACTCGACAATCGGAGTGCGATATTGTTGCTTTGAAGGAGAGAGGGTTGGGCCACCAGCCACCCGTCCTCAAGAAGGCGCCGAGAGCCCTCTAGCCGGGCATGCAGGGCGACCAGAGGAAGGAGAAGAACAATGTCGGTCATGTCGACTGGATTGAGCATTGCCCCCGAAGGAAACCTGTCGCGGTATTTGCAGGAAATCCGCAAATTCCCGATGCTCGGCCCGCAAGAAGAATACATGCTTGCCAAACGGTATCGGGGGTCCGAGGAAATCGACGCCGCGCACCGGCTGGTAACCAGCCATTTGCGCTTGGTCGCCAAGATCGCCATGGGCTATCGCGGCTACGGCTTGCCGCTGGGGGAACTGATCAGCGAAGGCAACGTCGGTATGATGCAAGCCGTGCGGCGCTTCGATCCCGACCGCGGGTTTCGCTTGGCAACCTATGCGATGTGGTGGATCCGCGCCGCCATTCAGGAATACATCCTGCATTCCTGGTCGCTGGTGAAGATGGGCACTACTGCCGCACAGAAGAAGCTGTTCTTCAACTTGCGCAAGCTGAAGGGACAAATGCAGGCGATCGAGGACGGCGACCTGTCGCCAGAGAATGTCCGCAAGATCGCCGAGGAACTGGAGGTCTCGGAAGCCGACGTGATCAGCATGAACGGGCGTTTGGCCAGCCCAGACCATTCCCTCAACGCCCCGGTGCGCATCGACGGCGAAGGCGAGTGGCAGGATTGGCTGGTGGATGAACGCGATGACCAGGAAACCGAACTGGCGGAGCGTGAGGAATTGGGCAACCGGCGACATATGCTAGCCCATGCGCTGACCGGCCTCAACGAACGGGAACGCCACATCCTGACGCAGCGGCGCCTGCTGGAAAACCCAGTCACCCTGGAGGATCTGAGCCAGCAATACGGCATCTCGCGCGAGCGGGTCAGGCAGATCGAGGTACGTGCCTTTGAGAAGCTGCAGAAGTCGATGAAGAACGCCCTCATCGAACAGCATACCCAGGCCTGACGGCCCGGTTCGACCCTATGCCCGGGATGGCGCTCCTGTCGCCATCCCGAGGGCGACGGCCACTCAGAGATCGACAGAGATCTCCTCGTCTATGCGCACGACAACCTCGTCGCCCCATTGCTCCACCAGCTTCCGCTGCTGGGCGGCCAGCACGATGGCGCGCCGTTGCGAAGTGGCCGCCAGCACCGTCGTCACCACGGGCGGCATCCCCATATAAAGGAGCCAACCTCCCGCCGCGGCACCAAACGAGGTCAGTAGCATGCTGAGGTCGGTGATCTCCTGGATGGCATAAGACAATTCATGGTGACCGAACCACAGTTTGAACAGCCATGGCGCCAGGCCCGAAAAGTTCAGACCACCGACGCAGATCCAGGCGTACCGATTGTCCCCCCTTTCCAGCAGCGCAGCCACCAGCGCGGGCAACAGCCCGATGAACATGACGATCAGCGTCGGTAAAGAGAACGGAATAAGAGCGATCACCGTCAGCAGGATGAGCAGCCGGTTGGCCGTCCGCTGCTTGACCGGCTGCTGCTGTGGGGTGGGCCGCGCTTTCGCCCTGGCCATCACAGCACCTTTGCAATGAGAAGCAAGGTCACGGTGATGAAGGCGATGGTCACCGAGATCAATGCCGCCACCTGTTGCGCAGTGCGCATCGCATCACCCTGATTGCTCAGGCGCCCCGCCTCGACGTCCATGATCTCTCGCTGCGCAGCAGCCCATGCCGCCCGCGCCTCATCGAAGCCCAGCTGGTCCATTTGGCGGTCCTGAGGGTTATCGATCAGTCGCGTCATTTCGACCAGACTTCCCTCGCGGGCAATGCGCATGGTCTCCTTCTCCAGCTCGCGGCGTTTCTCACGACTGTGGAAGCTGTTTATGGCCGGCTGCATCACGCCCGCCACCCAGGCGGCCAAGCCGTACAACCCGCCCTGGCCGACGCGCCACTGTATCGTCGCCAACAGATTGAGCATGCCCAGTGTCGAATGCTCCTGATCAGGCAAAGCCAGATCGGACATCTGCCGCTCGATATCGAAATTGGCACGGGCGGCGATGAAGGCGGCGATGTGGCGATCGACCGGCCAGCCTTTGCCGTCGGCTTTTTTGGCGGCGGCGTTCAGTGCCGGCAGGAGATCGCGCAGCTCCAGCACGTAATTGTCGACGGTCCAAGGGCTGATGCAGGGCATCGTTTCATTGAGTTCATACAACACGCGCTCCATCCCGTTGCCGATGGTGCCGCGATCGAGGAAAGTCTTCTGCGCCCGGATGTGGGCCTCCAGCATCGAATTGTCCGGGTTGTAGGCGTCACGGGTCTCGAACCAGGCTTTGGTGGTCTCGCGCATCAGGGCCTCGGCGATGATGCGCACATCGCCGCCTTCGACCACCGCCAACGCCAACAGGGAACCAAATCCGTCGGGCATGACCGCCAAGCCCTTGTATCGGATCGGCGCCCGTGAATCGAGAATCATGCAGACCTTGGTGACCAGGGTCTCAAGTGCGCCGCGCTTGTCCACTTCGGCACCGGCGGACTGGGCGGCATTGGCGACGGCATTGGCCTTTTCCTTGTTTTCCAGCGACCGCCGCAACCAAAGCTCGAGCCGACCGTCGAGAATGAATGGCGGCGCGGCCTCCCAATTGCGGGCCATGGCGATCGCCAGTTCCCGGCTGGTGAAATATTCCTTGTTATTGAAGATGAATCCGCGGCCCGCCCGCTTCTCCATTTTCGCCACCAACGGTGACAGCCGGCGTCCGTGCAGCCACAGGTCCAGGGCCTCGTTGGCCCATCGCTCATGGGCATCATCACACAAAGTACCCCGCAGAATCTCGATCATCGGCAGGGGCATCCGGGCTTCGCCGATCAGCACGCCATAGCTGCCCTGGACGATCTTCTGGCGGATGATCGCTTCATCGTCCAAGGCCGCGACGGGGCTGATCCCCTGCAGAAGGACGGACAGCGAAGCACCGAAGGCATAAACGTCGTCGGCCGATGTTCCAGCACCGCGTCCCGCCGGGTGGGCCATCGCCGACTCGATCGGTTCGACCAACACCGGCTGTTCGTAGGCCGGCGGCGCCGTGGCGCAATCGCCAAGGACAATGCGGTCCTTGGCGGCGGTGGCCCAGAACATGTTGGTGGGCCGTATGGCACGGTGGCTCAGATTGACCAGTTTCAAGGCCTTCAACGCCGCCACCAGCGGGTTGATCACCTTGCGCACTGCATCCGATTCTTCGATGGGCTTGAATTCGGTGGTCAGACTGGTGACGACCCGCCCACCCAGCGGTCGCTCGTAGACCAGCACCATGACCTTGCGATTGGCCGGCGGCCAGTCCACCACGCCCCATTCGAGCAGGTTCATCAGGCCAGAGCATTCCACACCCTTGAGGGCGCGCAAGGCATTGATGCGGACGGGAAAGCCGGGGCGCGCGACCAATGCGAAGGCTGCCTTCGCCTGATCGCGCCGGTCCTCGGCATGAAAGGCCTGGGCGGTCGGCGTCGCCAGGTCGGGCAGCGCCGATGACGGGTAAATCAGGTACCGCTCACGCAAGGAGACGGGAGTGCCTACCGCTTTTTGCTGCTCATTGGCCATCCGCTTCCGTCCTTGCGCTCCCCATCGGGGAATTTACGCGGCAGAGCGCCAGGACTCAAGGAAACGCCTCAGTCGGCGAACGGATCGTGGACCAATATGGTGTCTTCACGCTCAGGGCTGGTCGACAGCAAGGCTACCGGACCTTCGATCAGCTCTTCAATGCGGCGGACGTATTTGATCGCCGCCGCCGGAAGCTGCACCCAGGAACGAGCGCCATGGGTGCTTTCCTGCCAGCCTTCGATCGTCTCGTAGATCGGCGTCACCTCGGCCTGCCGCGCCATCGATGCGGGAAGATGATGCAAAATCTGGTCGCCGCAGCGATAGCCGGTGCAGATCTTCAACTCGTCAAGACCGTCCAGGACATCCAGCTTGGTAAGCGCAATGCCATTGATTCCGCCGACCTTCATTGCCTGGCGGACCAGCACCGCGTCGAACCAGCCACAGCGGCGGCGACGCCCGGTCACCGTGCCGAACTCACGGCCGCGGTCGCCGATCAGATTACCGATCTCGTCGTTCAGTTCGGTGGGAAACGGACCGGAGCCGACGCGGGTCGTATAAGCCTTGCAGATGCCCAGCACATAACCGACCTGTCCCGGCCCGACGCCCGAACCGGACGCGGCTTGACCGGAAACGGTATTCGACGAGGTGACGAACGGATAAGTTCCGTGGTCCACGTCGAGCATGGCGCCCTGAGCACCTTCGTAAAGGATGCGGCGGCCGGCCCGCCGGACTTCGTCGAGGCGCTCCCATACCACGTCGGCATAAGGCAGGATGCGCGGAGCGATCTCTTTCAACTGGGCCAACAGATCGCCGCCTTCGACCTCGGCCATGCCGAGTCCCCGCAGCAGCGCGTTGTGGTGGGCCAAAAGCCGCTCGATCTTCATCTCCAGCACGCCGTCATCGGCCAAGTCGCAGACGCGGATGGCGCGCCGCGCCACTTTGTCCTCGTAGGCCGGACCGATGCCACGGCCGGTGGTACCGATCTTGGCATTACCGCTGGCTTCTTCCCGCGCCCGGTCGATATGCCCGTGCAAGGGCAGGATAAGCGCCGCATTCTCGGCCAGTTTGAGGATATCGGGGCCGATGGTCACCCCCAGCGCGCCAATGCGGTCGATTTCCGTCAGCAAGGCCCATGGATCGACCACCACGCCGTTGCCGATGATTGACAGCTTGCCGCGCACCACGCCCGAGGGCAGCAGCGACAGTTTGTAGGTGACGCCATTGACCACCAGCGTATGGCCGGCATTGTGACCGCCCTGGAAGCGAACCACCACATCGGCCCGTTCGCTCAGCCAATCGACGACCTTGCCCTTGCCCTCGTCGCCCCATTGGGCTCCGACAACTGCGACATTCGCCATAGCCAGCTACTCCCCTATTCCACCGCGACGACGCGGTCGGCCACAAGTATGTGGCCACATCCAAGACGCCGGGCTTCCGCCCCGGCGTCGGTGACTTGTTCCAACCCGGCCACCGTAACCCAGCCTTCGGCGCGCAGGCGCCGGCCCATCGGCGCGGGGGTTCCTAACGGCAGGAAAACGCGATTGGCGGCAACAGGTCCGGGCAATGCTTCGATGACCGTATCCATGAACAAGGTGGCGCCGGTCGCCGCCTCGCCATGAGCGGCATAGCGGCCGCCGCGCCCCAACTCGCCCGAGGCGTGTCGGGCGAAGATGGTGAAGGCGACACCTGTGTGATATTCGAACCCGCGATTCTCCACAGGATCGATAGTCAAGGTCAGATCGGGAGCGGCCTCGCGCACCAGGCGCACCACCTCGGCCATATGTTGGCGTTCCGCCGCCGCGGCCGGTGGCAGATCGAGCGCCGCCAGCTTGGCCAGGGCGCGCGGCGCCGGCCCCACGGCCTCGATCAGCGCGCCCAGAATGGCCGCGGCTTTGCCGCCCGCGGCCGAGACGGTGGCGACATCCTTATGGTCCAGGGCATCGCGCAGCCCCTCGCCCTCGCCCAGCCCATCGATCACCAGCGGCACCAGGGTCGGCAAGGTAAGGTCGACGCTGACGTCCTCGACGCCCAACCCCACCAGCGCCTGGGCCGCGAGCAGGACCACCTCGGCATCGGCGGCGGGACCGGCGGCGCCGATCAGTTCGATGCCGGCTTGGGCAAACTGGCGTTCGGGCCGCAGCTGGCTGCCCTTCACCCGCAGAACCTGCCCCGAATACGACAAACGCAGCGGCCGCGGCGCCTTGGCCAGTCGGGTCGTGGCGATGCGGGCAGCCTGCAAGGTCATGTCGGCGCGCACCCCCATCATCCGCTGGGTCACCGGGTCCATCACCCGGAAGGTGTGCTTCGCCATCGCGGCACCGGCGCCGCCCAGCAGGCTGTCCTCGAATTCGATGAGCGGCGGCTTGACCCGGTCGTAGCCTTGGGCGGCGAAAGCGGCCATCAGCCGCGCCACCACGTCCGCCTCGTAGGCGGCGTGCGGCGGTAGGATGTCGCGAAGGCCAGCAGGGAGCAGCGCACGTTCGGCAAAGTCGGTCATATGAAAGCCGTTGGATCGACACGAACCGGGAGAATGCCCGGCGCGCAAGGCTTTCCCGTTTACCCCGATTACCGGTTCACGGCAATCGGAAAACGCCCTTGATCAACGATGAGCCGCCAGTTCATCAAGGGATAACAACGCACCCTGCAAAACCTCGGCAGCAAAGCGAATTGCGCCTTATGACGCCATCGATACCACTTATACCAAGCCTCGGTGAGCGCTGACATCAAGCTGCGTCGCGTATGACGCAGCTTGCTCATGTCGCAAATCCGTACACAACAACGCGGGGCCACGCAGAAGACGTGGCCCCGCCTGATGCCGATCAATCTTTGATCTATACGGCTGGATATGTCAGTCGCTCAGAACCGCAGAGCCTTTGCCTGGACGACATTCGGAATTGCCCGCACCTTATCAAGCAGGGTGTCGCTTACCGGCTGGTCGACGCGAATCAATGCGATGGCATCGCCCCCGGATTCCGAACGCCCCAGGTGGAAGGTGGCGATGTTTACCCCCGCCTCGCCCAACGTCGTGCCGAGACGTCCGATAAAGCCCGGCTTGTCGATGTTGGTGACATAGAGCATGTCCGGCCCCAGTTCGGCCTCCACCGGGATATCCTTGATGGCGACGATCCGCGGCTTGTCGCCGCCGAACAGGGTTCCGGCGACACTGCGGGAGCGCTCCTCGGTGGTCACCGTCAGGGTGATCAGGGTGTGGTAGTCGCCCGGCTTCTCGTTCTTCGTTTCGGTGACCGTGATGTCGCGTTCCTTGGCGATGACCGGGGCATTGACCATGTTGACCGTCTCGACGAACGGCTTCAGCAGGCCTTCCAGCAGGATGGCGGTCAACGGCTTGGTGTTCAGTTCGGCCACCTGCCCCTCATACGCGATGGACACCGCCTTCAGGCCGTGTTCGGTCAACTGCCCGGCAAAGCTGCCGAGCTGGTTGGCCAAGGTCATGTAGGGCTTCAGCTTGGGCGCGTCTTCCGCCGACACCGAGGGAATGTTCAACGCATTGGTGACCGCCCCGGTGAGCAGATAATCCGACATCTGCTCGGCCACCTGCAGCGCCACGTTCTCCTGCGCTTCGGTCGTCGATGCGCCGAGATGCGGCGTGCAGATCACCTTGTCCAGGCCGAACAGGATGTTGGCCTTGGCCGGCTCTTCGGCGAACACGTCGAACGCTGCCCCGGCAACCTGGCCGGATTCGATGGCCACCTTCAGATCCGCCTCGTTGACCAGACCGCCGCGGGCGCAGTTGATGATACGCACGCCCTTCTTGGTCTTCGCCAAGGCCTTGGCGTCGATGAGATTACGGGTCGCCTCGGTAAGCGGGGTGTGCAGGGTGATGAAGTCGGCGCGCCGCAGCACTTCGTCCAGTTCCACCTTTTCGACACCCAGGTCCTTCGCCCGCTCCTGCGACAGGAACGGGTCATAGGCGATCACTTTCATATTCAGCCCGATGGCCCTGTCGGCGACGATCGACCCGATGTTGCCGCAACCGACCACACCCAGGGTCTTGTTGGTCAGTTCGACGCCCATGAACTTCGACTTTTCCCACTTCCCGGCATGGGTCGAGGCGTTGGCCTGCGGGATGTCGCGGGCCAGGGCGAACATCAGGGCGATGGCGTGTTCGGCAGTGGTGATCGAATTGCCGAAGGGCGTGTTCATGACCACCACGCCGCGCGCCGTGGCCGCCGGAACGTCCACGTTGTCGACGCCAATGCCGGCGCGCCCGACCACTTTCAGGTTGCCGGCTGCCGCCAGAATTTCGGCGGTAACCTTGGTGTTGGAGCGGATGGCCAAGCCGTCATAGGCGCCGATGATGGCCTTCAACTCGTCGGGGGCGAGCCCGACCTTGACGTCCGTTTCGATGCCACGGTCCTTGAAGATCTGGACGGCGGCGGGGCTCAGCTTGTCGCTGATCAAAACTTTTGGCATGTGGATATCTCCCCCTGTTCGTCATCCCCGCCAACGCGGGGATCCATGGGATGACTGGATGCCCGCCTAGGCGGGCACGACGAACAAAAACGTCAGACTTTCGCCGAAAATTCAGCTTCGACCTGGGCGAAGGCCCAGTCCAGCCACGGCGTCAGCTTCTCGATATCGGCCGTCTCGACGGTCGCGCCGCCCCAGATCCGCAGTCCCGGAGGAGCATCGCGATAAGCGCCGATATCCATGGCCACGCCTTCCTTCTCGAGGATCGACGCGATCTTCTTTGCTGCCCCAGCCTGATCCTCAGGCGACAACTTGGCGAAGAAGGGGGCCTTGACCTTGAGACAGATCGAGGTGCAGGAGCGGCTTGCCGGGTCCTCGGCCAGGAAGGCCGCCCAGCGCGAATCGGCTGCCCAGGCCTCCAGCGCGGTCAAATTGGCCTCGGCGCGGGCAATCAACGCCTTCAGGCCGCCGATCTGCTCGGCCCAGCGCAGGGCGTCGATCTGGTCCTCGACGGCCAGCATCGACGGGGTGTTGATGGTCTCGCCCTTGAAGATGCCGTCGATCAGCT
Organism: Pseudomonadota bacterium; assembly: GCA_021793155.1. Lineage (GTDB taxonomy): Bacteria > Pseudomonadota > Alphaproteobacteria > Rhodospirillales > Magnetospirillaceae > DUZF01. The sequence continues at coordinate 57,853 of JAJYTF010000012.1, read as the reverse complement.
TCCCGCTCTTGGTCATGCGAAAGATCTTGGGCAGGGGCCAAGCCGGCTTGTAACTTTCCAGCCGGGCCACGGCGCGCGGGCTCAGCACCAGCATGCCATGGGCGCCTTCGCCGCCCAGCACCTTCTGCCAAGACCAGGTGACCACGTCCAGCTTCTTCCATGGAATGTCCATGGCAAACACCGCCGAGGTCGCGTCGGCGATCACCAGGCCCTGGCGATCGTCCTTGATCCACTCGCCGTTGGGTACGCATACGCCCGAGGTGGTTCCGTTCCAGGTGAAGACCACGTCGCGAGCGAAATCCACCTTGGCAAGATCGGGCAGGCGGCCGTACTCGGCCTTGAGGACCCTGACGTCCGACAGCTTCAGCTGCTTGGTGACGTCGGTGACCCAGCCTTCGCCGAAACTCTCCCAAGCCAGCATGTCGATGCCACGCTCGCCGAGAAGCGACCACATGGCCATTTCCACGGCACCAGTATCCGAGGCGGGCACGATGCCGATCAGGTAGTCGTCGGGCAACCCCAGAATGGCACGGCTGCGATCGAGTACTTCCGCCAGCTTGGCCTTGCCGACCTTGGCGCGGTGCGAACGGCCGACCGCCGCATCGACCAGCGCTTGCAGCGACCAGCCGGGACGTTTGGCACAGGGACCGGAAGAGAAATGGGGACTAGCCGGCCGAACCGTCGGCCGCTCGGAAACTGTCATGGAATGAACCCTCCCTCGCAGAAGGGACGCGACCCGTTGGGGGATCGTGGCCCGGCGCGAGTGTGACAGCCGAGGTCAAGCCCGTCAATGCGCACCACGAAAAGATTCATAACCTTGGAGACACGCAGGGTACGGAGCAGCGTGACTACGCTTCACGCGTTGCCCAGTTCTCCGAGCGCTCCGGGGCGTCCTCGTCAAGGCTTACTCGTTCAATGCTTTCAAAATCAGGTCGCGGTCGGCGTTGGCGCCAGACAGCACCAGGCCGACACGCCCGCCGCGGTCGGGGTCCGCCAGCATGGCGGCCAGCGGAGCCGCGCCGGCGCCTTCTGCCAGATTGTGAGTATCGGTGAGATAGTGCCGCATGGCGGCAAGGATCGCCTCGTCGCTGACGGTGACCACGGCAGCCGCACCGGCGGCGATCACGCCCACCGCCACCGGGTCCGGCACCCGGCAGGCCATGCCATCGGCCAGGGTCGTAGCCGACGGCGTGGTCATTACCCGACCGGCCCAGAAGCTGTCCGCGTATGCTGGCGCCCCCTCGGCCACCACGCCGACGACACGGGTGGGCAAGGCCAGCGCGTCGCGCGCCGCGATCATCCCGCAGATGCCCGAGCCCATGCCGATCGGCACGTAGACGCTGTCCAACGGCGGTGCCGCGCGCAGGAATTCCAGAGCATAGCTGGCCACGCCCTGAACCAGCCAGGGATGGAACGGCCGGATCATATGGAGGCCCCTCTCCTCGGCCAATCCGGCGGCATATTCGGCGGCTTCCTGGAAGTCGTCGCCGGCCACGACGAGCTGGGCGCCATGGGCCTGCATCGCCGCGTTCTTCTCCGGGTTGTTGCCCTCGGGCACGATGATCACCGCTCCCAGACCTAGGCGCCGGGCCGCCCAGGCGATGCTCTGGCCATGGTTGCCGCGAGTCGCCGTAACTACCCCGGATAGGTCCGGATAGGCCTCGCGCAGGTGGTGGAGATAGACGATTCCGCCGCGCAGTTTGAAGCAGCCGATGGGGGTGTGATTCTCTTGCTTGACCCATACCTCGCAGCCGGCCCGCTCGCTCAACAGTGGCCAGAAATACTGCGGCGTCGGTGCCATCGCCTGGTAGACCAGCCGGGCCGCCGCCTCGATCTCGCCGAGCAGCCCCGGAGCCTGAGGGCTCACGCTTCGACCCCGAAAGGCAGCACCGTATGCCCGTGGTTCAGGGGACCATGGCCATGGCCGAGACCTGGCGCCGTGGCGATGGCCTGGACGACGTAACGGCGCCCCCGCGCCACGGCCTCCGACAGCGGCAATCCCTGCGCCAAGCCGATGCTGATGGCCGAGGCCAGGGTACAACCGGTTCCATGGGTGCTGCCGCTGTCCAGCCGCCGGCCTTCGAACAGTTGCACCCCGCCACCGCTGACCAGCACGTCGACCAGGCGGGAGCCTTCCATATGCCCCCCCTTGACCAGCACAGCGGCCGGGCCAAGGGCGCGAAGGCGGCGGCCGGCCTCGGCCATGCCCTCCACGTCGGTGATGGCCAGGCCGGTCAGCGCCTCGGCTTCCGGAATGTTGGGGGTGACCACGGCGGCCCGGGCGATCAGCCTGGTCATCAGCGCCTGATGGGCCGCGTCGTCCAGCAGCTTGTGGCCGCCCTTGGCCACCATCACCGGATCCACCACCACCGGCACGCCGGGCGCGTGGGCATCGAGCGCCGCGGCGATGGCCTCGATCGCCTCCGCCTTGCTGAGCATCCCGGTCTTCACCACGTCGGCGCCGATGTCATCCAGCACCAGGCTCATCTGTTGGGCGATGAAGGCCGGCGGCACGTCGAACACGCCGAACACCCCTTGAGTGTTCTGCGCCGTCAGCGCGGTGATGGCGCTGGCTGCATAGCCGCCCAGCGCGGTCACCGTCTTGATGTCGGCCTGAATGCCGGCTCCACCGCCGGAGTCGGAACCGGCGACGATCAGAACCCGCCCCTGCATATCCCCTCCTGAGGTCTCGTCAGCGGTAGCTTTCAATTCACCACGACAAGGTACTAAGGCTTGCTTGCCGCCTTCTCGATGGCGCCGACGATGTCGCCCACCACTTGGGCGATCAGGCCGTCGTCCTCGCCCTCGGCCATTACCCGGATTAACGGTTCGGTCCCTGAACGGCGGATCAACAGGCGCCCACTGCCGACAAGGCGCTTCTCACCGGCCGCGATGGTGGCGGCGACATTTCGATCGTCGAGGACCACGCCATTCAACGCCGCCGGAACGCGAACGTTCTTCAGCACCTGCGGCAAAGGTGTGAACAGGCGCAGCACCTCGCCGGCCGGACGCCCGGCCTCGACGATCGCCGCCAACACCTGCAGGGCCGCGACCAAGCCGTCGCCGGTGGTGGAATGGTCGGAAAGGATGATGTGTCCGGACTGCTCGCCGCCCACGTTGAATCCGTCGCGCCGCATCTTTTCCAGCACATACCGGTCGCCCACCGCCGTGCGATGCAAGGAAAGACCCTCGGCCGCCAGAAAGCGCTCAAGCCCGAGATTGGACATGACGGTGGCCACCACGCCGTCACCCTTCAGATTGCCGTTACGCTGCCAGGAACGGGCAATCAGCGCCATCAGCTGGTCGCCATCGATCAGCGCCCCCTGCTCGTCGCTGAGCACGACACGGTCGGCATCCCCGTCAAGCGCGATACCCAGATGGGCGCCATGGGCAACCACCTGGCTGCGCATGGCGTCGGTGGACAGCGAACCGCACCCTTTGTTGATATTGAAGCCGTCGGGCGCGACGCCCAGCGGCACCACCTCCGCGCCCAGTTCCCACAGGATGGTCGGCGCCACCTTGTAGGCTGCGCCGTTGGCGCAATCGACCACCAGCTTCAGGCCGTCGAGCCGCAGGCCCCGGGGAAAGGTGTTCTTGGTATACTCGATATAGCGGCCGACGGCATCGTCGAGGCGACGCGCCCGGCCCAAGCGCGATGGCGCTACCAGATGGGCCGACAGGCCATTTTCCATATGGGCTTCGATGATGCTCTCGGTCTCGTCCGACAGCTTGTAGCCGTCCGGGCCGAACAGTTTGATGCCGTTGTCCTCGTAGGGATTGTGCGAGGCCGAAATCATCACCCCGAGATCGGCGCGCAAGGAGCGCGTCAGCATGGCCACCGCCGGGGTCGGCAGCGGGCCCAGCAGGACCACGTCCATACCGACCGAGATGAAGCCGGCGGTCAATGCCGGCTCCAGCAGGTAGCCCGATAGGCGGGTATCCTTGCCGATGACGACGGTATGGCGGTGGTTGCCACGGGTAAAATGATGGCCGGCCGCCATGCCCAGCTTCATGGCGATTTCGGCGGTCATCGGCTCGGTGTTGGCGGTTCCCCGCACCCCGTCGGTGCCGAACAGCTTTCGCGTCATGTTGGTTTCCAGAGGTCAGATGTCAGAGGACAGATGGCAGAATAACCTGATCTCTGTCTACTGGCATCACCGTCTACTGCCTACGGGCAATGGCGCCCTGCAGCCCTGCCATACCGTTATCGCCTGAACGGTCTCGGCCACATCGTGGACCCGCAGGATTTGGATCCCCTGGTCCACCCCGGCCAACGCCGCCGCGACAGACCCGGGCAACCGCCGGTCTGCCGGCGCATCGCCGGACATCTTGCCGATGAAGCTCTTGCGGCTGACGCCGAGCAGCAGGGGCACGCCCAGGCTGTGATAAAGGCCGAGGCTGACCATGATCTGAAGATTATGTTCCAAGGTCTTGCCGAAACCGATGCCAGGATCAACGCACAACCGGTCGGCCGCAATGCCGGCGGCGCGGCAGGCGGCAAGGCGCCCCTCGAGATAATCATAGACATCGAGCGGGGCGCAGCGGTAGCTGGGCGATGCCTGCATGGTCCGCGGCTCGCCCGCCATGTGCATCAGCACTATGGCCGCACCGCTCGCCGCCGCGACGCGAAGCGCCTCGGCATCGCCGGTCAGGGCGGATATGTCGTTGATGATGGCGGCACCGGCTTCCACCGCGGCGCCCATCACTGCCGAATGCCGGGTATCGACGGACACCACCGCACCCTTTTCCGCCAGGGCCCGCACGACAGGAAGGACGCGGCACATCTCTTCCTCGGGTGACACTGCGGCCGAACCGGGCCGGGTCGACTCGCCGCCGACATCCAGAATGTCCGCCCCAGCTTCCAACAGGGCCACTCCGTGGGCGACGGCATCCTCGGCGGCAAAGAACCTGCCGCCGTCGGAAAAGCTGTCAGGCGTGACGTTGACGATCCCCATGACGCGGGGGCGGTCGAGGGCCAGGCCGGCAAAGTGCGGGCGATTCGCCGCCGTGGCACGCAGCAGGCGGGCGACATGTTCCGCTACCGCCTCGCCCTCGGCCTCGGACCATTCCAGCATTTCGGGAAAAGGTGCCACGGATTGGAACACCCGGTCGCCATCGCGCAGCCAGAGGGAGCACAAGGCGAACACCAGCGGGCCGCCGGCCAAGCCCCATCCGCGGCCCGAGGCGATGGCCGCAGCCCCTGCGCTGCCGGCGAGCGTTCCCGCAGGGCCGAGGTAAAGGCGCCCGGCCAAGCCTTCATGCGACAAGCCCCGCGGAAGAGCGGGGCTTGCCTGCACCATTGATGCGGACGAGGTCACGATCCCGGCTGCGGCTCTGCTCCCGGGCCGAAGCCGGGTTGACCTTTCGTGCCGCTGGATGGCACGGAACTCCGCCGCGGTGGCGTGTCGCGGGTCGCCTTGTTGCCCGATTCGTCGGAGCCGTTGTCACGGATCACCGGTTCGCCGCGCAGCAACTGGCGGATCTCGTCACCCGACAGGGTCTCGAACTCCAGCAATCCGCGAGCCAGGGCATGCAACTGGTCGAGGTTCTCGGTCAGCGTCTTGCGGGCCTGGTTGTAGGCGGTGTCGATGATGCTGCGGACCTCTTCGTCGATGGTCTTGGCCGTGGCTTCCGAGAGATTCTTGTGGGTAGTCACCGAGTGACCGAGGAAGACTTCCTGGTCGTTCTCACCATAGGTCAACGGGCCCAGCTTCTCGCTCATGCCCCACTCGGTCACCATGCGGCGCGCCATGTCGGTGGCCATCTTGATGTCCGACGAGGCGCCGGTGGTCACCTTCTCGACGCCGAACACCATCTCTTCGGCCAGGCGGCCACCCATGGCCACGGCCAGATCGGCCTTCAGCTTGCCCCGCGAGACGGAAATACGGTCCCCCTCCGGCAGGCGCATCACCATGCCCAGAGCGCGACCGCGTGGGATGATCGTCGCCTTGTGGATGGGATCCGATTCGGATTCGTGCAGGGCGACGATGGCATGGCCGGCCTCGTGATAGGCGGTCAGGCGCTTTTCCTCTTCGGTCATCACCATCGAGCGGCGCTCGGCACCCATCATCACCTTGTCCTTGGCCGCCTCGAATTCCTGCATGGTGACCACGCGCTTGCCGGCGCGCGCTGCCAGCAAAGCGGCCTCGTTGACCAGGTTGGCCAGATCGGCGCCGGAGAAGCCGGGCGTGCCGCGGGCGATGGTACGCGGCTCGACATCGGGGGCCAGCGGAACCTTGCGCATATGCACTTTCAGGATCTTCTCGCGGCCGAGCACGTCCGGATTGGGCACCACCACCTGGCGGTCGAAGCGGCCGGGGCGCAGCAGGGCCGGATCGAGCACGTCGGGCCGGTTGGTGGCAGCGATCAGAATGACGCCCTCGTTCGACTCGAAGCCGTCCATCTCGACCAGCAACTGGTTCAAGGTTTGCTCGCGTTCATCGTTGCCGCCACCCAGGCCGGCACCGCGATGGCGGCCAACGGCGTCGATTTCGTCGATGAAGATGATGCAAGGAGCGTTCTTCTTACCCTGCTCGAACATGTCGCGGACGCGGCTGGCGCCGACACCAACGAACATCTCGACGAAGTCCGAGCCGGAAATGGTGAAGAAGGGCACATTGGCCTCGCCGGCAATGGCGCGGGCCAACAGCGTCTTACCGGTGCCGGGGGGGCCGACCAGCAACACACCCTTCGGGATCTTGCCGCCCAGACGCTGGAACTTCTGGGGATCTTTGAGGAATTCGACGATCTCCTCAAGCTCCTGCTTGGCCTCGTCGATTCCCGCCACATCCTCGAAGGTCACGCGCCCGGTCTTCTCAGTCAGCAGGCGGGCGCGGCTCTTGCCGAAGCCCATGGCTTTGCCGCCGGTCGACTGCATCTGGCGCATGAAGAAGATCCACACACCGACCACAAGCAGCATGGGGAACCAGGACAGGATGTAGTTCCAGAAAGTCTGCGTCTCTTCGCTCTTCGGCAGGGCCGAGATCCGAACATTCGCCTTACGCAGCTGGGGTACGATATTCACGTCCGGCGGCGCATAAGTGCTGAACGTCCGCCCATCGGTGAAATGCCCGCTGATCTGCTCGCCCTGGATGGTCACATCGGCCACACGTCCACTTTCCACTTCCGTCAGGAAGTCGGAATAGGCGTAGCTGGTGCTGCCATGCGGCGATGAGGTGTTTTGGAACAGGTTGAAGAGGGCCGCCAGCAACACGGCGATGATGACCCACAACACCAGATTCTTGCTAAAATTCATTCAGCGATCCCTTGATGGGCGGGAGCCAACTCATCCCGCCGTCCATCCGTATCCGGCTGCCCAAACAGCCCTTACGGCCTAAAGATAATGCCGTCCATCGCCTAAACAAGGCAATGCCCTGCTCCGGCAAGGGGAAAACCCGGCGTAAACGCGATATCCCCGGCAATCGACGCGGCTGGCACTGTTCTTGTGTATCCTAAGTGGGGAACAACGCAAATTCCATGACGATCGACAATTGCCGGAATGGTAATCCGTACAGCCTCGGGCAGGTACGGACAGCCAACGGCCTCGCGGATGGCCCGCCAACCACCGTGGCCAAGGGCTGCGACCTGAGCCGGGCCTTCGCCGGTAAAGCCCACGGTAAAACGGCCGTCCCACAACACCGGCTCGCCAGCCCTCAACTCGATCGGCCCGGCGACAGCGGCTGGTTCGCGGCAAACCAGCACGCCGGCCCGGGTCGGAGCAAGCACGCATCCGGCGAAGGTGCGCCGGCTCTCCAGGCCGCCCCGCAATTCCGCATGGATCCGTTCCAATCTTTCGAGTCGTGGCGGATAGATCGAACCGCCGACGGTGCGGCACACCCGGGTCACCAGACGTAAGGAAACCTCTTCCGGCACCTCGGCCAGTCGACTGGTGTCCAGTCGGGCGAAGCCCGCCGGATCCAGCACCACACATCGGACCAGCAGGTCCGCCGTGTTCTGTTCGATGGCCTGCCGCGCCCGCCCCAGCTGTCGCGCGGTCGCAGCGAGACGGGCCGCCGTGAGCCCCTCGGCAGCCAACCCGGGCATCAGGCGGCGCACTCGGTTTCGACGAAAGTGTTCGCTGCGGTTTGACGGATCCTCGATCCACGGCTGGCCCATGGCCTGCAGGCCGGCGGTCAATCGGGTGTGGGGAATCGACAGCAGTGGCCGCAAAAGACGTGCCTCAGGCAGTTCGGCAATGGGAGTCATGGCGGCCAGACCGTCGACCCCGCTGCCACGGCCCAAGCGCAGGAGAAAGGTCTCCGCCTGATCATCGAGATGGTGGGCCAGCAACAGATGCAGCACGCCCTGCGACCGGCACCAGTCGCGCAGCAGACGGTAACGGGCCTGGCGCGCCGCCGCCTGCACTCCGGTCCCCGGCTTGTCCGAGCCGACCCAACGGAGAACATGATGGGCGATTCCTTGGGCGGCCAGCCACCGCGCCACCTGCCGGGCTTCATCCGCCGCCTCGGGGCGCAGACCGTGATCGACGGTCAATCCTGTCGCGCTACCGCCGCGCGCAGCCGCCCAGCGCGCGGCCAACAGAGCCAAGGCCATACTGTCTGCGCCGCCGGAAACGGCCACCGCCAACCGAGGGGCCTGCTCGAACGGCCCCAGGGGCTTCATCAGGAAGGCGAACTCTTCATCGCCAAGAGGAGGGCGCCGCTCAGCACCCAAGCTTCTGCTTCTCCACGGTGGCTTGGCGCCTCAAGTTGTCGGCGGCATCGGGAAACTCCGCCGAGAAGCGATGCAATGCGGCGCAGGCTTCCTTTTTCTTACCCAGATTGGCCATGGACAGGCCGACCTTGAGCAGGCTTTCTCCCGCCTTTGCCGACTTCGGATACTTCTGGTATGCGTCGAGGAAGATGACCGCAGCCTGGTCGTACTTGCCCTGCGAGTAGGGGATCTGGCCGCGCCAGTACATGGCGTTGCCGGCCAGCGCGTCGTGGGGATGCTGGGCGACGAAGGCCTGAAAGGCGGCATTCGCTCCCTCGTAGTCGGAATTGCGCAGCAGGCCGAAGGCATAGTCGTATTGCTCCTGCGGCGTCTTGCCGGCCAGCCCCGGCGCCGCGGCCGAAGCCGGAGGGCTCGCCTTCTGCTCGGCCCCCGCCTTGTTTCCCGGATGCACCAGAACGCCTGAAGCGGAGGCCAGCCCTTGCCCTTCCGCCTCGATGCCCGCACCAGCCTTACCCGCCTCGGCGGCCGGCCCGCCCGCCGGCGGAACGCCCGCCTGCGGAGCACCGCCGGTCGTGGGAGCCGGCCCGATGCCGGCCTTGGCCTCCAATTCCTTGAAGCGGAAATCGTCGTCGGTCTGCATGCGTTCGAGTTTCGAATTCAGCTGGCTGATGCCGAAATTGGCTCGTTCCAGCTGCCCGGTCAGATCGCGAAGCTGCGTTTCAAGTGCGCTGATCCGGTCGTCGAGCATGCTGTAGGCATTGCCTGATACGCCGCCGCCCCCTCCGCCAGCGCCACTGCTGGCGCCTGAGCCAGCCTGACCGCGGTAAACCTGACTCTGCAAAGTATTGAGGTCACGCTCGAGGCGATCGAGGCGATCAACTAGGCCGCGCGTGTCGGCCGTCTGCGCCTGGACGCCCGCACTTTCTAGGAGAAGACCCGCGGCCAGGGCCAAGACGAACAGCGCTCGCATGTCAGCTGGTACCTTCTATCCGTTCTTACATTTCCCCTTCGCAGGCTGGATGTTGCCGTCCTGAAGCATCGCGAAGGATTCCCTCGCCCACGAAATCCTTCCGCCATCGGCATCGGGATGACAACGGGCGAATACAGCATACCCGTTCTGCGGACAAAATTAAGGCGCCTGCCGACATACGGCAGGCGCCCTAACTTTACTCAAACTGCGTTCGGACGGAAGTCCGATTACTGCACCACGCCAACCGCGCGGCGGTTCTGGGCCCAGGCAGCCTCGTTCGAACCGAGGACGGCCGGACGCTCCTTGCCGTAGGAAATGGTCTTCAGGCGGGCCGCCGGGATGCCCTGGGCCACCAGGAAGTCCTTCACCGAGTTGGCACGGCGCTCGCCGAGGGCGAGGTTGTACTCGCGGGTGCCGCGCTCGTCGCAGTGGCCTTCGACAACCAGCTGGTCATTCGGATACTTCTTCAGGAAGGCGACCCACTTGGCCAGCTGATCGCGGGCTTCCGGCTTCAGGTTGTACTTGTCGAAATCGAAGAACACGCGATCACCGGTGTTCTTCACGAAGTCGGCCTGGCTGCCCGGGGTGACTTCCGCGGTAGCGGCCGGAGCGGCCGGCGGCTGAGCGCTCGTCGTGGCCTTGCCACCAGCGGCTTCTTCGGTGCTGCAGGCGCCCAGCAGGGCAACGGCCGCAACCATGCACAGATAACGCATCTTCATTTACTAATCTCCCCCTTCTAACAGGATGGATCGATATGGAATGGATTTGACTGACGGAAAGGCACCATCTGCTGCCGTAGCACCTTCCAAAGGACAACGACAATCGGACTCGTTGCAGCCGTTTGAATTCCCTTTCGGCGACGGAATATACTTTCGATGACTTACGGAATCAAGGGGGACCACGCAGGATCCGAGCCGTCGAGCGGTGTTACGATCTGACGTTCGTTGTATCCCGTCAAATCGATGCTGTAAAGTTTGGTCGAACCGCCCCTCCCGTGTGAATCCGTCGGCGCCTGTCGCCAGAACGCCAAGACACGGCCATTCGGCGCCCAGGTGGGTGCTTCCACCAGAAATCCTTGCGCCAGTAATCGTTCACCCGATCCATCCGGACGCATGACACCTATGTAAAAACCATCACTCTTGAACTTGGTGAACGCGATCAGGTCTCCCCGCGGCGACCAAACCGGCGTCGCGTAGCGCCCGTCGCCAAAGCTGATGCGCTGCTGGTTCGACCCGTCGGCGTTCATTACATAAAGTTGCTGGGTGCCGCTGCGGTCGGAGTTGAACGTGATTTTGGTGCCGTCAGGCGAATAGCAGGGCGAAGTATCGATGAATGGATTGTTGGTGAGGCGCGTCACATGGCGCGTCCGGAGGTCCATCTCATAGATGTTGGTCACCCCGTCCTGGGCTAGGCTCATGATTACTTTGTTGCCGTCGGGCGAGAAGCGTGGGGCGAAAGTCATGCCCGGAAAATCGCCCAGCAGCTCGCGCCGCCCGCTGTCCAGATGCAGGACGTAGACCCGCGGCTGGTTGTGGAAGTAGGACATATAGGTGATTTCGCGCTGGTTCGGCGAAAAGCGCGGCGTCAGCACCAGTTCCTGCCCGTCGGTCAGGAAGCGATGGTTCTCGCTGTCCTGGTCCATGATTGCCAGACGCTTGATGCGCCTCTGCTGCGGGCCGCTCTCCGCAACGTAGACGATCTGCGTGTCGAAATAGCCGTCCTCGCCGGTGATCCGCTTGTAAATGGCATCGGCGATCATGTGGGCGATGCGCCGCCAACCCTGCGGCGCGGCGTTGTAGGCCTGGCCAATCATCTGGGACTCGGCGTACACGTCCCAAAGGCGGAATTCCACCCGTAGGTGACCGTCCTGGGTCTGCTCGACGCGGCCCTGCACCAGAGCCTGGGCGTTGATCGCTTTCCAGTCGGCAAACCGAGGCTGGACCTGAAGCGATTCGACGGTCTGGATGAAGGCCTTCTGGTCGATCGGCTTGAACAGCCCCGACCGCTCAAGGTCGGCGGAAATGACGCCGGCGATATCCTTGCCCATCTGGCCTTCCTGGCCGCTCACCCCGGCGAAACTGGTCACCGCGATGGGCATTGGCTGGACATTGGGCTTGTTGATGTCGATCTGCACCTGAGCCGTGGCCGGGAAAGCCCACAGGACGGTCATGGCCAAGGCGAAACTAAGTGCTTTCAACGCGGGTATTCTCATCGGACGGAGTCCCTGGGATCAAAATTCAGCACAAGGTCTTTCAGCGCATCGTATTTCCCGGGCGGCAGCTTGATCGGCGAGCAGGTGTAGACCGCACGACGCGCACTGTCGGCGGCCGACCGGAAATAACCGTCCGAGGTGTAGCGCGGATCGTCAACGATGTCAGCACGCACCACGCTGCCGTCAGAATTCAGCAATACGTGGACCTTGACGATCAAGGTAGATGCATCCCGCGCGCCAGGATCGAAATTCCAGCAACGACGGAACCAGGCGGCGACAAAGTCCTTGTCGGTCATGCTGACCGGCTCGGACGGAATGTTCGCGTTGGAGTTCACCGTCTTGTTTGATGCCGCGGCCTGCTGTTGCGGCTGCGGTGCCGGCGCCGGCTTGGCGTCGTGCCGCAGCTTGTCGACCGACTTCAACAGGCTGTCGAAATCATCCGGCGGGGGCGGTTTTTTCGGTTGCGGCTTGATGTCCTTCAGCAGATCGGGCTTCGGCTGCTCCTTCGGCGGCTCGGGCTTCGGTTCCGGAGGCTTCGGCTTTGGGGCCGGCACGGGAATCGGCTCGGGCTCGGGCTCGGGCTCGGGCTCGGGCTTCGGCGGCGGCGGCGGAACAGGCTTGGGCGGCTCGGGCTTGGGTGGTTCGGGCTTGGGCGGTTCAGGAGTGGGCTCCTGCTTCGGCGGCTCGGCCGGCTTTTCCACCGGCTTGGGCGCCTCAACCTGCCGCGGCGGCGGGTTGGTCTTGTCGCCGATCTGAGCCAGTTCGACGATGACCGGCTCGGCGATTTCTGGTGGCGGCGACAGAAGCTGCGGCAGTCCGAAGATCGCCACCACCACGATGAAGAGATGCAGCGCCGCCGAGCAGATCAGGCCCAGCCGCAGATCCCGCGCGTCGCCGCCACCCCGATGGAAGCCCATGATAGGTCAGTGGGCTCCCTTGTGTGCGGGCTGGGCAGCCTGCTGAGTGACCAGGGCGACATGGGGGAAACCGGCGGCATTGAGCTGCCCCATCACCTCCATCACCCGTCCGTAGTTGATCCCGGCATCGCCGCGCACGAAGATGCGGTTGTCCGGCTTGGCGGCGGTAATCGCCCGCAGGCGCGGCGCCAGCTCGTCCAGCTGCACCTCGGTCTCCTGCAGGAAGATCCGCCCCTTGGCATCGACTGAGACGGCGATCGGCTGGTCGTCACCCTTGAGCTGGCCGGCATTGGTCTTCGGCAGATCGACGGGAACACCGGACGTCAACAGCGGCGCCGTGACCATGAAGATCACCAGGAGCACCAGCATCACGTCCACCATCGGTGTGACGTTGATATCCGCCATCGGCCGGAAATTCCGGCGCTGGCTGCGGCGTCCGCCGCCCCCCAGGGAAGCGCCCATGGCTTTAAGCCTTCTCCTCGAGCTGGCGCGACAGGATGGCGCCGAATTCTCCCGCAAAGGCCTCGAGCCGCTTCGCATAGCGGTCGATGTCGGCAGACAGCTTGTTATAGGCCAACACCGCCGGAATCGCCGCCACCAGACCAAGCGCGGTGGCGAACAGCGCCTCGGCAATGCCCGGCGCGACCACGGCCAGGCTGGTGTTCTTGGTTTCGCCGATATGGTGGAAGCTGTTCATGATGCCCCACACCGTGCCGAACAGACCGATGAATGGCGCCGTCGAGCCGACCGAGGCCAGGAAACCCATCCTCGCCTCCAACTGTTCCATCTCGCGGCTCAGCGTCACCTGCATCACCCGGTCGATGCGTTGCGGCAGGCTGAGGCGTACCGCCTCGCGGTCGGCAAGTCCTTTGGCGGCCGAACGGCGCCATTCGCGCATGGCGGCGACAAAGATCGACGACATCGGATCGAGCGGACGCGATCCGATCCGATCGTACAATTCTTCCAAGGACCCGCCGGACCAGAAGCTCTCCTCGAAATGATCTGCCTTCTGCACCAGGCCGCGCAGGCGGAACCATTTGTCGAAGATGATTGCCCAGCACCAGAAAGAGGCCAGGATCAACGCCGCCATCACGGTCTTGACGATGATGTCGGCCTGCAGGAACAGGCCCCACATCGACAAGTCGGTGGCCGCCGACCCTGCGAGAGTTGCAGTTTGTACGGGATCCATGGCTCTAGTCCGCTTCTTGAGTAAGGAAGTTTTTCAGCTTGTCGCGCACGGCGACGGGAATCCGGGTGGCGCTGCCGGTCATGTGCATGCACACCAGACGCACTGTCAGCCGCGCCAGTTCCTCTTCGCCCCGGCGAATGGATTGGACGACGTGCAGGCTGGCTCCGCCCAAGTGAATAAGTTCTGAATGCACCACCAATGCGTCGTCCAGTCTGGCCGAGCGCAGGTAGTCGATCTCGCAGCTGCGAACCGCGAAAAGCAGCCCCAGCTCGTTCTGCAAGGCAATATGATCGATATGAATGAGACGCATCATCTCGGTGCGCGCCCGCTCGGCGAAGGCCAGATAGGCGGCGTGGTAGACGACTCCCCCGGCATCGGTCTCGGCATAGTAGACGCGCAACGGGAAATGGTGCCGCTTACCGGCCAGCCAACCGGACATCGCGTGTTCAGTCATCACCATCCTCCCCCGCAGGATCATCATCCAGCAGGTCGAACTGCTCCGGCTGACGTACCGGCGTCAGCCCAAGATGCCGATACCCTGCCGCCGCCAGAACCCGCCCGCGCGGTGTCCGCTGCAACAGGCCCTGTTGGAGGAGGAAGGGTTCGATCACCTCTTCGATGGTATCGCGTTGCTCCGACAAGGCGGCGGCCAGCGTTTCCACCCCCACCGGCCCGCCGCCATAGTTGCCCGCGATGCAGGTCAGGTATCGGCGGTCCATGGCGTCCAGGCCCAGTTGATCGACGCCCAGGCGATTTAGCCCGTCATTGGCCACTTCGGCCGTCACCGGCATGGTTTCGGCGACCACCGCGAAATCCCGCACGCGGCGCAACAGGCGCCCGGCCACCCGGGGCGTGCCGCGCGCGCGGCGCGCGATCTCGCCCGCTCCGTCCTTGGTCATGGCGCAGCCCAGAACGCGGGCGCCGCGGCTGACGATCAATTCCAGTTCGTCCGGCGTATAGAAATTCATGCGCAAGGGAATACCGAATCGTTCGCGCAACGGAGTCGTAAGCAGTCCCGATCGTGTTGTCGCTCCGACCAGTGTAAACGGTGCCAAGTCGATGCGCACCGAGCGCGCCGCCGGGCCTTCGCCGATGATCAAGTCGAGCTGGAAGTCCTCCATGGCCGGATAGAGAACTTCCTCTATGGCAGGATTAAGGCGGTGGATTTCGTCGATGAACAGGACGTCGCGCGGTTCCAGATTGGTCAGAAGAGCCGCCAAATCACCGGCTTTGGCGATGACCGGGCCAGAGGTGGCACGGAACCCCACCCCCAGCTCGCGGGCGACGATCTGAGCCAGGGTCGTCTTGCCGAGGCCGGGCGGGCCGAAGAACAAGGTGTGGTCCAGCGCCTCGCCGCGCGCCCGTGCGGCGGCGATGAACACCCCTAGATTGGCGCACGCTTCGCGCTGGCCGATGAAGTCGCCGAGACTCAGGGGCCGCAGGCTGGCTTCCGCATCCCCCGGTGCCGCCTCCGGGCCGACCAGGCGCGGGCTGCTCATCGCGCCGCCTCCCGGCCGAGTTCCTTGAGCCCGGCACGGATCAGCACCGAGGTGGCGGCACCTGGCCCCAGGCTTTCCGACGCCTTGAGGATGGCACCGTGGGCCTCGATGCGGCGGTAGCCCAGATTGACCAGGGCGGAAATGGCATCCTCGAGCGGGCCGGCCTCGAGCGGCGCCATACCGGCGGCGGCCTCGCCTGGGCCGGTGGTCGCCAGGCCGGGCAAGGCGATACCGACGGCCTTGTCCTTCAATTCGGTCAGCAGCCGCGTCGCCAGTTTCGGGCCGACCCCCTGCGCCCGGCTGAGCATGGCCTTGTCGCCGGCCGCAATGGCGCGCGACAGCTCCTCGGCCGAAAGAACGGAAAGGATGGCTAGACCAACCTTGCTGCCCACGCCCTGCACCGTCAGCAGCAGGCGGAACCATTCCCGCTCGCCCTCATCCGCAAAGCCGTAGAGGTGGATATGGTCTTCCCGCACGTGGGTCTCGATGAACAGCTGGGTCGCCTGCCCGACCTTGGGCAGACGCGCCAGCGTGCGGCTCGAACAGTAGACGAGGTACCCGACGCCGCCCACGTCGATCACCGCCCAGTCGTCGCCGCCCCCGTCGACCAACCCCTTCAGCTTGGCGATCATCGACCGCTCTCCTCGGCGGCCTGAATGCGCCTGGCCGTCCCGCGATGATGGGCATGGCAGATGGCCACGGCCAGCGCGTCGGCCGAATCGGCGGTGTTCGCCTGACATCCCGGCAGCAGCTGGCGCACCATCATGCCGACCTGCTCCTTCGCGGCCTGCCCGGTGCCAACGATCGACTTCTTGACCAGCCTCGGAGCGTATTCGGCGACGGGGAGCCCCTTGAGCCCGGCCGAGGCAAGAACGGCCCCGCGCGCCTGCCCCAGTTTCAACGTCGAAGCCGGATTGCGGTTGACGAAGGTCTCCTCGACCGCCGCCTCGCCGGGAGCAAATTGCTCGATCACCGCCTGCACGCCGCGGTGCAATTGGGCCAGCCGTTCGGCCAAGGACAGAGTGTCGTCGGACGTCACGATCCCGTCGGCGATCCAGCGCAACCGGTTGCCCACCGCATCGATCACGCCCCAGCCAGTGGTGCGCAGTCCGGGATCAAGGCCGAGCAGTCGCATTTTCCGGGCGACGCGCTACGTGGGTTGCCGGGTCAAGCCCGGCAATGACGAAAAACAATAGCCGTCATGCCCGGACTTGATCCGGGCATCCACGAAAATTCTCCGCAGGTGCAGTACGGTCATGCTATCAGGCGGAAAGCCGCTCCATGATGTCCTGAGGAATATCGAAATTGGCCTGGACCCGCTGCACGTCATCATTGTCGTCCAGCACTTCGAGCAGCTTCATCAAGGTTTGCGCCGCCTGCTCGTCGGTCACCGGGACGGTGGTCTGCGGACGCCAATCGAGCCGGGCACTGGCCGGTGCGCCGAATTTTGCCTCGAGAGCTTCGCGCACGGCATTGAGGTCGTCCGGCAAGCAAGTTACGTCATGGCCATCGTCGCTCGACTCCACGTTGTCGGCGCCCGCCTCCAAGGCGGCCTCGAACATGGCGTCGGCGTCGGCGGTGGCGGTGGGGTAATGGATGGCGCCGACACGGTCGAACATGAAGCTGACCGAATTCGTCTCACCCAGGCTGCCGCCGTTCTTGCTGAAGGCCGAGCGGATTTCCGAGGCAGTGCGGTTACGGTTATCGGTCAATGCTTCGACGATGATCGCCACCGAACCCGGGCCATAGCCTTCGTAGCGCACTTCCTCGTAGTTGCTGTCGCCCTCGCCGCCGGCACCGCGCTTGATAGCCCGTTCGATGGTGTCCTTCGGCATGTTCGCTTCCCGCGCCGCCTGGATGGCGGCGCGCAGGCGCGGATTAGCCGCCGGGTCGGGCAAGCCCGAACGCGCCGAAACGGTCAATTCGCGGATCAGTTTGGTGAACACCTTGGCGCGCTTCGCGTCCTGCGCGCCCTTGCGGTGCATGATGTTCTTGAATTGTGAATGCCCAGCCATGCTTGCAAAAGCCCTATTGTAGGGATTCCCGTCGCTATAACCATATCTTGTGGAATCGTCCAGCAGGAAGTCTCGGCTCCCGCCCTACCGGGCGTGCACTATGGCAAGAATTGTTCCCGAGGGAAAGCGCCCACCTCGACATCCGCCCCTCGGCGATGCGGGGAGACGGGCGGCATCTTATCCGCGCCGGGAGCGTCGTCGGGAGTGAATATTTTTAACAGCGGTTGAACACTGTTACGCAAAAGGGGTATCCCTATACATTAATCATAATAACTCTAGAGGAATGGAACAAGACATGCGGCTCCGGATCGCCCACAAGCTTCCTATCCTGTTCGTTTCCCTTGCGTCGATTGCCGCTGTCGTCATCGGCAGCCTGGCCTACACCAAGGGCTCTTCGGACCTCACCGACGCGGCCAAGGGAAAATTGGAGGCGACGGTCGAAGGACGAAAGGTCGAACTGGACCGCTACCTGGACGGTGTCCGCAAGGACATCCTGATTCTTGCCGGCATCAAGACCGTGGCCGACGGGCTGACCGAATTCGACTATGGCTACAAGGCGATCAAGGGCGGCGAAGAGCAATTGCGCAATCTCTACGCGGCCGACCAGGACGCCGCCAAGCGCATCGCCGTGGACACCGCCAACGATGGATCGGACTATGCCGACGTCCATGCCCGTTACCATGCCTGGTTCCGCCATTTCATGGAAGCCAAGGGCTTCCCCGACATCTTTCTGGTCAATCCCGACGGCGCGGTCGTCTATTCGGTCTCAAAAGGCCCCGACTACGCCACCAACCTGCTGACCGGCAAATGGAAGGACGGCGATCTGGCCCAACTGTTCCGCCGTATCGCCGCAGCTCCGAAAAAGGGCCAGGTCTTCTTCACCGACGTCAGGGCTTTCGCCGAGATGGGCGGACAGCCTGCCAGCTTCATCGGGGCGCCGGTGATCGGCGACGACGGGCAGTACCTGGGCGCGCTGATCTTCCAGATGCCCATCGGCCGCATCAACGACATCATGCAGTTGGCCGTCGGCATGGGCAAAACCGGCCAGACTTATCTGGTCGGCGCCGACAAGACCCTGCGCAGCCAGCCGCGGCTCGCCACTCAGCCGGAAATCCTGCGCCAGCGGGTGGACAACACCGCGGTCAGCGAGGCACTGGCCGGGCATAAGGGAGTTGTCACGGTGAACGGCCTGCGCGGCCAGCCCGCCGTCGCCGTCTATGCGCCACTGTCGTTCCTCGGGGCCCAGTGGGCGGTCGTCGGTGAAATCGAGATCGCCGAGATCATGGCGCCGGCCCATGCGATGGGCAAGTTCATGCTGATTGGCGGGGCGCTGGTGCTGGTCGCCGTGGTGGCGATCGGCTTGGCGGTCGCGCGCAACACCACGACGCCACTCGGCGCCATGACCGGGGCAATGGGATCGCTGGCCGCGGGCCATCTCGACACGTTCATTCCGGCCCTCCACCGCGCCGACGAGATCGGCGAGATGGCGCAAGCCGTCCAGGTGTTCAAGGAAAACGCCCTGCAGATGGATCGGTTGCAGAGGGAACAGGCCGAACTCAAACGGCAGGCCGAGTTGGATCGGCGCCAGGCGATGCAGGACATGGCCGACAGCTTCGAAGCCAGCGTGCGGTCGGTGGTCGAAGGAGTTTCGTCCGCAGCCGGCGACATGAAGCAGACGGCGGAAGTGATGTCGAAGACGGCTGACGCCACCAGCCTTCAGTCGTCCACGGCGGCCCAAGCCGCCGCCGAGGCGGCCGGCAATGTCCGTTCGGTAGCCGAAGCCAGCACCCAACTGTCCAGCTCCATTTCCGATATCTCCGCCTATGTGGCCCACTCGGCGGAGATCGCGCGGCTCGCAGTGGGTGAGGCGCAGCGCGCCGACCAGATGGTGCAAGGCCTGGCCGAAGCGGCCCAGAAGATCGGCGAAGTGGTCGACTTGATCAACGCCATCGCCGCGCAGACCAACCTGCTGGCGCTGAATGCCACCATCGAAGCGGCTCGGGCCGGAGATGCGGGCAAGGGTTTTGCCGTCGTCGCCGGCGAGGTCAAAAGCTTGGCCTCGCAAACCGGCCGCGCCACGGAAGAGATATCGGTGCAGATCGCCAATGTGCAGCAAGCCACGCAGAATGCCGTGTCGGCCATCCACGGAATCGTCGGTACCATCACGCAGATCAACGATATCGCCTCGACCATGTCGGTGGCGGTCGAGGCGCAGGGGATGACGACCCGGGAAATCGCCCGCAGCGTCCAACTAGCAGCCGAAGGGACACGCGTCGTCACCAGCAACATTTCGGGGGTGACTACCGCCGCCGCCGATACGGAACGCGCCGCCGGGCAAGTGCTGGATGCCGTGGCCAGCCTGTCGCGGCAATCTCAGCAGCTACGCACCCAAGTCGACAATTTTCTGACCAATGTCAGGAAACATTGAGTCGGCGATCCCGGAGCGCGGACGCGCGCCCCGGGGGATCGCTTTGCCCCACTCGCGATGACAAAGCCCGATCTGACGATATTCTGGCTAGAATAGCCCCGCCAACGGGCAACCGCAGATCGGGCAGGTCAGGCCGGCGACGATCTGCCGCTTTTCCGCGGCCGTATACTTGTCGCCCAGGATACTGTCGACTTCGGCTACCAGTTCCTTGTGGCTGGCCGTTGCCCCGCAGGCATTTTCGTGCATGGCCAGGATCCGGGCGCTGGGAGCATCCGCGGTAAAGGCCGAGGCGCGCCGGCTCGACCCAACGAGCGCACCGCCGCCGGCCAAGAGCGCCATCATCAAAGTCCGCCGGGAAACTTTCTCCATCGGAACCGCTCCTTATGCGTCATGGCGAGGCCGCCAGGGAAGAGGCACCACCTCGACTCCTTCATCCACAAGCGCCCGCGCCTCAGCCAAGGTGGCTTCGCCATACACGGGACGTTTCTCGGCCTCGCCGTAATGTATTCGCCGCGCCTCGTCCGGGAAGCGATCCCCGACATAGGCGCAATTTTCCTCGACATCACGGCGCAGGGCAAGCAACGCCTCGCGCAACTCGGGAACAGCCTTCTCGTCGGCCCCACCTCGGCCCTTGATCAAGCGCGGGGCCATGGGCGCCTTGCGTATCTGGCGGTCCCCGCAAGTCGGGCACCATATTTCGCCGGCCGCAGCCTGAAGGTCGTAGGTAGCCCCGTCACGGAACCATCCTTCGAACTCATGGTCGTGGCCGCAGATGAGATTGAATAGAATCATTATGGCAATATTGCAGCAAGAACGGGGGGCGCACAACGTCGCCCGGGCAGCGGGAGGTCAGATCGGTTCGGCATAGGATCGGTCATGGGTCAGCGCCGGGATTTTGTGGCGTGCCTCGTCGGTCTCGGACGGATCGATATCAGCCATGATGAAACCGGGCTGTTCGCCCGCATCGGCCAGGATCGAGCCCCAGGGGGAAACGATCAGGGCATGTCCGAAAGTCTGCCGGCCGCCCACATGTTCGCCGCACTGCGCCGGAGCGAAAACGAAGCATCCGGTCTCAATGGCACGGGCACGCAGCAGCACATGCCAATGGGCGCGCCCGGTGGTACGGGTGAATGCCGCCGGCACGGCAAGGAACTGCGCTCCCGCCTTGGCCATGCTGCGGTAGAGGTAGGGAAACCGCAGGTCGTAGCAAATGGAGAGCCCAAGCCTTCCCCAGGGCAGCCCTGCCAGCACCGCCTCTCCGCCAGGCGCGAAGGTGGCCGATTCCTTGTAGGACTCGCCATTTCCCAGGTCCACGTCGAACATGTGGATCTTGTCGTAGCAGGCGACGACGTCGCCCCGTGGATCGATCACGAAACTGCGGTTGGCCACCCGCCCGTCGTCGAGAAGCACCGCAAGGGAGCCGCAATGCAGCCACAGGCGCGTCTCAGCCGCCAGTTCGCGGAACGCGGCCAAGGCCCTGTGCTCGGCTTCGGGCATGGCCTTGTCGGTGATGTTCTTCCGCCCCCATTCCATCATGGCGACGTTTTCCGGCATCAGCACCAACTCGGCGCCGGCAGCACGGGCGTCGCAGGCCAGCGAGGCGGCGGCCTGGATGTTGACATCCATGTCGTTTCCCGCATTGACCTGGATACAGGCGGCCTTGAAACTCATGCCACCAGCCCGAGCAAGCGATCGAGCTTGCCTTGCCGATCAAGGGCGTGGAGGTCGTCGCAACCGCCCACATGCTGCCCGTCGATAAAGATCTGGGGTACCGTATGACTGCCACCAGCCCGCTCGGTCATGGCCTCGCGCAGATCCCATGACCCGCCGACATCGATCTCGCGGAACGTCACCCCCTTGCGGGTCAGCAGCGCCTTGGCGCGGATACAATAGGGACAGACTTGGGTGGTGTAGATTTCAACCTCGGCCATCGACCTCTCCAGACAATATCGCCCTGAATATAGCAGCGCCGAACCTCAACACCAGTGTAGACGCGCCGCCCGGCCGTTACCTTATCCGTGGGCAAGCACGACCCGGGCGAAGGTCAGCACATCGACCGATCGGGCTCCCCCCCGCAGCAGAATCCGGGCACATTCGTCGATGGTGGCGCCGGTCGTCAGCACGTCGTCGACCAGCAGCACGCGCCGACCAGCGAGCGAGGAAGGGTCGTTGATGGTGAATGCGCCCTGCACGTTGCGGTGCCGCTGCAGCCGGCCCATGGTACCTTGCGGCCTGGTTCGACGCACCCGCAGAAGCGCCTCCGCCGCCCAGGGCACGCCGGAAGACCGGCTTAGCGCACCGGCCAACAGCGCGGCCTGGTTGTAACGGCGATGAAACAGGCGCCATCGGTGCAGCGGGACCGGCACGATGAGATCGGCCTCGGCCAGGAGGTCGGCCCCGGCCCGCGCCATCCAGCGGGCGAAATGCGGCGCGAGAGCGGTTTTGTCGGCATGTTTGAACCCAAGGACCAACGGCTTGCTGGCGTCGTCGTAGCGCAGGACGGCGCGCGCCCGGCCGAACTGCCGCGGCTTGCCGGCACAGATGCCGCAAACCGCCGCCGGGCCTGGATCGGCCTCGAACGGATGGCCGCAGCTTCGGCACCACGGCGGGCCCAGAAAAACCATGCGGTTCCAGCAGGCCGGGCACAGGCCGCCCATCGTGCCGGTCAGCGTGCCGCAGGACAGGCAGCGCGGCGGCAGCACCAGATCGAGCGCCAGCCGGGCGGTCCGGCCAAGCGCGGCGAGCACGAGTCGGGGGATCAACTTTGTCACGCGTTCAACCTATGGCAGATTCCCGGCTTCGGCAATTGTCCGCGGCCATATTCCTGTTTGCACCGGTCGCGCGGCGTGCCATATAGCGGGCGATGCACGATGTCCTCGTCTTTGATCGCAATCAGGTTCGGCGCCAGCGTGATCGGGCGGCGCCGCGACTGGCTGAACATGACTTTCTCCTGCGCGAAGTGGCCGATCGCTTGGCCGATCGGCTGCTCGACGTTACGCGGCGCTTTCCGGTGGCGTTGGACGTCGGCTGCCATACCGGCCAGATGGCGGAAACCCTGAACGGCCGCGGCGGGATCGAAACCCTGGTGCAATGCGAGTTGTCCTCGGCGATGGCCGGCCGGGCCGCCCGGGCTACGGGCAATCCGACGGTCGCGGCCGACGAAGAATTCCTGCCCTTTGCCCCCGAGTCGTTCGATTTGGTGATCAGCAACCTTTCGCTGCACTGGGTCAATGACCTGCCGGGAACCCTGCTGCAGATCAGGCACACGCTGAAGCAGGACGGCCTGTTGGTCGCAACCATGCTTGGCGGCGACACGCTTTGGGAACTGCGCGAGTGCCTGCTTGAAGCGGAATTGGCCGAAGAAGGCGGAGTTGGCCCCCGTGTCTCGCCCTTCACCGATGTGCGGGACGCCGGCGCCCTGCTGCAGCGGGCGGGGTTCGCCTTGCCGGTGGTCGACGCCGAAACCATCACGGTCACCTACACCGACGCCATGCGCCTGTTCGCTGATCTGCGCGGCATGGGCGAGACCAACGCAGTGAGCGGCCGCCGGAAGAACCTCACCCGCCGGGCCACGCTGTTCCGCGCGCTGTCGCTGTACGAAGAACGCTTCAAGGGCGAAGGCGGCCGGCTGCCCGCCACTTTCCAGATCCTGACGCTGACGGCGTGGCGTCCGCATCCGTCGCAGCAGAAGCCGCTCGCTCCAGGAGCCGGGCGGGTCAATCTGGCGGAGGCATTGAACGACTGCGAGCGGCCCCGGACACTACCGGAGACCTGAGGATACCTTTGACAGGACTTTCCTGGGCGACGGTTTCCCTGCCAGTCGACGGCGGGCGACAATTCGGCTAGCTTTGCCCGCATGCAGTTTTCAGGCCCTTTGACCCGCGGCACGCTGGTACGCCGCTATAAGCGGTTCCTCAGCGAGGTGCAACTCGACTCCGGAGAACTGGTGACGGCGCATGTTGCCAATTCGGGCGCGATGCTGGGACTTTCCGACCCGGGATTGGAGGTCTGGCTGTCCTATTCGACCAAACCGACCCGCAAGCTGGCGTGGAGCTGGGAATTGGCCCGGATCGATGGGCGATTGGTGGGAATCAACACCATGCACCCGAACGCCATCGTCGCCGAAGCGGTGGCCGGCGGGCGCATCGAGGAATTGACCGGCTATGACGGCATTCGGCGTGAGGTGCCGTATGGCCGCGCCTCGCGGATCGATTTGTTGCTGTCGTCGGCCGGACGCCCTACATGTTTTGTCGAAGTCAAGAATGTCCACTTGAAGCGGGGCGAGGCCGCATGCTTTCCCGACGCGGTCACCGCACGCGGCGCCAAGCATCTGGCCGAACTCGCCGAAATGGTGGCAGCGGGTGAACGGGCCGTCATGCTTTTCCTGGTGCAAAGGGACGACTGCCGTTTCTTTTCACCGGCCGAAGACATCGATCCGACTTATGCGCGGGCACTGCACCACGCAATTGCCGCAGGCGTCGAAGCAATCTGCTATGATTGCCGTCTGAGATTGGACGGCATCGACGTGGGGGGATCTCTCCCCATCCGCCTTTGAGGCGAAAGACAAGATTTGGACGAACCGAGATATGGAAAGAGATGACTCCCGGCGCGAAGCCACACGTATCCCTTTGCACGGCCCCGAGGATTTCGAAGGCATGCGCCGGGCTGGCCGGCTGGCCGCCGAATGCCTTGATTTCATTGTTCCCTATGTTGTTCCGGGGGTGAGCACGGCGGAACTGGATCGCCTGTGTCACGATTTCACCGTCAACGCCGGTGCCGTCCCCGCCCCGCTGAATTACCGGGGCTTTCCCAAGTCGATCTGCACCTCGGTCAATCACGTCGTCTGCCATGGCATTCCCGGCGAGAAAGTCCTGGAGGATGGTGACGTCGTGAACATCGACGTCACTCCCATCCTCAACGGCTGGCATGGCGACGCCAGCCGCATGTATTACGTCGGCAAGGTCGGGGTAAAGGCGCGCCGTCTGTGCGAGGTAACCTACGAGGCCATGATGCGCGGCATCGAAGTGGTCCGGCCGGGGGCCACCTTGGGCGATATCGGCCACGCCATCCAAAAGCACGTCGAGGCGCACCGCTTCTCCGTGGTGCGCGATTTCTGCGGCCACGGCCTGGGCCGCATCTTCCATGAGCCGCCGAACGTCATGCATTACGGCAAGCCCGGCCAGGGTGTGATGCTGGAAGAAGGCATGTTCTTCACGATCGAGCCCATGGTCAACGCCGGCCGCCATGAGACCAAGATCCTTGCCGACGGCTGGACGGCGGTCACCAAAGACCGGAGCCTTTCCGCGCAGTTCGAGCACTCCATCGGAGTGACGAAGGACGGCTGCGAGATATTCACGCTATCGCCCAACGGCCTCAACTGCCCGCCCTACGACATCTAGGCCCGATCCACAAGCGACCGATGGCACCCGCCGGCGACCCCGAGAAGCCCCATTACACCGGTCACCGGCAAAGGTTGCGGCGGCGGTTCCTTGACGGCGGGGCCGATGCCCTGCCCGACTACGAACTGCTCGAACTTCTTCTGTTCCTGGCCATTCCGCAAAAGGACGTGAAGCCCCTGGCCAAGATGCTGTTGGCCCATTTCGGCGGCATCGGCGGAGTGTTGACGGCCGATATGGACGCCCTGGTCCAGGTCGACGGCATCAAGGAGAATGCTGCCTGTGCCATCAAGATCGTCGCCGCCGCGGCCGAGCGCCTGGCCCGTGCGGAAGTGATCGACCGGCCAGTGCTGTCGTCGTGGGACAAGCTGCTCGACTATTGCCGGATCCGCCTCGCGCACCTGCCGCATGAGCAGTTCCACCTGCTCTTCCTCGACCGCCGCAACGCCCTGATCGCCAGCGAGATCCAGCAGAAGGGCACGGTGGACCATACCCCCGTCTATCCGCGCGAGGTGGTGAAGCGGGCGCTGGAATTGAACGCGTCGGCCATCATCATGGTGCACAATCACCCATCGGGCGACCCGTCGCCCAGCCGCGCCGACATCGAGATGACCCGGCAAGTGCGCGACGCCGCCAAGGGTGTGGCCATCACCCTCCACGACCACCTGGTGATCGGCAAGACCGGCCACTGCAGCTTGAAGGCCATGGGCCTGCTTTAGCCCGTTGCGTCATCGCCAACCCAAGGGTGGGCAGGCTCGGGCGTCACCCGCTTCGGCGCCGATGCCGCTCGAGTGGGCCCGGCAACGCCGCGAGCGCCGCCGCCTCCAGGGCTGCTTGGTGGCGATGGACGTAGCGCAAGGCGACCGCCACCGCGATGACGCCCACGGCCAAGGTCAGCCAGCCGGCGGGGCCGGTAAAGGCATGCATCTTCTTGCCCAGCAGATAGGCTGCCCCACCATAGAGGGAGGCCCAAAGCACGCCACCGGCGAAGTTGTAGCCCAGGAAGCGCCGCCACGGCATCCGGTTTACCCCCGCCAGCAAGGCGGCGAGAACCCGCAATACCGCCACCAGGCGGCCGAAAAACACCAATATGCCGCCATGGCGGAGAAACAGGTATTGCCCCAGCTTGAGCTGGCGTTCGCCGACCCGGATATGCCGGCCGTAACGGACCAGCAGGCGGAAGCCGAATTCCCGACCGACCCAATAGCCGAGATTGTCGCCCAATACCGCGCCGCCGCTGGCGGCGGCGATGACCAGAGCAATGTCCAGTCGACGGGTGCTGCCGGCGACGATGGCCGCCGCGACCAGGGTCAATTCACCCGGCAGCGGAAGACCGGCACTTTCCAACCCGACCATGACGAATATCGCCCAGTAGCCGTAATGAGCGACGAATTGCTCGACCGCCGAGGGCATGATCAGCTCCAGCACCGTCCCTTCCCTCTCAATTATTGTTGAAATCCGCCTTTTTCTCGCCCGGCTATCGCCTGAAGATTTCGTCTGAGCGGAATTGATTTGGGATTGCGCGCTGCCGTCTGCGACCATATCATCTGGCGTGTGAGCGAACCTTACTTCAACATAGTCCGCTTGGTCGAAAGACTGCACCGCCACTTCCTGGACGTGCTGAGGACGGAATTGCGCCGCATGAATGTCGAAGACATCAATGCGGTCCAGGCCCTTCTTTTATACAATATCGGCGAGGACGATGTGGTCATTCGCGATCTCAAGGATCGCGGCTATTACCATGGCTCCAATGTTTCCTATAACATCAAGAAGCTCACCGAGTTCGAATACCTGTCCCAGGAACGCTGCGCCCATGACCGCCGCTCGATCCGCCTGAAGCTTACCGACAAGGGCGTCCGTCTGCGTGACGCGATCCGCGACCTGCAGAGCCATCTGGCATCCAAGATCGGCAGCGCTCCGGAAATCCAGCAGGGGCTGGACGGCGCGGGGCACGCGCTGTTGCGCTTGGAACGCACCTGGACCGACTACATCCGCTACGGCCGCGAATAAAATCCCTCGGGTGCCTGCGGGCGCTGTCTGGCCAGGGCAGCCAAGGTCTCGGCCGCCTCGCGGTCGCCGGCCGCCGCGGCTTGGCGCAGCCACAGGACGCCGTCGGCTGCGTCCGCCTTCCTGCCCCAGCCGTTCAGCGCCATTTCCCCCATGCGGCGATACGCCGGCGCGCTGCCGGCCTCGGCCGCCCGCTGGTAAAGGGTGAACGCCAGGCGACGATCCAACGGAACTCCACGCCCGCTCTCGGCGAATTCGCCGGCTCGAAGTAGTGCCTGCGGCTCGCCGCGATCGGCGGCAGCTTTGTACCACCGCCAAGCCGCTACATCGCTTTGCGGCATCCCCCACCCATTTTCCGCCATGCGCCCGAGCAGCAGGCAGGCCTCGGCGTCACCCCGCTCGGCCAGCGGTCTCAGTTCGCTCAAAGCCGAGGGATAGTCACCCTCTGCCAAAGCCTTGCGTCCCAGGCTGAGGTCCGCCCAGGCCGCGCAGGGCCAGCAGCAAATCGCGACGACCAAAGAGAGCAGATTCGCACGCATCGATGATTCCCTTGGCAGAAGGTTGGCTGTTTGCCCGATTATCAGCTAAAACTGATAACAAATAAGCGGCGGTTATCACACCGAACCTGCATTCTCTCGAGGGTCATTGAGACAACGGCGATCGCGCCAGAGGACTGCCATGCCCCCGGAGAGTTCGGATAGCCAGCAGAGCGACCATCTTCAGCTCAGTCTGCGGGTTCTTCTCGTTTCCAAAGACACGTTGTTCGCCCGCATCGCGCGCGCCAAGCTCGAGGGCTGGGGCCATACGGTCTGTATCGAAGAGGATTTGGCGGCAGCCATTCAATGGTATCGCATCGATCCTTTCCACATGGTCATCGTCGACTTTGATCTTCCCGATGGCGGCGGGGAGCGGCTATGCCGGGACCTGCGAGGAATTCCACGGCCCGACTACCTCTATTTGCTGGGTTACGGGGGCGCCGCGGACAAGGAACGCTCGATCCAGGTGCTGGAGGCGGGTGCCGACAGCTACTCGGTCAAGCCGCTCCATCCGGCCGAACTCCGATTGCGCCTGGAGCAGGCGGCGCGACTGTTGTCGGCCAACAAGGCGCTGCTGCGCGAGCATGGGACCGACCCGTTGACCGGACTCCTCGGCCGTCAGACCTTCGAGCGGGTCTTTGCCGTCCTCCACGCCGAGTGCCTGCGTTCGGGAAGCACCGGCAGCCTGATGTTCGTGGACGTGGTGAACACCCACGAATTGCGCCGCCGCTTCGGCCCGCCGGCGCTGGACGCCGTCGACGCCGATGTGGCCCGGCGCCTGGCCCGGGTTCCACGAGCCAGCGACATCGTGACCAGGCTGGATCAAGGCCGCTTCTGCCTGTTGCTGACCAACACCAGCAGCCTGCAAAGCCATGTCGTGGCTCTGCGCATCGGCGAAGCGCTGAAGGATCTTCACACCGTGGTGGAAGGCGGCAGCATCTCCCCCAGGATGACTGTTTCAGTGACCGACTTTCCGGTCCCGGCCGCGAGCCCGGCCCAGTTGCTGGAACGGCTCCCCTCGCCGCCGTTGACGGTAATTGGGCCCGAGAGCCCGCTCGAGGACGATACCATCGTGCCCACCTCCATCCTCTGACGGATCGGACGGCACGACATCAATGCCCGGGCGGCGGCACCGGATTGGCGAGCACGGTACCGGGGGCCGCGCCGGCGTTCGCCGGTGGCGGCATGCCGACGTCGGAGCCCACCGCGGCAGGGGCTGCCGGGGTGCCGCCGCTGTTGCCCGTTACTTCCGGCGAGGGTACCCGCAGGCAGCGCCCCACGACACAGGAGTAAGCCCTTACGGTCGGCCCGTCGCCGCTCGGCACATGAACCGCCACGCCGCGGCTCGGCTCGGTGGTGACCACCAGGGAACGATAGAGGATTGGGCGCTCGTCATCGCCCAGGGCAATAAGGTTGGTTTCGCCGGGGGTCTTCCCGAAGATGTACATCAGGGTCGGCGTTTCCAGGCTGACATCGGCGATGGCCGGATTGCCGACGATCACCCGGCGCGCCGGCTTCGCCAGTCGGAGCATCTGCGCCTTGTCGTAGATGACCACCATGGGCGAGGCATCCGCCGCTCTTGCCACGTCGCCCAGACAGACCGCGGCGCCAAGCGCGAGCGCCAGAAACGCAGCCGATCTAACCATGCCATGCCTCCCCCGCATCAGTGGCGCCGCGGTTCCGGCTGCCCACTGTGGTTTCGTCAATAAATCTGCCGTATTGTGCGACGGACGAGTTACCCGCCACTTTTGGATAAGACCGATGATCCGTGGTTTTTCCGTCGCAATGCTGGGTGCCGCCCTTACGCTGACCGCCTGCGCCAGCTTCGACGCCTCGCCCTCGGCGAAACAGGGCAAGACGCCCGACGTCATCGAGACGGCGACCCGCAATGCCGCCCAGGCCGCCGAAGCCGCCTACGACTACCAGACCGCCGCCGCGAGTTGGAACGCGCTGTACCAGCGTCATCCCGACGATCCCGCACTCGCCCTGGCGGTGGCGCGCAACTTGCGCTACGCCGGGCAGAGCCAGCCGGCCATCGCAGTGGCGGGCGGCTTCCTTCAGCAACACGGCCCGTCGGCGGGGCTGCTGGCCGAACTGGGAAAGGACTATCTGGCGGCCGACCGCCTGCCCCTGGCCGAGCGGACGCTGCGCCGGGCCACGGAAGCCGCTCCCAAGGACTGGCAAATCCTGTCGGCCCTGGGAGTCTCGCTGGACTATCAGGCGAAATACGCCGATGCCCAGGCCATCTATGCCCGTGCCCTGGAATTGTCGCCCGACAATCCGGCCATCCTCAATAATCTGGGTCTGTCGCAGGCCGAAGCCGGTCAGTTGGCCGCCGGCCAGGCGACATTGCAGAAGGCCGCCGACCAACCCGGCGCCACCGCTCAGGTCCGGCAGAACCTGGCGCTGCTGAAGGCCCTGGGCGGCGACATCGGCGACGCCGAGCGACTGTCCCGCCAGGATCTGTCCCCCGAGGCGGTGCGCGCCAATTCCGCCTATTACCGACTGCTGGCCGGCGCGGCGCGCGTTCCGTAACCGGATGGGGCCCATCACATTCAATGCCCCGCCATGATGCGGCTCACCTGAATCGCCGCAGGGCCGATGATGACGATGAACAGCACCGGCAAGAAAAAAAGGATCATCGGTACGGTCAGCTTGGCCGGCAGCGCCGCCGCCTTCTTTTCCGCGACCGCCATGCGCGCCTCGCGGTTCTCTTGCGACAGCACGCGCAGCGCCACCGACACCGGAGTCCCGTAGCGCTCGGTCTGCACCAACGCCGTGCACAGCGACTTCACCGCCGGAAGCCCGGTCCGTTCGGCAAGGTTATCGTAGGCCTGCCGCCGGTCGCCGAGAAAGGCCAGCTCGGCCGAAGTCAGGGCGATCTCTTCGGCGATAGCCGGAGCGCTGGCCGCCATTTCCTCGGTCACCCGCTGGAAGGCCGTCTCGATGGACACCCCTGCTTCGACACAGATGACCATCAGGTCGAGGGCGTCCGGAAAGGACCGTGTCAGCCCCATCTGGCGGCGCTTGATGGCGTTGGTCAGCAGAATGTTGGGCAGGTACGCGCCGAAAATGGCCGCCAGCAGGCATACGATCAGTTTCGACGACATCTTCCAGGCTGCGAACCCTGGCGCCGAAAGGTAAACGAGCGCCAGCACCATCATGGCGATGGGCACGGCCACCCGGGCGAAAACAAATACCACTGCGGCCGACTGCCGCCGCCAGCCCGCCTGCGCCAGCCTGGCCTTCAGCTCCCTGTCCTCGATCAGGTTCTGCAGCTTCAGCCGGTCGAGAACTGCCTTCATCAGGCCGACATGACGCTGAGCCTGGAAACGCGCCCCCTTCCCCTGCAATGCCGCCCGCTGGCGGGCCGAAAGCTCTTGCCGCCGTGCCGCCACCGCCTTGAGGCGCGAGGCCAGATTGTCCCGTTGCAGGAACGGCAGGCCGACTGCGACGACCGAGATGAAGGCGGCGAAGGCCGCCAGGCCGACGATGATGACGGAGATGTCGGGTACGGTGCTCATATGTCGAACTGGATCATTTGGCGCATCACAAGCACGCCTGTACCCATGATGCACACCCCGAGAAACAACAGCAGATGCCCGACGTCGGAGCGGAACAGCACGCCGATATAATCGGGCGCCACGACACTGAGGATCAGCCCGACGACCACCGGCAACGAACCGATGATGCCCGCCGAGGCCTTGGCCTCGCTCGACATGGCCTGGACCTTGTCGCGCATGCGCTTGCGGGCGCGCAGAACCTCGGACAGCTTGGACAGGGTTTCGGCCAGATTGCCGCCGGTGGCCTGCTGGATGGCGATGACGATGGCGAAGAACCGCAACTCGGCGGTCGGCACGCGATCAATGGCCTTCTGCAGCGCGTCGTCCACCGTCAGGCCGAGACGCTGCCCCTCGACGATCAGGCGGAACTCGGTGCCGACCGGGTCGGGCATCTCGCGGGCGATCATGGCCAGACATTCACCAACCGGCAGACCCGAACGCACGCCACGGACGATCACGTCGATGGCGTCGGCGAACTGGCTGGTGAACTTCTTGAGGCGGCGCCCGATCCTGAGCTTGAGCACAAGGCGGGGCAGGCCGACGCCCGCTGCGACGGGAAATGCGACCAGCCCGAGCGGCGGCAAGCCCGAAACGTAAGCCAGCGCAGCCGCCGCCAGGCCGGCGGCAACACTGCCGAAGACGAACTGGCGGACGGTAATCGACAGGCCGGCCTGGGTGAGTTCCTCGCGCAGCTTGTAGCCGCGCTTCTTCAGGCGGGCCGCCTCCAACTCCTTCAGCTTGGTATAGACGGCCTTACGACGCGGTGCCGGAACGGCGACGCCGCCCTTCAGCATTCCCGCCCCCTTTGCCTTGCCGCCGCCGATGGCCTGGCTGATGCGCCGGCGCAGGCGGGCCTTCGGCCCATAAACGGTCGAATAGAGCAGAAAGCCGACGACGGCGGCGACCAGCAACAGCGCGATGACGGCGAGCAGCACGCTGGTGGGTATGCTGCTCATTCTTCCAGTGCCTCGGCCAGTTCGCGTTCCAGACCGAAATACTTGGCCCGATCCCAGAATTTAGGGCGCAGGCCGGTGGGAACGTGGCGGCCGATGATGCGTCCCTGGCTGTCCTCCCCCTGGATCTCGAAAACGTAGAGATCCTGCAGCGTCACGACGTCGCCCTCCATGCCGATCACCTCGGTGATGTGGGTGATGCGCCGCGAGCCATCACGCAGCCGTGCCGCCTGAATGATCACCTGGACGGCCCCGGCGATCTGCTCGCGCACGGTCTTGCTGGGCAGATTGTAGCCGCCCATGGCGATCATGTTTTCGACGCGGCTGATGCATTCCCTGGGATTGTTGGCGTGAATGGTGCCCATCGACCCGTCATGGCCGGTGTTCATCGCCTGCAGCAGGTCGAAGGCTTCGGCGCCGCGCACCTCGCCGACGATGATCCGCTCAGGGCGCATGCGCAGACAGTTGCGGACCAGGTCGCGCATGGTCACCGCACCGACGCCCTCAAGATTGGGCGGCCGGGTCTCGAGGCGCACCACATGGGGCTGCTGAAGCTGCAGTTCGGCGGCGTCCTCGCAGGTGATCACCCGCTCGCCGGGGTCGATATATCGGGTCAGGCAGTTGAGCAGTGTCGTCTTGCCCGAGCCGGTGCCGCCCGAGATGATGGTGTTGATCCTGGCCGCGCCGATCACTTGCAGTAGGGTCGCTCCTTTCGGCGTGATGGAGCCGAAGCTGACCAGCTTTTCCAGGGTCAGCTTGTCCTTCTTGAACTTGCGGATGGTCAGTGCCGGACCGTCGATGGACAGCGGCGGCGCGATGACGTTGACGCGGGAACCGTCCATCAAGCGGGCGTCGCAGATCGGGCTCGCCTCGTCGACGCGCCGCCCGACAGCCGAAACGATGCGCTGGCAGATGTTCATCAGCTGCGCGTTGTCGCGGAAGCGCACTTCGGTCAGCTCGATGCGGCCGCTCGTCTCGATGTAGATCTTGTCCGCCCCATTGACCATGATGTCGGCGATGTCATCGCGCGCCAGCAGTGGTTCGAGCGGCCCCAGCCCCAGCACGTCGTTGCAGATGTCGGCGATCACCAGCTGCTGCTCGGAGGCCGACAGCACCATGGCCCGCATGCTGATGATTTCGGAGACGATGTCGGAAATCTCTTCGCGCACCGCCGCCGGGTCGAGCTTGCCCAGTTCGGTCAGGTCCACCGAATCGATCAGATCGTTGAAGACGGCGACCTTGACGTCCTGCAGCCGCTGGTCCATCTCGGGTCCCTTGGCCGCGCTGGGCGGAGGTGGCGCGGCCTGCGGCCGCGACTGGGGCAGGACCGGTTCGGGCAAGCGTGGCGGCGCCAGGGCGGATGCCTGGGCGGCTCGGTCAGGTGGGGCGGTGCGCTTGCCGAACATGGGACTCATTTGACCAGTTTGGCTTTTTTCAGCCAGGCGGTGAGCATCTCGCCGGCCGGCACCCGGCGGCCGGCGGCGGCCGGGGTGCGGCGGCAGACCAGCAGCGCCAATTGCCGGATCGCTTCGGCGAGCTTATGGTTTTTCACGGCTTCCCCCAGCATCTGGCCATTGTTCGAGACCTCGCCGAAGATGGGATCGAAAGGGAGTGAAATCACCGGCCGGACCTTCAGGGTCTCTTCGAAATCCTTGGCGGAAAGCTGGGTCTTCTTGTAGGCGTCCTGCTTGTTGAGGACGAGGTGGGTCGGCGCGTGTTCGCCGCGCCGCTGGCCGACCCCGTCGAGCAGCGCCTTGACGTCCCGCAGGTTTGGCAGGTCCGGCTGGGCGACGATGACCAATTCATCCGCCTGCTCCAACGCGTGAACCACCCATGGCGCCCACAAATGCGGTAGATCGACCACCACCAACGGCGCCAGTTGGCGGATCAGATCAAACAGCTTGTCCACCGCCTCGACTTCGATCGGCGGCCAGGACCGCAGCTCGCTGGGACTGGGCAGCAACTTCAGCCGCTCGTCATATTTGACCAGAATGCGGTCGAGCAACTGGACGTCAATGCGATCCGGCTCGCCCAGCAGTTCCCCCACGGTCTGCCGCGCCTCCAGGTTGAACGCCAAGCCGGCAGTGCCGAAAGCCAGGTCCAGATCGAGCAGAATTACTTCCTCGCCGGTGGTCTCGGCCATTACCCAGGCGACATTGTGGGCCAGCGTGCTGCTTCCGACGCCGCCGCGCGCGCCGAAAAACGCCACCATGCGCCCGCGCGGCGCCGATGCGCGGTCGGAGAACAGGGCCTCGACCGCACCCATCAGTTGGGCGGCCGTCACCGGTGCGACGAAGTAATCGGAAACACCGCGCGACAACAGGCTGCGGTACACCCCGATGTCGTTGACATGGCCGATCACCAGCACGCGCGTGCCCGAGACGCACACCTCGGCCAGATGACCGAGACGCTCCAGTACGGTTGCTTCATCGCCGTCGTCCTCGACGATGACCAGCGGCGGGCTGGCGTTGTCGCGGTAGTGCTCGACGGCGGCCGCCAGGCCCCCCGGACGAAGGGCGATACGCGACTTGCCGAGCAGCCGGTCCTGGCGGAACTGCTGGAGGGCCTGTTCGGCCTCGGCCGTCAGATGAAAGCAGTCGATGGTAAGGCGATAGATCACGGATTCACTGGCCTCCGCCCGAGCTGCCGCTCCTGGCCTCCCAGGGCAAGGGCACCGACCAGGGCGCGGTACCCTGGCCCAGCTTGTCGATGGCAGTGTCGCCGCGGTCGCCGGGATGGCCCTCCATCGGCCGCGCCTCGTCCAGGTCGCGGGGGTCGGCCATCATGGCGCCCATGTTGCGCTGTGTCGCGCAGCCGAAATTGGGATGGGTGGCGTTGCGTTCGCCGTCGGCCCAGTCGTAGCACTCGGGAAGCTGGGCGACGTTGGTGGTGAAGCGCAGCAGAGCCGTCCCCGGGGGGATGGCCGGTTCGTCGATGACCAGTTGCAGCCGCAACTCGGCCACCTTCAATCCCTCGTCAAGCAATGCGGCGGCAAGGCCACGGCCGTAGGCGCGCGCCGTTGCGTCGGCCGCTCCCACCGCCCCTACGGAAATGTCCATAACGCCGGTGCCGCGATGCAGGAACTGGGTACCGAACGAGGCGAGCTGACGCCGGTCCTCGGTGGAAACCTTTCCGCCCGAGGCGGTCGACAGGCGAAGCACGGCGATGCGCGGCTCGACGGTTACCGGATGGTTCAGGCGGTAATCGTAGGCAGCCAGCTTTTCCGCCGACACCGGTTCGTCGGAATGGCACCCCCCCGCGGCAAGAGCCAGACCGGCCACGGCAAGCAAATGGAGATGTTTTCTCATGCCGCGTCCTCCCTCATTGGACGATGTAGCCAACCGGGCCTTTCAGCGCGGTGGGCGGCAGGTCGATGGGCTTGCCGACATAGTTTTCCTGCAGGTGCAGCAGGAAATAGCGCTTGAGGTCGCCCGACGGGATGAACCCATCGGTAGGCAGGCTCAAGGCCTTGTGTTCGACGGGGTCGACCAGATAAGCGGTGACGGTGACTACCAGTTCGGTTTCGTCCCGCTGGAACGCGGTGCTGCCGAACAGCGCGCCAAGAATCGGGATGTCGCGCACGCCGGGTACCGAATTTATGGTATTCGCAGCGTCGTCCTGCAGCAGGCCGGCAATCATCAGGCTGCCGCCGCTGGGCAGTTCCACTACGGTGGTGGCCCGCCGCGTCTTGAAGCCGGGCACGGTAATGGTTCCGGTGCTGACGCTGATGGTGTTGTCGACGGCGCTGACCTCGCTTTCCAGCTTCAGGTTGATGTCGCCGTTGGCCAGCACCACCGGGCTGAACACCAGGCCGACGCCGAACTGCTTCCACTCCACCGTGACCACGCCGTTGACGCTGGCCGTCGGAATGGGAACCTCGCCGCCGGCAAGGAAGCGTGCCGCCTCGCCCGAAAGCGTCATCAGGTTTGGTTCGGCCAGCGTCTTGGCAAGCCCCTCTTGTTCGAGAGCGGCGAAGTTGACCAGCAGATTCCACGGTACCACGCTGATCCAGCTTCCGGGATTATTGCTCGACAGGGTGCTGTACTCGCCGCCGCCCTGATAGACATTCGCGGTGCCGGGCAGGATGCCGAACAGAGGCTGCGCCTGCGTCGCAGGAGTACCGCCGGGATTGGTGCTGGTCGGCGGCATGCCGCCGGTCACCGGGAACTGATAATTGGGGTTGGCCGCGCCAATGCCGCCGTTCTGGATGCTTTGTGCGTTTCCGCCGTTGAGAATGGCACTGGCCTGCTTGCCATTCTGGGCGAAGAAGGTCCGCATTCCCAGTTCCTTGACCACGGTGCGATGCATCTCGGCGACGCGGACGCGCAGCATCACCTGCCTCGCCCCCAGCACGACAAGCTGGTTGACCAGGTTGGCATCGGCCGCAACGAAGCGTCGGGCAATGGTCTTTGCCAAGTTGGCCGTCTGTTCGCTGCGAACCTTGCCAGTCAGGAACAGAGCGTCGCCCACCGTCGTCACCTGGATGTCCTCGTCGGGCAACAGTTGGGCGATGGCAGCCTGGGCGCCTTCCGCGTCCGGGCCGACATGGATTTCGACCCGCCGGAGCAACTGCCCGTCGGCATCGAGGAAGAACACGTTGGTGTCGCCCACCGCCCGGCCGCTGAGAAACACCTGGTGCGGCGTGCGGACCGCCACGTCGGCGATGGCAGGATTACCCACCATGACGTCGCGGGCGGCCCCCGGCAGGTCGATCGGCCGGGTCTTGTTGATCGGCACCAGCACCACCCCGGTGGGACGACTGTCCGCCGCCGACTGGGAAACGTAACCGCGGCGGGTCGGCGGCTCGACATTCAGCGGAACGGTATGGGGCTGAGCCGGCTGGTCGCGCTCGACCGCCAGAGGAATCACTTTCGGCTGGTGCGCCGTCGCGGGTGTCGGAGGCTCGGCCGGTTCGACCGGCATGGCCGGGTCGGCAGCGAGGGCAATACCATTGCTTCCCAGCCAGGTGGCCAGCAGAATGGTGCGGGCGATGAAGCTCGGTCTGGTCAATTGGCGAAGCTTTGCGTTGAGGTTGAACCGCCGCGGTTGACCCGGACATCGCGACCGCGGCCGGCAAAGGCTGGCAGGGCCGGCATCTCCCCCACCGCCGCTTGCAGGGCGCGGCTGGCTTTGACGTCGGTAGTGTAACCCGGAGGATCAGGTGGCGCCGCCTGCTCGACGGCAAGGCTGCGCAGGGCCAGCGTCAATTCGCCCAGACGGCTGGCCGCCAATAACCTCTCGACCTCGGCGGGTGTCACCTCGAGGGTCACCGTCTTGGCCGTCATGTTGGACGAGGCGTCGGCCTTGGCCAATTTGTCGTCGATCGCCAGGACACGGATGTTGGAGAGGACGACTTCCGAGGCGAACCGCACCATGCCGCCATGCAGCGCGTCGCCCCCGCTGCGGCCGGTAATGGCGTTGACGTCCTGGTTCAGCACGACGTCGACGTGATCTTGTGGCAGGACCCAGCCGGCGACGCCGCTGGTCGCGGTGATCGGGATGGACACCGCCCGCATGCCCGGCGACAGCATGCCGGCGAGAATTCCCGCCTCATCCTGCCGGAACACCGCCTGCGGAGTCAGCGGCTCGCCGGCAAGCAACGGCCGGCGGGCGACGGTACCGATATAGGCGGCCTTGGCATCCTCGGCCGCGCCGCGCCGAACATAGCGCGAATCCAGGGCATTGGCGGGCCACGGGGCGTAACGCAGATCCTCGCCCTTGAGAATGACCCCCGGCTTGATATCGACCGCCGCCACCAGCACGTCTTCGGTCGGCGGCCCGGCCACCGGTTGCGAAATCTGCACCGGACGCCGTTCGGCCGAGATCATTCGGTTCATCAGCACCGCCGTCAGCGCGGCGATGGAGATGGCGACGACAAACAGGACAATGACGATCGGCCGCATTCGCTGCATCCGAGAGTTGTTCCCGCCTTGCGGCCGGGGTGGAAGTGAAACACGACGGCGGACCGAGAAGCGATCCGTCAATACCCAAGAAAAGGCAAAGTCAGAACCGTCCCATGCTCAAGGAAAGCGGCGATTCCACCAGCTGCGATGGCTATGCCGTAAGGCACATTCCCCGATGACCCCAATACGCCGCGGCATCCTAGCTGTAATCCGAGCCGCTTGAGAAATGGTAAACGGCGCGTGACAAGAAGAACGACGGCGACGATGCCACCGGCCATTGCCGTCCAGAAGACAAGGATGGAAAGGCCCCGAATACCTGTCGCCAGGGCTACGGCCGCCATCAGCTTGGCGTCCCCCGCCCCCCAGACATTGGCGAAGAACAATAGGGCGCCAACCACCAGGACACCGAGCGCGACCGCCGCATGGACAAGCACCGTCGCCAGATCGGGCGCGGACAGCACCAGCGCCGCACCGGCCGCCGCGGCTACCGCCGCGACGATCCGATTGGGAATGGTGTAGCTGACGAGGTCGAACCCCGCCGCCCCCAACAGGCCGCCCAGATGAATGGCCGCGCAAAGAGTGGACAATGCCTCGGTCACCGGCTTGCCGTCCGCCAGCCCAGCAGCCAGCCGGCGCCCTCGTAGCGGCTCTCTCCCTGTGCCTGGCCCAGAGGAGAAATTCGCCGAGGAGGCCGGACTGACCGGCGGGATCGGGTTACTGAAGCTTGCTGGCGACGGAGTTGAATTTCGTGCTCAGATTGGTGCCGAGCAACGACACTGCGCCGATGATGACCACCGCGATAAGCGCCGCAAGCAGGCCGTACTCGATCGCCGTCGCCCCCGATTCCGAGGCGAACATCGCCTTCACTTTCTTGCTCACAGCACTCTTCAACGCAACGTGGTGGGCATAAATGTTCAACATAGTCCTTCTCCCGCGAAAGGTTAAACAGCGCCCAAGTACCGCTGCCTCCTCCTACCGTGACGATGTCCAAGCAGGCACGGGTGTAAATTATACACCACAAGGATATTCCAAGACAATGCGGCACACAAGTACTATTTTCCATGAGAAATATGCTTAAAATTGTCATAATGTTTCATTTTTATTGACATCAGAATTCATTCGCCGCCGCGCTGGCGCGCGCCATTGCTTCCAATTTCGGCAAATCGTGAACCAACAAGCTCATGCTGCGGCGCTCGATCACGCCCATCCGCGCCAGGTCGCCGATGGTTTGCGCAACCGCCTCGCGGCTGGCGCCGGCCCAACTGGCGATCTCCTTGTGGTTCGGCAGGTCGGGGATGTAATGGGCGGCGGCCCGCCGCGGGTCGGGTCGGGACAGGCGGACCAATTCCAGCATGATCCGCTGCCCTTCCGACAAGGTGGACAGGTCGAGCACCCGGTTGTCGAGGGCGCGGATGATCCGCGCAAAGCGCTCCAGCACCCGCACCGCCACCACCGAATATTTGCCCATGAAACGCACGAACTCGGACCCTTCGACCGAGGCCAGCAGGCTTTCCTCGATGGCGACAACCCGCGCCGAACGCCCTTTGCCATCGATTGCGGCCAGTTCGCCGAAGTAGTCCCCGGCGGCCACATTGGCCAAGGCCACCTCGCGGTCGGGACGCACATAGCTCATGATGCGCACGGCGCCGGAGGCGACGAAATACACGTCGAAGGTGTCGCTTTCCTTGTCGAACACCTGCTCGTCAGGAGCAAACCGGTGCCAGGCCGCCTTCGCCTCGATTTCGGCGACAGCCTCCGGCGGCAAGCCGGAAAACAGCCCGATATGTTCAAGACCAACCAAAGCGTCCCCCATCCGCCATATGATCGACGAAACCACCTTAGCGGCTGGATATGGCGGGCGGCAACGACGACCGTCACACCTCTGGACCAACGGGGGCAGCCGTTGGCCCAGAGGTTTATCTGTATCGCCCATCAATCGCCGAACAACGGCACTTCAAAATCAGCGCGACATTTGCCATAACCGCCCATTCGCTTCATGCGCCCGAGGACAGGCAGATGATTCCACGCTATAGCCGCCCGCAAATGGTCCGCATCTGGGAACCGGAGAACCGGTTCCGGATCTGGTTTGAAATCGAGGCCCATGCTTGCGACGCCCAGGCCAAGTTGGGGGTGATCCCGGCCAGCGCCGCCGCCGCCGTCTGGGCGAAGGGCGACAAGCCCTATACCGCCGAGCGGGTGGGCCGCATCGATGAGATCGAACTGGTCACCAAGCACGACGTCATCGCCTTCACCACAGAACTGGCCGAACATGTCGGCCCGGATGCGCGTTTCGTCCATCAGGGCATGACGTCCTCGGACGTTCTTGACACCTGCCTGGCGGTGCAACTGACGCAGGCGGCCGACCTGCTGCTGGCCGATATCGATGAACTCCTGGCGTCCCTCGAACGCCGGGCTTTCGAGACCAAGGATCTGGCGTGCATGGGCCGCAGCCACGGCATCCATGCGGAACCGGTGACGATCGGCTTGAAGTTCGCCGGCTTCCATGCCGAATTCCAGCGCAACCGCGACCGCCTGCGGGCGGCCCGGAAGGACGTGGCCACTTGCGCCATTTCCGGCGCCGTGGGCACCTTCGCCAACATCGACCCGTTCGTCGAGCAATACGTGGCGGAAAAGCTTGGGCTCAGCCCCGAGCCCCTGTCGACCCAGGTGATCCCGCGCGATCGCCACGCCATGTTCTTCGCGACTCTGGGGGTGATCGCCAGCTCCATCGAGCGGGTGGCCATCGAGATCCGGCACCTGCAGCGCACCGAGGTGCGCGAGGCCGAGGAATATTTCTCGCCCGGCCAGAAGGGCAGCTCGGCCATGCCGCACAAGCGCAACCCGGTGCTCACCGAGAACCTTACCGGCCTCGCCCGGGTAGTTCGCGGCATGGTGGTGCCGGCGCTGGAGAACGTCGCCCTGTGGCACGAACGCGACATCAGCCACTCGTCGGTGGAGCGGATGATCGGCCCCGATGCCACTGTGACCCTGGACTTCGCCCTGGCCCGTTTGACCAATGTGGTGTCCAAGCTGGTCATCTACCCCGAAGCGGTGGACCGCAACCTGAACCAGTTGGGCGGCCTGATCTTCAGCCAACGGGTCCTGCTGGCGCTGACCCAGGCCGGCATGAGCCGGGAAGACGCCTATAAGGCGGTGCAGCGCAACGCCATGCAAGTGTGGAACGGCCAGGGCCGGTTCCTCGACCTGCTCAAGGCGGATACGGAAGTGGCGGCCCATCTCGGCCAGGATCAGATCGAATCCCTGTTCGACCTCGGTTATCACACCAAGAACGTCGACGTGATCTTCAAGCGGGTCTTCGGGCGGGCCTAGACCAACCTGCATCGAATGTGACGCAGGTAGCGGCCGGCGGTCATTGAGACCGCGGCCGCGCCGCCCGGTGATTGAGCGTCAGGGCCAGGATGGCCGCGAACGCGCGGCAAGGCCGATTGCGTAGATCGACAACAGGGCGGCGAGCGGCAGGCCGACGGCCAACCCTTCGAGGCTTGCCGCCCAGATCATTGGCGGCAGCACCCACAGCACCACCAGGGCCGCCCAGTCGACCGGCGCCATCGCCTCGCCCCGCCAGGCGCTCTGGAAAATGAACGCCGCCGGAACGGCGGTCAGCGCAAGGTCGTATTCCAGCAGGAATGGCGTCGCCAGCGGCATCGCCACCGCAAGAGCGAGGAGGCGGTGGGCCAGGCTGGCCGAGCCCCGCCAGACCCGCCATACGACCAGCCCGGCCAGCATGGTCGATGCGACCTGTGCGCCTTCGGCCACCGGGCGTTCGCCGGTCAGCTTCAGCACGGCTGCGAACATCGTCGGAAAGCGGTTGAAGGGCAATTTTCCGGCGGCGACGAAGTCCATATGCCCGCCGAGATGGACGAGGAACCCCTCCCACGGACCCCAGCCGAACAGCACGAAGCTGAGACCGACCAGTGCCGAGACCGTCGCCGCCATGGCCGCCAGGGCGTCGTAGCGCCGGGCCGCCAGCAGGCAGACCGGAATGAGAATGCAGGCTTGCGGCTTGTACGCGGCAAGGCCGAACATGATCCCGGCGATCCATGGCCGCCGGCAGCCGGCCAAGGCAGCTCCGCCAGCCAGGAGCGTCGCGGTCAAGGCGCCGTTCTGACCCGCCGACAGATTGTGGGCGATGGCCGGCATGATCGCCGCGACGGCCAAGGACAGGCCGGTCAGCCGTCGAATGATCAGGAGCAGAGGCAGCGTGGTGGCGGCCAGCCATGCCGCCAATGCGGGCAGGTAGGGAACAAGGCCGAGGGGCGCCACGAAGAGCAGGGCGACCGGTGGATAGGCCCAGGGAAAGCGGCCATCGCCGCCGGCGACCGCATGCTCCATGGCGACCATTCGCGCCATGTCGAACACATCGCCGGCATGCCCGTCGAGGACCAGCCGGGACGCCGCGTAAAAAGCCGCGAAATCGTTACCGGGCGAAACGCCGGCAAGGCTGTATCGGGCGACCAACGCGAGGTAGCTGGCACCGATCGCCCACAACAGCGCCAATGGCAGGCCGCGCCGCAACGGCAGGTCTCGGCTGTGGGAAGGCGGGCGGTTCACGCTAACCACTTAGCTTGGAGCCTGCCATGCGCGTCCGGGAAGCCACAGGTTATGCTCAAGAGCAAAGCCATGGTAACGCGAGTAATGCCCTAGTGGTCCGCCCCAGACGCTTGGTCCCCAAGCGCCTGGATCAGGCGGCCCACCAACCAATTGAATTGTGGTGAAAATTCGACGGCTGGTGGCGGTACCATCCGTCGGATTTTCACCACTAGAAACCAGACCATCCCCGGGCGCCGCCGCGAACGGGCCCGATGACCGCGGCCCGCCCGGTCGCAATTCAGTACCCGAATTTCCAAAAAAGTCGATCTGCGGAACAGCCCGGCGACGACGTCGGAGTCATTCCGGCGAAATTGTTTGCTTGCCGGCAGCCACCTCCGAAACGATCTGCTGCTTGGCGACGGCGAGGAGCCGGTCCATCTCGCCCTGCAACCGGTCGGTATCGATGGAAATCTGCTTGGCCTCGAGATCCTTGGCCAGCTTTTTCAACATGCCGGCATGCCCGGGATCGCTGAAGTCGGCTTCGATGACGCCACGCGCATAGGCATCCGCCTCGGCACCGGTCAGACCCAGCTTGTCGGCGACCCAAAGGCCGAGCAGCTTGTCCCGGCGCGCGTTGACCTTGAACGCCAATTCTTCGTCCAGGTGATACTTGGCTTCAAAGGCCTTTTCGCGATCCTCAAAAACATTCATGGACGAGGTATCCCCTTTAAACCAATCTTCGTAATGTCTATAGGTAAAAGCCATCGCCGGTTTCTTGGCCTCCCCCCTTATAGCGGCAGCAGTCGCCGAGGGGTACCGGAAATTTTACCATGTGCACCGTCGTCATCCTTCGCCG
Organism: Pseudomonadota bacterium; assembly: GCA_021793155.1. Classification (GTDB taxonomy): domain Bacteria; phylum Pseudomonadota; class Alphaproteobacteria; order Rhodospirillales; family Magnetospirillaceae; genus DUZF01. Next base: position 14,185 of record JAJYTF010000012.1, on the reverse strand, counting down.
CCCAGACCATTCCTGGCCCCTCATCATCGGCGCCAACCGCGACGAAATGGCGGGCCGTCCGTGGAAACCTCCGGCCCGCCATTGGGAAGACCGCCCCGAGGTGGTCGGCGGTCTCGACGAATTGGCCGGCGGCTCGTGGCTCGGCATCAACGACACCGGTGTCGTCGCCGCCATCCTCAACCGCATGGGCAGCCTTGGCCCCCAGCCGGGCAAGCGTTCGCGGGGCGAACTGGTGCTGGAAGCCCTGGACCATGCCGACGCCGTCGAGGCGGCGGAGGCGCTTGCCCATCTCGACGCTCGCGCCTATCGACCATTCAATATGGTGATCGCCGACAACCGCGACACCTTCTGGCTGCGCGCAGACGGTGAACGGACGCGCGTGATCCCGGTACCCGAGGGTGTATCGATGCTGACGGCGTTCGAGCTGAACGATCCGACGGACCCGCGTATCGCCCGATTCCTGCCGAAGTTCTTGGCGGCCGAAGCACCCCACCCCGGAAATTCGGACTGGCGGAGCTGGCAGGCGCTATTGGCCACCCCGGTGCCTCAAGGCGTAGTCGACCGTGAGGCGGGGCTAACCTTTCAACTGGAGAACGGCTTCGGCACGCGGAGCTCGGCTCTGATCGCTCTACCTTCGGTGGAGCATCCGGAAATTGACTCGATCTTCCTTTTTGCTCCCGGCTCCCCCGACCAAGTAGATTATCGGCCGGTCCCGTTGTGAGGGCTGTGCAACTTGAGACGAGAACGAACAGCAGCCGAACAGGCAACAGGTCATCGGAGAGATACCTCCAAGTCAGGGCGGGCCAGTGTTGTGCTGGGCGGGTCTCCCTGCTATATGGAGCATGGATAACAGGAGGGACCGGTTGCAGGACGCACCGGTCCTTCGGCGCTTAGGCGCCGTTCGGAACTGACTGAGTCACTTCCGAACGGGGGCCTGAGGCTTTCAGTTGCGGCAGACGCCTCCGCGTCTGCCGTGGCTCAGACGCCGCTCGGACCTGGCGTTTGTTCGGAGATGATGCCGTCGTTTCCGAACAACCGCCAGGAGCCGTCCGGCCTTCATGGGCGCTCACTTCATTGCCGGAACACAGCCATGGCTAGACGGAAGCAGATTTACGAGGGCAAGGCGAAAGTCCTGTTCGAAGGCCCCGAACCGGGGACCATTGTCCAGTACTTCAAGGACGACGCAACCGCCTTCAACAACAAGAAGAAGGGCACCATTACCGGCAAGGGGGTCCTGAACAACCGCATCTCCGAGTATCTGATGCTGCGCCTGGGCGAGGTCGGCGTGCCGACCCATTTCGTCCGGCGGCTCAACATGCGCGAACAATTGGTGCGCGAAGTCGAAATCGTTCCGCTCGAAGTCGTCGTCCGCAACGTCGCCGCGGGTTCGCTGAGCCAGCGTTTCGGCATTCCCGAAGGAACACCGCTGCCCCGTTCCATCGTCGAATACTATTACAAGTCGGACGAGCTGAGCGACCCCATGGTGTCCGAGGAGCATATAACCGCGTTCGGCTGGGCGACCGTCCAGGACCTGGACGACATCATGGCGCTGTCGCTGCGCATCAACGACTTCCTGACCGGCCTGTTCCTCGGGGTCGGCATCCGGCTGGTGGACTTCAAGCTGGAATTCGGCCGCCTTTACAACGGCGACGAGATGCAGATCGTCCTGGCCGACGAAATCAGCCCGGACAACTGCCGCCTGTGGGATATCAAGTCGGGCGAGAAGATGGACAAGGACCGCTTCCGCCGCGACCTCGGCGGCGTCGAGGAGGCCTATCAGGAGGTGGCGCGGCGTCTAGGCATTCTACCGGAAGGCGGCCCCCGCGACCTGAAGGGCCCCGAGACAGTCCAATAATCTGCAAGACGAAGCAAGGATCACCCCCGTGAAAGCCAAGGTGCACATCACTCTCAAATCCGGCGTGCTCGACCCTCAGGGCAAGGCCGTCCAACATGCGCTCGCTTCCCTCGGCTTCGCCGGGGTCAACGACGTGCGCCAGGGCAAATATATCGAACTCGACCTGGCCGAAACCGATCGCACCGCGGCCCGTGCGGCGGTCGAGCAGATGTGCAAGAATTTGCTGGCCAACACAGTCATCGAAAACTTCAGCGTCGAACTGGACGGCTGATTGCCGAGTCCTTCCAAGCCTCGATGAGTTTCATTTATCGAGGCTTGGTTGGCGCGTGAGCCAAGGGCCACGACGGTAGCCCGCCTGGCGACTGAGGGCGCGGTGACCGCTTTCGGTCACCGCGGCTTGGCATCAACCCAGCTTGGCATCCAGGCTGATAGGTGTTGCCGACAGCGCTTTGGAGACCGGGCAATTCGCTTTCGCCTCCTGGGCGATTTCGGCGAACCGGCTTGCATCGATACCGGGCACCCGGGCGGTCAGCGCCAAGGCGATCCCGGTGATGGCGAAACCGGCGTCGAGTTTTTCGATGTTGACCGCGGCCTCGACCTCCAGTTGCTCGGCGGTGAAGCCGGCATTGCCCAGGGCGAAACTCAAGGCCATGGCGAAGCAGCCGGCATGGGCCGCGCCGATCAATTCTTCGGGATTGGTCCCCTGCCTGCCGTCCTCGTTCTGGAACCGCGCCTTGAACGAATAGGGCAAGGCGGACAGCGCGCCGCTGGTGGTGTCCAGCGTGCCGGTGCCGGTCATCCCGTCGCCTTTCCAGACGGCTTTGGCATAACGCTTCATGGTCAATCTCCTTAATTGAGTTATGGGTTTACATTACGAGGCCCCGCCGGCAAGGAAAAGTGCGCGCGCCGAAATGCACCGCTCTTCCCCACCGGGGTTGTGCCGTGCCATCCTGCCCGGCATGCGCTCCGTCATCGTCCATTCGCTGCCGCAGGCCCTCGCCGCTGTCACCGTGGCGGCCGAACTGGGCCGCCCGATCCTGCTGTGGTCGCCTCCATGGGGCGCCCAGTCCTTGGGCATCGGCTATTTCCTGGCGATGGTCGCCGCCGCGCGGCGGGCCGTTCCCGCCGCCGAAGCGGACGGAGTCATCGACTGCGGTGACGCCCCGGGCCTGGCCCTGGCCGCGATGCGCGCCGGCGCCCGGGCCGTTCGCGTGACCGCCCCGGCAGACGCCTTGGCCGGACTGGCCGATATCGCCGAGCAGGCGGGCGTCAGCCTGATGGCGGAGTTTCCGGCGGACGGCCTGAACCTTGGCACCGTCGCCGCCAGCCATCACGATGTCGTCCGCGCATTCCTTGTGGCGCAGACGTCCGACATGTGATACTCATTCGCAATATCACCAGAATGTCATGCGAACACCAAGCTGAGTGGTATAGTTTGTGGTCCCTGATGATCACTCGGCAACCGAGGAAGGGAAGGCCGTCATGATGACAGACGCATGCACCCCTCTCCCCGTCGCCCCAGCGAACCTGCGGGTCTTCGAGCCGCCTGCGGCGCCGGAGCCGTTCTCTCCCCATGGCGAGCCGCGGCTCGCCGAACTGCTGGACGACCCGATCCTGGGCCATCTTTTGGCCAGCGACGGAGTTCCGATGGATGGGTTCCGCCGCTGGATCGCGGAGACAAAGGCGCGGCTGAACCACAACTGACGACGCGCGTTGCGATCGCAGCCCGAACGACCATGTGGGAGGGGTGACTGAGAGGAGTACCCCGTCATGACTGGTCCCGCTTCCCCCATCACCGACCGTGTCCGGCAAATACTCGGGAACTACGAGAGCGACAATCCGGGAACCAAAGCCAGCCTTGCCCGCCTGCTGCTGCACGGCCGGCTTGGCGGGTCGGGCCGGATGGTCATCCTTCCCGTCGACCAGGGGTTCGAGCACGGTCCGGCGCGCAGCTTCGCTGCCAACCCGCCGGCCTATGATCCCCATTACCATTTCCAGCTGGCCATCGACGCCGGCCTGTCGGCCTATGCGGCTCCCCTCGGCATGCTGGAAGCCGGAGCTGACAGCTTCGCCGGGCAGATCCCCACCATCCTGAAGGTCAACAGCGCCAATTCCCTGGCGCGCGACAAACAGGGGGCCAGCCAGGCGATGACGGGCAATGTCGCCGACGCCCTGCGCCTGGGATGCTCGGCCATCGGCTTCACCATCTATCCCGGTTCGGACAGCGCCTATGGCATGTTCGAAGACCTGCGCGACCTGGCCGCCGAGGCCAAGGCCTGCGGGCTGGCCGTGGTGGTGTGGAGCTATCCGCGCGGTGGCGATCTTTCGACAAAGGGCGAAACCGCCCTGGATGTCATCGCCTATGGGGCGCATATGGCCGCCCTGCTCGGCGCCCATATCATCAAGGTGAAGCTGCCGACCGGTGAACTCGAGCAGGAGGCGGCGCGCAAGATTTACGAGAAACATCTCATACCGCTGGGGACCCTCAGGGATCGGGTGGCCCATGTGGTGCAGTCCTGCTTCCATGGGCGGCGCATCGTGATCTTTTCCGGCGGCGCGGCGACCGTGGACGAAGCCGCCCTGTACGACGACATCCGCGCCATCCGGGACGGCGGAGGCTTCGGCTCGATCATCGGGCGAAACACCTTCCAGCGGCCGCGCGACAAAGCCCTGGCCATGCTCGACACCATCATCCGCATCTATCAGGGCCAAGCCTGACCGGCGGGCCGCTACTGGAATATGGCGGGACGCATCGCCTCGATGTCGTTCTGGAAGACCTGCCGGTTGCCGGGCGACGGGGCAGTCGCACAGGCGGCAAGCAGAGTCGCCAGCAATCCGGTAAGCAGCAGAGCCCGCAGTTCGCGCATGGTCACCTCGCCAAGCCGTCATGGACGAACGGCAATGTGGTATGGCGAAGGCCCCATCACCAGCCTCGGCGACCTGGGCGACCTATATGATCAATCCTGGCAAATCGTGATACTCTTCAGCGCCCCGTGGGGGGTAACATCGTTACGCCAGCTGAAGGATGCGCCAAAATTTCCGCCGCCTGCCGCCTTTACCTGATCACGCCGCCCAGGATCGACGATCTTCCGGCTTTCACCAAAACCTTCGCCGCGGCGCTCGACGGCGGCGACGTCGCCTGCGTCCAGCTGCGCCTGAAGGACCTGCCCGACGATGCGCTGTGCCGGACCATCGACTTCCTGCGGCCGGAAGCGCAGCGCCGCGGCGTCGCCTTCCTGCTCAACGACCGCCCCGACCTGGCCTTTGAGACCGGATGCGACGGCGTCCATGTCGGCCAGCAGGACACCCCCTACCGCGAGGCGCGGAAGATCGTCGGGCCGAACGCCATCGTCGGCGTGACCTGTCACAATTCCCGCCACCTGGCCATGGAAGCCGGCGAGGCGGGCGCCGATTACGTCGCCTTCGGCGCTTTCTACCCTACGACCACCAAGCAGGCGCAATTCACCGCCGACCCCGAAATCCTGGCCTGGTGGTCCGAGCTGATGGAGGTCCCCTGCGTCGCCATCGGCGGCATCACCGTCCACAATGCCCGGCCACTGATCGAGGCCGGCGCCGACTTCCTGGCGGTGGCCGGCGGCGTATGGGACCACCCCGACGGCCCTGCCACCGCGGTGGCCGAGTTCAACCACCTGCTCGCCGGGGCGTGATCGCGCAATCGGACGGGGGGCGTTGGGGGCGACAACCGCCTCCCGGTTTTGCCAAGGGCCGACGACGCAGGGAAGAAGGCCGGAGCGTTTCTCCACGACGATATCGAGGCGGCGACGCAAGGCACCGATTATTGACGTGCCGTTATTTTCTGTAGCCGCGCTTCCGCGACCGCCTGCTTCAAGGCCTCGTAAGGCATGGCGCCGGGCACCAGGCTACCGCCGATGATCAACCCCGGCGTGCCGGTGAGGCCGATCTTCCGCGCCAGGTCGATATTGGCGGCGATTTTTGCCGCGATTTCCGGCGAGGCCATGTCGGTCTTCAGACGGGCGACATCGAGGCCGGCCGCCTTGGCGATCTGCAGGATGCGGGGTTCGGCCAACTGATGCTCGGGCGTGGCGTCGGCCATCAGCGCGTCGTGGAAGGCCTCGTATTTCCCTTGCCGGCGCGCCGCCAACGCGGCCTTGGCGGCAGCCATCGAGCCGGGGCCGAGAATCGGGAATTCCTTGTAGATGAGCTTGACGCCAGGGTCGACGGCCATCAGCCGCCGCAGATCGGGCGCGAGCTTCTTGCAATAGGGGCACTCGGCATCGAAGAATTCGATCACCGTCACGTCGCCTTTCGGGTTGCCGACCACCGGGTCGGCCGGGTCATCGAACAGGGCTGCATGATTGTCGGCCAGCGCCTGTTTGGCCTTTTCCTCCATCGCGGCCCGTTGCTTCTGCCGCAGGGCGGCGGACATCTCCATCAACACTTCCGGGTGACGGGTGAGATAGTCATGAATGGACGCATCGAGTTGATCCCGCCGCGCCTCCCCATCCACGGGGCATTGGCTGTCGGGCCCGATATCGCCCTGGGCCGCCCCATCGTGGCTGGCCAACTCGGGCGCGGCGCAAGCCGACACGACCAGACAGGTCGCTGCCAGCAGGAATGATCGCATTCTGCGCAAATCAATGTTCCTTCACCAACATGATGGGCACGGTCATTGACTTGCCGCGGTTCTCTGCTCCCGCGCCGCCACCACCGCCTGTTTCAGCGCCTCGTAGGGAAGGGCGCCGGGCATTAGCCTGTCGCCGATGATCATCATTGATGGCATCCGGCCGCTCTCCCTCAGCTATGATGGTAGAACCAGTTCGCCGCGACCGCGCTGGCCGGCACACCTAGCAGGATGACGCCATTCTGCATGTGGGCCGTGTCGATCGAGGTCGCGCCCGAGGCGCTGCCAAGAGGAGCGACGTCGGACCACTCGTACATCACCGTGCTGCCGGCATTGGTGCCGGTGGTGATCTGGCCGAAGAAGATGGTCGTTTCGCCGACGGTGGGCGACGGGACGAACACCTTGTTCGCCGCCGCGGCCACCTCGGCGGTGGTGCCGCCACCGACGCTGCCGACGTTGATGTAGTAGGACTGGTTAATCATGTCCAACGTGCTGCCCTGTTGCGGCGATGCCGCTGTCGGGGTGAGGACAGTCCCGAGGGTGGGACCGAGATAACTGGTTGCGCCCATGCCGGTATTGCCCTGGGGAGGGATCTGGATCATATCCCCGGCGGCGAAGTTGGCCACCAACGCCCCTGACAGCCCACCGGCGGTAATGTTGCTCGCAAACGTGGTGCCGGCAGTCACCGTATTGCCGGTGCCGCTGAGAATGGCGGTGCCGTTAAGGAGGGCGATTGCACTCCCACCACCGGAGGCGCCGATAAGCGTGACATTACCGACATTAGTGGTATTGGCGATCCCCGTATTAATGTCGCTGGATAGCACGATGGTGACATTGGCAACAGAATCATCCGCAAGCCATGCTCCGGAACTGGAAGTGGTGGCTCCGCTGTTGTGGATGGTGAAGCCGCCAATAGTGGTGCCGCCGCTGGGGAGTTGGCTGGTATCAATCAGCGCCGTATTCACATAGCCGGTGGTGGTGCCCTGGGTCAGCACGGTATTGGCGGGCAGCAGGGCGTTGGGGCTGGCATAGCCGCCCTGGGCGGTATCGATCAGCCAACCGCCATTGGCCAAGGCCATCTTGGTGAGATTTTCAGTGCTGCCGGCGATGCCCAGCAGCACATTGGCCCGGCTGTCGCCCGAGGCGAGGTCGCTCAACCAGTAGGACAGCCCAGAGGAATCGGGGGCTCGCCCCAGGATGTTCTGATAAAGTTGGGTGACAAACGCGGTGTCCGTCATGGCGGAGATGTCGCCATACCGGCTGGTGAACTCCGGCAGGGTGAGGAAATCGTTGGCCATGGCCTGCCAGGTGATGTGGCCGCCGGTCAGGTCGTTGATCCAGAACTCCAGGCCGGGCAGGTCCGGCTGGCGGCCGAAGGCCGCCTGATAGAGCCCGGCGACGATGCTGTTCTGGGCGTTCTCGACGATGGCGATCTGCTGGTAGGCGGTGGCGCCGTTGGCGGTGGCGGTCGCCCCGCCGTCGAAAACGACGTAGCTGGCACCGGTCACCGCGATGCTTTGCCCGCTGGTGGTGTCGGTCAGACTCAATGCGCCAGTCGCATCCACATTGTAAGCGTATTGGCTCATTGGCCCGTCGAGCACCACGGCATTCTGGCCCGAGCCGAGGTTGGCCGACTGAAAGCCGATGACGGAGTTGCCGCTGCCGGCGATGCCGGCGGTTTCCAGGCCGATCAACGGCGAGTTGGCCGCGCCGCGCACCGCGTTCTGCTGGTTCACGAAGGCGGTGATATTGGGATCGGTGCTCATGGTGGTGATCCTGCCGTGAGAGAAGGTGAGAAAGAAGCCGAGAATGCCGACACCGGCCGCAAGTGCAAGCGCAGAGCGCGATGCTGTAAAGCGCATTACTCGTACCCCGTGCACGTAAAACTGGTTGTACCGGCCACACCAGGCGGCGGCGGGCTAAAGTTGGTGGCCAAGCCACCACCACATCCGCCGGACTGGCCGGCACCCCAGTAGCCCCACGTCGATGGGCAGCCCTGCTCCCCGCCACAAGTTTCGGGTGTGGATATGTTCCCGTCCGTGGCTATACAGCTCGAATAGCTATTAGGCGGATACGGACTACAACTTCCCCCGCCCCAGGTGCCATAGCTGCAGGATGTCTGGTATGACCCGCTGCCGCAGGCGACGTCGGTGCAGGTCTTCGTTCCGGTGCTCTGGTTGCAGCTGCCGCAACTGTAGGACGGCGTGCAGCAGCTTTGGGTGTTGCAGGAGGGGCCGAAATAGCCCTGGCTGGTGACCTGGCCGCAGGAATTGTAGAGGGTCTCATACAAATTTCCGCCGCCGCAGGAGGCGCTGCAGCCGCCATAGACCACATAGCTGTTGGGCGTGCAGCTGTCGCTGTCGCCGCCCGACGGGCTCCACTGCCCATCCGCGTCCACGCCGGCGCCGACCTGGCCGCAGGTGAAGGTGCGGGTATCCTGATAGGTGCCGTAAGGGGGATTGGAGCAGGTGGCGGTGGCCGAGCCGGTGCTGTTGTAGACGCCGTAACCGTTCACACCGGCCCCGTTCAATGGCGCCACCCGCGCACCGCCGCTGGCGCCCTGGCACAGGGTGGCGGTGGTGGGACGGCAGCAGACGACTTCCGTTACCCCGGGTGGGGTCTGCCCATTGAACTCGCCAGCGCGGAAATATTGCCATTCGGCTGCCGATGAAATGCCGAAAGCGACCTCCAGGGCGTTGCCGTTGGTGACGTAACGACAGTATCCCCAAGGGCTGGGATCGACGAATCCTGTCGAGCCTCCCGGAATCCGCGCTTCGCCATTCGGCTCCACGCCATTGGCCGTGGCCGGCGTTTGCGGCGGCGGAGGATAGGCTTGCCCGAACGCCGTCACCACTCCGCCCGCCCAGCCGGCCAGCACGAACAGGGCCACGGCCAAGCTTCGCCGTATCGTCGATCGGGAAACACGGAGAGACAGCATTGCGGCCGTAGGCTGTGGCGGGTCTGGCCGGCACCAATATCACGGGCGACATATATTTCCAATTTGGAAATTACGGGAGCCCGGAGCCCTGCCCGCCTTCAACCGCCTATTCGCCCGGAACGCACTCCGCCACCGGCGCCCACAGCACATCGTCCAGGGTTTCCGCCCCGCAAGCCAGCATGACCAGCCGGTCGACACCCAGGGCGATGCCGGCGCTGTCCGGCAGGCCGGCGTCGAGAGCGGCCAGGAAGTCGTCGTCGATGGGATAGCGGACGCCGTAAAGCCGTTCCTTCAGGTCCATGTCGGCCGCGAAGCGCCGCCGCTGCTCGACGGGGTCGGTCAGTTCGCCGAAGGCATTGGCCAGCTCGACCCCGCAGACATAGAGTTCGAAGCGCTCGGCCACCCTGGGATCGTGCGGGCAAGGCCGCGACAGTGCCGCCATCGAGACCGGGTACTCGCACAGGACCAGCGGCCGGCCGTCCCCCAGATGCGGTTCGATGCGCTCCAGCATGAGGCGGAAGAACAGGTCCTCCCAGCTGTCGCGTTCCCCCACATGGAGGCCGAGCCGCCGTGCCTCGGCGGCAAGCGCCGCCGCGTCCTCGCCGGTGCCCAGCAGGTCGATGCCGCAGTAATCGCCAAAGGCCTGCGCCACGGTCAGCCGCTGCGGCCGGGCGAACGGGTCGCAGCGGCGCGCCCCGCGGCATAGTTCACCGACGCCGGCGGCCTTGGCGGCCGCGGCCAGCAGTCCGGCGCAATCGTCGATCAGCCGCTGATAGGATTGGCCGACGCGGTACCATTCCAGCATGGTGAATTCCGGGTGATGCAGCGGCGAGCGCTCGCCGTCCCGCCACACCCTGGCGATCTGGAAGATCCTGGGCATCCCCGCCACCAGCAGCTTTTTCATGGTGAACTCGGGCGAGGTATGCAGGAACAGCCGTCGCCGGCCCGCACCGAACGGCTCGGCAAGCTCGGCCGACAGCGCCATGATATGCGGCTCCATTCCTGGCGACACCTGCAGGCAGGGCGTCTCCACCTCGACGAAGCCTTCCGCGGCGAACATGGCCCGCAGCGCCGCCAGGATGCGGGCCCGGGCCTCGAGGCCCGGCCGGCGAACGCCGAACCGCTCGGGCCGCCACCACTCTTTGCCGGACATGGCTTTTCCTTATATGACTGAGAGCGCCGCCACTATGCCCCACCGCAATCCCTTGGAACAGAGCCGATGACCGAAGCTTCGCACCACCGCCGCACCTTGCGCCGCAGCGCGGATTTGGCCGCCGCCGGCCTGGTCGCGCCCGACAAGCTGGCGGAAATCGACGCGGTGGCGGCGCGCTACGCGGTGGCGGTGACCCCCGTGCTGGCCGAATTGATGGAGCCCGCCGACCCCGCCGACCCCCTGGTCCGGCAGTTCGTGCCCGACATCCGCGAGCTGGACGGCGCGTCGGGCGAGCTTGCCGACCCCATCGGCGACCATGTGCACAGCCCGGTGAAGGGCATCGTCCATCGCTACCCCGACCGCGTCCTGCTGACCCCTATCCTGCATTGCCCGGTCTATTGCCGCTTCTGCTTCCGGCGCGAGCGGGTGGGCGGCGACGAGGCGGTCCTCGGCGAGGCCGAACTGGAGGCCGCGCTGGCCTATATCGCCAGCCACCCCGAGATATGGGAGGTGGTGATCACCGGCGGCGACCCGCTGATGCTGCCGGCGACACGGCTGTGCGCCCTGGTGGCGGCGCTGAACGCCATTCCCCATGTCGCCGTGATCCGCCTGCACAGCCGCGTGCCGATCAGCGACCCGGAGCGCATCGGCCCGGCCTTGCTCGATGCCCTGGCCTCGGCAGACAAGGCGGTTTGGCTGGCGGTGCACTGCAACCATCCGCGCGAACTGGGACCGGCCGCGCGCGAGGCCTGCCGCCGCCTGACCAAGTCCGGCATCCCACTGGTCGGCCAGACCGTGCTGCTGAAGGGGGTGAACGACGATCCCCAGGTGATGGAGGCGTTGATGCGGGCGATGGTCGCCAACCGGATCAAACCTTATTACCTGCACCATCTTGACCTGGCCCCCGGCACCGGCCATTTCCGTACGACCATCGCCGAGGGCCAGGCGGTGATGCGCCGCCTGCGTGGCCGCGCCTCCGGCCTCTGCCAGCCCACATACGTGCTCGACATCCCGGGCGGCCACGGCAAGGTTCCGGTGGGACCGGTCTATCTGGACGGCAACGAAGTCGAAGACTGGCAGGGCGGCAGGCACGCCTACCCCCCTGCCTCCGTCGTTGCGCCCGGCCGGTCAAGCTGTTAGGTTCCGCGCCAACTCAATTCCAACTCCCTGGGTCAAGGCCATGAAGATCAACGCTAACCTCATTCGTCCGGGCAATATCCTGGAACACAACGGCCGGCAATGGGCGGTGCTCAAGATCCAGCTCATCCAGCCGGGCAAGGGAGGTGCCTTCATCCAAGTCGAAATGCGCGACGTCCGCACCGGAACCAAGACCAACGAACGCTGGCGCACCGCCGATACGGTGGAGAAGCTTCAGGTCGAGGAAAAGGAGTGCACCTTTCTGTTCGGTGACGACGACCATATCACCTTCATGGACTCGGAAAGCTTCGAGCAGTTCTCGGTGCCACGCGATGTGGTCGGCGATCCGGCGGCCTTCCTGCAGGACGGCATGCCCTGCACCGTCGACCTGATCGAAGGCTCGCCGGTGGCGGTGACCCTGCCCGACAAGGTGACCATGGCCGTGGTCGAAGCCGATCCGGTGGTCAAGGGGCAGACCGCAGCCTCCTCCTACAAGCCGGGAATCCTGGAAAACGGCGTCCGCGTGATGATCCCGCCGTTCATCGAAGCCGGCACACGCATCGTGGTGAGCACCGCCGATGCCACCTACGTCGAGCGGGCCAAAGACTGATCCGATGATCGTCCGTTCCGCCGCAATCAACGTGATGACCGCCGCCGCCCGCAAGGCGGCGCGCGGGCTGCTGCGCGACTTCGGCGAAGTCGAGCAGCTGCAGGTGTCGAAGAAGGGGCCGGGGGATTTCGTCTCGGCAGCCGACCACCGTGTCGAGAAAGTCCTGCGGCAGGAGCTGAAGAAAGCGCGGCCGGAATACGGCTTTTTGCTCGAGGAAGGCGGGGTCGTCGAAGGTTCCGATCCCCACAATGTGTGGATCATCGATCCGCTCGACGGCACCACCAATTTCCTCCACGGCATTCCGCATTTCGCCATTTCCATCGGCCTGGTGCGCGACGGCGAACCGATCGCCGGCGTCGTCTACCAGCCGCTGACCGATGAAATGTTCTGGGCCGAGAAGGGCCAGGGCTGCTTCGTCAACGAGCGCCGGCTGCGCGTCTCGGCCCGCCGCCGGCTGGACGAGTCGGTGATCGCCACCGGCATCCCCCATTTCGGCCGCCCGGAACCTGAGCTGTTCCTGAAGCAACTCGCCCGTGTCATGGAGGCGACCGCCGGCGTCCGCCGGTTCGGCTCGGCCGCCTTGGATCTCGCCTATGTCGCCGCCGGCCGCTACGAAGGCTTCTGGGAAATCGGTCTCAAGGCGTGGGACATCGCGGCCGGCATCATCCTGGTGCGCGAAGCCGGCGGATATGTGAGCGAGATCGACGGCGGCCACGACATGATGACCTCGGGCAATGTGCTGGCGGCCAACGACCACCTGCACCTGCCCCTGGGCACGCTGCTGCGCGCGGCAAGCTGAGCTGCGTCCTCGTCCGAAGCAATCACTCTGGCGCGCGTCCTGACGCAGTAGCGGACAAAGTGGCTGACGCGTTGGCGCGCTGAGCGCCCGCACGAACGTTCGCGCGAAAGCCAAGGGGCGCGATCACGCCCCGCCCGGCGCCCGAGGGGCCGGCATAGAGCCGCCCCGGCAAACGAGTTGTGGCGATTCCGCCCTTGCGGTACTCTGTTAGCCCTATGGCGAAGGTCCGCTGTTTGGGGGAAATCGTGAGCATTGCGCGGCTTTGGGGAAACGGCATCCTGGTAGCCCTGGGTGTCGGTGCGGCGATGGCCGCGCCGGCAACGGCACAGGTGGTGATCGGGGGCGGCAAGCCATCGGTGGAAGTGGACACCAGTGTTCTCGACCGCCTGGGCAACGAGCCTACCCTGCCTGACCTGCTGCTCGGCAACCTTCCCCAAGCCCGACCGGCCATCGTGACCGCACCGGCACTGGGCGCCGCCATCCTCCCCGCCGTCCAGATGCACCACGAGCTTCCGGCGGTAAAGCTGCACAGGCCCGGCCACGAACCAGGCTTGCGCAAGCACAGACATGACCACAGGGCGACGGCAGCCGAGTCGACCCGCCGGAGCAACACGGCCAAGACCTCCGACCACACCAAGGTTGTGGCGGCCTCGATGCCTTTGCAGGCGACGCCGAAGGCCCTCGATCCGTCCGCGCAAGAAGGCCCCAAGGCCGAACCGGCCGGCAAGCCGGCGGCCGAACCGGCCAAACCCGCAGAAGACGCCAAGGCGCCGGAAGCCCCGTCGGCGACCGAGCCGAAAGCCGCGCAGCCCACCGATATGGCAGCGCAACAGTCCACCGCGCCGGCAGCGCCGACCGTTCCGGAAACACCGGTGGCATCCACCGCACCGGAAACGCCAGTGACGCCAACAATGCCGGCGACATCCACAATGCCGGCAATGCCGGCAATGCCGGCGACATCGACAATGCCGGCAATGCCGGCGACATCGACAATGCCGGCAATGCCGGCGACATCGACAATGCCGGCAATGCCGGCGACATCGACAATGCCGGCAATGCCGGCGACATCGACAATGCCGGCAATGCCGGC
>JAJYTF010000034.1 GCA_021793155.1 Pseudomonadota bacterium | reverse complement strand
CATGGACAACGATGGCATCCGGCGCGTGTTCCAGCAGGGTGCGGAAACGCTCCTCCACCACCGCGAACTGGCTGACCATGGCAATAAGGACAAAGATCCCCAGCGATTCCAGGCTGAACAGCGTCAGCGCAAGGCCGACATAGTCGCGATACTTTCCGAAGAGCGATGGCGGAGCGCCCATGGGGCGCGAGGCGACCGCGGGCTGGGGGGCCATGACGGTGGCGACGGCGGCAACCCCGGCCCCATTCGCTGCGGTGCGGCTATCCATGGTCGCGCCAGCGCTGTTCACCAGGGCGGCCAGGCAGAAGAATGCGACAATAGAAATAGGAAAAAATACGTGAAGCGCAGCCGAAAGGCCTCGAACCACGAGGCGATATTGCAGAGGAACCATATCCCCGACGTCTTCCCCCAAGAACAGGCTTTTCCCACATTTTTTTGAATTATAGCACTATTACGAGTTGATCGTTAAGTTATTTAGTGGCCGCGGTCTCCAACGCAACCGAGCGGGGGCGACTGTGGTCTCTTTGGAGCAGTCATCGCCGCCTTCTTCCCAGTGATCGGCCCGCCGACGGAATCGCAGCCCGCCGCGCAAGGTACGGGGCGCGCTTCGCCCCGTGCCGATGATGACCCCGACCGTCGCCACGGCGCATCGCCCCCCCTACTCGCCGATCATTGGCCAGACCGAAGCTGGGCTTGATCGGGAGGAAACACGCGATCCGGTAACTTCATGACTGCGGTGCGGCCAAAGTGTCGCCTCCGAAATGCATGCGTACCATTTGACGCATTTCGATCGGCGCCAAACCCATTTCAATCGGCCCAGGCGGGTTGATCCACTGCATGCTTTCAATGCGAATGTGAAGCGATAAGAGGATGAATTGCCAGCATTGGATAGGCATGAAATAATAGTCGCCAAGCTATACAGGGAAAGGCTAACTCAGGATGATTAAGTTAACAGCACAGCTTGTTGCCACCTATGTTGGAAAGAACACGCTGGCAATCGGCGAACTGCCAGAATTCATTCGTTCCACCTACGCCGCATTGGCCGGCGCTTCATCAACGGTCGCCGAGGCTGCGCCGGCACGCGGGCAGCCCGCCATCGCCATCAGGAAGTCCGTGACGCCCGATGCCATCTATTGCCTTGAGTGTGGCGCAGGCCAAAAGATGCTGAAACGTCATCTGGCCAGCGCCCATGGCCTGACGATCGAGGAGTACCGGACCAAATGGAGTCTGGCCGCGAGTTACCCGATGGTGGCTCCCGATTATGCGGAGAAACGCTCATCCATGGCCAAAGCCGCGGGACTCGGCCATAACCGGCGGAAGCCAAAGGTGAAGGCGAAGGCGGAGCTTGCGCCGGCACCGGCCGAAAAGCTGAAACGCGGGCGCCGGAAAGCCGCCGCCGAATAGGCATCAGTCGATCGTCCTGCTCTCGCTTTGTTGGCCACCTCGCAATGCGCTGAGTTCCGTCGGACCTTTCCCACCCTGACCTTGCGTCTGGGGCCGCTGGCATTTTGTCGAGCGGCGCTTCGCCGAATCCGCTCAAAAGAGTAGCGTGATCGGCTCGGGCGACAGCCGCAGTAGCAGGGCGTCGTAGAACCACATGATGGCGAAGGAGCCAAGGCCGAGGCCGCTTGTCGCCGCCAGAAGTCGTATTTTTTCGTGATGGGGCGTCGTCAGTCCGACCGCAATAGCGATAGCCCCCAAAATCAACCCGCTGGAGACAAAGCCAAGAATCCAGCGCAGCGGACGCCGCAACCACAGCAAAACCAGGAATAGCGCGGTCCGGACCAGGTAAAGCACGCCCTCGGAGGCGACACGGACCACAGCACGCGCGATTCTGCGCAGGCGGGCCCGACCTCGCGGGGTTTTCGTTTCGTCCAGGCGATGGCCCCTCGGGAAAGCGTACACGGTCCCCACTCGTGCCTCCTCTCAGGCGCACTCTCACGCCGGGGGGCACTATGCCGACGATCGTTGCCTGAACATCGGCTCCCGATCGCCGCGCCTCCCGGCCCAGGGGTACAACTGGTGCCGCAGTCTCGGTTTGTTCACCATGTCTTTCGGTGGCATTCGCTCGCCCATAGGACCTGGTCGCCTTTGCCGCTGGCGCCGCCGCTGCAATATCAGCCCGACAGAAGAGCAACCGTGGGCCGTGACTGCCCCCCGAAGAGGTGGCTTTGTTCTTTTGCCAGTAAACATCGCTTTCCGACTGTACGCCGGATGACAGCCTTACGACTTCTGACGACTGCCCCATTGTTCGTGGCCATCGCGGCGTCTTCCACCGGCGTGGCCACGCCGATTGAGCAAGCCGCGCCGGCTTTGCCCTTCACCCAACTCGCGGCACAATGCGCGCCGTCAATCCATGTTCGGACGATCGCCTCCCTGGTGCGCCAGGAATCGCGGCTCAACCCTTACGCCATCGGCGTCAATGGCGGGCCGCCGCTCCAACGCCAGCCGACCAACACTGCCGAGGCCGTCGCGATGGCGCGGATGCTGTTGGCCCAGGGCGACGACATCGATGTCGGCCTCGGCCAGATCAATTCCGCCAATTTCGGCTGGCTCGGGCTTTCGCTGCCGCAACTGTTTGATCCCTGCGACAACCTCCGCGCCGCGGCCAGGGTCCTGTCCGATTGCTACGCACGAGGGGGGGCGGTGTGGGGAGAAGGACAACAGGCGCTGCAGGCCGCCCTCTCCTGCTACAATACCGGATCATTGAGCGCCGGCCTGGCCAACGGCTACGTGCGCAAGGTGGCCGCGCAGGCGGCGCTTCCGGTGCCGGAACTGCTGCCCCTGGCCCCCGAGACCCGCGGCAACACAGGCGGTTCGAACCTCTCGCCGCCCCCGGAACCGCGGAACGCGGCGGCGACATCACACCCGCACACCGGCATTCGCAAGGGAACGGATCGCCAAAAGACCAAGGAACCAGACGTCTTCGGCTCTTCCGACGACGTGGATATCTTCGCTGTGCCAAAGGAAACGAACTAAGCGGCGGCACCCCAGCCAAACCGTCCCTTCGTCCAGTAACAACCCGCCAGCCATTACTATGCCGACCGCGGTCGACAGTCTTGTCCCATGGCCGGTGTTTGGACAGGCCGATCTGTCTGGTCTTGTGGAACAAGAGATAACGCCTGCCATGCTGAACCAAGCTCTGCCGTCTTGCCCTGGCGAATTCGTTATTTCGAGAAACTGGGGACTACCTATGACGATAGTGCGGTTGTTGCGCAAGGAGGAGACGCCCAGGTTTGATACCATCATTGCGAGCGCAGACGCTGCATAGGATCCGCAGGCAGGAAAAACATACAAAGAACACAACCGTATTTTGGCTGATCGCCGTCATCATTCTCTGACCAGACGGGCATCACGCCTTACCGGAAGGATTATTCATTCTCCTTTGTGAGGAATTGTCCGATGAAGATTGATTTCACGGCCAAGGTTTCGAAATTTCTCGCCGCCGCTCTGCCGCTCATCGTTGCCGGCCGACCGGCCGCCGCCGCCGGCCTGTCGCAGGCGGGGCAGGTCCTCCAAACCCTTCAGCAGAACCTGACGACGATGATCCCGGTGGCGGCCACGGTGGCGCTGATGCTGTGCGGCCTGCTCTACGCCATGCGCATGATGCACAAGGATAGTTTCGTCCACTGGTTCATCGGCATCCTGATCGTCGGCTCGGCCTCCGAAATCACCGCGATGATCATCAGCTAGGCCAGAGCCGGCGCATGGCCGTGGAAGACCTCCGCCCCTTCCCTTTGTTCAAGGGGGCCACCCGTCTGCCGACCGTGTTCGGCGTGCCGACCACGCCGCTGCTGGTCGCGGTCAGCGCGGTGGCCATCGTCGCCATGTGGGTGAGCCTGTGGTGCTGGCTGCTGGTGATCCCGGTGGTCACCCTGATGCGGCTCATCACCCGCCACGACGATCGCGCCTTTGCCATCTGGAGCCTATGGTTCGAGACAAAGGCGCGCAACCGCAACAAGGGCTTCTGGCGTGGCTCCAGCTACGCGCCGGCCGCTCCTCGCCGGAGGGCGTAGGAATGGCTCGCGGCATGGCGCTGTCGGTGCTTCCACACGAGGTTGGGATGGCGGAGTACATCCCCTACTCCCATCACGTAACCCCGCACATCGTCGCCACCCGCAACGCCGACTACCTGACCATCTGGAAGCTTTCAGGCCGCTCCCACCAGTGTGCCGATATCGAGGACGTGTTCCAGTGGACGCGCGATCTCAACAATTTCCTGCGCGGTGTCGGCACCGCCGATATCGCGTTCTGGTCACATCTCCATCGCCGCCGGGTCGTTGAATATCCCGACAGTCGGTTCGACAACGTCTTCTGTCGTCGGCTCGACGACAGGTACCGCCAGTCGTTTTCCGGCTACAACCTGATGGTCAATGACCTCTATCTCACCGTCGTTCATCGCCAGGCCTCCGACGACGTCATGGCCTTCTTCGCCAGGCGGGACAAGCTGACCAAGAGCGAAAAGGCTCGCCGTCAGCGGGATGCGATCAAGACGCTGGAGGACATCAACCGGCAACTGGAGACCGTGCTCAAGCGCCGCTACGGCGGAGCGCTGCTCGGGATCTACGATCACAACGGCCACGCCTATTCCGCGACGCTGGAATGGCTGGGCTTTCTAGTGAACGGCGAACACGCGCCGGTGCCGCTGTGCCGCGACCTGGTCTGCCGTTACCTGCCGCAAAACCGGCCAATCTTCAGCACCTGGGGCGAGATCGGCGAACAGCGGCTGATCGAACGGACGCGCTGCTTCGGCATGCTGGAGATCAAGGATTTCGACGCGGCGACCGAGCCGGGTCAACTCAACGTCCTCCTCGAAAGCGACTATGAGTTCGTCTTCACTCAAAGCTTTTCCTGCCTGTCGCTGCATGCGGCCAAGGGCTTCCTGCAACGCCACAAGGCACAACTGGTCGACGCCGAGGACGTGGCAACCAGCCAGATCGCTGAGATCGACGAGGCGCTCGACGCCCTGGTGTCGCGCCAGTTCGTCATGGGCGAGCATCACGCGACCTTGCTGATTTACGGCGACACCGCCGCCGAGGTGCGCTCGCATCTGGGCAAGGCCAAGGGGGCGATGCTCGATTGCGGGGTGGTGCCGCAGGCCGTCGACCTGGCGCTGGAAGCCGCGTTCTGGGCGCAGCTTCCCGCCAACTGGCGGTGGCGACCGCGGCCGATGCCGATCACCTCGCTTAATTTCCTGTCATTCAGCCCGTTCCACAACTTCCTCAGCGGCAAGCCGACGGGCAATCCCTGGGGGCCGGCGGTGACCATCCTCAAGACGCTGAGCGGCACGCCGCTCTATCTCAATTTCCACGTCTCAGGGTTGGACGAGGACGCCTCGGACCTGCGGCTGCTTGGCCATACTTTCATCGGCGGCCAATCCAGCGCCGGCAAGACGACGCTGTTCGGCTTCCTGCTGGCCCAGGCGCAGAAGTTCGATCCCACCTGCGTCCTCTTCGACAAGGACCGCGGCATGCAGATCGCCATCCTGGCGATGGGCGGCCGCTACCTGCCTCTGCGCAATGGCGAGACCTCCGGCTTCAATCCGTTCCAGCTGCCGCCGACCAAGGCCAACCTGCTGTTCCTCAAATCCCTGGTGATGCAACTGGTCCGCAGTTGCGGCGACCCGGTCAGCCACCAGGATGAGCGGGAAATCGACCAGGCGCTGGAAACGCTGATGGTCCATATCGACAAGCCGTTGCGCCGCCTGTCCATGCTGATCCAGTCGCTGCCGAACCCGCTGAACGACGTCGACGCCCGGCCGAGCGTGCATGCCCGTCTTGAGAAGTGGTGCGAGGGCGGCGAGTTTGGCTGGCTGTTCGACAATCCCACCGATGCCCTCGATCTCACCACCCACCGGCTCTACGGCTTCGACGTCACCGACTTCCTCGACAACCCAGTCACCCGCACCCCGACCATCATGTACCTGCTCTACCGCACCGAGAGCATGATCGACGGCCGGCGGTTCCTCTACGGTTTCGAGGAATTCTGGAAGATCCTCGACGATCCCGTGTTCGAGGATTTTGTCAGGAACAAGCTGAAGACCATCCGCAAGCAGAACGGAATCTGTGTGTTCTCGACACAAGAGCCGGGCGACGCGCTGGAAAGCGGCATCGCCAAGACTATCGTCCAGCAGATCGCAACGCTGATCTTGCTGGAAAACCCGCGGGCCGACGCCGCCGATTACATCGACGGCTTCAAGCTGACCCGGCCGGAGTTCGAGGCGCTCCGCGCGATTCCGCAAGGCTCGCGGCGCTTTCTGGTCAAGCAGGGCGAACAGGCGGCTATCGCCTCTCTCAACCTCGCCGGCTTCGACGACGAGTTGCTGATCCTCTCCGGCACTCCGGACAACGCCGACATTGCCGAAGCGGTGATCGCCGCCCTTGGTGCCGACCCGGCGGTGTGGATCCCCGCCTTCCTCAAGCAAGTCCGCGCCGGCGCGGGAGGAAAGCCGTGAGAACGACCGCGACGTGCACCACCTTCGCCGTTCTGGCACTTTCGGTATGCCTGGCTTCCGGCGCTGCCGCCCAGATGCCCGTCGCGGTGACCTCGGATGCTCCTGGCGCGACCTTTCATCTGGAAGACATCGCAAAATATGTCGAACAGATCGATCAGATGAAGCTTCAGGTCTCCCAGTTGCAGCAGACCTACAGCGCCCTCACCGGCAGCCGCGGCGTCGGCTCTTTGTTCCAGAATCCGAACCTGCCCGCAATGCTGCCCTCGGACTGGCAGCGCGTCTATGCCGCCGTCGGCAACGGCGGCTTTGCCGGGATCAGCGGCCCCCTGGCGCAGATCACGGCCCAGGAGCAAACCCTGGTGAACAGCCGCACGATCGCCGACGGCGGACAGTCGGTCCTGCAACGCCAGGCGACCACCGCAGCCACCGACAAGGCGATGGGTGTGGAGGCCTACCATGCGGCGCTGCTCCGCCTCGACACGATCCAGGGGCTGATGAGCCAGATCGATCGCTCCACCGACCCCAAGGCCATCGCCGATTTGCAGGCGCGGGTCCAAGTGGAACAGGCCGCCATTCAGAATGAACAGACGAAGGTGCAGCTCATGACCCTCTTGCAGCAAAGCGAAGATCGGCTGGTGGAAGCCCAGCGGGACCAGATTGGGCAGCGGGCGTTGAGTTCGCAAAATACTGCGATTCCATCGATTGGCTACTGACGATGACCGGCCGCCGATGGGCGTTTGCCCTGCTCGCGATCGCGACAATGACCGGCTGCGACGGCGAAAGCACACATGACGTCGCCTGGTACAAGGCGCACGACACGGAGCGGAAAGCGAAGATCCTTGAATGCCAAAATGATCCGGGTGAGCTGGAGCATGCGCCGAATTGTCAAAATGCCAAAGAGGCGGCGACGGAACTGATGTTGAGTAGCAAAAACACACGAATCCCGCAGTTCTGAGTTAGGTTTATTATGGACTTCAATCTCTTCACTGCCTTATTTGGCAGAATAGATGCGGCCACCACCACTTTCGCAACAGAAGTTTCTCAGCGAGCCATCACTGCAGCAACGCCAGTGGTGACAGTCGGCCTCACGCTCAGTTTCATCCTATACGGCTTTCTGGTGTCGCGCGGCGTGATCGACCACTCGCTCAAAGACTTTTTCTTCCGGTGTCTGAAAATCGGCATCATTGTGTCGATCGCTACCTCTGGCGGGCTCTACCAGACCCAAATCGCTGACGCGATCCAACGGGTACCCGATGATCTTGCCGCAGCTCTGCTGCCGAATAGTGCCAGTCAGGTCCAAGGGAGCACAGCGGCAGGGCTAGTCGATAAAGCTGCCCAAGCGGGATTTTCCAAGGCAAATCAGGCGTTCGAGAACTCCGGCATCTTCACCAAGCAGGGGCTAGCCTATGTTGCTTTCGGGGCCCTTTGCGTCGTAGCCACAGTGGTCATGACAGCGATCGGCGGAGCCTTCATTTTGCTTGCCAAAATCGCTCTTGCTCTTCTCGCGGCTCTGGGACCGCTGTTCGTCTTCGCCCTGCTGTTCAAATCCCTGACCCGCTTCTTCGAAGCCTGGTGCGCCCAGGTCGTCACCTACGGCCTGGTGATGGTGATGATGTCGAGCGTGTTCGGCCTGATGATGCAGATCTTCGCCACCTACATGTCCGGCATCACATTCGACGGAAACTTCAACTTTGCCGCAACGGTCGGCGGCGCGTTGATTCTCTCGGTGGCCTGCGGACTCATCCTGATCCAGATCCCGACCATCGCCGGGGCTCTGGCTCAGGGTGTCGGGGTCGGCCTGTGGCATGAGTTGAGGATCGCGGCCGGCATCGGCGCCGCTGCCGTGAGCTCCGCCCTCGGGTCTCCCAATGCCGGTGGCGGCCGCTCCGGCGGCCTCGTCGGCGCCGGCAAGGCCGTCGGCCGCGGCATCGGCAACGCGGTCGGCCGCTTCCGCGGGTCGGGGCGCGCCGCCGCATGAGACCTCCTAAGCAAAGAGAGGGGTGGATGAAAGCTCTCGTCTTCCTGCTGGTCTGCGGAGCCCTCACCGCCTGTTCGGACGGCCCCAAAGCGCCGCGGGTTCCCGATGACTCGCCGTCGGCCAGAGTGCCGGTCAACCACGCGGTCCCGCCGGGGCTCCAGAACGGGGCGGCGCCCCGATGACCACCCTTACCGGACGTTTCTTCCGGGCCAAGCCGGTCAAGACCGAGGAGCTGGCGCAATTCCTTGACGAAACGCGTGGCCTTGAGCGCGACTTCATCCGGGAGGTCCTGCGCTCTCGCCGCAATGCGTGGATGGCGGCCGGCGCCGCCGGCTTCATCGCCTTTGTCGCCCTACTGGTTCTCGCTCTCCACATCAAAGAGAGCAGCCGGCCGGTGCCGCCCTTCATCCTGCGGGTCGACAACGCCACCGGCGCCACCGAGGCGGTGTCGGTGATGAAGGAGGCGGAAACCTCCTACGGCGAAATCATGGATCAGTATTGGGTGTGCCAATACGTCCTGCATCGCGAGAGCTACGACTGGCAGACGATCCAGGCCGACTACAACGCCACTGGGCTGATGAGCACGCCGGAGGTGGCAGCCGATTATCACCACCTGTTCGAGGGTGATCAGGCCCGTGACAAGGTCCTGGCCGACAAGGCACGCGTCGTCGTCCTGCTCGACAGCCCGCCCCTGTTGAACCGCGAGACCGGCACGGCGACAGCTCGGTTCACCACCACCCTCCACTGGCGGAACAACCGCACCGACGAGGAGCACCACTGGATCGCCACCCTGGCCTATGGGTATGTGAATGCACCGATGCGACCACAGGACCGGCAGATCAACCCGCTGGGCTTCCAGGTGGCTAGCTACCGCGTCGACCCCGAGTTCCGCGCGGCACGGTAACGGGCGCCAGGCATGAAGAGACTGATCATCGCTCTCGCCCTTGGACTGGCCGGTGCCGGCAGCACCGTCCAGGCCGTCGAAACCCCGTCCGGCTCACCGGCCGATTTCCGCATCAAGCATGTCGCCTACGACGCCGACAACGTGGTCCGATTGGACGCGGTGATCGGCATTGCCACTCACATCATCCTCGAGCCGGGCGAGGGCTACGTCACCCATGCTTTCGGCGACCCCAACGGCTGGGAGTTCGCCCACAAAGACCACCACTACTTCATTAAGGCGAAGGCGGCGAAGAGCGACACGAATCTGGTGCTCGTCACCAACAAGAGAAACTACAACTTCATTCTGCACTTCATCGGCACCTACGAGACGCGCGCCACCGACGGCAAGCAGACGGCCCACGAGATCCAGACGCCATGGTCGCTGCGCAATGCCACCCTGCAGGTGGCCTTCACCTATCCGGAGACCGATAGCGAGGCAACCCGTCTGGCGGCGCTGGCGCGGCGCTTCGATGACCCCAGCGCCCATAACAATCTGAACTACACGATGAGCGCCACACCCGATGACAAGGACATCGCCCCGATCAACGTGTGGGACGACGGCCGCTTTACCTATTTCAAGTTCACCCCCCATACCGATCTGCCGAACCTCTACACGGTCAGCGCCGACGGCAGCGAGGCGATCGTCAATCGCCACATGCTCGATGAGCCGGGCTCCCGGGTCATTGTTGCCGAAAAGATCGCGGCGAAGTTCAGGCTGCGCCTCGGCGATGCCGTGGTCGGAATCTACAACGAGAGCTTCGATCCCAACGGCGCCCCCAACACCACCGGCACCGCATCCCCGTCCGTGCATCGCGTCATCAAGGGAATGCCCGACGAATGACCGGCCGGACGCGCGTCTATGGCGAGATCGACGTCGCCGAAGAACTGGAGAAACAACGGATCGAAGACGTACGCGGCAGATTCGGCGACGATGCTGCGCGGCGCCGGACTCCGGGTATGCGTCCGTTCATGGCGGTAGTGATCGTCACCGCGCTGGTGATTGGCGGCGTGCTGACCTGGAAGGCCTGGAGCCGTAACCAAACGCAGGCTCAAGCCCGACACAAGGAGGCCAAGGTCGAGAACACGCTGCCGCCGTTCCGTCTCACGGTGCCAGCGCCAGAACCCGCCACCGCGGCGGCCGATCCGGTCATGCAATCCGCCGGTGGAGCGGGAATCACCGCTCCCGGCACGCAACCCCAGAAGAGCCCTCAAGATGCGCTCCGCGACCGCCGGTTCGGCGGCGGCTTCAGCGGCGAGGCCGATGCCGGCAGAGCGGCGGCGATCACACCGGCGCGGTCCGCCACGCCGGCCGATCCCCGCGCCGGCGACAACCCATTGGAAGAGCAGCTTCGCCCGCTGCAACTGCGGCCATCGCGCGCCGGCAAGCTGACCGGCCGCGACTTCCTCCTTACCCGAGGCGCCATGATCGACTGCGGCGAGCAGTCGAAACTGGTGACCGACCAGGTCGGCCTGGTCGCCTGCTACACCACTGCCGACACCTATTCGGCCAATGGCCATGTCATCCTGATCGACGCCGGCTCGAAGATTGTCGGCAGCTACCAGCGCGGGATCCTTCAGGGCCAGAGCCGCGTATTCGTCGCCTGGCAGCGCATCGAGACACCCCAGGGCGTCATCGTCGATCTTGACAGCCCGGGCACGGATCCCCTTGGCGCCGCTGGCTTGCCCGGCCAAGTCGACAGCCATTTCTGGCAGCGGTTTGGCGGGGCTATCATGCTGAGCCTGCTCTCCGATGCCGGCCAGGC
The DNA here is from genome assembly GCA_021793155.1 of Pseudomonadota bacterium. GTDB lineage: Bacteria > Pseudomonadota > Alphaproteobacteria > Rhodospirillales > Magnetospirillaceae > DUZF01. The sequence continues at coordinate 37,992 of JAJYTF010000034.1, read as the reverse complement.
AGCGGTCAACGCCGCGCAAACCCAGACGCAGACGAGCATCACTCTCGGCAACACGCAGGCGACAACACAGGAGTTGGCCACCGAGGCGCTACGCAACTCCATCAACATCCCGCCGACGCTCTATCGGAACCAGGGCGAGCGGGTGAACATCTTCGTCGCTCGCGACATGGATTTCAGCAATGTCTACGGGCTCCGGTAACGCGGCGTTCCGGGCGCAAACCATCGCCCAGCTCCTGCGGCCTCTGGAACCCTACCTAAACGATCCGGCAGTCATCGAGTTGCGGATCCGGCCCGGCGAAGTGGTCACTCAGGCGTTCGGCGCGAAGACATTCAATCACTGCCCCGACCTCACCCTGCCCTATCTCCGGTCGCTGGCCACCGCCCTGGTCGCCTTCGCCGGGCTGCCGGTGCGTTCCGTCAATTATCTGACGCTGCCTGGCGGACAGCGCGGCACCATCCTGATGCCCCCGGCCGTCCTCGACGACGCCCTGGTTCTCGTCATCCGCAAGCATGCCGCCGTGGTCAAATCCCTCGACCAACTCGACGCCGAGGGCGCCTTCGCCGACTGCCAGGACGTGTCGTTCAACCGGCCCTCGGCGGTCGAGGCCAAGGCGGCGAGCGAACGGGCGGATTTCCAGCGGCTTGAACCGTTTGAGGTCGAGCTGTTGGAGCTCAAGCGGACCGGCCGCGTCTGCGCGTTCTTGAAGCGCTGCGTCGCACTCAAACGCAATATCGTCATCGCCGGCCAGACCGGCTCCGGCAAGACCACCCTCACCCGCTCCCTAATCGATATCGTGCCGGCCGCGGAACACATCGCCACCATCGAAGATGTCCATGAGCTATTCCTGCCCAACCACCAGGAGGTGACACATCTCTTCTATGGCGACGGCAACGGCCGGATCTCGGCGCTGGCCTGTGTGGCGGCCTGCATGCGCATTACGCCGGAACGCATCTTCCTTGCCGAATTGCGCGGGCCCGAGGCCTGGGACTACACCAACGCGCTGAACACCGATCATGGCGGCGGCATCACCACCACGCATGCCAACGGCGCCATCGAGGCGTTCGACCGCATCGCCACCCTGATCAAGAATTCCGAGGTCGGCCGCACGCTCGAAATGCCGATGATCAAGCATCTCCTCCATACAACCATCGATGTCGTGTTGTTCATGCGGGCGCGGAAGGTGCTGCAGGTCTTCTACGATCCCATGTTCAAGCGGCGGCAGATGTCGTAGGCAGGCGAATAGAAGGAAAACTCTGGGGATCAAGAACAGCGGTCCCCCTCCCGCGACTGCAGCGCCTAACCTGCACCGGACAAATTCTTCAGGGCAATTGCAACCGGGTCGGGCCCGCGGTGCAAGATTGCCGCCCGGCGACGGCTTGAATTTTGCGATCGAGATGCCCGCCGCAAGCCGCTGGAAGTGCTTCTTGCGCGCGGTCATTTATGCGATCGCGTAAAGATGGCTTGCCAGGGCCTCCCCCGGCCATATATTATGCGATCGCATAAAAGTCGGCGACTTGCGATTTCGCATGGCCTAATTTTATGCGATCGAATAAACGGGGCGATCATGACCGTGTCGGAGTTGGGTGCGAGCATCAGGCATCGCCGCAAGCAGGTGGGATTGAGCCAGCAGCAGTTGGCCGACGAGGCCGGTGTTGGCTTGGTGTTCGTTTCCCAGATCGAGAACGGCAAGGAATCCGCCAGGGTCGGCATGGTGCTGAGGCTGCTCGACACCCTTGGTCTGGAACTTACCATCGCGGAGCGGTCCTGATGCTGCGCGTCTATCTGCATGATGAGCAATGCGGAACGCTCGAGCGCGATGGAACCCGCTATGGCTTTTCCTTCACCTACGCACCCGGCTGGCGACCTGGTCAGGGGCGCTGCCGCTTATCGCTTTCGATGCCGCCCGAGGGTTCCGAGAGCTGGGCTTATGATCGGTGCCGCGCCTTCTTCCGTGGACTCCTGCCGGAGGGCCGTCGCCGCGCGCTGCTGGCTGGCCGAGCCGACCCGAACGACGACTATGCCTTGCTCGAGAAGGCCGGCGAGGAGTGCGCCGGTGCGGTGACGGTCACCGCCGGCGATCTCGCCACCCTCGGCGACCCCGAGGCGTTGCCGGTGTCGGAAGCCGAGCTGATGGAGGCGCTGCGACGCAACATGCCGTTGGAGAAGCAGGCCGGCCGAGGGACGCGGCGGTTCTCCCTGGCCGGGGTGCAGCCCAAGGAAACCCTTTATTTCGATAAGGAGGATGAGCCCCAGGTGGCGCCGCTACGCAAGGCGGCGGGGTCGCTGCTGAGCACCCACATCATCAAGCCGACGCTCAGCGCCGAATATCCCGGTCTGGTCTGGAACGAGCTGTTCTGCCTGCGGCTCGCAGAGAAGTTCAAACTGCGGGTGCCACCCAGCTGGGTGCGGGACGTGGATGGCGTGGCCTGCCTGATCATCGAGCGCTTCGACCGGACCTTCGACGACGGCTTGCCTCGCCAGATCCACCAGGAGGACCTGTGCCAAGCCCTCGGTGCTCTTGAAAAGTATGAATACGACGACAACGGCGAGAAGGTCGGACCGGGGTTCGCCGAGATCCCGCGGGTGCTTGCCAGGATGCGGGTGCCGGCCCTCGAGCAGCCGAAGATCCGCTCCTGGGCCGTGTTCAATCTGTTGGTCGGCAACGCTGACGCGCATGGGAAGAACCTATCGGTGATCCACCATCGGAATGGCGGCGCCGAGCTTGCGCCCTTCTACGACCTGGTTTGCACGGCGCGCTATCCGGAGGTGACCACCGACCTGGCGATGGCCATTGGCCGGGAGCGCACGCCGGACGCGTTGCAGAGGACCGACTTCGAGCAATGGGCCACCGATCTGGGGACGAAATCGAGGGTGGCCCTGAGGTCGATCAAAGAAATCTGCGTGCAGATGGTGGAGGCAGCCGAGGTTGTGCGGGCCGAGATGCCCAAGGCCGGCGGTCCCGTTGCGACCGGCATCATCCTGGAGATCCGACGGCGCGTGCAGCTGGTGTCGGACCTTTTCGGCTTCAGCGTCGACGCTCGGCCGGAGCCGGTCGCTCGGGCCCCCGGCTGGCGTTTGCCGTCTTAAGGTGGGATGTCCTGCCGCGCGACTCGGCGATCCTTATCTCAGCAGCAACTGGCCGAATTGGTTGGTAAGGGCGTCGAAACAATTTCCAACTTCGAAAGGGGAAAGGTCCGGACAACCCTGCTGACGCTTGAGCGTCTCGCAAACCATCTCGACGTCCCCATTCGTGCTTTATTCGACGACGAGGCCGTAACACCCAGGATGCCCAAGGCGTTGACCGATGCCCAGGCCATCGTGAGGAAAGAGCCGGCTTGGGCCCGATTTCGACAAAAGCTCAAAGATTCCACGGAATCAGCTCTCCCCGAACCGGATCCCCGGCGTCCGGCCCCGTCGCCGCCCAACAAGCCAAGCTTCGCCATGGGGGCTACCCTCCCGTGCCGACCAACCATGTAGCCCATGACATATCCCACAGTTTTTCATTCAAATGGCACCCCCACAATCTGCCTTCCGTAACAGGGTGGGAAATCGCCAGAATTCAAGGCGCGTGCCCGACGAGCGCGAACCGAGGCCAGGCGGCTTTGCGGGCTTTATTGTTGGCATCATCTTCCACGCTGACCCGCAGCTCTTTAATTGGCCAAAGCCACGCTTGTTTGCACATGGGCACCGTTGTCGACCAATAGGACGTCAAGCTCTGCCGCGGGAAGCGGTCGGCTGAACAGGTAGCCTTGGCCGCTGTCGCATTGTAAATCCCTAAGAATGAAAGTAAGCGTCGTCGGTGCCACCGCCTTGTCGATTTTCGGCGCATCCCCGATAGTCCGCTACGCGCGCGCCTGAGTGCGCCGAAGCGGAGCGATATCGATGGTGTCAGGCGGCCTGGCTGGCGGCCAGGGTCTTCCAGTTCCAGGGCAGCAGGTCGTCGAGCCGGTTGATGGGATGGCCGGCGACCATGCGGCGGAGCACGTCCTGCAGATAGGCGAAGGGATCGATGCCATTCAGTTTTGCCGACTCGATGAGGGAGGCAACGATCGACCAGCTGGTTCCACCGGAATCGCTTCCGGCGAACAGGCTATTTTTCGCCGTGAGCTTCTGCGGCCGGAAGGTTCTCTCGACGCTGTTGGTGTCCATTTCGACGCGGCCATCCTCCAGGAAGACGCAGAGCCCGTCCCAATGGCCGAGGGCATAGCGGATGGCTTCGGCCAGCTTGCTCTTGCCGGAGATTTTTCCCAGCCGATCCATCAGCCAGGTCTTGAAGGCGTCGACCAGCGGCTTGGAGCGCGCCTGGCGTTCCCTCCGGCGTTCCTCGGCGGTGCGGCCCCGGATGTCGGCCTCGATGGCGTAGAGGGCGGCGATGCGTTGCACCGCTTCGGTGGCGATCGGCGCGTTGGCCGCCTCCTGCCGGGAGTCCGGCAGGCTCTTGTGCAGCTCGTAAAATTTCCGGCGGCAATGGGTCCAGCAGAAGGCGAGGACGATGCTGCCGTCGGCCCGCTGGCTGGCGATGGTGTCGTAGGACTGGTAGCCGTCGACCTGCAGCACGCCCTTGAAGGCGAGCAGATGCCCCATCGGGTGCTTGCCCTCCCGGCTGTCCGAGTAAATGTAGGTGACGGCCGGCGGATCACTGCCTTGCCACGGGCGGTCGTCGCGGGCATAGGCCCACAACCGGCCGGTCTTGGTCCTGCCGCGACCGGGATCGAGCACCGGCACCGGCGTGTCGTCGGCGAACAGCTTGGCCGAGGCGAGGACCGTGGTGGTCAGCAGGTCGTGCAGCGGCTTCAGCCACCAGCAGGAGCGGCCGACCCAGTCGGCCAGGGTCGAGCGGTCGAGGGTGATGCCGGCACGCCGGTAGATGACGGCCTGGCGGTAGAGCGGGCAGTGATCGGCATATTTGCTGACCAGGACGTGGGCCAGCAGCGCTTCGGTGGCCATGCCGCCGGTGATCGGACGCTCCGGGGCCGGCGCCTGGACGATGGCGCTCTCACAGCCGCGACACGCGTATTTGGGCCGGTGGATGACCTTGACGCGGAACTGGGCGGGCACGAAGTCGAGCATCTCGGCCGCCTCGTCGCACATCACGTGCATCGCGCCGCCACAGCACGGGCAGCTCTTGTCCTCGGGCTCGATGGTGATGTGGTCGCGGGGAAGGCTGTCCGGCAAGGCGCCGCGATTGGCGTTGCGCGGTTGGCGGGGACGGCGCTGGCCGTCGTGTTGTTCCTTCTGCTCCCGCGCCGCGTCGGCCTGCGCCAAGCCTTGTTCGGTGTCCTCGATGCCCAGCAGAAGCTGCTCTTCCAGCTTTTCGGAATGTCGGCCGTATTTGGCGCGATTGAACTGCCCAATCAATAAACGAAGTTTGTCGATCTCGGCGAGATAGGCATCCCGCTCATCCGCAATAGCCTTTGCCAAGGACTCATGTCCTTCTTTGGCAAGAACATCTATTGCGGCATTTATCGACATGTAGCGATGCTATTTATCCCTGTTACCATTTCAAGGAAAAAATGAATCAACACGCGAGTGCCGGCGATTTTGTTTTCGCTGGCGCAGCCCGCGACCATTCGAGACCTTCCAGCAGCATGTTCAACTGCAGCGGACTCAAGGCGATGAGCCCATCACGGATCGGCGGCCAGACGAAGCGTCCCGTCTCCAACCGTTTCTGGTGAAGCCACAGGCCGGTCCCATCCCAGACCAAAATCTTGATCCGGTCAGCCCTTTTTGAGCGAAAAATGAAAATGTCCCCACAGAACGGGTTGGCCGCCAACGCCAGCTGCACCAGGGCCGCCAGGCTGTCCATTCCCCGGCGGAAGTCGACCGGCGCCGTCGCCAGGACGATCCGCCGGCCGCCCGGGGCGATCACGCCAGGCTCCGCACCACACCGAGCACCTGGCGCAAGGTCGCCACGTCGACGCCCGTCGGCACGCGCACCGTCAAGCCGCCGGCGACGACTTCGATCACCGGCGGTGCCGCCGTCCCCGCTCCGAGGAGTCCGTCGGTCGCGGCAACCAGCGGCACGAACTGCGGCGTCGCTTCGCCATCGTTCCGGTGCGCTTCGGCCATTTGCTGGAATTGTCGCCGCCAGCCGAAAAGCTGATTGGCATTGAGACCGTGCCGCCGAGCCACCTCCGACACCGTCGTCGTTCCCTCGCAGCTCTCCGCCACGATCCGCATCTTCTCTTCCACCGACCAGCGCCGACGGCGCCCGACGCCGGTGATCACCTCAACACGGCGAAACGTGTTGGGCATAAGGTCAGGCGTATGACTATCTCCATCCATCCGAGGTCTCCGTCGTCGATGACGGATCCTCCCCTATGCGCGGGCGCAGGAACAGGCGCTGTCCGCGGCGACGCTTACGAATGAAAAGCTCCGTATCGGTTTCAATGCCCTCGGCCAGCACTTCCAATCTCAGATTCTTTGCCAGTGCTATTATCGATCGGACAATCTGAAGGTCGGTATTATTGCCGGCCATGTCGCAGACGAAGCTGCGGTCGACTTTTAGCTTATCGATAGGCAGTCTTTTTAGATAAGAGAGGCAGGAATAGCCGGTCCCGAAATCGTCTATGGAAATGTGCACGCCTAATTCCTTTAGGTCCGACAATCGGCTTTCCACGGCTTCGCCTACGGCAACCAACGAGGTCTCCGTTATTTCCAGTTCCAAATAGCGGGCCGGCAGGCCAGCTTGTCTGAGCGCATCTTCAACCGTTTGGCTGATTTCACTCTGGCGAAGCTGATGGGCGGAGATGTTGACTGCCATGGTTTCCATCGCGACACCCTGATCCAACCAAGCCCTCATTTGGCGACACGCCTTGCGCAGCACACTGGCGCCCAAGGGGACGATAAGACCGGCTTCCTCGGCCACGGGAATGAAGCTGTTCGGCATTACCAGGCTTTCTCCGGGGCGCTGCCAACGTAGCAGAGCCTCGACGCCGGTAATCCGCAGGTCATTCATGTCCACCAATGGCTGATAATGGAGGACGAATTCGTCCTGCTCCAAAGCATGGCGCAATGCCACCTCGAGCTGGACCCGGATGTTGGCGGCGCGGGTGAGGGCGCCCGTGTAAAAGCGATAGGTATTTCGCCCCGCGGCCTTGGCCTGATACATCGCCGCATCGGCGTTGCGAACCGTCAGATCCACATCACAGCCATCATCCGGGAAGATGCTGATCCCGATGCTCGCCCCCAGATAGAATTCCTGACCCGAATAAAAGACGAACGGCTGTCCGAGTTCATCGATCAATGACTGAGCCACGGCCGCCGCCTGTTCCGGCTCTTTCAATTGTTCGAGGATGACTATGAACTCGTCGCCCCCCATGCGGGCCAAAGTATCGGTTTCACGAAGTCTGCTGGTGAGCCGTGCTGCCGCCATCCGCAGGAGTTCGTCCCCCATCGAATGTCCCATGCTGTCATTGACATTCTTGAAGTGATCGAGATCGACAAAGAGGACGGCTCCCCTGGCGCCATCGCGCCGGGCGCGGGCCAAGGCACGCTGCAATCGGGACGCTAGGAGGGAACGATTGGGGAGGCCAGTCAATGGATCATAATAAGCGAGATGCTCAAGTTTTGCCTCAGATTCCTTAATGTGTGTAATGTCGATAAAAGTTGCAACATAATTGGTCACGTTTCCACTGTTATCGCGCAGACAGCTCATCGTGAGCCACTCAGGATATACGTCACCGTTCTTTCGGCGGTTCCAGATTTCGCCGCGCCAATGGCCTTTTTCTGTCAGACAGTTATACATCTGCTCGTAAAATGCGCGGTCATGACGACCTGATTTCAGGAGGCGCGGATTCTGGCCAAGCAATTCGGTTCTTGCGTACCCCGTTATTTTGCAAAAAGCACTATTCACTCCGATGATGGCAGAATTCTTATCCGTTATTAATATTCCCTCTTGCGTGCCCTCGATAACATTGGCGTAGAGCAGCATATCTTGCTCGGTTTTTATTCGTTCAGAAATATCGATAATGGAGCCAACAATGCCGATTTCTCCTTCTGAACTCACGGTAGCCTGCCCAATGAGGTGGCCGGTGAAGGTGGTGCCATCGTTTCGGACATAGAGCCGATCGGATGCATCGACTGCGCCCCCCCTTGAAAATAACTCAAGCAATTTTTCGCGGCTTTCCGCTCGTTCCGATTCGTCGACGTGACACAGATATTTGCTGCCAATGAGTTGGTTCAGTGTGCATCCGAACATTTCCGCCATGCGGCGGTTAGCATGAGCGATGACCCCAGCATGATCGATCAAAAAGAGAGCAGCCCAGGACGTATCATAAATCAGTCGTAGTTCTTCTTCTCGCTGCTCGAGGAGGACCTGCCTTTCATTGGAGAGCCTTCTGGTGCGGAGAAACCTTCTGCTAAAAAGGATGGCAAGACAACTGACGGTGAATGCGAGCCCATGGACGGCCGCCGTCTCCCGGCGCCACGGCAGCAGCAGATCATCGATGCCGGCGGTTACCGCTATGATCAAAGGGTAGGGTGTCAGCCTTGCAAAGCTGACCAATCTTTCTCGGTGATCGAAGAGGCCTTGGCTGCGAAAGACACCACTTTGGGCTTTGTTGAAAAATTTGAAATCAGTACTTCCTCTGATCGAACGGCTAATGACGTTGTCGTCGTCAGCCGCTGGTGCCCGAATCAGGGTCGTGCCATCGGCATGAAAGACCGTGATCGAGCCATTGGGGCGTGGCCGTTGCGACTCGAAAAGGGCGACGATGCGTGGAACATTTATCCTCGCATCCAGCCGCCATTGCGCTGTTGACGCCTTCTCCCGTAGAGGGGCGACGCGAACTGTCCAGGTGCCATCAACGCGCAACGGCGCTTCGATCAATAGTCCGCCGTCGGCCGTCGCGCCTTCCGCAGGGGAAGCGCTGCGGGACACGCTGGGAACCAGATCTATATCCAACAGACCGTCGGACTGTCCTTTCAGGTGCGATACTAGATCGATGAACGCCAACTCTTCGCGAGGATCGGCTTGCGGATGCGCATTCAACCAGCTTTGAGCGGCAATGATAGAGGCGTCAGCAAGTTTAAGAAGGCGCAATGTCTGCTGCTCTACGGCTACGCTTCTCTCCACAATATCATCGCGTTCCATCGATAATATTATGTTGCGTTCCTGAATAGACCATGTAATTGCCGCACCCCACATTATAAATACTAATAGAAGCATGACGGCAACATAGCTATCTTGCTTATCGATGAATGGCCTCGCGCGATTCAAAAATCTAAACATCCAATTTTGTCCCGGGCTAGGCATCCGCGGGTCCACCGCCTCACGCTCCGCCAACCGTCAAACCGCGCGCACGTTCCTCAGAAACCGGCCGACCAATTGCTTCAGGTCGGAGGCTTCATGTGCGAGGGACCGCGCGAAGCTCAAGACGTTTTGCGCGGCAAGCCCGGTTTCCGAAGCCGCGCCGGTCACTCCGTCGATATTTGTCGAGATTTCGCGGGACGCCAGCTCCGCCTGCTGCATATTCCTCGTGATTTCAGAGGTGGCAGCGGATTGCTCTTCTACGGCTGAGGCGATGACAGCGGCAATCTGGCTCAGTTCGGTTACCCGGCCGACAATGGCGCCGATTGCCGAGACGGCGTCCTGGGTGGCCACCTGGACGGAGCCGATCTGCGCACTGATTTCCTCCGTAGCCCGCGCCGTCTGATTGGCCAGGTTCTTCACTTCATTGGCCACAACAGCGAACGCTTTTCCCGCATCGCCGGCCCGCGCGGCCTCGATTGTGGCGTTGAGGGCCAAGAGATTGGTTTGGCTGGCGATGTCGGTGATCAACCGGACGACTTCGCCGATCCGAGCCGAGTTTTCGGTTAGGCCTTTCACCTTCTCGTTGGTGCGGTTCGCCTCGTCCGACGCCGCCCGGGAAATGTCCGTGGGCTGCCCGACCTGCTCGGCGATTTCTGTGATCGCCTCGGACAACTGCTCGGCGGCGCTGGCCACTGTCGCTATATTGGATGATGCCTGTTTGGTGGCAGAAGCGAGGCTTACCGACTGTGTTGTGGCTTGCTCGGCATTGGCCGACAGCGATTGAGCGGTGTGCTCCATGTCCGAAGCCCCCTGAGAGACCACCTCAACGACACTGAAGACCGTTCGGTCGAAATCCACGGCCATGGCTTCGGTCGCTTTCGCCCGCTCCTCCCGCGACCTGAGAATTTCAGTCAGGTCGGCGATAGAGGCGAAGAGGATCGTCCGTCCCCCGGCGGAGGACCGCGTCAGAGTCACCAACACCTGGAAATCGCCGCCATCGGCGCGGCGGTGAGTCCATTCGAAACGGCAATGACCCTTGCGAAGGGCTTCACCGACGTAGGCCGCCGCCCTGTCAGCGGAACTTTGGCCGTCCGGCTGCTTGGGCGGGGACAGCATTGCTGGATTGACGTTGCAAATGGCTTGCTTGTCGGCATAGCCGAATGTCCGGACCAAAGCATCATTGCAGTCGATGATAATGCCTTCCCGAAGAACCATGAGCGCATCGGGCGTGCTGTCGAAAAACGCTTCCCTGATCACAAGGGCTTGGCTGATCTGGTTGCCCTTGAAAAGAAACCCCATGAAACACCTCAGTCGAAAGTCAATGGCGAGGCATCCCTCACACCTTGCCGCCCCACCCGAATTCCCCCGTCAATAATCCTAATGGCTAGGAACGTTATCACGACGAATTCTGAATTCCTATAATGATAGTATTGAGTTAGTCCAGTTCCACTAATCGACGATCCAGGCGCTCAGACGCGAACGATCCCAACACCCCGGCAGCCTATTCGGCTCTGACAAAACGAGTGGGCATGGGGCGGAACTGCCGCAATGGAGATCAAGCCCGCTGAACAGCGCTGCCAGCTCGATCGCCACCTTCGCTTCCCATACAATCCTGCCGTCAGTATCCACGATGCAGACGCTGCTCTTTTCCAACGACACGTCAATCCCGGCATAGTGGTCCAAGGCTGTCCCCTGATGATGCTCGGCGTCCGGAAACCGGCCCTTGTTGTTTCACACACGATCACTCTGAGGGAGAGCCACCCCTTTGACTACCGCCGGAGCCAAGGCTCAGCACGGCATCTAGAAATGACGCCGATCACCGGCATGCTTGATCGCGCTGAGGAAATCGGTGACTTCCGCGGAAAGCCTGGTCGACTGGTCCAGCAGGTGGTCCGCGGTAGCCAGCACCTGGCTGGCCGTGGCACCGGTCCGGGTGGCGCCCTCCTTGACCAGGAAGATCGAGGATGTCACCTCCTGGGTGCCGGTCGACGCCTCGATGACGTTGCGAGCGATTTCCTTGGTGGCGGCGGTCTGCTGTTCGACCGCGGCGGCGATGGCGCCAGCCGTCCGGCTGATCTCGACGATGGTCTGGCCGATGCCCGAGATGGCGCTGACCGCGTCGCTGGCGGCAACCTGGACGGCGCTGATCTGGGCGCCGATTTCGCCGGTGGCGCGGGCCGTCTGATTGGCGAGGCTCTTCACTTCGGTGGCCACCACGGCAAAGCCTTTGCCGGCCTCACCGGCCCGCGCCGCCTCGATGGTGGCGTTCAGCGCCAGGAGGTTGGTCTGGCTGGCGATGTCGTTGATCAGGTTGACGATGTCACCGATCTGGCGAGTGGCGTCCCTCAAGCTGCCGACGATGCCGTTGATCCGCTCGGCATCGTCCGAGGCCTGGCTGGTCACCTCGCTTGAGCGGCTGATCTGGCGGGCGATCTCGCTCTCAGAAGCGGCCAGCTGTTCCGCTGCCGCAGCGACCGTCTGCACATTGGACGAAGCCTGTTCAGCGGCGGTGGCCACCACGGTCGACTGCGAGCTGGTTTCATCGGCCACGCCGGCCATCGCCTGGGCCACGTCACGCAACTCGTGCGCCGTCCGGGTCATGATGTCCAGCACGCCGCGGACGCCGTTATTGAAATCGTGGGTCAGATGCTCCATGGCGGCGGCCCGCCGATCCTTCATCTCCTGCTCTTTCTGCCGTTCCACCTGCAGCTCCTGCCGGGCGATTTCGCCGTCCCGGAAGATGTTCAGGGCGCGGGCCATGTCCCCCAGTTCGTCCTTGCGCTGGGCGCCATTGACGGTGAAGTCGACCTCGTTGCGGGCAAGCCGCTTCATGTCCCCGATCAGCACCGACAGCGGCCGGGTCACGCGTCGCACCACCAACAGCGATGCGACAAGCCCCAGGACGGCGATCAGTACGCCCAGCCCGCCGAACTCAAGCGCCTTCTGCCGGAACCCGGTCTCGATGTCGTCCAGGTAGATGCCGGTGCCGACTACCCAGCCCCAGGGGAGGAATCCCTTGACGTAGGAAATCTTGCGGACCGGCTCCGGAACGCCCGGCTTCGGCCAATAATAGGAATAAAAACCACTTCCGGATCGCGCGGCGATGGCCGCCATGTCGACGAAGACATGGGAACCGTCGGGGCTGGTCATGCCGGACACATCCTTGCCGTCGAGCTCCGGCTTGATCGGATGCATGACCATGCGGGCGGCCATATCATTGATCCAAATGTAACCGTCGTTGCCGTAGCGCAAGGCCCGTAAGTCGGCCAGGGCGCGGCTCTTGCCCTCCGGTTCGGAAAGACGTCCGGCACGGACTTCCGCTTCGTAATAAGCAAGGATGCTATAGGCGCTTTCGGTCAATTGCAGCACTTTGGTTTGGCTGCCGGCCATCAGTTCAGCCCAGATACTGTACAGGCCCAGCCCGGCAACCAGAGCCACGGCAAGGAAAGATCCAAGCACGATGAGCAGGATCTTCGAACGGATCCTGAGATTGTCGATCAGAGACATGCGTTTATTCCCTGCCGGCGCGCAAATTGCGTCAAGGCGTCTTGTTGCGGCACCCCGATATTAATCACGTCCACCGACTTGACAGTGCAGGTGCGATGTACACCATTTATATTTGATATTAAAGGAGGTAAATCTCGTCAAATAAATTATACGAGAATAGACCGTTCACGCATTACGTGACTATGTTTACAATGAATATAAATAGCGCAATACGCCATGCATATTATCGACATTCTCCGGGATGCGCCGGAAGTTGCCTCTCCCGCCGCGAAAGGCGGATTGGAGCATGACTGCAACCAAGCGGCACGCCATACGGGCCGCTCGACTTTGCCGCACGCAAGGGTCGACCACGCAATCTACCGGGTTCTTTGAGCTATCGTCGACCGCGTTGGCTTCCTCTTCGAGGTGAAATTTACCGCCAATATTAATCTGCAAGTAACGCGCGTTTCGGATACAGCCATGCGACTGCTGGTCGCCTTGACTCGCCGGAACACCAGGATGATAGTCCGCAGATAAAGTCGATGGGCTTGATGGTGAAGCCGGCAAATGCAGCGCATTCCCAAATGGTCAGCCGATATGAGCGTCGGTGTGTCGGTGTTGGACCAAGTACACCGCCTCATCATCAAGCAAATCACCAGCCTTCATAATGCAAGAGAGCAACCACGTCAGGCGGCGAGGGAGTGCTTGTCATTTCTGAGTCGTTATATTTTATATGGTTTATCAAGAAGAAGAATTTATGAAGGAAATCTCCTATTCTGGGTGGGGCGCCACAAGAAATTACACGACGAGTTTACCCATAAGTACTTCTGTTAAATAACACATTCTCGCGTATCGATTCGTTTCAGTTAGTTTATAATCTTTCGACGCCTCTGGATGAGGGGCTGCTTGGTCACATCATGAAAGAAGATAGGGATTACGCCCAGGCCTGCTTGGTAGCGCAAGCTTCATCAGAATCCTGGACTGGGCCTCACGCGGGTAGAGCTGAGCGCCAAACGGCCGGCGACCGAACGGCCTAGGTGCGACACCCCGAAGTGGCACCAAGCCGCTCAGCCGAGCAGCTTCTCCACGGCGTTGAGGACGCGGACGGCCAACGCATGTTCGGGCCAGCGGGCCTGCCGCTCCAAGTCGGCGGCCCGCCTGGCCGCCTCATCCTTGGCCGCCGGGCCGCGCCGGACGATCAACTCCGTTGCCGCGGCCAGCACCGTTTCTTCATCAAGGTTCGTTCCGGAGAACATCGTCCGATCTCGTTCTGTTCCTGAAGTATTAGCCTGGAGCAAGGATAACCCAAGACCGGTATAAGCCTGACCCCGACTTTGGCCCTGCTCCGTGCCTTTCTCACACCTGGTCCACTCGGGTAACACCGATGCGCCGGCCCTCTCACCGCCCGCCAGCATCAACCATCGTAGTCAATTTGTTGGTTTGTTTGTGCTGAACAAACGAACGAGGCCGATATGCCCCGCCCCGCCGAATTCACCGACGAACAAATCCGTAACGCCAACGACGCGCTGGCGAAAGCCGGCAGCCGACTATCCGCCTTCGCCATTCGCCGTGCCCTCGGCGGCGGCAATATGACCCGGATTGCCGCCGTCCTGGCCGATTGGCAGGACAACCACAAACCGGCCGCCGAGGAATCCCAGGCCATCGATCTTCCCGCCGAGCTGCGCGAAGAGGTGGAACAGCGGATGGCTGAGCTGTCAGCCAGCCTGTCCGGCGTCATCGGCCGTATCCACCGGCGGGCCACGGAAATCGCCGAAAGCCGCGTCGCCGAAGCGGTGAAGGCGGCCCGCGCCGCCGCCGCGGCGGCCGAGATCGAACTGGCCGAGGCTCGCGCCGTGCTCGCCGACAGCGATGCGGCACAGGAGACGTTGCAGCGGGACCGCGACCGTCTGGCCGACCTGGTCATCCAGACCGAGCAGCGGGAGCGGCAGGCACGGGAGGAGGCAGCCGAACTGCGCGGCAAGGTCGGGGCGCAGGCCGAGGAGATCACCCGACTGAGCGCCCTGGTGGCCTAGATGCAGGCGCGCGAACGGCAGGCTTTGGAACGCGCGGCGAAGGCCGAGGGCCGCCTGACCACCAAGGACAAGGGGTAAGCCGCTCCCCGACTGAGTATCAGACTGATACAGGAATGATGATCGTCTCGGCCAAGTTGGATGGCTTGTGTCGATACGTCGTTATGGATCAGTTTCGTCCATATCATTCGGCCATCCATTTCCGGGGCCACACCAACACATCGCCTACCGCTCGCTCAACTCGCGCCCTTCCCGGCCATTCTCCCTCTGCCTCGCCCGCTCCGACCGCTCTCGCTGCCGCCCCCGCCATTGCCGGATGAGGTCGAGCGCCGCGGACTTGGCGTTCTCCCGGGCGATGGCGGCCGGCAGCGTCTTGCGGTCGTCGGTGTAGATCCGCGCCTCGCGGCGGGCGCGGGAGATGGCGACGTAATAGACGTCCTTGGCCGTGGTGCGGCTGGTGGTCTGTGCCTCGATCAGCACGCGCTCGGCGGACAGCCCTTGCGCGCTGTGCACCGTCGTCGCATAGGCGTGGTCGAGGTGCAGCGGTTTGTCGGCCGGCAGTTCGACGCGGCGCCGGCCGTTGTCGAGGATGACCTTGCCAGCCTCCACGGCAGCCACCTTGAACCTGTCACCGTTGGCGAGGTCGCGCGCCGCGTCGTTGCGGGTGATCCGCACGGTGTCGCCGCGCGCCAGTTCGGTGCGCTCGGGCTGGTAGACCGACAGCCTGGTATGGGTTGCCGGCGAGAAGCTGATTTGCCGGCCGTCGGCGGCTGCCACCGTCAGCCGGTTGCCGGGGCCGGTGTCGATCACCGTGTAGAGTTGGCCGCGCTGCAGGCCGACCCTATAGTCCCGCTCCGGATGGATCGCCTCGCCGATGGCGTAGTTCTTGGAGAACCGCCGCTCGGCCTGGGTGCTGTCGCGCCGGGTCAGGGTGTCGAAGATCAGCCCATCCCCGGCCATGCCGAGAGCCTGGCGGACGCGGTCGTTGAGTTCGCGCCGCGCCTCGTTGGTGCCGCTGACGATCAGCGTCGCCTCTCGCTCGGCCGGGGCCAGCGCAGCGAACTCGCGCACCAGGGTGGCGCGCCGGCCGGCGTCGTCGCGGATCTCGACGATTGCCTCGATGCGGGCCAGCGAGCGGCGGGTCTCGCCCTGCGCCGCCAATTCGACCGCCGCCTTGAGGGCGGGATCGCGCTGCCGCTGGATCTCCTCCATCCGCGCCGTTTGCATGCCGGCCTTCTGCAACTGTTCGAACGGCCGTCCGGCCTCGATCGCCTTGGTCTGCGCGGTGTCGCCCAATAGCACCACGCGGGCCCCCGCCTGTTCGGCCAGCTTCAGCGTCCGCTCCATCAGGCGCGTCGGCACCACCCCGGCCTCGTCGATGACCAGCACGGTTTTCTCGCTTAAGCCCTTGTCCTTGGCGGTGAGGAAGGAGGCCAGGGTGTTGGCTTCCACCCCGAGCTCGCGCAACGCCTTGACCTGGGTCGCATAGGGCGCCAGCGCCCGGGCCTGGAGCCCGTGCTGCTCGATCAGCTCCTTGGCGGCCGTCAACATGTGCGACTTGCCGGTACCGGCGAAGCCCTGTACGCCGACCACCCGGTTGGTGGTGGTCGCCATTAGTTCGGCCGCGGCGCGTTGTCCGGCGTTGAGGCGGGTGGCAGACAACCAGGCGCGGGCGGCCAGCGGGGGCACCGCGGCGGCGACCGCGCCGCGGCCGTCGCGTTCGATGGCGAGGATGCGCTTCTCCCGCTCCAGCGCCGTCTGCGTGGTGTAGCGGGCGGCGATGGGCATGAGCGCACCGTCGGCGATCGCCCGGACCACCCGGTCCTGCGCCGCCGCGTGGACCATGCCTTTCTCGACCAGCAGAGCGACCCAGCCGCGCCGCGTGCGCACCGCGTCTCCGCTGGCCTCGGCCGGGCGGTACAAGCTCTCCTCGCGGCTGAGATAGCCACTGTCCTTCTGCCGCTTGATCTCGGCCGTCACGTCATCGAACGACACGCTGCCCAGCCCATGCTTCATTGCACCCTCGATGAGTTCGGGCTCCGCGATCACCGCTTGGCGCTCGCTCAGATGGTTGATGGCGTACCGCACGGCGCGCGCCGCCGCCTGGCGGGTGGCCTCGGCCTGCACCGGGTTGGCGCCCCCAGCCTGATAGCCCGCGCCGGCCCAGTCGCGGCGGGCGAAGTCGATGCCCATCTCCCTGGCCCGGCCCTGCCACTCGGCGAACAGCGCCGCTCGGTCGCCGCCCCGCTTGCGGGCCCGGGTCTCTAAGGTGGCCCGCTGTTTCTGCGCCGCGCTGGCCTGCTCGCGGGTCAGCCGCTGCCCGGCCAGCTGCGCCTCCACCTGGCGGGCGCGCCGGCTGAACGCCGCCAGCTGGGCCCGACTGATATGGGCGAGTTCGAAGGTGCCGTCCCGTTCGTGACGCAGCTGATAGCCGAGGCGCTGCAGTTCGGTCGCCAGTTCGGCCCGGTAGATCGCGCCGAGGTGGCGCAGCGACTTGACGATTTCGTCGTTCTTCAGCGCCCGCCATTGGCCGTCGGCCCGGCGGGTCAGGTTCATCACCACCGCATGGGTGTGCAGCTGGGGGTCGCGCTCGCGGCTGGTCTCATGGCGGAAGCTGGCGACCACCAGGTTGCCGCTGCGCTCGACCAGCGCCCGGCCGTTGACCTTGCGCCGGGCCAGGGCACGCTCCTCGGCCGCCGTCACCGCGGCGGCCACGGCGCGGTCGTGGGCGGCGATCACCCGGGCGTCGCCGGCGACCAGCGCCTGCAGGGAGACGCTCTTCGGCGCCGAGAAGGTGAGATCAAGCCCGATGCGTTCCTTGCTGTCGGCACGGGTGGCGCCACGGCTGACCAAAGCGCCGTCGCCAACCTGGCCGGCCAGCAGTTCGCGCAGCCGCGCCGAGTCGACGGCGCCCCACAGCCCGAGTGCCGCCGCGCCCCGGCCCTGCCAGGCCTTGGCCTCGCCCTCCTTGGCGTAGTAGTCGTCGGCGCCGTCCTCATAGTAGTTGGCGGCGCGGCCGATGTCCTGGCGGGTCAGCACCTGCATGCTGAGCATGGCTCATCCGCCCGAGAGGGATACGGCCCGCTCGATGAACCCCGGCACCCGGTTCCGGTACGGCCGATAATCGGTGGCGAAGCGGGCGATCGGCCGGTCGCCGACGATCGCCAGATAGCCGGTGAGGTCGGGCAAGGCCGTCAGTTCCGAGGCCGCCACCACACGCTCGCGTTCATGGACGAGCTGGCGGCCCGAGCTGGCGTAGCGCGTGCCGACACTGCGGCTTTCCCGTTCCCGTTCCACCTCGTGCTCGCCGAGCGAGCGGCTGAAGTCTTCGGCGGTGGCGGGATCGGATTTCGAGATGCGCAGCACAGCGAGCGAGCTGAAGCAGCTGCGTAGGGTTTGCGCCGCCTCGCGGCCGTAAATGCCGTCGAGTTGCGCCGTCGATTGCAGCCCGGCGACCACCCGCAGCCCGTGTTTCCGGCCCTTGGTCAACGCCGCTTCCAGCGTCGCCAGCCTTTCCAGCGAGGCCAATTCGTCGATGAAGGCCCACAGGCGACGCCGGGAATCCTCCGGCATGGAGAGGATCGAAACGAACAGGGCGTCGATCCAGGCGGAGACCAGCGGCTTCAATGCCGCCGCCATGTCCTCGCGCCAAGTGATCCACAGCGTTCCGGCCTCCGGGTCTTCCAGCCAGCGCCGCAGCGAAAACGAACCCGGCGGCATGGTGACGTGTTCCGGCAGCTTGTCGGAGAGAACGAACCGCGCCGAGGCCAGCGCCTTGGTCGCCTCCACCGAGCCGGCGAACAGCGACTCGGCGAGGGTTCCTGCGAGAAAGGTCTGCAGGTCAGTGGGCGAAGCGATGGTGGTCCAGCGGAACAGCTCCCGCACCGACGGCTGCCCCTGCGATACCAGTTTGCGGGCGGTCTCCCTCAGCAACAGCCGGCCATAGCTCGCCCATTCCTCTGCTTCGGCGGTCTGACCGCGCGGCACGATCGACAGCGCATAGCGGTGGAAATCAAAGTCGGCGCGGATCTCGTTGAAAAACGACCAGCCCTCGGTGCGGGCGTCATAGGGGTTGAGCAGGACGTCGCCGTCTTTCCAGAACTTCGACAGCATGTCACCATTGGGGTCCAGGCAGAACATACGGTCGCCACGCTTCGCCGCACCGAGGGCGATCTCGCGGAACAGCGTCGACTTGCCGGCACCGGTGCCGCCGCCGATCAGCAGGTGCAGGTTCTCTGCCCCAAGGGGCAAAGGGATGCCGGCCACGGTCACCTGCTTGCGCCCCCTCTCGCTCATCTGGCGGCGCAGGCGCTCGGCCGAGACGATCCGGGTTCCCCGCAGGAATTTTTGAAACGGAGCGCCGCCAAACTCCGAACGACCGACCACCGCCAGCAGCCACACCCCCAGGCCACCGACCGCCAGACCGCCGGCCAGGGCCAGCATGAGCCAGGGCTTATGCGGGGTCGCCAGCACCAGCTGGTACAGGGCATGCAGCCGGTGGCCGGGGGGCAGGATCTCGGTGTGGCGCACCACCGCCAGCCAGGCCAGGGCCGGCGGCAGGAACAGGACGCCGGCGGACAGCTGGCGACGCTCGATGTCGGTCATGGTTGGTCTCCCCGATCACCCGGTGCGGCCTCGATCGCCAGAGCCGTTCTGGCGAGAATGACCGGGTTATTCCAAGCCGTTACGCAGCAGCCGAGACATCCATAGGGCACGGCGCAGAATCGACTGACTGCCAAAACATACGCTATTCCAACAACTTAGCGCACCGCGCCAGGTGCGTATGGTGTATCGACCGATTAAGGGTAGTTCAGCCGCGCGTTGGTCGGGAAAACCGCTTCCGCAGAAACGCGGCCCGCTTAAGGAGGGTCGATCATCATACCGATTGGCGCAGCCAATCGCCGAATCGGACAGAGGTGGTAGAGGAATGGGACACCGATCGGACGAGGCTGAGACCACCCTGAGACGAAGCTGGGATCGATTTCGGACAGGATGGGTCGAAACTCGGACAGGGATGGGACAGATCTGCGACAGGCACAAATCGGCGGCGCGGCGGAGGACGGCATGGAGAGCGACAAGCTGCGCGAGGCGATCGGCCGGCTGTCGGGGACCAGCCTGGCGGCCCGGCTGCGGCCGCTGCTGCCAGAGATCGACCGCAAGGCGCGGGAAGGCGTCCGCCATGCCGACATCGTCGCCGCCCTCGCCGCCGAAGGCCTGACGGTCAGCCTCGAGACCTTCCGCAAGACCCTCTACCGCTATCGGGCCGCCCATCCCCCTGCCGATGAACCATCCATCGGACCATTTGGGCCACCCCCCTCACCCGCCGAGCCAGCCGGCGCTGCCTCTGGCCAGGATGACGGGCGGGGCGCCCCTTCGGCACCATATGGGGCGACAGATTTCGAGGCCGCGCTCGACCCGAAGACGCGGGACGCGCTCGGGGAAAAATACTTGGCGCGGCGGCGGCCGCTGCTGGGATCGAACCGAAGGGACGGCTCATGAAGGCTGCGGTGATCAATTTCTCCGGCAACGTCGGCAAGTCGACGGTTGCCCGCCACCTGCTGTTTCCCCGCATCGCCGGGGCGGCCTTCGTCTCGGTCGAGACGATCAATGCCGACGAGGGCGACGGCGACTCGGTGCGCGGCAAGCAGTTCGGCCAGCTGCAGGAGCAACTGCTGCAACTCGACGCCGCGGTGATCGACGTCGGCTCCTCCAATGTCGAGGACTTCATCAAGCTGATGCGGCAGTACCAGGGCTCGCATGAGGATGTCGACCTGTTCATCGTCCCGGCGGTCAAAGAGAGCAAGCAGATCAAGGACACCATCGCCACCATCCAAGTGCTGGCGGCGATGGGCGTGCCGGCGAAGAAGCTGCGGGTCGTCTTCAACAAGATCGAGACCGACGATACGGTCGAGGACGACTTCTACCCGCTGTTCGCCTTCCATGCCGACAGCAAGGCCTTCACCCTGCGGCCGAAGGCGGCCATCGCCTTCTCCGAACTCTATCAGCGCCTGCGCGCGGGCAAGACGACGATCGCCGAACTGCTGGCCGACACCACCGACTACAAGGCCAAATTGCGCGAGGCGAAGACGCCGGAGGACAAGGCGAACGCCGCGGCGCGGATCTCCCTGCGGCGGCTGGCGGCCTCGGCCCAGGCCAATCTCGATACGGTGTTCTCCGCCCTCACCGTACGGTAGCGATGGCCAACCCCAGCACCCACCGGGAAGCCCTGATCGCCGAGCTTCTCGGCGATATCGACACTCTGCTGGCGCGCCTCGAAACCCTCCAGGCCTCCCTGCCCGCCGCCGTCGACACCGCGGTGGGGCGGGTCCGCGGCGCTGGAGAGACGGCGGCCGGTGGCCTCAGCCTCGCCGGCGACCGGCTGCTGGCCGGCTTCGACCGGCACGCCGCCCAGACCCTGCAAGGCGTGCAGACGGCGGCCAGGGAGGCACAGGCGGCGGCGCGGCTGGTCGACCATGCCGCCCGCCGGTTCCTTGTCCTCGCCACCGTCCTCGGCCTGTGCGCCGGGGTGCTCGGCGGGATCCTCGTGGCGCTGGCTCTCAATCGCAGCCTCTTCGGCGGTTGATCGAGGGAACAGGCTTCACTGTCAGCTCACGCGAGAGGCTGTGGTGATGCTGTGGGTGCGGCGTGGCGCCCGCAGGCCGTTGCCGTAATCCGGGGTCATTGCTTCGGCGGTCCGCAGCACGGGAGGGTCGGCGTGGTCGTGCCTGCGCGGCCGTCCGCGTTCACACGAATTCGCGGGCGTCTTTGTGAGCAAATTGTGAGAAGGGAGATGTCGGGAGCAGCTAACTGCTTGATTTTGCTGGCGTCCCCAAGGGGATTCGAACCCCTGTTACCGCCGTGAAAGGGCGGTGTCCTAGGCCTCTAGACGATGGGGACATCGCGAGGGAGCGTCTTGATAGCCTCGCTTGCCGGCAAAATCAATGGAATTGTGGGAGCGACGCCTACCGGGCCGGTGCGGCGTCTTCGATGAACATCTGCACGTTGGTATTGCCCTGCCAGCTATCGATGCGCAGCGTGCCCGCAAGATGCATGGGCGTGCCGTCGTTGGCCAGCAGCGCGTGGCCCAGGTCGGAGTCGGCGGAGCGAAAGGCGATGGCTTTCAGCCGGCCGCCGCCGCGCCCGGTGAGGGCACAGGAGACATGGCCCATCCCGACAACCCGGGGCGCCACGACCCGGGCCCCCATGATGGCGAAGCGCGGTTCGCTGTTGCCCGAACCGAACGGGCCCAGCTGCCGCAGGGTTTCGACCAGTTCGATGGTAGCGCCACCGGGGTCCAGGGCGCAGTCCAGTTCCAGTACCGGACGCAGCGGTCCGGCCAATTGTGCCGCCAGGCGATCGCCGATGAACCGGCGCAATTCGTCCAGACGATCGCGGGCAACGGTGAATCCCGCCGCCATGGCGTGGCCGCCGCCTTTGATCAGCAATCCGGCCTGTCGGGCGGCGATGATCGCCGAGCCCAGGTCCAGCCCCGGCACCGAACGGCCCGAGCCTTTGCCCTCGCCGCCATCCAGGGCGATGACGCAGGCGGGCCGGTTGTAGCGCTCCTTCAGCCGACCGGCGATGATGCCGATGACGCCGGGATGCCAGCCCTCTCCGGCCGCCACCACCAGCGGCAGCCCGTCGTCGTCGCCCCTTTCCACCTGCTCGATGGCGGCCAGCAGCACCGCCGCCTCGATCTCCTGGCGGTCCTTGTTGTAGCCCTCCAGCAGTTGGGCCAGGCGCAACGCCTCGACCGGATCTTCGGTGGTCAGCAACCGCACGCCCAGGTCCGCCTGGCCGACCCGACCACCGGCATTGACCCTGGGACCCAGCACATAACCCAGGTGGAAGGCCTCCAGCCGCTCGCGCACGCCGCTCAGATCGGCCAGGGCGGCGATGCCGGGGTTGCTCCGCCTGGCCAAGACCTTCAGTCCCTGGGTAACCAGGGCGCGGTTGACGCCGACCAGCGGAACCACGTCGCAGACCGTGCCAAGGGCGACGATGTCCAGCCATTGCATCAGGTCCGGTGTTTGCCGCCCGTTGAACCAACCGGTGTCGCGCAGCCGCCTGTGAAGCGCCACTGCCAGCAGGAAGGCCACCCCGACGGCGGCCAGTTGGCCGTGAGGGCTTGTCTCATCGAGGCGATTGGGGTTGACCACCGCTACCGCTTGCGGCAGCGCCGCCTCGGCCTCGTGATGGTCGACGACGATGACGTCCACGCCTGCCGCCGCGGCACCTTGCAGCGCCTCGAAGGCGGTGATGCCGCAGTCCACGGTGAGGACCACGCCCGCACCGGCGGCCTTCAGCCGAAGCAGCGCCGGCAGGTTGGGGCCATAGCCCTCGGCCATGCGGTCGGGAATATGGACCAGCACCGGCGCGCCCACCGCCTTGAAATAGCGCAAAAGCAACGCCGAGGCGGTTGCCCCGTCGACGTCGTAGTCGCCGAACACGCCGATAGTCTCGCCGCGCTCGATGGCGTTTGCCAGCCGATCGACCGCAGCATCCATGTCGCGCAGGTGGAAGGGGTCGGGAAGCAGCTCGCGCAGCGTCGGATTGAGGAAGCTCGGCGCCTCGTCCAGGCCGACGCGCCGCGCCGCCAGAACGCGGCCGACCACATCGGGCAGACCAAGGCGCTGGCATATGGTGAGCGCCAGCCGTTCATCGGCCGGAGCGACCTGCCAGCGGCGGCCGGTCAGCGATTGTTCGATACCGAGAAAAGCTTCGCCGACGCCGGCCGACATCGGCGTCACCGCCCCAGCCAGCCGTGGCCGGCTTTGCGCTCCGAATCGTGCTGGGCATCGATGAAACGGACGGTGCCGGTGGTCGAACGAACCACCATGGAATGGGTGGTGGCCCGCCCCTTCGACCGGCGCACGCCGCGCAGGATCACCCCGTCGGTAACGCCCGTGGCGGCGAACATGACATCGCCCTTGGCCATCTCGGCCATGTCGTATTTGTGCGATAGGTCGGCGATACCGCGACGCAGCGCACGGTTGCGGTCGTCCTCGTTGCGGCAGACCAGACGCCCCTGCATCTGCCCGCCCATGCAGGCCAGCGCCGCCGCCGCCAGGACCCCTTCGCGGGCGCCGCCGACGCCGACATACATGTCGACACCGGTATCGGGCAGGGCGGTGGCAATGACGCCCGACACGTCGCCGTCGGCGATCAGCATCACACGGGCCCCCGCCTCGCGCACCTTGTCGATCAGGTCCTCGTGGCGCGGCCGGTCGAGAATGCAAATGAGCAGGTCGGAGACCGGCACCTGCTTAGCCTCGGCCAGCCTCTTCAGGTTGTTGTGCGGCGTCTCGTCCAGGTCAACCACCCCGGGCGGCAGGCCGGGCCCGACGGCGATCTTGTCCATATAGACGGCGGGCGCGTTGAGAAATGCGCCCTGCCCGGCCATGGCCATCACCGCCAAGGCGTTGTAGCCGCCCTTGGCGCAGATGGTCGAGCCCTCCAAGGGAGAAAGGATAATGTCGATGGTAGGGTCGCCTTGGGCGGCGCCGATCTGCTGTCCGTTGAACAGTCGCTCGGCTTCGTCCGGCTCCCCTTCGCCGATGATCACGGTGCCACGCACATTGAGTGTGTTCAGCGCCGAATGCATGGCCTCGACCGCAGCCTCGTCGGCTGCCCGCTCGTCGCCCCGGCCCATCAGACGCGACGCCGCCAATGCCGTAGCCTCGGTTATCCGCACCGCCTCCAGCGCCAGGTTGCGGTCCATGACGGCTGCGGATCTCTCGGACATAGGCATCTCCCCTAGACTTGTGTCGAACTGGACAAACACCAGTCTAGCTTATTCAATCGTAGCCGGCATCTTCGCAGCGGTTGGGCGGAGCCGTTGCGGCAACGGAGCCACCTTATGCCCCACCGGCACGGATCAGAATTCCTCGATGCGGATCAGCCGCGGCGGCTCGACCACCGCCCTGATCGCCTTGATGCGTTCGATGGCACGCTTCATCGCCGCTTCCCGCGTATCGTGCACGGTCATCACCACCGGGACGGTTTCGCCCGGAGCGCGGCCGCGCTGCAAGATCGCTTCCATCGACACCTGTTCATCGCGCAAAGCGGCGGCAATCTCGGCGAACACGCCGGGTTGGTCGAGCACCATCAGGCGGATGTAATACTCGCCGCACCGATCATCCATCGGCGCCACCTGCAGCGGCTGCAGCCGATCGGCCGGCACGCCGAAGGTCGGCGAGTGCCGCCCCGCCGCGATGTCAACGATGTCGGCGGCAACCGCCGATGCGGTCGGTCCGGCGCCAGCTCCGCGGCCCTCGAACACCGTACGGCCGACGAAATCACCTTCGGCCACCACCGCATTGAACACGCCATCGACCCGCCCAATGGACGAGGCGATGGGGACCATGCAGGGATGAACCCGCTGCTCGATGCCGCTTTCGGTACGCCGTGCGATGCCCAGCAGCTTGATGCGATAACCCAGTTCCTCGGCAAAACGGATATCGAGGGCCGACACATGCCGGATTCCTTCAATATGCACCTGGGCGAAGTCCAGGGTGGTGCCAAAGGCCAGGCTGGTCAGGATCGACAGCTTGTGGGCAGCGTCGACCCCGTCGATGTCGAAGGACGGATCAGCCTCGGCATAGCCGAGGGACTGTGCCTCGGCCAGCACCTCGGAGAATTCGCGGCCGGTCTCCCGCATGGTGGTCAGGATGTAATTGCAGGTACCGTTGAGGATGCCGTACACCTGCTGCAACCGGTTGCCGGCCAAGCCTTCGCGCAACGCCTTGATCACCGGGATGCCGCCGGCCACCGCCGCCTCGAAGCCGAAGGCGACACCCTTCGCCTCGGCAAGACGGGCCAGCTTGGGGCCGTGATGGGCGATCATCGCCTTGTTGGCGGTGACCACGTGGCACCCCCGTTCCAGGGCGGTAGTCACCACATCCAGCGCCACGCCGCCGGATCCGCCGATCAGCTCGACCAGCACGTCATAGTCTCCGTCGCGCGCCATGGCGCGGGCGTCGGCGAAGAACGGCACACCGTCCAGCGGCAAGTCCGCAGGCCTTTCCAGCGCGGCACAGCCGGTCAATTGCAGCGGGCGGCCGGCTCGGGCCGCCAGCAACTCGGCCTGCTGCGCCAGCAGGTGAACCGTCCCGCCGCCGACCGTACCCAAGCCGGCAATGGCGATCTTCAGAGGGGCCATCACGATCCGACCGCCCGCTTGGCTTGATGTTCCTCCAGCACCTGGTCATAGCTGGAAAGGAAGGTCTTGATGTTGCGCACCGCCTGGCGCGTTCGATGGCGGTTCTCCACCAGCCCGATGCGGACATGGCCGTCGCCGTATTCGCCAAAGCCGATGCCGGGGGCGACCGCCACCTTGGCCTCGCGCATCAGCAGCTTGGAGAACTCCAGCGAGCCCAGATGGGCAAAGGCCGGCGGTATCGGTGCCCAGGCGAACATGGTGGCCGGCGGGCTGGGAACCGTCCAGCCGGCTCCTTCCAGCCCTTCGATCAACACGTCGCGGCGCGCCTTGTACATCTGGCGGATTTCATCCACGCAATCCTGCGGGCCGTTGAGGGCCGCGGCGGCGGCCACCTGGATGGGCGTGAAGGCGCCGTAGTCCAGATAGGACTTGATGCGCGACAAGGCGGCGATCAGGGTCTTGTTGCCGGCGGCGAAGCCGATGCGCCAGCCTGGCATGTTGTAGGTCTTGGACATCGACGTGAATTCGATCGCCACGTCCTTGGCTCCCGGCACCTGCAGGATCGACGGCGGCGGAGTGATGTCGAAGTAGATCTCGGCATAGGCCAGGTCGGACAGCACATAGATGCCGTGGAACCGGCAGAAATCCACCACCTGTCCATAGAAGTCGAGGTCGGCGACCAGGGCCGTCGGGTTCGATGGGTAATTGATCACCAGTGCCACCGGTTTCGGCACCGAATGCTTGACCGCGCGCTCGAGCGCGGTGAGCAAGTCCTTGTCCGGCGAAACCGGAACATGGCGCACCGACCCTCCGGCGATGATGAAGCCATAGGGATGGATCGGATAGCTGGGATTGGGCACCAGCAGGATGTCGCCCGGGCTGGTAATGGCCGAGGCGAGGTTGGCCAACCCCTCCTTCGAGCCCAGGGTGACGATGCACTCGTTCTCGGGATCGATGTCGACGTTGAAACGTCGTTGATAATAGCCGGCCAGCGCCTTGCGCAGACCCGGGATGCCACGGGACATGGAATAGCGGTGGGCCTTCGGGTTGCGTGCCGCCTCTACCAGCTTGTCGACAATGTGCTGCGGGGTCGGCTGATCCGGGTTGCCCATCCCGAAGTCGATGATGTCTTCGCCAGCCGCCCGCGCTCGCGCCTTCATGGCGTTTACCTCGGCGAAGACGTAAGGGGGAAGCCGCTTAATTCGATGAAATTCCGTTTCCATTTTCCAACGCCCGTGACCCGATGGCGCGCCTCCCGGCCGACCGCACCGCCACCTGAAGGGTGCTGTTTTAGCCTGCCCGGGCCTAATAGTCGATATAGATCTGGGCCGCTTCGCCGGCAGAGGGATCGCGCCTTGCCGAAAAGAGATCGCCCCCCAGAGCGGCACCGGCAAAGATGTGACGGCCGGGCACGCCGAGATGAACCAGGGCGTGCGCCACCGCATCGGCACGTTGGGCGGCCAGCTGCCGATTGGCCCGGCGATTGGCCAACGGATCAATATCCAGCCGAGAGCTGGCCGAGTAGCCCAGCACCCGCACCGTGCCGCCCATCTCGCGGTACAGTTTGGCCACCTCGCGCAGGCGGTGGTGCTCCTGTGCCGACATTTCGGCAGTTCCTTCGCCAAAACGCACCGCCCCCACCTCGAACGACGCGGCGCTGCGCGAGCCGTCGAAGGCCGACAACGGACGCACGCCGCAGCGCCGCGCCGCATGCTTGCGCAACTCGGACGGCGGCACGAGATGGATGGCCTCCCCGCCGCCATCAGCCAGGGCGGCGGCCGGAGCCGCGGTGACCCCCAGCTGGGGCGCGAGGCGGATCGCCGGACCATCGAATTCCGCCAACCGCTGACGATATATATCGCCGACTGTCGGGGGAGACGGCGGAACAGCCAGCACCGGCTCGGGAGCCGGCAGGGCCGGTGCCACCTGGGTCGGGGCCTGGGCGGGTATTGCCACCCGGCTTTGGGTAGAAGCCGGAGCTGACGGCGGTGCCTCAGCCAGAGGCCCGGGCGTTGGCGGGGCCGCCTTGGGGGCCTCGACCCGAGCCGCCTCGGCCACCGGCGCGGCGGCGGATGCCGGCTGAGGAACCAGGGATATCGGACCTGACGCCGCGGCTGCGGATACCGGCACAGCGGCTGGTGCGGATACGGGCATCGGCGCCGATGCCTGCGCTTCGGGCACCTGCGGCGCCGCGGCAGCAACCGCGGCGACAGGTTCGGCGGGCGCCGGTGCCGCCGCCTGCGCGGGTGCGGGAGCCGCAGTGGGAACCGGGGCTATCGGCGCCGACGAAACCCTGGGTGGCGGGGGAAGCGGCGCCACATCGGATTGCGCCTCGGCAGCCACCGGCGTTGGAACAGCCTGCTGCGAGGCAGCCGGTTGCGAAGCGGCGGGCTCCGGCTCCATCGGTATGGCGGGCTCGGCCGAGGCGGTCAGAGCAGCCCCGCTGACGGGAACCCGAGCGGGCGGCAAAAACGGGATTGCCGGAGCGACCGGCTTGGGCACGGGATTGACGGCGGGAGCAGGAGCGATGGCAATGTCGGCCTTGACCGGCTGCCCGTCGGCGGCCGGCTTGGGAAAGTCGCCCTTCGGCTGGCCCGCATCTACGGCGGGGATCACCGAAGCCGGCTCCTTGGAGAGGTTGTTAACCTGATCGGGCGTATCCTTACACCACCCGGCCGGGCTCGGGCTGCCCCCCACCGAGCCGCACCCGGCCAAAAGTATTGCCGAGAGCAGCGCGCTGCTGGCCGCCAAAGCGGCGGTCCCCCTTACCCGGCGTCGCCCGTTGTGGTTCTGATTCATGATCTGACGGAAGCTCCTCGACCTAGGCAATCCGTTCGTCTTGCCCCTTTTGTCGGCAAACTGCCATTTAATAAATGCGGGAATGAAGTATATAGAGATGCGAGGTACCTGCCCAGAGGCCATGTCACCCATGGCCGAGAAATGAACGGAAAAACCAAACTTCGCATCTGCTGCCAATTTTTCAATTCGTGTCAAGCTCAGGCTCGCACCGAAAGAGGTAACAGGAAGATGGGTGAACAGATTGGGGCCGAAATCAAGTTCGTGGACCCCTCAGAACTATCGAAGGCGATGACCAACATTGCCGAACGCGGTCAACGGATCGTCACAGAGTTTTTGGCGCGGCAAACGGCTGACGGGGGTTTCGGCTCCATGGCCGACCCGCTCAATATCGGCGACGCCTTCCTGCAAATGACAGCAAAGATGATGGCCGACCCGGCCAAATTGGTGGAAGCCCAGATGGACCTGTGGCAGGGTTATCTCCAGATTTGGCAGAACGCAACCCGACGCCTCCTCGGGGAAGACGCCAAGCCGGTCGTGGAGCCCGAGGCGACCGACCGCCGGTTCAAGGACGAGATGTGGCAGGAGAATGAAGTCTTTGACTTCATCAAGCAGTCATATCTGCTGACCGCCCGTTGGATTCAGGGCGTAGTCCGCAATGTCGAAGGCCTGGACGAACATACGGCGAAGAAGGTCGATTTCTACACACGCCAGTTCACCGATGCCATGGCGCCGTCCAATTTCCTTGCCACCAACCCGGAAGTGCTGCGCGCCACCGTCGAAAGCGGCGGCGAAAACCTGATCAAGGGCCTCGACAACCTTCTCGACGACCTTGAACGCGGCAAGGGCAAGCTGTCCATCCGGATGACCGACCTGGACGCCTTCCAGGTCGGCCAAAACATCGCCACCACCCCCGGCAAAGTGGTCTTCCGCAACGACCTGATCGAACTGCTGCAATACAGCCCCACCACCCAGACGGTGTTCAAGACTCCGTTGATGATCATCCCGCCGTGGATCAACAAATATTACATCCTCGACCTGCGGCCGAAGAATTCCTTCATCCGCTGGGCTGTCGAACAAGGTCATACAGTGTTCGTTCTCTCCTGGGTCAATCCGGACGAACGGCTGGCTATGAAGTCGTTCGAGGATTACATGACCGAAGGAGCGCTGACGGCGGTCGAACAGATTCAAAAAGCCACCGGCGAGCGGCAGATCAATGCCATCGGCTACTGCCTCGGCGGAACTCTTCTGGCTTCCACTTTGGGCTATATGGCGACCCATGGCGATGATCGTGTTCTCAGCGCCACCTATTTCGCCACCATGACCGACTTCTCCGAGGCTGGTGAGCTGTCGGTGTTCATCGACGAAGCGCAACTGCAGCATCTTGAAGAAAAGATGCTGCATCAGGGCTATCTCGACGGCAGCGAGATGGCCAACACCTTCAACATGCTGCGTGCCAACGACCTGATCTGGTCATTCGTCGTCAACAACTACCTTCTGGGCAAGGAACCCTTCCCCTTCGACCTGTTGTACTGGAACTCGGATTCCACCCGCATGCCGGCGGCGATGCACAGCTTCTACCTGCGCAAGATGTACCAGGAAAACAAGTTGATCGAACCGGGCGGGATCATCCTCAAGGAGACCCCGATCGATCTCAGGAAGATCAAGATCCCCTCGTATCTCATCTCGACACGCGAGGACCACATCGCGCCGTGGAAGAGCACCTACGCGGCAACGCAGGTCTATTCCGGACCGGTCAAGTTCGTCCTGGCCGCGTCGGGTCATATCGCCGGCATCGTCAATCCGCCGGCAGCCAACAAGTATTGCTACTGGACGAACGCCCGAAAGGTGAAATCCCCGGATGCCTGGCTGAAAGGGGCCGAGCAGCATGAAGGCTCATGGTGGCCGGACTGGCAGAAGTGGGTCAGCAAGACCGCTGGTCCGCAGGTTCCCGCCCGCATTCCCGGCGATGGGGATCTGCCGGTGCTGGAGGATGCACCCGGCTCCTACGTGAAAGTTCGCCCGGCCTGAAAGCAAACAGGCCGCCGGAATTCATCCGGCGGCCGGTTGCCGTCCCCCGGGGCCAGACCCCGGAGGACGGCAAGAGCGGTTCGGCCTTCGATGGAACGAGAGGACCGCCTTCGCCAGCGTTTCAGCGACCGCGCTTGATCACGTAAATGAACGCCGCGCCTTCCTTGCGCTGATCCAACAGCTCGTGGCCGGTTTTGCGACAGAACGACGCGAAATCGTTCACCGAACCCGGATCGGTGCTGTGAACTTCGAGTGTGCTCCCGACAGCCACCGCCTCCAGCGCCTTCTTGGCCTTCATGATCGGCAGCGGGCAATTCAGTCCCTTCACGTCGAGCAAAGTATGTTCTGACATTTTACGTCCCTTCCATGTAAGTTAGAGCACTGAGACAAAGTTCCCCTACGCCTTCACCAAACGCGAAGGCCGGGATTTCACACAATTCTTTGATTAACCGAATAAATTCATGTATTTGAGGCAAACCACCCGCAAACATGAGGACAGGTTCTTGTCGTTCGCGACCATGCAGTGGTCGTGCACGCGACCAATCAGCGAACCGACGGTCTCGCGCTCTTCCCGTGCGATATGCTCCAGCACGTTCCAGAAAGCGCGCTCGAGCCTGATGGTCGTAGAATGCCCGTGGATGCGAACCGAGCGTTTCTCGGGCTGGTATTCGGGTTCCTGTTCCAGATTACAGAGCTCGAACATGCGCGACAGCGCACCCGAGTTCATGGGCAGTCGCATCGCCTCCATCGTTTCCTCCTCGCCGTCGCGGCGCTCTTGGCCGCGTTCCGGCTTCCGCATTGAATTTCATCCCAGGTTATATAAATAGATTCACATCGCTATCGGTCGCTGTTTCAATATATGTTGCGGCACCACCGAGCTCGACGCCATCGATCAAGTCAGATGACTTGTATTCAAAAAGATCCAGGGTCATTTGGCAGGCAATGATACGCACGCCGGACTCGACTGCCATCTCACGCAATTCTTCGATCGATGCGACACCTTTTTTCTTGATCATGTTTTTCATCATGGAGCTGGCCATGCCGTCGCAGCCGGGCAAAGCGCCCAGAAGGTTCGGCATCACCATATGCATACCGGCCATCGGCATCTCCATCGCCGGGTTGCCCAGGGTGGTGATCTTCAGGTCCAGCTTCTTCTTGAGCAGGGCAAGCCCATAGAAGGTGAAGAACATCGTCACCTTGTGGTCCATGGCCGCAGCCGTGGTGGCCAGGATGAAGGGCGGATAGGCCCAATCCAGGCTGCCCTTGGTCACGATCAGTGAAAAGCTCTTTGAATTGGAATGTTCCATCATCGAAAATCCTATATCAGCGTTTTCTAATTCGCTAATGGATTCGCATCGCGATGGGGCAGTAACTATGCACTACATGCACACGCGGCAGGACAACTACTACGAATGAACGCAGAATGCGCCGCCCCTGCTCCCACAAAAATCAAATGGTGATTTGATTTAATACTTTCAGCTAAGCCGTATTAGCTGTCTCGCTGTGGCGTTTGTCCCAAAAACGATTCCGTATAGACCACAGGTTGTCGTCGCCCGATACCGCCAAGCAGCCTGCCGCCCATGCATAGTGGCTCTGAAATAACCTGCGGCAGAAAAGCCGGGCATATCATGGAGACGTACGAGACATGCATTTGACCAGAGGAGGCGCGCCCCTTATCGGGCTGTTGACGATGGGCCTGCTGGCCTGGGCGAATCCGGCCGCGGCAACGAACGGCATGTTCGCCAACGGTTATGGCGGCGGCTCGAAGGCGATGGGCGGCACGGGCGTCACCCTGTCCACCGACGTGCTGAGCACGGCGCAGAATCCGGCTCTCGGCGTCTCCGAGGGCAATATCGCCAGTTTGTGCATCGATCAGTTCATGCCGCAACGCAATGTCGATGTCGCCAACAATGAGGGGCCGTTGCCGGTCGGCAAGTTCGACAGCAAGAACAACTGGTTTCCCATCGTCTGCGGCGGCGTGAACACCCTGGTCGCGCCAGACTGGTCGGTCGGCGTGATGGCGTTCGCCAACGGCGGCATGAACACCCATTACGACACCAACCTGTTCGCCAATTTCGGTCCCGGCGCGACTTCTCCGCTCGGCATCGACATGGGGCAGGAGTTCATCGCGTTGAACGTCGCCCACGATATCACCGACAGGCTGGCGGTCGGCGTCGCACCGACACTTGCCGTGCAGCGGGTGGCGGTTCAGGGAGTGCAGCCATTCGCGCCCATGTCCTGGTCCCCCAACAGCGTCAGCAATAACGGGTACGATTACTCAGTGGGCGGCGGCGTCAAGTTGGGAGCCACATATGCCATTACCAACTACCTGACGATCGGCGCGGCGTACCAGTCGAAGATGTACATGACGCCGTTCGACAAATACAAAGGCTTGTTTGCCGGCAGCGGCTCGTTCGACATTCCCGCCTGGGTGAGCGACGGCATCGACATCAAGCCGGCACGGAATTTCGACCTCCTTCTCGAACATGAACGGATCTTCTACAGCGACGTCAAATCCATCGCCGCCAGCGGCGTCCCACCGTTCGGCCCGCTGGGTTCGCCGACCGGGCCCGGATTCGGCTGGAAAGACATGGATGTGTTCCGGGTCGGCGTCCAATGGTGGCCGACGCACGACCTGGCGCTGCGCGCCGGGTTCAGCAAAGCGACCAGCTTCACCGACTCCTCACAGGTCCTGTTCAATGTCCTGGCGCCGGCCACACCGACCACCCATGCGTCGACCGGTTTCACCTATCGTCTCAATGACAGCTACTCTATCTGTGTAGCCTACGTCCATGCGTTCTCCCATTCCTTCAGTGGGAACACGCCGGGCTTGATGGGCAATCAGGTCGCCACCCTTACGATGAGTCAGGACGAGCTTCTGACAGGTATTTCCTACAAGTGGTAGTTTTCCAACCCTGCCATCGGAAAGGATCCCCTGCCCGCTTTGCCGCTGGGCGGGGGATTTGCTCGGTCGGCTCTTAGTGCCCCGCCTCGACCTCCGCCAGGTAATCAGCCCCAAGCGCGGCATAATGCGCGGCCGATACTGGAAAAAAAGCCAGTTCCTCGTCGGTCAGGCGGCGCAGGCACTTGGCTGGACTGCCGCCCCACAATTCGCCCTTCTTCACCACCTTTCCCGGTGTCACCAAGGCTCCGGCAGCAACCATGGCACCACCTTCCACCACGGCGCCGTCCATCACCGTGGCACCCATGCCGATGAAGCAGCCATCTTCCAGTGTGCAGCCGTGCAGGATGGCACGATGCCCGATGGTGATGCCCGAACCGATAGTGCAGGCGAACCGTTCCCGGGTGACGTGTACGATGGTTCCGTCCTGGACGTTGGTGCGCTCGCCCACCCGGATGCGGTGGACATCGCCGCGCATGACGCAGCCGTACCAGATGCTGCTTTGCCTTCCGATCACCACATCCCCGGTGATCACCGCTGTCTGGGCGATGAACGCATCCGCGGCAATGGTCGGACTTATGCCTTTGTAGGCAAGGATCAAACCGGTCACGACACTCTCCTGAGAAAAAGGGGTAAAGCAGGTTCGCGGTCATCCCCCGCCTTGGCGGGGACAGGCCCTAACGCAGCGCATTGTGGATCAGATAGCCGGCGATATCGGCCGGCTTGACCTTGATGTCCTTGGGCTCGACGCCGTCGAGGGCTTTCTTCACCAGAAGATGGTTCTCGACATGCTCCAGCTTGACCTTGAATACGCCCCTTGTGCCCTTCAGCCTGGGATAGAGCGCCGGGTCGATCATCTTTTCCTTCCGGCCTAAGCGGTCTATCACCTTCTCTTCATCAGCCTCGCCGGCGTCATCCCTTTTGACCACCGACCAATCGCTCATGCCGCACAATCCACCCTGAAGCAGGGTCTGGGCATCCTCGATGGTGGCCACCACCCCCACCTTGAAGAGATTTTTTCCAAGCCCCACCTCGGCGCCCCACTTGCTCAAAGTTGCGCTTCGCGCGACGAAAATGACGGCCATCTCTCCTCCGCCCCTTGGAAATGTGATTTACGGCCATTGGGATAGCACAGGGGGCTCAACCCGTCCAACCCGAGCCGCGATTTTCGCTGGTCCTCGGGCCAAAGGATACGGCGGCGCACAATTGCGCGTATCCCCGCAAGAGTTAATTCACGTTTCCTATCGCCATCTTCACTAAATTCGATTAGGTTAGCCCGCATGAGAACCCGGACAGGACATATGCGGCAAACCTTCCTCGCCGTCATGGTGGTAACCGGCATACTCTGCGCTGCCGGCCCCGCCTTCGCCGAACACATGAACTGCGTTCAGTTCGTGCAGCGCGCGTCTCACGTCGCCCTGCATGGCGACGCCTGGCGGTGGTGGCAAGCGGCGGAAGGCCGGTACGGCCGCGGCCAAAATCCTCGCCCGGGCGCGGTGATGGTGTTTTCCCGCACCGGCTCCATGCCTCGTGGCCATGTGGCCGTCGTCCGGGCCGTCCGAGACAGCCGGACGATTCTCGTCGATCACGCCAACTGGTCGCCGATCCGCGGCCGGCGCGGGCAGGTCGAGCATGCGGCCGCGGTGATCGACGTTTCTGCCGCCAACGATTGGAGCCAGGTCCGCGTGTGGTATCAGCCGGCCGCCGATATCGGCCAGACGGTTTACCCGGTGCACGGCTTCGTATATCCCGCGGCACCGAGACATCACGCCCGCTGAAGCCATTTCACCGACAACAACCCTTGCGTTCGTATCGCCGCCGGTAGTCTTCGCTACATTCTATTGGCATTTTCTCCTGGACATAGGAATTGCGGGCCAATAACATTTTTCCGGCAATTTTCGGATGTGCCTTTGGGGTAAGGAGCACCCCAAAAAAGGGGGAAGCCCATGACCGAATCTGGACTTGACGCAGCGGTCGTGGCGTTCGATGGAAACCTTACCCTGCAAACCATAGATTCGGTGCGCGACGAACTCTCCAGCGCCTTGACTTCCGGGAAGCCGGTGCGTATCGACTGTTCCGCCGCCACCGAGGTCGATCTCTCGTTCATTCAGTTACTGCTTGCGGCCAAGCGCAGCGCGCTACGCCTCGATCGGCCGCTCCAGCTCGCCGCACCGGCCGACGGCCCGCTCCTCGCCACCCTGCGACGAAGCGGCTTCGTCGCGGAGGATGGAACGGAACCTGCCGACGGCCGCTTCTGGACTGCCGGCCCCGCCTGACCAGCCCCGAACAGAACCCGCCCGCAACTTGCTGCGGACTGCGGTCTGCCGCAAGGCGACCACGGGCAGATGAGTCTGCGCAAGGCGGTCGCCCAGCAGGACGCCGGCGCGTCCGAAGAGATGCACTCGACCTCGGAGGAACTGACCGGCGAGGTCGGATGGCGGCGATTTCCGCCGAACCGCCAATCAGGCAGCCCCACCCCATTTACTGGCTACCGCATTTCACGCCAAATGCTGATTATCGCCAGAAAGTAGCATAGAAATGCAATGGGAATGCCAAACTGCAAAATAATAACACCTCACAATTACATATTATTACATAACTCAACCTGCGCGTCACAGTACGTTGAATCACGTATATACTTCGCACACCCTTTGAAAGCCTTCTCCCTTCCGCTAGTATAGAGAAGGTTGCTTATAAGGCATGATGCCGCAAGGAAATAAGCGGTGCGGCTTCCGAAGAGCCAGGGGGGGGGAAAGATGGACAACCGCCTCGACAGGATGAACCGGGCACGGCCTCGCCTCTGAGGCCAGCGCCCCGCCACCGTCAATTCTCAGCGTTACTTCGGATATTTGTCACCGCGCCCGAACAGTCCGGGCGCGACGGCTCAGTTTTTGCCTCGCCGCTTTCGGGCCGACCGGTTCGCCACGGCAAAATCGAGGCCAGGCAGGCAACAAGGCAGGGGATGGAGAGAGGATCATGCGCATTTCGGTCAAAACCAAGCTGATCGGGTCATTTGGAATGGTCATCGTCTTCATGGTGATTTCCGCGGTCTGGGGCATTTCCAGTCTGGGCACGATCAACGACAACCTTACGAGCATCGTCCACTCCCCAGCCGAGCGCTCGCGCCTGTCCCTGGAAATCGGCCGGCGATTGCTGGCCATGCACCGTGCTGAAAAGAACATGATCCTCGAAGATACCGACGAAGGGATGAAGCGCCGGGCCGAGGGCTTCGACCAGGAGCGCGAGGCGATGACGGCCGAGGTCGAGCAACTGCACAAGATCGCCAGCGATGAAGGCAAAAGGAAGCTTGAGGGTTTCTCCGCCGCGGTCAACAAATTCCTCGCCGTTCATGCCGAGGTGCGCCGTCTGGCGATGCTCAATTCCAACCGCCACGCCGAGCAACTTTCGACCACCGAAGGCCGCCAGGCGATCGAGAGCGCCATCCAGCCGCTGCAGAGCATCATCGATCGCGCCGGGCACGGGACGGATGCGGGAACGGCCCTTCAGGCCAGCGCCATCGTCGCCAACCTCATCACCCTCGAGCGGATGGAAAAGGATCTGATTCTGTCCAACGACGAGTCGCAGATGGATCGCATCAGCCAGGGTATCGAGGAACAGGAAGGCAAGATCGGCCGCCTGCGGGAAACGATGCAGCGAAGCACAGCGGACCAGGACCGCGCCGCTCTCGACCAGTTCGGCGAACGTTTCAGCCGGTTCAAGAAAGTCAGCGACGACATTCGACACCTGGTTCGCGAGAACGGCAACCATCAGGCTTACAAACTGTCGGTCGGCGACGGCCGGGCCGCCGTCGCGGATGCCGAGGCCAAACTGGGCGAGATCATTGAAATCAACCGGGCCGAGATGGCCAAGGATTCGGCGGACAGCGAGACCGTGTACGAACGGACGAGGTTGATGCTCGCGTCCATCGCCGTGGTCTCGGTCGCCCTCGCCCTCGCAGCAGCGGCCTGGATCGCGCTGAGCATCAGCCGCGGCCTTGCCCAGGCCGGTCAGATGGCCCAGGCGGTCGCCGGCGGCGATTTGAGCCGTACCGCGGAAGTGACCAGCCATGACGAGATCGGCGACCTGCTCAACCACATCAACGAAATGATCGGTAAGCTGCGCACCGTGGTTACCGAGGTCTCCGGCGCCGCCACCAATGTTGCCGCCGGCAGCGAGGAACTGAGTTCCAGCGCCGAGGAGATGGCCCAGGGCTCGACCGAGCAGGCCTCGTCGACCGAGGAGGCCTCGGCCTCGATGGAGCAGATGGCCGCCAATATCCGGCAGAACGCCGAGAACGCCGGCCAGACCGAGAAGATCGCCCGCCAGTCGGCG
>JAJYTF010000002.1:64391-340958 GCA_021793155.1 Pseudomonadota bacterium | reverse complement strand
GATGACCCCCGGTCACCGAAACAATCTCGATCATCTCCTGGCGAACCTCGTCCGCCAGTTCCCGAAGCTCCTCAAGATCAAACGAACGCATGTCCGCCGGATACCGCACCCGGTCAAGAAGGGGCGTCTTGCTCATTCGTTTATCCATTACAGGGAGCGCTCGACGACGAAGCGTGCCGCTTCACGCAACAGGTCCGCTTTGTCGTCAAAACACGCAAGATGATTGATCGCTTGACCCGATAGCAGGTCGGCCTGGTGGCGCGCCCGTTCAAGTCCCAGCAGCGATACGAACGTGGCCTTGCCGGCGTCGGCGTCCTTGCGCAGGCCTTTGCCTACCTGGTCCGGATCACCTTCCACATCCAGGATGTCGTCGGCGATCTGGAAGGCCAGACCAATATCATGCGCGTAGGCGCGCAGCGCCTGCCGTTGTGGTCTCGGCGCCTTTCCCAGGATGGCTCCGGCCTCGCAGGAAAAGCGGATCAACTGGCCGGTCTTCAGTCCCTGCAACCGCGTCACCGCCGTCACATCCATCTCCAGGCCCCCAGCCATCAGGTCGAACATCTGGCCGCCCACCATTCCGCGGTCTCCCGACGCTTGTGCCAGCTCCAGCACCAGATCCGAGCGGACCTGGGGATCGGAGTGGGTCGCGGGTGCCGCCAGCACTTCGAATGCCTTGGTCAGCAAGGCGTCCCCGGCAAGGATCGCCGTCGCCTCGTCGAACGCCTTGTGGCAGGTCGGTCGGCCACGCCGCAGGTCGTCGTCATCCATCGCCGGCAGGTCGTCATGCACCAGTGAGTAGCAATGTACCAGCTCGATCGCTACTGCCGTGCGCAACGCCGCTTGTTCCGCAACGTTGAACAGGCGCGAGGTCTGCAGGACGAAGAACGGTCGAAGACGCTTACCGCCGTCCAGGCTTGCATAGCGCATCGCTTCCTGAAGCCGCCCTTCCGGCCCTTCGCTGATCGGAAGCAGCCGAGCCAGTTCGTCGTTCAGGTCACGTCCGGTGACCTCCAAAGCTGCCTTCAAAGTTGTCACGTTATTCCAGTCCTTCAACCTAGATCGGTCGGCTGGGTGCCGATGCTTCCGTCGGAGCCGAGCACGATGCGTTCGACGCGCGCTTGCGCTTCGGCCAGTTTCATTTCGCAATGGCGCTTCAGTTGTACGCCGCGCGTATAGGCCTCGATGGCTTCGTCGAGACGTCCCTTGCCTTCCTCCAGTTGGCGCACGATGCGCTCCAACTCGGCCAGGGCGTCCTCGAAAGTCAAAGCGCCGATCTCGGCGGGCATGTCGGTCAAAACATCACTCCCGTGGAAAGCGCGGCAGTTTACGCGCTCGGTTTTGCACTCGCAACAAAAGGGAAGCGCAAACGGTCAAAAGCCCATCAAGGCCCGGACATGCGCTGCACAAGATAGGGATAAAGCGCGCAAGTCATAGCCCCCTTCAAGGACTGATACCAATCGATTGCTGCAGACCTCACCTGCCAGAATGCATAGCTGGTCGGTGATCCAGTGGAAGTCATCGGTCGTCAGCCGCATATGCGCCAGCGGATCCGACCCGTGGGCATCGAATCCCGCGGAAAGCATGATCAGTTCCGGCCTGAACGCCCTGACGCGGGGCAGGATGATGTCGGAGACCGCGGTTCGCCATGGCTCGGAGCCGGCTCCGGCAGGCAGGGGGATGTTGACGATGTTGCCGGCGCATCCTGTGTCATGCGCGAAGCCGGTGCCGGGATAGGCATCCTCCTGGTGGGTAGAGGCGTAGAACAGGCCCGGATTGTCGAAGAAGATATCCTGCGTGCCGTTGCCGTGATGCACGTCGATATCCACCACCGCGATGCGTTGCAGCCCGTGCACCGCCTGCGCATGCAGGGCGCCGATGGCGATATTATTGAGCAGGCAAAAACCCATGACGCCGCGGGATTCGGCATGATGCCCCGGTGGGCGGACGGCGCAGAACGCGTTGCGGCACTTGCCCTGCACCACCGAGTCGACGGCGGCGACGACGGCTCCGGCGGCGCGCAACGCCGCGTCCCACGAGCCGGTGCTGATCACCGTGTCGGGGTCGAGATGGCTGTATTGCCCGTTCGTCGGCAGGTTGTCGCGGATGAAATCGATGTGTTCCATCGAATGCGCCCGCAGAATCTGCTCGATGGTTGCCTTGGGGGCAGCCTCGTGGTGAAGGGTCATGAACTCCTCCCCCTCGAGTGTCTGCAGGATTGCCTTCAATCTCTCGGCACATTCGGGATGATATTCGCCGGTATCATGTTCCAGGCAATCAGGGTGGGTGAAAAGCACTGTTGGCATCGTTCTCCCGGCGCATAATCTCTTTGTCTTTGAGACGAAATTACAGAATGCTGCCGCCCGGAGCAATTTCCAAACGCGGGACGACTGGGCGGGAGGCCGGCCATGGCAAAAAAAAGGGTCGACCAGATTCTTGCCGATCGCGGTCTGGTTGAAAGCCGGGCGCGGGCCCAGGCTCTGGTCATGGCCGGGCTGGTCTTCAGTGGCGAGCGGCGCCTCGACAAGCCGGGTCTGCTGGTCGCCGAAGATGTCGCCATCGAACTGCGGGGCCAGGACCATCCGTGGGTGTCGCGCGGCGGCCTGAAGCTGGCCAAGGCGATCGAAAGCTTTCACATCGACCCGCAAGGGCTGGTCGCCCTGGACATCGGCGCTTCGACCGGTGGGTTCACCGATGTCCTCCTGACCCATGGAGCCGCCAAGGTCTATGCGGTCGACGTCGGCCAGGGGCAGCTTGCCTGGAAACTGCGCCAGAATCCCCGGGTCGTGGTGAGGGAGCGGACCAACGCGCGCCACTTGACCGCCGCCGAGATTCCCGAGCCCATCGATATGGTGGTCTGCGATGCCAGTTTCATCGGTCTCGAAGTAGTCCTGCCGGCGGCCCTTGCCTTGACCAAAGCGCCGGCTTGGCTGGTAGCCCTGATCAAGCCGCAATTCGAAGTGGGCAAGGGGCGTGTCGGTAAAGGCGGGGTGGTGCGCGATCCTGCGCTGCATGCCGAGGTCTGCCGTCGCATCGAGGACTGGCTTGCGGCGCAGGCCGGCTGGAGCGTCCTCGGCATCGTCGAGAGTCCGATCACCGGCCCGGAGGGCAACAAGGAGTTCCTTATCGTCGGGCGGAAGGGCTGAGACCCGTTTCACCCCTGTTACATGGGTATCGCAGGCGTTACGCCGCGAATTCGGGCGAATTGCCTATACCGACGGTCAGTGTTCCAGGCAGTTCAACGCGATGATTGGTATGCCCGGCGCTGGCACGAGGCTTGCCTCCCTGCTGCTATGCCCGCAGCGGCGGTTTCGGTCTGTGCGCGAGTTTCATTCAGCCCTGCGCGGCTCGTCGATGACGCAATGCTCACAGGAGGCCTTATGAAAAAGCTTTTATTGACGGGCGTATCCGGCTTGGCGCTGCTTTTTGCCGTGTCGGCCGCTCACGCCCAGGCCACGATCACCGGTAGCGCCGGGTCGCAAGCGGCTTCGGAAGGCGATGGCGACCATGCCAAGGGATCGTGGAATGCCAGCGTGGCGTCAGGCGCAGGCAGCACAAGCCAGAGCGCCGCTGCGTCCGGGCTCGGCGATACGGTGGCCAATCTTGGCGGCACCGCCTATTCGATCGGTGGGGACGCCCTCATCGGAAGCCACAATACCTATCAGAACAACAGCACGACCATCGATCCCAGCAACTCGATGGGTAGTATCAGCCTGACCGGCGGCATTGCCGACGGCGGCGCCGGCCACGGCGGCAACGCCGCGGGCGGAGCCGGCACGGGCGGCGACGCCGGCAGCTTTCAGGGAGCGCTGACCGGCAATCTGGGACATGGTGGTGACGCAGGCAACCTCGTCGGACCGACGACCGCGGGGGCCGGCGGCGCCGGCGGCCCGGCGATGGCGACTTCCCCGCAGACCTCCTCGCAGCCCCAAACGGCATCGAGCCCGACCTTCAGTGAAACCAATGGTACCGGTGGCGCCGGCGGTGGTGGCGGCGGTGGCGGTGCGGGTGGTGCCGGTGGCGCCGGCGGCAGCGGCAGCAGCATGATCGGCATGAATGATCACGCCAATCATGACAGCCGCAATGGCAACGGCGGCGGCGGCGGGGCGGGAGGCGCCGGCGGTGCCGGCGCGGCTGGCGGGCTCGGCGGCAGCGTGACGGGGATGGACACCGCGACCAGCCACACCAGCAACCATGACGCCTCCACCCAGTCCGCGACGACCCAGGCGGCGGGCGGCAACGGCGCCATGGGCGGTTCCAACGACGTGTCCGCCTCGGCCACCGGCGGCAGTAATTCGCAGAAGGCCAGCGACAGGCAGTTGGCCATGGTTGCCGCCGGTTACGGCATCGGCGGCGGCGCCTGGGGCGGAGCCGGCCCCGGCGGGGCGGGCGGCAATGCCTCGGTCCATTTCGGTACTGGCAACATCGGCCCGGTCAGTCTCGCCGGCACCGTCAACGGCCTGACCAATATCGCGCAGAACACCGGCATCGGCGCCAACCAGATCAACTCGTTCAACGTCAACGCCCAACTTCATTAGCCGCATTCAGCCGGCGGGCCCTAAGCGCTAGAGCCTGCCGGCTTTCGTTCGAGGCAAGTTGCGACGAACCTGGGAAGGACAGGGCAATGCGCGCAAGATCTGTTTTCGCCACGAGCCTGCTGGTGCTGGCCTTTTCCGGCACGGCCAGGGCGGAGGGCGTCGGTCACGATCCCTTTGGCGCGGCGGTATCGGCTGAGACCCTGGCTGCCGAGCGTGGAGGCGCGGACACCGGCATGACCATCTCGGACAGCATGTTGCAAAGCAACACCACAAGCCAGACGCCAACCAACAACGGCAATGTCTCGGTGAGCGGCGATGCGATGAAGCTGAACGGAAGCATCTACTCCGCCACCGTGGCGGCCAACCGCGGGCTGACCACGGTGATGCAAAACACCGGTGACCTGGTCAATCTCAGCAATGCGACCAGCGTCAACGTCTATATGCACTGAAGCTTGGGGAGGGGGCCATGATGAGCTGTCGTTGCCGTGCAATGCTCATCGCCGCGTCTATCCTTTGCGGCGGGGCTGCTGTCCATGATGCCCTTGCCGGTGAAGTAGGGTTCGACGGCGTCGGCGGCACCTTCACGGTTCCCGTCCTCAGTCTGAAGGAATCTCAATTCCACACCGTCGTGCGGCAGGAACGCGACTTTTCCTGTGGCTCGGCGGCGCTCGCCACGCTGCTGACCTATCATTACGGTCGTCCGATCGCCGAGGATGTGGTGTTCCGCGCGATGTTCGAGGCCGGCGACCGCGCCATGATCCAGAAACAGGGCTTTTCCTTGGCGGACATGAAGAAATATCTGGCTGGCATCGGCTATCAGGCGGACGGCTACCGGCTTACCCTCGACAAACTGGCCGAAGCGGGTGTGCCGGCCATAACCCTGATCAACACCAAAGGTTACAATCATTTCGTCGTCATCAAAGGGATCAAGGACGGCGACGTCCTGGTCGGCGACCCGGCGGCGGGGTTGAAAGTCATCCCACGCCGTGAGTTCGAGGCGATGTGGGTGGGGATCAGCTTCGTCATCCATGACGACCTGGACACTGCCCGCCGACAGTTCAACCGCTCCGACGAGTGGATGGTGCGGCGCAAGGCACCGATGTCCGCGGCGCTTGACCGGCAAGGCCTGTCGACGTTCTCCGCCATGTTGCCCGGCCTGTTCGCCTTCTGAATTCATCCGACTTGCAACGCCGGCGGTGCCGGCAGGATCGACAAGAAGGAACGACGAATCATGACCAATCCTGCAGCGAACCCTCGACGCTTGCCGTTGTTCGCAACTGCCTGGGCGTTGCTCGTGGCGGCGCCCAGCGGCGCTTTCGCAAGTGAAGATCCCTTCGCCGGGCTGGCCGCGCTGGATCAGGGCCAGTTGGCGAGCCACCGCGGGGGGATGATGATCGGCGATATCCCTGTCAATTTCGCCGTCACCATCCGGACCACCGTTCAGCAGGCCACCCGGCCGTTGACCACCTTGCAGACCACTCTGGTCATCGACAATAGCGG
The DNA here is from genome assembly GCA_021793155.1 of Pseudomonadota bacterium. GTDB lineage: Bacteria > Pseudomonadota > Alphaproteobacteria > Rhodospirillales > Magnetospirillaceae > DUZF01. Next base: position 334,923 of record JAJYTF010000002.1, on the reverse strand, counting down.
CCGGCTGGCGGGCAGCACGACGACCGTGGGCATGGCGGCCCCCGGCAACCCCGCCGTGGCGCCGGGGGGGATGCCGATTTCGGTGTCGACCGGCCCGGCGGCTCCGGCACTCTCTTCCGCCGACCCAGCGGCCAACATCCGAAACGGCGGCACCACTACAGTCGCCATCGGTAACGCCACCAATGTCATCCAGCAGATTTCCAGCAATCAGGTGCAGACCTTGATTGCCAATGCCGCCAACAATGTGTCGATCAGCCATTCGACCTCTATCAACGCCGTTCTTCCCTCGTTTCTCCAGGCCAACAAAGCGTTCACGTCACAGTTTCAGGCAGCCCAGCTCGGCTACCAGGCGGCCTTGGCCGCGGTCAGGCGCTGATGCGGTCGGAATTAGAATACGGGAAGGAAGAAGGGGATGCGGGCGGTCAGGCTGATGTCAGGGGCATCGCGGGTGACGCCGACGCCGATATTGAGCGCCATCGCTGATTTCGGATTCATCTGCCAGTAGAGGCCGAGGTTGAGGATGCCGACCGAGAGGTCGGCCGTCTTGAACGAGGTCCCATCATTGAATTTGAGATAGGTCGAGGCGATGAAGTCTTCCTGGTAGCCGATGGAGTAGGAGATTTTTTGATTGAGGGCGATCCCCATGCCGAACCCCATGCGGATCGTCCCTCCGGGGTTCACGCCGGTGATCGACTGGGTCGAGCTGTAGGCGGCATTCTCGGAAGTCGGGACGCTGTACAGATAGCCGGCGTTGACGAAGAATACCGCGGGATCCGAGGGCGCGATCATCGTGACGCTGGGTTCGATGCCCCAGAAGCCTGAGCCGGTGGCCAGTTGTTCGGCGATGCCCAGCGGGTTGCGCCGCACGTCGAAGGGGCTCGTGCCGGTGTCGCTTTTTACCCGCAGATTGCCCACGAAGATCGGCCAGTCCGCATCTCCGTCGTTGACCTGGTAGTGGAACGAGGTCTCGACGTCGCCCAGGGCCGAATCCCGCGCGTTTGTTGTAGCAGTCGTATTATTGGTGCTGACCACCGTGTTGGTCGTGCTGTCATTGCGGTACATGTAAGGCACCACCGCATCGGCCTCGAAGCGGTTGGTGATGCCATAGCGGAACGACATGATGCCGCTCACGGCGTCCTGGCTGGCTTGTGTCGCCTGGATGTTGCCCACCAGGACGGTGTCGAGGATGGCCACGCCGCCGGCGACGAAGGTGTTGACGCTCGTATGCATGTACTGGACAGACGGTTCGACCACCAGGGTTCCGGCCGGAGTAAGCACATTGGGGCTTCCCGGTGCGGCAGTGGTAACGTTGATGCCGGGATTCTCCAATGTCGGCGCCGGCCCTTGGATGGCCGGGCCGGCGGACTGGGCGTAGGCTGGCCTCATCCCGGCTGCCAGCGCCAGCAGACACATTCCCGAAACGAATAGGTTCCTCATCCCGCTCTGCCCCCCCTTCGTCGCACAGCCTTTGCTGGGGCGAACTCTAAGGCGTTTCAGCTTGAGAGGGATGTCGTCTTCAGTGTTGTATAATTCTTGTCGGTAAATAAGTATTAAAAGCGTATGTCATGATATTGCTATTGGCCTGCCTATGCCTGGGTATGTTCACTAATTAGCGATCTCTGTGGCCAGAGTGGCGTGCTGCACTGTCTTTCGATTTCCTGCTCTGGTCGGTGGTATAATCATCCGGAGGGATTGTGCGTTCCGTCTGTGGAGGGGGCGTCTCCTCACGCCCAAGTCATAGACGCCGAATCACGGATTGCCACTCTGAATATGGCGGGAAAGCCACATAGGGTTCTGCAACACTCACCACTGCCGGCAACGAGCGAGGGGGGGGCCATGTATTGCCCGAATAACCATGGAGTGGAGCTCACCAGGGATAGGGTGGCTGGTCTCGGCAGCGAATTTCTGGCCGGTCTCGTCCTGGAGCTTGCGAAGAAGGATCCGGCCTTGCTCGAAAAGCTGCGCCCGCTGCTTTCGGCGCATGCCCCAGCCGACCAGGGCGGCGACGCCGAGCGATCAATGATCGGCGCCAGCTCGGCGGTGCAGAGCCTGCAAGTGGCGCTGCGGAAGATTGCCGCGGCAGAGGCTCCGGTGCTGATAACCGGCGAAAGCGGAACCGGAAAAGAACTGGCTGCGAACGCCATACACCGTCGCTCGGGCCGCGCTTCGGGGCCGTTTATTCCTATCAACTGTGCGGCGCTGCCCAAGACGCTGCTCGCATCTGAGCTGTTCGGCCATGAAAAAGGCGCCTTTACCGGGGCGGACCAACGGCGGATCGGCCGCATTCAGGCGGCGCACCAAGGGACGCTTTTCCTCGATGAAATCGGCGATCTGCCGCTCGACATGCAGGCGCATTTGCTGCGTTTCCTCCAGGAAGGAACCATCGACCGCATCGGCTGCGTGCATCCGATCAAGGTGGATGCCCGTGTCATCGCGGCGACCAATGTTCCACTGCGCAAGGCGGTGGCCGAGGGGCATTTCCGCGAGGATCTGTTCTTCCGGCTCAACGTGCTGACGGTCGAGATGCCGCCGTTGCGCGAGCGCGGCGAAGACATCGACCGCCTCACCGAACACTTCGTTCGTCGCTTCGCTGACGAAGCCGGCAAGCCGATCCTCGGGCTCAGCCCCGATGCGCGCGGCCTGGTGCGGCGGTATGCCTGGCCGGGGAACATCCGGGAACTGATCGGCTGCCTGCGGCGTGCCGTCGTGATGGCCGACGGGCCTTGGATCCGTTCCGACGATTTGGGATTGCCCGCCGGCGACCAGAGTCATTTTCCGTCGGCCGCCGCCAATCAGCCATTGAAGGCGGCGCGTCGCGGAGTGGAGGAGGCGCTATTGCGCCGGGCCTTGGAGTTGAACCGCAATAGCATAAAACTGACCGCCGAACATCTTGGCGTGTCCCGCGTCACCGTCTATCGCCTGATGGAAAAACACCAAATCATCGTCGACGATTAGAGAGAATTCTGCCGTGTTTGAAGCGGAATTCGCGACGGCCCACCCGCTCAGTGTCCTTCGACGGGCGGCATGCGAAGGACGTCATCGCGGCCGGGAAACAGGGCGGTCAGCGGCTTCAGCGTTTGCGTCATTGCAGCCAGCCTGGCCTCGCTTGCCAGGTGGCCGGAGACGTCCGCAGGCAGGCGGCCGGTGCGGGCCAATTCCAGCAGATAGTCCAGCGGCCCCTTGGGCTGCGGGAACGGCACCAGATCGATGGGCATCTGCGACGGCAGACGGGCCAACTGGCGCAGCAGCACCATGGCCTCGGCATAGCCCCCGGTGTCGTCGATCAGTCCCAACCGCTTGGCGTCCTCGCCGCTCCAGATACGGCCGCGGGCGATGCGGTCCATGTCTTCCGGCTTGATATGCCTGGCCTGCTCGGCCTTGCCGGTAAAGTCGGCGTAGATGCGATCGAGCATGGCATTCAGGCGATCCCAGGCCGCGGGCGAGAAGCCGTTGACCGAACTCCACATGGTGGCGTTCTGGCCGTCGTGGATCTCGTCCCAGCTGACGCCCAGCTTCTTCCAGAAGTCACCCAGCACCATCTTGCCGGAGAAGACGCCGATGGAGCCGGTGATGGTCCCCGGCTGGGCGATGATCCTGTCGGCGGGCATGGCGGCGAAATACCCGCCCGAGGCGGCGACGTCGCCCATCGACACCACTACGGGCTTGCCGGCGGCGCGCGCATTGCCCACCTCGCGCCAAATGGCGTCGGCGGCCGTGTAAGAGCCGCCAGGGCTATCGATACGCAGCAGGATCGCTTTGACGCTGCTGTCCTTGACCGCGTCGCGCAGGGCCTTGCCGACCCGTTCGGCCGACATGACGCCGGCCTCGGAGAGCGGACCATCGCGGTCTTCGCCCTGCTGGACCGGCCCGACGCCATAGACCAGCGCTACCTTTACCGCATTGGCACCTGGCTTGGCGCGCGCCGAGTAATCGCCGAGGTCAACCAGTTTCACGCCTTTTTGCGTCAGCGTCTTTTCCAGCTCGTCCCAATAGGCCAGCCGGTCCACCAGTTGCGCCTCGTGGGCCTCGTCGGCCATCAGCGGGGCGCGGTCGATCAAGGCCTTCACCTGTTCGGCCTTGAGGTTTCGCGCCCGGGCGATGCCGTCGGTCACCTGGCGGCTCCACGACTCGACCAGCCGCTCGGTCGATTCCTTGCCCTCGCGGGTGAACTTGGTCTGGGTGAAGATGTCGATGGCGGTCTTGTATTCATAACGGCCTGAGAATTCCGGCTTGATGCCGAGAAGATCCAGGGTGCCCTTGAAGAATGGGCTCTGGGCGACGAAGCCGGTCAACGCGACGTCTCCCGAGGGCTGCAGCCAGATTTCCTGGAAGGCCGAGGCCAGGTAGTAGGGCACGGTTCCCGCCGATGAGCCGCCGAAGCTGGTGGAGAAGGCGACTGTCCGTTTCCCGGATTTGCGAAATGCCAGGACTGCGTCGCGCAGTTCCTGGGCGCGCGCCATGCCGAGGGACGGGCTGTCGATGCGCGCCACCAGCGCGCTGACCCGCGGATCCCGTGCTGCCTTGTCAAGCGCTTCGACCACGTCCTTCAACGCATAGGCGTTGGGCATGCCCAGCCTGGCGAAAGGGCCGTCAGGCAGCGCTTCGACCACGCCGTCGTCGACGTCCAGTTCGAGCGTCATTTGCGAAGGTAGCGGTGCTGGCCGGGCGGCGAAGGCGGCCCACAGGCCCAAAGCGGTGATCAGCAGGGCGAAACTGCCGACCACCGCGAGGAGCACGAGAATGACGCGACCGAACAGCCGCATTGGATCTGCTCTCCCGGCGGGTGACGATACCCCGTTATGGGACGAGCCGGCCTGGTGGTCAACCGATTAGAGGATCAGGCGATCAAAGGTTCAGGCTGTCGGGTGGTCAGGCGGCGGACTCGAACGGCCGCACTTCGCGCTGGATGACCGCTTGCTGCTGGCGGGCCTGTTCGAGGTCGTAGGTGACCTGCGCGTCGATCCAGAAGCGGTCGGAGGTCCCGAAAAAACGGGACAGGCGCAAGCCTGTGTCAAGGCAAATGGCCCGACGGCCGTCGACGATGGCGTCCAGCCGCTCGCGGGGAATCTTCAGCTGTGTCGCAAGTTCATTGATGCTGACGCCTGCCCGCTTGAGGAACTCTTCGGCAAGGATTTCGCCGGGATGAATGTTCAGGTAGCTCATTCAGTTTCCTCCATTGTCGTTGCCGGGTTGGTCCAGGTCTTATGGCCGCAGGATGGGCAAAACGCGGCAGAGCTGGCAACCGGTCGAAGGCGATACCTCGACGGCGCCAATTCCGCTGAAGTGGCAGGTGCCATCGCCCGAATGGGCAAGTCGGCGCGCGGACTCGATCGCTCCTTGTTGCGCTGGCCGGCGGACGGGCTAAATCTATTCCATGACCCACCTGTCGCCCGTGTTTCCCGGCCGCTATTGGCATCGGCTGGAGGATGGCCGCATCCAATGCGACTTGTGCCCGCGCTTCTGCAAGCTGCACGATCAACAGCGGGGCCTTTGCTTCGTTCGCGCCCGCCAGGGCAACGAGATGGTCCTGACCACCTATGGGCGGTCATCGGGCTTTTGCATCGACCCCATCGAGAAGAAACCGCTGAACCATTTCCTCCCAGGCACGCCCGTACTGTCTTTCGGCACTGCGGGCTGCAACCTGACATGCAAATTCTGTCAGAACTGGGATATCAGCAAGGCTCGGGAGATCGATCGGCTGAACGATGAGGCCTCGCCACAGGCCATCGCGGAAGCGGCGATGCGGCTGGGCTGCCGGTCGGTCGCCTTCACGTACAACGACCCGGTGATCTTCCTCGAATACGCTGTCGACGTAGCGCGCGAATGCCATAGCCGCGGGATCAAGACGGTGGCGGTCACCGCGGGCTATATTGCGCCCGAGGCGCGGCGCGAATTCTTCGCCCACATGGATGCCGCCAATGTCGACCTGAAAGGGTTCACCGAAGACTTCTACCAGACGCTGTGCTCGGCACATCTGCAGCCGGTTCTGGACACGCTGGATTATCTCCGCCACCAGACCTCGGTATGGTTCGAGATCACCACCCTGCTGATCCCCGGCCACAACGACGGAGACGAAGAGCTGCAGTCGCTGGCGCGCTGGGTGGCGACTCATCTGGGCCCCGATGTGCCACTGCATTTCAGCGCCTTCCACCCCGATTGGAAAATGACCGCTACGCCGCCTACGCCGGCGTCGGCGCTGACCCGCGCCCGGACCATCGCCATGGCCGAAGGGCTGCGCTTCGTCTACACCGGCAACATCCACGATGTCGGCGGCGGCAGCACCTTCTGTCCGGCCTGCAGGCGCCTGCTGATCGAACGCGACTGGTACCAGCTGGGAAGCTGGGGCCTTGACCCGGCAGGGCGTTGCGCCGGATGCGGTACGGTCATCGCCGGCGTGTTCGAGGCGGAACCGGGCCACTGGGGCCGCCGGTTTCAGCCGGTTCGGCTGCAGTCCTTGACTTGAGCCCCGTCGGCAGGATAGTGGCTTGGTCTCGTCATCCCTTCGGCAAGCGGGGATGCCGAACGGCTATGGCAGCCCGGTGATATTTCTCAGTCCGGTGACATTTCGATGATCAAGCGTTGGGCCTCCTGGGGGGCGAAGATCGCCCTGACGGGCGGGGCCTTGTGGTACCTGCAGGCCAAGGTCGACCTGCCGACCGCCTGGAAGATCGGCAGGGGCGTTGCGCCGGGCATGTTCTTTGCGGCATTTCTGCTGCAGGTGGTGCAAGTGATGATCTGCGCCGGCCGCTGGCAGCTGGTGCTGAGGGCGATCGGCGCATGGCTACCGTTCGGCAAGGCTTGCGAACTGTTCTGCATCGGCAATTTCTTCGGCCAGGTGCTGCCCGGCGCGGTGGGTGGCGATGCCGTGCGCATCTGGAAGACTCGGCAGGCGGGCTTGGGCCTCGGCGCGTCGATCAATTCGGTGATGCTGGAGCGGGTTGCGACGGTGTTCGGCTTGGTGGTGCTGGTCGCCGCGACGCAGCCGCTGCTCGCCGGCCGCCTGCGGGACAGCTCGGGCTTGTGGGTGTTCCCCACTTTGAGCGCCGCTGCCGTCGCCGGTATCCTGGTGCTGGCTCTGCTCGACCGCCTCCCTTCCTCGCTGCTGCATTCGCGGCTGGTGAGCGGGTTCACCCGCCTGGCTGGCGATACGCGCCGACTCTTCCTGCGTCCGTGCAACGCCTTGCCGACATTGATCGTGGTGATTCTCGGCCACGTCAACCTGGCGCTGGTGGTCTGGGTCCTGGCCCTGGGTCTGGATGCACCGGTGTCGGTCCTCGACTGCCTGGTTCTGGTGCCGCCGGTCATTCTGGTCGCTACCTTGCCCATTTCCATCGCCGGCTGGGGCGCCCGCGAAGTGGCCATGGTCACCGTTTTTGGTTTTGTCGGCGTGCCGGCGGCCCAGGCAGCGGCCATGTCGGTGCTGTTCGGCCTGGTGACCATCCTCATCGCCCTGCCGGGCGGCGTGTTTTGGCTGTTCTCACGCGATCGCCGCGAGATGACCGGGCAGTCCGTCGAGGTTTCGCCGGTCGAGGAAGAAATCGTCGGCTAACCTGCATGTCTCACTGCCCCGCCGGCAGCGCGGGCATGAGAAATGCAGGCTAAGACCTTTCCTTCCCGAATCCGGATGTTACATTCCTTGGCAACGGCATGTCCGCCTGCAAAAGGAACCCGACACCCATGAAGATCTCTTTCGCCAAGGCCAGCCAGCCCGCCGAGGGCGCCCTCGTCATATCCGTCCTCGAGGGACGCAAGCCGAGCCCCACCGCCCGTCAGCTTGACGAGAAGACAGACGGCCTGATCACCCGGGCCATGGCGGCCAGCCGTTTCGAAGGAAAGAAGGATCAGACGCTGCTGCTGGTGGCGCCCAACGGTCTCGAGGTGCAGCGCTTGCTGCTGGTCGGCCTCGGCAAACCGGAGGATGTCGATGTTCAGGCCGCCGAAGGCTGGGGCGGCATGGTGATGGCCCAGCTCCAGGCCGCCGGTGACGAGGTGGTCACCATCGCTGTCGATGCCATCGAGGGATGTTCCCTGGCGGCGGACCACCTGGCGGCCCACGTCGCCTTCGGTGCCCGTCTGCGTTCCTATCGCTTCGACAAGTACCGTACCAAGGAAAAGACCGAGGAGAAACCTAGCGTCGGCAAAGTGGTGATCATGCTCGACGAACATTCGGCGGCTAAACGGCGCTTCTCCGTTCTGGACGGCATCGCCGAAGGCGTGTTCATGACCCGCGACCTGGCAAGCGAGCCGGCCAACGTCATCTATCCGGAGAGCCTGGCCGAGCGAGCCAAGAGCCTGGCCGACTCCGGGGTCGACGTAGAGATCCTGGGCGAGAAGCAGATGCGCAAGCTGGGGATGGGCGCGCTGCTTGGCGTCGGCCAGGGCAGCGAGCGCGAATCGCAGCTGGTGGTGATGCGCTGGATGGGCGCCGAGGATGAAAATGCGGCTCCCGTGGCTTTCGTCGGCAAGGGTGTGACCTTCGACTCGGGCGGCATTTCCATCAAGCCGGCGGCGAACATGGAAGACATGAAGTGGGACATGGGTGGCGCCGCCGTGGTCATCGGCGTGATGAAGGCTCTGGCCCTGCGCAACGCCAAGGTCAACGCGGTGGGTGTCGTCGGCCTGGTGGAGAACATGCCCTCGGGATCCGCGCAGCGTCCCGGCGACGTGGTCACCTCCATGTCGGGTCAGACCATCGAAGTGATCAATACCGACGCCGAAGGGCGCCTCGTCCTGGCCGACGCCCTCTGGTACACCCAGGACCGTTTCAAGCCGCAGGCGATGATCGACCTGGCGACGCTGACCGGCGCCATCATCATTTCGCTGGGCGACCGCTATGCCGGCCTGTTCGCTAACGACGAGGATCTGGCCGCCAGGCTCATGGCCGCTGGCAAGGAGGTGGGCGAATTGTTGTGGCGCATGCCCCTCGACGATCCCTACGACAAGCAGATCAAGTCGGACATCGCCGACATGAAAAACACCGGCGGGCGGGAAGGCGGGAGCATTACCGCCGCCATGTTCCTCAAGCGCTTCGTCAAAGACACCAAATGGGCCCATCTCGACATCGCCGGCGTGACCTGGGCGAAGAAGGACGGATCGGTGACGCCGAAAGGCGCGACCGCCTTCGGCGTTCGCCTGCTCGACCGTCTGGTCGCCGAGACTTACGAGCAGAAATAAGCCGGTGATGGTTGCGCCACTCGGTGTCATCCGTTGCTGACAATCCGCTTCGTTCCGGCCGCCGAGAGCGGGAAAGCGCCAGAGGCGCTTGCACTTGGTGTCGCTCCCGGCGGGCAGCAGCTTGCCTCGGCGCGCATCGCCGACGCCGACGGTCTGGTGACCCGCGCGCTCGCCGGCCGGCACCGGTTCAAGGGCGATGAGGACGACGTCCTGCCGGTGCTGACCGCCTCGGGCTGGCTGGTCCTGGTCGGCATGGGGCCGCCCGAGGAACGCGACGCCAAACGGCTGCGCCGCATCGGCGGCAACCTGTTCGCCGAGTTGGCCGACAGCGGGATCGTCCGGCTGGATCTCAGTCTCGACGTTTCGTCCGAGGATGCGGCCGAATTGGCCTACGGGATGTGCCTCAGGGCCTGGCGCCCGCCGGCGCGCTATCGTTCGAAGCCGGACCCCGACGAGGCGTGGAGCCTGGTCGAGGTCGTGGTTGCCACCCCTGACCCCGCTCTTGCGGAGGCCCGCTTCAGCCAGCTGGCTGCGGTGGCGGTGGCCTCGGCCTGGGCGCGCGACCTGGTGGTGGCGCCTGGCAACGAGCTGAATCCGGATGGCTTCTGCCGCCAGCTCGACCGCCTTGCGGATCTGGGGGTGCGGGTCGAGCAGGTGGACCCGCGGCAGGCTGGCCTGACCCTGTTGCAGGCAGTCGGGCAGGGAAGTTCCATCCCACCTCGCCTGGTGATGTTGCGCTGGCAGGGGGGGGAGCGCGAGGATGGGCCACTGGTCTTCGTCGGCAAGGGTATTACCTTCGACAGCGGCGGCATCGACATCAAGCCGTGGGAAGACATGGAGGAAATGAAGGGCGACATGGCGGGCGCCGCCGCGGTGGCCGGCACCATCCATGCCCTGGCCGCCCGACATGCGCCGGTGAACGCCGTCGGCGTGCTGGTGATCGCCGAAAATATGCCGTCGGGACGCGCCACGCGTCCCGGCGACGTAGTCAAGAGCTATGCCGGTCTGAGCGTGGAGATCGTCGACACCGATGCGGAAGGCCGGCTGGCCCTTGCTGACGCGTTGGCTTTCGCCGCGGCCACCTGTCGACCGGCCCTGATGGTGGATTTGGCGACCTTGACCGGGGCGGTCGAGGTTTCACTGGGCCGTCACCGGGCCGGCCTGTTCACCGCCGACGACGCCCTGGCCGAGACGTTGTTCCTGGCGGGCGAGGCGGAAGACGAGCCGCTGTGGCGGTTGCCGCTGACGGACGCCTATGACGAGGCGCTCAAGAGTTCGATCGCCGACCTGCGCAACTGCAGCTGGGGGCATGACCCCGACGCGTTGCACGCTGCACGGTTCCTCCAGCATTTCGTTCCCGATGGCCTGCCCTGGGCCCATCTCGACATCGCAGGCACCTCGGAAGCGGAGGAGGACGGTCCTCTCGCCGCCGAGGGCCCCACCGGTTTCGGTATCCGGCTGTTGGTCCATCTGGTCGAGGATCGATGCCAGGGGTAGAGTATCTCCGTCATGAGCACCCGCATCGGCTTTTATCATCTGCAGCGTTCGTCGCTGGAGCAGGCGCTTCCCAAGCTTCTCGAAAAGGTGCTGGAGGCTGGGCATCGAGCCGTCGTGATGTCCGGCTCGGCTGAGCGGGTGGCGTTTCTCGACGCCCATTTGTGGACCTGGGATCCGGCCTCCTGGCTGCCTCACGGCACGCCCCGCGACGGCGATGCCGAACTGCAGCCCATCTACCTCACCGAACATGACGAAAACCCGAACGGCGCGGACGTGCTGCTGCTGACCGACGGCGTCGTGTCCGCCCATGTGACGGCGTTCGCCCGCTGCCTGCTGCTGTTCGACGGCAATGACGAGGCGGCGCTCCAGGCCGCCCGCGCCTTGTGGAAAGATTGGAAAGATCGGGGTTACGACCTCACCTATTACCAGCAGACCGACCGGGGCGGTTGGGAAGAGAAGGCGCGCGCAGTGGGCGCGGGAAGAGAGGGAGGATGACGATGCTCGGTGGCAAGGTTCTGGTTGCCCAAGGCGGCGGTCCGACGGCAGTGATCAACCAATCAATGGTCGGGGCGGTCCTGGAATCCCGAAAGTTCCGCAATGTCGAACGGGTATATGGTGCCTTGCATGGCGTGCGCGGGATCGTCGACGAGGAGTTTCTCGACCTTACCCAGGAAACCACCCACAACCTGGAGATGGTCGCCGAGACCCCCGCATCGGCTCTGGGGTCGACCCGCGACAAGCCCGATCTTGCCTATTGCCAGGAGATCTTCAAGGTCCTGCGGGCGCATGGTGTCGCCTATTTCTTTTATATCGGCGGCAACGATTCCTCGGACACCGTGCGCATCGTCAGCGAAGAAGCGGCCAAAGCCGGTTATCCGTTGCGTTGCATCCATATCCCCAAGACCATCGACAACGACCTGGTGGAGAACGACCATACCCCCGGTTTTCCCTCGGCCGCACGGTTCGTCGCGCAATCCTTCATGGGGGCAAATCTCGACAACTGGGCCTTGCCCGGGGTGTACATCGCGGTAGTGATGGGGCGCCATGCGGGCTTCCTGACCGCTGCCTCGGCTCTGGGCAAGAAGTTTCCCGATGACGGCCCGCATCTGATCTATCTGCCGGAGCGGGAGTTTGACCTGGAGCGTTTCCTGGGCGACGTGAAGAGCATGCACGATCGCTACGGGCGGTGCGTCGTCGCCGTGTCCGAGGGCATCCACGACGGCTCGGGCCTGCCGATCGCCGCCAAGCTGGCCACGCAGATGGAGCGGGACGCCCATGGCAACGTCCAACTGTCCGGGACCGGCGCTCTGGCCGATCTGCTGACCGAAGCGGTGCGCAGCGAGCTGAAGCTGAAACGGGTGCGCGGCGATACCCTCGGCTATCTGCAGCGATCCTTCGCCGGTTGTGTTTCGGACGTCGATCAGCGGGAAGCCCGCGAGGTCGGCGAAAAGGCCGTGCAGTACGCCATGTGGGACGACTGCGACGGATCGGTCACCATCCAGCGGACGGGTTTCTATTCGGTCGACTACAAGCTGATGCCGCTATCCGCCGTCGCCGGCAAGACCCGCACCATGCCGGACGAATACATCGCGGCATCGGGTACCGACATCACCGATGCGTTTCGCCTTTACCTGCGTCCACTCCTGGGATCGCGCATGCCGGATGCGTATCGTCTGCGGACCGGCAGCAACCGCGTGCCGAAAATCCTGCGCAAATAGGAACGACGGCCCTCACACGCTGTTCTTTCCTTTGTATCCAAGGGAAGGAGCAGGGAATGAATTGGGATCAGGTATCGGGTAACTGGCAGCAGTTCAAAGGCAAGCTGCGCGAGAAGTGGGGAGACCTGACCGATGACGATCTGGCGCGGCTGGAGGGCAACCGCGACCAACTGGTCGGGCGCATCCAGGAGCGGTACGGCATAGCCCGCGACGAGGCGGAACGGCAGGTGTCCGACTGGCTCGGCACTATGCATTAAGGGGCATTCACGTCATTGCGAGGAGCAGCGCGACGAAGCAATCCGCGTTTTCAACGATGCACTGGATTGCTTCGCCTCGGGCTCGCAATGACGTTACCGTTTATGCCGCACCCTGCGCCGCCTCAAGCTCTTCATGAGCGGTGAACCAGGCTTCCTCGGCGGCGGCCAGGGCCTTTTCCGCCTCTCCCAGCTCGCGCTGGACGGCGGCCACCTGGTCGGGCGGGCCGGTGTAGAGGGCCGGGTCGGCCAGTTGCTCCTGCAGCCGCGCCTTCTTCTTGCCTAGGCTTTCCACCAGCTTCTCCGCATCTTGCGCGGCCTTGCGCAGCGGCGCCAGCTGGACGCGCAGTTCGGCTGCGGCGCGGCGCCCCTCCTTCCTGTTGGGGGCTGCCGGCCGGGATTCGCGCCCCTCCCGGCGACTTTCGCGCGCCTGGTCGAGGAGGAGGCGTTTGTAGGCATCGAGGTCTCCGTCGAACGGCTTGACCTGCCCCTCGCCGACCAGCCACAGGCGGTCGGCCGCCAGTTCGATCAGATGCGGATCGTGGCTGATCAGGACCACCGCGCCGTCATAGGCATTGAGCGCCGAGACCAGGGCCTCGCGGCTGTCGATGTCGAGATGGTTGGTCGGCTCGTCGAGGATCATCAGATGGGGCGCGTCGCGGCTCATGCAGGCGAACAGCAGCCGCGCCTTCTCGCCGCCGGACAGGCTTGCCACAGCCACGTCGGCCCGTTCCTGGGAAAAGCCGAAACGACCGAGCTGGGCCCGGACCTTGGTTTCCGGCGCCAGCGGCATCAGCGCCTGCATATGGGCGAAGGCGGTCGCCTGAGGATTTAATTCCTCTGTCTGATGCTGGGCGAAATAGCCGATCCGCAGCTTGGGGGAACGCTGCAACGTTCCCTCCAACAGGGGCAAGCGCCCGGCCAGCACCTTGGCCAGGGTGGACTTGCCGTTGCCGTTGGCGCCCAACAGGGCGATGCGATCGTCCATATCGATGCGGAAGCTGAGATTGCGCAGCACGGCCTTGCCGGGCGCGTAGCCGGCCAGTCCTCGCTCGATCGCCACCACCGGCGGCGATAGTGGCTCGGGATCGGGGAAGTCGAAGCTGATCGGCCGATCCTCGATCACCGAGATGGGCGGCCCCAGCCGTTCCAGCATCTTGATGCGGCTCTGGGCCTGCGCCGCCTTTGTCGCCTTGGCGCGGAAGCGGTCGATGAACGATTGCAGCTTGCGCCGCTGTTCCAGCTGCTTCGCCGCAGCCTTGGCGGCCAGCTCCATTTTCTCGCGACGCACCTGTTCGAAGCGGTCGTAGTTGCCGCCATAGGCCACCAGCCTGCCCTGGTCGATATGGACGATGCGGTCGGCCACCGCGTTCAGCAACTCGCGGTCATGGCTGATGACGATCAACGTTCCGGGATAGGTGGCCAGATAGCTCTCCAGCCACAGCGTCGCCTCCAGATCCAAGTGGTTGGTCGGTTCGTCCAGCAGCAGCAGCTCAGGGCGGGCGAACAGGGCCCCGGCCAAGGCCACGCGCATCCGCCAGCCGCCGGAAAAGCTGGACAGCGGCCGGCCTTGTGCCTCGGCGTCGAATCCAAGCCCGGCCAGGATGGCGGCGGCTCGGGCAGGGGCGGAATGGGCGTCGATGGCGGCCATCCGTTCATGCAGTTCGGCCAGCCGGTGGCCGTCCTGGCAGGTTTCGGCCTCGGCCAGCAATGCGGTCCGTTCCGGATCATGCGCCAGCACGCAGTCGATCAGGCTTGCTTCCCCCTCGGGCATTTCCTGCGCGACGCGGCCAAGCGTGGCGCGCGGGCGCACCGCCACCGCACCGCCATCCGGATGCAGCTCGTTCAGTATCAGCTTGAACAAGGTCGATTTGCCGGTGCCGTTCCGGCCAACCAGGCCGACCCGCTGGCCGGCGGCAACATGGACCGTGGCGCCCTCGAACAGGGGCCGACCGCCGATGCGAAAGGTGAGATCGTTGATGTGCAGCATGGAGGAAGCCAGATATCACGCCAGTGCCCCGGCGCAAACCGAAGATTCAGTTTGCGCCAGGGCACCGGTTTTGGTTTTGCCCCTCGCCGGGCGGGGCCATCCGGCCCCTTGGCCGCCGCCTCAACGGCGGCTGGAAAGGAAGGATTTCGTCCAGCGCCCATTGCGGGCGCGGCCAAAGGGCCGGATGGCCCCGCCCGGCGAGGGGCCACGATCGACCAGATGACCTGACACATCTGAATATGTCAGGTCATCTGGCCAGCGCCGCTAAAGCTGCTGTCGTTCTACCGAAGACCTGACAATATTTACAAAGCTGTCCGTTGCCAGCACCGCGTCAAGACGGTATAAACCGCCGTCTTCGGCCGGGGAGCGGTCGAGAGGGAAAAAGGGTGCGCCCCTTAGGGGAGACCGCGCCCAATCAGACGAGGACATAACACCAATGGCTATCGAGCGCACTCTGTCGATCATCAAGCCCGACGCCACGCGCCGCAATTTGACGGGCAAGATCAACGCCCGTTTCGAGGATGCCGGTCTTCGCATCGTCGCGCAGAAGCGTCTCCACCTGACCAAGGATCAGGCCAAGAAGTTCTACGCCGTGCATGCCGAGCGGTCGTTCTTCAACGATCTATGCGAGTTCATGACCTCCAATCCGGTGGTCGTTCAGGTGCTGGAAGGCGAAAACGCCGTTGCCCGCAACCGCGAGATCATGGGCGCCACCAACCCGGCCAACGCCGCGCCCGGCACCATCCGTGCCGACTTCGCCGAGTCGGTGGAAGCCAACTCGGTCCACGGCTCGGATTCCTTGGAGAACGCAGCCAAAGAAATCGCCTTCTTCTTTGCCGAGACCGAAATCGTCGGCTGACGGCCCGTGATGCCGTTCTTCGAGACGCGGTGCGAAGCACCGCTCCTCAGGACTAGGTGACAGGCTCCTCATCCTGAGAAGGCCGCCCTGTTAGGGCGGCCGTATCGAAGGACGCTTTCAGCTGCTGAAGCGGACGTCGACGATCTCGTAGGATTTCGATCCGCCCGGCGTACTCACCTCGACCGAGTCGCCGATATGTTTGCCGATTAGGGCGCGGGCCAGCGGCGAATGCACCGACAGGCGGCCTGAACGGATATCGGCTTCGTGCGCTCCGACGATCTGGTACACCGATTCGTCGTCGCTGTCCTCGTCGGCCAAGGTCACCGTCGCCCCGAAACGCACAGTATCGCCCGACAGTTGGCTGACGTCGATGACTTGGGCCCGGCTGATGATGTCCTCGAGTTCGGTGATGCGGCCTTCAATGAAGCTTTGCCGTTCACGTGCCGCATGATACTCGGCGTTTTCCGACAGATCGCCATGCTCTCTGGCTTCGGCGATGGCCCGGATGACGGCAGGGCGTTCGACTGACTTCAGCACTCTCAACTCATCCTCGAGGGAGGTCAGCCCCCCCGGAGTCATCGGGATCTTTTCCATCCGTTCTTCCTGAAAAACAAACAAATAGCCCCACAGCCGAGCCCTCCCGGCTGCCGAGCAACTTTAGAACGAAGTGTTAAAATACGACTGCAACGGGGCGACATCAAGAGCACCGCCTCTCAGCGCCTCAATCGCACCGACTGCGGCGCGCGCTCCGGCCAACGTGGTGTAGTGCGGTATGTTGTGGGTCAGTGCCGTGCGCCGGATCGAAAAGCTGTCGGCCACCGCCTGCGCGCCTTCGGTCGTGTTGACCACCAATTGCACTTGGCCGGACAGCATGGCGTCGACGCAATGCGGCCGTCCCTCCAGCACCTTGTTCACCACGCCCACCTCGATGCCGTGCTGGCGAAGGTGCTGGGCGGTGCCGCTGGTGGCGATCAGCTTGAAACCGAACCCGACAAGGCAGCGCGCCACTTCGACCAGCCCGCTCTTGTCGGCCTCGCGCACCGAAAGGAAGGCTGTACCTTCCACCGGCAGGCGGGTGCCACTGCCCAGCTGGGACTTGGCGAAAGCCCGGCGGAAGTCGGCGTCGATACCCATCACCTCGCCGGTCGACTTCATTTCCGGGCCGAGCAGGATGTCAACGCCGGGGAAGCGGGCGAAGGGGAACACCGCCTCCTTGACCGCCACATGCTTGAGCGGCCGGTCGGTCAGGTTGAACGAGGACAGGGGTTCGCCCGCCATCACCCGCGCCGCAATCTTGGCGATGGGGATGCCGATCGCCTTGGCGACGAACGGCACCGTGCGGCTGGCACGCGGATTGACCTCGAGGATGTAGATCTCGCCGTCCTTGAAGGCGAATTGCACATTCATCAGGCCGACGACGTTGAGCGCGCGCGCGAGCAGCGCCGTCTGGCGCTTGATCTCGACGATCACCTGCGGGGTAAGGCTATGCGGCGGCAGCGAGCAGGCCGAGTCGCCCGAATGGATGCCGGCTTCCTCGATATGCTCCATGATACCGGCGACGAACACGTCCTTGCTGTCGGCTAGGCAGTCGACGTCCACCTCGATGGCGTCGGACAGGTAGCGGTCGATCAGTACGGGATTATTGCCGGTGACCAGTACGGCATCCTTCATATAACGCTCCAGGCCCAGGGGGTCGTGGACGATGCGCATGGCGCGGCCGCCCAGCACGTATGAGGGCCGGATGACCACCGGATAGCCGATGCGGTCGGCCACCTGCAGGGCCTCCTGCAGGGTCCGCGCCGTGCCGTTTTCCGGCTGGCGCAGGCCCAGGTTGCGTAACAGAACCTGGAACCGCTCGCGGTCTTCGGCCAGATCGATGGCGTCGGGCGAGGTGCCGAGGATGGGGATGCTGGCCTTTTCCAGCGCCGCCGCCAACTTCAGTGGGGTCTGTCCGCCGAACTGCACGATGACGCCCAGCACCCGGCCGTTCGACTGTTCGCGACGAACCAGGTCGATTACCGTCTCGGCGGTCAGCGGCTCGAAATACAGGCGGTCCGAGGTGTCGTAGTCGGTGGACACCGTCTCGGGGTTGCAGTTGACCATGATGGTTTCCCAGCCGGCCTCGGACAACGCATAGGCGGCATGGACGCAGCAATAGTCGAACTCAATCCCCTGGCCGATGCGGTTGGGCCCGCCCCCCAGGATGACCACCTTGTCGCGCTCGGAGGGCTCGGCCTCGCATTCCGGCGGCTGGATGCCGTCGCCCTCGTAACAGGAGTACATGTATGGCGTCCGCGAGGGGAATTCGGCGGCGCAAGTGTCAATGCGCTTGAACACCGGCTTGACGTTCAGCACTTCGCGGCGGAACGCGGTTTCCACCACCGTCTTGCCCGACAGTTCGGACAGTCGTTCGTCCGAGAACCCCATCTTCTTCAGGCGCAGAAGGCCGGGCGCATCGATGGGCAGGCCTTTGGCGCGCACCTCGTTCTCGGCGTCGACGATGCCCTTGATCTGCTCAAGAAACCAGCGGTCGTAGCTGCAGCAGGACTGCACTTCTTCTACCGACAGGCCGAAACGCAAGGCCTGGGCAATGACCAGCAGGCGATCGGCGCGGGGCTGGGACAGAGCCGCCTTGATGGCGTCCTTGTCCCAGCCGCCGTCTTTGCCGTCGGTGACGGCCCCGGCAATTTCCACCTCGTTGAGCCCGGTGAGCCCCGTCTCCATCGATCGAAGGCCCTTCTGCAGGCTTTCCTGGAAGGTGCGGCCGATGCTCATGGCTTCCCCCACCGACTTCATCGAAGTGGTCAGCATGGGGTCTGTGCCAGGGAATTTCTCGAAGGTGAAGCGGGGGATCTTGGTGACGACATAGTCGATGGTCGGCTCGAACGAGGCCGGGGTGACGCCGGTGATGTCGTTCAGCAGTTCGTCCAGGGTGTAGCCGACGGCCAGCTTGGCAGCCACCTTGGCGATGGGAAAGCCGGTGGCCTTCGAGGCCAACGCCGAGGAGCGGGACACCCGCGGGTTCATCTCGATGACCACCATCCGGCCGTCCTGTGGATTGACGGCGAACTGGACATTCGATCCGCCGGTGTCGACGCCGATCTCGCGCAACACGGCCAGCGAGGCGTTGCGCATGATCTGGTATTCCTTATCGGTCAGCGTCAGGGCAGGGGCCACGGTGATGGAATCGCCGGTATGCACGCCCATCGGGTCCATGTTCTCGATGGAGCAGATGATGATGCAGTTGTCGTGCTTGTCGCGCACGACCTCCATCTCATACTCCTTCCAGCCGAGGACGGATTCCTCGACCAGAACCTCCTGCACCGGACTGGCGGCCAGGCCGCCCGCGACGATCTGCTCGAATTCCTCGACGTTGTAGGCGATGCCGCCGCCGGTTCCGGCCAGGGTGAAGCTGGGGCGGATGATCGCCGGCAGGCCGACATGCGCCATGGCGGTGCGCGCCTCGGCCAGGGTCTTGACCAGGCGCGAGCGCGGCGATTCGAGGCCGATCTTGTCCATCGCGTCGCGGAACAGCAGGCGGTCCTCGGCCTTGGCGATCACTTCGCGCTTGGCGGCGATCATCTCGACGCCGAACTTTTCCAGTACGCCGGCGTCGGCCAGCGCCATGGCGGTATTGAGGGCCGTCTGCCCGCCCATGGTGGGCAACAGGGCGTCCGGGCGCTCCTTCTCGATGATCTTGGCCACCGTCTCGGGGGTGATCGGCTCGATATAGGTGGCGTCGGCCAGGCCGGGGTCGGTCATGATGGTGGCCGGATTGGAATTCACCAGGACGACCCGGTACCCCTCCTCCTTCAGCGCCTTGCAGGCCTGCACGCCGGAATAGTCGAATTCGCAGGCCTGTCCGATGACGATCGGACCGGCGCCGATGATGAGGATGGAGTGGAGGTCTGTCCGTTTGGGCATTCTATTGGCAATCCGGTGTAAAAATTAACCACAGAGGCGGAAAGGAGCTCAGCCTTTGTGGGCTTCGATCAACTCGACGAATCGCTGGAACAGATAGTGGCTGTCCTGCGGGCCGGGGCTGGCTTCGGGGTGGTATTGGACCGAGAAAACCGGCCGGCCCTCCACTCGCAGCCCTTCCACGGAGCCATCGAACAGCGAGCGGTGAGTCACCGTCACCCCGTCGGGCAGGCTGTCTTCGACCACTGCGAAGCCATGATTCTGGCTGGTGATCTCGACTTTTCCGGTAGCCAGATCCTTGACCGGATGATTGGCGCCGCGATGGCCGATCTCCATCTTGCGGGTCTTGCCGCCCAGGGCCAAGGCCAGCATCTGGTGGCCGAGGCAGATGCCGAACAGCGGCAAGGACGCTGCCAGCACGCCCTGGATCATCGGCACGGCATATTCGCCGGTGGCTTCCGGATCGCCCGGGCCGTTGGACAGGAACACTCCGTCCGGCCGGTGGCGCAGCACGTCGTCGGCCGTCGCCGTGGCGGGCACGACGGTGACGCGGCATCCTGCGTCGGCCAGGCATCTGAGGATGTTCCGCTTGGCGCCATAGTCGACGGCGACGACATGGAGGCGCGGCTCCGTCTGCCGGCCGAATCCCAGGCCGAGGCGCCACAGCGTCTCGTCCCAGCTATAGGTTTGGAGGCAGGTCACCTCCTTGGCCAGGTCCATGCCGATCAGCCCCGGCCATTCCTTGGCGGTGCGATGCAGGGCGGCGAGGTCGAAATCCCCGTCCGGCGCGTGGACGATGGAGCCGTTGGGCGCGCCCGCGTCGCGGATTCGCCGGGTCAGGGCCCGGGTGTCGATGCCGCAAACCCCGACGATGCCGTTGGCCTTCATCCAGGCGTCGAGATGCCGGGTGGACCGCCAGTTGGACGGATCGGTGACGTCGGCACGCAGGATCGCTCCCCGTGCCGCCGGGGTCTGGCATTCCACGTCTTCGCCGTTGGCGCCGACATTGCCGATGTGGGGAAAGGTGAAAGTGATGATCTGCCCGGCATAGCTGGGATCGGTCAGGACCTCCTGATACCCGGTCATGGCGGTGTTGAATACCACCTCGCCGACGGCATTGCCGGGCGCGCCGACGCCGCGTCCCCACAGCACCGAACCGTCGGCCAGCACCACCGCCGCCGTGGCCCCCGGCGGACGCGCGCTGAAGTCGAGGGCGTCGGGCGAATCCTGTGTCATGCGTGATCCCTTGATGGTTCGATGGGCCGCGCGCAACCGTGAACGAGCCGACGTGAAGGTCGCGCTCGTCCCCGGCGGCCGGTCGATCGGCCACGTGCGTGCAGGCAAATTGGGGTGTAGATAGGCAAATTGGGCTGCCCCGTCAAGTGTTCGATTGTTTTTGAAAAATCATGACTTTTCAATGGGTTGCAAACTTGCTTTTGGGTGCGATTTGCTGTAGCCTCCCAAGCTTCCGGCGATCTGGGGGAGAGGCGGTGCGTCATGTTGCGCAAACAGCTCAACGATGCATTGAAGGCAGCCATGCTTGGCAAGGATACACGTACCGTGTCGACGGTGCGCCTGATTCTTGCGGCGCTCAAGGATCGTGACATCGCCGCGCGGCCGCGCGGCGTTGCCGATGGCATCAGCGAGGATGAAATCCTGTCGATGCTCCAGTCGATGATCAAGCAGCGCCGTGAAAGCATCGCGCTGTACGAGCAGGGCGGGCGACTGGAACTGGCCCAGCAGGAAGCGGAAGAGATCGCCATCATCGAACGGTTCCTTCCGGTGCAGTTCTCGCCCGAGGAGACCCTGGCCGCGGTGAAGGAGACCATCGCCGAGATCGGGGCGCAAAGCCTGAAGGACATGGGGCGCACGATGGCGGCCTTGAAGGAGCGCTATGCCGGGCGCATGGATTTCACCAAAGCCAGCGCGGTCGTCAAACAGCAGCTGGGCTAAATGGCCTTTCCCCCGTCGTTTCTCGACGAACTGCGCGCACGGCTTTCCCTGGTCAGCGTCATCGGGCGCCGGGTGAAGCTCACCAGGAAAGGCCGCGATCATTCCGGCCTGTGCCCGTTCCACAACGAAAAGACCCCCAGTTTCACCGTCAATGAGGACAAGGGCTTCTATCACTGCTTCGGCTGCGGGGCGCACGGCGACGTCATCACTTTCGAGATGCAGACGCACCATTTGAGCTTCCCGGAAGCGGTGGAGCGTCTGGCGGCGGAGGCATCCCTCGAGGTGCCTGCGCAGGCTCCGGAGGAGCGCGAGCGGGCGCGGCATGCGGCATCACTCTATGATGCGATGGAAGCCGCCGCGTCCTTCTTCGAACGCGAGCTGCGCAGCCCCAACGGTCGCGCCGCGCTCGACTATCTGCGCCAGAGAGGGCTCGATGAGCAGGTCATCGGGCGGTTCCGCCTGGGGTATTCCCCCGACAGCCGGACGGCGTTGAAATCCGCCCTGAAGGCGGCGTCGATCCCGGAGGCATTGGCGGTCGAGGCCGGGCTGCTGATCATGCCCGAGGGCGGCGGCGACGCCTATGACCGCTTCCGCGGCAGGGTGATGTTCCCCATCACCGACCGGCGCGGAAGGATTATCGCGTTCGGTGGCCGGATAATGGGCGACGGCCAGCCGAAATATTTGAACTCTCCCGACACTCCGCTGTTTCACAAGGGGGGAGTTCTGTACGGGCTGGCGCAGGCGCGCGAGTCCGCGGCAAAGGCAGGCAGCATTATCGTCTGCGAGGGATATATGGACGTCATCGCGCTCCATCGCGGCGGGTTCGCCCATGCCGTGGCACCCTTGGGAACGGCGTTGACCGAGCAGCAGATCGAGTTGCTATGGCGGATGGCGCCCGAGCCGATCATCTGCCTGGACGGTGACGCCGCCGGCCAGCGCGCTGCATACAAGGCGGCGGAACGGGCCTTGCCTTTGCTGAAGCCGGGATTGTCGCTGGCCTTCGCCACCGTACCGGCACCCGAGGACCCCGACAGCCTGATCCGCGCCAACGGCCCTGCCGCCATGCAGGAGGTGCTCGAGCGGGCCGTGCCCCTGTCGACGGTGCTGTGGAGCCAGGCGCTGGCTAACCACCGGACCGACACGCCGGAACGCCGGGCGGCGTTGGAGCGGGACTTGATGGACATGGTGGGGCGGATCGCCGACGGCGGGGTCCAGGAGCAATACCGCCGTCATTTCCGCTCGCAGCTGTGGGAGGCCTTTCGCCCGGCCCGGCCGCTACTCCATGGAACCTTCAGAGCCGCCCCGGGAGGGGGACGGAACACACAGGGAAGACGGCGTTCGATCGACCGCGGATCGGACGGGCGCCTGCCGGGGGCCGGGCTTCCGCCCGCACCGCCGCCGGCATGGCAGATCCAGGAGAGGATGCTGTTGTTGATGGTCATAACCCATCCGGAGCTCCTGGAAGAGGTGGCGGAACGGCTGGGCGGGCTGCACTTCTCGGATTCGCCGCTTGACAATCTTCGTCAGGAAGTCTTAAAGCACCTCGATGGCTGGGGCAGCCTTGATTCCGAGGGGGTGCAGCGCCACCTACGCTCATGCGGCTTTTCGCAGATATTGAACTGCCTTCTGGAAGCCAATGCCCATGATCAACGCGCGTATCTTAAGCCCGACGCTCCGGTCGAGGCAGTGCGCGAATTATGGGAACATGTTTTCAAGCTTTATGCGCAGAAGGAACTCGTGGCCGAATTGAGGCAGGCCGAACAGCAGGCTGGCGCGGATTTATCGGACGAGACGTTTGCATATTTGAGCGCCCTGTGGTCCTCGAAGAGGCAGGGCGACGATACGTGAGTAGGGGAGGGCCTGATCTTCCGGCCGGCATTGCGACAATGCGGCAGGGAAGGGCACTCCTCGTGGTTCATCGCCATGGCGGCGTCTACCCCGGTGGTCAGGGGGGCGTCGGTGGGGAGCGGAGACTGGATGGCAAATAAAGCGACGAATGCGGCGGATGTCTCTGAGACGCAGGAAGAGAATCTCGATGGTCCGTTGCTCGACACCTTGGGCATCGCCGTCAAGAAGATGGTGGCGCGCGGCAAGGAGCGCGGCTACATCACCTATGACGAGTTGAACCAGGCGTTGCCGCCCGACGAAGTGTCTTCGGAGCAGATCGAGGACACGATGGCCATGTTGTCCGAGATGGGCATCAACCTGGTCGAGAGCGAGGAAGGCGAAGAGGCCGCCGCCGCCGAGGAAGACTTCTCGGGTGAAACCGAGATGGTCACCGCCGGTAACGTGGACGAGGAAGATCTCGGCCGTACCGATGACCCGGTGCGCATGTATCTGCGTGAAATGGGTTCGGTGGAGCTGCTCTCGCGCGAGGGCGAAATCGCCATTGCCAAGCGCATCGAGCAGGGCCGCGACATGATGATCGGCGGCATCTGCGAAAGCCCGATGACCATCCGCGCCGTGCTGGAATGGCATGACGCCCTGGTCGAAGGCAAGATGCTGCTGCGCGATATCATCGATCTCGACGCCACTTACGGCAGCCCGCGCGCCGATATTTCGGAAGAGGAACTCGAGGCCGGCCCGCCAGAGGAAGAGGTCGGCGCCGCCCCGGCGGAAGAACCCGAGGAGGAGCAGCCGGAACGGGAAGGTCCGCCCGACGAAGAGGGGGAAGGCGCCGTTGCGGTGGCCGAGGAAGGCGAGACCGAGGAAAGCGGCATCTCGCTCGCCGCCATGGAGTCGGCCCTCATGCCCAAGGTCCTGGAAACCTTGGAAAGCATCGCCGAGACCTATGACCGGATGCAGAAGGTGCAGGAGCAGCGCCTGGCAGCCCTGCACAAGGGCGACAAGGTGGCGCCGGCGACCGAGAAGAAATACGACAAGCTGAAGAGCGAGCTGGTGTCGCTGATGGAGGGCGTCCACCTCAATAACGCCCGCATCGAGCAGTTGGTCGATCATATGAACGAACTCAACCGCCGCCTGATGGGGCTGGAGGGCAAGCTGCTGCGCCTTGCCGAATCGTGCAAGATCAAGCGCCAGGATTTCCTCGACAGCTATTTCGGCAGCGAACTGGATCCCAATTGGCTGGACCGCGTGGCCGAGCGCCCGGGCAAGGGGTGGAAGGACTTCTCACTCAAGCATGCGAGGGAGGTGAACGATATCCGCACCTCCATCGGCGCCGTCTCGCAGGAGGCCGCGCTGCCGGTGTCCGAATGGCGCCGCATCGTGGCGACCGTGCAGAGGGGCGAGCGCGAAGCCAGCAAGGCGAAGAAGGAGATGATCGAGGCCAATCTGCGCCTGGTGATCTCCATCGCCAAGAAATACACCAACCGCGGCTTGCAGTTCCTCGACCTGATCCAGGAGGGGAATATCGGCCTAATGAAGGCGGTGGATAAGTTCGAATACCGCCGCGGCTACAAGTTTTCGACCTATGCAACCTGGTGGATTCGCCAGGCCATCACCCGGTCGATCGCCGACCAGGCGCGTACCATCCGCATCCCGGTGCATATGATCGAGACGATCAACAAGCTGGTGCGCACCAGCCGCCAGATGCTGCACGAGATCGGCCGCGAGCCGACGCCCGAGGAGCTGGCGGAAAAACTGTCCATGCCGCTGGAAAAAGTGCGCAAAGTGCTGAAGATCGCCAAGGAGCCGATTTCGCTCGAAACGCCCATCGGCGACGAAGAGGACAGCCATCTCGGCGATTTCATCGAGGACAAGAACGCCGTTCTGCCGCTCGATGCGGCTATCCAGGCTAATCTGCGGGAGACCACAACGCGGGTTCTCGCCAGCCTGACGCCGCGCGAGGAACGGGTCCTGCGCATGCGCTTCGGCATCGGCATGAACACCGACCACACCCTGGAAGAGGTGGGGCAGCAGTTCTCGGTGACTCGCGAACGCATCCGCCAGATCGAGGCCAAGGCACTGAGGAAGCTCAAGCACCCCAGCCGCTCGCGTAAGCTGCGCAGCTTCCTGGATACCTGAGGTGAAGGAAGGGGCCGGGCGACCGGCCCTTTCTCATTGGTCTTGACCGTCGTCCCAACACACCTGAAACTCACGCCTCCTTCGCCAATGGCCCGATCCTGACGCTTGTATCCCGAGCGTCAGGTGAGTCGGCCCATCGCCAAAGGGCGGCGGAACGGTGGGGCCTGTAGCTCAATGGTCAGAGCGGGCCGCTCATAACGGCTTGGTTGGGGGTTCGAGTCCCTCCGGGCCCACCAAGCCTCACTCGCGACAACATCCTTCGAGCCGGGGCCTGCCCCGAAGATTTTCCTCATCTGAGGAGCCGCCGAAGGCGGCGTCTCGAAGGATGCGCTGGCAGTCGGACAATTTTCTGCCCCGGGGTTTTGTCTCACTTGCCGCCCCTTTTCCGCGCCGTGGTCTGGCTGGTGGTGTTCTCGGCGCTCAGCTCAGGCAAGGACTATTCCCCCAACGGCACAGAGGGCGACGACAACCAAGGGCGGCGCGCGCCATGCCGTAAGGAGAACGAAACCGACAAGGGCGATGCCGAAATCCCCCGGTGTCTTGACCGAAGTCGTCCACACCGGATTGTAGAGCGCCGCCCCCAGCAGCCCGACGACCGCGGCATTGACGCCGCGCATCATGGCCTGGACCTGGGTGCGTTTCCGGAAGCTGTCCCAAAAGGGCAACGCGCCGATAAGGATCAGCATGCCGGGAAGAAATATCCCGATCAGGCCGAGCGCGGCCCCCGTCAGGCCGTGTGGTGACGGACCGACGACGGTGCCGAGATAGGCGCCGAAAGTGAAAAGAGGCCCCGGAACCGCCTGTGCCGCACCGTAGCCGGAGAGGAAGGCGTCGTCGGTCACCCAGCCGGACCCGACGAAGGCTTCGCGCAGCAGCGGCAGCACGACGTGGCCGCCGCCGAACACCAGCGCCCCCGACCGGTAGAACGCGTCGAACAGCGCGACACCCTGCACGGCTCTGAGGCCGCGAACGACGGGCAGGCCGACGAGGATCAGGACGAACATCGTCAGGGCCAGGCTTCCCACCTTGCGGGACACCGGCACGGCGATATGGCCGCCGGAGGCCGGCGGTGCGGTCCGGCACAACCACACCCCCGCAGCGCCTCCCAGCAGGATTGCGGCGATCTGGGCCAGCGAAGCGGCGCTGAAAAGAATGATCAGTGTCGCCAGGAGGGCGATGGACGCACGTCGGCGGTCCGGACAAAGATTGCGTGCCATGCCCCAGACTGCCTGGGCGACGATGGCCACGGCGACCAGCTTCAGGCCATGCAGCAGGCCGATTCCAATCGGGCCGCCGAGGGCGCTTGCGCCGTAGGCGAACAGCACCAGGGCGATCGCCGAAGGCAGGGTGAATCCTGTCCAGGCAGCCAGCCCGCCCCAATAGCCGGCCCGTATCAGTCCGACGGAAAAGCCCACCTGGCTGCTGGCCGGCCCCGGCAGGAACTGGCACAGTCCGACTAAATCGGCGTATGCCTGCTCATCGAGCCATCGGCGGCGGACGACGAATTCATCTCGAAAATAGCCGAGATGCGCGATCGGTCCCCCGAAACAGGTCAGCCCGAGCTTGAGGAAGACGAGCAGGACTTCGAGAGGAGCCCCTCTCCTGGGGGGCGTGGTTTCGGCAGGGTGCGTCGCGATCAATCTCAGCGTCTTTCGCTTGCGGAACGGCAGTTGTCATGGGGGCTCCGCAGGGTTCGCCAATATTTCCAAGGCGATAACCCCAGCTCAATATCTGTCGACAACGGTTACACTATGTTACGTGTAAATCGGCGCGCCGAGGCATAAAGATCTTCCAGGTAAGGATATCGTAAGTGGAGGGTCCGATCATGCACCGTTCGACGGCAATTCTTTTCGCTGCAACCTTGGGGGCACTGCTGGCGGGTGCGGTGGGGACCGCCAAGGCTGATCCGAAGGACTATCGGTTCGAAGCGGTGCAGCCCAACGTGGCCGTTTCCTCCCAGACCCCCATCGCCGTCCGCCTCGTCCATCTGCCTGACAAGGCGCCGGTGAAGGACGCGGTGGTCTTTTCCTCCAAGATGGAAATGCCCATGGAAGGCATGGCGCCGATGAAGACCGCGATCACGGCGGTCAAGTCGCCGGTGCCCGGCGAATATCACTTCGTCACCGACCTCTCGATGGAAGGGCCGTGGACCCTTACGCTTGCCGCCAAGGTACAGGGGGAAGCCGGTACGGTGATTGGAGCGATCCCCTTCGTCGCCCGGTGATCCCGATGACCGCAAGGGTGCTGTTGCTGGCGGTTCTGCTCGCCGCGGCGCCATGGGCGGCCCACGCCGAAAACGGCGCCGGTGGTTCCCCTGCAGCGGATGAACTCACCGGGCTGGTGGCTACCGCCCGGCGGATGAACCCCGACGTCCAGGTGGCGGTGTTGGAGGCCGATGCCGCCGCGGCCAAGGTTCAAGGGGCCGACAGCCTGCCCGATCCCAAGCTGCAGTGGCAAGTCCTGCAATGGCCGACGGTCAATGGGGGCGCGTTGCCCCGCAGTCCGTTCCTCGGCGACAGCATGGTGACCTTGAGCCAGATGTTTCCGCTGTGGGGCAAGCGCGACCTGCGGCGCGACATCGCCGTGGCGGGGGCGCGCCAGGCCAGGCTGATGCGCCAAGAGGTCGAAAACGAGGTGGTGGCGCGGGTGGAAATCGCCTATGCGCAATTCCATTCCGCTTATCTGGTGGTTGATCTCGACCGCGGGCTGCGCGGCCGCATGGACACCCTGGCAAAACTCGCCGTCGCCCGCTATGCCCAGGGGCTGGGCAAGCAGGAAGACGCCACCCGGGCCGAGGTGGAGAAGACCAGGTTGGAAGCCGAGATCGCCCGCACCGAGGCCGAACGCGAGCAGGCGCGCCTGGCCATCAATCGCCTGCTTGCCCGCGACCTCGACACGCCTTTGGCGGAAAGGCCAAAGCCCCGCACCATTCCCTCGGCCGGGGCGTTGGAGTTGTCGGCGCTCAGCGCCCGGGCCCAGGCGGCCAACCCCCAGATCCTTGCCGAGCAGGCCTCCAGCGAGGGCGCCGACAAGGAGGCGAGCCTGGCCGGGAAAGAATGGTACCCCGACGTCGAGGTGGGTCTCGGTCCGGAAACCATGGGGGGGCGCTGGGTTGGCTACAACATGATGGTCTCGACCACCTTGCCGCTGCAATGGGGCCTGCACGACTCCCAAGTGGGGGAGGCCAAGGCCAAGGCCGCGGCGGCACGCAGCAAGAGCGAAGCCGTTTCGCGAGACGTCGACAAGGAACTGGGCGACGCCTGGGTCGGCCTCAACTCGTCCCGCCAGGTGGAGGCGCTGCTGCGTGACAGCCAGTTGCCGCAGGCGAAGATCGGCTTCGACTCGGTGGCCAATGGCTACGCCCTGGGACGCACCAGCTTCGTCGATGTGCTGACCGCCGAACAGCAGCTCTGGCAGACCGACATCGAATTGATCAGGGTGCAGTTCGAGCAGCAGGAACGGCTGGCGGAAATCGAAAAGCTGGTAGGGGGAAAGCTGTGAGCCGAAATTCATCCGCCCGCGGAATCGCCGCCGCTGCCATCGCCATCGCCATCGCCATCGCCTTGGCCGTCGGTTTCTGGTTCGGCCGCAGCTACCAGCCGGCTTCGCCCACCGCGCCGCAGGTTTCGGCGGCGCCTGAACGGACGGTCATCTACTATAAGGATCCCGCCGGCAAGGCCGACTATTCGCCGACGCCCAAGAAGGATGCCGAAGGACGGGACTACCTTCCCGTCTACGCCGACGAAGAAGCCGCGTCGACGCCGGAACCGCCGTCCCCGCCGCCTCGGCAGGGCAGAGGGAAGATCCTCTACTACCGCAACCCCATGGGGCTGCCCGACACTTCGCCTGTGCCGAAGAAGGATTCCATGGGCATGGACTATGTGCCGGTGTACGAGGGGGACGACGATGCTGGGCCGGTCGTCAAGATTTCCGTCGACCGCGTGCAGAAGCTTGGCGTGCGGACCGAGTCGGCGGCGATGCGCACGCTCACCCATACTATCCGCGCCGTCGGCACGGTGCAGGTGGACGAGCGGCGTTTGCAGTTCGTGGCGCCAAAGTTCGAGGGCTATGTGGAGAAGCTTTTCGTCAACACCACCGGCGAAGAGGTCCACAAGGGCGAGACGCTGATGGAGGTCTACAGCCCCGATCTGGTACTGGCCCAGGAGGAATACCTGGCGGCGGCGAAGGGGCTGCAGACCTTGGATCCCGACGCCACTGCGGAGGCGCGCAACGCCGCCCGCCTGCTTGCCGACGGGGCGCTGCTGCGCCTGCGCAACTGGGACATCCCGCGTGCCGAGGTGGACAAGCTGTTGCGGTCCGGCAAGGCCTCGCACAGTCTGGCCCTGGCCTCTCCGGTCAATGGCGCGGTGCTCGAGAAGAACGTCATCAGCGGCCAGCGCTTCATGCCGGGCGATGTGCTGTACCGTATCGCCGACCTGTCCAATTTGTGGCTGATCGCCGAGGTATACGAGCAGGAACTGCCCTTCGTCCGCATCGGCCAGGATGCACGGGCGATCTTCAGCGCCCTGCCCGGGCAGAGCTTTTCCGGCAAGGTCACCTTCATCTATCCCACCCTGTCTCCCGAGACCCGCACGGCGAAACTGCGTATCGAGTTGCCCAATGCCGATGGACGGCTGAAGCCTGCCTTGTACGGCTCGGTCGCGATCACCACGGCGGCGGGTGAGGGCAAGGCGCTGGCTATCCCCGAGTCGGCGCTGCTGGACAGCGGCAGCCGCAAGGTGGTGCTGGTCGAGCGGGGGGAAGGGCGGTACGAGCCGCGCGACGTCGAGACCGGCATTCGCGCCGACGGCTATGTGGCCATCCTGAAAGGCTTGTCGGACGGCGAGAAAGTGGTGGTCAGCGCCAATTTCCTCATCGATTCCGAAAGCAATCTCCGCGCCGCCCTGCAGGGTTTCGACCACAAGTGAGCGTCATGTCGCGCGATCGCCGAGCCACCCGTCACTGCCGCGGAAGCGGCAGTCCAACTGCCGCAACGGGCCCCCGCTCAGGCGGAGAAGACGGGAAACCCAGCCGAGGTGTAAAGCCATGATTGCCAGCCTGATCCGGTGGTCGGCGCGCAACATCTTCCTGATCCTGGTGGCCACGGCGGCGGTGGTGGGGGCGGGCGTTTACGCCACGCTGCATCTGCCGCTGGACGCGCTGCCCGATTTGTCCGACACCCAAGTGATCATCTATACAGACTATCCCGGCCAGGCGCCGCAGGTGGTCGAGGACCAGGTCACCTATCCCCTGACGACCGCCATGCTGAGCGTGCCGAGATCGCAGGTGGTGCGCGGCATCTCGTTCTTCGGCGGCTCGATGGTCTACGTGGTGTTCGAGGATGGCACCGATGTCTATTGGGCCCGCTCGCGCGTCCTCGAATATCTGAACTTCGCCGCCCGGAAGCTGCCACCAGGGGTGACGCCGACGCTCGGCCCCGACGCCACCGGGGTCGGGTGGGTGTATCAGTACGTGGTGCTGGCCAAGAACAAGACGTTGGCCGAACTGCGCAGCATCCAGGACTGGTTCCTGCGCTACCAACTGGTGAAGGCTGGCGGTGTTTCCGAGGTGAGCGGCGTCGGCGGCTTCGTCAAGCAGTACCAGGTGGTGATCGACCCGGTGAAGCTGCAGGCCTTCGACATTCCACTGGACAAGGTGGTTGCCGCCATCCGCGGCAGCAATACCGACGTAGGTGGTCGCGTCATCGAGTTGGCCGAGACCGAATACATGGTCCGCGGCCGCGGCTATCTGCACGGCATCGGTGATCTCGAGCAGATCGGGTTGAAGGCGCGCAACGGGACGCCGGTGCTGTTGCGCGATGTCGCCCGCATCGAACTCGGCCCCGACGAGCGGCGCGGGCTGGCCGACCTGAACGGCGAGGGCGAGGTGGTCGGCGGCGTCGCCATCCAGCGCTACGGGCAGAATGCTCTCGACGTCATCGACAACGTCAAAGCAAAAATCGCCGAGGTGGCGAGCGGCCTGCCTGCCGGCGTATCGATCAAGGCCGTCTACGATCGCTCGGGCCTGATCCTGCGGGCGGTTCATACGCTGAAGCACACGCTGATTGAGGAAAGCCTGATCGTCGCCGCGGTCTGCGTGATCTTTCTCCTGCATTTGCGCTCGGCGCTGGTAGCCATCCTGATGCTCCCCGTCGGCGTGCTGATCGCCATCATCGTCATGCAGGGTCTGGGCATGACCTCGAACATCATGAGCCTGGGCGGCATCGCCATCGCCATCGGGGCCATGGTCGACGCCGCCATCGTCATGATTGAGAATGCCCACAAGCATCTGGAGCGGATGAAGCCGGGCGACTCGCGGGTCAAGGCGCTGATCGACGCGGCGATCGAGGTGGGGCCGTCACTATTCTTCGGCCTCTTGATCATCACCGTATCGTTCATCCCGGTATTCACCCTGGAAGCCGAGGAAGGGCGGCTATTCAAACCGCTCGCCTATACCAAGACCTTCTCGATGGCCGGCGCGGCCCTGTTGTCGGTGACGCTGGTGCCGGCACTGATGGTGCTGTTCATCCGCGGCAAGCTTGTTCCTGAGCGCAGGAACCCCATCAACCGGTTGCTGATCTGGGTCTATCGGCCGGTCATCAAAGGGGTGCTGCAGTGGAAGATCGCCACCCTGTTGCTGGCGGCGGTCGCCCTGGGCGTGACCGTCTATCCGGTCACCCATGTCGGCTCGGAATTCATGCCCACGCTCAACGAAGGCACTTTGTTGTTCATGCCGACCACCTTGCCGGGCGTGTCGGTCACCAAGGCCGCCGAGATTCTGCAGACCCAGGACAAGATCATCAAGAGTTTCCCCGAAGTCGATACCGTGTTCGGCAAGGCCGGCCGCTTCGATTCGGCCACCGATCCGGCGCCCATGGAAATGTTCGAGACCGACATTGAACTGAAACCGCAGGAGGAATGGCCGCCGGGCATGACCACCGACCAGCTGATCGCCGAGATGGACAAGGCGCTGCAGATGCCGGGGGTCAGCAATTCCTGGACCATGCCGCTCAGGGGGCGCATCGACATGCTGGCCACCGGCATCCGCACGCCCATCGGCATCAAGGTATTCGGCCAGAACCTCGACGAGATCCAGAAACTGGCGGAACGGATCGAGCAGGTGGTCAAGACCGTCCCTGGCACCACCAGCGCCTATGCCGAGCGCAGCAATGACGGCCGTTATCTGGAAATCGACCCCGACCGCGCGGCTCTGGCCCGCTATGGCCTTACCATCGATGATCTGCAGAATGTCATCGCCACCGCACTGGGTGGGATGGCCGTGACAACAACCGTCGAGGGTCTGGAACGCTATCCGGTCAATGTGCGCTATCCGCAGGACCTGCGAGCTGATCCCGAGGCTATCGCCAGCCAGGTTTTGGTGCCTGCGGCGGGCGGCCAGCACATTCCCCTGGGCCAGTTGGCAAGCATCCGCCTGACCAAAGGGCCGGCGGCCATCCGCACCGAAAACGCCATGCTCTCGGTCTATATCTTTGTCGACATCCGCGGCCGCGACATCGGCGGCTATGTCGCGGAGGCCCGCAAGGCGGTGGCCGAGCAGGTGAAGATGCCGTCCGGCTATT
Organism: Pseudomonadota bacterium; assembly: GCA_021793155.1. Classification (GTDB taxonomy): domain Bacteria; phylum Pseudomonadota; class Alphaproteobacteria; order Rhodospirillales; family Magnetospirillaceae; genus DUZF01. The sequence goes on along the minus strand of JAJYTF010000002.1, from coordinate 301,994 downwards.
ACGCCACCTGGAGCGGCCAGTTCGAATACATGGAGCGGGCCAAGGAAAAGATGAAGATCGTCGTGCCGGTCACCATCTTCGTCATTTTCCTGCTGCTCTACCTCAATTTCAAACGCCTGACCGAAACCCTCATCGTCATGCTGTCCCTGCCGTTCTCGCTGGTCGGCGGGATGTGGCTGATGTGGTGGCTGGGCTTCAACATGAGCGTGGCTGTGGCGGTGGGATTCATCGCTCTGGCCGGCGTCGCTGCCGAGACCGGCGTGGTCATGCTGATCTATCTCGACCATGCTCTCTCCGAGCGCCTGGCCTCGCGCCGTGCCGCTGGCGAAAACTTTACCCGCGCCGACCTTTACACCGCCATCATGGAAGGTGCGGTGGAGCGGGTGCGTCCGAAGATGATGACGGTGGTCGCCATCATGGCCGGTCTGCTGCCCATCCTGTGGAGTACCGGCACCGGCTCCGAGGTAATGCGCCGGATCGCCGTGCCGATGGTAGGCGGCATGGTGTCGTCGACCGTGCTGACGCTGGTGGTCATACCGGCGATCTATGCCCTGGTGAAGGAGTGGGCGCTGTTGCGGGAAGGCCGTTCTTCTCGTCATCCCGACCACCGCAGGGAGGAGGGGTCTCATTGGGCGGAGGAAATCCCTCGCCCCGCTCGGGATGATAGATGCCGGACTGACCGCTGAACCGGCCGCTACCCGCCTTCGGACCAATTGCCGCAGCAGCGTCGCTTGATCTTCGACTGGTCGCGCAGGTTGTTCTCGCGGAAGTCCGACCAACGCCGCGACAGGCGGGCGAGAAAGCCGTCGGCCAGAGCCAAGCCGGAACGTTCGAGGATGCTTACCACGTCGGCCCCGTCCAGACAGGCAAGGTCGAAGGCCACTTCGATACGGCGGGCGCCGGCTTCACCCCGGACGGCGGTGATTCCTTCGGCCGAACGAAGCCTCGCCAATGATGCCTCGCCGGCCGGGGTGGCCAGGGTGAAGGTCCTGCTCATGCTGACGATTCCGTCGCTCATGGTTGGCTCACTCCGACCTCGGAAGCCAGGACGTAACCGCCGCCCCTGACCGTCTTGATCAACTCGGGGCTCCTTGGGTCCGGTTCGATCTTGCGCCGCAGACGGCCGACCTGGACGTCGATACTGCGGTCGAACGGCCCAGCCATGCGCCCCTGCGTCTCGTCCAGCAACTGGTCGCGGCTCAACACCATCTGGGGGTTCTTGAGGAAGACGAACAGCAGCTCGTATTCCCCGCCGCTCAATTCGACCAGGACTCCGTCGGGCGAGGTCAGGGTTCGCCGGCCGGTATCGAGGGTCCATCCCGAGAAGCTCATCAGGCGGCCGCGCCGGGGCGGCTCGGCATCCTCGCGCGGCTCGGTCTCGGCCTGGTGGTGCGCTTCGCCGCTGCGCCGCAGGACGGCCCGTACCCGGGCCAGCAGTTCGCGTGCCGAAAACGGCTTGGGCAGATAGTCGTCGGCCCCCAGTTCGAGGCCGACGACGCGGTCGGTTTCGCTGTTCACCGCGGTCAGGAAGATCACCGGCACCGGCGAGGTGCTGCGCAGTTCCCGGCACAGCGAAAGGCCATCCTCATCGGGCAGCATGACGTCAAGGATCACCAGGTCGACCGGCGACGCGGCGAGGACCTGGCGCATTTCCTGGCCGTTGGCTGCGCTGGATACCCGGAACCCGCGCGCCTCCAGGAACTGGCGGACCAGCTGGCAAATGTCGGGGTCGTCATCGACGATCAGCAAATGCGGAAGCCCGGTCATGATTTGGTGCCGCCCTTTCCCTCTCCGTCCCGCGGCAGTCGCACGATGGCGCGCAAGCCGCCTTCCGACCGGTTTTCCAGTCGTACGTCGCCGCCATGGGCGCGGGCGATGGAGCGGACGGTGGCCAATCCCAAGCCCATGCCGCCAGTGCCCTTGTTGCGCGAATGGTCCAGCCGATAGAACGGCTTGAACACTTTTTCCAACTGGTCCAGGGGGATTCCCGGGCCATCATCCTCGATAACCACTTCGATGGCGCCGTCCTGGGCCGTCGCCTTGACCCGGGCGCTGTGGCCGTACCGGGCGGCGTTGTCGACGAGGTTGGAGAACAGGCGCTTCATCGCCAGCGGCCGGCCGTGGATCACCAGGCGGCTTTCCCAATCGAACTCGGCCTTGCTCCCCGCGTCCTCGGCATCGTCGCAGATGGATCCCAGCAGGGCGGCCAGATCGATCGCCCGGCTGGGCTCCTCGGCAGCCTCGTTCTTGGCGAAGTCCAGGCTGGCAGAGACCATTTGTTCAAGCTCGTCGAGGTCGGACAACATCTTTTGCTGTTCCGTCCCAGGGATTGGCAGTTGCTCGGTGCGCAGCCTAAGGCGGGTGATCGGGGTCCGCAAGTCGTGGGAAATGGCCGCCAGCATCTGCAGGCGGTCTTCGACGAAACTCCGAATCCGCTGCTGCATCTGGTTGAAGGCGTGGCTGGCCGCCCGCACTTCCTTGGGCCCGTCCTCCGGCAGCGCCGGCGTGTTCACGTCCATGCCCAGCCGTTCCGCGGCGCGCGTGAACGAAGCCAGCGGCGCCAGGATCCAGCCGGTAGCCCAGATCGCCAGGACCAGTGTTGCGGCCACCATCACCAGGGTGGACAGCAGCGATTGCATCGACCAGGTCGACACCGGGCCTGGAACCTGGACGTGGAAATTGGCCCAGCTCGCATCCTTGAGCCTGAGAGCGACATCCAGCTGCAGATTGCAGGGACAGCCGTGCAGCAGATGGAATGCCGCCAACCATTGTGACGCCATGCTGTGCGAGGCCGGAACGACCGCGACGTGCAGGCGGCTGTGGTCGACCTCACCGAAATAGGGCCGGAGAGCTTCACCGATCACCCGCCACCGTCCGTCTTCCCTATGCGCGCCGGGGAAATCCATCTCATCGCCCCAGGAAACCTGCAGCTTGTCGGTGGTCACCGCCTCAGTCAGCGGCTGCCGAAGGGGCAGGGGAGATGCATCGATGAGTTTGGCCAGGGTCGCCACCCGCTCGGCGTATAGGTGTTCGCTGGCTGCCGCCAGGGCCACCTCGCGGTCGGTGGAATACACCACGGTGCTGCCCAGATGGGAAACGGTCAATCCTACCAGCAGGACCAGGATGGTCCTGGTGCGGATCGAATCGGGCAGCAGTCTCATCCGTCGTCTCCACCGCCTGAAGGGCGTGGCGGCAGTGTACCATCGAACCGGCTCGTCCGGGATGGACGAGCGGGGCAATCGGCTGAACGCGCGCCGCGGACCGTGGCGCGGAATCGGCGGTGACGCGCTGGCCCGCTAAGGGGCCGCGCGATCGTTCGCGCGAAAGCCAATGGGCGCGGACGTACCCCGCCGGCGCTTGAGGGCCAAATATTCGGCCAGGGCAATCGGGTGCTCCGATTGCGCTGGATGGACGAGGCTTGAGCCTACCACCTGGGCGGCAGTAAACTTGTATTGTCAAAGGCGTGGTGTGAAAGGACGGCGACATGGCGCGGCCTGGGGCTCGAGACTGGATGTGGGGTTACGCCTACGAAGTGATCGCCCAGGCTCAGCGACTGGAAGGGCTGTTCCTGCGGCCGACCTTGCGGCGTGGCGATCTGCCTTCATGGCTGGCGCCGGTCGACATCTATGAAACCGAGACGGAAATCGTCATGATCGTCGCCCTGCCGGGTGTCGCCGCAAACAACCTGGAGGTGCGCGTGGTCGACAATGAAGTCGTCGTGGCCGGCACACGTCCCTTGTTGTTCCCCGAGGGGGCCAGCCTGCGCCGCATCGAAATTCCACACGGCCGCTTCGAGCGCCGTCTTACCCTGCCGGAGGGCCGCTACGAGCTTGCTCCCTGGGTGTTGACCGACGGCTGCCTCAGGCTCGTCTTCCGTAAAGCAGAATAGGAGGGCGACCTGGTGGCGACGCAGGTTGAGACGGTCGGGCCCGCCGCGGGCGCTCCCGACGCTTTGGCGCTTCTGCCCGTTCGAGGCACGGTGCTGTTCCCGGGGGTTGCCATTCCGCTGTCGGTGTCCCGGCCGAAATCCCTCGCCGCTGTGCAGGAGGCGTTGAAGGCCGGGGGACGGCTGGGCGTGGTCCAGCAGCGCGAGGAAGCCGTCGAGGATCCCGGCGGGCTTGATCTCTATCGGGTCGGCTGCCTGGCCACCATCGTGAGACTGATCACCCTGCCGGACGGGACCCATCAGCTGGTCTGCCAGGGCGAGCAGCGCTTCCGCATCGAGTCCATGCGCAGCGAAGACCCGGCGCTGATCGCCAGCGTGCGCATGATCGACGAGCCCACCGACGGCGGCACCGAGATCGAAGGCAGGGTGCAGCACCTGCGAGACCTGGCGGTACAGACCCTTGAAATGTCACCGCAGGCGCCCGGCCACCTGATCGAGATCGTGCGCAATATCGAGCCGGCAACCCTGCTGGCCGACGTCGTCGCCAGCTATCTCGACGTCACGCCGGAGGAAAAGCAGGAGCTGCTGGAAACCGTCGACCTGGAAAAGCGCCTGGACAAGGTGATCACCTTCCTCACTCACCGCCTGGAGGTGCTGCGGGTGTCGCACCGCGTCAGCGAACGCACGCGCGAGGCCATCGGCGAGCGTCAGCGGCGGCATATTCTCGAGGAGCAACTGCATGCCATCCGGCAGGAGTTGGGCGAGGAAGAGGAAGACGGCGCCGAGATCGAGGAGATCCGCCAGGCGATCGACAGGAGCAACATGCCGTTCGAGGTCGAGGAGCATGCCAAGCGTGAACTGCGCCGCCTGCAGCGCATGCCCGACGCTTCGGCCGAATACGGCATGGTGCGGTCCTATCTCGAATGGCTGACCGAACTGCCCTGGGCCAGGGAAAGCGACGCGACCATCGATCTTCCGCGCGCCCGTGAAATCCTGGACCATGACCATTACGGGCTGGAAAAGGTCAAACGGCGCATCCTGGAATTCCTGGCGGTGCGCAAGCTGGCGCCGGAAGGCAAGGCGCCGATCCTCTGCTTCGTCGGGCCACCCGGCGTCGGCAAGACGTCGCTCGGCCAAAGCATCGCGCGGGCCACCGGTCGGGTGTTCGGCCGCCTCAGCCTGGGCGGCATTCACGACGAGGCCGAGATCCGCGGCCATCGCCGCACCTATGTGGGGGCGCTGCCCGGCAACATCATCCAGGCGATCCGCAAGGCCGGCACCCGCAACCCGGTGATCATGCTGGACGAGATCGACAAGATGGGAGCCGGCATCCAGGGAGATCCTTCCTCGGCCATGCTGGAAGTGCTCGATCCCGAGCAGAATTTCAGCTTCCGCGACAACTATCTCGGCGTGCCTTTCGACCTGTCGCACGTCACCTTCATCTGCACGGCGAACGTCCTGGAAAACGTTCCCGGTCCGCTGCGCGACCGCATGGAGGTGATCGATCTGCCCGGCTACACCGAGGATGAGAAGCTTGCCATCGCCGAGGGCTATCTGCTGGAGCGCCAGCATAAGGCCAACGGCCTGACCGCGGACGTCATCTCCATCGACGAGGCGGCGATCCGCCGGATCATCCGCGACTACACGCGCGAGGCCGGCGTGCGCAACCTGGAGCGCGAGATCGGCGCCGTGATGCGCCACGCCGCGGTGCAAATCGCCGAGGGAACGCTTTCCAAGGTGGCGGTGGGCGAAGACGACCTGCGCGAGGTGCTGGGTCCGGCCCGTTTCGAAAACGAGACGGCGATGCGCACGGCGGTGCCCGGCGTGGCCACCGGGCTGGCCTGGACGCCGGCCGGCGGCGACATCCTGTTCATCGAGGCGGCGCGCACGCCGGGCGGCGGCAAGCTGATCCTGACCGGCCAGTTGGGCGACGTGATGAAGGAAAGCGCGCAGGCGGCGCTCAGCCTGATCAAGGCGCGCTCGGTGACCATGGGCATCGATCCCAAGCTGTTCGAGACCAGTGACATCCATATCCATGTTCCGGCCGGCGCCATCCCCAAGGACGGGCCTAGTGCCGGGGTGGCCATGTTCATCGCCCTGGTTTCCCTGCTCACCGACCGTACGGTGCGCAGCGACACCGCGATGACCGGTGAAATCAGCCTGCGTGGGCTGGTCCTCCCGGTTGGCGGGATCAAGGAAAAGGTCACCGCGGCCGTGCGCGCCGGATTGAACCGCGTGCTGCTGCCGTCGCGCAACGCCAAGGATATCGACGACATTCCCGCCGCCGCGCGGGCGCGGGTTACCATCGAATTGGTGGAAACCGTGGATGAGGCCATCGCCAAGGGGATGGCCGGCCAATCCGGACTGGTGAAGGCCGACGGCAAATCTTGACCAAGCCCCGGAACCGACTTTCGCGGGTGGCCCTGATCCTGTCGGGGCTGCTCAACCTGCTGCTGGTCATTGCCCTGCTGAACGAGGAGCTGATCTGGGCCAAGTTGCGCCTGGAGCCGCAGGACATTGAGGTCGACCTGGTGCCGGAGCCGCCGAAACCACCGGCGATGCAACCAAAACCCGAGCCGCCGAAAGTTGAGACGCCGAAGCCGGAACCGCAACAGGCTGAGTTGCCCAAGCCGCCGCCCCCGCCGCCGCCCTCGCCGCCGCCGCCCCCGCCGCCGCCCAAGCCTTTGCCGCCGCAGCTTATTCCCGCACCCTTGGGCAAACGGTCGGGTGCCGAGCACCGCTCTTCCGGTAACGGCGCCGAGGGATCGGGGCACACCATGATGGTGACGCCCGGCCCGGCACTCAACCTTGTTCCGCGGGGCCTGGCGAAATCGGGGCCGGCCGGCGGCAACGGACCGGAGGCGCCAGAGCTCTCGCAAAGCGAGCAGGACTTCATCCTCAGCCAGATTATGCAATACTGGCATATCGACACGCATGTGCCGGAAGCGCAGGGGCTTGTGCTTGAGGCGCAAATCATCATCCAGGCCGACGGCACCCTGGCCTCGCCGCTCAACAAAGACGACCCGTGGGATCCCGGTGCGGTGATCAGCGGCTATGCCGCCATGGCGCGCCTTGGCTATACCTATCGCCGCGAAGCGATCGAAGCCTTTCTGCTGGCCTTGCGCATGTGCCAACCCCTCAAGCTGCCGCCGGGCGAGCACTGGCCCCGGCGCATGACCTTGCGTTTCGCCTTCGATGACCTGTGATCACGGAGCAACCCGGAACGATGCCCGACCGCCCGGGCAATGATCGATCTGGTCCGCTCCGCAATTACGGAAGACGAGCGACTTGTTCAAGCAAATTCGGACCTCCTCGACGGCGTTCCGCCGGCCGCAGCGCACCGTCATCATCGAGGCGGCAAGGCCCGGATTGGCTTCTCCGAACATCTGCTTGAGCCGCCGGATGCTCACTGTCACAGGCTGGGCCGGCTGCTGCAGGGGAGCCGGGATCTGCACCTTCCGGTAGGCCCGCCCCAGGCCGTCGAAATAGTCGTCCATGGACTGTCCGCTGCAGGTGCCGTGCGTCGCCCATTCGTGCTGGATCAGCCCTTCGCTCGGCATCAGCGCCAGCATCTGTTCGATCAGTCTGGCGGGCACGCGCTTCGTCGGCCGGCAGGACGCGGGATAGCCGCCGTCCTCGCCCTCGGGCCACAGGCCGTGCAGGACGAAACCCCGAATGCCGGGATCGCATTGTCGGCGGGCGGAAGGCTGGTTCCCGTGTTTGGCGCAAAATTGCGGCGACCAGGACAGGCTCAGCAGGAAATAGTCGAACCCGCCGTCCTGGGCCGAGGCGGGCAGCGGCGAGCCCAGGGCGAACAATAGGGCAATGAGGATCAGGCGACCCATTCTTCCACCTCGGCCATTGCCGGGGGCGGGTCCATGGGCTACATCTCACCCGACCGAGTGAATGGAGGATCCATGGCCGCCTACCAGTACATCTACGTTATGAAGGACCTCACCAAGGTTTACCCGGGCGGCCGGGAAATTCTCAAGGGCATGTGGCTCTCCTTCCTGCCGGGCGCCAAGATCGGCGTGCTTGGCGCCAACGGTGCCGGCAAGTCCACCTTGCTCAAGATCATGGCCGGAATCGACAAGGATTTCGGCGGCGAGGCTTGGGCTGCCGAAGGGGTGAAGGTAGGCTACCTGCCGCAGGAGCCGCAGCTCGACCCGGCCAAGGATGTTCTCGGCAATGTCATGGAGGGCGTGGGCGAGACCAAGGCGCTGCTCGATCGCTTCGAAGCGGTGTCGGCCCGCTTTGCCGAGGAATTGTCCGACGACGAGATGAATGGACTGATCGCCGAGCAGGCCGAACTGCAGGAAAAGATCGACCACCTGGGCGCCTGGGACCTGCAGCGCAATGTGGAAATCGCCATGGACGCGCTGCGCTGCCCCGCGGGCGATGCCGACGTGACCAAGCTGTCCGGCGGCGAAAGGCGCCGCGTCGCGCTGTGTCGCCTGCTGCTCAGCCACCCCGACATGCTGCTGCTGGACGAGCCGACCAACCATCTGGACGCCGAATCGGTGGCCTGGCTGGAAAAATTCCTCGAGGACTATACCGGCACTGTGGTGATCGTTACCCACGACCGCTATTTCCTCGACAATGTCACCGGCTGGATCCTCGAACTCGACCGCGGCCAGGGCATCCCCTACGAGGGCAATTACACCTCGTGGCTGGAGCAGAAGGAAAAGCGTCTGCAGCAGGAGTCGAAGGAGGAGAGCGCCCGCCAGCGTACCATCAAGCAAGAGTTGGAATGGGTGCGCGCCAGCCCGCGAGCCCGCCAGGCGAAGAACAAGGCGCGCATCACCGCCTACGAGACGCTGGTCGCCCAGGCCAACGAAAAGCAGATGGGCACCGCTCAGATCGTCATTCCGCCGGGGCCGCGCCTTGGCAACCTGGTGATCGAGGCCGAGCATCTGCGCAAAGGGTTCGGCGACCGCCTGCTGATCGAGGATCTGTCGTTCCGTCTGCCGCCGGGCGGCATCGTCGGCATCATCGGCCCGAACGGCGCCGGCAAAACTACCTTGTTCCGCATGGTGACCGGCCAGGATACGCCGGATACGGGCAGCTTCAAGGTGGGCGATACGGTGGCGCTGGGTTATGTCGACCAGTCGCGCGACAGCCTGGCCGCCGACAAGACGGTGTGGGAGGAGATCTCGGGCGGCAACGACGAAATCGAACTGGGCAAGCGCAAGATGCCGAGCCGGGCCTATTGTGCACAGTTCAATTTCAGGGGGGCCGACCAGCAGAAGAAGGTCGGCCAGCTGTCCGGTGGCGAACGCAACCGGGTGCATCTGGCCAAGATGCTGAAGCAGGGCGCCAACGTCATCCTGCTCGACGAACCGACCAACGACCTCGACGTCGACACGCTACGCGCCCTCGAAGAGGCGCTGGTGGACTTCCCCGGTTGCGCAGTGGTGATCTCGCACGATCGCTGGTTTCTCGACCGCATCGCCACCCACATCATCGCCTTCGAGGGCGACAGCCAAGTGGTGTTTTTCGAGGGCAACTACGCCGATTACGAAGTGGACAAGAAGCGCCGGCTGGGCGCTGAAGCGGACCAGCCGCACCGCATCAAGTACAAGCCGCTGGTGCGGTCCTGACGGCAAAGCCGTCATCCTGAGACCGAAGGCCGAAGGATCTTGTGGGCCGCACGAGATCCTTCGCTTCTCTCAGTTTGACTGGGCCGGTTCTTACCCCGCCGCCTTCAACTGGTCGATCTTCTTGCGCATGGCGGCCAGCAGGGAATCCACCCGTCCGCCGCTCGACTGCATGGCGGCGGCGTAATCCGACCGATAGGTGATGGCCATGCTGACGCCCTCGACGATGATGTCGACGACGCGGAAGGAACCGTCGTCGCTTTGGCGGATGCGCCACTGCACCGGAATCGGCGGGCCCTGCTTGCGGGTAATGCGCGAATCGACGATCCAGCCGCGGTCACCGTCCTTGGTGGCGCCCAGAGTTTCCAGCGTCTCGCCGTGGTAGTCCTTGAACCGCTGCGCCCAGGTCAGGACGTTGATGTCCTCGAACAGCTTAAGGAAGTTCTGCTGCTGGTCCGGCGTCGCCGTGCGCCAGTAGCGGGACAGCACGAAGCGGCCGATTTCCGGAATGTCGAAGGATGAGACGAACAGCCGGCGGAAATGGTCGTCGCGCTCGGCATCCGAGAGTTGGCTGTCGGCAACCGTGGTGATCGCCTCATGAGCCAGCCTCTGGATGAACGTCTGCGCGTCCTGGGTCGTGGTGGCGGTCGTGGCGGCACGCCCCGAGGCGGGAATCGCCACGGCGGCGAGGAAGCAAAGGGTGGCCGCGTGGAGGAAAGTGCGACGAATCATTGTCATGCAATCACTTGATCTTCGGGATATCGATATGATTATCGGGTGAAGGCACCACGGTTTGGCCGGGATTGTCAGCCTCGTTGATTTGCGCATTCCGGCGCTGCCTGTAAAGGCTGCGCATGGCGGAATAGTAATCCAGCGAGGTGCGTTTCACGTCGTCCAGGGCATCGAGATAAGCCTCGCGTTGCGAGATGCCGGAAATGCCGAAGCGGGTCCACAAGACCCAGTTCATTTCGTTATTGGCCAGGTAGTAGTCCAGCGGGTCGGCCACCGCCTCGATGCCTAGCCCGACGGCATCCCTTGGGTTCGACGGGCCCATAAGGGGAAGCACGAGGTAGGGGCCTTCGCCGATCCCCCAGACGCCGAAGGTCTGGCCGAGGTCCGGTTTGTTGCCGGGCAGGCCGAGCGGCGTGGCCACATCCATCAGTCCGGCGACGCCGAAGGTGCTGTTCAGCACGAAGCGCTCGATCGTCACCCCGGCCAGCGAGGGGTTGCCCTGCAGCAGATTGTTGGTGAAATAGAGCGGCATCTTCAGGTTGTCGAGGAAATCGGCCACGCGGTCGCGGCCGAATTTCGGCAAGATTGCCCGATAGCCTTGTGCCACGGGGCGCAGGAAATAGACGTCGAGCATGTCGTTGAATTCGAAGATCACCCGGTTGGTCGGTTCCAGCGGGTCATTCAGCTGTTCGAATTCAGCCTTTGCCTCGGGATCGTCGTCGGGCGGAGGGGTGGCGCAGCCGGCAAGCAGCAACGCAGCGCTCGCCAAAGTTACCCGCACTCCAACTTTTTGAAGGGCTTTCAACGACATCATTTGTCCCGAAGGTTGGCTCCGATGGCTTATACGGAAATCGCATGCCTCTACCCCGAAAGAAGGGGCCGAGATTTCCGTAACACAGCCTAAGCCAAAAAACCAGGGGGGCTCGACGAAGGAGTAAGCCATTTCAGTCCTGTATGGCGCGATTTTTCTTCTTTTTTAGAGAATAAAGATATGTTTATATCGTTCTATGAATTGTGAATTTAGGGTTCGATGGAACAGCTTCTGTCCGGTTTGAAGGCCGCTGCCGAGGCGACGCGCTTGCGGCTGCTGGCTCTTTGCGCGCAAGGCGAACTCACCGTCAGCGACCTTGTGGCCATCCTCGGTCAGAGTCAGCCGCGCGTATCGCGACACCTGAAGTTGTTGTGCGACGCGGGCCTGCTCGAACGCTTCCGCGAGGGAGCCTGGGTGTTCTATCGCTTGGCGCCGCGCGGCATGGGTTCCGAGCTGGTGCGGCGAATCCTGTCCCTGCTTGGGCCCGAGGATCCCGCCCTGGAGAGGGATCAGGGGCGGCTGGCCGCCATAAAGCGTGCCCATGCCAGGGCCGCTGCCGCTTATTTTCGCGATAACGCGGCGCGCTGGACCGAGATCCGTTCGCTGCACGTCGATGAGGTCGAGGTGGAAAACGCCCTGCACCAGGCCTTGGCCGACCGGCCGATTGCCGATCTGCTCGACATCGGGACCGGTACAGGGCGTCTGCTGCAGGTCTTGGGGCCGCTGGCCGAGCGCGCCGAAGGCGTCGATCTGTCGCGCGAAATGCTGGCCGTCGCCCGCAGCAACATCGAGGCGGCAGGCCTGCGTCATTGCGGGGTGCGCCAGGCCGACATGTATCGCCTGCCTTTCGCCGATGCGTCGTTCGACGTCGCGACCATTCATCAGGTGCTGCATTTCGCCGAGCGCCCTGGCCTTGCCGTGGCCGAGGCAGCGCGGGTGCTGCGGCCGGGTGGGCGTCTTGCCATCGTCGATTTTGCCCCGCATGAGTTGGAAAGCCTGCGCAGCGAGCATAGCCACCGGCGCCTGGGCTTCGCCGACGGTGAGGTCGCCGACTGGTGCGCCGCCGCCGGGCTTGACGTCCAGTCCATCCTGCGCTTGCCGGGACAGCCGTTGACGGTCAATATCTGGCTGGCGTCCCGACAGGCCGTCGCCGCATCCCCTTCCCCCGGCGTTTCGTCATTCATTCCCGTCCTCGGAGGTGCCGCGTGAGCATGGACGTCCGTCCCAGTCCCGTATTGCCGGTCGCCCGTCCGGCGGGCCCCATCGCCGTCTCGTTCGAATTCTTTCCGCCGAAGACCGAGAAGATGCAGCAATCCCTGTGGGAATGCGTGACCCGGTTGGCCCCCCTTGCTCCTCGCTTCGTTTCGGTGACCTATGGCGCCGGCGGGGGAACGCGCGAACGCACCCATGAGACAGTAGTTCGCATCGCCCGCGAAACGGCGTTGAAACCCGCGGCGCACCTGACCTGCGTCGGCGCCAGCCGGGCCGAGGTCGACGAAGTGGCTCGCCACTACTGGGACGAAGGAATCCGCCATATCGTAGCCCTGCGCGGTGACCCGCCGGAAGGCCAGGGACGGTATCAACCCCATTCCGAAGGCTATGCCTACGCCGTCGATCTGGTGGGGGGCTTGAAGCGCATCGCCGATTTCGAGATCAGCGTCGCGGCTTATCCCGAGACCCATCCCGAAGCCACGAACGCCGAGGCCGACCTCGACAACCTGAAGCGTAAGATCGACGCGGGGGCGACGCGAGCGATCACCCAATATTTCTTCGATGTCGAGGTATATTTCCGCTTTCGCGATCGGGCTCGTGCCGCCGGCATCACGGTCCCCATCGTGCCCGGCATCCTGCCCGTGACCAATTTCGCCCAGGTGCAGAAATTCTCGGCCGCCTGCGGGGCCAGCGTCCCGGTCTGGATGGCCGACCTGTTCGCCGGCCTGGATGGGGATCCGGATACCCGGCGCATGGTCGCCGCCACGGTGGCCGCCGAGCAATGCCGCGCCCTGGTCGCCGCCGAGGTCGACGAGCTGCATTTCTACACATTGAACCGCGCCGACCTGACCTACGCGATTTGCCACATCCTGGGCGTCCGGCCGGCGGTAACAGGTTGAACTACGCAGTGGGCCGGCATGTTCCGGGCTCCGCTCACGATGACAAGTCACAGGACATATGATGACCGACATTCTCGACCACCTTCACGATCGGGTTCTGCTGTGCGACGGCGGCATGGGCACGCAGGTGCAGTCGATGGCTCTGTCCGTCGAGGCGGATTTTCAGGGCCATGAGAACTGTACCGATATCCTTTGCCTGTCGCGGCCCGACGTCGTACGCGAGATCCATCGCCGCTATTTCGCCGCCGGCGCCGACATGGTCGAGACCAACACTTTCGGCGCCAGCACGCTCACCCTGGGCGAGTTCGGCATCGGCGACCTGGCTTTCGAGGTCAACAAGCGGGCCGGCGAGCTGGCCCGTGAAGCGGCGGACCAGTTCAAGGGCGACGGGCGGCGGCGCTTCGTTCTCGGCTCCATCGGGCCGGGCACCAAGCTGCCCTCTCTCGGCCATGTGGATTACGATCGCCTGGAGCAGAGCTTCCTGGTCCAGGCCCGGGGCCTGATCGCCGGCGGCGTCGACGCGGTTCTCGTCGAGACCTGCCAGGACCCCCTGCAGATTAAGGCGGCGGTCAATGCGGTGAAGCTGGCTCGCGGCGAGGCCGGGGCGGGGACGCCGGTGTTCGTCCAGGTGACGGTGGAAACCACCGGCACGCTGCTGGTCGGTGCCGACATCGCGGCCGCGGCGACGGTCATCCATAGTCTCGACGTGCCCCTGATGGGGCTGAACTGCGCCACCGGCCCACAGGAAATGAGCGAGCATGTGCGCTGGCTTTCGGCCAATTGGCAGGGTCTGATCTCGGTGCAACCCAATGCCGGGTTGCCCGAGCTGGTGGATGGGCAAACCGCCTATCCGCTAAAGCCGGAAGACTTGGCCCTGTGGCAGGAGCGCTTCCTCGACGACGACAGAATCAATCTGATGGGCGGCTGCTGTGGCACGACCCCGGCCCATATCGCCGCCGTCGACGGCATGCTGCGCAAGCGCGGCGGCGCCAGGCATCGGCCGGCCCCCGCGGCGCGAACTGTGCACTGGGTGCCGGCGGTGGCGTCGCTCTACGGCCAGGTGACCCTGCGCCAGGAGAACGCCTTCCTCTCGATCGGCGAACGCTGCAACGCCAATGGCTCGAAGAAGTTTCGCGAATGCCAGGAGCGCGAGGACTGGGACGGCGCGGTGGCCATCGGTCGCGAGCAGGTGCGCGAAGGCAGCCACACGCTGGACGTCTGCACCGCTTTCGTCGGCCGCGATGAAGTCCGCGACATGACCCAGGTGGTGGGCCGCATGCGTGGCGCGGTCAACGCCCCGTTGGTCATCGATTCCACCGAATTGCCGGTCATCGAGACGGCCCTCAAGCTGTATGGCGGCAAGGCGATCATCAATTCGATCAATTTCGAAAACGGTGAGGAGCCGGCGGCGAAAAGGCTGGATCTGGCAAGGAAATTCGGCGCCGCGGTGATCGCTCTTACCATCGATGAAGAGGGCATGGCCAAGGACGTCGAGGCCAAGGTGGCGCTGGCTCATCGCCTGTACGACTTCGCGGTGAACGAGCATGGCTTGCCCCCGTCCGACCTGCTGTTCGATCCGCTGACTTTCACCATCTGCACCGGCAACGAGGACGACCGCAAGCTGGCGCTCAATACCCTGGACGCCATCGAGCGCATCGCCCGCGAGCTGCCCGAGTGCCAGATCATCCTCGGCCTGTCCAACGTGTCGTTCGGCTTGAAGCCGGCGGCGCGCCATGTGCTGAACTCGGTATTCCTCGACCATGCGCTGAAGCGGGGCATGACCGGAGCCATCGTCCATGTCAGCAAGATCGTGCCGCTGCACCGTCTGGACGCGGCCGAGGTCAAGGCCGCCGAGGACCTGATCTATGATCGCCGGGCCGAAGGATATGATCCGTTGCAGGCCTTCATTGCCCTGTTCGAGGGCCGCGGCGCTGGCGCCGCGGTGAAGAAGCCGCGGGCCGAGACGGTGGAAGAGCGCCTGAAGCAGCGCATCGTCGACGGCGACCGTCCGGGCCTCGAACAGGACCTGGACGAGGCGATGGCGACCTGGAAACCGCTCGACATCATCAACCAGTTGCTGCTCGACGGCATGAAGGTGGTGGGCGAGCTGTTCGGCGCCGGCAAGATGCAGCTGCCTTTCGTCCTGCAGTCGGCCGAGACGATGAAGGCGGCGGTGGCCTATCTCGAACCCTTCATGGAAAAGGCCGAGGGCCAGCAGAAGGGAACCATCGTGCTGGCGACGGTGAAGGGCGATGTCCACGACATCGGCAAGAACCTGGTGGACATCATCCTCACCAACAACGGCTACCGGGTGGTCAACCTGGGCATCAAGCAACCGGTCAACGCCATCATCGCCGCCGCCAGGGAACACCGGGCCGACGCCATCGGCATGTCGGGCCTGCTGGTCAAGTCGACGGTGGTGATGCGGGAAAACCTCGAAGAGATGACTCAGGGCGGCATCGACCTGCCGGTGCTGCTGGGCGGTGCCGCGCTGACCCGCAAGTTTGTCGAGGAAGACTGCGTCGCCGCTTATGGATCGGGCCGCGTGGCTTACGCCCGCGACGCCTTCGACGGCCTCGACCTGATGAGCAAGGTGGCGGAGGGGCGGTTCGAGGAGCATCTGACGGAGGTCAAGGCCAGGCGCCTCAACCGCCCGACCAACGAGCGGCGCATCCTCGGTCAGGCGGCGGCACCCAGCCGTCCCGTCGATTACGAGGAGGTGCAGCTGCGCCGAGCCGAATTGGCCGCCCAGGCCGACGTGGCGGCCCCGCCGTTCTGGGGGGCGAGGGTCATCGATTCGGTGCCATTGCAGACTCTGGTCACCTATCTCAACGAGACCATGCTCTACCAGTTCCATTGGGGCTACAAAAAAGCCGGACGCACCCTCGAGGAGTGGAAGGCCTGGGCGGCCAAGGAACTGAAGCCAATGGCGGTCGACCTGCTGAAGCGCTGCCAGAAGGAGGGGATCCTGCAGCCGCGCGCCGTCTACGGCTATTGGAAATGTGCGGCCGAGGGCGACGCCATTGTACTGTTCGAGGCGGACGGCCAAACCCCGGCGGCCCGCTTCGCTTTCCCGCGCCAGGCCGGGGACGGCGGGCTGTGCATCGCCGACTTCGTCCGCGACGCCGCCAGCGGCGAACGCGATGTCATCGGTCTGCAGGTGGTGACCATGGGCGCCACCGCCACCGAAACGGCCCATCAGTGGTTCGCCGAAAACCGATATCGGGACTATCTGTACCTGCACGGGCTGTCGGTGGAAATGGCCGAGGCCATGGCCGAATACGTGCATGCCCGCATCCGCTCGGAACTGGGCTTCGCCGCCGAGGATGATCGCGACGTGGAGAAAATGCTGCGGCAGCACTATCGCGGCTCGCGCTATTCCTTTGGCTATCCGGCCTGTCCGAACCTGCAGGACCAGGAACAACTGCTGCGCCTGCTCGGGGCGGAACGGATCGGCGTGACGTTGAGCGAGGAATGGCAACTCCATCCCGAACAGAGCACTTCGGCCATCGTCATCCTGCATCCGCAGGCGAAGTATTTCTCAGTGTAGCCGTGAAGCCTCAGGGTGAGGGGCCTTGCAGCATCTGGCGGAAGGTCGACAGTAGTCCCTGGTCGAACTGGCCGCTCATCGTGCCGGCCAGGATATCGAACGCGTCGGGGACCGAGAATGCGGGGCGGTAGGGCCGCTCCTCGGTCAGCGCCGCGAACACGTCGACGATGGCCGCCATGCGGGCCAGATCGTTCAGCTTGTCACCTCCCAGCTGTCCGGGATAGCCGCTGCCGTCCAGCCGTTCGTGGTGCTGCCCGACCATGATCTGGATGCCGGAGGGGCCGTTTGACCTTCGCCCGACATAGCGTTGGCCAAGATCGACATGCTCGCGGACCAGTTCCCATTCGGCGGCGGTCAGGCTGCCAGGTTTATGCAGAAGCGCGTAAGGCAGCAGCGTCTTGCCGATGTCGAACATCAGGCCGCCGCAGGCAAGGGTCAGCAGTTCGTCATCGTTCAGGCCGATGGTGAAGCCGAACATGGCAAGCATCGTCGAGACCCGCAACGAATGAACATAGATGAGGTCGTCCACCAGGG
Organism: Pseudomonadota bacterium; assembly: GCA_021793155.1. Taxonomy (GTDB): domain Bacteria; phylum Pseudomonadota; class Alphaproteobacteria; order Rhodospirillales; family Magnetospirillaceae; genus DUZF01. The sequence continues at coordinate 284,773 of JAJYTF010000002.1, read as the reverse complement.
TCAGCGCATCGAAAATATACCCATGGTCGGCCTGCTTGACGACCGACAGGACCGGGGCGCAAGCGTCGGTGACGGCCCTGTAGTCCAGTGGCGCATCATTCGCGATCAGCTCGGCCATGCCGTGATAGGCGGCAAGAGTTTTTCGCAGGGCTTGGCGGGGCCTTGCCGGCAGCTGGGCCCATTCCTTCTGGAATGCCGTTTTTCCCAGGCGCGCGACCAAGATGGCAATGTCTCCGTAGCGGAACGGCAGCTCGATCTTGCCGTCCACCGCGGAAGCGGGGATCCAGTCGTTGATCGGGCCGTTTCCGCGCGGCAGACAGGCGATGATCGGCGCACCCTTGAACGCCGGCGTGCGGCGAAGCGTGGCAAGCGCCGCGGCCGCATCGGCGCGTAAGGCATGTTCGCCGACCAGAAGCGCCGCAGGACCCGAGGGCGTTCGTGCGGCCGCGGCTTCGACACTGGCAAATTCGAGGATGCGGTAATAGCCCGCCAGTGGTCCGGCGATCGATTGCCGGACCGGCGGCTGAGGGTCGATAACCACAACCACCGCCTTGCCCGGCGGCTTACGCGTCGGATCGTCGGCGCGCGAGAAACCCGCGGTCTTTTGCATAGTTCCCCCTGACATCTTGCCGCGCCTATGGCGGCGGTGTCTTTGTCTCGGGGGAGCGTGCACGTCGGTGTCGCGCCCATTCCCCTCCATTCCCAAGGGCATAATATCCTAGCGGCCGGCCCGCGAAAAGCGATGCCGCAAGTGGCGAGATTCTGACCAATAGTGGTCGTCACCATCCGTCAGATCCTCACCACAATTCAATCAGCTGGTGGGCCTGCGGAGTTTCGCCCGTTGCGCCTAACCACCTGAGTGGCCTACCTTATTCCCTTGGTCGAGGGGGTGTCGGTGAACACGGGCGAACGGACTTACGGCAGAAACGAGCTGATTTTTCGCGAAGGCGATGCCAGCGATGCCGTCTATGTGGTGATGAGCGGCCGTGTCGAGCTGTCGAAGATGGGGGCCGACGGTCCGGTCTTCCTCGCCATGCTGGGGCCGGCCGAGATGTTCGGCGAGATGGGTCTGTTCGACGGCGGTCCGCGCAGCGCCAGCGCCCGGGCGTCGGAAAAGACCCGGGTCAAGGTGATCCCCAAGGAAGAGTTCAAGAATTGGCTGCAGGACGAGCCGGGGGCCGCCGTCCGGGTGGTCGGCATGCTGGTCGAGCGTCTGCGGGTGGCCGATGCCATCATCGCCGGGCAGCGCGGCTCGCAAACCTATACCCCGACGCCAGCCCGCCGAAATCCGTTCGATGCCCTGTGGTCCTGGGTAAGGCGGCTGCGGCGTCAGCCGGCGGGGGGCGAGGGGGACCTGTCGGTCAAGCCGTTCCTGGTGGGTATCGCCACCGTCAACAACGATATCGAAGGGGCCTGGACGCGGGCCCTGGCCGGCCTGCTGGAGGGGCGGCCGGGCATCGCGCTGCGCAGTCTGCCGACGGCCCTGCAGCTCGAGGCCGGCGCCGACCAGACACAGATCAATTCGGCCACGGTCAGGGCGCGCCAGATGCTGGCGAAGGAGGACATCCTCGATCTGCTGGTCTGGGGCGACGTCCATGCCGACGGCTTCACCCTATGGTTCAGCGCCAACGGCATCGTCGACGACGACCGGCCGGGCGGGTTCAGCCTTTATTTCAAGCTGGAACTGGCGGGTGACCTGGAGCCTCCGGTTGCCGACCTCTTGTACCTGACGGTGCTCGCCGCCATCGAGCCGGCCAATGACGACCAGCGCAATCTGCAGCGCCGGTTGCTGCCGCAGGCGCTAGCGGCATTGCCGGGTTTCGTCGGCGGATTGCCGATGGCCTGGAACCTGGAGCAGCAGCGTGGTGCGTTGACTTGCTACGGGCACGCCGCCGCCACCATCGCCGCTCTCGAAGGCGATCCTCAGTGGTACGCTCATGCGGCCGAAGCCTACACGGCGGCCATCCTGCGTCTGGACCAGGGCGAACACGGGCTCGAGGAGGCGCAGCTGCGCAAGCATCTGGGCGGCGTGCTTCAGGCCGCCGCCGATCGCAACCAGTCGCCAGAGCTGCTGGAGCAGGCGGTAAGCGAGTTCCGCACTTCGAGCGAATGCCTGGTCAAGTCGATCCATCCGCAGGAATGGGGCGGCGCCCAGAACCGCCTGGGCCTGGCCTTGTACAAGCTGGACCTGTTGACCGGCCGGACCGACCTGTTGAAAGAGGCGATGAATTCCTTTCAGGCCGCGCTCCAGGCGTTCACCCGTGTCGAGGCGCCCCAGCGCTGGGCTGACGTGATGAACAACCTGGCTGCGGCGCTGCAGGTCTATGGCGACCAGGTGAAAAGCCCCGAGGTACTGGAACGGGCCATCGACGCCTGCCGCGCCGCCCTGGAATTCCGGCCGCGCAGCCGTACCCCGCTGGGCTGGGCCGCCAGTCAGAACACCTTGGGCTCGGCACTCTTCCTGCTGGACAAGCACAGCAAGGCCACCGAACACCTGGACGAGGCCGTGACTTGTTTCACCGGCGCCCTCGAGGTCTACCGACAGTTCGGGCTGACCCGCCAGGCGGCGGTCGCGGAAAAGAACTTGGCCCATGTCCAGCGGGTCGACAAGGCCCGCGGCGAACGCAAGGTAGCCGTGCCCGACTGGGCGGACGGCGGTGGCAAGAAGTAGCGCCGGCGTCTGCGCCGGCGCTACTGAATTGCCCGGGTCGCTCGTTCAAGCCAAGCGGCGGTCGGCGCGTCGAGCATCGGCGTCAGCAGTTCGCGCACCCGCGCGTGATAAGCGTTGAGCCAAGCCTGCTCGGGCCCGTCCAGCAGCGACGGCTCCACCAGAGCGAGGTCGATGGGGGCCAGGGTCAGCACCTCGAACTCCAGCATCGGCCGTTCGGCTTCGCCGGCCGAGGAGCGCACGGCCAACAGGTTCTCGATGCGGATGCCGTAGGCGCCGGCCTTGTAGTAGCCGGGTTCGTCGGACAGGATCATTCCCGGCAGCAGTGGCTGGGGGTTGGGCAGTTTGGAGATCCGCTGCGGACCCTCGTGGACGCTCAGATAACTTCCCACCCCATGGCCGGTGCCGTGGTCGTAGTCCAGGCCTTCGGCCCACAGGGCCCGGCGCGCCAGGGCGTCGAGCTGGCTTCCCGTCGTGCCTTGCGGAAAACGTGCGGCGGCCAGGGCGATATGGCCTTTCAGCACCAGGGTGAAACGACGCCGCTCTTCCGTCCCGGCATGGCCGATGGCCACGGTGCGGGTGACGTCGGTGGTGCCGTCCAGATATTGCCCTCCGGAATCGACCAGATAGAGCTGCCCGGCCTCCAGCTTCCGGTTGGTCGCCTCGGTCGATCGGTAATGGACGATGGCACCGTTCGGACCGGCCCCCGAGATGGTGGGGAAACTGGGTTCCCGGTACAGGTCTCCCTGGCGGCGAAACTCCTCCAGCCGGTCGGCCGCGTGCATTTCGCTCACGCCACCGGACGGCCCGTTGGCGGCCAGCCAGGCGAGAAAGCGAACCAGGGCCAGGCCGTCCCGGCGATGGGCGTTGCGCGCCCCTTCCAGTTCGACCGGGTTTTTGCAGGCCTTCGGCAGGGCGCAGGGGTCGGCACCGCGATCCACCTGGGCGCCGGCCGCGTTCAGGCGATCGAACGCCCAGGCCGGCGCGGTCACCGCGTCGATTCTCACCCGCTTGCCGGTTAGGCGATCCAGGGCAGGACCGAGCTCCTCGCGGGGATACGGGCGCACCGCGGCACCCAGATGGTCCTCGATTTCGGCCGATAGCTTGCGTGGATCGACGAACAGGTCGACGCCGCCGTCGACATGGGCGATGGCGAAAGCCAGCGGTAAAGGGGTGAATGGCAGATCGCCGCCCCGCAGGTTGAGCAGCCATGCGATGGAGTCGGGGGCCGACAGCAAGGCTGCGTCCAGCTTGTCGTTGGACAATGCACCCCCCAGCTCGTGGCGCTTGTCGTCGGCGCTCTTGCCGGCGAAGCGCAGCCGATGGATGGCCAGCGGAGCGGCGGGGGGCAGGGGGCGGTCGGTCCATACGGCGTCGACGGGGTTGTCGTGACAGGCGACCAGCGTGGCGCCGGCCTTGTTGCAGGCTTGCTGCAACTGGTCGACGCCGGCCGGCGTATGGAGCCACGGATCGTAGCCTAGCCTGGCGCCGGCCTTCAGGGTCTCGCCAAGCCAGCGATGCGGCGGATGTTCGACTAGGTGAAGCAGGTGGAATCGGCCGAGATCGACCTCGGTCGCCGCCTGCAGGGTATAGCGGCCGTCGACGAATAGTGCCGCCTGATCCGCCAGGACGACGGCGGCGCCGGCCGAGCCGGTGAAGCCGGTCAGCCAAGCCAGTCGCTGGGCCGACGGTGGGACATATTCGCCTTGGTGCTCGTCGCTGCGCGGCACGACGAAAGCATCCAGGCCGCGGCGTTTCAGCTCGTGCTGCAAAAGATCGAGGTTTTCCTTGCCGACCGTAGCCGGTTTCCCCGTCTCAATCTGTTCCGACCGTTCCATGCGCCTCTCGTACCTCTGCCGATGTCCTTGAGAATTAGGCATGGCAGCCTTTCGGGGCAAGGCGGCCTAGATTCGAGCCCGCGGCGACCTGCCCAGGACCAGGGTCGACCAACCGTTGACGCGGAAGCGGGCCTGCAGCGACAGCCCCTGCATGCGGTGCGCCGCCAGGACCAGCCGTTCCTGCCGGGTCAACAGGCCGGAGAGGACTGCGACCCCGTCCCCCGTCAGGTGCTTCGCCAGGTCGGCGGCCATGGCCGCCAGGGGGCGGGCCAGGATGTTGGCGACGATCAGGTCATAGGGTCGGCGCCGGGCGATGCCGCGGCTGCGATATCCGTCGCTCGGCAGGCTGCGGAAGCGGGCGCCGGCACCGTTGCGGCGGGCATTGGCGGCGGCGACGCGTACCGAGACGGGGTCGATATCGGCGGCCAGCACCTTGACGCCGCTGGCCTTGGCGATGGCCAGACCCAGGATGCCCGAGCCGCAGCCCAGATCGAGGGGGCGGTGAAAATGGCGTCGTCGCAGCAGCCGGTCGAGGGCCAGCAGGCAGCCATAGGTCGTGGCATGTTCGCCTGAACCGAAGGCTGTGCCGGCATCGATCTGCAGGGCGATCTTGCCGGCCGGCGGGCGGCCGGCGAAATGCGAACCGTGAATGAAGAACCGCCCCGCCGCGATCGGTGGGAAATCGCGCAGGTTTGCCGCCACCCAATCCGTATCGGGAACCTGCTCGACCGTTACCTGCGGTGGCTCGACGCCAATGGCCGCGGTGGCCAGGGCGAGGGCGGCGTCCAGTGCGGCGCGGTCGATCGGCGTCTTGGCAAAGCCTTCCAGCCGCCAGCGGGTCCTTTCGTCGGTCTCATCGGCGGCCGGGTCTTCGAGGAACCAGGACACCGCGTCGGTAACGGTTTCCATGGCCGTTTCGCAGGCTTCGACGGCGGGCAGTGGCACGGTGACTTCGACGCGCCAGATGGGCGGATGGGATTTGGTCATGGGCTGGTCCTAAAGGCCGCGTCGGCATTCCCGCAGAAGCGCGAATCCGGGCGGCGGTATGGATCCCCGGTTCCGCGGGGATGGCGAAAATGCATTGGCTATTTCCGTGCGTCTCCTAGGCCAGGGCGACGAAGCTGTCGATGACTTTCTTCGTTCCCGCCTTGTCGAAGGCGATTTCCAGCTTGTTGCCGTCGACGGCGATCACCCGGCCATAGCCGAATTTCTGGTGGAAGACCCTGTCGCCCAGGGAAAACCTGCCTTCCGGCACGTCGCTCTCGGCCGGGCTGCAATGCTCCGTGGCCTGTTCGCGGCGCCGCTGGGTCAGGTAGCCGCTGCTCCAATTGGCGGCCCATGCCGTCGCCGATTCGGCGATGCCGCCGAACAGGCCCTGCTCGGCCATGCGCTCCACCGTTTCGGCCGGCAGTTCCTCAACGAAGCGGGACGGCAAGTTGGTCTGCCACTGGTTGTAGATGCGGCGGTTGGCGGCGTACGAGACGAACACCCGCTTCCTTGCCCGGGTCAACCCGACATAGGCCAGGCGGCGTTCCTCCTCCAGGCCCTTGGCGCCCGACTCGGCCATCGCCCGCTGGTGGGGGAACACCCCTTCCTCCCAGCCGGGCAGGAACACCGCATCGAACTCCAGGCCCTTGGCGGCGTGCAGGGTCATGATGCTGATTCGCTCGACATCGGTCTTTTCGTCGTTTTCCATGACCAGGCTGACATGTTCGAGGAAGCCCGCCAGGCTGTCGAATTCCTCGAGCGCCGACACCAGTTCCTTCAGGTTTTCCAGGCGGCCCTGGGCGTCGGGCGCCTTTTCGCGTTGCCACATGGCGGTATAGCCCGACTCGTCGAGTATGGTGGCCGCCAGCTCGGGATGGGGGACGCCCTCGACCAGGCTGCGCCAACGATCGAAATCGGCCAGCAGCCCGGCGAGGACGGATCTGGCCTTCGGCTTCAGTTCGTCGGTCTGGATCAGTTGGCGGGCTGCCTCCACCAGGCCGACACCCTGGCGGCGGGACAGCACATGGATTGCCTGCAGGGCGGCATCGCCCAGGCCGCGTTTCGGCACGTTGACGATACGCTCGAAGGCAAGGTCGTCGGCGGGTTGCATCACCACCCGGAAATAGGCCAGGGCGTCGCGGATTTCCTGGCGTTCGTAGAAGCGTAAGCCCCCCACCACCTTGTAGGGGACACCGGTGGTGATCAGCCGCTCTTCGAATTCTCGGGTCTGGAAGCCGGCGCGCACCAGGATAGCCATCTGTCCCAGGGGGATGCCCGTGCGCTGCTGCGCCTCGATCTCCTCGACCACCCAGCGGGCTTCTTCTTCGCCGTCCCACAGCCCGCGTACGACGACGGGCGATCCAGCTTCGGTATCGAGGCGTCCGGGGCGCAGCGTCTTGCCCAGGCGCCCCTCATTGTGGCGGATCAGTCCCGCGGCGGCGGCCAGGATGGCCGGGGTCGAGCGGTAGTTGGCCTCGAGCCGGATCACCGCGGCGCCGGGAAAATCCCGCTCGAACCGCAGGATGTTGCCGACCTCGGCGCCACGCCAGGAGTATATGGAGTTGTGGGTGATGATGCCGTTGGCGACGAAATTGTGGGGGCCTTCGACATCCAGGTCATACACGTCACCGGCATGGTCCACCAAGTCGACCGCGACGACCGCGTCGTGGCGTCCGTCGACGGCCGGCACCACCATTCCGGGGACCACATGCTTGGCATGACGTATCGGCAACGCTTTGCCGAGGATGTTGGCCTTGTGGACAACCGTCAGGGAAAAGCGCGTCGACAGGCGGGCCTTGATTTCTTCCAGCCGCTTGAAGTCGCGGAAGGTCGTTTCATAACGCCAATTGGCGGGGTTTCGCTTGTAGCGACGCGCCGACAGCCCCAGCTCCGCCAGGGCCGTCGCTCCTTCGGCGTCGTTTCCGCTCATGGCGATTCGGTGCATGGGAGTGCTGCCGCGCCGGTCGGCGTTGAGGGTCAGCGTCAAGTTCCGGCGGCGTCCTGGCGCGGACTGGGGAACGTAGTGAGGCGCGTCCGCGTCGAGGCCGAATTCGGCCATCAATTCGGTTACACGCGTTTCGAGCATGAGGTCCCGATGAAGCCTGTCCAACCGCACCTGGTCATGGACCAGACCGTTCGCCGAACGGCCCTTGCGTGCGATAAAAGGGAAGGTCGTGATGCCATGTTTCAGGCTCAAGCGATGTTCCAGTTCGCGCGCGTCCGCTTCATTGTCGAACGGGCGGATCAGCCACACGGCATCCGCATGTTCCTGAAGACAACGTTGCTGATAGCCGACCACCGGGCGTTGTTGGCCCTGGGTGTAGACCTGCGAGGTCCCAAGGCGGAAGCCATAGCCTCGCTTCAGCATCAGGTAGGTGAAGAACCGTTGCGGACTGTCATTGAGCACGATGTCGGCGAAATGATTGTGCTCGGGAGTACTCGTCAGTTCCCTGCCGGATTCGGTGCGCAAGCGAACCAAGGGGCGGTCGACGTTTCTGCGAAATGTCCTGGTGACCGTCGCCGCCCGCAGATCACCGCTGCCGTAAGACGCAAGGATCCGATCCCCGGCAATGACATCTTCGACTTGCTTGGTTGATCCGTCGGCCATGGTGATGAGAGTGCCTGCGGCGACGCACTGGTCGTCATCGCCGACGCAGCAGATGTTCTTGTGCTTCTGCGCCAGCAGCCGCAGCCACAGATACTGGGCGACGTTGGTGTCCTGGTATTCGTCGACCAGGATGTAGCGGAACTGCTCCTGATAGCCGGCCAGCACATCCGCCTGGGCGGGGTCCTGGAAAATGGCCAGGCAGTGCAGCAGCAGGTCGCCGAAGTCGCAGGCGTTCAGCGTCTTCAGGCGGTCCTGGTACAGGTGGTAAAGCTCGGCGGCGCGGCCTCCGGCCATGTCGCCGGCTTCGCCGGCACCCACCTTCAACGGTCCAAGGCCGCGGTCCTTCCACCGCTGGATGGTGCCCATCAGGGCTTGGGCCGGCCATTTCTTGGCGTCGACCCGCTCGGCCTCCATGATCTGCTTCAGCAGGCGCAGCTGGTCATCGGTGTCGAGGATGGTGAAGTTGCTTTCCAGCCCGACCAGCGGCGCGTGGCGGCGAAGCATGCGCACGCCCAAGGCATGAAACGTGCCCAGCCAGCATTGCTCGGCGGCGGGGCCGACCACGGCGGCGACCCGTTCACGCATCTCGCGGGCCGCCTTGTTGGTGAAGGTCACCGCCAGCAGGTTCCACGGCCGGGCGCGCCCGGACAGCAGGATATGGGCCAGCCGCATGGTCAGCACGCGGGTCTTGCCGGTGCCGGCGCCGGACAGCACCAGCACCGGGCCTTCGGTGGTTTCCACCGCTTGGCGTTGCTCGGCATTCAGGTCGCGCAGCCATGGCGCGGCGGCCGCCGCCGGAGGCGGCGCGCCCATGGAGGGGCGAAGAGGCTCGGACGTATCGTCGTCTAGATCGAAGGGATCGGGCATGGTGCTCGTACTATATATGTTCCGTCCGGTGGGCCAACCGGAAAAGCATATATGGTAAATGCCTCAGCCCGCGCTGGAGACCCCCGTCTCGCCCGCCCAATAGCGGGCCAGCGCCGGCCAGTCGCCTTTGAACAGGTTGCGGTCGCAGTGGTCGACCCCGGCCACCGCATGGGCCAGGGGGCCGAACGGGCCGCTGCCGTCCGTACCGGCGTCGCCGGCGTATTGCCACAGGCGCCAGCCCCGCGCCGCCCAGCTGCGCGGCAATTCGGGTTCCATGCGGTAATCCGCCAGCCAGAGGTCGCATTGCGCCAGGATCGAGCCCGGCCCGATGGCGCCGCCCAGGCTGTAGGCGGTTCCCGGATGGACTTCGCCGTCGGCCCAGGCCGGCTGTACGTAAAGCATCGGCAGCCGCCCGGTGGCCATGAGGATGGCGCCGACGAATTCTTCGGCCTGCGACAGGGTCATTGAGTTGGAGGGGAAGCGCTCATTCAGTTCGAGATCGAGCGCGAGCAGTGTTGCCGGCCCGGGTTGGGCGGCCGCCAGGAATGCCGCCGCCTGTTCGGCGCCGGAATGCTGCCGGGTGCCGAAATGGTAGGCGCCCCAGAGCAATCCCGCCGCCTCGGCCTCTTGGCGGCGCGGCTGGTAGAGCGGATCGAACCAGTCATTGCCTTCGCTGGCCTTGTGCACCACGCCCCGCACGTTGCCGGACTGGCGCAAGGTGGCAAAATCGGTCACGTCGTTGTTGTGGTTGATGTCGATCACCGCGTCGAGGCCGTAATCCGCCGGGTTCATCACCGGCCCGGCGGTCGCCCGCGGTCGCGCGGGCATTTGCGCCAGCCTCGGCACTTGGCCGGCGCAACCGCTCAGCGGCAGTATTGCGGCGACCCCCATCATCCCGGCGACCACCTGTCTTCGTGACACCTTCACCAGATTGTCCTCCTGCCGGATTCGCAGGCGATTATGCCATATGCGCGGGCCGGAAGGTGAGGGGTACAGGCGGGGCTGGCCGTAAGGACCTGCTCCGGTTGACCGGTTGGCTGGCAACATTTACTGTTTGGGCGAATTGATGGGGATGGAGTTCCCCGAAACCGCTGCCAGGCTTAGATTCCTACGGAAGACGCTTCATGGGGATGTGGATCCGGCGCTTCGCCCGCGCTCTACGGGTGTTCGGGGCGGCCATGGCCGTGGTCGCCGGCGCGACGGGGCCGGCGGCGGCCGAGGAGGCACCGACCTACGGCTCGCGACTCGAGGGGTTCGACTATCCCTGGCCGGTCGAACATTTCCGCTTCGCCTCGCAGGGCGAAAGCCTGGACATGGCCTATATGGACGTGGCGCCGGCGACGAAACCGAACGGCCGCACCGCGGTGTTGCTTCATGGCAAGAACTTCTGCGCGGCAACCTGGCAGGGAACCATCGCGGCATTGAGCCAGGCCGGCTTTCGGGTCATCGCTCCCGACCAGGTGGGCTTCTGCAAGTCGACCAAGCCGGCCCATTACCAGTACAGCTTCCAGCAGCTGGCCGGGAACACCCATGCGCTGCTGGCCTCGCTGGGCATCGGCCGGGTGACCGTCATCGGCCATTCTACCGGCGGCATGCTGGCGGTCCGATATGGGCTGGTTTATCCGGACGAAGTCGAGCAACTGGTGCTGGTCGATCCGATCGGGCTCGAGGACTGGAAGGCCAAAGGTGTTCCCTGGCAAAGCGTTGACGGGTGGTACCGGCAGGAGCTCCAGACCACCGCCGACGGCATCCGCAATTACGAGCGCAACACCTATTACGGCGGGACCTGGGATGCGGCCTATGACAAATGGGTCCAGATGCTGGCCGGGATGTATCGCGGGCCGGGTCGCGACATCGTCGCCTGGAACTCCGCTCTTCTCTACGACATGATCTATACCCAGCCGGTCTTATACGAACTGGACCGGCTTGCCATGCCGGTGCTGCTGATGATCGGCGACAAGGACAACACGGCGATCGGCAAGGCTCTTGCCCCGCCGGCCGTACGGGCTGGGCTGGGCGACTATCCGGCATTGGGGAAGGCTGCGGCCCAGCGTATTCCCCATGCGCGGCTCGTCGAGTTTCCCGATCTCGGGCACGCGCCGCAGATCCAGGCGCCGGAGGCCTTCCATCGCGCCCTGCTGAACGGCCTGCGGGCCGGCGCCGCGGCTGCCCCCCTCTGATGGACGCGGTGATCGTCGCGGTTTTCACCGCGACCTATCTGGGCATGGCGCTGGGCCGCATTCCTGGGCTCAAGGTGGACCGCACCGGACTGGCCCTGATGGCCCTGGTCGCGCTGCTGGCCTCGGGCGCGGTCGAGGTCTCGGCGATCGGCAAGGCGATCGACCTGCCGACCCTGCTGCTGCTGTTCGCTTTGATGATCGTCTCGGCCCAGTTCGGGGCCGCCCGTTTTTACGACTGGGTAGCCGGCCGGCTGGCCGGCGCAAGCGGCTCGCCGCAGCACCTGCTGCTCCTGGTGGTCGTCGTCGCCGGCACGTTGTCGGCGATCCTGGCCAACGACATCATCGCCTTCGCCGTGACCCCGGTGCTGGCCGAGGGAACCCGGCGCCGCGGCCTCGATCCCAGGCCGTTCCTCATCGGTCTGGCCGGCGCCTGCAATGCGGGCAGCGCCATGACGGTGATCGGCAATCCGCAGAACATCCTGATCGGCCAGATGGGCGGATTGGATTTCTGGCGGTTTCTCGGGGTCTGCGCGCCGCCCGGAGTGGCATCGCTCGCCATCGTTTATTTGGTCGTCCGCTGGCGGTGGAAGGCTGCGTTGGCCGGCCGCCCGGTGTCTACCGCCGCTGCCCCGGTCGCGGCTCCCGACGGTTGGCAGACGGCCAAAGGCATCGTCGCCCTGGTGCTGCTGGCCGGTTTGTTCGCCACGCCGGTGCCGCGCGACATCGGCGCCCTGGTGATCGCCGCCCTGCTGCTGGCCAGCCGCAAGCTGGCCAGCCGCGACATGATCGGCGCGGTAGATTGGCATCTATTGCTGCTGTTCACCTGCCTGTTCGTCATCACCCAACGCTTTTCCTCGCTCGGCCTGGCGGCCGACGGGATGGCCTGGCTGGCGGCGCACCGGGCTTTGCCGGACAATCTGGCGGTGATGACTCCGCTGTTGGCGGCGATGAGCAACACGATCGGCAATGTGCCGGCGGTGATCCTGATCCTGTCGGTCTGGCCGCATCCGCCGGTCGGAGCGTTCTACGGATTGGCCCTGCTGTCGACTCTGGCCGGGAACCTTCTGGTCCTCGGCAGCATGGCCAATATCATCGTCGTCGAGCGCGCGGCCGGGGCCGGAGTACGGTTGGGATTTCTCGACCATGCCCGCAGCGGCGTGCCGATGACCATCCTGTCGATGGCCGTTGCTGCGGCCTGGCTGGCGCTGACCGGCCGGATGCCGCTACTCGCTTTCGGCGGGTGACAGCTCGGTTTCCGAAACGACGCGGTTGCGGCCCGCCCCCTTCGCCGCGTACAGCGCCTCGTCGGCACGGTTGACCAAGCCGGCGGCGGTTTCGCCGGCTCGATATGCGGCAGCGCCGATCGACAGGGTGATCTGCCCCAAGGTCTCACCGGTATGCCGGTTGACCACATGCTTGGAGGCAACATAGCGGCGGATGCTCTCGGCCACCCTTAGGCCGTCGTCGAGACCGATGCCGGGCAGGATGACGCCGAATTCCTCGCCGCCATAGCGGGCGAGGATGTCCTGGCTCTTGATGCATTTGGTCATGTATCGCGCCACCAGTTTCAGCACCTGGTCGCCCAGCAGGTGGCTGTGGGTGTCGTTGAACTGCTTGAAGTGGTCGATGTCGACCATCAGCAGGGTCAACGGCTTGTCATCGTGGTTGGCGCGGACGACGGATTCGCGCAAGGCGGCGTCGAAGCTCTTGCGGTTGGCCACGCCGGTCAGCGCGTCGAGGCTGGCTTCTCGCTCCAGGCGCTCTAGATGTTGGCGCAGCAACTCGATTTCGCGCGACGATGTGTCCAGCCGTTCCCCGAGCCGGCGGTTCGACGCCGCCATAAGCAGGGTTTCGTCAAGCATGGCGGCGGCCCTGCCCAGCTCGGTACCCTGGTCGGCCTCGGTGCCATCGACGAAATCGGCCAGCACCAAGCCGTAATGTTCGGCCGAGTTACTGGCCAGGGCAAGGCTGTCGACCACCTCCGCAACCGTGCGTTCGATACGCTGGCTGGCATCGCGGAGTTCGGCCTCTTCGACGAAGCGGCCGAAGAACTGGTCGTAGATCTCATCGACCGCCCGCTCGCTCAGCTTGTCGTGGCCGACCAGGCGGTTGAGCGCCATGGACAGATCCGGCATCTGTCCGGTCTGGTGCATGTAGGCGACGGTGTAGCGGGCCGGTGTCGGTGGGATGCGGACCTGCCCCAGCATATTGAGGGCCGAACGGGCCCAGCGCATCACCTCGGAGAACACTTCATTGGCCGATCCGCCCATGGGACACCCGTCAGTAGCACTGTCCGACCGAGCCTTCGCCGCAGACGCGCTTGCCGTCGGTCCAGGTGGCGCCGGTAAGGTCGGCGTTGAGCATGTCGGCGCCCAGGGTCTTGGCCCCCGACAGGTCCGCGCCCTTCAGATTGGCCTTGAAGAACTTGGCGCGCCGGAGGTCGGTATTGCGCAAGGACGCGCCGGAGAGATCAGCCTTGGTGAAGTCGGCCTCGGGGAACTTGCCGTCGTCGAGGCGGGCCTTGGCCATGCCGGTGCTGATGAACTTGGCATGAAAGCCGTTGGCCCCGGTCAGATTGGCCCCCTTCAGGTTGGCCCTCTCGAAACTCGCGTCGGTCAGGCGAGCATGATTCAGGTCCTGCCCCTCGAAGTCACGGCCGTCGAGATAGCAGCGCTGCCAGTCCACAGCGGGGCCCGGCGGTTCCGTGCAGTCGGCGGCCCCTGCGCATTGGATCGAGGCGATAACGGCGAGCGTAGCGAGCAGAATGGAGCCGAGGGGGTTCATGAGCTAGAGATTTAATCCTAAGGCCACGACGGAGAAAGCATTTTTCGGGCTGTCAGGCAAAGTCAAACCCCCGCTTTCGCCGGTATGCCGTTTACCTGAGGCCCGGGCAGGCCTACGTTGTTAGAGAGGGCAAATGCAACGAATGGACTCACGCCATGGCAATCACCAAGGCCGATGAAGCGTTGAGAGAGGCCGAACAGCTGTGGCTCGCCGGCGAAACCCAACGCGCCCGCGAGGGCTTTCGCCGAGCCCGCATGCTCTATCACGAGGCCAAGGACCGGTCAGGCCAAGCCAGCGCGCTGATTGCGCTGGGCGACCTGGAAATGCGCATGGGCCACCATGCTGCCGCCCGCGAGGCGTTTACCGACGCCCGCACGCTGCTGGCGCCGGGGGGCGACCAGCGCGAGCAGGGAAGCGTGCTTTCCCGCCTCGGCGAACTGGCGCACCGCACCGGTAATCTGGGCGAAGCCCGCAGCTGCTATGGTGCCGCCCGCGAACTGTTCCACGCTGCCGGCGACCTTTCGGGACAGGCGCATGTGCTGAAGCGGCTCGGACATCTCGAGCGCGACGAAGGTCGCCAGGATCTGGCGCTCGATCTGTACCACCAGGCTCTCGGCCATTACCGGCATGTCGGTGACAGCCTCGGCGAAGCCCATGCCCTGCGCTCGCTGGCGGGTCTGCACGACCTGCTCGGTCAGCCCGACCAGGCCCATCAGGATTACGACCGCGCCATCGAACTGCTCCATGCGGCCGGAGACGTCCTGGGCGAAGCCAGCGCCCTGGCGGGACTGGCGCACCTGTTGCGCCGGACCCGGCGACTGGCCGAGGCGGCGGAAAATCTGGAAGCGGCGGCCCGGCTTTACGGGCAGGCCGGCCATCTGCGCGGCGAGGCCGATATCCTGTTCGAACTGGGCCGCTTGGCCGTTGCGCGCGGTGAAAGGGAGAAAGCACGGGGCCATATGACCCGTTCGGCCGAGCTATACGGGCGGGCCGATGCCGTCGAACTGCGCCGCAAGGCGTTGAAGGAACTGGACGCGTTGATATAGGCCCTCGCCCGTTTGCGAGAGAGTGCGGCCGTGCAGCGTCCGGGTGAGGGGGTAGCCGCCGGAGGCGGGTGTCAAAGTTGTCGGCCCTTTGTGGGGCGCAGTTCCCCTCACCCCTCGCTGACGGTCTACCGTCCAGCCATCACGTATTCGCGCAAGGAATCCACCTGCATGGTGGTCTCGTCGAGGCAGGACTTGACCACGTCGCCGATGGTGATGATACCCACCAGTTTGCCGTGCTCCATGACCGGAAGGTGCCGGATGCGGTTGTTGGTCATGGTTCCCATCAGGTTTCCGACCGAGTCGTCCGGGCTGCAGACCAGCACCGAACTGGTCATCAGGTCGCGGACCTTAAGGCTGTCCACGGCGCCGGGGTGCAAAGCCATGCCGCGCACGATGTCACGCTCGGAAATGATGCCGACGATGTCGCCATTGCTCTCCGTCACGACCAGGGCGCCGATGCGCCGCTGATGCAGAAGTTTGGCCGCTTCCGTCACCGATTGACCGGCGACCGTGGTCGCCACCTCGTTGTTCCTTTTGCCTTTGAGGATGGCTTTGACGATCATGCTGCGTTCCTCCCCAGTTGTTGGCGTACGGCGGTGCCGCTAAGGAGGATAAGGGGTGCGGGAAATGCCTGGTCAAGGGTGGTAGCCCGAGGAATCGGCTGGAAGGTTACCTCCCGATCAATTCCAGCCACTCCTCCTCGGTCAGGATGGTTACCCCCAGGTCGCGCGCTTTGGTCAGTTTGGATCCGGCATCGCTGCCGGCAACCACGTAATCGGTTTTCGCCGACACCGATCCCGCGACCTTGGCTCCCAGGGACTGGGCACGGGCTTTCGCCTCGTCGCGCGTCAGGCTCTGCAAGCTGCCGGTGAACACCACCGTTTTCCCGGCGATGGGCGATTCGGCTGTCGCCGGGGCGGTGAAATTGTCGATCCGGTCCAGTCGGCCGACCAGATCCTCGATGGCGGTCAGGTTGTGCTGTTCAGCGAAGAAATCGGCGATATCGCCGGCAACCGACGGGCCGATCTGGTCGATGGAGATCAGATGCCCCCATTCGTCGGAGTCGCGGTTCGTGGCCATCCGCATGGCGGCACGCCAGGCCTCCGCGGAATGGTAGTTGAGGGCCAGCAAACGGCCCGTGGCTTCGCCCACTTGGCGGATGCCGAGCGCGAAGATGAAGCGATCAAGCGAAATGATCCGGCGTGCGCGGATGGCGTCGAACAGCTTCTGCGCCGACCGCTCGCCCCAGCCCGGCTGGCTCTTCAGCCAGTCGGCATGACGTTCTTCCAGGCGGAAGATGTCGGCGGGAGAATGAATCCGGCCCGTGCGGTACAGGAATTCCACGTTTTTTTCGCCCAGGCCCTCGATATCGAAGGCATTGCGCGAGGCGAAATGGATCAGCCGTTCGACCACCTGGGCATCGCAGGTCAGGCCGCCGGTGCAGCGGCGGATCGCTTCGCCCTCAGGCTTGACCGCGTGGCTGTGGCAGATCGGGCACTCGTCCTTCGGCCGCCAGGGTTCGGCTCCCGGGGGGCGTTTGTCGGCGACCACGGCGACGACCTGCGGAATGACGTCTCCGGCCCGCTGAATGATAACCGTGTCGCCTTCGCGGAAATCCTTTCGGGCAATCTCGTCTTCATTGTGCAGCGTCGCCCGGCTGACCACGACGCCGCCGACGGTGACCGGTTCGAGGATCGCGAAGGGCGTCAGCGCGCCGGTACGGCCGACCGACACGTCGATTTTGCGGAGAATGGTCTGCGCCTGCTCGGCGGGGAACTTGTGGGCGGTGGCCCAGCGCGGGCTGCGGCTGACCTGGCCCAACCTGGCCTGCCAGTCGAAGCGGTCGACCTTGTAGACCACGCCGTCGATGTCGTAGGGCAGCTGAGCCCGTTCCTCGCCGACAGAATGGTAGAACGCCAGCGCCTCGTCGACACCGTGGCACAGGCGGATGCGGTCGTTGACCTTGAAGCCCCAATCGCGCAGGCGGGCAAGGAATTCCCAATGAGTCTCGGCGACGGTTTCGCTGATCTCGCCCAAGGCGTAGCAGAACAGGCTCAACGGGCGTCGGGCGGTGATGGCTGGATCGAGCTGGCGCAGCGATCCGGCGGCGGCATTGCGCGGGTTGGCGAACAATGTCTTCTCGCCGGCGGCCGCCCGCGCCTCGTTCATCGTCAGGAAGTCGGCCCGGCGCATATAGATCTCGCCCCGCACCTCCAACACCTTGGGGGCAGGGCCGTTCAGCCGTTGCGGCAGATCCTTCAGGCTGCGCAGGTTGGCGGTGACGTCCTCGCCCTCGGTCCCGTCGCCGCGGGTCGCTCCCAGCACGAAGACGCCGTTCTCATAGCGCAGGCTGATGGACAGGCCGTCGATCTTGGGCTCGGCCACCAGTTCCACCGCCTTGTCCTCGGCCAAGCCGAGGAAGCGGCGGACCCGGCCGACGAATTCCCGCACGTCGTCGTCGCTGAAGGCGTTGTCCAGCGACAGCATGGGCCGTGCGTGACGGACCTTGCCGAATCCTTCGAGCGGCGCGGCGCCGACCCGCCGGCTGGGGCTGTCGGGGCCGATCAGTTCGGGAAAACGCGCCTCGATCGCGGCGTTGCGCTGGCGAAGGGTGTCGTATTCGGCGTCCGAGACAACAGGCGCGTCGGCTTGGTAATAGGCGCGGTCATGCCGGGCGATCTCCTCGGCCAGCCGTGCCAGTTCGACGGCCGCTTCCAGAGGCGTGAGCTGATCGACGGGAACGTGCTTGGACATGAGTCAGGAAAACCCCATCATCGCGGCGCCGCCAGCAGGCTGGCCGCGGCGGCGCGGGCCTGATCCGTGACTTCGGCGCCGGCCAGCATGCGGGCGATCTCCTCGCGTCGATCCGAGGTTTCCAGCGCGGTGACGCGGGTGATCGTGGCGCCCTTGCCATTGTCGGCCTTGGCGACATGCCAGTGGTGGGTGCCGCGCGCCGCCACTTGCGGCGAATGGGTGACCACCAGAACCTGCAGATCGGCCGCCAGGCTGCTCAGTCGCTCGCCCACCGCGGCGGCGACGGCGCCGCCGATGCCACTGTCCACTTCGTCGAAGACGATGGTGGGAACAGGGCTGGTACGGGCCAGGACCACCTTGAGCGCCAGCATGAAGCGCGACAACTCGCCGCCGGAAGCGATTTTGGCCAGGGGGCCGGCGGGCAGGCCCGGATTGGTGGAGACCTCGAAGGCCACCACATCGGTACCGTTCTCGCTCCACGAGGCCTCGGGCATCGGTTCGACGCGGGTGCGGAACGTCGCCTTGTCCAGCTTCAGCGGCGGCAGTTCGGCGGCCACCGCCAGGTCGAGGCGGCGGGCCGCCGCGGTGCGCGCCGCCGACAAGGCTTCGGCGGCCGCCCCATAGGATCGCCTGGCCGCCTGTTCGGCGGCTGCCAGGCGCTCGACGCCGTCGCTACCGGCATCCAGCGCCTCCAGTTCCGCGGCCAGCCTGTGGCGCAGGCCGGCCAGGGCTTCCACTTCGACGCCGTATTTGCGGGCCGCGGCGCGCAGGGCGAACAGGCGTTCCTCCACCTTGTCCAGGGCATGGGGATCAAGGTCGACGGTCGAGGAGGCGTGTTCCAGCAGGCTTCGCGCTTCGGCCGCTTCGACGGCGGCGCGGTCAAGGGTGGCGATAATGGGGTCGAGCCGTCCTCCGGCTTTGTCGGCGACACGTTCGAGGGCACGCTGAGCGCCGCGCAGCGACGCTTCCACCTCGCCCTTGCCGGTCAATGCCTGAAGGGCGGCGTTCATCCCCTCGATGAGCTTTTCACCGTGCATCAGCACGGCCCGTTCCTCCGCCAACTGGTTCTCTTCATCGGGGTGAGGAGCCAGGGCGGCGAGTTCGTCCACCGCATGGCGCAGGTAGTCCTCTTCACCGCGCGCCTTGGCTAGGGCCGATTCGGCCTGCGTTCGCGCCGTGCGGGCGTCCTGCCAGGCATGCCAGGCGGCTCGCACGGATGCCCGGTCGCAGTCGCCGAAAGCGTCCAGCACGGTGCGATGGGTGCCCGGATCCAACAGGCCATGGTTCTCGAATTGCCCGTGGATCTCCACCAGGCAGTCGCCGAGGCGGCGCAGCAGGCCGATACTGACCGGCTGATCGTTGACGAAGGCGCGCGAGCGGCCGTCGGCCGCGACGACGCGACGCAGCACCAGGCTGTCGGCCAATTCCATTTCCTGGTCGGCGAGAATTTGCGAGGCGGGGTGCTCCGCCGGCAAGGCAAATTCGGCGGCGACCGACAACTGTTTCGCTCCGGGGCGCACCAGGCCGCTTTCGGAACGAGCGCCGAGCGCCAGGCCCAGCGAGTCGAGCAGGATGGACTTGCCGGCGCCGGTTTCCCCGGTCAGAACGGACAGACCGGCCTGAAAAGCAAGGTCAAGCCGGTCGATGAGCACGACGTCGCGAATCGACAGGCCCAGCAGCATGTCACCACAGCCAGCTGAACCAGCCACCGTCCTTCTCTGTCGAGCGGGCCGGCTGGCCTTTCACCACGTCATAGCTGTCGGTATACCATTCGCTGCCGGGATAGTTATAGCCGAGCACCGCCGCAGTCTTTTTCGCCTCGTCCTTCAGGCCCAAAGACTCATAGCATTCGACCAGCCGGTTCAGCGCCTCGGGCACGTGGGTCGTGGTCTGATAGTTGTCGACGACGGTCCGGTAGCGGTTGATCGCCGCCAGGTATTCGTGCTGGCGTTCATAGTACCGGCCGATATCCATTTCCTTGCCGGCCAGGTGGTCGCGGGCCAGGTCGATCTTCAGTCGGGCGTCGCGGGCATAGCGGCTGTTGGGGAAGCGGTCGACGATTTCCTGCAGCGTCTTCAAGGCGTTTGCCGTCATCTTCTGGTCGCGGCGGACATCGGCGATTTGTTCGTAGTAGCACTGCGCCTTCAGATAATAGGCGTAGGCCACATCCTTGTGGCTGGGATGAAGCTGGATGAAGCGGTCCAGCGCGACGATTGCATCGTCGTATTCGTTATGTTCGTAATGGGCATAGGCTGCCATCAGCTGGGCCTTGGTCGCCCAGACCGAATAGGGGTGCTGGCGCTCCACCTCGTCGAAGGCTTTGACCGCCTTTTCGTAGTCCTTGTTACTGAGGTTGTCCATCGCCTCGTTGTACAGCTCCTCGACCGGGCGCTCCTTGTATTCGTCCTTGGCGGTCTCGTCGGACCCGCAACTGGCCAGCAACGGAAGGGCGAAGGCGACGGTAAGGGCGATGAAGGCCGGGCGCGCGCGGAGGAAGATGCTCATTACCTGCTCTGGTACGAAGGTTTAGGCCGGCCAGACTATAGCATGCCAGCCGGCCGATTCCACAAGCTCCCGGCGCGAAACTTTCGCCGCGGATATACTCGAGCAGCGGGATATCAGGCGATCGCTGCGGCAGGCAGTCGCCGGGAGGCGGCGGCCGCGGCGGGAATCCTGCCCTCGCGGGACTCCATGGGAACCACGGTCCAGGCGCTTCGGTCGGCGAACAGCGTCGCCAACAAGCGGTTGTTCAGCCCGTGGCCAGTGCGCAGGCCGTAGAAATGGGCGAGCAGCGGCGCCCCCGCCAGATAAAGGTCACCCACCGCGTCAAGGACCTTGTGCCGCACGAACTCATCCTCGTAGCGCAGGCCCTCGTCATTCACCACCTGCCGGCCGTCGCTGGAGATCACCACCGCATTGTCGAGCGAGCCGCCCTTCGCCAGCCCCGCAGCGCGCAGGGCGGCCACTTCATGCTCGAAACCGAAAGTCCGGGCGCGGCTGACTTCCGACTTGAAGGACTGACCGTTCATGGTGAGCCAGCAGTCCTGGCGGCCGATCAGCGGATTGGCGAAGTTGATTTCGACATTGACCGAGAAGCAGTGGTCGGGCGTTAGCATGGCCAGCTTGTCGCCGTCCTCGATGGCGACCCGCTTCAGCACCTTGATGGCGCAGCGCGGTGCGGCCTGCTCGACGACGCCGGCGCATTCGACGAGAAAGACGAAGGGGGCGGCACTGCCGTCCATCACCGGAACTTCCGGTCCGTTGATGTCGATGACGGCGTTGTCGATACTCATGCCGGCCAGGGCGGCCATCAGATGTTCGATGGTATGGACCGAAACCCCCGAGGCATCGGAAACGCAGGTGTTCAGGCGGGTGTCTGAAACACTGGCCCAATGGGCCGGGATCAGGGCGCCCCCGCCGGCGATGTCGACGCGCCGGAAGAAAATTCCGCTGTCGGGCGCGGCCGGATGCAAGGTCATGGTGATCTTCGTGCCGGAATGCAGCCCGACACCGGTGCAGCTGATGGAGCTCTTCAGCGTACGTTGCCTGACCGCCGGGACGGCGGGGGGCAGGTGGCGCTCGAATGCTTCGGACGCAAGTGTCGGCAGAGTCTCGAGAGAGGTGCCGGTGTCGAACATATAATGAACCCTTGCATCAAACGCGATTTCGAGGCTCAAGGTCTAACAGCGGCGGGGCTACCGCTCAAATCAATCATTGTTACGAAATGTTACGCCTTTGGGGTTGGGGAAAACTTATTTCGAATCAATGGGTTCTGGCGGATCGGCAAACGCGGCATAACCCCGGGCAGAGAATTGTCCGACTGCCGGGGCATCCTTCGAGACGCCGCCTTTGGCGGCTCCTCAGAGGCTGGGGTTATGCCGCGTTTGCGCCGGTCAGGTTCCCGCTTTGCGGAACAGGACGTTTCGCCTGCAGTCCTGATTGGCGAACGCAGCGTCGCGGGCGAAGCCGAGGGAGCCGAGCAGGCGTTCTATGTCTCCGCCACGCGCCGGCCCTTGCGATTCGTCGATCTCGACCAGAACGCTGCGGACCGTGGTGGCCAGCGTGCGTCGCGCGCCCTCCAGGACTTTCAGTTCGATACTGTCCACATCGAGCTTGATATGGTCGGGCGGCGAGGGCTGGAAGAAATCGCAAAAAGAATCGACAGAGAAACCTAGGACGGACTGCCGGAAAACCGCATTGATCTCTCCTTCGACCGAAGTCGTCTGGCCGAAGGCATGCATCGAATGCCCCGCCCCGGTATTCGCCATATACAGATAATCAAGGCGGTCCGATGCGTCAAAGGCCAGGCAATAGGCGTTGATGCGTTGGTCCAGGCGGTTGATTTCCATGTTGCGAACCAACACGGCGTAGCTGGCTGCGCTGGGCTCGAAGGCAAACACCTGCATTCCGCGGCATTTCGCGGCATAAAGGCTGTAAATTCCAATATTGGCACCGATGTCCCACAGCACTTGACCGGGAGGCAGGCTGTCGAGCCAACGGATCGTCTCCGGCTCGCCTTCGGACAGGTGCCAGGGGTCGTGCAGCGACCGCGCCGTCGGGGCGAAGAAGCGCAGTTCTCCTGCTTTTGTGCTGACCGAGATGGTCGGCTGAAGCCGTTCTGCAACCAATGCCCGGGTGATCGTCCGGCGGTAAGGCTTCATCCAGCCCGTGCCCAGGGTGACGAACGATGCGAGGGCTCTGCTGATGGTCTTGCTCAAGCAGCCTGCTCCAAAAAGGATCAATGATACCTTAGTAGTGAGATTCTGACGAATGGTGCCGTCACCACCCGTCAGAATCTCTCCGCAATTCAATCGGCCTTGGCTTTTGTCCCTCGCCGGGCGGGGTCATCCGGCGAGGGACTATGGTAAACCTAGCGCAGTGAACCTTTTGATCGAGTCACTGCACTAGTTTGCCTGCCGCCGCAGGAACGCCGGGATATCCAGCAATTCTTCATCCGATCGCGATGTGGTCAGGCGATCGGCGGCGCTGATGCGCGCGGTGTGCTGGGGCTGCGCCGGAGCCGTGGAATGCTGCGGCTGGGTGGCGGGCGGCTCGGCCTGTCGCTGCGGGGCGGGCGCCGGCTCGTAGCGCTGCGGCGCCGCATGCGAAGCGCCTCCGCTTTTTACATGGCTGGCCAGACGATTGAGGAAGCTGGGCCGACGGGGATGTTCGGGCGCCGGCTCGGCTTCCGCATGCCGTTGCGTCTGAGGCTGGGGTGCGGCGGCATAGCTGGGAGCCGCAGCCGGAGCGGGACGCATGTCGAGCCGTGGTTCGGCGCGGATATCGGCGCGCGGCTGCGCCGGCGTATCGATGCGCAGGCTGCCCTGGGCCGGCTCGATACGTGGCGCCACGGCGTGTTCGGCGCGGACCGTCATGGTCGGCTCGGCGCGCATTACCGGCGCCGCCTCATGGCGCGGGGCGAAGGCCGGTTCACGCAGGCCAGGAGCCGGCTCCGGCCGAATCGACGGCGCGTGTTCGGCGCGGAGTTGGGGCGCCGCCACGACAGCCTCGGGATCACGGGCTTGGGCGACCACCGGTTCCGCCTCGCGGTGCGCCGGTTGCGGCTGGGCCACTGCGGCTGAGCCATGCGCCGTCTGGAAGAAGCCGGCGGTGCCGGCCACGGTCTCGGCCACCGTCGGCTTGGCCTTCGGCTGGAACGTCTGGACCGTTGCCGCGGGGCGCTTCTGGTCGACCAGCGAGATCAAAGTCGGGCGGGGTTGGGTCTGGGCTGCCACGTCGATGCCGGTTGCCACCACCGAAACCCGCATTTTCCCTTGCAGCTTTTCGTCGAAGGTCGATCCGAAGATGATGTTGGCGTCGGCATCGACCTCGTCACGAATACGGTTGGCCGCCTCGTCCACTTCGAACAATGTCATGTCGAGGCCGCCGGTGATGTTGATCAACACGCCGCGCGCGCCTTTCATCGAGATATCCTCGAGCAGCGGATTGGATATGGCCGCTTCGGCGGCTTCCAGCGCCCGCTTTTCGCCCTCGGCCTCGCCGGTGCCCATCATCGCCTTGCCCATCTCGCTCATCACCGTGCGGATGTCGGCGAAGTCGAGGTTGATCAGGCCGGGCATGATCATCAGGTCGGTGACCCCGCGCACGCCGGAATAGAGGACGTCGTCGGCCATCTTGAAGGCATCGGCGAAGGTGGTCCGCTCAGATGCCACGCGGAACAGGTTCTGGTTGGGGATGATGATCAGGGTGTCAACGAACTGCGACAGCTCCTCGATCCCCGACTCGGCCAGGCGCATGCGGTGCTGGCCTTCGAAATGGAAGGGTTTGGTCACCACGCCGACGGTCAGGATGCCATGTTCACGCGCCGCCCGGGCAATGACCGGCGCGGCGCCGGTGCCGGTGCCGCCACCCATGCCGGCGGTGATGAACACCATGTTGCTGCCCTGGATCTGGCTGATGATCTCATCCAGCGTTTCTTCGGCAGCGGCGCGGCCGATGTCGGGGCGGGCGCCGGCGCCAAGGCCCTGGGTTACGGTGGTGCCCAGCTGGATCCGGCGATCGGTGCGCGATTGCGCCATGGCCTGGGCATCGGTGTTGGCGACGATGAATTCGACACCTTCAAGATGCGACTGGATCATGTTGTTGACGGCATTGCCGCCCGCCCCGCCGACGCCGATGACGGTTATGCGGGGTTTCAATTCGCCGGTGCTGCTGGGATGGAAATTGATCATGGTGTTCTATCCTCCGCGCTGAATTCCGAAAACGTGTTAGCTCTGTTGAAACCCTCAAAAGTTCTTGCGTAGCCAGGACCCGATACGCCCGAGCGGACCGTTGGCCGCGGTTTCCGGCGCCCGCCCGGTCTTGGCCGGGGCTTCCGCCGCGTGGTTGAGCAAGGCGTAACGCAACAGTCCGGCGCAGGTGGCGAAGGCGGGCCCGCCGGTGGCCTCGGGCAGTCCGTGGAATCCCACCGGACGGCCCAGCCGCACCTGCTTGTCGAGGACCATTGCCGCGAGGTCGCGCACGCCCTGCATCTGCGCTGCGCCGCCGGTCAGTACGACGCGGCGTCCCGCCACCTTGTCGAATCCGCCGGCCTCGAGATGGCTGCGCACCAGTTCGAAGGTCTCCTCCAGCCGTGGCTGGATGATCTGCACCAGCATCGAGCGTGGCACCTGGTTGGTGGCGCCGTCCTCGTCCTCGCCGACCAGGGGGACCTTCAGGATCTCGCGGTCGTCGGACGGCGAAGGCAGGCAGCTGCCGTACAGCGTCTTCATGCGTTCGGCCTGGACCAGCGGGGTGGAGAGGCCGCGGGCGATATCGTTGGTGACGTGCACCCCACCGACCGGAATGGTGTCCGTATGCACCAGGTGACCACCCTGGAAGACGGCGATGGTGGTGGTGCCACCGCCCATGTCGATGCAGGTGACGCCCAGGTCCTTCTCGTCATCGACCAGGCAAGCCAGTCCCGAGGCATAGGCCGAGGCCACGCGCGACTCGATGTCGAGGTGGCAGCGATGGACGACGGTCGACAGGTTGCGCAGCGGTCCGGGATTGGCGCCGACCAGGTGGATGGTCACGGCCAGCCGTTCACCGAACATGCCGCGCGGGTCGCGGATGCCCTCGTTGCCGTCCACGGTGAAGCCGATGGGGATGGAGTGGATCAGGTCGCGTTCGTTGCCCAGCGTGTGATGGCGTGCATGCTCCAGCATCCGGCGGATGTCCTGGTCGCCGATCTCGTGGCCGTTCACCGACACCTCGACGGTGACGTTGGTCGAACTGGGATGGCCACCCGAGACATTGAGCACCACCTCGCGGATGCGGTCCTCGGCCATCTGCTCTGCCGCATCGACGGCGGCGCGGATCGATGTCTCTGCTTCTTCCATGTCGACCACGGCGCCGTTGCGCATGCCGCGCGACAGCTGGTGGCCGATGCCAAGCACGCGCAGACCACTTTCGTCGGCAGCCCGGGCGATGAAGCAGCACACCTTGGTGGTGCCCACGTCGAGAGCGGCGATCAGGCCATGTCGAAGCTTGGTCTTTGACATTCGCTCAGGCGTCCTTGCCGGGTTGCGGTTTGTGCTTGCTGTGGTTGGCCGTCGCCGATTCCTGGCCGGTTCCGGTCGTGCGCAGGACCAGCCGGTCGGGCAGCCGCATGTCGACGACGGTGACCTGCCGTTCGAGCAGGTTCTGCTCGCGCTCCAGCCGCGCCAGCTCATGCCAGGCTGCCAGCGGATCCTCTTCCGGCAGGCGAACCTCGATACCGCCGGCGGTGCGGTCGAATGTGACGTCCCAGCGGCGGTCGCCGATCCACTGGGCGGCCTTGACCCGGTGCTTCAGCGCGGGTTCCGTATCCAGCAGGTCGATTAATGCGGCGGCGTGGTCCGGAGCGCCTTCCCCCACCATCAGCGGAAGATCGCGATATTCCTCGATTTCGTCGCCGACGATCTGGCCGTCGTGGTCAACCAGATAGTAGTGGCCCTGGTTCTGCCACATGGCGATGGGAGCCCGCTCGGTGATCAGCAGGTGAATTTCGTTGGGCAGGCGGCGTTCGATCGTCGCTGTCTTTACCCATGAGATTTCTTCCAGCCGCTGCCGCGTGGCGCTAAGGTCGATGCCGAAAATGGCGGCGCCCCGTTCTACCCCCAGGGCGGCCAGGAGTTCGTTGCGGGGTGTGCGGTTGCGGCCCTCGACGAAGATCTCCTGGACGCGGAACCCGGCGCGGGCCGAGAGGGCGATGGCCTGTTGGCGGGCATGTTCGGTCAGCTGCTGGCCTGCGGCCGAATGAGTCAGCCAAAGGCTGAGCCCCGCCACCGATCCGGCAAGGCCGAGAGCGGCGAGGGCGCTTTTGCTTTTCTTCAGCCAGTAGGGCGGCGTCCAGCGGCGGCGGAGCTGCTGGCGGGTGGTTTTGGTGCGCCCGGCCTCTCCCCGCGAGGGGGCCGGAGTCCGGGCTGGCGCCAGGCGATCTTCTACCTGAATCGTGATGCCGTTCACCCGTCGCATTGAGCGTTCTCCACCATCCAGGTGACCAGTTCGGGGAAGCCGATACCGGCATGCGCCGCCAGTTCGGGAACCAGCGAGGTCGCCGTCATGCCCGGCTGGGTATTGATCTCGAGGGCGACAAGCCGGCCCGGCTGGCCGGGCTGGGTGTCGTCGTAGCGCAGGTCGGTCCGGGTCAGCCCGCGGCAGCCAAGCGACTGATGGGCCTTGAGTCCGAGCGCCAGCGCCTCCTCGTAGACCGCCGGCGGCAAGGGAGCGGGCACGAGGTGGCGCGATCCGCCCGGCGTGTATTTCGCCGTGTAGTCGTAGAATCCCCGGTCAGAGGTGATCTCGGTGGCGCCCAGCGCCCGGTCACCCATCACCGCCACGGTGATCTCACGGCCGGGAATGAACCGTTCTGCCAGGACGAATTCGCCGAACGGCCAATCTTCGGCGCCCAGCGGAGCGGCGTTACCGCCTTCGCTGACGATATGCACACCGACAGACGATCCTTCGTTCAAGGGTTTCAGCACATAGGGGCGCGGCAATACGTCGCCGGCCAGCACCTCGCTCTTGTGGACGACGCGACCTTCCGCCACCGGGATGCCGACCGAGGCGAACATCTTGCGCGCCGTCGGCTTGTCCATGGCCATGGACGAAGCCAGTACGCCGGAATGGGTGTAGGGAATCTTCATGATGTCGAGGATTCCCTGGATCGAGCCATCCTCTCCGAAACGGCCGTGCAGGGCGTTGAACACAACCCAGGGCTTGGTCGCCTCGAGGCCGGCGATAAGGGTCCTCAGATCGCGCCGCACGTCGATGGTGGCGACCGCATAGCCTGCCGCTTCCAAGGCCGCGGCGACGGCCGTGCCGCTGTTCAGCGACACCTCGCGCTCGGCCGAAAATCCACCCATCAACACGACGACGCGCTTGCTCATGCTTCAATTCCTGTTCCGAACGCCGATGCGGCGAATTTCCCAATGCAGTTCCACCCCGGAAGCGTCGCGGACGCGCCGCCGTACCTCTTCGCCGAGGTCTTCCAGTTCCGCGGCGGTCGCAGCTCCGGTATTGATCAGGAAGTTGCAGTGCTTGTCCGACATGCGGGCACCGCCCTGTTGCAGGCCGCGGCAGCCGGCCCGGTCGATCAGCTGCCAGGCTTTGTGGCCCGGGGGGTTGGCGAAGGTGGAGCCACCGGTACGGGTGCGCAGCGGCTGGCTGTCCTCACGCTGGCGGCGGATTTCGGCCATCCTGCCGGCGATCACCTGGGGGCTCTCCGCTCGGCCTTCCAGTAGCGCGTCGACGAAGATCCAGTCCTCCGGCAGAGTCGAGCGGCGGTAGCCGAAGCCGAGTTCCGCCGCGGTCAGCACATGCAGGCCGCCGGTCGGATCGAGGGCGCGGGCCTGACGGACCACGTCCTTCATCTCTCCGCCGTAGGCTCCGGCGTTCATCCGCAAGGCGCCGCCAATGGTGCCCGGAACTCCGGACAGGAATTCCAGGCCGCCGACGCCGGCTTCGCAGGCAGTGGCGGCGACGGTGTGATCGAGTGCCGCCGCGCCGACGGAGAGCCAATTGCCGTCCCTGGTGATGGCGGCGAATTCGCGGCCGAGGCGCACCACGACGCCGGGGACGCCGCCGTCGCGGACCAAGAGGTTCGAGCCCACGCCGATCACGGTGACCGGCACGTCGGCCGGCTTTGCCGAAAGGAAGCCGGCCAGATCGTCCAGGTCGGCGGGCTTGAACAGGACCTCGGCCGGGCCTCCGACGCGGAACCAGGTATATGCGGCCAGCGGCGCGTCGGCCGTCAGCCGTCCGCGGACGGCCGGCAGGCGTTGGATCAGGCCTGGGCGCATGGCATTCACTCTCCGGCCTCCACGGGTAGGGGCAGACCCAGCGCCAATGCATCGAGTTGGGCCGGCAGCGCGTGGGCCCAGGCGGTGATGTTGCCGGCGCCGAGGCAGACGACGAAATCACCGGGCCTGGCGATTTCGTGGATCATCGCGGGCAGGTCGTCCGGCGTGGGCAGGGCGACCACCCTGCGGTGGCCGCGCTCGAGCAGGCCGGTGACCAACGCCTCGCGGTTGACCCCCTCGATCGGTGTCTCGCTGGCGGCATAGACGTCGGCGACGATCACCGTGTCGGCGTCGTTGAAGCAGGTGCAGAATTCCTCGAACAAGCTTTGCAGCCGCGTGTAGCGGTGCGGTTGCACCACCGCGATGACGTTGCCGGCCGCGGCCGAACGGGCAGCCTTGAGCACGGCGGCGATTTCCACCGGATGATGGCCGTAGTCGTCGATGACGACGACGCCGTGGCTTTCGCCGGTCTTGGTGAAGCGCCGCTTGACCCCGGCGAAATTGCCAAGTGCCTGGCGGACCACGTCGTCGGAAAGACCGAGTTCCTTGGCGACGGCCACCGCGGCCAGCGAGTTTTGCACGTTGTGCCGTCCGTACATCGGCAGCCGGATCCCTTCGATGACCCGCGACTCGCCGCTCGCCCGATCGGTGACGATCACGTCGAACCGCGCCCCGGCGGCGTCGATCGTCACATTGGCCGCCCGCACATCGGCCTGGGGGTTGAACCCGTAGGTGACGATCTTGCGGTCGGGCACGCGGGGAATCAGCGCCTGCACCTCGGGGTGGTCGGTGCACAGCGCGGCGAAACCGTAGAAGGGGATGTTTTCGACGAAGACCCGAAAGGCTTCGCGCACCCGGTCGAAACTGCCATAAAAGTCCATGTGTTCGGGGTCGATATTGGTGACCACGGCGATGGTCGAGGGCAGCTTCGTGAAGGTGCCGTCCGATTCGTCGGCTTCGACCACCGCCCAGTCGCCGGTGCCCAAACGGGCATTGGTGCCATAGGCATTGATGATGCCGCCGTTGATCACCGTCGGATCCATGTTGGCCGCATCCAGCATGGCGGCGATCAACGAGGTGGTCGTGGTCTTGCCGTGGGTGCCGCCGATGGAAATGGCCCATTTCAGGCGCATTAACTCTGCCAACATCTCGGCCCGGCGCACCACGGGGATCAGCCGTGCGCGGGCGGCCGCGACTTCCGGGTTGTCGGCCTTGACCGCCGAGGAAATGACGACCACGCGGGCATCGGCGAGATTCTCGGCGGCGTGGCCGACATGGATGGTCAATCCCAGCTTGCGCAGGCGTTTGACGTTGGCGCTCGCCGCGATGTCCGAGCCCTGCACTTTGTAGCCGAGGTTGTGCATGACCTCGGCGATACCGCTCATGCCGATGCCGCCGATGCCGACGAAATGGATGATGCCGATGGTGAGCGGCAGGGGTCTCATGGCCGGACCTCAGTGGTAGTGCCGAGCAGGCCGCCGACCAGATCGGCCAAGCGCGTCGCGGCGTCGGGGACTCCGGCGGCGCGGGCGCAGGCGGCCGCCTTGGTCAGGCTGCCGGGCAGGGCGAACAGCGACTCGATGCGTGCCGAAAGGGATTCGGCGGTGAATGCCGTCTGCGGGATCAGCCAGCCGCCACCGGCCTCATCGACGGCGTGGGCGTTGGCGGTCTGATGGTCGTCGATGGCATGGGGATAGGGGACCAGGATGGCCGGGCGGCCGAGCGCGGTCAGTTCGGCGACGGTCGAGGCGCCGGAGCGGGCGATCACCAGATGGGCGGCGGCCAAGCGCTCCGGGACGTCGTGGAAGAAGCTTTCCAGCGTCACCCGGATGCCCGTTCCGGCATAGGCCAGGCGCACCGCATCGAGATCTTCGGGGCGGCATTGCTGGCTGACCTCCAGCCGCGGGCGGAGCCCTTCGGGCAGGCGGGCGAGCGCCGCCGGAACGACCTCGGAGAGAACGCGGGCGCCTTGCGAGCCGCCCAGAACGAGCAGGCGCAATGCCCCTTCCTCGGTCGGCGCGGCATAAGGGCGGTCGCGCATGGCGACGACGGTGCTGCGCACCGGCATCCCGGTCTGCACGACCTTGCCCTGCCACGCCGGAGCAAGATGGCTGACTTGGCCGTAGGAGGTGGCAATTCGGCTGACCCGCGGGGCAAGCAGCCGGTTGGCCCGTCCAAGGACGGCATTCTGCTCATGCAGAACGGTGGCGCAGCCAGCCATGGTGGCGGCCATCATCGCCGGCACGGAGGCATAGCCGCCGAAGCCGACGACGGCGGCGGGTTTCATCTGCCTTAACAGCTTGCGGGCCTGCAGAACGCCGACGCCCAGTTCGGCGACGGCGCGCAGGCGGGCGCTGAAGCCGCGCCCGGCGATGCCGCCGGCGCTGATCCGCCAGGTGGTGAGGCTGCCCAGCGTACCGCCATAAGCCTGGCCGCGGCGGTCGGTGATCAGGGCCAGCCGGTAGCTGCGGTTCAGCAGCTCGCTCGCCAAGGCTTCGGCCGGGAAGACATGGCCGCCGGTACCGCCGGCGGTCAGCACGATGAGATTGGACGACGCAGCGGGGCTCATCGCCACCCCTCCTGGCCGTAGCGCTTGCGGGTTAGCGCCAGGACCATGCCCGTGCCGAGCGCCAGTGCCAGCATCGACGAGCCGCCATAGGAAATGAAGGGCAGGGTCATCCCTTTGGTTGGCATCAGGTGCAGAGTCGAGGCCAGATTGATGATGGCCTGCAGGCCGAATTGCACCAGCAGGCCGGAGGTGGCCAGGAGGACAAACAGGTTCTCCTCGGCCAGCATGCGGGCGAAACCGCGCAACACGATGAAGGCGAACAGGCCGACCACCAGCAGGCACAGGATCAGGCCGAATTCCTCGCCGGCCACGGCCATGATGAAGTCGGTGTGGGCGTCGGGAAGCACCAGCTTGACCCGCCCCTCCCCGGGGCCGCGGCCGAACAGCCCGCCGTAATGGAAGGCCTGGAGGGCGGTGGCCACCTGGTAGGTGTCGCCCGCCGCCGGGTCGAGGAAGCGGTCGATGCGGCTGGCCACATGGCTGAAGGTGAAATAGGCGGCGACCAGGCCGCCCAGGCCAACCACCATGCCCATCAGCACCCAGACCAGCGGCAGACCGGCCAGGAAGAACTCGATGAACCAGACCGAGGAAACCACCAGGGTCATGCCGACATCGGGCTGCAGCAGCAGCAGTGTCGCCACGACCAGGTAAAGGCCGAGGGAGATCAGATTGCCCGGGACGTTTTCGCCCAGGCGTTGCTCCGAGAACATCCAGGCGGCGACCACGGCGAAGGTCGGCTTGACGAATTCCGATGGCTGGATGGTGATGCCGGCCAAGGTGATCCACCGGGTCGCACCTTTGATTTCCTGGCCGAACATCAAGGTGACGGCCATCAACGCCACGGCTCCCAGGAAGCCGAGGACGGCCAGTCGACGCACGTTCTTCGGCGACAGCAGCGAGACAGCGAACATGACAACCAGGGCCGGCGGCAGGAAGACGAACTGCCGGCGCACGAAATGAAAATGGTCGGCACCGATGCGCTCGGCCACTGCCGGACTGGCAGCCATGATCAGCATGGCGCCGATGGCCACCAGCAGGGCCACCGCCGCCATCGTCCAGCGATCGACGGTCCACCACCAGCGACCGATGACGGAGGTGTCGGTCCGGCCCAGCGAGATCATCGATTGGTCCTCCGGCCGGGCAGGGCTTCCACCAGTTGGCGGAAGACATCGCCGCGATGTTCGAAGCTGGTGAACTGATCCCACGAGGCGCAGGCCGGCGACAGCAGCACCACGGGGGCGGGCCTGCATTCCGCCAGGGCGGCTTCGCAGGCATGCGCCACGGCGACGTCCAGGGTGCCGCAGCGTTCGACGCTCGCCTTGCCGATCAGGCTGCGGGCGAATTCCTCGGTCGCTTCGCCGATCAGGAAGGCCTTGCGGACCCGCGGGAGCAGGTATTCCAGGCTGAGGATGCCGCCTTCCTTGGCCTGGCCGCCGAGGATCCAATAGATGTCGTCGTAGCAGACCATTGCCTTGGCAGCGGCATCGGCATTGGTCGCCTTGCTGTCGTTGATGTAGCGCACGCCGTCGATAACCGCGATCAGTTCCTGGCGGTGGGCGAGGCCGGGATAGCTGGCGATGCCCTTGCAGATGGCGGCAATGTCGACGTCCGAGGCGCGGGCGACGGCGTAAGCCGCGCAGGCGTTCTGCCAGTTATGCCGGCCAGGCAGCGCGGGCACCGGCCGCAGGTCGATGACTGCCGTGGCCTGGCCGTCGCAATCGTCCACCAGGATTCCCTCAGGCGCCGCGACCCCGCTCGTTACCTGGCGCTCGGCCGAGATCGGCAGGGCATAGACGTCGTCAGCCCCTTCCAGGTGTTCGAGAATGCCGCGGCTGAACTCATCGTCGACACCGACGACGGCGACGCCGCCGGGCCGCATGCGGTCGAACAGGCCGGCCTTGGCGGCGACGTATCCCGCCATGCCGTCATGGCGGGCCAGGTGATCCGGAGTGATGTTGAGCAGGACGGCGATGTCGAATGCCGCCTGGTCCAACAATTCGATCTGGTAGGAGGACAGCTCCAGCACGTAGGTGCCCTCGCTGCCCAGCAAGGGCAGATCGAGGGCGGGAGTGCCAAGATTGCCTCCGGCCGCCACTTCGCGGCC
Source organism: Pseudomonadota bacterium (assembly GCA_021793155.1). Lineage (GTDB taxonomy): Bacteria > Pseudomonadota > Alphaproteobacteria > Rhodospirillales > Magnetospirillaceae > DUZF01. Next base: position 251,584 of record JAJYTF010000002.1, on the reverse strand, counting down.
GGCGGTCTTGAGGATATGGGCGATCAACGTGGTGGTGGTGGACTTGCCGTTGGTTCCGGTAACCCCGACGAACCGTGCCGCCGGGCAGGCCATGGCCAGGAGGTCGATGTCGCAGACCAGCTTGACGCCGGCGCGGCGGGCCCGCTCGGCCACCGAATGCGGCCGCGGATGGGTGTGCGGAATGCCCGGGCTCCACACCAGCAGAGCAACGCCGCCCAGGTCGGCGGTCGACAGGTCGGCCAGGGTCAGACCGGCCGCCTCGGCGACAGCGCGTGCCTCGGGCTTGTCATCCCAGGCCCAGACGGTGGCGCCGCTGGCCGCGAGAGCGCGCGCGGTCGAGGTCCCGGACTTGCCGAGGCCCATCACCGCTACCGTCTTGCCATTGAGGAAAGGCACCAGAGGCATCGCGGTGTTCACCTCAGCTTCAAGGTGGACAGGCCGGCCAGGGCCAGGATTCCGGCGATGATCCAAAAGCGGATGACAACCGTGGGCTCCGCCCAGCCCTTCTTTTCGAAATGGTGGTGCAGCGGCGCCATGCGGAAGACCCGCTTGCCGGTCAGCTTGAACGACGCCACCTGGACGATCACCGAGACGGTCTCCAGGACGAACAGGCCGCCGACGATGGCCAGTACGATCTCGTGCTTGGTCACCACGCTCATGGCGCCCAGGGCACCGCCCATGGCCAGTGAGCCGGTGTCGCCCATGAACACCATGGCCGGCGGCGCGTTGAACCACAGGAAGCCCAGCCCCGCGCCGACCAGGGCGCCGCAGAACACGGCCAGTTCACCCGAGCCAGGGACATGGTGGATCTGCAGGTAGTTGGCGAAGACCGCATGGCCGACCAGGTAGCTGATCAGGGCGAACACCCCGGCGGCGATCATTACCGGCACGGTGGCCAGGCCGTCCAGGCCGTCGGTCAGGTTCACCGCATTGGAGGCGCCGACCATGACGAAGGTGGCCATGGCCAGATAGCCCCATCCCAGCTGCAGCAGAACATTCTTGAAGAACGGCACGGCCAGCGCATGGGACAGGGGATCCGGCACCAGGTGCATCACCATGGTGGAGGCGACCACCGCGATGACGACCTGCGAGGCCAGTTTGAGCTTGCCCGGCAGCCCCTTGTGGTTGCGCTTGCTGACCTTCAGGTAGTCGTCAGTGAAGCCGATCAGCCCGTAACCGAGGGTGACCATCAGCACGATCCACACATATGGATTGGCCAGATCGGCCCACAGCATGGTCGACAACGTCAAGGCCATGAGGATCAGGAAGCCGCCCATGGTGGGCGTTCCCTTCTTGGTCAGCAGATGGCTTTCCGGGCCGTCGGTGCGGATTGGCTGGCCGTGTCCTTGCCTGCGGCGTAACCAGCGGATCACCGACGGGCCGGCGAGAAACGAAATGACGAGCGAGGTCAGCACCGCTCCGCCGGTGCGGAAGGTCAGGTACTTGAACAGGTTGAACACGCCGACCTGGTCGGCGAGGGGAAACAGCAGATTATACAGCATCTGTTCGGGCGACCTCCGCTACGAGCCGTTCGTTTGCCGCGAGCGCGGCGCGGCCGCGTCCTCAAGGGCCTTGACGACACGTCCCATTCGACTGCCCGCCGAGCCCTTCACCATGATCACGTCACCGGACCGTACCGCCGCAGTTACCTGGCCGGCCGCCTCGTCGGCGTTGGTGGCATGGGCGCCGCGCCGTTCGGCGGGCAGCGCCTCGTTCAGGTTGCTCATCAGCGGCCCGGCGGTGAATACGAGGTCGATACCCCATTCCACGGCCGGCTCGGCCAGGCCGGCGTGCAGGCCTGGGCCCGCGGGGCCCAGTTCCAGCATGTCGCCGAGGACCGCCAGGCGGCGGCCGCCCAGGCCGGGCCGCGCGGCGCCCAGCGTAGCGATGGCGGCGCGCATGGATACCGGGCTGGCGTTGTAGGATTCGTCGATCACCTCGATGGTTCCGGCACCCCAGCTCAACGTCTTGCGGGCACCGCGCCCTTTCGGCGCGTTCATCGCCGCAAGCGCTTCGGCCGCCGCTTCGAGGTCGGCCCCCGCGGCTTGGGCGGCCAGCAGCACGGCCAGACTGTTTGCCGCCCATTGCCGGCCGGGAACGCCGACCCGATAGCCGATGGCCAGGTCGTCGAACAGCGCGCAGACCAGGGTGCTGGCCGGCTCGATGCTATAGTCGAGCAGGCGGGCATGGGCGTCGATATGGCTGCCGAAGCTGGTGACAGCGGCGATGCCGGCGTCGCGGGCGGCCTGGGCGAGGAACGAATAATGGGGGTTGTCGCGAGGCAGCACGGCGAAGCCGTCGGGCTCCACGCCAAGGAATATTTCCGCTTTGGCCTTGGCGATCTCGCGCGTCGAGGCGAAGAATTCCAGGTGGACCCCGTCCACTGCCGTGATCACCGCGACATGGGGCCGCACCAAGTGGGTCAGCGGCGTGATCTCGCCCGGATGGTTCATGCCCAGCTCGAACACGGCGAAGCGGGCATCGGCGGGAAGGCGGGCGAGCGACAAGGGCACGCCCCACTGGTTGTTCAGGCTGCCGACACTGGCATGGGTGGAGCCCTGGACGTCGAGCACCAGCTTGAGCATCTCCTTGGTGCTGGTCTTGCCGACGCTTCCGGTCACCGCGATGATGCGGGCGCTGGAACGGACCCGCGCTGCGGCGGCAAGGGCGGACAGGCCTGCTAGGGTGTCGTCCACCACCAGCAGCGGCGCGTCGGCCGGCAGGCCGGTTGGAAGCTTGTGCACCAGCGCGGCGACGGCGCCGGCGGCCAGGGCGCCAGCCACGTAGTCATGGCCGTCGTGGTTGGGTCCCGCCAGGGCTACGAACAAGTCGCCTGGCGTGATCGAGCGGCTGTCGATGGAAATACCCTCGGCCTGCCAGACCGCGCCCTGGGCCCGGCCGCCGGTGGCGGCGAGGGCTTCGGCCGATGTCCACAAGGCGCGGCTCATGCCGGTTCCTCCACAGCGCGGCGGGCTTCCTCGGCATCGTCGAACGGCAGGATCTTGTCCTTGACGATCTGGCCGGTCTCGTGGCCCTTGCCGGCCAGCACCAGCAGGTCGCCGGTGCCAAGTTCGGCGACGGCGCTGCGGATCGCCTGCCGGCGGTCGCCGATCTCGGTGGCGGTCGGGCAGCCGGCAAGGATCTGGCGGCGGATGGCGGCCGGCTCCTCGCTGCGTGGGTTGTCGTCGGTGACGATCACCCGGTCGGCCAGGCGGCAGGCGATCTCACCCATCTGCGGGCGTTTGCCGGGATCCCGGTCGCCGCCGCAGCCGAAGACCACCACCAGCCGTCGCGTGGCATGGGGGCGCAAGGCGTGGAGCACCGTCTCGAGGGCGTCCGGCGTGTGAGCGTAGTCGACGTAGACAGCGGCGCCGTCGGGGGTGACCGCGACGCGCTGCATGCGGCCGGGCACACCTTCCAGATGTTCAAGGGCGGCGACGGCGGCCGTGGGTTCGGCTCCGGTGGCCAGGGCAAGGCCCAGCGCGCAGGCGGCGTTGGATGCCTGGAAGGCTCCGGCTAGCGGCAGATGTAGTTGATAAGGTTGCCGGAAAACGGACAGATCGAGATCCTGCCCCAGTGCCGAGGGTTGGGCGCGGGCGATGCCGATGTCCTGGCCGGCTTTGCCGAAGGTCAGGACCTTCAGGCCACGCGCGGTGCATCGTGCAGCGAGTTCGCCCGCCTCGGGCGCATCGGCGTTGATCACGGCACAGCCGTCGGCCGCCAGTACTTCGGTGAACAGGCGGATCTTAGCCTGCCAGTAAGCGCCCATCCCGCCATGGTAGTCCAGGTGGTCGCGCGTCAGGTTGGTGAAGGCGGCGGCGGACACCGCCACGCCATCCAGGCGGTATTGGTCCAGTCCGTGGCTCGATGCCTCGAAAGCGGCATGGGTGACGCCGTCGTCGGCCAACTCGGCCAGCAGGCGGTGCAGGCTGACCGGGTCGGGGGTGGTCAGCGACCCCTTGTCGACACGGCGCGGGGAGACCAGGCCGATGGTGCCGAAGCTGGCGGCGGAATGACCGAGCCGTGCCCAGATCTGCCGGGTAAAATTCGCCACCGAGGTCTTGCCGTTGGTTCCGGTCACCGCCGCCGTGACCCGCGGCTGGCGGCCGAAGAAGCGGGCTGCCATCAGGGCGAAGCGGCGGCGCGGATTGTCATCCGTGACCAGCACGGCACGTCGATCGCCGAGGGCTGTGCCGGTGGGGGCCAAAATGGCCGCGGCGCCGTTGGCGATGGCCTGGGCGATAAAGGCGCGGCCATCCACTCGGCTGCCCGGCAGAGCGGCGAACAGGCAGCCCGGGCGGGCAGCGCGGGAATCAGCCGTCAGACCGCTGATCTCCGGGTCGGCGGAGAGAGAGGGGACGTGGCCGGCGGCCAGCATGTCACTCAGCCTCGGCAAAGGTGATTCCCTTGGTGCGGCCGCCCTTGAACGAGGCGTTCTGGGCCATGTGTTCCTTTTCCTTGGTCGACGGCTCGGGCGTTGCCGAAGGCATGATGCCGAGAAGCGGGCCGATCTGGGCGATCACCCGGCCGACGGCCGGCGCGGCGGTCCAGCCGGCGGTAGCGAAGCCGAAGCTCTCTTTATTGCCTTGGGGCTCGTCGATCATAGCCAGAACGACATACCTCGGATCGGAGACCGGGAAGGTTGCGATAAAGGATGAGAGGAGTGATTTATGGCGATACCCCCCCGCGCCGTTCTTCTCGGCGGTTCCGGTCTTGCCTGCTACCTCATAGCCCTTCACATCCGCCTTCTCGCCGGTGCCGTCGGTCACCACGAGCCGCATCAACTGCCTGAGAGACTTGGAAGTATCCTCCTTGATCACCCGTTCGCCGGGGATCGGTTCGCCCTCGGCCCGCTTGAGCAGAGTGGCGGGATGAAACACCCCGCCGTCGACCAGGGCGGTCACGCCGGTCATCATGTGCAGCGGCGTCACCGCCATCCCGTGGCCGTAGGCAATGGTCATGGTGTTGATCTCACGCCACGGATTGGGTATCAGCGGGCTACCCACTTCGGGCAATTCGATGGAGACAGGCCGCAGCATGCCCATGCGGGCCATGAACGACCTCTGGTTGTCGGTGCCCAGATCCAGCGCCATCTTCGCCGAGCCGATGTTGGACGAGACCCGCAGGATCTCGGCCACGGTGATCGGATGGTTCTCCGGGTGGTAGTCGGTGATTTCGAAGCGGGCCACCCGAATGGGGTGGGTTACGTCATAGACGCTGTTCACCGTCGCCACGCCGTAGTCCAGTGCCGCCGCGGTGTTGAACAGCTTGAAGGTGCTGCCCATTTCATAGACGCCCAGCGTTGCCCGGTTGAACATTGCCTCGGGTGTCGCCGAGGACAGGTTGTTCGGGTTGAAGTCGGGCAGCGACACCATGGCCAGCAGCTCGCCGGTATGAGTGTCCATGATCATCCCGGTGGCGCCGATGGCGTGGAAGTCGGCCATCGTTCTGGCCAACTCGTTGCGCAGAATGGTCTGGACGCGGACGTCGATGGACAGGCGCAGGGGTTCGTGGCGGACCTTGAGTTCTTTCTCGAACGTCTTTTCGATACCGGCGATGCCCTTGTCGTCGAGGTCGGTGAGGCCGACCACATGGGCGGTCAGTTCGCTCTGGGGATAAATTCTCTTCTCGCCCTTCTCGAAATACAGCCCCGGGATGCCCAGGGCGTTGATGTCGTATTCCTGGCGAGGCGTCAGGTTGCGCCGCAGATAGATGAACGCGCGGTCGCCCTGGAGCTTGGCCTGGACTTCGGCGGCGTTTAGATCGGGCAGGATTTTGGCGATTCTTTGTGCGGCCTCAACCGGATTGAGGATTTCGCGCGGATGGGCGTAGAGCGACACCGTCGGCAAACTGGTGGCCAGCAGGACACCGTTGCGGTCGACGATGTCGGCCCGGTCGAAGACCAACTCGGTGCCTTTCGACGGACGGGCGTGCTGGGACGAGACCCCTTTCACCAGAGTGACGTCGACCATTCGTCCGGCGATGACGCAAAAGGCCAGCGTGAACATTGCGCCGGTGACGATCAGCCGGGTCCGGCCGATCTCGATCGCTCCTTTGCGGGCGCCGTCCAGATGAACAGTGCCCGTATCGTGCGCTTCGTCGCCGCGGTAGTCGGCGGCCTCGTAGCCGGCGGCCCGGTGATTGGGGTGGCGTAGGAATCGGCGGATCATGGCCGCGACCTCGTGCTGGCCATTTCCGGTTCCACCAGGGCGGGAGACGTGATGACCATGATGTTGGCTGCGGTCGTCGCCGGCGCCGCAGCAGCGGCGGGAAGCGCCTGATAGGCCGGACGACTGGTGGCGGGCAACGGTTTGACCGCAGGCGGTTTGGCGGCGGCGACGTTCAGCCTCGGCGCCGGTTCGGCCTTTTGCGCAGTGACCGAGTGCCCGGGCGGCAAAGGCTTGGTGGCCGGTGGCGACTTGGCCAGCGGTTTGGTGGTTTGGCGGGCTTCGACCGGCGGGTGCTCGACTCGGTGTGGTGGCGACAGCGGCACGGCCACCGGCGCGGGGACGGCGTCGGGCTGGCCGGCGGCGATAGGAGGCTGCTCGGCCGGCTGAGGGCCGGCCATGGGCAAGACGTCGACCGAGGCGAGTATCTGGGCCGGCTTCAGAGGATGCAGGCCGAGGTGACGCTCCGCCTCCTCGCGCAGGCGCAAGGGGTCGTTCAGATAGCTCCACTCGGCCCTGAGGACGTGAATCGACTCTTCGGTTTCGACGATGTCCTTGCGCAGGTCGCGCAGGTGTTCCTCCTGCGCCTGAACTTCATATTTCAACAGGAACAGGCCGGTGCCGGCGACGGCCGCCAGCATGGCCCACAGAATGGTGGCACCGCGCATCATGCCCGGCCCCCATCGACGCTCCATGCCGGCGCGGGAGTACGCTCGGCGACACGCAGGCGGGCCGACCGTGCCCGCGAATTGGCGGCGGTTTCCTCGGTGCTAGGCACCACCGGCTTCCGGGTCAGCAGGCGGAAACTGGGAGCCTTGGCTGCCGCGACAGCCGGCAGGTGCCGGCTGGGTCGTGCGCCGCCGCCGCTCCGTTCCTTCAGGAAGTCCTTGACGACCCGGTCCTCGAGAGAATGGAAGGAAACCACCACCAGCCGCCCGCCGGGGGCGAGCAGCCGTTCGGCGGCGGCAAGGCCGCGATTGACCTCGCCCAATTCGTCGTTCACGGCGATCCGCAAGGCCTGGAAGGTGCGGGTGGCGGGATCGATGCCGTCCTTCGAGCGCGGCACCACGCGGCGGACAAGTTCGGCGAGTTGGCCGGTCGTGGCGAATGGTTGCTGCCTGCGGTCGGCGACGATGGCGCGGGCGACGCGGCGGGAATGCCGCTCTTCGCCATAGCGCCAAAGAATGTCGGCCAGTTCGGCTTCCGACAGCGCATTGACCATGTCTGCGGCACTCAATCCCTGCTTTTCCATACGCATGTCCAGCGGCCCGTCCTTCTGGAACGAGAAGCCGCGCTCGGCGTCGTCGATCTGCATCGACGAGACGCCGAGGTCCAGGGCGACGCCGTCGACGGATGCGACCCCTTCGGATTCCAGCAAGAGGTCCATGTCGCCGAACCGGCCGGGCAAAACCGTCAGGCGCCCGTCATAGCTCTTGGCCAGTTCCCTGCCGCGGGCGACGGCGGTGGGGTCTCGGTCGATGCCAAATACACGGCAGGCGGCGGCCTCCAGCATGGCGCGGGCGTAGCCGCCGGCGCCGAACGTCCCGTCGACGAGCACGGCATCGGCACGCGGCGCCATGGCTGTGACCACTTCCCTGAGCAGGACGGGGACGTGCGGGGCGCCGGTCATTTGGCCTCCGGCCCGCGCGGAGGGCGATTGGGTGCCACCGCCGGCGACGACGGCGGCCTGAGAACGAGTTGCGGGCGGTTCTTCAGGGCCCGCTCGCGGGCTTCTGCCTGATGCACCTTTAGGGCCTCGGGTTCCCAGATCTGGAAAGTACGGCCTTTGCCGACGAAGGCGGCCTGCTCGGCTATGCGGGCATGGGCGAGAATTTCCTCGGGCAGCACAACCCGGCCTTCGGGGTCCCAGGCCAATTGGTGCGACGAGGCGAAAATCAAGGTGTTGAGATCGTCCTGTTCGGTCGAGAACCGGTCGAAGCTGGCTTCCGCGCTGGCGGCCAGATCTTCGAGGAAATCGGTGCCGCAGCCTTCGATCGCGGTCGACGTGAACGACGGGTAGACAACGATTCCGGCGAATAGCTGCGTGGACAGGGCGGCACGGAACGACGCCGGGACGGAGACCCGTCCCTTGCGGTCGACTTTGTTGGTGAATGTGGAAACGAACAGCGCCATCGCTTGCCCGCCCTTCAACCCCCCCGTTTTGCCGCCCCAACCCCGAATCGTCGCGTGGCCGTGACGATGGAGGGATTTGGGTGATTATGGGATAACATGGGAAATTATGGGCGTCAATGGATTCTCATAGTAAAACAATGGGAAAACCAAGCTTCTTACAATGTCCGCGTAAATTTTTACAAATGTCCTGTCATCGTGAAAAATGACTGCCTTTGCAGGTGGTTGAATAGAAATATGGATATCCCGGAAGAGGTGGGTTCGTGAATTGTTCCGATTTTGGCTTAACGTGCCGCGCGAAAGGGGAAATGGGTCGGCATGGGATGGGATCGCGATGGGCCTGCGCGGTTGGCCCGCAATCGCGACGCTTTGCCGACGGAGCCGGCAGGCGGGGGTGACCGGGCAACTGATTTATGACGCCAGATGGCCTGTAAGCCGGGTTCTGTCCTCCACCCTGCCGAGTAACCGGCCGGGACGGATGGATGGCCATTCATCTGGGACGTCCGTTACCGGACGCCTCGCGCGACCGACCCGGACGACAGCGCGGAAATGCGCTTTGCCGATAAGCTTTTCCTCAATATGCGCAAGGCACATCAGGGGCTTGCCGGCAGGTCGTCCCTACTTGGTCTTGCTCCCGGTGGGGTTTACCGTGCCGCTCCCGTTACCGGGCGCGCGGTGCGCTCTTACCGCACCCTTTCACCCTTCCCGGCCGGCGGATTTCTCCGCGGGTCGGAGGTTTGCTTTCTGTGGCACTTTCCCTGGGGTCGCCCCCGCCGGACGTTATCCGGCACCGTATTTCCGTGGAGCCCGGACTTTCCTCCCCCCGGCGCGAGCGTCGAGGAGCGGCCATCCGGCCATCTGGCGTCACGGCAAAGTAGGGACTCTTTATGTCGAGTGCAAGTGCGTCGGTGAATACTTGAATTTTGCTGGTGTGATGATCGTCACACCTGATTCGACTGGCGTGGCGTCTCAAGCCTGCTCCTTGACCATTCGAAGTAGGCGGAGCAACTTTTCGAGGGTCTCCGAGTCCGCCGCGCCGTCGCAGCAAGCGGGGCGGAAGTGCCGCTGGAAGGCGACGACCGCGGCGGTCACGGACGCAGCCTCCGCGACGTCGTAGCCCCATCGGGCGAGCAGAGAGCGCCTGTCGGCACCCGCAACGTTCTCTGGCGCCGCCGTATCCGGCCACAGCCCGATGCCGTGGCGGGCCAGCATCGGCCAGTCGAACAGTTCGCCGGGGTCCTGTTTGCGGCTCGGAGCGATGTCGGAATGGCCGACCACGTTACGCGGCGGTATGGGGTGTCGGGCAAGTATGACTTGCGCCAACCGGATCAACGCGTCCATCTGGGCTTCCGGGAACGGACGATAACCGAACTCGTGCCCGGGGTTGACCAGTTCGATCCCGATCGACCGGGCATTAATGGCGCGGTTGCCTCGCCAACAGGACGCCCCGGCATGCCACGCCCGTTCCGCCTCGTCGACCAGTTGGTATGTCGTACCGTCTTCGTCGATCAGATAATGCGCCGAGACCTCGGCTGCCGGGTCGCACAGGCGTTGCAGGGCTGCGGCCATCGTCCGCATGCCGGTGTAATGCAACACCAGCATGTCGATCGGGGTGCCAGCCGGGCGGGCATCGTGGTTGGGCGAAGAGGGGCGAATCATTCGGGGGCGTCTTTCATCTGCTGCGCTTGCGCAATAAGATAATGATCGAAGCACTGGAAGATCACCATGCAACTGGCGGTCTCCGTGCTGGGCGAAATTTCGGAGCATCCGCGGCGTACCAGCCGATGCTTCATGCGCGAGACGCGGCTGGTGCCAGACTGATGAAAGGAGACCGGAAGCATTGACCAGCCAGGGCGGCTTCACCGAAGGGTTCGCCACCCGGATCGCGACGGTCTGGCATTGGCGGATCATGCTGGCCGTTGCCGGTTTGGCGACGACGGTATCGGTGGTCGGCCTCTTCTCGCCAGAGTTGCAGTTAATGGAATTGCCGTCGGTGGTGTCGGCCTACGGCGCCTGCGTCGCCATCGCCTATCTGCTGACCAGCCTCCTTCTATTCATCCAGTTCCGCCATAGTCGCCGCGTGCCGCAGGCGTTGCTGGGTGCGGTTTATCTGTTTTGCGGGTTGATCGTCCTGCCGCACGTCCTGTTCTTCCCGGGAGTGTTGCCGGAGGGCGGCCTGCTTGGTGCTGGGTCGCAAGGCTCCGTCTGGCTATGGGCATTCTGGCATATAGGCTTTCTCGTCTTCATGATTTGTTTCGTCCTGGCCGGCGGTTTCGACGACGGCCGGCCTCTGGCGGAGCCCGCCGCCACCAGATTGACGTGGGTGGCCAGCGCCGTCCCGCCGCTGCTGGTTCTCGCCCTGACGGTTCTGGTCACCCGTGGACAGAACCTGCTGCCCGAACTCATCCGCATGAACGCCGACGGCAAATTCGTCCGTGCGGCCCACGACATCGCGGGCGTCAGCCCCTCGGTCTACACCTCGGCGGCGGCTCTGCTGGGAATTGCCCTCGTCGGCACCGTGCCGGTGGTCACGCGCTGCCGTCGCTTGATCGACCTTGGGCTCGCGGTGGCCGTCTATGCTACCTTCCTCGACACCATCCTGAATGTGCTCGGCAACAGCCGCTATTCGTTGGGCTGGTATGTCGCGCGAACCGATTCGCTGCTGTCGTCCGGCGCCGTTCTGGCGATCTTCCTGAACGAAATCGCCCGCCTCTACCTCAAGGCCAGTGAGGTAAACCGAACGCTCGAGGCGCGGACAGTGGAACTGGAGGCCGCCAAGGAAGGTGCGGAAGCCGCCAGTCGCAGCAAGAGCGCCTTTCTTGCCACCATGAGCCATGAAATCCGCACGCCGATCAACGCCGTGCTCGGCTTGGCGCATCTCTTGGGCGGCACCAGGCTTGACGCAGAGCAGCAGGATTTCGTCGGCAAGATCGACGCTGCCGGGCGCTCGCTGCTGGCCGTGGTCAATGACGTCCTCGACCTGTCGCGGGTCGAGTCGGGACGGCTGGAACTCGACCCGGCCCCATTCCAATTGCACGAGGTGCTTGATCAATTGACCGCCATCATGTCGGTTGCCGCCAGCGCCAAGGGTATCGAACTTGTGGTCGCCGTGGATCCTGCCGTCCCACGGCGCATCGAAGGGGACAGGGATCGCCTTCTGCAGATCCTGGCCAATCTGGTTGGCAATGGAGTGAAATTCACCGAGTCGGGCCGGGTTTCGGTCTATGTGGCGGTGATCGGCCAGATGGGAGGGCGAGCCGTCATCCTCTTCACGGTCACCGATACCGGGATCGGCATTCCGGCCGGTAAATTGCCGGCACTGTTCGAGGCCTTCGCCCAAGGCGACAACTCGACCACCCGGCGCTATGGCGGTTCGGGATTGGGGCTGACGATCGCCAAACGCCTGGTGGAAATGATGGGGGGCGCCATCGGTGCCGACAGCAACCCGGGGCGGGGCAGTTCGTTCTGGTTCACCGTTCCGCTCGATGTCATGCCCGAATTTGCGGCGCAAGGGGCGGCGAAATCCGGCGACGGCGCGGCGCCAGCGGCGGCCGATCTGCGCGCCATTCGGATCCTGCTGGTCGAGGACAATGCCGCCAACCAATTCATTACCCGGCGTATACTGGAACGCCAGGGCGCCAGCGTCGAGGTTGCTGATGACGGCCAGCAGGCGGTCGAGCGCCTGCGGGCGGCGCCTGCCGGTTTCGACGCGGTGCTGATGGACGTCCAGATGCCGGTGATGGATGGCTATGCCGCCACCAGGCTCATTCGCCGCGAACTCGGCCTGACCGCGTTGCCCATCATTGCGCTGACGGCGGGGGTCCTGGCGGATGAGCAGGAATTGGCGCGCGATGCCGGCATGACCGATTTCCTCGGCAAACCGGCCGGTGTGGCCGAAACGGTTCATATGATCCGCCGCCATCTGGTTCTCTGACACATTCAGATGTGTCAGAGAACCAGATGCATCTTAGTCCCTCGCCAGATGGCCCGCCCACCGAGGGGCAAATCATCGACGGTCTTCCGCGGGCGCACGCAACTGGATTACGGCGACGCCGGCCAGAGTCAAAGCACCGCCGACCAGCTTCTGCCAGCTCAGCGGCTCACCCAGGGCAAGGACTCCGGAGGCGACACCGATGACCGGGTTCAGCAGAGTGAAGGGCACCACCCGGTTGATCGGTTGGCGGGCGATCAGCCGGTACCACAGGGTGTAGGCAACCAGCGACGCTGCCACCACGGTAAAGGCCATGGCGCCCCAGGCGGTCCAACCGGCATTGCGCAGGGCGTCAATCTGCCCATGCTCGACCAGGGCGGACAACAGCAACAGCGGGGGTACGGCGAACAGACAGGTCCAGCCGTTCAGCAGCAGCGGGCGGATGGGGCCCAAGCGCTTTACCACCAGGTTGGACAGAGCCCAGGCGAGGGCGGCGAACACCACCAGGCCCAGCGACAAAAGATCGGGGCGGTGCGGTTCGCCCGCCAGAAGAACCACACCGGCCAAGGCCAGGACCATGCCTGATAATCCGCGCGGGCCCAGCCGTTCGCCATAGGCGACGGCGGCGACGAGGGCGGAAAACGGCATGCAAAGTTGCAGGGCAATGGCCGCCGTGGCGGCGTCGAGGCCCTTGATGCCGACATAGAGAATGCCGAAATGCCCGACGCCCAGCACCAGCGACAGCAAGCCGATCAGGCGCAGTTGTCCCCTGGGGCGAGGGAAGAAGGGGATCACGGCCAAGGCGACGAACGCGAAGCGGATGGCAGTGAAGAGAAGCGGCGGCAGTTCGCGGGTGCCCAGCTTGGCGGCGACGAAATTGATCCCCCACACCGTCACCACGATGGTGGCGAGGCCGGCATCCTTGGCGTTCATCCCCGTCCCGCCAGCTCTTCGCGCTTCATCTCCAACTCGAGCCAGCGCTCTTCGGCCGCCTGAAGGGCGTGGCGGGCCTCTTCCAGACGAGCGGTGACCTTGGCGAAGCGGTCAGGGGATCTGGCGTAAAGGGTAGGGTCTGACAGTTCGGTTTCGAGGCTCGCCAGGTCCTGGTGCAGGCGGTCGATCCGCGTCGGCAGGTCCTCCAGTTCGCGCTGGTCCTTATAGGACAGCTTGGCCGCCGTCTTCGGCCGCTCGCCACGCGGCGGCGCCGACGGTGGCCTGGGCGTGGCCGGCGAGGCGGCCGTGGCCGGCCGCTGGCGCATGTAGTCGCTGTAGCCACCGACGAATTCGGCGATACGGCCGTCGCCTTCGACGGCGATGACGCTGGTCACCAGCCGGTCGACAAAGTCGCGGTCGTGGCTGACCACCAGCAGTGTTCCGTCGTAGTCGGCCAGCATTTCCTGGAGCAGGTCGAGCGTATCCATGTCGAGGTCGTTGGTCGGCTCGTCCAGGATCATCAGGTTCGACGGCTTAGCCAGCAGCTTGGCCAGCAGAAGGCGGTTGCGCTCGCCGCCCGATAGCGATTTGACTGGCGACTGGGCCTGGCGGTCCTCGAACAGGAAGTCGCGCAGATAGCTCATGACATGGCGCGGCGTGCCGCGCACGTTGACGGTATCGCCGGCGCCGTCGGTCAGGGTGTTCCACACCGTCGTCTCAGGGGCGAGCTGCGCCCGGCGCTGGTCGAAATAGGCGGCCTGCAAATTGGTGCCCAGACGCACCGTCCCGGAATCGGGGGCAAGATCGCCGGTCAACAGGCGCAGCAGAGTCGTCTTCCCGGCGCCGTTGGGGCCGATCAGGCCGACCCGGTCGCCACGCATGATGCGGGTGGAGAATGCCTTGACGATGACGCGATCGCCATAAGCCTTGCCGATCTCCTTGGCTTCGATCACCAGTTTGCCCGACGTCTCTCCGCTGTCGAAGCCCAGTTTGACCGAGCCCTGGACCTTGATTTGCTCGGCCCGCTCCTTGCGCAGGGACTGCAGGGCGCGCAACCGGCCCATGTTGCGTTTGCGCCGGGCGGTGACGCCGCGATGCAGCCAGTGGGTCTCGGCGGCCAAGCGCTTATCCATGCGCTCCTGCTCAGCCTCCTCGGCGGCGTAGACCTCGTCCTGCCAGGTCTCGAAGGTGGCGAAGCCGCCTTCGTTGCGCCGCACGGTGCCACGGTCCAGCCACAAGGTCTGGCGCGAGACGGCCGACAGGAAGGCGCGGTCATGGCTGATCATCACCAGCGCTCCCTTGAAGGCAGTGAGCTGCTCTTCCAGCCAAAGGATTGCCGGCAGGTCCAGATGGTTGGTCGGCTCGTCGAGGAGCAGCGCGTCGGGCTCGCCCACCAGCGCGCGGGCCAGGGCGGCGCGGCGGCCTTCGCCACCCGACAGTTGGCCCGGTGTCCGGCCTCCGTCCACCTTGAGCGCCGCCAGCATGGCCTCCACCCGGTAGCGCTGGTCGCGCTCCGCTTCGGGCAGGCCGGTCGCCACCCAGTCGGCCAAGGTCGGAGCATCGATGAGCGGATCCTGCGCCAAATAGGACAAGCGGATCCCCGGTTGGACGAACCGCTCGCCGGAATCGAGATGCACTTCGTCCGCCAGCACTCTCAGGAGCGTCGATTTGCCGCTGCCGTTGCGACCGACCAGGCAGCATTTCTCGCCGCGCCCGACCTGCATGGTGACGCCGGTGAACAGCGGCCGGCCGCCGAAGGTGACGAAGCCGTCGCGCAACGCCAGCAACGGGGGTGGGGCCATCAGGCCTCTCCTCGCTCGGCGCGAATGCTGTCATAGGCGGCATTGATGGCGGCCATCTTCTTGGTGGCCAATTCGATGTATTCGGGGGGCATGCCTTTTGCCATCAGGGTGTCGGGGTGATGCTCGCGGGTCAGGCGGCGCCAGGTCGCTTTTATCTCGTTCATCGTGGCCGCCCGCGCTACCCCCAGCACCGCATAGGGGTCCCGGTCCGGCAGGTCGGTCGCCTGCTCGGCGAAGTGCCGGCCGAGGATGCCGAAGATGGACGCCACCGTCTCCAGGAACCGTCGTTCCGCCGGGTGCATTGCCCCATCGGCGAGGGCGATGCGATGCAGCGCCTCCAGGACTTCGCTCAGCAACGTCGTCTCGCCGGCGAATTCCTCGGCAAGACGGCGGGCATGGATTTCATAGCCCGAGGGATCACGCTTGGCTTCGTCGTACATCGCGGCGATGGCCGCCATCTGCGTCGGCGGAATGCTGAACTGCGCCTTGAATGCGTCCACTTCCTCGCGCGTCACCGCCCCGTCAACCTTGGCCAGTTTCGCCGCCAGATTGACCACGGCGGTGGAGAAGATCCGCTGCCGTTCGGTATTGCGATTGCCCGGGCTGGCCGCCAGCTGGCGCTTGCCGTGACCGAACACATGGGTATCGAACCAATGTCCGACGATCAGCCCGACGATGGCGCCGAGCAGTCCATGGCCCAGCACGAAGCCGAGCATCACGCCGATGAGTTTTCCCCAGATCATGCGCTTGCCTACAACGCCCGCGAGGTCGTGGCAAGTGGCGGAGCAAGGAAAGATCGGCCGCCAGGCAGCATGGGAGGGGCGGTCAAAGCTGCGCAGGCCATGTGGTCTTTGAAAACCTGATTTCTTTTAAGGTTATATATCTCCCCCGTTGTAATCGTGATATGATTTAGTCAAATGCCCGAATTTGAATAATTTCAAGAACAATCGTGGGGATTTTCTTGGGGGCACAATCATGACTCTGTTCGCAAATTTGAAGATCTTAATCAAGGTCCTGATTCTGATTGGGTTGCTTGGCGCGCTTTCCGCTGCCGCCGTGGTTTTCGCTACCGCCAAGATGCGTTCGATCGACCGCGACTATACCGCGCTGATCGATCAGGCCAGGGGCACCATCAGCCTTTCCCTGTGCAACAAGCGGATCAGCGACGTGCATCGCCTGCTCTACACGATGATCGCCGAGCCCGACCCAGCCAAGGCCCGCCAGATCGCCGGTACCTTGAAGGACGTCGATGGCGACGTCCACGATATGGCCAAGGACGCCGGACGGCTCCTGCCCGGGAAGGCCGGGGAGATCAGCGCCTTCCTTCGCGATTTCGACGCGTTGATGACCTTGACCAAGGATATCGGCAGCGCGGCGCAGCAGGGTGACGACGCAACCGCGATGCGCCTGATGCATGAACGCTTCGACCCTCCGATGACCAAGCTGCGCACTCAGATGCGGGACTTGACCGATGATGGTATCGACGATCTGGAGCACGGCGTGAAGGTTGACACCGCTGCCACCCGGTCGACCATCGCCTTCACTTTTGGCGCTGTCGGAACCGGCCTGGTGGTGGTTATCGCGCTGGCGGTCTTTCTCACCAACACCGGCGTGTCGCGGCCGATCGTCGCCCTGACCGGCGTCATGCAACGGCTGGCGAACCGGGACTACGCGGTGGAGATCGAGGGGGCTGGCCGGCGCGACGAGGTGGGCACCATGGCCAAGGCGGTCCTGGTGTTCAAGGAAAGCATGCAGCGGGCCGATCAGCTGGCGGCCGAACAGGACACCGCACGGGCGGCACGGGAGGCCAGGGCGCGGCAGATCGAGACGTTGACCAAGGATTTCGACCGGCGGGTGTCGGACATGCTGGAGGTGGTAGCCGGGGCACTGACTGAGCTGGAAGGGACCGCCGAAGCGATGTCGACCAATTCGGAACAGACCGCCGATCGGGCAAACACGGTGGCGGCGGCGACGGGGGAGGCGGCCTCCAGCGTCCAGACCGTTGCCACGGCCGCCGAGCAGTTGGCCTCGTCCATCGAGGAAATCGGCCGTCAGGTCGACCAGTCCAACAGGGTGTCGCGTACCGCAGCCGAAGAAGCGAACCAAACCGACGAAATGGTGCGGGGCTTGGCCGAGAATTCCGCGCGCATCGGCGACGTGGTCGGACTGATCAACGACATCGCCAGCCAGACCAACCTGCTGGCGCTCAACGCCACCATCGAAGCGGCGCGGGCGGGCGAAGCCGGCAAAGGCTTTGCCGTGGTCGCCGGCGAGGTGAAAAATCTGGCCAACCAGACCGCCCGGGCGACCGAGGAGATTACCGCCCAGATCACTGCCGTGCAAAACTCGTCGCAGATGGCGGTGACGGCCATCGGCGCCATCGTTTCGCGGATCGAAGAGATCAACCAGATTGCTTCGGCGATCGCTTCGGCGGTCGAGCAACAATCGGCCGCGACCGCTGAAATCGCCCGCAATGTCCAGCAGGCGGCAAGCGGTACGCAGCGGGTGTCAGGCAGCCTCGACGGCTTGACGGCATCGGCGGCGGAGACCGGCAATGCCGCCCGCCAGGTCCTCAGTTCGGCCCATTCCCTGGCCAAGGAGACCACGGAGCTGAAAGATTCGGTCGGCACCTTCCTGCATGCCGTGCAGGTCGCCTGATCGGCCGGAGATCCGCGGCCCGGCCGGGACCGTGGCGGCGAGGGGGCGTGAAATTCGGGCTACGTCCAATGCCGTTCACTTAAGTACCGTCATTGCCCCGCAGATGCTGCTTACGCCACTCGGTGGGACTCGACCGCCGGGAGCACCGGATTGCCAGGAAACAACCATTCCCATGAATATGATATTCTGTCGCGGAGCGAAGGGTCGGAGGAATGGTGGACGTGTGGCTGCGGATGCCGGTGATGCAGGAAGATCGTGGTGTTGTTCGGCCAGTGGGGTGATCTTTCCCCGCTCAGCCTGGCCGCCTTGTTCGGCGTGGCCATCGTCGCCGGCTGCATCGACGCCATTGCCGGTGGCGGTGGGCTGCTGTGCGTGCCTGCCCTGTTATCGGCCGGTCTGACCCCTGCGCAGACATTGGCCACAAACAAGATGCAGGGCTGTTTTGGCACCTTTTCGGCCAGCCTGCATTTCATTCGTGCCGGCGAAGCCGACCCGCGCCAAATCCTGCCGGCCATCGTCACCACCTTTTGCGGCGCAAGCGCCGGAACGGCAGCCGTGCAGATGCTCGATCCGGGGTTCCTCAAGAACGCGCTGCCGCTCCTCTTGATCGGCATTGCCGGCTATTTCCTGCTGAGCCCGAAGATCGGGGAAGCCGACAGCCGGCAGCGCATTTCGCCGACTGTCTTTGCCCTGACCTTTGCGCCGGCGATCGGTTTCTATGACGGTTTCTTCGGTCCCGGCACCGGATCCTTCTTCGCCGTGGTGCTGGTCGCCCTGGCGGGGTTCAACTTGCGCAAGGCCACCGCTCACACCAAACTTCTCAATCTGACCAGCAATATGGCCGCACTGCTGTCGTTTCTCGTGGGCGGCAAGATCGTCTGGGTGGTGGGCTTGGTGATGGCGGCGGGGCAGTTCATCGGGGCGCGGGTTGGGTCCCGGCTGGTCATTCGCCGCGGGGCGGGGCTGGTGCGGCCGCTGCTGGTGGTGATGTCTTTAGCCATCACCGTTCGTATGCTGGCGGGTGACGAAGGCGACTGGCTGAGCCGGGCTGCCGGGGCAATTTTGGCCCGTTAGGGAACAGGGCAGTCATTTCCCGACAAACGCTTTGGAGCGCGACCCGGCATGACCGGCTGGCAATTCTGGATCGACCGTGGCGGAACCTTCACCGATGTCGTGGCCCGGCGGCCCGACGGGCGGCTGGCGACGGCGAAGCTGCTGTCGGAGGCGCCCGAGCGGTATGCCGACGCGGCGGTTGAAGGCATCCGGCGCTTCCTCGGGTTGGCGGCCGGCCAACCCATTCCCCCGGGCGCCGTTGAGGCGGTTAAGATGGGCACCACGGTGGCCACCAACGCCCTCCTCGAGCGCGCGGGCGAGCCGACCGCCCTGGTGGTTACTGCGGGTTTCGCCGACGTTTTGCGGATCGGCACGCAGAATCGCCCCGACCTGTTCGCCCGGGCCATCCGCTTGCCGGAAATGCTGTATTCGCGGGTCATCGAGGTGCCGGAACGAATCACCGCCGATGGCGAAATCCTGCATCCACTGGACCTTGAAGCGGCGGCGGCGCAGTTGCGGCAGGCTTTCGCCGACGGCATGCGGTCCGTCGCCGTCGTCTTCCTGCACGGCTGGCGTTTCCCGGCCCATGAGCGGGCAGTGGCCGAGTTGGCCGGGCGCATCGGGTTTACCCAGGTCTCGGCAAGCCATGCGGTCAGTCCGTTGATGAAGGTGGTGCCGCGGGGCGATACCACGGTGGTCGACGCCTATGTCTCGCCCGTGCTCCGCCGCTACGTGGACCGGGTGGCCGCCGGACTGGGCGTGACCCGCCTGATGTTCATGCAGTCGAACGGCGGGCTGGCCGAGGCTGCCGCCTTCCACGGCAAGGATTCCATCCTTTCAGGGCCGGCCGGCGGTGTCGTCGGCGCGGTGCGGACGGCGGCGATGGCCGGGTTCGGGCGGATCATCGGCTTCGACATGGGCGGAACCTCGACCGACGTCTGCCACTATGACGGAGAATACGAGCGGGCCTTCGAGACCATGGTGGCCGGGGTGCGTCTGCGAGCGCCGATGATGCGTGTCTACACCGTGGCGGCTGGCGGCGGGTCCATCCTCCATTACGACGGGCAGCGGTTTCGCGTTGGCCCGGATTCCGCCGGAGCCAATCCTGGCCCGGCCTGCTATCGGCGCGGCGGGCCGCTGACCGTGACCGACTGCAACATCGTGCTGGGCAAGATCCCGCCTCGGTTCTTCCCTCGGGTTTTCGGACCCGAAGCCGATCTTCCGCTCGATGCCGGGGCCGCACGCCGCGGCTTCGAGGCGCTGGCCGCTGCCATTGGTGACGGCCGGGATGCCCGGCAGGTGGCGGACGGGTTCCTCACCATCGCCGTCGAAAACATGGCCAACGCCATCAAGCATGTGTCCGTGCAACGTGGCTACGACGTCACCCGCTATGTGCTGTGCTGCTTTGGCGGCGCCGGCGGCCAGCATGCCTGCCTGGTGGCCGATGCCCTAGGCATGAACCAGGTATTTATTCATCCCCTGGCGGGAGTGCTGTCGGCCTACGGCATGGGACTGGCCGACCAGCGAGTGATGCGTCAGCAGGCGGTGGAACTGCCCTTGGACGACGCCGTGATGCCGTTGCTGGCCGAAACGGCCGCCCGGCTGGGGGCGCAGGGGCGTTCCGAACTGGTCGATCAGGGGGTGTCGGCGGCCGAATGCCGCTGCGAGGTCAAGCTGCACCTGCGCTACGAAGGTTCGGATACGGCCCTGGCGGTCGAGCTGGCCGACCGTACCGCCGTCGAGGCGGCGTTTGCCGCCGCCCACCGCCGGCACTACGGCTTCGTCATGGAGGGCCGCGGCCTGGTGGTCGAGGCGGTGCTGGTCGAACTGGCCGGCGGCGGAGCGTCCGCCGACGATCCGCTGATCGGCAGACGACGGGGCGGACCGCTCCAGCCTTTGGAGCGGGTCGAGATGTTCAGCCGTGGCGCAACCCATGCGGCCCTGGTCTTCGATCGCGAGGCATTGAACCCAGGGGATGCCGTCGACGGCCCGGCGATCATCGTCGCGCCAACCGCGACCACCGTGGTGGAAGATGGTTGGCGGGGCGAGCTCAATGCCAAAGGTCATTTGATTCTGAGCCGCATCGCGCCGCGTCCGCGGCGGGTGGCGATCGGCACGACCGTCGATCCGGTCATGCTCGAGGTGTTCAACAACCTGTTCATGTCGATCGCCGAACAGATGGGCGCCGTGCTGGCCAACACCGCTCATTCGGTGAACATCAAGGAGCGTCTGGATTTTTCCTGCGCACTGTTCGACAGCGAGGGCGGGCTGATCGCCAATGCGCCCCATGTCCCGGTGCATCTGGGCAGCATGGGGGAGAGCGTGCGCTCGGTCATCCGCGCCCATGGGACGCGGATGAAGGCGGGCGACTCGTTCGTCCTCAACGCCCCCTACAACGGCGGCACCCATCTTCCCGACGTGACCGTGGTGACGCCGGTCTTTGACGACGGCAAGGTGATGTTCTTCGTCGCCTCGCGCGGCCACCACGCCGATATCGGCGGTACGACGCCCGGGTCCATGCCCCCCGACAGCAGTCATGTCGAGGAAGAAGGAGTGTTGCTCGACAATCTTATGCTGGTGGATGGCGGCAAGTTCCGCGAAACGGAAATCTCCGCCCTGCTGGCCGGCGGGCGGTGGCCGGTGCGCAACCTGCGTCAGAACCTGGCCGACCTTCAGGCGCAGTTGGCCGCCAACCAGAAAGGCGTCGCCGAACTGCGACAGTTGTTAGGTCGTTACGGGGCGACAACGGTATCGGCCTATATGCGTCACGTCCAGGACAACGCGGAGGAATGCGTAAGGCGGGCGATCGCCAGCCTGGGCGACGGCCGTTTCGAGGTCGAAATGGATGACGGGGCGGTCATCCGCGTTGTCATTGCCGTGGACCGCGAACGGCGCCGCGCCCGCGTCGATTTCACCGGAACCTCGGTACAACGCCCGGGCAACACCAACGCTCCGCTGGCGGTGGGCAAGGCGGCGGTCCTCTACGTGTTCCGCACTCTGGTGGACGAGCCCATTCCGCTCAACGAAGGTTGCCTGAAGCCGCTGGACCTGGTGTTTCCCGAAGGGTCCATGCTCAATCCGCGCTTTCCGGCGGCGGTGGTGGCCGGCAATGTGGAGACCTCGCAGGCCATCGTCGATTGCCTGTACGGGGCACTGGGTGTCATGGCGGCCTCTCAGGGGACGATGAACAATCTGACCTTTGGCGATGATCGCCATCAGTATTACGAGACCATTTGCGGAGGTGCCGGCGCCGGCCCCGATTTCGACGGCGCCTCGGCAGTCCACACCCATATGACCAATAGCCGCCTGACCGACCCTGAGGTTCTGGAATGGCGTTTCCCAGTGCTGGTCGAAGGATTTTGCATTCGACATGGCTCGGGCGGGGCCGGGCGGCATCGCGGCGGGGATGGGGTAGTCCGCCGGCTGCGCTTCCGCCGGCCGATGACCGCGGCCATCCTGTCAAATCGCCGACGCGTCGCTCCGTTCGGTCTTGCCGGCGGCGAAGACGGCCGTGCGGGACGCAACCGTGTGGAACGGGCCGACGGCCGGGTGGAGGAATTGCCCTCTACCGCCCGGGTGGACATGGCGGAAGGGGACGTCATGGTGATCGAAACCCCCGGCGGTGGTGGCTTTGGGGCTGCATGAACGGGCGGCGCGACCGCCAAATTGCCGTGGGAAGGAGGATGGGATGCCGGTAATCCGTATCGATACCAACGCCCTGGTCGAGAAGGCGAGGGAAAAAGTGGTGCTTGCCGATCTGTCGCAGTTGGCTGCGTCCCTTCTTGGCAAACCGGAAGACTATGTGATGGTGCATCTGCACGCCGGCCAGACCATGCTGTTCGCCGGCACCGACGGCCCGCTGGCCTATGTCGAGCTCAAGAGCATCGGGCTGAAGTCGGCTGACTGCGCCGAGTTGTCGAAGGCTTTGTCGGCCTTCCTGCAGGAACGGCTTGGCATCGAACCTTCGCGGATCTACATCGAGTTTACCGCCGCGGCGGGTTCGATGTGGGGATGGAACGGAGCCACCTTCTAGTGGTCCGCCCCAGACGCTTGGTCCCCAAGCGCCTGGATCAGGCGGCCCACCAACCAATTGAATTGTGGTGAAAATTCGACGGCTGGTGGCGGTACCATCCGTCGGATTTTCACCACTAGAGCGGAATCGCCAGCTTCGGCAACATGGGGAAGTAAAAAATTTCCGAAATGGAAAATTCAGGTTCCCGGACGCGCCGTTTTGCGCTATCAACTAACGCGCGACCGCTTGCCAGGGCGCTGCACCAGAGCAGCGTTTGAGCCCACCGCAGCCGGAGGCGCAGGCATCGTATCGGGACGTTCGGAGAGAAGCTGCACGCGTTTCCGAACTCTCATTGCCGCAAGGCACGGCCCGCAACCGGGATGGAGCAGAGAAATGACCTGGGAAGACTATCAGGAGATCGGCGAGGCCCTGGCCGAGACCTATCCCACGGTGAACTATCTGACGATCTCCAACGACGAGCTGATCCGGCTGGTCCTCAGCCTGCCCGACTTCCAGGGTGCGGCCACGCCCGATGCGCGGGATGTTTCGGCAGTAAGTTTCGCCTGGATCGCCGCCGCGGCCGGCCCCGACGACAGCAGCCCCTACGAAGGCATGGCGGACTAAGTCCGCCGGATCGAAACGTTCTGCCGGCAAGGGGCGCCCATGGAACTGGTTGATGACCGCGTGCCTGGGATCTATTGGCAGTCCCGGATGGGAAACAATTTCGACGGCATTGGAGGGAACTGCCACCGTTACGACATCGTCACGACCGACGGCCTCGGCAAGCCCGTCGGCGGCCGTTTCATCGTCGACCTTGGGGTCAAACTGGGCAACCAGCGGAACGGCTACGCCTGTGAATTCCCCTCGCCTGAGGGCTTGCTCGCGCGAAACGGCGGCGCGACACCGGCCGCGCCCGAAGCCCTGATCCTGACCCATGCCCACGAGGATCACCTGGGCGCCATCCGTCACGTCATCGACATGGGGTTCTCGATCCCGCCGGTCTATTGCACCGCATTCACCGCCCAAGTGCTCGACAAGTCTTTGGTCAATGCCGGGATCGAAAAGGCCAGGCGCCCGCGGATCCATGTGGTGCAGGCGGGCGACGTGGTGAGGATTGCCAATGCGGATGTGGAATTCGTCCCCGTGGACCACATGCCGGGTGCCACCGCCCTGTCCATCCGTACCGCCGAAGCCAGCCTGTTCCACACCGGGGACTACAAGTTCGACGACACGCTGCTGCTCGGCGATCGTGCCGACCCCGCGCGCCTGCGGGCCATCGGCAATGTCGGGGTGGATATGGTCGTCGCGGACTCGACGGCCGCGGGAGAGGCGGGGGACAAGGTCTCGGAAGCCGAGATTCGCCGGAACCTGACCCGTCTGGTGGCGCAGAACAGGGGGCGGGCCATTATCGCCGGGCTTCTCGGCACCCAGCTCGACCGGCTGGTATCGCTAGGCCGGGCCGCCGAGGCAAACGGCCGCGCGCTGGTGGTCACCGGGCGCAGCCTGGAGGACAACGTTCGCGCCTTGCGGCTCAGCGGCATCGATGTCGATGCCGTGGCCGGAACCCGGGTTCTGATGCCGGCCGAGGCTGCCGAGTTGGCGGCCAGCAAGGCTCTGGTAGTGACCACCGGAGCGTTCGCCCAGCCCACTGCCGGTTTGATGCGCGCCGCCGACCGCTTCGCCAACGGCCTTCTGGTCGATGGGGAGACCACCGTGATCATTCCGCAGCGCGCCATCCCTCCGGTCAGGGCTGCCCACGCGGCGATGGTGGCAAAGCTGGAAAGGTTGGGCGCCAAGGTCATCACCGCCGAGCGTGCGGAGGAAATGGGGGTCGGTCCAATCCATCAAACGGGACATGCCATTGAAAAGGACACCAAGCTGCTTTACAGCCTGCTCAGGCCAAGGCAGGTCGTCGCCCCCATTCACGGCAAGCCCGAGCAACTGGAGGCCAACGCACGGATCGCCCGTTCACTGGGCATTGCCGCGTTACCGATGGAGCGGAACGGTGCCGTCGTCAGGGTCACCCATGTGGCCGCTCAGATCGTCGGCTATGAAGAGGTCCGGCGCGTCGGCGCCGCCGCGGCCGGCCTGCGCAAGAGCTTGCCCCGGGCGCGAAAGGGCGAGGGGCGTGGCGGCGCGCCCGCGCCCGAACTGTATCTGTATGATGAGCTGGATGCGGACGGCAAGAAGGTCCTGACCTCCAATATCCGCCCGCTGAACGTGCCGACGCTGCCAAGCCGATCCAACCGGGCAGGCGCGGCCGGCGTCGGTGCGGCAGCGCGGGCCCGGCGGTCCCGCGAGGCGTGATCGCCTGGTGCGGCAAAGCAAGCCAACTGACTCTTCATCGACTGGCCGGACGGCTGCTGTTTTACCTGTTCTCCTGGCTGGTGCTGTCGTTGGGCTGGCTGATCGTTGTTGCGGCATGCGGAGCGACGATCTATCGGTGGGTGTTTCGGTTCGATGCCTTCCTGCCGTCCAATTGGGTCGGACTCTTCTCGTTCTTCCTTGCGGGCGGGGTAATCCCCTTCGATTTCGCTGCCCTGGCCATTCTTCTGGCCTTCCTCTGGCTGGCCGGATCGGCGGTGGCGATCCGGCGCCTGCCGGCGTCGAGGCGGTGGCTGGCGTGGTGGCTTTCCGGTGTCCGCTATCCAGATCCATTGTTGATGGCCTGCCGGGTGCAGCACCTCGTCGGCACCGCAATGCCCAAGGTGCGGGAAGGGTTGCGCAGACTGGCACGCTGGCGCCGACGGCTGGAGCGGAGGAGGGACGGCGGACGAAACACTGCCCGGCTGCGGTCGGAGATATCCGTCCGTGCCGATCCGCCAATGCTCAAGGCCATGCCGGCAGCTCCATTGGCCGACGCAGTCGCGTCGTCCGGTAATGCCGTTGAAGCCGCTGATTCTGCTGATTCCGCCGAGCATGAGGAGACACTTCCGGCGCCGGCGGCCGATGCCGCGGCGCTCGGCCGGGCGTTGGTCCTGCTCGACGTCTGGATCGAGCCCCCGCCGCAATGGCTTGACGAGGCTCTGCGCGAGGAAATCGACGCCGTGTCGGCCAAAGGCTGGGCGCTTCTTGCCGAGTTCGGCCAAGCCGGGCGGCAATTGCTCGACCTGATGGCGTTACGGAGCATCCTGCCGACGGCGCCGGTGAAGAGATCGGCGGTCGAATCCTTGTTGGCGATCAGGGATGCCGAGGCCGCCGGCCATGCGCCGGAAAACAGCGACGGCGGCGAGGCCGACGACGTGGTGGAGGGCGATCCGCCCGAGCCTGGGTCGATCGGGACGGAGGGGCTCACCCTGTCGGCGGCTTGGCTTTGCGACCTGCTCGGCAATCACGCCATGCTTGAGGAGATACGGCGCGACAACGATGCCGAGGGGTTCGATCGCAGGTGGGGGGCAGTTCACCGGCAGACCCGCGACCATCTTGCCGAGGCGATGCGGACGATGAGCGACCAGGATTGGGCGAGCCTCGACCGGTTTCCCGATCGAGCGGGCAGGGTTCGCGTCCTGACCGACCGCCTCCGTGAAGAATTCCGCCGCGCCGCCGCCTCCGCCTCCGCCTCTGCCGAGGAGGACGCCGAAGCCCGGCCGCCGGGACCGGCTTCGCCGAGCCCGGCTATGCACCTGTCCGCAGCCGAGCAGGCCGAGGCCCTGCTGACCGGGAACGGCTTTGTCACCGGCATCCTGATCGATCCGGCGCCCAGGATCTCGGCGGCGGCCCCCGATCTGGTGGGACGACGGAAGGACCTGACTGTGGTCCTTCGCCTTTGCTCCCTCGACGGCGCCGATTGGCGGCTGGACGGCGGATATCTGGGGGCTTGGCGGAGCTCCGGGCGGGCCGACCTGGCCTCTCCCTGCCGTGCGCTTTGGCAGCGGCTTGCCCTGATGCGGTCCGTGGGCAAGGAAACGGGCCGCTTGCTGGGGCTCGTGGTCGTCTCCGGCGGCGGGATCGAAGATGAAGCCGCGCTCGCCGCCGCGGTTGGCCGCGACCGGGATCGGACGGGGGTGGAACTGGCCTGGCTCGACGATATCGCCCGGTCGCTTCCCGGCCTGAATCAGCGTTTGGCGGAGATCAGCGGCTCTTTGCCCCCAACAGGATGATCCCCCCGGCCTGCCGCGCAGCCATGATCGCTGATCGTTGCCTTTCCTCGGGCGACTGGGCGCGGCGCGGGTATGCCGGACCTCTCGGGGCGAGGTCGCCCGCCGGGCAGCCGGCAAGGCCCAGGGCGATGCCGGTGCCCGGTCCGGTGGCCCGCAGATGCGCTCCGACCTGGCAAAGGTATCGGCGCTGTGCCGCAGGCGCCGAAGCATGGTAGTGGGCGGTCGCAGAGAGCCAGTCGCCGTATCGCCGATATAACTGGTCGAGGAATTGGGCCGCGTACCAGACATTGTGTCCTGGCTGCAGAGCCCACTCCGGGTCGGTGAAGCTCTGCAGATGGAATTGCATATGGATCTGCATGCATCCGATGGCGACGTCGCGTCGGGGGTGGCCGTCGGGCCGGCGCAGCAGGGCCGCGGCAGCGGCAAAGTCGGGCGCGATCAGCGGTTCACCGTCGATGTTCAGCGCCCAGGGATAAGGCGCCCCGCCTTGGCCGCTTTCCGTCAGGGCGATGGCGCCAAGCAAGCCGGGCGGCAGGTGAAAATGCCGTTCGGCCTGGGCGATGAACGGCCGGCAATCCGCTGCTTGGTCCATCGCCGTCGCCTGCCCTTGCTGTGGCAGGGCGGCGACGATGGCCAGCAGGATCATCTGCGAAGTCCGCGCAAGCCGCCGCCGCGGCGGTGGAGGGGCATGTTGCAGCGGCGGGCGATCCATGTAGACAAATGTATCCAGAAAAGAAATTTATGTCTAGTGCGATCCTCCGCGTCGCGCTACTCTGCCGGGAATGATTGCGAGCTGCGCCTCCAATGACCACTGTTCCCGAGTGCTACACCATCATTGGCCGATACGCCGATACGGGCGAAACGACGCTTGCCGTCGTTCCCTACGACCCATCAGTCGGAGATCCCCATATGGCCGCGCTGCGCCACACCGGAGAACTGTCCGAGGAAGGCGAGTTCGAGGTGGTCGCGGTCCTGCGGGGGAAATGCGACCTGCTGGTCACTCAGCAGTCGTTGCGGCTCTACTGCGAGCGGCTGTTGGCCAAATGACACCCCGCGCGGACAGGCAGGAGAGGGGCGGCGGCGTGATCGATGATCTGCTGCCGCCGGTGCCGGGCGGCGGAAGGGCGAAGCTGGCGGCTTTGGCCCTCATCCTCGGCCTGATCGGCGGCGACGCTTTTTGGCTGAAAGGTGCGGTGTTCAACTCATGGGCCTGGCGCCTGTGCCAATGGGGGCTGGTTGGCCTGGGGTTGGGGGTCGGCGTTGTCGGCCATTGGCGGTCCCGAAGATGAGTGGATGCCCGCCGGCCCACCGCCTCGTCCGGATCGCGGCGTTCTCTTTTCCTGCTCTGGCGCTGGCGGTGTGGGCTTCACCCGCCCGCGCCGGTCAGGTTGCCGAATGGAAAACCCGCCTGGTTACCGGATGTTGGTCATGCGATACCGTGAACGAGGTCACCGATATCGGTTTGGGCGTGGCCGAAACGGCGTTCAATGCACTGTCCGGGCAGACCGCTACCTTGCTCGGCCTGCTCATGGGCCTGTGGATCCTGTTTTTTGCCGGGCGCCTGTTCCTGCCGTTCGGTCCCGATGGGAATGAGGGGTCGCTGTGGAACGAGGGGGCGAAGAAGCTCTTCCGCTTCGCCGTCGTGCTGGCTTTCCTCCAGGGCAGCCAATCGTTCTGGGATTATGTTTTCATACCGCTGATGTCGTCGGGGATGGGTATTTCCGCCAGCATCATGGAGATCAGCGACCCCTACGAGGCTGATCGCGGAACGCCGGAGAGCGAAGGAAGTTCCGGCTTGAACAGTTATTGCGGGCAGGCTTCCGACGGTGCCGGTGTTGCCGGGGCGAAATCTGTGATGCATCAGATCGATTGCCCTCTGGCTAAAATCCAGAGCCAATTCGCCAAGGGAATATTGGTCGGAATCGCAGTCTTCAGTGGAGATGTGCACTACAATCCGATCAAATCCACCACCGACATGCTTGCAGGTCAAGCAGGCGGTTCCAACGATACGTCCAACACCGCCGACAGCTTCGTCGGCTACGTGGTGAAAACCGCAAACAATGTAATCGCCGGCATCGTCCTGATCATTGTCTATTTCTTCGGTTTCCTGCTTTATCCGTTGCTGCTGATCGACGTGGTGATGCGCGTCTCGGTCATTACGGTGGTCTCGCCGCTGGCGATCGCCGCCGCAATGTTCAGACCGACGCAACGGATCGCCGAGAAGGCGGTCTGGCATCTGGTCCAGGCCGCCCTTACGCTTGCCTTTGCCTCGGTCGTCGCAGGGATCGGCAAGGCGCTGCTGGCCTATACCTTCAGCAACATTCCGACGGCTGGCGGCCTGCCTCTGTCCAACTGGAAGTCGCTGGTCGACGCCCTGGAGGCCGGCCAGGTGGCGGTCGATCTGTCCACTGCCTCGTTCTACACGCTGATTGGCGTCGGCGTACTCCTGATCTTCATGCTGCGCGAATCAAGCCGGATGGCCCACGAATTCACTGGCGCCTCGGGCGGCGACTTCACCGGTGCGGGAACCGCGGTGGCGCGTATGGCCGGCGTCGCCACCCGTGTCGGCGGTACGGTGGCGCAGGCGGTGGTCATGGGCCGCGTGGCAAAAGGCGCGGCGGGCGGCGGGGCCAACGCCTCGGCGCAACGCCGTAGCGACGATCGGGCGAAAGAAGTTGCGGGAAATGATTGAAGGGAAATGAACGCCTGGTGAAATTGTCAGCAATAGAAAAACGGATTATCCTCCTTAGTCCCTGGGAAAAAATCTGTTGCCCGGTAAGGAGGCATCGGATGGAGATGACCGCGCGTGCACTCGACGCCATCAGCGTGCCGGCATTTATCATCAGCCGGGAACACAAGGTTCTGGCGTGGAATAGTGCGTGTGAACTTCTGACCGGCGTGAAGGCGAAGGACATCGTCGGCACCGATCGTCACTGGATACCATTTTATCCCACCGCCCGGCCTTGTCTTGCCGACCTCGTGGTGGACGAGGCCACCGATCATTTGGACCTGCTATACCATCAGGTCGGCAAAGCCCAGTTCGCCTTCGATGCCTACAAGGCCGAGGGCTGGTACGACAACCTGAACGGCAAGCGGCGGTATCTGACCTTCGAGGCCCGGCCCCTGGTCGCCGACGGAGCAGTCACCGGCGCACTCCAAATGCTCCAGGACATTACCGAGTACAAAGAGGCGGGCGACAAGCTTCGCCTTGCCGCCAGCGTATTCGATAATACGTCCGAAGGAATTATGATTACCGACACCAACAACAAGCTGGTCTCAGTCAACAAGGCGTTTCAGGCTATTACCGGCTATGGAGAAGAAGTCTTGGGGCGGGATCCGCGAATGCTGGCCTCGGATCGGCATTCGAACGATTTTTATCGGGACATGTGGCTCAGCCTCAGGAAATGCGGCAATTGGCAAGGGGAGGTGTGGAACCGGCGGAAGAACGGAGAAGAATATGTCGTCCGCATGTACATCAGCGTCGTTCTGGACAATGACAAGGTCACCAATTACGTCGGAATGTTCACCGACATCACGAAGAGGAAAGAGGCCGAGGACAGAATAAACTTCATGGTGCATCATGACTTCCTGACCGGCCTTCCCAACCGGGTGCTCCTCGAAGACCGCATGTTGCAGCTGATCGCCCAGGCCGGCCGCGGCGGAGAAGGGTTCGCCGTGGCGTTTCTCGACCTGGACGGCTTCAAGCTGGTGAATGACGCACTGGGCCACGACACCGGCGACAAATTGCTGAAGGAAGTCGCTGCGCGCCTGCAGAATTCAGTGCGGGCCACCGACACGGTGAGCCGGCAAGGGGGTGACGAATTCATCCTGCTGCTGACCGGCATGGCCGATCCTCAGGATATCGCCCAGCTGATCAACAAACTGCTGGGCGTGCTCGGCACGCCTTACATGGCGAAAGGGCATCGCTTGGCCGTCACTCCCAGTATCGGGGTCAGCGTATTTCCCGCGGACGGCGCCTCGCCGGAGGAGTTGATCAAGCATGCCGATACGGCGATGTACCACGCGAAGAAAAGCGGGCGGAACAACTTCCAGTTCTTTACGCCGGAGCTGAATGCCCAGGCGTTCGAAGCCTTGATGATCGCCAATAACCTGAAGGCCGCCATTCCCGATGAATTGTTCATCGAGTATCAGCCGCAGCTGAGCCTGGCGGATCGGGCCTTGCTCGGCTCGGAAGCGCTGGTGCGTTGGAACCATCCGAGGAGAGGGTTGATCAGCCCGGCGAAATTCATCCCCCTGGCCGAGGATAACGGGCTGATTCGGGACATCGGCCGCTGGGTGCTGCAGCAGTCCTGCCGGCTCATTCGCGCCACCGGCCTGAAGGTGGCGATGAATCTCTCGCCAGTCCAACTGCTGGAAGACGACCTGGTACAACAGGTCGCTGAGGCCTTGGACGGCCTGGACGGCGGCCTGTTGACCCTGGAGGTGACCGAGAGTGCCTTCGTCCGCGATTTTGATAAGACCCGGGCGACACTTGCGCGACTGAAAGAGTTGGGAGTGGTCCTCGCCCTCGACGATTTCGGCACCGGGTATTCCTCGCTTTCCTACCTGCGTCAGCTTCCCTTCGATTACCTGAAAATCGACCAATCCTTCGTGCAGGACGAGAATTCCAGGTCAATCGTAGTGGCCATTATCAGTCTGGCGGATAAGCTGGGCATGGCGACGATCGCCGAGGGGGTGGAGACGCCCGAGCAGGCATCCTTCCTGGAACGTCACGGCTGTACGGCCATCCAGGGCTACTATTTCTCTCGCCCCCTGAGCGAATCGACGTTTCTCGAGTTCGTCGCGCAGCAGCCGAACCGTAAGATCACCAATCGCCCGCGGATGGCCGGGCACGAGCCCCTTCTCAGCTGGTCCTTCACCTTCGAGACCGGCATCTCCCTCATCGATCGTCAGCATCGAAATCTGGTCGACATCATCAATTGGCTGCATGACAACATTCGGGATGTGGCCACGGTCAAGAAGACCTTGGCCGAACTGTCAGCCTATGCCCGGTATCACTTCCAGCAGGAAGCCGAGCTCATGGCGCGGTTCCGGATCGAGGATGCGGCGGAACATCTTGCCGAACACAGTGTCTTCATCGCCAAGACGGCAGCGCTCTTCACCCGGTTCGAGGCCAATTCGTCTGCGACCCTGGCCGAAGAGATAATTGCATTTCTGCGGGATTGGCTGACCAACCATATTCTAGTCACGGACAAGCGGCTTAGCCGCAGCCTGATGCTCGCCGGTTACGGCGAGTAGTCGCGGGCAATTGCTCGAAAGCGATTGCTCGTGCTCATTTTCTGTCCCTCAGTCGCCGGGCGGGGCGCTCGCCACCCTTGCACCACCGCCGCGGTTGCCGGATATACGTGGGCGTCATTCTCTCACGCTAGGTTGCTCACATGGCGCGAACGGTTGGCTCCCACGGGCCGAAGACGACGGAGGCCATTCGCAAGGCGGGCCTCAAGCTGATCTACCGGCACGGCTACGAGGCGATGAGCCTGCGCCAGTTGGCGGCCGAGGTGGGGATTCAGGTGGGCTCGCTGTACAACCACATCAGCACCAAGCAGGATCTGCTGTTCGATCTGATTCGCGCCCATATGGAGGCCCTTCTGCTGGAACTGGACCGCGCCTTGGCTATCGTGGGGGATCCGGTTACCCTGCTGCGAGCTTTCGTGTCGTTCCACGTCACCTATCACATTGTCCGCAAGCGCGAGGTGTTCATCGCCTATTCGGAACTGCGCAGCCTCGACCCAAACCATTACGAAGACATCGTCGCCATGCGCCGCCGGTACGAAAGCCGGCTGATCGCCATCCTTGAGGACGGATGCCGCCACCACATGTTCGAGGTGCAGGACTGCCGGGTCGCCGCTTACGGCATCCTGGCCATGCTGACCGGCGTCTGTACGTGGTTTCGCCCCAACGGCCGCCTTTCGCGCGAGACGGTGATCGAGATCTATTCGCAGCAGGTCATCAGCGGGCTGCGCCCAGCCGGGGACTGATTCCGGTTGACTCGATGGGGAAAAGGGAAGGAAAGATACATGTCGTTTATTGAAAAACAACCAGAGATTCCACGCCGGTGGCGGCCGACCAAAAAGGCGATCATGAGAGGGTTCCTCTAACCATCAACGGCCAGGCCATTGATGCGAAGGTCGGCGTGACGCTGGTCGAAGCGGCCTGGGACGCCCGATTGCCGGGAATAACCGGAGTTGGCTGCCTGGAGGGGGTTTGCGGTTCCTGCAGGGTCATGCTGCGCCGTGGCAAGGAGATCACGCTGGGCCTGGCATGCCAGACCTTCGTCGAGACGGGGCTCGAGGTCATCTTCCTGCCGCCGTCTTCCGCGCCGCGGCACCATTACAGCATCAGCGACTTCAGGGACAGCTGGGATATCCACGCCCGCTTCCACGCCATATTCCCCGAGGCGTCGCGCTGCCGCCATTGCCACGGCTGCGTCACCAGCTGCCCCAAGAAAATTGCCGTCGAGGATGGCGTCGCCCTTGCCGCGGCCGGCCGCTATCGTGAGGCGGGCGAGGTCTTCCTCGAATGCGTCATGTGCGAGCTGTGTGACGGCGCCTGCCCCGAACTGATCGCTCCCGCCCATGTTGGGTTGTTCTGTCGGCGGGTTACCGCGCATTTCCACCTGCGCCCACCTAATCTCGTCACCCGTCTCGAAGAGCTGCGCCGGAAGCGCCTCGCCGGCTCCAAGGGCGAGAGCGAGCGGGAATGACGGTCGGCGGCGTTCCTCTGGCGGCCGCTTTGGCCGAGTACCGGCCCGATGCCGAGATCGGGCCGCTGCCGACGCCCGTCGACTCCGACGCGCTGCTCAGCACCTATCATCCCGACTATTTGCGTGGCAGCGTGGTGACGCTGGCGGTGGGAGCCAATGCGGGCGGCAGTTGCCAGCGGGATCTGGCCGAACTCCTGCAGGCGGAGGCCTTCATCGACGAGGCCGATCTGGCCGGCATTCCGGTGACCGATGTCGACGTCCTGGTCGTCGGCGGCGGCGGTGCCGGATGCGCCGCGGCGCTGACGGCGGCCGAGGCCGGAGCACGCGTCCTCTTGGCGACGAAGCTGCGACTCGGCGATAGCAATACGGTGATGGCCGAAGGCGGCATCCAGGCCGCCATCGAGCCCGAGGACTCCATCCAGAAGCATATCCAGGACACCCTGCGCGGCGGACATCATGCGGGCGATCCGGAATTGGTGGCCCGCATGGCGGAGGATGGACCGGATGTCCTGCGGTGGCTGATCGACCTCGGCATGCAGTTCGAGCTGACGCCGAACGGTGATCTGCGTACCCGCCGGGGCGGCGGGACCAGCGCCTCGCGCCTGGTGTTCTGCCGGGACTATACCGGGCTCGAGATGATGCGGGTTCTGCGCGAATCGGTGACCCTGCATCACAATATCGAGGTGTGGGAGCAAAGCCCCGCTGTGGAACTGCTGTCCAACGAATGCGGGCTGGCCTGCGTCGGGGCCGTCCTCGCCTCGCTGGTCGACGGCGGGTTGCGCATCGTGCGGACGCGCTCGGTGGTTCTCGCCACCGGCGGGCTTGGCCGGCTGCATCTGAACGGCTTTGCCACTTCCAACCATCTGGGGGCGACCGGGGATGGCCTCGTGCTGGCCTATCGCATCGGCGCCCGTCTATGCGAACTCGACTCCTTCCAGTACCACCCCACCGGCCTGGTGTTCCCGTCCCATCTGGCGGGCAAGCTGGTGACGGAGGGTGTCCGCGCGGCGGGCGCCCTGCTGCTCAACGGCCTGGGCAGCCGATTCGTCGACGAGCTGCAGCCGCGCGACGTGGTATGCGCCGCCATTCTGCGCGAATGCCAGGAAGGGCGCGGCATTCACATCGACGATCGGCGTGTCGGCGTCTGGCTGGACACCCCTCGTCTGGAGCAGGCCGAACCCGGCCTGCTGGAACGCCAATTTCCCAATCTGATGTCGCGGACCAGGGGTTCCGGCGTCGATCCGCGGGTTCAGCCGCTGCTGGTGCATCCGACGCTGCATTATCAGAATGGCGGAGTGGTCATCGACCTCGATGGCGCCAGCAGCGTGCCAGGCCTTTTCGCCGTGGGCGAGGTCGCCGGCGGCATCCACGGACGCAACCGCATCATGGGCAACGCCTTGCTCGAGATCATCAGCTTCGGGCGCCGCGCCGGGCGGGCTGCGACCACCACGCATGACCGTGGGCCGAAGAAAGTGACCGTCGAACATCTCAATCACATGCGGCGCGCGCTGACGCTGGCCGGCCTGCCCATGACGCGCCGGACACCGATGATTCTGCCGGCATACGCAAGGGGGACGCCATGCACCCGGTAGCCGCGCAGAACCCGCAGGTGCTGCTTCACCCGGAATGCCGGGTTGGCGCCGACATGGGGCGCTGGCGCCGTACAGGGGGCGGCAAGGCGCTGGTTCAAGCCGTGCGCGATCCGGCAGGGGTGCGCAATCAGGTGCGCGAGGCCGGACTCCGCGGCCTAGGAGGCAGCGGATTCCCCGCCTGGCGCAAATGGGACGCCGTGGCGGCCGAGGCGGCCAATCCCGACAAATATCTCATCATCAACGGCAACGAGGACGAGCCGGGCACCTTCAAGGATCGTCTGCTGCTGGAAGAAACGCCGCATCAGGTGATCGAAGGGGCGGTGGCGACGGCTGTGGCGATCGGCGCCAACCGAATCGTTTTCTACGTCAATCCGGATCTGCTCCGCCCTTTGGCGTCCATGAAAATCGCCATCGAGCAATGGCGGACGTCAGACCTTCTGGTGCTGGCGGCCGAAGCACTGGCGAGGCCGCTCAATCTGACGCTGCTGCCGGGCTCCGGCCATTACATCGGCGGCGAGGAAACCGCCGCAATGGAATGGGTTGAGGGCCGATTTCCGTTTCCCCGCGGCAAACCGCCGTTCCCGGCGCAATCCGGCGTCATGGGTTGCCCGACGCTGATCAACAATGTGGAAACGCTGGCCCAGGTCCCGCACATCGTGGTGAAGGGGGCGGAGTGGTTCCGTGCCCTGGGCAAGGCCCCAGGGGCGGGAACCAAGCTTTATTCCCTGAGCGGTGACGTGCTGCATCCCGGCGTCTTCGAACTGCCCATGGGCACCAGTCTGCGCGAGCTGATCTTCACCCATGGCGGCGGCCTGCTGTCCGGCAAGCCGTTGAAAGCGGTGTTCACCGGCGGGCCCTCCAGCACCCTGCTGACGCCGGCCGACCTCGACGTGGCGATGGACTTCGATTCCTTGCGGGCGCGAGGCAGCAGCCTTGGGACCGGGGCGATGATCGTCGTCTCGGAAGGCACGGGCATCGTCAAGAGGGTGGCGGAATACGAGCGCTTCTTCGCCCATTCCTCCTGCGGCCAATGCCCGTCCTGCAAGACGGGCACCAAGACCATGAGCCGGCTCCTCGACCGCATAGACACCGGGCGGGGCACGGACGCCGATCTGGCGCTATTGAAGAACCTGTGCGCCCTGCTGCCCGATACCGGCCGGTGCCATCTGGTGAATGGCGCGGCCCTGCTGCTGGACAGCGCCTTCCGGCATTTCCACGACGAATTCGTCCAGGCGCTGGTGAAGAGTCCGCAAGGCCGCAACCCGGGGGGCGTCGAGTGGCGCTAAGTACCGCTTTGCCGAAGCTGTCGCGCTAACGGCTGGCGGATTTTTCTCCGGCGAGGTTCCAGTCGGCGGGCCACCTTGTGTCGGTCATCACCATTTCCCAACTTAGGGAGTAAAGCTGCCTCGCAAAACGGCTTGCAGGCCAATTAAAAAAACGTATGCTCGTTTATTAGGGTGGTTTCACGGTCAGCCCGCTCTTGTCAGCCCGCTCTTGTCATCCCGCGTCCTCGGATCCCGCCGGAGACGGGCCCGAGGGCAGGCTCCGCGAGGGCTATCGCCGGTTCGCTGCGATTTGGTTGTCGCTTCGGTCGTCGGAATGACGGAAAGCCGCCCCAAGACTGTAAACGGGGAGCCAAGAATGTCCGCGTTCTATTCGACGATGAATTTCGGTCTGGGTGAGACGGCCGACATGTTGCGCGACACGGTGGCGGCCTTCGCCGCCGCCGAGATCGCGCCGCGCGCCGCCGAAATCGACCGCGACAACGAGTTTCCGGCCGATCTATGGCGCCGGTTCGGCGAGATGGGCCTGCTGGGGGTCACCGTCGAAGAGGAATACGGAGGTGTCGGCCTGGGCTATCTCGAACATATGGTGGTCATGGAGGAAATCAGCCGGGCTTCGGCTTCGGTGGGGCTATCCTACGGCGCCCATTCCAATCTCTGCGTCAACCAGATCCGTCGCAACGGCAGCGAGACGCAGAAGCGAAGATACCTGCCGAGGCTGATCTCGGGCGAATTCGTCGGTGCCCTGGCGATGAGCGAGCCCAACGCCGGTTCCGACGTGGTCGGCATGAAGCTCAAGGCCGAAAAGAAGGGCGATCGCTACGTTCTCAACGGCACCAAGATGTGGATCACCAACGGCCCCGATGCCGATGTGATCGTCGTCTATGCCAAGACCGATCCAGCGGCCGGCCCGCGCGGCATCACCGCTTTCCTGGTGGAAAAGGGGTTTCGCGGCTTCTCGGTGGCGCAGAAGCTGGACAAGCTGGGCATGCGCGGTTCCAACACCGGCGAATTGGTCTTCCAGGATTGCGAGGTGCCGGAAGAAAACGTGCTGGGCCAGGTCGGCCGCGGCGTCAACGTGCTGATGAGCGGCCTCGACTACGAACGGGTGGTTCTGTCGGCCGGACCGATCGGCATCATGCGCGCCTCCATGGACGTGGTGGTTCCCTATCTGCACCAGCGCGAGCAGTTCGGTCAGCCCATAGGCACCTTCCAGCTGATGCAGGGCAAGCTGGCCGACATGTACACGACGATGAACGCCTGCCGCGCCTATGCCTATGCGGTGGCGAAAGCCTGCGACCGTGGCGAGGCCACCCGTAAGGATGCCGCCGGAGTGATCCTCTATTGTGCCGAGAAGGCGACCTGGATGGCGCTCGAGGCGATCCAGGCCCTGGGTGGCAATGGCTATATCAACGAGTTTCCGACGGGCCGCCTGTTACGCGACGCCAAGCTCTACGAGATCGGCGCCGGCACCAGCGAAATCCGCCGGATGCTGATCGGCCGCGAACTGTTCGAAGAAACCGCATGAACGTTTGTTCGAAAATAACGACGCCACTGACCAATCTTTGGCCCTGTTCGGAATTGACCCAGCAAGTTCCGAATGAGGCCTGAGCGGAGCCTGACAGATGGATACGGTCACTCACAGCTATGTCCATGGAGCCAGCACCACACCTTTGCTTTCGGACACCATCGGCCGGCAGCTTGACCGCACCGCCGCCGCATTTCCCGACCGCGACGCCCTGGTGGTGGTTTCCCAAGGGGTTCGGTGGAGTTACGAGCGGCTGCGGCGGGAGGCCGACGCCTTTGCCGCCGGCCTGATCGCGCTGGGCCTGGAACCGGGAGAGCGCATCGGCATCTGGTCGCCCAACAACGCCGAATGGGTGGTCACCCAGTTCGCCACGGCGAAGGCCGGCCTGATCCTGGTGAACATCAATCCCGCTTATCGCCTGCAGGAGCTGGAATACGCCTTGCGAAAGGTGGGCTGCGCCGCCTTGGTGCTGGCCCCGTCGTTCAAGAGCAGCGATTACCTGCAGATGCTGCGCGAGCTGGCGCCGGAACTGGCCGGCTGTCCGGCCGGGGCCCTGCACGCCGTCAGGCTTCCCGAGCTCCGGGTGGTGATCCGCCTGGGAACGGAGAAGAGCCCAGGCATGTTGAATTTCGCCGACGTGTCCCCCCTGGCCGAAGACGGACACCGCGCCAGGCTGCGGGAGATCGAAGCGTCGCTGCAGTTCGACGACGCCATCAACATCCAATTCACCAGCGGCACCACCGGCCGGCCCAAGGGGGCGACGCTGACCCATCACAACATCCTCAACAACGGCTTCTTCGTCGGCAATGCGATCCGCCTGACGGAACACGACCGAATGTGTATTCCGGTACCGTTTTACCATTGCTTCGGCATGGTGATGGGCAACCTTGGGGCCATTACCCACGGCGCCTGCATGGTGATCCCGGGCGAGGGGTTCGAGCCCGAGCGGGTTCTCGCCACGGTGCAGGAGGAGTACTGCACCTCGCTCTACGGCGTACCGACCATGTTCATCGCCCTGCTGAACCACCCCGACTTTGCCCGCTACGACTTGTCTTCGCTCCGCACCGGCATCATGGCGGGCTCGCCCTGTCCTATCGAGGTGATGCGCCACGTAATCTCGCACCTGCATATGCCCGAGGTGACCATCGCCTACGGCATGACCGAAACCAGTCCGGTCAGCTTCCAGAGCGCGGTGGACGATTCCATCGAGCGGCGCGTCTCCACCGTCGGCCGCATCCATCCCCATGTGGAGGTGAAGATCGTCGATGCTGCCGGCCGCGTGGTGCCGCGCGGCACGCCGGGCGAGTTGCTGACCCGCGGCTATTCCGTGATGCGCGGCTACTGGGACGACGACGAACTGACCCGCCAAGCCATCGATCCGGGCCGCTGGATGCACACCGGCGACCTGGCGGTGCTGGACGCCGAGGGATATTGCAACATCGTCGGACGGATCAAGGACATGGTGATCCGCGGCGGCGAGAACATCTATCCGCGCGAGGTCGAGGAATTCCTGCATGGCAATCCCAAGATCCGCGACGTTCAGGTGTTCGGCATTCCGGACAAGGACCTGGGTGAACAGCTTTGCGCCTGGATCATCCTGAAGGAGGGCGAGCAGATGAACGAAGACGAGGTCGCCGCGTTCTGCAAGGGGCAGATTGCCCATTACAAGATCCCGCGGGTGATCCGTTTCGTCGAATCGTTCCCGATGACGGTGACTGGCAAGATCCAGAAATTCATCATGCGCCGGACGATGATCGAGGACCTGCATCTGGAAGAGCAAAAGACCGCGTGAGCCGATCCACATGACCGTCATCAAGACTGCCATCAATCCTCATTCCGAAGCTTTCCGCCGCAACGCCGAGGCGATGCGGGAACTGGTCGACGACCTGCGCCGTGTCGTCGCAACCGTGAAGGAGGGTGGCGGGCCGACGGCCAACCAGCGGCATCTGTCGCGGGGCAAACTGTTGCCGCGCGAACGCATCCGCCGCCTGCTGGATGTCGGCTCGCCCTTTCTCGAACTGTCGCAGCTGGCCGCCTGGGGCATGTACACGAAAGACGTCGCTTCCGCCGGCATCATCACCGGCGTCGGCTCCGTCGCCGGCCGCGAGTGCATGATCGTCGCCAATGACGGAACGGTGAAGGGCGGCAGCTACTATCCGATGACCGTCAAGAAGCATCTCCGCGCCCAGGAGATCGCTGCCGAGAACAATCTGCCCTGCATCTACCTGGTGGAATCGGGTGGCGCCAACCTGCCCAACCAGGACGAAGTATTTCCGGATCGCGACCATTTCGGCCGCATCTTCTACAATCAGGCCCGGCTGTCGGCGCAAGGTATCCCGCAGATCTCGGTGGTGCACGGGTCCTGTACCGCCGGCGGCGCCTACATCCCCGCCATGTCCGACGAAAGCGTCATCGTCAAGGGCCAGGGCACGATATTCCTGGCCGGCCCGCCGCTGGTCAAGGCGGCCACCGGCGAGGTGGTCAGCGCCGAAGAGTTGGGCGGTGCCGATGTCCACTGCCGCGTCTCCGGTGTCACCGACCATTACGCCCAGGACGACGGCCACGCCTTGGCCATCGCGCGGCGCATCGTTGCCAACCTGAACCGCAAGAAGCCGGTCAACCTCGACATTGCCGCCCCGGAGGAGCCACTCTACGATCCCGGCGAGCTCTACGGCATAATTCCCGTCGACCCACGCAAGCCTTACGACATGCGGGAAATCATCGCCCGCCTGGTGGACGGATCAAGGCTCGACGAGTTCAAGCGCGATTACGGTACCACGCTGGTTTGCGGCTTTGCCCGGCTGTGGGGCTATCCGGTGGGCATCGTCGCCAACAACGGCATCCTGTTCTCGGAATCGGCGCAGAAAGGCGCCCATTTCGTCGAGCTGTGCAGCCAGCGGGGCATTCCGCTGATCTTCTTGCAGAACATCACCGGTTTCATGGTGGGCAAAAAGTACGAGGCCGGCGGCATCGCCAAGGACGGCGCGAAAATGGTGACCGCCGTGGCCTGCGCCAAGGTGCCAAAATTCACCCTGATCATCGGCGGCAGTTTCGGCGCCGGCAATTACGGCATGTGCGGGCGAGCCTATCAGCCACGCTTCCTGTGGATGTGGCCGACGGCGCGGGTTTCGGTGATGGGCGGCGAACAGGCGGCCAATGTGCTGGCCCAGGTCAAGCGCGACGGCATGGCGGCCAAAGGCGAGACCTGGGACACCGCGGAAGAGGAGGCCTTCAAGGCGCCGATCCGTCAGCAGTACGAGACCCAGGGGCATCCCTACTATGCCGGAGCCCGGTTATGGGACGACGGTTTGATCGATCCGGTTGACACCCGCATGGTCCTGGCCTTGGGTATCTCGGCCTCCCTCA
Organism: Pseudomonadota bacterium; assembly: GCA_021793155.1. Lineage (GTDB taxonomy): Bacteria > Pseudomonadota > Alphaproteobacteria > Rhodospirillales > Magnetospirillaceae > DUZF01. The sequence continues at coordinate 210,305 of JAJYTF010000002.1, read as the reverse complement.
ACGCGCCCATCGAACCGACCCGGTTCGGTGTTTTCCGGATGTGATCGCCATGCCCGACACCGTACTCATCACGACCGCCGACCGCGTGCGGTTCGTTCTGCTCAACCGTCCCGACCGGCACAACGCCTTCGATGACGCGGTGATCCGCGAGCTGACCGCCGCCTTCGAGGCCGTGGCAGCAGAGCCGGACATCCGCGCCGTCGTGTTGGCCGCCCAGGGGAAAAGCTTCTCGGCCGGGGGCGACCTCAACTGGATGCGCCGCTCGGCCGACTATTCTCCTGCCGAAAACCTGGCCGACGCCAAGGCCCTGGCGCGGCTGATGCAGGTGGTGGACGGCTGCCCCAAGCCGGTGCTGGGACTGGTGCAGGGGGCTGCCTATGGCGGCGGCGTCGGCCTGGTGGCCTGTTGCGACCTGGTGGTGGCGGCCGAGGACGCCCGGTTCTGTCTCTCCGAGGTCAAGCTCGGGCTCGCCCCGGCGGTGATCTCACCCTATGTGGTGCGGGCCATCGGCGCCCGTGCGTCGCGGCGCTTTTTCCTCACGGCCGAAGTGTTCGACGCCGCCACGGCCGAACGGCTCGGCCTGGTCCATGAGGTTGTTCCTTCCAGCCGTCTGGCCGAGCGGCGCGACGCCTGGCTGCGGCAGTTCAAGGCCAACGCGCCGGGCGGAATGGCGGCGGCCAAAGTGCTGGCCAGGCGCGCCGCCGAGGAGCCACTGGGCCAGGATTTGATCGACTGGACGGCGGAACGCATCGCCGAACTGCGCGCCTCGGACGAGGGGCGGGAAGGCATCCGTGCCTTCCTGGAAAAGCGCAAGCCCAACTGGACCAACGACTGCTGTTATTCCGACCGCAGCGAGGAAGGATCTCGCAGGAACGACGAGGTCTCTCGCCGCGGTCGGGATAACAATTCATTGTAGGGTTGCGCCTATGTTCGACAAGATCCTCATCGCCAACCGCGGGGAAATCGCCTGCCGTGTCATCCGTACCGCCCGGCGCTTGAGCATCGGCACCGTCGCTGTTTATTCGGCCGCCGACGCCGCCGCGCCCCATGTGGTGATGGCCGACGAAGCTTTCCACATCGGGCCGGCGCCGGCGGTCGACAGCTATCTGCAGGGCGAGCGTATCATCGAGGTGGCGCTCGCGGCCGGTGCCCAGGCGATCCATCCCGGCTACGGTTTCCTGGCCGAGAATGCCGAATTTGCCGAAGCCTGTGCGCGTCGAGGTCTGGTCTTCATCGGCCCGCCGGCCGGCGCCATCCGCGCCATGGGCTCGAAAATCGAATCGAAGCGCCTGATGGAGGGGGCGGGGGTGCCCCTGGTGCCGGGCTACCACGGCGCCGGCCAGTCCGATGGCGACCTGGCTGCGGCCGCCGAACGTATCGGCTATCCCGTGCTGGTCAAGGCTTCCGCCGGCGGCGGCGGCAAGGGCATGCGCGTAGTCCACTCTTCGGCGGCACTCGGGGCGGCCCTTGCCGGGGCGCGGCGCGAGGCGAAGGCGGCGTTCGCCGACGATGCGCTGCTGCTCGAACTCTATCTGGACCACCCCCGGCATGTGGAGATCCAGGTCTTTGCCGATGCCCATGGCAACGCCGTAAGCCTGTTCGAACGCGATTGCTCGATTCAGCGGCGCCACCAGAAGGTGCTCGAGGAAGCGCCCGCGCCGGATCTGTCCGATGAGGTCCGGCAGGCCATGGCCAAGGCCGCGGTCGCAGCGGCCAAGGCGGTAGGCTATGTGGGGGCTGGCACCGTCGAGTTCCTTTACCAGGACGGGCGGTTCCATTTTATCGAAATGAACACCCGCCTGCAGGTCGAGCATCCGGTCACCGAGATGATTACCGGGCTGGATCTGGTGGAATGGCAATTCCTGGTGGCGGCCGGCCGGCCGCTGCCGCTGCGCCAGGACCAGATTGCCAGCCACGGCCACGCCATCGAAGCCCGCATCTATGCCGAAGACCCCGCCCGCGAATTTCTGCCGACCACCGGCCGCATCGTCCATTTGCGGCCGCCGGCGGAAAATCCACATCTTCGCATCGACAGCGGCGTGGCCGAAGGCGGTGAGGTCTCGGCCTATTACGACCCCATGCTGGCCAAGCTGATCGTCTGGGGCGAGGACCGGGGCAGCGCCGTGCGCCGGCTGCGCCGTGCCCTGGCGCAGTACGAACTGGCCGGCCCGGCGACCAATGTGGGGTTCTTGAGCGCCGTCGCCAACCACCCGGCCTTCGCCGCCTTCCAGGTGGATACCGGTTTCATCGGACGGCACCAGGTCGATCTTATGCCCCGGCCGGGTACGGTTTCCGACGAGGCCCTGGCTTTCGCCGCGGCAAGCCTGCTGCTGGAGCGTGAACAGGCCGCCGGGCAGGTCGCTGCCCGCTCGACCGATTCGCATTCGCCCTGGCATCGGGCCAGCGGCTGGCGGATGAACGAAGACAATCATCAGACCTTCCGCTTCATCGCGGGCGAGATGGCCTATCCGGTGACGGTTCACTTCGGCATCGGCGGCTGGGTCATCGACCTGCCCGACAGGTGCTTGACGCTGCGGGGCGCGCGGCGCGAGGGACGAGCGATCACCGCCGAACTGGACGGCAGCCGTAAATCGGCCACGGTTGTGGTCAGCGGCTTCGATCTGACCATCCTGCTGGCCGGCGCCTCCTGGCGGCTGGTCCTCGATGATCCTTCGGCCCGCGCTGGCGGGCAGGATGTGGGCGGCGGGACCTTGTGCGCACCGATGACCGGCACCGTGGTGCAGGTGCTGGTGGAGCCGGGCCAGGCCGTCGACAGCGGACAGCCTTTGGTGGCGGTGGAAGCGATGAAGATGGAGCATGTGATCGCCGCACCCTCGGCCGGGACGGTGACCGAGGTCTATTTCCAGGTCGGCGAGCAGGTGGCCGACGGGGTCGATCTGGTTGGCTTCGAGCCGGCGGAGGCCCGGGCATGAGATGGCCGCCGCGGGTCAAGGTCGTCGAGGTCGGGCCGCGCGACGGACTGCAGAACGAGGCGTCTGCCCTGCTGCCCGAGGTCAAGGTCGAGTTGGTCGACCGGCTGTCGGCCGCCGGTCTGCCGGTGGTCGAAGCGGGCAGCTTTGTCAGCGCCAAATGGGTGCCGCAGATGGCCGACACTGCCCGGGTAATGGCCGGAATCGCGCGCCGGCCCGGCGTTTCTTATCCGGTCCTCGTCCCCAACCAGCAAGGACTGGAAGCCGCCGTTGCCGCCGGTGCCATGGAGGTCTCGGTGTTCGCGGCCGCTTCGGAAAGCTTTTCGCGGCGGAACATCAACTGCTCGATCGCCGAAAGCCTGGAGCGTTTCGCCGCGGTGGCCGAGGCGGCGCGCCATCAGGGACTGAAGGTGCGGGGCTACGTCTCCTGCGTGCTGGGCTGCCCGTATGAAGGCGCTGTGCGCCCGCAGGCGGTGGCCGAGGTGGCGGCGCGGCTGGCGGCGCTGGGCTGCTATGAAATTTCACTGGGCGATACCATCGGCATCGGCACCCCGGCCGCTGCCGCCGCCATGATCGATGCGGCGGCGGCCCATCTTCCCGTTGACATGCTGGCAGTGCATTTTCACGATACCTACGGTCAGGCGCTGGCCAACGTGCTGGCTGCGCTTGACCGCGGCGTAGCGGTCGTCGATTCGTCGGTCGGCGGCCTTGGGGGCTGCCCCTACGCCAAGGGGGCCTCAGGCAATCTCGCCACCGAGGACCTGCTCTACATGTTGAACGGCCTGGGCGTGGTCACCGGGGTGGACTTGAATGCGGTCGTGGCGACCGGCGACTGGATCTGTGCCAAGCTGGACCGGCCCAACGGCTCCCGCGTCGGCCGGGCGCTCATTGGGCCGGCCAGGACTCGATGATTTTTACCGGTCGAGACTCGGTACCATGTTTGCCGGCGAAGTCGGCGGGGCGGCGCCTGAGCGTCGCGGCCAGCGCCTGTCCCCACGGAGGCGGGGATGACGGCGAAATTGCTTTAGTGCTTACCGTCGAGGCCGTATCCCAGTAACATCCGGCAGGGTGGTCTGAAGGTGCGGAAATGGTAAATCCCGAACGGATTCTTGTGCTGACGCAGCAGGTCTCGGACATTACAGGCCGAAGGCTCGGTTCCATTCATTCGATTACCGGAAGGACCCGCATCCTGGCCTTGAATGCCATGATCGAGGCGTCGCGGGCGGGTGAGGCCGGACGTGGTTTCGCCGTCGTCGCCAACGAGGTCAAGGGCGTGTCCGATAGCGTGACCCAGGTGGCCGGGGAGTTCTCCGGCGAACTGCAGTCCGCTATCGCCGAATTGAACGACCTCGGCTCGCGCATCATCGCCCATATGCGGGGCACGCGGCTGATCGACTTCGCCGCAGCGATGATCGACATCGTAGACCGCAGCTTTTACGAACGGATTGGCGACCTGCGCGGGTGGTCGACCGAGCCGGCCCTGGTGGACGCGGTCTCCGGCCGGGAACCGGCCGCGGCCATGCGTGCGGCTGAGCGGCTGGCCACCCTGCTTGATATTCGCACGATCTATCAGGACCTCTGGCTGACCGACGCCGCCGGCCGGCTGGTGGCCAATGGGCGGGCAAAGCATTTCTCCGGGCTGCAGGGGTTGGACGTTTCGGGGGAGGAATGGTTCCAGCAAGCGCTGCAGGGCGCCCCGGGCGAGGTTGCAATGCGCGCCCCCCAGGTGGATCGGCATCTTGGGAATACCGCCGTGGTGACCTTCGCCACGGCTCTTCGCGAGAACGGCAGGCGTGACGGTCGCATCCTCGGCACGCTCGCCGGCCATTTCAACTGGGCCGCGCAGTCCGAGGCGGTCGTTGGCCGGGTGCGGCTGGACGAGGACGAGCGGGAGAGGACTCATTGCCTGCTGCTGGACGGGAAGCAGCGTATCATCGCCTCGTCGGACCGGCGGGGCGTCCTGGTGGACAGCTTCCCGTTGAAGGCCGAGGGTCAGGCAACCGGCAGCTACCTCAACAAGGACGGCCGCCTGATCGGCTTCGCCCGCGGCACCGGTTTCGAGACCTACCGTGGATCCGATTGGTTCGGCTTGATCGTTCAGGATCCCGTCGAGGACTGAATGTCGATCGATCGGCCACCCGTGTCTAAGAGCGCGATCTTCGCGGCGGCTTATCTTGGTGCATATGTCCTCCTTGACTGGCTGAGCTCCCTGCTGCCGTTCGAGGAACTGCATGTGGCGCCGTGGGCTCCGGCGCCGGGTGTCAGCCTTGCGCTGCTGCTGCTGCGCGGCGTTCGCTGGGCGCCGCTGGCATTGGCTGGCGCGCTCGGCGCTGAACTGCTGGTGCGCCGCCTGCCCGGATCCCCCTCGGTCATGGTCTTTGCCGCCGTCGGCGAGACCTGCGTCTGGGCCTCGGTGGCCTGGCTTATCAGGTACCCGCTGAAGGTGAGTCCCGCGCTGCGGTCCTTTCATGATGTCGTCGGCCTGATCGGCGGTGTCCTGTTCGGCTCGCTGCTGACCGCCGCTGTGTATGTCGGCTTCTGCCGCTCCGCCGGTCTGGTGGCGCAGCAGGAAGTGGCGCCGCTGACCTTCAAGCATGCGGTCGGCGATGCCAACGGCACCCTGGCCGTGGTGACGCTTCTGCTGGTCTGTTGGCGCTTTCGCGACGAGCGTCCGAGCCTGAAGGGCTTGGTTTCCAAGGGAACAGTGGGGCAGGCCGCGGCCACCGGTGGGGCTTTGTGGATGCTCCTGTTCGCCACCTGGCAGGACGGAACCCACAGCTTCTCCGCCATGTTCGTACCGATGGTCTGGGTGGCGGCGGAGCGTGGCCTGCCCGGCGTCAGCCTGTTTCTGGCAGTGGTGCAGGCGGCAGTTATCGGCGCCGGAACAGCGGTCGGCTGTCACGGACTGGAGGTGACCAAGCTGCAGTTCCTGTTGCTGGTCATGACGGTCCTGGGCCTGCTCCTGGGGGTGGTGATCAGCGAAAGGGAGAACGCCAGGCGGGCGGTCGCCGATGGTGAGCGGCGGCTGCGCGCCATCGTCGACCTGGCGCCCGATGCCATCTTGGTGACTGACGAGCATGGCAGGATCGAGGTGTCCAACCATAGCTTCGAAGAGCTGACGGGGCGCTCGAAAGAACAGGTCCTCGGTCTGCCGGTAAGCCAATTCATCGCTTTTCCCGACGCCACTCATTCCGTGGAGCCGGTGGTCAGGCGTGCCGACGGAGCGATCGTTCCGATCGAGATTGCCACCGCGGCGGTGCCAATTGGCGACACCCACAACACCGTGGTCAGCGCCCGGAATATCACCGAGCGGAAGCTGGCGGAAGAGCGCCGCAACATGCGGCGTTCGACCATGGAGGAAGCCTCCCGCACCTTGCTCACCGAACGGTTGGCCGCCAGCCTTGCCCACGAGCTGAATCAACCGCTGTCGGCGCTGATCGGTTATGCCGCAACCTGCCAGAGGATGGCCGCGACCGTGCCGGATCTGCCTGAGCGCTTGCCGCAGCAGCTGGCCAAGATCGTCGCTCAGGCGGAACGGGCCGGCATGATCGTCGGCCGGTTGAGCGAGTTCTTCCGTGGCGGGCGGCTGGAAATAGCGCCGGTGCGGCTGCGGGGCATGGTCGAGGAAGTGGTGGCTCTGCTCGCCGAAGAAGCGGCCCGTTGCGGGATCGTGGTCGAATTAGCCTCACCCGGCGATTTCGTCGTCGACGCCGACCGCCTGCAGATCCAACAGGTGCTGATCAACCTGCTGCGCAATGGCATTCAGGCCCAGGCGGAGAGCACCGAGGCGGGCGGCCGCATCGGGATCACCTGGCAGGCATCGGGTGATGGGTTCATCCGGCTAAGCGTGGCCGATAACGGCCCCGGCATTTCACCGGATGTCATCGCGACCCTGTTCGACCCCTTCGTCACCACGCGGCCGAGCGGTACCGGATTGGGTCTGGCCATCAGCCGTTCCATCGTCGAGAGCCATCGTGGCCGCATCTGGTGCGAGGCCGATCTCCCGGCTGGGGCGGTCTTTCATTTCACTCTTGCAGAAGCGCCGGTGGGCGGCGAACAATCGGATTTGGAGCAAATTCCACTTCGTTCCGAAGCGGTATTTGCGACTGGCCCGAGCGGCGTTTGAGCCTGCCGCGGCCGGAGGCGCGGGCATCGCATCAAGGCTTTCGGAGTGAAGCGGAAAACGCTTAAGTGCTGGAGGCGCAGCCGGGAGAGTGAGCAATGCAAAGTAAATCCAGCATTTTCATCGTGGACGACGACGAAGCCATATGCGACGCGCTGAGCGGCCTGTTCGAGAGCGAAGGCTTCGATGCCCAAAGCTTCGCCTCTGCCGAAGCGTTCCTGGCGGCGGGAAACGAGAATGCCCCGGGTTGCGCCATCGTCGATATCCAGATGCCCGGCATGTCAGGCCTGGATTTGCAGAAGGAACTGGTGCGGCGCGGCGCGACGATCCCGGTCATTGTCCTGACCAGCCATGGGGATGTGACCACCGCCGTGACCGCGCTGAAGGGGGGAGCGATCGATTTCATTGAAAAACCATTCAAGGTCGAGGCCTTGATGGCATCGGTGACCGAAGCGCTCAGCCGGCAGAGCCGCCATGACCGCGCCAAGGCGGAACGGGCCGAGATCGCCGCCAGGCTGTCCCGCCTGACCGCGCGCGAGCGCGAGGTTCTTGACCTGGTGGTGGCCGGCGACCCCAACAAAGTCGTGGCGGCCAAGCTGGGGATCAGCGTGCGGACGGCGGAAACCCACCGCGCCAAGGTCATGGACAAGATGGAGTGCGCCAATCTTCCCGCGCTCATCCACCTTATGCTGCTGCGCTAGGATTCTGCACCGGCCATTGCCATCTACATGCCTGTGATGGGAGGGCCGAAGCCATGGAACTGACGGAAAAGACCTGCACGCCCTGCAAGGGCGGCACACCGCCGTTGACCGCTGAAGAGGCGGCCGGATTGGCCGGTGCGATTCCCGGCTGGAGCATTGTCGAGAATGCGACGCGGCTGGCGCGCGAATTCAAGTTCCGCAACTTCGCCCAGGCATTGGCATTCGTCAACGCGTTGGGAGCCATCGCCGAAAGTGAGGGGCATCACCCGGACCTCTGCTTCGGTTGGGGTTACGCGCGGGTCACTCTGTATACCCATAAGATCGCCGGGCTGCATGAGAACGATTTCATCATGGCGGCCAAGTTCAGCCAGGCATTCCAAAGCATGGCGCCGGTGCAATAGACGGGCAGCGCGGTACGGCCGGAATGGGCGCACCGCGCTGTCCGGACGACTTCGGTTCCGCTCAACCTTTCGGCTTGTCGCCCATGGGCGAGCCGTCCAGCTTGTAGCGCTTGATTTGCGCGTTCTTGTGCAACTCGGCGAGGATCTTCTCGATGTCGTCCTGGGCGAGTTCCATCTTGATCTTGGTCTTCGATTCTTCATAAGAGGGTGGCGGCGTGGTCCTGCGGCCCTCGACCTTGATGATGTGCCAGCCGTACTGGCTGTGCACGGGGGTTTGGGTGTATTCGCCGGGTTGCAGCTTGAACGCCGCATCGCCGAATTCGGGGACCAGCTTGTCCTTGCTGACGTAGCCCAGTTCGCCACCGGTGGCCTTGCCTGTCGGGTCGAGGCTCTTGGCCTTGGCCTCGTCTTCGAAGGAGACGCCGGATTTGAGGTCGGCGATCACCGCTTTTGCGGTCGCCTCGTCGGCGACGAGGATGTGGCGGATCAGCACTTGCTCTTTCGGCGGCGTCAAGGCGATCGTCTCGTCATACCGGTGGCGGATGGCGCTTTCCGGGACATCGGCATCGACCCGCTTGGTGATATAGACGTGCTGCAGCACCTGGAGCCGCATATCGGCCAACTCGGCCTTGAACTGCGGATCGTTTTCCAGCTTCTGCTTTTCTGCCTGTTCCAGCACCAGCTGTTCGGTGATCAGCTGTTCGAGCAGCCGGTCATAGACCTTTTCGAGCGGCACCTCGCCATGCTGCGCGATGGATTTCTGCGCCTTGATCAGCGCGGAGCGATGGATCTCCTTGCCGTTCACCGTGGCGACCACCGGATCGGCATCCGCCGCCAGGGCGGGAATGGTTGCCGTCATCAACAGGGCGGCCAGCACGAAGGCGCCCTTGGGGCCGTGACTCATAAAAAGTCCCCTTATCTTTTGTCGATGTCCCCGGAACCGCAGAGGATCGAGCGATCCGAACCCCTCGGGACGTTGCAGCGGACTTGCTTCGACATATCCCCGGTGGACGGCCCATCCGTCCACCTGGTGGTCGACAATAGTCCTAACGATGTTGTTCGGGAAGCGGCGGCGTGACACGGCCGGCATGCCATCCGATAATGCCGGGACGGACTTTGATGAGGAGTATGTGAACTTGGTCCCAAATGATCGCGGTGCGCGGGCCGATGGCGCCCCGATGGATTGTGGCGCCGGCATCTATGCCGTCGATTCCGGCTATGTGCGGCCACGGTTGGCGGCAATCCACTTGATCACCGCGAACGGCCGGGTGGCCCTTGTCGATTCCGCCCACAACGCCGCCCTGCCGCGGGTGGAAGCGGCCTTGGCCGCCTTGGGTTTCGCCCGTGAGGCGGTGGAATACCTGTTCCTCACCCATGTCCATCTGGACCATGCCGGCGGAGCCGGCGCGATGATGCAGGTCTTTCCCAATGCCCATCTGGTGGTGCATCCGCGCGGCGCGCGCCATATGGCCGACCCCGGTCAGTTGAACACTGCAACTGCCGCCGTCTACGGCGCCGAGAGGGCGGCCGAGCTGTATGGCACCCTGGTGCCGGTGCCCGAGGAACGGATCATCGCCACCGCCGACGGGCAGGTGTTCGGACTTGGCGGCAGGGAGATCCAGGTCCTGCACACGCCCGGCCATGCAAAGCACCATCAATGCTTTTTCGACCGTGACGGTCGCGGCGCCTTCACCGGCGACCTGTTCGGCATGTCGTACCGCGAATTGGATCGGGACGGCCACAACTTTGTCTTTCCCACGACCACGCCGTCGCAGTTCAACCCGGGCGATTTCAAGCGTTCCATCGAGCGCGTGATGGCGCTGTCGCCGGCTGCCCTTTACCTCACCCATTTCAGCCGCGTTCTGCCGTCCGAGGCTTATCTTGCGCAACTGCGCCGGATGCTCGACGGACATGTCGCCGTCGCCTTGGCCGAGCGGCACCGCGGAGCTGATCGGCAACAGCATATTCGCCAGGGCCTTGCCTCGCTGCTGCGAAGGGAACTGGCGGCTTTCGGCGCCGGCGAGCTGATTGAGCAGGCGGTGGCGCTGTTCGTCGATGATCTCGAGTTGAACGCCCAGGGACTGGACTACTGGCTGGCGCATGGCGCCGATGGCGCGCCGGAATCGGCGTGACGAGTCAGGGTTCCAAAGGCAGGTGTCGGATCGGGCGGATCGTCAGCGCCCATTGGCGGCTGCCTCCGGCGGGGATGCCGACGATGCCCGGCTTGTCGGCCAATTCGCCACGGAAGTCGAGCGGGCTCATATGGCCCTGCCAGGGTTCCAGGCATAGGAAGCGGGCCCCACCGGGCTTGGTCCACAGCCCGAAATGGGGAAAATCGGCGAAGCCCATCTCGATGCCCAGAGCGCCTGGCACGCCGAAGCTGAGCGATCGGCTGTTCAACCGGTCCCAGACGATGGCGCTGATGTCGAACAGGCTGTCGTCCAGCGCGAGGACCCGGCCGGCCATCGGCGTCGGCAGCCGCTCCAGGCCCAGCCCGGTGCCCGCCACGCGGCGGATGCCGTGCGGTTCCTCCTCGGCGAACACCAGGCGATGAGCGGCCCGGTCCAGGCTGTCCGACAGCGGCCAGCGAAATGCCGGGTGGGCCCCCAGGCTGACCAGCAGGGTCTCCGAGCCCGGATTGTTCACCGTGAACGTTTGCACCAGGCGGTCGTCTTCGAGGTGGAACGATACGATCAGTGTGAAAGCGAACGGATACTGCTGCCGCGTCTCGGTACTGTCGACAAGACGAAAGCTGGCTCTGTCATCCTCCTGCGCCGCCACCGTGGTCGGGCTGTGGCGCAGAAAGCCGTGGCTCTTCATCGGGTAACGAGTGCCGCGATGAACCAGCGTGTCGTCCGCCAGGCCGCCGACGACGGGGAACAGGTTGGGGGCATGCCACCCCCACACTGCCGGGTCGGCCTGCCATATCATTTCCTCGCCCCAGGCCGGAACAAGGGACTGGAGTTCAGCCCCTTTGCTACCGATGCGCGCGGTCAGGGCGCCGTTGGTGATGGTGATGGTCCGGTCGGCGGTCAATTCCGGGATTCCCGTAGGCCAGGCACCTTCTTTTGGGCCGGTGCGCCAGCAAATTCAATAGGTTATGGGATGGGCAATCGCGATACACTGAATCTTGCGATTGCGTCATTGCCCTAGGCGAAAATTTCGGCCAGGGGTGTCGTCGATAAATCTCCCGACTGCAGTAGTTTGACGCAGGCAGCGACCACCTCCGGATCGTAGCGGGTGCCGCTGCCGCGGCGGATTTCGTCGAGCGCCGCTTCGATGCCCAGGGCTGCCCGGTAGGGCCGGTGACTGGTCATCGCTTCGACCACGTCGGCGACGGCGATGATCCTCGCCTCCAACAGGATTTCCTCGCCCTTCATCTGGTTTGGGTACCCGCTGCCATCCATGCGTTCGTGGTGCTGCAGGATCATCGTGGCGATGGGCCAGGGAAAATCGATGCCGCGCAGGATATCGTAGCCTATCTGGGGATGGGTCCGAATCATTTCCATTTCCAGTTTGCCGATCTTCCCCGGGCGGTTCAGGATCTCAGCAGGGATCTGGATCTTTCCGATGTCGTGGATTTCCGCGCCACGCTGCACCCCGGCGATGCGCGCTTCCGCCAGGCCCATCTCCAGCGCGATGGCCCGGGCCAGACGGCTGACCCGCAGCTGATGGCCGGCGGTGTAGGGATCGCGCACTTCGATGGTGGTGGCGACGGCGCGGACCGTGTCTTCGAGGCTCTTCTCCAGTTTCCGCGCGCTTTCGAGTTCCCGGCCCCGCGCGCGCAAAGTCGCGATGCCGAAGGCGAGGTCATCGGCGAGTTCGCGCAGGGTCCCGACCTCGCCCGCGTTGAAGTTTCCGATCTCAGCCGAAAAAATGTTGAGAGACCCAAGTTGTCGGTTGGACACGACAAGCGGCAGGACCACCGCGGAACGATACCCGCATTCAAGCGCCCGTGCGCGCCAGGTCAGAGGCCCCGTCGCGGCGATATCCTCGACGACTAGCATCCGGCCGGTTTCGCCGGCCTCCTCTGCGTGATGGCCGCCAACCACCGCTTCGGCGGATGGCGCCACGAGCCCCTCGAGAAACCTGGCGGCCTCGCTGCCGAACCAGGCCTGCGGCCGGATGGCCGGCAGGAAGCCGCCGCCGTCCTCCCGATAGCCGGCCCAGGCCGCGGCGAAGCCGCCCGTCTCGACGACGATGCGGCACATGGTCTGCAGCAGCCGCTGTTCGTCGTCGGCCTGCACCAGGGCCTCGTTGCAACGGCTCAGCGTGCGCAGGAAGCGGTTGCTGCGACGCAGCGCGTCTTCGGCCTGCTTGCGCTCGCTGATATCTCGCAGGATGCCGATGGCGTGCCATTGCCGTTTCAGCAGCGCCGCGGAAATGGAGACCTCGGCCGGGAACTCCGAGCCGTCGCGGCGCAGCGCGGTGACTTCGATGGTTTTGCCGACCACCGCCCCACGGCCGTTCTGGCGGTATTCCGGCCAGCCGCTGCGGTAGGCGTCGAGATAATGGGCGGGGGCAAGGATTTCGTGGAGATCCCGGCCCGAGATTTCCTCGGCCGAATAACCGAAGATCCTTGTGGCCGCCCGATTCCAGAAGACCACCTTGCCGTCCGAGTCGATGATGGCGATGGCGTCCTGCGCGGCCTCCGCCATTTGACGGAACTTTTCCTCGCTTTCTTCCAGTTCGATTTCGGCTTGGCGCCGCCATCGGCGGGCCTCGGCTTCGTCGAGGGCCCGTCGGACCGCCGGCGCCAGTTTGGCCAATCGGTCTTTCAGCACGTAGTCGGCCGCGCCGCGATGCAGGAACTCGATGGCGAATTCCTCACCCATGGCGCCCGAGACGAAGATGAACGGCACGTCGGGCGCCCGTTCCCGAGCGATGATCAACGCCGACAGACCGTCGAAGGTGGGAAGGCGGTAATCGCCGAAGACGATGTCCGGCTTGAATTCGTCGAGGGCTCGCTCGAATCCATCGCGGCTGTCGACGCGCCGCAGGACGAATTCGATCCCGGCCTTCTGCAGCTCCCGCGTGACCAGCTCGGCATCGGCCAAGTCATCCTCGAGCATCAGAATTCGTAACGGCTTGTTCATAGGCTCAACCGTTCGGAGTCTCGTTCAACAACAGCCAGCAGATGCCGAGACCCCGACGACTTCGCCACTTCGCTGAATGCGGCAGGCTTCGAAATATGGCTGGTCACCCCGAGCCGGTAACATTCCTTGATGTCGATAGTCTTCGCCGATGAGGTCAGGACGACGGGGATGGCCTTCGCTTTCTTATCCGGCTTGATCCTGCGCAGAATTTTGACTCCGGTCAGCCGCGGCAGCCGCAGGTCCGGCCGAACTACCTTGGGACCCTGATCAACATTTCCTTTCGCATATTGACCCATGCCGAAAAGGAAGTCGAGAGCTTCCGCCCCGTCGTTGAGCCATGCCAGGCTGTTGATCAGACTGTGTTTTTGACGGGCGAATGGTCCGTTCGGCGCCCTTTGGGCGTGTCTTCCAGCAGACGGATTTCCAGCGGGTCACCCAGCGTTGTCAACGACGGGTTCCTTTCGCGGCAAGGTGAAGTGGATGGTTGCTCCGGCGTCGACCCGCCCCTCCGCCCAGACGCGCCCGCCATGGCGGGCGATGATCCGTTTGACGATGGCCAGGCCGATGCCGGTCCCCTCGAATTCTTCCGTCGTGTGGAGGCGCTGGAAAACGCCGAACAACCGGCCCACGTACTGCATGTCGAAGCCGACGCCGTTGTCTTTGACGAAATAGAGGTTCTCCTCGTCGACGGCCTGGCCACCCACTTCTATGACCGCGTCCTCCCGAGTGCGGGTGAACTTGACCGCATTGGCCAGCAGATTGGTAAGCACCTGCCGGATCATCGCCCGATCGCCCCAGGCCGGCGGCATCTCATGCAGCACCAGCCGAAGATTGCGGCCGGTCGCTTCGGTCCGCAGTTCCTCGAAAGCCAGTCGGGCAAGCTGGCCGATGTCGATAGCGCCGATTTCCATCTCACGGCGGCCCATGCGCGAAAAATCCAGGATGTCGTCGATGAGCTGCCCAAGCTTCACCGTGGCTTTGCGCACGTTGGCGAGGAGCCGCTGGGCTTCGCTGTCCAGCGACGCCTGGTGATCCTCCAGCAGGATCCGTGAAAATCCGTCGATCGCCCGCAGCGGAGCGCGAAGATCATGCGACACCGAATAGGCGAAAGCTTCCAGTTCCCTGTTGGCCGCTTCCAACTCGGCTGTGCGTGTCTCGACCCGCTGTTCGAGATCGCGATTGAGATTGTGGACCTCGGTCAGCAAAGATTCGACCTTGGCGATGACCGAATTGATGCCGCGCTGCAGTTGTCCCAGTTCATCCTGCGAGGAGATGGGGATGCGGGCGTCGAGAGCGCCCTTTTCGACGTCCTTCAGCACCGCCAGCGAGGTATCCACGCGCCGGGCGACGAAGCGTTGGGCGAACAGAATTATGGCGGCCGAGGTGAGGAGGATGAACAGGCCGGCGCCAAGCTGGCCCCGCAAGGCGATGGCATGTTTCTGTGCGGTAAGTTCGGTGGTGCTGACGGTGATGATGGTGGTGTAGACCGGTGGCTGGCCCGTGGCATCATGGATATGGGCGATGCTGGTCAAGGTGTTCCCGTCGGCGACGATCTGTTCATCGGGAGCCGATGCTGCGACCCGACGGGCGTCCAGGCCGGGGATGCTGTCGGTGGTTCGGCCAAGATGGGCCGGATCCGTCGAGACGATCACTCTGCCACTGCCCCCGATGGCCATGCCCTTGAGGCAGGGGGCTCCGAGCAGATCGCTCACCAGCGCCTGGCGCGACAGGGTGCTGACCGCCAGTTCGTCGCTGGCGATCATTTGGGCGACAAGGTGCAGGCGCCAGCGAAGCCGTTGCTCGGCCGCGGTACTGAAGCGGTCGATGTAAAACCATCCAAGGGCGCTGAAGGCGGTGATCTCGATACCGACGACCAGAAGGGCGATCCGTGCGATGAGGCCCAGGCGGAACGTCGTCATGGCGTGTAGTCCGGAGTTTCAGCCAGGGATTCCAGATGCGTCGTTCGCTCCCGGTCGTATCGCGCCTGCTCGGGTGGAACGTGGCCCAGGACCTCGAGGCCACGTTCCGGATGCTCGGTCAAGGGATGCCAGGTGGCGATATAGGTGCTCTGCTGAAGATGGTGGCTTGCCGGGTCCATGAAGGCATCGTCGTCCTGCATGCGCTCCGCCGCCGTCGACCGGAATTGTTCGAGTTGGCCGATGACCGCGTGGTTGTAGGTGGTGCCCGCCCGCTTGATGGCCGAGAGCAGTGCCTTGGTGGCGAGATAGGCCGCATGCGTTACATGACCGGGATAGTCGAGCGTCGTGTGGCCGTAGCGCTGCCGGTAGCGGGCGACGAATTCGGCCGTGCCGGGGGTGGGGAAGTTCCAGGCCCAGGTAATGCCGAACAGGGGGCGCGGAGTTCCCGGGGCGGGGTACAACTCCTCCCAGTCCACTTCGCCGACCACCCAGGACTGCTTGGCGAAGATGTCGGGATCGATCTGGGCGAACAGCTTGATCTGATTGTCGCCGCTGATGCTGACGGCGACCACGTCGGCGGGGATGGCCGCGACCTGCTGCAGGACGCCGGCAGGATCGGGCATTGACGCCGAGACCACCACTTCGCCGACCACGGTCCCTCCATATTCGGCGATGTATGGGCGCGACGCGGCGGCGCTGCTTCGGCCCCAGACGTCGTCTTCGCTGAGCAGCAGGACCCGTTTGGACGGCCGGTTGGCCAAGGCGTATCTGAGAAGGGTGCGGTTGTAGTTGGCGGCGCTGGCGTCGAAGACGAATTTGGTGCGATGGGCATTCTCGACGGACTCGGATGGCGCCGAGGAATTGGTATTGATGAAGATGACGCCGTGTTTTTGGCAAACCGCGGACATGCTGGCGGCGACACCCGAATCGATGGCGCCCAGCAGGAACCCGACTTTGGTTCGGGTGATCAGTTCTTCCGCCACCTGCGCGGCCCCGCCGGGGTCCAGCCCGGGATCCCGCGATACCAAAAGGATCTTGCGGCCGAGAACGCCGCCGTCGGCGTTGAACTCGTCCATCGCCATTTCGGCACCCCGGCGATCGCCTTCGGCATGCAGTGCGAAGCGCCCCGCCGTGGGCACGACATGGGCGATGATGATCGGCGGTGCCGCTTGCGAGGCCAAGTTGGCATCGACGAAGCTTTGCGAAGACGCGCCATCGCTCAGCATCAGGGTAAGAGCCGAGCACAGACCGGCCAATGCGAAGCCGAAAACCCTCTGGAACGGCATTCTCATAGCATCCCGACTCTAATCCCTTATTGGCCGGGAGACTATCGAAAGCGGGGAATTCGCACCCAGATCCGCCAAGGCAACGATGTGGAGCCCGGAGCCCGCGGCGAAGTCAATGGCCAACCTGCGCTTCGCAGGCTGGACGGCCAACCCCTCAAGCAACTGGCGTTGTTTGGCGGCTTTGCAAGCCAAGGACGAGCCGAACATCCAGGTATAGCCGAGGGCCAGAAGGGACTCGTAATGGACGCGCGTCAACGTCATCCGGGCATCGCCACTACACTCAGGCTCGGTAATCGTTCCTTCATTCAGGGCGCGCGCCAATCACGCAGACGGCGGGCGGTTTGAAATCGCGCTCCTCGACATGGATATTGGTGAGGCCGGCACACCTCATTGCCACTGAAACCTGATTTGCCATAGCAATCGCATCGGTTCGAGTCGGGTTCTTAGTTCGAGGCTGGTAGGCCGTGGCGGCGATGCCGCCAGCCGCAAGCTGGTCGTACAGGAGGCCGAAGAAGGCTGCCTGGTCCGGCATAAATTGGATCACGTTCACCGAAAAGATCTTTGTAAACGGGCCATCGGCTGTGCGAACGGCTTCGATCGTGCCGGTGCGCACGAGGACCCGGTCGGCAGCTATCGTTTTCCGGTTTCGGCGCGCCGCTTGCTTTACCATGACAGGGGATTGGTCGATCCCGAGGATAGTGCCAGACAGCAGCCGGCGAGCGACGTGCTCCAGTGCGGCACTAGGCCCGGACCCTGTCGTTGCACCATCGAGGGCGACGAGCCAAAGACGTTCACTGATCACCTGAAAGAGCGGGACCGCAGCGCGGCGGCGGTGCGCGTCCGTTCACTCGGGCTCAAGCTTGGCACTGATTTGTTGGGGGCGGCTGTTACCGCTCGGCCGGCATGGCATCTTCGTCGGCCGGCGGCTCGTCGCCCGCCCGCTCCAGGAAGTCCCGGAAGGCACCGGGCCGGCGCCGCTCCGCACGGGTACGGAAAAACTCCTCAGTCTCCAGGGCGGAAAGCTTCTCGGCGACCGCCACGTTGATGAACTGGTTGAGGCTGGTGCCGTCCGCGGCGGCCAGGCGTTCCGCCGCCGCCTTGAGGGACGGCTGCAGCCTGAGCGAATAGTTGGCCTTGCTCACAATCTGATCCTCCGCAGGGCTTCCGCCGGCAAAATCACGTCAATCCCAAAGCTGCCAGCGGCCGGCTCGAAATGCCGCACATTGTGCGTCACGATGCAGTCGGCCCGTCCGTTGATGGCCGTCTCCAAGACCATCTCATCGGCGACGTCGCCGAGCTGTGGTCTCCACAGGTAGTGCAAGCGCACCGGCTCGACAATGCCTGCCAAGTCGTCCAGGGCATCTCTGACCGCCGGAAGCGTCAGCCTGGTCGCCAGCAAGTGCTCCGGCCTCTGCCTTCCGAAGACTGGGCTGGGCCGGATTTTCGGTCTTTGTTCACGCTTCAGTCGCCGCTTTGTTCACGGTCCCGGACCCCCGTTTTAACCTCGTAGCGGGGGGAAGCGGGTGTAAAACGGGTGGAAGAAAATGGCGGTTATCGTCCCGCAAACGCTTCACTGGAGCCGGCGGCGTCCGCTGGCTGGTAACGCTGGATGGATTGGACTTCCGGACCGATTTCGGCAACAGCCTTCTTAAGGTCGTAGCGCTGCTGGAGGCGCAGCCACAGTTCGGGACCCGTTCCGAAGAACTGCCCCAGGCGTAGCGCCGTGTCGGCGGTGACGGACCGCTGGCCGTTAAGAATTTCGGTGACCCTGTTGGTCGGCACCTTGATCCGCCGAGCCAGTTCGGCCGCCGACATTTCTAGCGCCTCCAGATCGTCGCGCAAATGTTCGCCCGGATGAATCGGCGGCAAGCCGTCGGATCGATAGGGATAGTCGCTCATATTTCCCTCCCGGGGCCGAGTCTCGTCAATAATAGTCAATGATAGTCCACGATCGCCACGTCGACCGCATCGCCAGGTACATCGAGGGGATCGACCTTGTCGTCATCCGCTGAGGAGTGCGAGGGGCTTGGTTGCCAGCGAAAACAAATCCGCCATTGTGCGTTTATGCGGACACTGTATTGACCGGCGCGGTCGCCCTTCAATGCCTCGAATCGATTGCCTGGGCGGGCCTGCAACTCACGTAAAGTCTCAGCGACGGCTACAGCATCAAGCCTTCGCCGTGCCTGTTCCGAGATCGCCTCGAAGGCCCGCACCCGCTGCCCCTCGAACAACTGCCGGGTTTCCTTGTCGGCGAAGCTCTTTATCATGCCTGCAGCATGGAGGATCGTTATGCTTTACGTCAAGCATAAAGGTAAAGTCCCAGCCCAATGCGATTGGCCTCGTGCCATGGAGCACCGATACCGCAGGCGCCAGCTGTATCGTGCCTTGCCGGCGCCGGGATGATCCTCAAGGGGTAGTCTTATTTGGCGGCTCGTCGTTCGCCAGGGCGCGGCGGACCGCCTCCGGTTCGCGTTCGATGACACGCAGCAGCACCCGGGCCACTCTCAGCGCAAGGCGTTCACCGCAGCCATCATGTAGTGCGGGTGTGGCGTTCAGAGCCAGCAGGTTTGTCTGCGACGCGATATCGGTGATCCTCGAGTTGACCTGGGATCGCGTCGACTTCGAGCGGGGTTTAATCCGCCTCGGGGACGGCACGGCGAGGGTGAAGGGAGGGCCACGGTGCCCAGACCGATCAGGCCCGTAACGAGCTGCTGAAAGCCAGGAAAGGGGCATTGACCGACCATGTGATTGAATGGGCCGGGAAGCCGGTGAGGAACATAAAGACGGGGTTCCGCCGTGCAGTGGCCGCGGCCCCGGCCTGGGAACAGATGTCACCCCCCATACGCTCAGGCATTCCGCAGCTGTTTGGATGGCTGAGGCCGGGAACACCATGGCTGAAATCGCCCAATACCTCGGCCATTCCAACAGCGCCGTTACCGAAAGGGTCTACGCTAGGTTCAGCCCAACTTACCTGAGGAAGGCCAGCACGGCTTTGACTTGGTAAGGAGGTTCCGTTGCACCGAAGATCACTGCCCCAAGACCGGTTCTTGGTCAGCAAAAAGGCCAGTCAACCCGTTGGATTGATTGGCCTTTTGAATGGTCGGAGTGAGAGGATTCGAACCTCTCACTCCAACGTTTCTCTTGAAACACAAGGAAACATCGTGAAGCAATTAAATACATGATATAGCGCGTAAAAACGCCGTTTCAATGACTCATGGCGTTTCATTGGCCTTCACACTGTTGCGCATTTCTGGTACCTATTGGGTACCTTAAAATATCGGCAGCGTGAACCATGGCCGCGACCAAATCGACCGAAAAGAAATTTCCGACCGTCCCTGCGGACGATATCCAGACCCGCTACAACTTCACGACGCGCAGCATTCCCGCTGCCCTCAAGGAAGGGCAAACCCAGACAGACTTTTGGGATAAGGCTCTCCCCGGTTTCGGCATGCGCGTGTCGTCCGGCGGAACCCGCACATGGATCGTGATGTACCGCTACAACGGCATCAAGCGCCGGATGAAGGTCGGCAGCTACCCTCAGAAGGGATTGGCCGATGCACGCGACGCCGCGAAGGTGGCGTTACGAAAGGCCGAGGCGGGCCAAGATCCGGCCACCGAGAGCAAGCGCCTGAAGGTCCGCATGGACACGGTCGAAGACTTAGCCAAGCTCTATATCGAGCAGCACGCCAAGAGGAAAAAGCGCTCGTGGAAGAAAGACGAGCAAATCCTGAACCGGGAAGTCCTGCCGCTCATCGGGCGCAAGCGGGCCATAGACGTGAAACGGCAGGACGTGCGCGATGTCCTCCAGCCGATCATCGACCGGGGTGCCCTTATCAGGGCGAACCACACGCTCGAAGTCGTGCGCAAGATGTACAACTGGGCGATCGACGAGAAGGACATGCCGTTCCTCAACCCAGCCGCCGGGATCAAGAAGCCCGGCGAGGTCAAGAACCGGTCGCGCTATCTGTCCGAAATGGAATTCTACTCCTTCTGGAAGGCGCTCGACGTGGAGAGCCTCGGCCAGCACGGCGTGGCGGCGTTCCAACTCATTGCCCTGACCATGCAGCGCGAAATGGAAGTGCTCCGCATGAGGTGGGAGGACATCGACTGGAACAGGGCCTTGTGGACCATTCCGGGCGACCACGCCAAGAATACCCTGGAGCACGTGGTGCCGCTGGGCACGTTCGCCATGGGCTGCCTTCTGAACTTGGAGGAGGTGGCGGGCGAGAACGACGTCTACGTTTTCCAGTCTGACATTCTCGAAAAAGACCATGTCCGGCGCGTCTTCCTCGAAAAGCGGTGGATCAAAATCAAGGAGGCGGCGAAGCTGCTCGGCGTCACAATCCACGACATGCGCCGGTCTGGTGTGACCTACATGGGCCTGTTGAAAGTGCCGCAGCAGATCAAGAAAAAGATCATCAACCACGCGAAGCGGAAAAAGGACGACGTCACCGACATCTACGACCGCTTCGAGTATCTCGACGAAAAGCGGGACGCCATGGAGAAGTGGGAGGCGCTCCTGCTTCACATGGCTGGCGTCAAGTGGGATGACGTGGCCGAAACTCTGGCCAGCGACGAGGAACCGGCTGCCGAACCAGCGCCGTCGAACGTCGTGCCGTTGGTGGCCTGACCCTCTTCAGAGCGGACAAGGAAGCGACATGCCATATGTGACGAAGCAAGCGCAGGATCGGGTCAAATGGATGACGTTGGTCGAGGCTGTCGACCACGTCATGCGAGTTGATCGATGTGGCCAGGATGAGGCATTGCGGCAACTGCGCTCCGCCCTATCCGAAGAGGCCGTGGCATCCGGAGAATTGGTGGCCCACGACGAATTTCACGCTGTCAGCGGGAAAAATGAAGACGGTGCTCGATGGGGTTTCGACGGCACGGCAATTTCAGCCGATGAATGGGCGCACCGCCCCGTGCTCCCTGCATGGAGCAAAGCAGGGTTCTGGAAAAACGCCTTGATCGATCTCGAAGACGGCGGGCGTGTAGTCGACGACCCTATCCTGATTTGTGAGGCGATGGTCGACCGCGAGGGGAATGAAGCGGCGGCGCGCGCCAAGTTAGCCCCATTCTTCCGACCGATTTTGCTCCGCCGCGCGGATGTCCTCGGGGTGTGGCCAGAACAGTCGGCACCCGATGCCCCTCCGGCATGGGCAAAGGCCACTTCCATCAAGGCGGCGGCGCCAATGGCCGCCGATGAATACCTGGCGAAAAACAAACCTGAGATGAAACGTGGTTGGAAGGCCAGGGTATACAATGACCTTTCGGGAATTGATTGGCTTGGAGCATATTTCCGAGGTGTGTCACCCGATACCGTAAGAATAAATATCGGCATTAACATTCAAAAATACTCTGAGAGAAACCGAAGCGAATAGCGCTCGGTTTGATTCGGGAATGCCTCTGTTTGATGAGGCAAGGCCCTGTCCGCAATGATGCCTCCTGAAGAAACGCCAAGAACGGCGTTGAACTGTGAGGCACACAATGGACACCAGGATTATACGCGAACCCGAAGTGCGGCGCCTGACCGGGCTATCGCGCGTGCAGCGGTGGCGGCGCATCCGCGCGGGCACGTTTCCCGCCCCGGTGCAGCTCGGCCCCAACAGCGTCGGCTGGGTGGCTTCCGAGATCGACGCCTGGCTGGCAAACCGTCCACGCGTCAACTACGCACCGGCCATGGAACCGGAGCAGGTCCGATGACGAGCGCCATGATCGGGCGGCCTACCGTCATTGCTCCCTGGATCGGTCGGAGCATGCCAGGCGCCTATCCAAACAAAGGCGAGGGACGCTCGCTGGCCGCTGATGTCAGCCGCAGGCTTGGCGAATACGCAACGGCCGACAATGACCACCGGGACACTCTCCGCCATCAACTCGAAGTTCACGGCAGGCAGAGCAACGGGTGGGTAATCGGGGCGGAAGATTACCTCGTCAATATCGCGGGTCCGTCCAAACGCCTACTCCTGGACGAGACGCTCCTGGTTCTGCGCCAAGTGAAATGGGATCCCTCCCGGTCTTGGGTCACCCCCTTGGATGTGCGCGACTTCTGGGAAATCGTGCGCGTGCTTGCCAAGCGGCGCGGGGGCAGGGACTTCGTCTTGAGCGAAGGTCGTCGCGTGCTCGCCGGGATCTTTGAACGAGGCGCGCTCGCCTTCCTCGCCGCCCAATACGACCGTTTCGATTGACCGGTGCGCCGCTGCGAACGGCGCACGGGTTGTCAAAGGACGACGAATTATGACCGCCGATCAACATACCACAATTCCAGCGGCGACGCCCGCTTCCACGCCTGACTTGCCGATCGCGCTAGCGCCGCTATTCGACAACATCCCGGCCGACCTGCGCGAGGTTCCACAGTGGGTCTGCTGGCGCTACGTCGCCAACCCGGGCGGAAAGCCGCGCAAGGTTCCGCTGGACGCCAAGACCGGGCGTCCGGCCAGCGTGTCCGACCCGACGACATGGGCGACGTTCGAGGCCGCCGTCGCCATGTGCCGACGGGCGGCGGACACTGGGCTGGGGTTCGTCCTGACCGCGGATGACCC
This sequence comes from Pseudomonadota bacterium, assembly GCA_021793155.1. Taxonomy (GTDB): domain Bacteria; phylum Pseudomonadota; class Alphaproteobacteria; order Rhodospirillales; family Magnetospirillaceae; genus DUZF01. The sequence goes on along the minus strand of JAJYTF010000002.1, from coordinate 187,310 downwards.
GTTCGTCGGCATCGACCTGGACGGCTGCATCGACGCAGCGACACGCGCGTTCACCAAGCCAGAAGCCCGCGAGGCCATCCTGAGGTTCGCCTCCTATACAGAGGCCAGCCCGAGCAACACCGGGGTGCACATCATCATCCGCGGCAAGCTCCCGCCCGGCGGGCGCCGCAAGGGCGCCGTGGAGATGTACGACAGCGGCCGCTACCTGACCTTCACGGGCAACCGCGTTCCACGCTTTCCCAGGGTGGAGGAACGGCAGGCCGAATTGGATGCGTTCCATTCCGACATCTTCGGCGCGTCCGGTTCTGCTGTTCCCGCGGCCGACACGTCGGCTCCGCCGGTTCCCGACGACACGCTTCTCACGAAGGCGCGCGGCGCCGCCAACGGCGAACGGTTCGGCCTGCTTTGGGACGGGGACTGGCGGACGGCGGGCTATCCGTCCCAGTCCGAGGCCGATCTGGCGCTCTGCTCCATGCTCGCCTTCTGGACCGGCGGGCGCGCCGATTGGATGGACAACCTGTTCAGGAAGTCCGGCCTGCTCCGGCCGAAATGGGACGAGCGCCATTACAGCGACGGCGCGACTTACGGCGCGCGGGTGGTACAACAGGCCGTCGCCGGGTGCCGGGAGCATTACACTTGGAATGCCGAGACGTCGGGGTCTGTCAGTGCCGGGGACGACACCTTCCAATCCGAAATCACGGCGTTGTCGCGCCTGTCCGCCGCCGAATACGACCGCGCCCGGAAGGATGCGGCGGAGCGGCTGGGCATCCGTGTGGGGACGCTCGACAAGATGGTCTCCGCCGAACGCGGCGAGGAGGACGCCACGCTGTCCGGCCGCGCCCTGACCCTGCCCACGCCCGAGCCGTGGCCCGAACCAGTCGACGGCGCCGAATTGCTGGACGGCATCGCCGCGCACTTCCGGCACTTCGCGGCTCTCCCGGCGGGCGCCGCCGAGGCGCTGGCGCTGTGGACTGTCCACGCCCATTGCTTCGAAGCGTCGCCGATCAGTCCGCGCCTGGTGCTCACCTCGCCCGAGAAGCAGTGCGGCAAGACGACGGTGCTGCGCATCCTCGCCGGACTGGTGCCCAAGCCGCTGCCCACCGCCAACATCACCCCGGCCGCCGTGTTCCGCACCATCGAGGTGGCGCGCCCTACGCTGCTCGTTGACGAGGCCGACAGCTTCGCCAAGGACAATGAGGAACTGCGCGGCATCCTCAACAGCGGGCACGCAAGGGACGGCAACGTGGTCCGCCTGGTCGGCGACGACCACACGCCGCGCCAGTTCGCCACCTGCTGCCCGACCGTCCTCGCCGCCATCGGGCGATTGGCCGGGACCATCGAGGACCGGGCCGTCATCGTGCCCATGCGACGGCGGCTGCCGGACGAGCGGGTGGAACGGTTCCGGCTGGACCGTCCTCATGGTGAGACGCTTGCCCGCAAGGCGGCCCGGTGGGCAGCGGATCATCTCGCCGCGCTGGCCGACGCGGACCCCGCCATCCCGACGCAACTGGGCGATCGGGCGGCCGACAACTGGCGCCCCTTGCTCGCTATCGCCGATCAGGTGGGCGGAGACTGGCCCGTGAAGGCCAGGCATTCCGCGTTGACGCTGAGCGGCGAGGCGGCAGGCGCGGAGCCGTCGATCCGGACACAGTTGCTCGCCGACATCCGGGACGCCTTCCGGAGGTCCGGTAAGGACCGGCTGACGACCGACGAACTGCTCGGTCTGCTGGTGTCGATGCGGGAGCGTCCCTGGAGCGATTGGTCGCACGGTAAGGCAATCAGTGCCCGGAGGCTTGCCGGGTTGCTGGCGGATTTCCGTGTGTCGCCGTCCACCATCCGCGTCGGCGGCAACACCGCCAAGGGATACATGCTGGATCAGTTCAAGGACGCCTTTGCCCGCTATCTGCCGTCGTGACCAGTCCTTGCGGTTCCTTGCGTAACACCGTCACAGGCTGCGGCTTTCCAAGGATCCGTTGCCGTCGCCATCCGTAACACAGTCGCCCGGTGTGACGGATGGGCGGGCGGCAAGTTCCGCGGAAATCCTTGCGTGTGACGGTGTTACGGACAAATGTGGTCTTTTTCCTGCCGACGCAAGCAGCGGCCAAATACTAATCCTGCGAGAAAGACATGTTCGCCAAGAAAACTCCCGGTGGGAGGAAGGCGTCCCATGGGGTATTATGCTGGCCACCTTCCATCCTCTCCCCGGACTTCCGCATGCCCAAACTTGGCCGTGGCGACAAAGACCGAAAAAGATGCGGAGCCCGTCTGCGGTCGCGCCTGGGGTGCTGCCGCAACTGGCCGGAAGATGGCAAGAAGCGATGTCGTTTCCACGGTGGCCTCAGCACCGGGCCGAAGACGGAAGAGGGCAAGGCTGTCGTCGTCGCGGCGATGGTCGAGGGGCGCAGGCGATGGGTCGAACGCATGAAGGCGGAAGGGCGCAAGTTTCCGGGCGGCCCGAAGCCGGAGAGCAAACGCGATGTCGAGGCCGCCCGGATACGTGCCGAACTGATCCGCCTCCGTCGCGGTGTTGAGGCCCGCGAGCGCAGCGAGCCGCCGCCCCAGATCAAGCGACGACCGGGGCGCCCGTCGAAAGCGGAGATTATGACACGTGCCGGTTATGGGGACATGGCGGCAGTGATCGAAGCGGCGGATAAGGCTATCGCTTCGCTCAAGGGCAGTGCTCGAACGTCGGGACCGACGGCCGATTGATACGAAGGCGAGGGGGACCATGAAGCTAAGTTTGATTGGTTTGACCGTGATAATGGGATTTGCGCTGTCTGGGTGCGTCGCCGCCTGGGGCAAATCCTACAATGTGGTCGCTGCGAGCCCCACCGCGATCACCATCGAGTACGACGTGAATTTGACGGATTTGAACAATGTCCAGAATGTGGCCCTGGCACATTGCTCTCAGTTCGAGAAGAAGGCATCGCTTCTGGCATCAGCTAGAAAGTATTTGGGCGGGATCGAAAGTGTCCAGTTCGAATGCCGATAATTCGAGGGGGCACGTTGGACGCGTGGGATAACAGGCGGCTCTGGCGTCGCCTCGGGGTCGTGCTGACCGTCCTGTGGATTGGCTTCGTCGTCTTGAGGTCGTTCCAGCCGGTTTATCATGGCAATCTGGACCTCAGCATCATCACCGAACGGGCTGACGGAACGGAGGGGTTTAATCGCTGCACGCCTACGCCCGATGGCAAGTATTGCGTCGAACCGTCCCCAGGATATTGGACTACCCACGAAATCGGTCCCGGCGGCTGGTGGATTGCGGTTGGGGCCACCATGATTTGGGCCGTCTGTCTCGGCATCCCCTGGATTTCGGCGGCCCGTAATCGGTAATCCGCCGGGGGAATTTTCAAAAATGTTGTGCGGCTTGGAAGCGGGCTTTCCAAATTCTGGTCCCACCGCTTTCCGCCGGGTGCTGCCCCGAGTTGGGCGCTACGTCCGCCATCCGCGGACGGACGCGTCCGGCGCGCGGCTGGTACCTATCGGGTACCTTTTTCGCTGCTGCTCAGCAAAAAGGCCAGTCAACCCGTTGGATTGATTGGCCTTTTGAATGGTCGGAGTGAGAGGATTCGAACCTCCGGCCCCTGCCTCCCGAAGACAATCAGTGTCCCGCAGGCTCCATAGCACTGTTTTGAAATATAAGCAAAATACCTTCCATAGCGTTCCATGGAACTCCATGTGAAATGTCCCGCAGTGTCCCCCATCTGTCCCGCATCCTGCGGAGATGGGCTTGACTGCCCGTAGGGTTATTGTCATCCTTCCAATGCTTCAGTGTGGCCAACGGGACGCCAGAGGAGACTCCACCAGAAGCATAGCGTTGCCGGCGACGGTCGGGGGCTGAGACGCCATGTGCCCGTGGGCGTCCTAGTAGTGGAGGCATGGCCACTATCTTTCGCCTGGATCAGTCGCGCGGATCCGCCCCAGGCTCCAGCAAGTGGAGCCTAAGGAATGCCCCCGGAACGCATCGTTCGTCAGCCGCGCCGCGAAAGTGGCTTTATGTCCCGGCGCCAAGTCGCCGAAGAGTTTGGCTTCTCCGTCGGCTTTTTGAACGTTCTGCCCCAAACCGAACTGCCCTTCTTCAAGCGAGGGGGGAAAGTATTCTACGAACGCGCGACGGTAATTGCGTGGATTAAGGGCGAGACACCCGACACGGCGCCGGAAGATACGGACCCGCCAGCGCGTTCAAAGGGCCGGCCATCCAAGCCGGTGCTGTGCGACCCCAAATCCAAACCCAAGCGTTTCGCTGAGACGGCTGCGACCGCCGCCGGCACCCTCTGATTCTGTCGCCTGGCCGCGATGGAAAGGCAGGGTGCGGCGACGGTCGCGCGCGCAGGTTCGCCCACACGCGACCCTGCGACAACAGGATATGGCACGCCGGCAGAGAGGCGCAAGGCTGCAATGGCCACCGCTCTCGCTGCCAGCCGGGCAGCCAGCCCGATCATTCAAGCCGCTCAAACGCCACTTACGCCAACCGAAGTGAATGAGTGGGAAGCTCGCTCCGCACGGCAGCAACGTGCAAAGGACGCGCAGCGTGCGGGCCAGCGGACGGCACCACCACCGCGCGCCGATCGGCCGCCACCACGGCCGTCGCGGCTTTATGCACCGCCGATGGCGTGCGATGCGGCTCGGGACACGCGCCTGTCGTCCGGCGCGGTGCGGTGCCTGCAGATCATTCACGCGTTGCAGCGTGGTCACCAACCCCGCCCAACCAAGGCGTGGTTGGCCGAGCAGATCGGTGTGAGCGCCCGCCAGGTGCAGCGCTACTTAGCTGAGCTAAGAGAGTGGGGGTATATCGCGACGGACCTCATCCGCACCGCCGCCGGCTGGGTAGTCGGTCAAGTGGTGCAGATCACAGACGCGGTTAAGCCTTACTTCTGGCGTCGTCGGTCCAAAACCGGCGGAAAACTGGGGGAGACATCAGTGTCCCCCTATCAGATAGCTCCGCTATCAGATTCCACATCAGAACCCGCTCCACTCGACTTTGCAGGCCTCTTAGCTCGGTTGCGGGAGGCCCCATCATGATCGGCCGGCGCGTGGCGCCGTTCCGGGGCGCGCTATCAGCGCCCCGGCTAAGGGACCGCCGGTCCCTGGCGCATTCAACGAAAATCGATCCGTTGCGAAACACTCGCCCCGCCGATCGCCGGCAAGCCGGCGGGCGGGGCGGCATTTCGGCCGTTCGATTTCCATTGCCCTTGCCTCCCCCTGCTCTCGCCGAGGGGCAGGGTTGCAGGGCGGGCCTGCAACCCATTGATGACGAAGGGGAAATAACATGGATCTCACTTTGAACATGCTTATCTGCAAAGCCTCGGCTATTGCCGCACGGGGGGCTGACTTGGCGTTGCGGACGGATCGGCAATCGCTGAGCTTCCTCGCCGACGACTTCCAAGATCTCAGCAAGCTCGTCATTGAGGTGCTGGGGCGCCAGGGGATGACTGTCGCCGAAGGGGCGCAGGAGGCGGCACAAACGATGTCGAAATACCGCGAAGAACAGGCGACGGCTCGGCAACTTGAGGTCGAGGAAGAGGCCGCCCGCCTCGTGCAGCGGCAAGACGGGCCGATACCGCTTACCGACGACATGGGCGACGGGGGGGTGTGCCATGGGTGACGACGAAATCGACGTCCTCGAGCTACTACGCCCGCCGCGGCCGACCGGCAATGGCTGGTACGCGCGGCTCGTGCGGTGGATCCAAAAGGATGACTGGCCGCTCGCAACGAGGCAGCTCCGCCGGCAGGCGTGGTTTGGCGCTGTGATCCTCTTTGTCACCGGTGCCGTCTGCACCTGGGGAGTGGCGCGGAGGGTTTCGGCCGGTGAGATCACATCACCCGAAGCCGGCAGCTATGCGGTCGTAATTCTCGCGATTTTCGTCGGCGGCTGGCTGGCCACTCTCGCCGGCGGGCCGCTGGTCTGGCGCCGCCGCCTTCCAATTCACATTACGCGACATCATTCCTCTGATCAGGAGGACGCAAATGCCTGAAAAATCGACATTTCTTAGACGTCGGGCGGCACAGCTCGGCAAGACGGCGAGCGATTTGCGCACGCAAGTGCGCGAAACCGCACAGCAAGCGAGCGCACTCTACCGCGCCCGCCAGACACTTGGGCGGTGGCTGCTCGGTCAGGAGCGGCAGCCGATTACCCGCCTGCAGCGGAGACAATGGAAAATCCAGCGATTTTGGACGGCGCTGATGGCCGTCCTTCTGTCGGTATCGGCCGTCGGCTGGTGGCCGCACTGGGTAGCCTCGGCCGCCTGCGTCGTGGCCGCGATCGGCGCCGCCGGCGCCTGCCTGATCTGCTGGAATTTCGCGTCGACACCGCTCGTCGACGACGTCGAGGAGGCCGCCGATGAATAGCATCCTCGTCTTGAATCCGTCGAGCTGGGTGGCGACAACGTTCAACAGCCTTTTTGCCTCTTCGGGCATTTTGGCAGGGGCGCTCCAGCTCTGGTGTGTCGGTATTTCAGCGGTGGCCGGCGTCATCCTGCTCGTCCACCTGTCCCATCATATCTACACGGCGGCGAACACCGGCAAAGTCCACAAAACCACCGGATGGTACGGCTTTCGCGCGGCGTTGGCCGTTGCGCTGGTGGCGCCTTCGCCGACGCAAGACGGGCTGAACATGAGCATGGAATTCGTGGTCGGTGCGGCCAAAATGGGCAGCGCCTTGGCCGATGGTATTTGGGGCCAGGTTACCCAAGACGTGCTCGCCGGAAAAACGCTGGTGCTGCCGGCGACGCCGAGCGTGGCGCCGGTGGTCGCAGGCCTCTGGACAATGGGCGCCTGCGCTGCCGTGCAAAATCGGACGCACGCGGATGCGGGGAGCGCGGCGATATCGTTCTCGAAGTCCATATCGGCGGCGGGCACGACCACCTACAGTGCTGACGGCGATCCCGCCGTCGGCGGGGTTCCTGGGCAGTGCGGCAGCGTCACATTTCAGACCGGCACGGCGGGGTCGGTGCAGGCAGTGGTAGCCCAAGCCGCAATCGACGCAGTGGCATCACTGTCTCAGACGATGACGGCTGACGCGAACGCGTTCGCTGGTGCCACTCTCCCTCCATACAGCGGTCAGACCGTCAGCCTGACCGCCGATGCGGCCGGCTGGGTCCAGACCCTGCAAACCGCCCTCCAGCAAGCGGCGCAGCAGGCATTGACCGCGGATCCGACACAGCAGGCCGACTATCAGTCCTGGGCGTCCTCGGCAACGCAGCTTGGCTGGCCGGGCGCCGGCGCATGGGCGCTGCAGATTGGCTATCGCTCTGGGCAGGTACTGTCCGCCGCCGATGCGGTAATGCCAACGATCACCGGCCCGAAAATCGAGTGGTGGAGCGATGACGTTTATGTCGGCGAAAAGTCCGCGATTGTTGGCGCGGACCAGGCCATTCGGTCAGCATTGCAGATTCCGAATACCAATCAGCAGGCCGCCGCTGTGCAGGCCGGGCAGGCCGACTCGATTTTTTCGTTCATGGATCTGGCGCGGTGGCAGGGTTTTTATAACGGCTTGGCGACGGGCGCCGGCACCGGAATCAACCCAGTGGCCGAAATCATATCCACCGGGCATTCTCTACTGTCGATCGGCGGTGCGACCATGACCGCCTATTTGACCGCAGTTGGCGCCGCGTCCGCGTCGGCAAAATTGGCGGACGTTCCGGTTGTCGGTCTGGTCGCGAGCGGGCTGAGCGGAATCAAGGGCGTGATGGACGTGCTGAGTCCGGGCGTCTGGCTGGTCGTCGGCGCAATCGAAGTCGCCGGCGGGACCATGGCATACGTTTTGCCGATCATCCCTTTCATTTACATGCTTTTTTTGACCCTCGATTGGTTGCGTCGTGTCGTGTTGGCGGTGATCCTCGCGCCGGTCTGGGGCATGCAGCACCTGAGCTTGGAAGAAGGCGAAGGACTGGGGAGCAAGGCAAGTCAAGGGTGGTTGTCGCTCGTCGACATCTTCGTGCGGCCCAGCGTAGCCGTCATGTCACTTGTCGTCGGTTTTCAGTTATTTTTCGCGATTGCCGGGCTTTTCAGGCAGTTATTTTACGCGGCAGTCAGAGAAACCCTGCAGGGTCACATGGGTGGGCTGTCTGGACTGGTGACTTATTCTATCTTGGCGTGCACAATTCTCACTGGCTTGATGGTCGCGAGCTTTGTCATCGTGCACAAAGGCGGCGATTGGGTGGCCGAAAAACTTGGGGTCGCCGGTGCTGGCGGTCAGACTGAGACGAAGCATAGCGACGTCGTGGTTGCGACGGGCGGCAGTGGGCAGCGTCAAATGTCCGGCGCTGCAGGACAGGTGATGAGTCGACCTGGCCGGCGCGGTGGATCCGCGCGCGGCGCTGGCGGCGGTGGCGAAGATGGTGGGGCGATCCGGCAGAGCGCCAAGGCCGAAGCGCAGCACCTGGCGGAGGAATGAGAGATGGCAAAGGATTTAGCGGTTTTCGGGGTTTTCGCACTGCCGATTCTCGCGTGTATCGCGATCTATTGGACGTCGCGGCTGACATTCACTGCGATCGGCAACTGGTATCACCGGAAGCACGCGGCCAAGATCGGCCGCGTTACCCGGTAACGCTTTTCGTGCATTTTCACCGTCTTACCCGGCAAGCTTCTTGCCGGGTAAGACGGTAGGTCTGTGTCGCGGGCAAGGAGCAAAAATGAGAACTTATACTGGCCCAACCGACATTTCGCTGATCGACGGACGGATGCACGTCGAGGGGTATCCGGATGCTGAGCGGGTCGGCGCCCTTGAAACGCCGATGGCCCGCCGGCTGGCCGATCTTCGTCTCCATGAATCCGCCCTGATGTTCTCTGAGCAAGCTATGCAGGAATTTGGGTTGATGGCGGAACGCCCACTTGCCAGGGAGGCAATCTTAGTGGGTGTTGTCGCCAAATATTTCTCCTGTTTTGGTGACAACAAGGCGGCCGCATCCCTCTCGGCAGATCGGGTATTCAAGAATATGCCGGATGCCAAGAGATGCTTTGAGTATTGGAAGGCTCTGCGGGACAAGCATCTCATCCATAACGAAAGCGCAATATCCCATATGGTGACAGGAGTTGTGTTCGGGCCGCGGGCTGAGGTGCAGGATATTCTGTCCCTCCAGATGCTTCCTGCGCTCGATCTAGACCACGAACATTGTCAACTGCTCTACAATCTAATCGATCACACCTTGAAATTCGTGCGGGATGAAATTGCCAATCTGCTGCCGCGGATTTTCAAAGAGACCAACGACATGACCATTGCGGAGCGTTTAATCCTCAAGGATGTCGTGTACACGGTTCCCGGCAGTGACGCGGCGTTTGCCACCAGATCGCCGAATAGGTCATGAACTCGCCTGCTCACGCCAAGTGGGTTTTTCCCCTGCTTGGCGCGCGTCTCACTTTCAAAAAAGTGTGATTAATAGGAGGGGCCCACATTCGGAGGCCCCAAAATGCGTTTTGTTATTGCCGTGATCATTTCGCTCTCACTGCTTCTCCTATTTGCACCGCCGGCGTGGTAGGCGCCGCCATCGAGCGGCGCCAAGCTCATGTCATCGTATACCCATGAGTGATCTGGAGGGGTGCAGGCCCGCCCAGGGCCTGCGAATGCCTGTGAGGCTGTCGGGCGGGCCCCAATTCGTCAGATCCGCGAGAAGAGGCCTCGCCGGCCGCTCTGCTGTTTCTCGCGTCCTGCCGAGCCCAGGTCCGCCAGGACCGCGCGTGTTGCGACAGCAACACCTAAGCGCGCCATTCTGGGTTTCTACGCAGTACGGCGTCGACGTGGACGCTGAAATGCCCGGTCGCAAGCCCTGGTCCAGCCGGACCAAAATCCGAGCGCATACCATTCGTCCTGCATCAAATCGCACCAATCGGTCGGACGGTCGAGGGTCAATCCGTCAAGCATTCCTTGGGCGGCGCGAGTGCTTGGGTGATCTGGCGGCAGGTCGGGAATAAGGCGGGCGAGGTCTTCCGGGGTAATTGTCAGCCCGGCATCATCGAGCTTAGTCATCGCGAGGAATTCCTTGTCTTTTAATGCGGCATAGTCACATTCGGCGAAGGTCATCTTTCCAGGCTCCATCTGGGACGTTGGCTTAGGTGGCGCCGGCCGTTTGCCGCGGCCGACGTCACCGCTTCAAAGAGGTCGCGTGCGACTGGTCGAGCGACGCGAGACGTTTTCCAGTCCAGCTAACGCCGGAACCGGTGGTGACTCGGTGTCGCCAACGGGTTCACTGGCGGTCAGGTCGGCGATCGACGTCGACTCGGTAACGGGCACGGGTCCAGTGCCAGCTGGTTCGATAGCCCGCGCCAACTGAGCCAGGACCGGTTCAATGGCTTGGAGATCCCGACCGGTAACCTTCTGCCTCAGGATGGTGGCGACCTGGTCGGCCAAGGCTGGATCCCGGCTGGCCGCTGACAAGAGCGTCCCTCCGACAATGATTTTCTGGCGTGTCAGTAACTGACGCTGCGCTTGCTTGAGGCGCGCCGCCTGCAATTCCGCATCGCGGACGCGCTGGTCCAATGATCGTCGTTGAGCCATAAATCCTCCATGTTCAACGTTGACGTTTTCGTCAACAAGAAACAAGTTTTCGCGAAAAAGTAATGTTGACATTTCGGTCAACAATAAAACTAATGTTATTAAGCATAATATCGGATAATTGACCTGGTTGCGATAGTCTGTTTCTATGTTGTTGTGTTCGTGGCAATTATGCGGACTCTCGAAGAGCGCGCTTAGGTGTTGCTGTCGCAACACGCGCGGTCCTGACGGACCTGGGAATTACGCGGTGGCGATCTACAGCTTTGAAGCAAAGGTGTTTTCGAGGGGGCAGGGCCACAGTGCGGTGGCCAAGGCCGCCTACCGAGCCGGTGCCCGGTACCATGATGCTCGCTTGGGAAAACCATGGGACTACTCCGACCGCCAGGATGTCGAGCATGTCGAGATCGCCGCGCCGGCCGGTGCGCCGGCGTGGGCGGTCGACGCCGAACAGCTATGGAACGCTGTTGAGGCGGCCGAGCGGCGAAAGGACAGCGAGTTGGCCCGCGAATGCCGCATTGCGCTACCGCGCGAGCTGACCCGCGAACAGCAGATCGAGCTGGCGCGCCAGTGGGTGGCCGAGGAATACACCTCTCGCGGCATGGTGGCGCAATGGGCGTTGCATGCGCCAGAGGCCTCGGACGGCGGCGAACAGCCACACATTCATGTCATGTGCACCACGCGGCACCTTAACCCCGATGGGCCAAGCGGCTTTTCGGCGAAAAAGGCATCGGAGTTCGCGGCGTATTGGACCGGTCAGGACGGCTACAAGTCCGGCAAAAAGGGGAAATTCGTCGCGAACTCCGAAGGCTTGGAAGGTATGCGGGCGCGGTGGGCGGAAATGTGCAATCGGCACCTCGCCGCTGCTGGCGTAGAGGTGACCATTGATCACCGTTCGCTTGCCGCACAAAGGGCGGAAGCGTTGGCCGAGGGTGATGCTGAAAGGGCGGTAATGCTCAGCCGACCGCCTGAACCGAAAATGGGTCGCGGTCACGGCATGGAGCGACGCGGATTGCAGTCGGAACGCGCCAACGACGTGCAGGCAGTGCGCGCAAACCGCAAGAATATCATCGACTTGGCAGGGGAGCGCGCCAAGCGGAAACCGACAATTCACCCCGACGACTGGCGCGCAGAATCGGAAATCGCCACGCCGGACCAACAACGCGAAATGGAGATAGCCCTTGAGCAACACAAACGACAATTTGGCACCGACCACGGCGCAGCGGGTCGAGAAAATCGACGGCAAAACCGATCAGCTCATGAGCTTGTTGGACCAGCCGGCCGGAATCAGCAAAATCGACCTGGCGCTCCAGGCCCTTGGCGAACTTCTGCAAGGCCAGCAGGCTCTGCACGAAACCCTGGAGGCGCTACGGGCCAAGGTGCTCGCCGGCCACTGAGCGCCGAGGCGCAGAAGCGCAATTCGGAACGGCAGAAAAAAGTAGCGGATTACCGATCTGGCATGGACCGGGTGGCCGCCGGCGACCAGGCGCGGCGGCAAGAATTCAAGCGTCAGTTGCTGGAGCGGTGGTACCGCACCGATCTTGAAAAGAGCATGGCCGGAAAACTGGCGTGGGTGCGCCAGCGGCCGAACGAGACCGTGGCCCAACTTCATTCCGGTGCGCGGGTCCGGGACACCGGCGACGAGATCGCCGTTCAGAAGGTCGACACTGCGGCCCTTCGCCTGCAAATGGAGCTTGGCAAGGCCAAGGGCTGGCGGGAAATTGAGGTTAGCGGCAGCAAGGCCTACAGGTTGGCGGCGGCCGACATCGCAACCCGGGCCGGCCTGGTCGTCACCAATGTGGATCCGGAGGTTCAGAAAATCATCGAGGCCGCCAAGCGCGACATGGCGGCGCAACCGGCGACGGCACCGCGGCCAGAGCCGCCGCCCATGCCGCCGATCGCCGCCGCGGCGCCGAGGCCTCGGACCGTCGACGACGATTTGATGTTCGTGCGCCGCCGCCTGGTCGCGGCCAAACACCGCGAAACGGATCTAACGGCAGCAGCGCAGGCCTCGACCTGGCGCGGGCCGGACGATCGGCTCCGCCCATTCGTTACGAAGGTGGACGGAATCGCCGGGCCCGTGCCGGCCAAGCTTTCGCAGGAGGAGGCGAAGGAGATCGCCGAAGCACGGCGGACGAACCTGCAGGCACCGGAGTGGGCAAAGGCTCAAACGACGCTGGAAAAGGCGCAGGAGGCCCTACAGACCGCCAAGGACGAGCGGGCGGCGCTCGGCTTCTGGGCGCGGAACGGTGGCGCCGGCGCCCGGGCCGCCGAAAAGATCAAGGAGACGAAGACTGCTGTGAAAGAGGCCGAGCGCGAACTCGAGGCGGAGATCCGCCGGGAGGCCGAAAAACTGCGTCAGCAGGCGCTGAAAGAGCGAGACGAGGCCAAGACACTGGCGCAGGCCGAAGCGGGCGCTGTGGCTCGCCTGGCGCGGCTGGAACGAGAATTGGAACGGGGGGTGAGGCTGGAGAAGTTGAAACCGACCACGGCTGAGACGGACGTCGAGCGCATCGAGCAGCTCGAGGCGCAAGTCGCGGAGCTGCCGGCCGACGAACGGGAACAGCTCGAAGAGCAATTGCGCCGCCGGCCGGGGTGGCGGAGGCGTTGAAATTAAGGGGTTGTCAGAAAATCCCGATATGCGCCGTCTCGGCTTCCGGGAATTTCGTCAATGAGCAGGATGGCTTCGGCCCCGTCGATTGGATCGTCAGGGGTGTACTGGACGCCTCTGACGACGAAATGCATTTTGAGGTCGCCGTCTACAAGGCGAATGATCTCGCCGATACGTGGCACAGTAGGGAACTCTCTCGTATCGAAATTCGTCAGTGGCTTACCTTCTAGGTTTGCCATCAAGAGACATTTCACAGCCATTTCAATTGTCCATTTGCTTGCAGTGTCAAGGAATAGAAACCTTCCAATGCCCAATACCGAGTCTTTTCAACTTTTCAACCGGTACAGTGTACCTGGGGGTGATCGGTGCCTGGCTGGTAAGGCTTATCTCAACTTCCTGGCCACCCGCTCGACTAACTTTCCCATGAACCGGTGCGGCCCCGTTTAAATGCACATTAACATCATCGCCCAGAATAACTTTGGGTCCTGTCGACCACCTCTGGCTGTTCATGGTCTCGGCCGCCGGCGCGGAGCAGTTTGATCGTCGATCCATTCTTGGGCGGCATTCTCATCGGCGAAGGGGCCGCACGATGGCCTGCCGTCAGAGAATACCCAACAGCCTGGTTCGATTTTGAGCGTAGCTGCTTCAATTGCATCGACGAATCTGATTTCCATTGCGCAGTCCCCTTACCCTAATTTCTTTGCCAAATCTTCAGCTCGGAGGTTCGTATACCGCTTCAACATTTGCAAGTCGCTATGGCCGGTCACGGCAGCAAGTTCGAGGATGCTCCATCCCTTTTCCGCCAACCGGCTGGTTGCTTCGTGCCGTAAATCGTGCAGGTGAAAATAATGCAGGCCGGCGCGGTCGCGCGCTCTGGTCCATGCGTGCTTGAGCGAATCTAAACTGATCGGAAAGACAAGACCGGAAATCGATTGAGGCAGCTTGGAAAGCTCAGTAATGGCACGCGGAGACAGGGGCACGGTTCGCCCCTTGCTGCGCGAGTTCGAGCGCCCATCCATCTTCGTGTTTGGCAGGTAAGCCGTCTTGGCCACCAAATCGACGTTTCGCCATTCGAGACTCAGGATTTCCGACCGTCGCATCGCAGTTTCGAGGGCGACAACGACAAATGGCTTGATCCATTGATTCCGCGTCTTGTCGAGGGCGTCGAGCAGTGCTTTCTCGTGATCCGGTGACAACCTTACATCCCGTTCGTCTGCCACGCGCGGGCGCTTGCAATGGGATACTGCATTCTCCACCAATCCAGTTCGACGCCGGACGTTTTCGAGGACTGCGTGGAGCAGATTAAGCTCGCGGCAGACCGAGCCGGGGCCGACTTCGTCTAGGCGTTGGTCACGGTAGTCCTCGAAATGCTCTGTGCGGAGATTGGAAAGGGCGTAGCGGCAAAGAGAATCTTCTTCCCGCTTGAACCGGTCCAGTCGAACCTTCTCTATGTCCCCGCCTTTGTGGGTGGGGGTAACATCCTTAATGAAGATGTCGATAGCTTGCCCAAAGGTCATTTTGTCCGAAGGGGTCCGGTCCACGAAAGTCCGTTTGACCATCTCGGCCTCAGTGACCGTAGCCCATTCCTTCGCTTCCTTTTCGGAGGAGCACGTCTTGGACTGTGGGGGATAGCCATTGCGGCGAATCTTCGCCTGCCAGCCGATAAGCTGGCCGCTTCGATTATAGCGTTTGGTGATGGTTGCCATGGTGGGGGACGCTCCGGGACAGCATCTTTTGGATACCACTGTCCCGCTTTTGTCCCGCAAAATCAAGCGGCTCCTGCCGCTGACCGTCCCGCAAGGCTTGGAAACCAGCGGTTTCCTTGCTCTTGCGAATGGTCGGAGTGAGAGGATTCGAACCTCCGGCCCCTGCCTCCCGAAGACAGTGCTCTACCAGGCTGAGCTACACTCCGACACCCGCATACGACGGCATGCGAACCTTTATGTCCTCCGGCTTCCGCCGGCGAGGCGCCTCTTATAGCGCCAACCCCGGCCGATCGCAAACGGGAAATGCGATGGTCAGAACGCCCGGTCGATACAGAAATCGATGATGTCGGTCAGTGCCGACTTGGCCGGGCAGTCGGGGAAGATTCCCAAGGCGTCGCGGCCGATTTCGCCGTAGTGGCGGGCCCGTTTCACGGTGTCGGCCAGGCTCTGGTGTTTCTCCATCAGCTGGATGGCGCGACGCAGGTCGGAACCGTCCTCGGCCTGATCGAGGTCCTCAAGGGTACGCCGCCAGAAGGCGCGTTCCTCGTCGTCGCCGCGGCGGAAGGCCAGGATCACCGGCAGGGTGATCTTGCCCTCGCGGAAGTCGTCGCCGATTGCCTTGCCGAGCTTTTCCTCCTTGGCGGAATAGTCGAGCACATCGTCGATGAGCTGGAACGCGATGCCCAGGTTCAGGCCATAGCTTTCCAGCGCTTCCTCCTCCACCTTGGGACGGTCCGCCACCACCGCGCCGATGCGGCAGGCGGCGGCGAACAGCGCCGCCGTCTTGGCGCGGATCACTTCCAGATAGGAATCTTCGCTGGTGCTGGTGTCGTTGGCGGTGATCAGCTGCAGCACCTCGCCTTCGGCGATCACCGAGGAGGCGCGCGACAGGATGGCCAGGACCTGGATCGAGCCGTCTTCCACCATCAGTTCGAAGGCCCGGCTGAACAGGAAGTCGCCGACCAGCACCGAGGGCTTGTTGCCCCATACGGCGTTGGCGCTGGCCAGGCCGCGCCGCAACGAGCTTTCGTCCACCACGTCGTCGTGCAGCAGGGTGGCGGTATGGATGAACTCGACGCAGGCCGACAGACTGATATGGCGCTGCCCGCGATGGCCGCACAGCTTGGCGGAAGCCAGGGTGAGCATGGGGCGCAACCGCTTGCCGCCGGCGGCGATGATGTGGCCGGCCAACTGAGGGATAAGTTCCACCGGGCTGTGCATGCGGTCGACGATCGTCGCGTTGACCTTTATGAGGTCGTCGCTGACCAGGGTGCTCAGCGCGTCCAGCGAGGAGCCCTTCTTGCCCCGCTCGTCATCCAAATTCACCACGATGGCCACAATCCAAACCCCCAGTCGACACGCCGCGTCACCCCTTAACCGGACGCGCGGCGAGCATACGGTTGCGAAACCCCGACGGTCAAGTTTACAACCGCGATGCGGATATTGCCGCGCGCGGGACAGGGCAAGCCGGACGGGCCGAGGATGAGCGAAATCAGCGAAGATGCGCTGCTGGGGGGGCGGGTTCGGTTATTGCAGCCGACGGAGGGCTATCGCGCCGCCATCGACCCGGTGCTGCTTGCCGCCGCCGTTCCTGCGGGTGACGGCCATCTGGTGCTGGATCTCGGCACCGGAGTCGGGGCCGCCTCGCTATGCCTGGCGGCGCGGGTGCCCGGCTGCCGCATCTTCGGCCTGGAACTGCAGGGCTCCTTGGTCGCCTTGGCGCGCGAGAACGTCGCGCTCAACGGCCTGGCGGGGCGCGTCGACATGATGGTCGGCAACCTTCAGGCGCCGCCGCCCCGCATGGCGCCCGGCAGTTTTCATCACGTCATGACCAATCCGCCGTATCAGGCGGCCGGCGAAGGTACGCGGTCACCCCATCCGGCCAAGGCGGCGGCAAACAGCGAGGGTGACGTTGATCTTGCCGCCTGGATGCGGCTAGCGGTCAACATGCTGCGGCCGAAAGGCACGCTGGTCGTGGTGCACCGTGCCGACCGCCTCGACGACTTGCTGGCGGCGCTGCGCGGCAGGGTGGGCGAGATCGTCGTCATTCCCCTGTGGCCGAAACGGGGCCGGCCGGCCAAGCGCCTTCTGATCCGCGCGCGCAAGAGCCTGGCGACGCCGCTGACCCTGACGCCGGGATTGGTCCTTCACGAAGATGACGGGCGCTATACGGCCGAGGCCGAGGCGGTGCTGCGCCATGCCTCCGGGCTCGGCTTGGCATAGCGCGACTTCTATCTTATCTTTGCCTGCATGGATTTCGACACGCTTCTGTCTCGCCTGCCGCTGACCTCGGTGCAGCCGCCGCCGTTGGTCACGGTGGTGCGGCTGACCGGAGTTATCGGCCGGGTCGGCGGATTGCAGCGGGGCCTCTCCCTGGCCGCGCTGTCCGACATTCTCGATACCGCGTTCAAGCCGAAGCGCCTCAGCGCGGTGGCTTTGGCCATCAACTCGCCTGGCGGTTCCCCGGTGCAATCCTCGCTGATTGCCGGTCGCATCCGCCAGTTGTCGGACGAAAAGAAGGTGCCGGTGTTGGCCTTCGTCGAGGATGTGGCGGCATCGGGCGGATATTGGCTGGCGACGGCGGCGGACGAGATTTACGCCGACGAATCGTCGATCATCGGCTCCATCGGAGTAATCACTGCGGGCTTTGGCTTCCCCCAGCTGCTCGACCGCATCGGCGTCGAGAGGCGGGTGCATGCGCAAGGCGCCCGCAAGGCCATGCTCGACCCGTTCCGCCCCGAACAGCCGGGAGACGTGGCTCGTCTGTCGGCCCTTCAAGCCGAACTTCACCAGGGGTTCAAGGCCATCGTTCGGCACCGCCGCGGCGACAAGCTCAAGGGTGGCGACGACCTGTTGTTCGAAGGCGATGTGTGGACCGGGCGGGGGGCTTTCGACCTGGGGCTGATCGACGGCATCGGCGATCTGCGTAGCGTGCTGCGCCGGCGTTTCGGCGACAAGGTGAAAATGCGGGTGGTGGGCGAGCGGCGCAGCTGGTGGCGCCGCCGTCTCGGGCTTGGGCTCGGCCGGCAATGGGCGGCAGAGGCCATGGCGGCGGTCGAAGACCGGGCGCTCTGGGCGCGGTTCGGACTCTGACCGTGAGCCTGCGCCAGCGGATACAGGCCATTGGCCTTCTGTGGCTGTCGGGCATGTGCCTGAGGATGACCATTCTGGCCGTTCCACCTCTGCTTCCGGCCATTCATGCCGAACTGCATTTGTCGGCGACGGAAGTGGGCATGCTGGGCAGCTTGCCCATCGCCCTGTTCGCGCTGGCCGCGTTGCCTGGCTCGCTGCTCATCGCGCGTTTCGGTGCAAAGCAGGCGCTGCTCGGCGGCCTGCTGGTCGCCGCACTGGGCTCGGCGTTGCGCGGGACCGCCACCAATGTGGGAGTTCTCTACGCCACCACCGCGGCGATGGGATTCGGCATTGCGGTGATGCAGCCCAGCATGCCGGTGCTGGTGCGGACCTGGCTTCCGGCCCGCATCGGGTTCGGTACCGCCCTTTACTCCAACGGTCTGTTGATGGGGGAGGTGCTGCCGGTGTGGCTGACCGCCCCACTGGTTTTGCCGCTGGTGGGCGGAAGCTGGCGGAGTGACCTGGTCCTGTGGTCGCTGCCGGTGATGGCCGCGGCCCTGCTGGTCGTGCTCTTCGCTCCGCCGCAGACCGATCCGGTGATGTCGCCCAACCTGGCCCTGCGCCGCTGGGCGCCCGACTGGAACAATCGACAGATCTGGCTGCTGGGCGCGCTGTTCGGCAGTATCAACAGCATCTATTTCAGCACCAACTTCTTCCTGCCGGACTTCCTGACCACGCTGGGCCTGGGCGGGCGGATCGGCAGCGCGCTGACCGCGCTGAACCTGGCCCAGATGCCGTCATCCCTGTTGCTGCTTGCGGTAGCCGGCAGGATCGAACGCCGAGCCTGGCCCTATGTGCTGCTGGCCGGCATTATCGGCGTCGGTGTCGCCGGCCTGGTCTTTGCTCCCGGGGCGGGCACCTGGGTATGGACGGCGCTGATCGGCTTCGGCACCAGCGGCACGATGATCCTGGGCCTGACCCTGCCGGCCCTACTCTGCGCCCCGCACGACGTGGGGCGGACCTCGGCCGGCATGTTCACCATCAGCTATGGCGCCGGCGTGGCCGTCGCCATCATCAGCGGGGCGCTGTGGGACGCATCGGGCCTGCCCTGGCTGGTGTTCGTGCCGGTCGCCCTCTGCGCCGCCACCCTGGCCGGCGCGGCGCTTGCCCTCAGGCGGGACGAGCAGCTGCGGTAGGGGATTGGCACTGCACCGGGTACCTATCAATCAAAAGGTTCGCTGCACCAGGTTTACCATAGCCCCTCGCCGGGCGGGGCCATCCGGCCCCGCCCGGCGAGGGGCAAAACCAATCCTAGTGGTGAAAATCCGATGGATGGTACCGCCACCAGCCGTCGAATTTTCACCACAATTCAATTGGTTGGTGGGCCGCCTGATCCAGGCGCTTGGGGACCAAGCGTCTGGGGCGGACCACTAGCCGAGGATCCCGATGATTCCGGAGACGAAGCCGAACCCCGCCGTCACTGCCAGCACCGTTCCGACCAGCAGGGCATAACCGCCCTTCAGGCGGTGACGCTCGGGCAGGGCCTTGCGGGCCAGGGCGAAAAGGAACCCGAGGACGATGGGCAGCAACAGCGCGTTGACCACCTGGACCGCCACGCTGAGGTCCACCAGGTTGACCCCCGAGGCGACCAATGCGCCGCTCAATACCAGGCATGCCGTGACAATGCCGTAGAACCACGGGGCCTCTCGCGGATGATCGGCGAGGGAGCGGCGGTACCCGGCCACCTCCCCGATTCCCCATGCGGCGGTCAGGGCGACGACGATGGTCGCCACCATGGCCGCGCCGCTCATCCCCAGGACGAAGACGGCGCGCCCGACCGTCCAGCCGAGGAAGGGAATCAGCGTATCGGAGATCTGCTCGACCGTGTCCAGGCTGGAATGGGCTCCGTCCTTGCCGATGGTCGCCGCGGCGGCGACCAGCACCGCGGCCATCACCAACTGAGTGATAACCGCTCCAGCCGCGGTTTCCCGCCGGGCCACCGTCAAGGCCTCGGGCCCCAGGTCCTTTTCGACCACCGCCGACTGTTGGAAGAACACCATCCAGGGCATGATCACGGCGCCGATATTGGCGGTCACCAGATACAGATAATCGTGGTCGGTGATGGGAATGTCGTGCAGGCCGGCGACCAGCGCGCCACTATCCGGGTTGGCCCGCAGGGCGATGTAGATGAACACCAGTTCGAATGCCCCGAACGCCACCGCCACCCGTTCGACCGAGCGGTAGGAGGCGGTCCAGATCATTACCAGCAGGCCGCCGACGGTCAGCGCCATGGTCGCCCAGGCGGGAATGCCGAACATCCGGCCGACGCCGGCCAAGCCGCTCAGTTCGGTGACCAGGGCGCCGACGCAGGCCACGGCCAGCGTTCCCGCCGACAGCCAGGCCCAGTGCAATCCGAAGCGTTCGCGGATCAGTTCCCCATGTCCCCTGCCGGTTACCAGGCCAAGGCGTACGGTGAGTTCCTGAACGACGTAGAGGACGGGGATCAGAAGAACCTGCCACAGCAACAGCCGGTAGCCCCATTGGGCACCGCTTTGCGCCGCGGTGATGATGCTGCCGGCATCGGTGTCGGCCAGCATGACGATCAGCCCGGGGCCAAGGGCGGCCAACAGTCTGAGCCAGTTGCTCCGCGCCCGACCTACTGCGATCGATTGATCCATTCCCGTCTCCGATATTGCGAATTAGTCGCAAGATCGGTTCTAACGGCAAATGACCCTAGTTTTCAAGTCAGTTTTGTATCCGAAGGAAAAAATTTCGATCTGGATCAAAAGGCGGCCCAGTCGGGCTTGCGCGGTTTCACCACGGCGGCCCCGGCGTGCAGCTCGCCGCCCTCCTTGCCCAGGCGTTCCAGGACCTCGAGGCGGATCATCGCCAGGCCGTTGCCGCCGGCATGCGAGCGCATCTCCCCGGCCTCGTCCTTGCCGAGCAGGACCGGTGTACCCGGCTGCGGCGCCGGGCCTTCGATCTCGACCGGCATCAGCCGCTTCTTCACCAGGCCGCGGTACTTGGTTCGGGCGGTGAGCTCCTGGCCCATATAGCAGCCTTTCTGCCAGTCGATGCCGTGCAGTTCGTCGAAGCCGCTTTCCAGCAGCAGGGTCTTGTCGGGCACGAGGTCACGGCTGCCGTCGGGCAGCCCCAGGCGAATGCGCAATCCGTCCCAGGCCGTGGGTTCCGCCGGCGTGAAGCCGGCTGCCGCCAGGGCGGCTTCGGCGCCATGACCCAGCCAGGCGCGCAGGCCGGCGGCCGGCAACCGTGGATCGACCAGGGCCACGCCGCCGGCCAGCCCCTTCGCCGCGCCCGCCTCGTCCGGCAGGCCCAGGGCCGCCGCCGCCTGGTCCCCGATCAGGCCGAAGACCCGCAATTGGTCGGCAGGAGTGATGGTCACCTTGCTGCGCAGCCGATACATACCAAGCCGTTTCATGAAGTCGGCCCGCCGCGCGGCATCCGTTTCCAGCAGCAGCGATCCATCCAGTTCGGCCATGAAGAATTCGTGCAGGAATTTGCCCTGCGGCGTCAGGAAAGCGCCGTACAGCGCCCGGTCGGGCCCGGCCTTCATCACGTCGTTGGAGACGAGGCCTTGCAGGAAAGTCTTGCGATCCTCGCCCTCGACAGCGATCAGCGCACGGTGGGCGAGGGGAACGTAGTGGCGGTTCGGCATGGGAAATCAGCCTGGCGGGTGAGCATTGATGCAAAAGTTGGGCGCCGCGGTGGCGGATGGCAAGAGCTGGACCTTCCAAGCGATCGCCCTCACGGGTGGTTCAGCGGCAAAGCGTAACAAATGCGCGCCCGGCGTGCGGGCCGATCGCGGCTTCGGCCTTCACACGAAGGCCGAAGCCGCTCTATAAGAGGCCGATGCATATCACCCTGGCCGACGACTCCATCCCTTTTGACGGTTTTTCACCGGGCAACCGGCCGCTGGGCGGCGCCGAAAAGGCGTTTGCCAGCCTTCCCGGGGCGTTGGCCAGGCGCGGCCACGACGTGCACGTCTACAACCGGGCGCGCTACCCGATGGTCATCGAAGGGGCGCACTGGGAGACCTTGGATAAGGAATTCCCCACCCAGACCGACGTCCTGATCGCCTTTCGCAAGCCGTCCTTGCTGTCTTCGGTCCGTCTTGCCGGGCGCCGCCTGCTGTGGACCACAGCCCCCGGCCGCCAGCTCGAGGCGGCGCGCAAGGCCATCGAGAGTTTCCAGCCGGCCATCCTGTTCTGCGGCAGGACCCAGGTGCAAGGCTGGACGGACAAGGGCGATATCCCCTGCCGGGTGATCGCGCCCGGCTTGCGCGCCGACTATCTGGCCGAAGCGCCGATGAGCTTGGCCGAACATCCCACCGCCCTGGTCACCACCCATCCCGCCCACGGGCTGGACTGGCTGCTCGACCGATGGTGCGGCCAGATCCGGCCGGCCGTGCCTGATGCCCGGTTGGTGGTGGTTTCAGCCATGTTCGACAAGGCCAGGGCAGGGAGTGAGTTGCCGGCCCAGCTGCAGCCGTTGTTCGCCAAGACGCAAGGCGCTGCCGGAGACGGCGTCGAAATCATGGCACCCAGCGGCGATGCCGGCATGGCGGATCTCTACCGCAGCGCCCGCGTCCACCTGTATCCCGGCCACCCCGACGACATGGTCTGCTGGACGCTCATGGAAAGCCAGGCTTGCGGCCTGCCTGCGGTGGTCCGTCCGCTCGGGGCGGCGGCCGAACGTCTGAGCGACGGCCAGAGCGGCATGGTGGTGCCGGACGAGGCGGCTTTCGCCAATGTCGCCATCCGCCTGCTCACCGACGACGACACCTTCTGGGGCATGAGCCGCGACGCTCACCTGTTGCAGCGGGAGCGCAGTTGGGAAACGGTCGCTGCGGAATTCGAGACCTCGTTCCGCTGATGCGCGTGCTGCAGGCCATTGCCGGTACGGAACATGGCGGGGCCGAACGGTTCTTCGAGCGGTTGGTGCCCGCCCTGTTGCGGGCCGGTGTCGAGCAGCGGGTGCTGATGAGGAGGCACGGACCGCGCTTCGATCTGCTGACCAAGGGCGGTTTGGCCGAGGTCCACCAGCTGCCCTTCGGCAATCGTCTGGACCTGACGACGAAGATAGCCTTCCGCAAACATGTCCGTGATTTCAATCCCGACATCGTTTTCACCTGGATGAGCCGGGCCAGCGCCGTGGCGCCGGGGAGCCCGCAGGGCCGCAGCCGTTTCGTCCGGGTGGCCCGCCTGGGAGGCTATTACGATTTGAAATACTACAGGGGCGCGGATTACCTGGTGGCCGATGCGCAAGGCATCGTCGACCATGCGGCGGCGGAAGGCTTCCCGGCCGACAGGGCCGTCTGTCTGCCGAACTTTGTCGGCGACAAGGTCGGAAAGCCCATTTCCCGCAGCGAATTCTTCATCCCGGAGGGCGCGCCCATCCTGCTGGCGCTGGGTCGCCTGCATCCAAACAAAGGCTTCGACCTGCTGCTGGAGGCGCTGGCGCAGGTTCCGGGCGCCTATCTGCTGCTTGCCGGATCGGGGCCCGGGCAAGAGACGCTGGACAGGCTGGCGACCAGCCTGGGAGTGAAGCCCCGCCTGCGCTTCCTTGGCTGGCGTGACGACGCACCGGACTTGTTCGCCACCGCCGACCTGTTCATTCACCCGGCCCGGCAGGAACCCTTGGGAAACGTGGTGATCGAAGCCTGGGCGCAAGGGGTGCCGGTGGTATGTACGGCGGCGCAAGGCCCGCAGGCACTGGTGGAGCACGAGATCAGCGGCCTGCTGACGCCGGTCGACCAGGCGGCGCCGCTGGCCGCCGCCATCCGTCGCGCCCTGGCCGACCGTCCGGCTTGCGCCGCCTGGGCCGAGGCGGGGCGTCGCATCTTCCGCCAGCGCTATACCGAGCCGGCCGTGGTCGCCGCCTATTGCGCCTTTTTTGAACGGATTACTGCCTGATGTGCGGGGTCGCCGGCATCATGACGGCCGACGGCGGGGCGGCCGACGAAGCAGTCCTTGCGGCGCTGGGCGATGCGCTGATCCATCGCGGGCCGGATGGGCGCGGCGTCTATCGGCAGGACGACCTGGGCCTCGTCCACACCCGCCTGGCCATTATCGACCTGGCCACCGGCGATCAGCCGCTTTGCGCCCCCGAGGGGCTGGCCCTGGTGGCCAATGGCGAGATCTACAACCATGTGGAGTTGCGGGCCGAACTGGCTGGCGTCGCCTTCGCCACCGGATCGGATTGCGAACCGCCGCTTGCGCTCTATCAGCGCCATGGCCTGGATTTCCCCAGCCGGTTGCGCGGCATGTACGCCATTGCCCTGCACGATCGGCTGCGCCGGCGTCTGGTCTTGAGCCGCGACCCGTTCGGCATCAAGCCGCTCTACTACGCCGAAACCGCCGCCGGGTTGGTTTTCGCCTCCGAGCCCCAGGCCATCCTGGCGACCGGGCTGGTGACGCGTAACCTTCGCACCCAGTCCCGCGACGAGTTGCTTAACCTCCAGTTTACCACCGGCGCGGCCTCGATCTTCGCCGGCATAGAACGGCTGCTGCCCGGCGAGACCATCGCAGTCGAGGGTGGCCATATCGTCGAACGGCGGCGCCTGGAAGCCCTGCCGGAGGGTGGTTGCGATCACCGCGCGAGAGACCTGGCCCTGGCGGAACTGGACCGGGTGATGATGGAATCGGTGCTGCTGCACCAGCGTTCGGACGTGCCCTACGGCATGTTCCTCTCCGGCGGCATCGACAGCTCGGCGCTGCTGGCCCTGATGGCCCGGCTCAACCCACGCCCGGTCCTGGCTTTCACCGCCCGCTTCCCCGGCACGTCGGCGCCCGACGAAAGCGCCCATGCGCGGCAGGTGGCCGCCGCCGCCGGGGCCGAGCATGTGGAGGTGGCGGTTGACGAGGGGGACTTCTGGTCGCTGCTGCCGGCCATTGCCGAGCGGGTCGACGACCCCGTCGCCGATTATGCCATCCTGCCCACCTACAAGCTGGCCGCCGAGGCGCGCCGTTCGGTCAAGGTGATCCTGTCGGGCGAAGGTGGCGACGAGCTGTTCGGCGGCTACGGCCGTTACCGCGCCGCCAGGCGCCCCTGGCCGCTGACCCGGGCGATGCGGCGGCGCAGCCATTTCGCCGGGCTGGGCGTGCTGCGCGACGAGAGCCTGGCTTGGCGCGCCGGCTACGCACAGGTGGAAAAGCGGGAACGCCGCCGCTTTGGCCGTTCGGCGCTGCAGACGGCGCAGGCGGTGGATTGCGCCGATTGGCTGCCCAACGACCTGCTGATCAAGCTGGACCGCTGCCTGATGGCGCATGGCATCGAGGGACGGGTGCCGTTCCTCGATCCGGCGGTGGCTCGCTTCGCTTATCGCTTGCCCGACGGGATGAAGGTCCATCGCCAGTTGGGCAAATGGCTTCTGCGCTCGTGGCTGGCAGGCGTGCTGCCGGCGTCCGAGCCGTTTTCGCGCAAGCGGGGCTTCACCGTGCCGGTGGAAGAATGGATGGCCCGGCGCCCCGAACTGGGTGCCCTGCTGGCGGTGCAACCCTGCATCCAGGAGATTTGCCGGCCCGGCGCCGTCGAGACGCTATTCCGCCGGCCTGACAAACGGTCCGGCTTTGCCGCCTGGAGCCTGCTGTTCTATGCTTTGTGGCATCGCTGTCACGTCGTCGGATTGAAGCCGCAGGGCGACGTTTTCGAAACGCTGAGCAATAGGTGACGGGGATGATCGACCTTATCTTGAAGGGCGGCCACGTGGCCACACCTGGCGGCATCGTATCGGCCGACCTGGCTGTCAGCCATGGCCGCATCGCCGCTATCGGGCAGATGTCGTCGGGGAGCGCCGCCGAGGTCATCGATATCTCCGGCCTGACGGTGCTGCCGGGAGTCATCGACACCCAGGTGCACCTCCGCGAACCTGGCCTCGAATACAAGGAGGACCTGGCCACCGGCACCGCCGCCGCGGCCTTGGGCGGCGTCACCGCGGTCTGCGAGATGCCTAATACGAAGCCGTCGACCACCACGGCGGAAGCCTTGTCCGATAAGCTGGCGCGGGCCAAGGGCCGCGCCTGGGTGGACCACGCCTTCTTCATCGGCGCGGCGGCCGAGAACATCGACGCGTTGGAGCGCCTGGAGCGACTGCCCGGTTGCGCCGGGATCAAGCTGTTCATGGGCTCTTCCACCGGCAGCCTGCTGGTCGACGACGAAGAAATGCTGGCCCGCGCCTTGACCAACGGCCGCCGGCGCATGGCGGTCCATGCCGAGGACGAGACGCGGCTCAAGGAACGCCGCGGCCTGGTGGAAGGCGGCGCCTCGCCGGCCATGCATCCCGAGTGGCGCGATGCGCGGACCGCCGTGCTGGCGACCGAGCGGCTGCTCCGCCTGGCCCGCGCCGCCGGGCGGCGGGTACACGTCCTGCACGTCACCACCGCCGAGGAAATGACGCTGCTGGCCGAAGCCAAGGATTTTGCAACCGTCGAGGTGACGCCCCAGCATCTGACCCTTGCTGCGCCCGAATGCTATGAGCGCCTGGGCACCTATGCGCAGATGAACCCGCCGATCCGTGGCGAAGAGCATCGGCAGGCCTTGTGGAAGGCGGTGGAACAGGGGGTCGTCGACGTCATCGGCTCAGATCACGCGCCGCACAGCCGCGAGGAAAAGGCCAAGCCCTATCCGCAAAGTCCCTCGGGGATGACCGGCGTCCAGACCCTGGTGCCGATCATGCTCGACCACGTGGCGGCCGGCAGGCTCAGCCTGGAACGCTTCATCGACCTGACCAGCGCCGGTGCCGCCCGCATCTACGGCATGGCCGGCAAGGGCCGCATCGCCGTCGGCTATGACGCGGATTTCACCATTGTCGACCTGAAGGCCCAACGGCGCATCAGCAACATGTGGATCGCCAGCAAATGCGGCTGGACGCCGTTCGACGGCATGAAGGTGACCGGCTGGCCGGTGGTCACCATCATCCGCGGCAACGTGGTGATGCGCGAAGACACCTTGCTCGGCGATCCCTGCGGCGAACCGCTGCGATTCCACGGCAACCTGGGTTAGATCTGATGCAGGTTGCGACCTGCGGCCGTTGAGGCCGTCGCCAAGCCTGCGGAGGCGCGCGCCAGGCGATGGCCGAAGTTCGCTTCACCGCCATTGGAGTCAGGTGCCAATCGCCTTCAGGAAAGCTTCGACGACGAAGTCCACATGCTCGGTGATCTCTGACGCGACCGGAGCGCGCGTCGGGTTGAACAGGGCGCGCAATTGCAGATCGCCGCGCAGCATGCCAAGGAACAATGCGGCGGCACGATTCGGCCGGGGCAGCGGAATACCCTGGCGGGAACAGCGACCAGCCAGGCCATCCGCCAGGCGTCCAGTGGCTGTTTCCGGGCCCAGCCGATAGAACAGGTCGCCCATTTCCGGCATGCGGCCGCTCTCCGCCAAGACCAGCCGGTACAAGGCGAGACCGCGGGGGCTTAGAACCGTCTGCAGGTAGGCGATGCCGATCTGGCGCAGGAAGTCCCCCACATCGTCGACGTCCGGCAGGTCCAGATTGGCTGTCACGTCGCCGGTGCGCTGTTCGACGATGGCTTTAAACAAGCCCGCTTTGCTGCCGAAATGGCAGTACAGGGTCTCCTTCGATCCGCCCGCCCTCTCCACCACCGCATCCATGCTGGTACCGGCATAGCCGCGTTCGAGGAACACCTCGGCGGCTGCGTCGACGATGTCATGGCATCGTCGGGTGGCGCGCTCGGTCATGCTGCGCGCGGAGGTCTCGCTCATTCTGCGCCTTCCTTCTTGTTCTTCTGTGATATAGCGTTCCGTACGGTACGGTCAAGAATACTGCGATATGGCTCTTGACGGTATCCAGCCTCATTCTCATATTCGTCCGTACTATACGGTACGGTTCAATATGTGGGAGGCTAGGCCATGAATGGCGGGGCGACGAACGACAGGCGGCGGTTGGCGACGCGGATCATGGCGGCTGCCGCCGGCCTTGGCGTTCTCGGCGCGGCCGGGATCCTGGGCTTCGACTGGTGGGCCGAGGGACGATTCGAGCAATCCACCGACGACGCCTATGTCAAGGCGGACTACACCACCATCGCTCCCAAGGTGTCGGGGTATGTCGCCGCGGTGCTGGTGGCGGACAACCAGCCGGTGAACGCGGGCCAGGTTCTGGCGCGCATCGACGACGCAGACTTCCGCACTGCACTGGAACAGGCCCGCGCCGACGTCGCAGCCGGCCAGGCCAGCCTGGCCAATATCCGGGCACAGATCGAACACCAGCAGTTGGTGGTCGACGGAGCGCGAGCGACCATCACCGCCGACCAGGCCGCCAGGGGGTTCGCCCAGCAGGACTTCGACCGCTACCGCGAACTCTACAAGACCGGCTTCGGTACGTCCCAGCGGGCCCAGCAGGCCGAGGCGGACATTCATGAGAAGGCGGCGGCCCTGCAGCGCGACCAGGCCGCCCTGGCGGCTGCCGAAAAGCAGGTCGAAGTCTTGAACAGCGGCCTGGCCAAGGCCGACGCCGATTTGCGCCGCGAGCAGGCGGTGGAGCATCAGGCGGAACTGAACCTGGGCTACACCACCATCGTCGCGCCCATCGCTGGGACCGTCGGCAACCGATCACTGCGGGTCGGCCAGTATGTCCAGGCGGGTACCCAGCTGATGGCCGTGGTCCCGCTGCAATCGGTCTATGTGCTGGGCAATTTCAAGGAGACCCAGCTCACCCATGTGGAGAAGGGGCAGCCGGTGGAAATCGCGGTGGACAGCTTCCCCGGCAGGGTCATCCACGGCCATGTCGACAGTCTGGCACCGGCTGCCGGCCAGGAATTCGCCCTGCTGCCGCCGGACAACGCCACCGGCAATTTCACGAAGATCGTGCAACGTATTCCGGTGAAGATCGCCCTTGATGCCGACGATCCCATGGTCGGGCGGTTGCGCCCCGGCATGTCGGTGGAGCCAACCATCGACACCAAGGCCACCGTCCTTGCCGCGGAAAGCGAAAGCGATCTGCCCCAGGGCCACAAGGTCGCCAGCCGGTAGAGCGATTTCGGCCTTCGGCTAAACGCCGAAATCGCGACAAGCCCGCGCGGCGCCTGAGCGTCGCGGTCAGGATGACCGCGAAACTGATCAAGGTGGAGCATGTCGGCAGTAAGGACCTCCGAACATCTGGCAACGGCGCCGATGACACCGGCCGCGGTTTCGGCCGCGGTCGGCACCAAGACCTGGATCGCCGTCCTGGGAGCGATGCTGGGCGCTTTCATGGCGGTGCTCAACATCCAGATCACCAATGCCTCGCTGCCCGAAATCCAGGGCGGCATCGGCGCGGGCATCGACGACGGAGGCTGGGTGGTCACCGCCTATCTGGTCGGCGAGATCGTCGTCATCCCCTTGAGCGACTTCCTGAGCCGGGTATTCTCGACGCGGCGCTACCTGATCGCCAACGCGGCTCTGTTCCTGCTGTTTTCCGGGCTGTGCGCCTTTGCCGGCAACCTTCAGCAGATGATCGTGCTGCGGGCCGTGCAAGGGTTCACCGGCGGCGTGCTGATCCCCATGGCCTTCACCATCGTGGTGACCATGCTGCCGCCGAGCAAGCGGCCGTTGGGTCTGGCGCTGTTCGCCCTGACCGCCACCTTCGCGCCGGCCATCGGGCCGACCATCGGCGGCTATCTGACCGAAAACTACGGCTGGCAGTACATCTTCTACATCAACATGGTTCCGGGCCTGGTCATGCTGGCGGCGCTGGCCTATGCCCTGGAGCCCAGGCCGATGCAACTGCATCTCTTGAAGACCGGCGACTGGCCCGGCGCGGCGACCATGGCGGTGGGCCTGGCCGCCCTGCAAACGGTCCTCGAAGAGGGCAACAAGGACGATTGGTTCGGCTCGCCGTTCATCGTCAAGCTGAGCGCTCTGGCGGCGGTCTCCCTGGTCCTGTTCGTCGTCATCGAGCTGACCGCACGGCGCCCGCTGGTCAATCTCCGCCTGCTGGCGCGCCGCAATTTCGGGTTAGGCACGCTTAGCAACACTCTGGTCGGCTTCGCCCTCTACGGTTCGGTGTTTCTGCTGCCGCTCTACCTGTCCCAGACCCAGGGCTACAACGCCGAGCAGGTGGGGGCGGTGATGGCCTGGACCGGGCTGCCGCAGCTGGCGCTGATCCCCTTCGTGCCCAAGCTGATGAAACGCATCGATTCCCGCCGGCTGGCGGTGGGTGGCATGCTGGTGTTCGCCGCAAGCTGCCTGATGAACATCCATCTGTCGGGCAATTACGGCGGCGACCAGTTCTTCTGGCCGAATATTCTGCGGGCGTTCGGCCAGGCGGTGGTGCTAACTCCGCTGTCCGCCATCACCACGGCCGGCATCGAGGCCGAGAACGCCGGTGCAGCCTCGGGCCTGTTCAACATGATGCGCAATCTGGGCGGGGCCTTCGGCACGGCGGCCCTGCAAACTTTTTTGACGCGCCGCGAACAGTTCCATTCCACCGTCATCAACGGCGATGTCTCGCTTTTCGCCCAGGCGGCGCGGAGCCGCATCGAAGTCCTGCAGCGCTACTTCATCGGCCGCGGTATCAGCGACCCCCAACTCGCCTGGCACCAGGCGGCCGTCGCGGTGGGCAAGGCGGTGCACGGGCAGGCGATGATCATGGGCTTTGCCGACGCCTTCTGGCTGCTTGGCGCCATGCTGGTGGTCGCCGCCCTTGCCGCCGCCTGCCTGACCAGGGCCGAGCCGGCCAGTGGGCCGGTGGGGCATTAGAGCCTATCCCAGATAGTCGTGCAGCACCCGCCCGTAGGGCAGGGTGAAGTCGACCACCTGATGGCGCCCGCCGATCACCCGGCGGACCGGCAGGTCGGCGACCCGGCAGTTGACATGCGGTGTCAGGTCCAGCCGCGCCGGGCCGTCCCAGGCGCCGTGCACCGTCACGTCGTTCAGGTTGTAGCCGACCAGCTGGGCGATCTTCGGCTTGCCGTCCACGTCCGGAATGAGCTTCAGGTTGACATTGAGCCGGAGCAGTCCCGCCTTCACCTCGTTCAACCTGTGTTCGAGGCTCTGCTGCTTGTAGGTCATGGTGCCCAAGGCTACCCGTTCCTCGTCGTAATGCAGGGTGCCGGTCAGGGTGTCCTTCATCACCGAAAGCCGCGGGATACCGTATTTCTTTGGGAACCCCCAGATCTCGCGGCCGGCGGTCAACGGCGGCTCGTCGTCGAGATACATCTGGACCGAGAAGTTACATGCCTCGCCCCGGAAGGTTGCAAAAATCCCGCTGCCGCTCTCCTGGTAATCGCCAAATCCGGAGCTGTCCGGCATCTTCATCCATTCGTAATAGCAGAGGTTCCCCTCGGCCGGTTCAAGCGGCTTCGGCAGAGCTGCCCGGATTGCTGCGGGGTCGCTTTCATAGGTGACGATCAGGTATTCGCGGTGGATGAACCGATAAGGGCCGACGGGATAGCTTGGGCTGAACAGCGGCATCGAATGGGCGATCAGGATTTCCTCGATTTCCATCAACGGTCTCCTGCGGCTTCTCCAAAGTCCCTCATCACGTGGCAGGACACCTGAAAGGATCCAACCGGCGCCGATGGCGGCGAAGCGGAGGCAAAGGAGATTCCACTGCGGGAGTAGGGGGCCTCTTGAACCGGGGGGGGGCAGGGATCAGGTAGCCGGAAGCGAGGCGACGGGAGACATGCCGATGACCGCCCATCCTCCGATACAGCGGCGCGACATGGCGCCGCGCACGGCACGACGCGGATTACGCAAGACCGCCCGCTGCGAGACGCGTCCGCCGTTTGAAACCATCGCCCTGGTACTGCAGGGCGGCGGGGCTCTCGGTTCCTACCAGGCCGGAGTGTATGACGGCCTGGCCGAGGCCAATCTCCATCCTGATTGGGTCGCCGGAATCTCCATCGGCTCGATCAATGCGGCGATCATTGCCGGCAATCCGCCGGAACGCCGGGCCGATCGGCTGCGGGACTTCTGGCAGCAGATCACCACCGACTATTGTTCGCTGCTTCCTTTCGGCGGGGACGTCTTGGAAAGCGAGGGTGACTTCGCACGGGCGGCGACCAACCAGGCGAGTGCCTTTTCCGCACTGCTGTTGGGTGCGCCGGGCTTCTTCGAACCGCGAATGCCGCCGCCCTGGTTGCAGCCGTCGGGCAGCATGGGCGCGACCAGCTTTTTCGATACGGCGAAGCTCAAGGCCACCATCGAAAGCCTGGTCGACTTCGACCGTCTGAATTCCGGCGAGATGCGGGTCAGCCTTGGCGCGGTCAACGTGCGCTCGGGCAATTTTGTCTATTTCGACACCGCCACCCATGTCATCCGGCCCGAGCATGTGATGGCCAGCGGCGCCCTGCCGCCCGGCCTGCCCGCCATCGAGATCGACGGCGAGCATTATTGGGACGGCGGCCTGGTGTCCAATACGCCGCTGTCCTGGATCGTCGACGACATACCGCGCGACACTCTGGTCTTCCAGGTCGACCTGTGGAGTTCACGCGGCAAGTTTCCCCGCAGCCTGGCCGACACCTTCACCCGGGAGAAGGAGATCCGCTATTCGAGCCGGACGCGTACCGTTACCGATCGTTTCCGCCACGCCCAGCGGATGAGGAACGCCTTGGCCTGCCTGTTGGACAATCTTCCCGAGAATTTGAAATCGGGCCCGGAGATGGATCTGCTGCAGGCCGAAGCCAATCGCAAGGTCTACAACATCATCCACCTGATCTACCGCTCAAGGGTCTATGAGGGGGATTCGAAAGACTATGAGTTCTCGCGCCGCAGCATGGAGGAGCGGTGGCGGGCGGGCTACAACGACACCTTGCGCACGCTGCGCCATCCGGAAGTGCTGGAACGCCCCCAGGGCCTCGAAAGTGTCTTCACTTTCGATCTTGCGGTGGATGGCCGGGAATGATGCCGCCCCCACCTACTGCGGTGAACCATTCAGATGGTTCACCGCAGTAGGTTTAGCATAGTCCCTCACTGGGGGGCCATCCGGCCCCCTGGCCGCCGCCAATGGCGGCTGGTTGGCCGGTTTCCTTGTTCCAGCGCCCGGCGGGGGGCAAAAACCAAGGCTGGTGCTCCGACGCAAGCTGAATCTTTGGTTTGCGTCAGAGCACTCGGTTCATCATGGGTGAACGGGAGGCAGGATATGCGTCTTGCGAATAAGGTCGCCATTGTCACCGGTGCCGCCAGCGGCATCGGTCGTGAAATCGCTCGCCGCTTCGCGGCGGAAGGGGCCGCCGTGGCCATTGCCGATCTCGATGCCGGGGCGGCGGACGCTGCGGCCGTCGAGATCCGGCGGGACGGCGGCCGGTCCATCGGCGTCGCGATGGACGTGACTGCCGAGAACGAGGTCGAGGCGGGCATGGCCCGTTGCGTCGAGGAATTCGGCCGCCTGGACGTCCTGGTCAGCAATGCGGGCATCCAGATCGTCTCGCCGCTCGACCAGTTTCCTTTCGCCAAATGGAAGCTGCTGCTCGCGGTCCATCTGGACGGCGCCTTCCTGACGACCCGCGCCGCCTTGCGTCAGATGTACAAGCAGGGGCAGGGCGGCAGCATCATCTACATGGGCTCGGTCCATTCCAAAGAGGCGTCGGCTCTGAAGGCTCCTTACGTTACCGCCAAGCATGGCCTGATCGGCCTGGCCAAAGTGGTGGCCAAGGAGGGGGCGCCGCATGGTGTCAGGGCCAACGTCATCTGCCCGGGCTATGTGCGTACACCATTGGTCGACAAGCAGATCCCCGAGCAGGCCAAGGAGCTGGGCATATCCGAAGAGGCGGTGGTCAAGACAGTGATGCTGAAGGAGACCGTCGATGGCGAGTTCACCACCACCGAAGACGTTGCGGCGGCGGCCTTGTTCTTCGCTTCTTTCGAGTCGAACGCCCTGACCGGTCAGTCCCTGGTGGTGAGCCACGGCTGGTTCATGCAGTGAGTTGGTCCAAGTCCGAGCCCTCCACCGCATGGTGGAAAACTCAGGCACAAGATGGCGGCGCGGGGTTGTCCAGTCGTAACGCGGCCATATACTGGTCGCGCCAAAAGGAGGACAGCCCATGAGCAATAACGAATTCGCAGCCCTGGTTCTGGAGGAGCGGGAGGGCAAGGTCACGGCCGGTATCCAGCATCTGCCGACCGAACGGTTGCCGGCCGGCGACGTCACCGTGCGCGTGCAGGCGTCGACTCTCAACTACAAGGACGGGATGATCCTCAAGGGGTTGGGGAGGCTGGTGCGCAGCTATCCCCATATTCCCGGCATCGACTTCGCCGGCGTGGTGGAAGCCTCGGACAATCCGGAATTCAAGCCGGGCGACGAGGTCATCCTTACCGGCTGGCGCGTCGGCGAAGTCCATTGGGGCGGCTACGCGCAGAAGGCGCGGGTCAAGGGCGACTGGCTGGTGAAACGCCCGGCCGGCCTGAGTCCCGATCGCGCCATGGCGATCGGTACCGCCGGCTTCACCGCCATGCTGGCGGTGATGGCCCTGGAGGCGCACGGTTTGCGCCCCGGTGCCGAGGATGAAGTGCTGGTAACCGGGGCCGCCGGCGGCGTCGGCAGCGTGGCGGTGGCCATCCTGGCCAAGCTCGGCTACAAGGTTGCCGCCTCCACCGGCCGTTCGGCCGAGCATGATTACCTGCGGGCACTGGGGGCCGCCACCATCGTCGAGCGGTCGGAACTCGCGACGCCGCCGGCCAGGCCCCTGCTGGGCGAGCGGTGGAGCGGCGCCGTCGACGCGGTCGGCGGCACCACTTTGGCGTCGGTGCTGGCGTCGATGCGCTACCACAGCTCGGTGGCGGCCTGTGGCCTGGCAGGGGGAAACGAGCTGTCCACCACCGTGCTGCCGTTCCTGTTGCGCGGTGTCAACCTGCTGGGTATCGATTCGGTGATGTGCCCGAAAGCCACCCGTGTAGAAGCGTGGGAACGGTTGGCCCACGACCTGCCGCTGGACAAGCTGGATGCCTTGACCAGCCGCGCCGGCCTCAAGGATCTTCCGGCCCTGGCCGAGCGTATCCTGGCCGGCCAGGTGCGGGGCCGCGTGGTGATCGACGTCAACGAGGTGTAAATCGGGGCAAGCTGCGTCCAACGTCATGCAGCTTGAGCCCAGCGAGGGCAAAAGATAAACGCGTGGCTCAGCGTGGCGGTTGCGCGTCGAAGAACTTCCAGATCTCTTCGTTGGCATTGATGCCGGCGGCAGGCCCCAGCAGCTTGTCGCCGGCGGGTCCCTGGTGGGCCCCGGGCCAGGTGTGGCCGCCGCCTTTCATGACGAAATGGCGGACTTCGGCTCCGCTACACGGCTCGTAGGTCACCAGGTCGACGGCGACGGCGCCTGAGGCGCCGACCCGATGCGTGTTCGGCTCTCCGGTGCAGCCGTCGATCTTGCGCCACTGTTCGACCGTGTCATGGGCCGAAAGCACCTTGCCGCGATCCACATTGGCCCATTGCAGGATGTCGCCGCCGCCGAAAGGCACGAAGCGGTCCCGGGTGCCGTGGAAAAAGATCATCGGCACCGGCCGGGTTGGCGTGCAATTGAGCTCCGACGGTTGATTCGCCGCCACCACGGCGGCGGCCGCGATCCGCTCAGGGTGCTCGCAAGCGAGCCTCAGGGCCATCATGCCGCCGCTGGCAATACCGGCCACATAGATCCTGCGCGGATCGGCCAAGCCGTGCCCCACCAGTTCGTCGACCAGGGCGAGCAGGAAGCCCACATCGTCGGTATCGGCAGTCAGAGGGTGGGGCATGCCGGTCTGCGGACGTCCGTCATTCCACTGTCCGGCGACCCCCTGCGGATAGACCGCGAGGATGCCCTCGCGTGCCGCCAGCGCATCGAATCCGGTGTAGCGGCGGATCTGTTCGGCGGTGCTGGTGCCTCCGTGCAGCAGCAGCACGACCGGCAGCGGACGCGGTGCCGTCGGCGGCACATACATTTCGAACTGCCGCTCCAATCCGTCGAACTCGATGGTAGTGGCGCCAGCTCGTCCGACGAGCATGACCGCCACCAGAAATCCGAAAAGAGGGGCCAACAAGCGCTTCATGTCACCATTGGACGGCGGTCGCGCCTTTCCGTCAAGAGCCCCACCAATAGACCCAGACGAACAGGAAGATCCACACCACGTCGACGAA
This sequence comes from Pseudomonadota bacterium, assembly GCA_021793155.1. Lineage (GTDB taxonomy): Bacteria > Pseudomonadota > Alphaproteobacteria > Rhodospirillales > Magnetospirillaceae > DUZF01. The sequence continues at coordinate 151,374 of JAJYTF010000002.1, read as the reverse complement.
ATGCCAATACCAGGCCGAGGCCTCGAAGCCGACATGCTGAGCGGGGGTGAAATGCCCGTTGAGGACGCGCAGGAAGTTCACCGTCAGGAAGCAGGCGCCGACGAACACATGAAAGCCGTGGAAGCCGGTGGCCATGTAGAAGACCGACGGAAAAATCCCGTCACGGAAGTGGAAGGCGGCGTGACCGTATTCGTAGGCCTGCAAGCCGAGGAAGGAGAAGCCCAGGACAATGGCCAGGCCCAGGCCTTGGGCGAGGCCCCGGCGGTCACCCTGGCGCAGGGAGTGGTGGGCCCAGTTCACGGCAAGTCCGGAGGACAGCAGGATCAGGGTATTGAGGAAGGGGATGCCCCAGGTTTCCATCGGCTCGATGTTGGCCGGCGGCCATTGCTTGATGGATGGGTTGACCAGCAGGCCCGAGTTGAAGAAGGCCCAGAAGAAGGCGACGAAGAACATCACCTCGGATGCGATGAACAGGCCCACGCCGACCCGCAGCCCGTGCCGCACGACGTCGGTATGAACTTGTTCGACCTGGGCTTCGTGGACGACGTCGCGCCACCAGACGACCATGGTGGTCAGCACCAGGGCGAAGCCGGCCACCATGATCAGCGGCGTGCCTCCGTGCCACCAGTGCACGGCGCCAAATGCCAGGACGAACGCCGCCAGGGCGCCGAGCGCCGGCCAAGGGCTGGGATTGACCAGGTGATAAGGATGGGGCGCGGCGTTACCATGATGGGTCCCCTGCGATCCGTCGCTCATGATGGTCCCTCGCTGGACTGTTGCTTGGCCTTGAAGAATGTGTAGGACAGGGTGATGGTCTTCACCTCGTTGGTGTTCGGATCGTCGGCGATGGCCGGGTCCACGTAGAAGGTGACCGGCAGTTCCGCTTTCTGCCCGGGCTCGAGGTGCTGCTCGGTGAAACAGAAGCACTGGATTTTGTTGATGTAGGGCGCGGCCTTCATCGGCGTGACGTTGAACGTCGCCGTTCCGACCAGCGGTTGGTCGGATAGATTCTCGGCGGTGAAGTAAGCCAGGTTGGGTTCGCCGAGGCGAATCTTCATGCTGATCTGGCGCGGGGCGAAGCGCCAGGGCATGCCTTTCATTACGCTGGCGTCGAAGCGTACCACCATTGTCCGGGCGCGGACGGGCACATGGGCGCCGTCGGCGATCCTGGGCGTCCCGCCGAATCCGGTCACCCGGCAGAACAGGGAATAGAGCGGCACGCTGGCGGCCACCAGACCGGCCATGACCGCCATGACCGCGAAAGCTACCAGCACCGTACGTGCTTTACCGGTCATCGTTGGCCACCGAGGCTCATCGCTTATTCCGCCGGATGTCCGACCTTGCCGGGGCCGAAGGTCGGCAGCGTTTCGAAGCTGTGCAGCGGGGGCGGTGAACTGACCGTCCATTCCAGGGTGGTAGCGCCGATGCCCCAGGGATTGTTCGCCACCTTCCTGCCGGCGCGGAACATGTCCCACACCACGTAAAGGAAGAAGACCGCACCGGCATAGCCGATGAAGGCTCCGATGGAGGAGATGAAATTCCATCCGGCGAAGGCGTCGGGGTAGTCGGGAATGCGTCGCGGCATGCCCTGCAAGCCGAGGAAATGCTGGGGGAAAAAAGTCAGGTTGACGCCGACGAACATGATCCAGAAGTGGATCCTGGCCAATGTCTCGGAATATTGCCGGCCCGACATCTTGCCGACCCAATAGTAGAAGCCGGCGAACATGGCGAAGACCGCCCCCAGGCTCAGCACGTAATGGAAGTGGGCAATGACGTAATAGGTATCGTGCAGCGACACGTCGATGCCGGCGTTGGCCAACACCACGCCGGTGACACCGCCCATGGTGAACAGGGCGATGAAGCCGACCGCCCACAACATGGGCGCCTTGAACTCGATGGAGCCGCCCCACATGGTGGCCAGCCAGCTGAAGATCTTGATGCCGGTGGGTACGGCGATGATCATCGTCGCCGCGGTGAAATAGGCGCGGGTGTTCACCGAAAGGCCGGTAGTGAACATGTGGTGGGCCCAGACCAGGAAGCCGATAAGACCGATCGATACCATGGCGTAGGCCATGCCCAGATACCCGAACACCGGCTTTTTCGAGAAAGTCGATACCACCTGGCTGATGATGCCGAAGGCCGGCAGGATCATGATGTAGACTTCAGGGTGGCCGAAGAACCAGAACAGGTGCTGATAGAGCAGGGGGTCGCCGCCGCCGGCGGGATCGAAGAACGCGGTGCCGAAATTGCGGTCGGTCAAGAGCATGGTCAGCGCGCCGGCCAGCACCGGCACAGCCAGCAGCAGCAGCGCCGCCGTCACCAGCATGGCCCAGACGAACAACGGCATGCGATGCAAGGTCATGCCCGGGGCGCGCATGTTGATGATGGTGGTGATGAAATTGATCGCCCCCAGGATCGACGAGATGCCGGCCAGGTGCAGCGCCAGGATGGCGTAGTCGACCGATGGCCCGGGGTGGCCCGAGGTCGACAACGGCGGATAGAGCGTCCAGCCGGTACCCGCCCCGGTCCCGGTCATTGCCGACAGCATGAGCAGGCAAAAAGCCGGCACCAGCAGCCAGAAACTGATGTTGTTCATGCGGGGAAACGCCATGTCCGGGGCGCCGATCATCAGCGGCACGAACCAGTTGCCGAACCCGCCGATCAGCCCCGGCATCACGGTGAAGAACACCATGATCAGCGCATGGGCGGTGACGAACACGTTGTAAAGCTGGTTGTCCCCTTCGAAGATCGTGCCGCCGGGATGCATCAGTTGCAGGCGGATGACCACCGACGCCGCGCCGCCGATCAACCCGGCAACGATGGAATAGACGATGTACATCGTCCCAATGTCTTTATGATTGGTCGAGAACAGCCAACGCCGCCAGCCGTACGGGGCGTCGTGTTCGTGGGCGTGGGGGACTCGACTGCTTGCTGCTGTCATGGCCGGTTGTTTCCCCTGTTGCTGGTGTCGGCGAATTGCACTCGGCCCGCCGACGAAGATTTCTGCTTGGCCTGGTTCTGTTGGAGCCAGGCAGCGAACTGGTCTTTCGGCACGGCGTCGATCTCGATCGGCATGAAGCCGTGATTGATGCCGCAAAGCTGAGAGCATTGGCCGTAATAGGTGCCGGGCTGGTCGATCTTCACCCAGGTTTCGTTGAGCCGTCCGGGTATCGCATCGATCTTCACGCCCAGCGCCGGGACCGACCAGCTATGGATGACGTCGTCGGCGGTCGTCTGGATACGCACCACGGTGTCGACCGGCAGGACCACCGGGGCATCGGCCGTCAGGAGGCGGGGCTGGCCCGGCTTCAGGTCGCTGTCCTGCACCAGATTGGCATCGAAAGAGATTTTCTGGTCGGGATAGTCATAGGACCAATACCACTGGTGCCCGGTCACTTTGAGCGTCAGGTCGGCGTCCTTGACCCGATCCATGGAATAGAGCAGGTGGAACGACGGAAAGGCGATCAGCACCAGAACCAGCACCGGCCCCAATGTCCATGCCAGTTCAAGCGGGGTGTTGTGGGTCCATTTCGCCGGGACGGGATTACGGCTGGCCCGGAAACGATAGATCACATAGCCGAGCAGTCCGAAGACCAGGACGACGATGCCCAGGATGATGCCGGTGATGAGGCTGTTGAGAGCGACGATCTGGTGCATGGTCGGGGATGCCGCCGGTTGCGTCCAGATCCCCCAGGGTTGTGGCTGGTCGGCCAAGGCGGGTGCCGCCGCCAGCAGCGATAGAAAGGCGAGTGCCGGAACGAAGATTCTCGACATGGTACCCCTGTCAGCCATGGTTGCCAGGGCGTCCACCCGCGCTGCGAGAGATCCCGGCACGCCGTAAACGGACTTAAGTGGATTTGCGACGAATTCTTGTTCTCAGCGGATGAGATTGGGATCGTGCGGCGCCAATCAATGGGGCCGACCAAACTTATTCGGCGAGGGGGTATCCGATGGCGCCCCCCATTTGACACAGGCCGATACCATTTGCCCTCAGGGCGCGCAGGATCCAACCGGGATATACCGGTCGGGGCGCACCGAATTTCCTCTCCCAGAAGGGGGAATGGGTGCATCGCACGGGAATGTCGGAGGAGCTAACGGGCCCCGCGCCGCGGCCGGCTGTCGCCCATTTCGACCAGCACGCCAAGGTTCTCTTCGATTTCGGTCAGGTGCCTGATGTTTTCCGCGGTGGCGTCGATCAACGCCTTGTCCTGGACGGAAAGACGGGCCAGGCCACCCAAGGTGCCGAGATTGTCGATAAGGGTGGTGTAGGTGTGATTGAGCTTGCAGGCCAGGCCGAGGGGATAGCCGCCGTCCTCGAGTACGGCCTTGGCGGTGGCATGGATTTTTTGCAGCTTCTCGATCATCAGGTTGGTGCCCATGTCCAACAGGCGGCTGCGCAGATCGTCAAGGGCGGCTTTCAGGCTGCCCTGGAACTCTCCATGGACGGTGTTGGCGATCTGGTAGATGGCCAGTGCCATCAGGTTGCACAGGCGTTCCGAGGCTTCGGTCAGGTCCCGCTTGGTCTGCTGGCGCATCGCCCCGCTCAGCCCGCGGTCGGCAAGAGCCAGCCTGAGGCTGTCGATTTCGCCGAGCACCATCTTGGCTGATTGCACGGTCAAGGCGGCTTGGCGTTCTTCCGGCGTATGAGCCGCCAGGCGGTGGGTTCCAGACATCGGGGCATCCAAGCCTTGCTATAGGACGAAAAGCATACTAGCTCAAACGGCGGCGAATATCCTCCCTTACATCTTTCTCCGATCCCCGGCCGGCGATCCGCAATAGCCGCAAAAAAATAAGGCGGCGGCATCTGCCGGGAGGAAGGATGCCGCCGCCGAGTTCCGTACCGATTGCGGTACTTGGGCAAGTTCACCCTACTTCGCCTATGGTTGATAAAAAGTGACCTTCGTCACGCCCGGCAGAACTTTTGGCCGAGGGCAAAAGTTTTGCCTGGCGCTTGACCTTGTGAGTCGGCCATCTGACTATGGCCGGCAGCCTGGCTGAACGAACGACGGAACGGCTGATGTCGATGCTCACCCCCCTCGAGTTGGAGGCCCTGCGGCTGAGCCTGTGGGTTTCCGGATGGGCGGTCGCGGTCAGCCTGCCGTTCGGCGTCCTTGCCGCATGGGTACTGGCGCGGGGCCGGTTTCCCGGTAAAGCCCTGCTCGACGGCTTGATTCATCTGCCCCTGGTTCTGCCGCCGGTGGCGGTCGGCTACGCGCTGCTTGTGTTGCTCGGCCGCAAAGGGATCGTCGGCGGCTGGCTGTACGATGTCCTGGGGATTTCCCTCATCTTCAATTGGAAAGGGGCGGCGGTCGCCTCGGCGGTCATGTCGTTTCCGCTGATGGTGCGGGCGATCCGCCTATCTTTGGAATCGGTCGATCGCGGCATCGAGTCGGCGGCCGCCACATTGGGGGCCGGACCTTTGCGTGTCTTCTTCACCGTGACGGTGCCGTTGACGCTGCCCGGCGTGCTGGCCGGCACCATTCTCGCCTTTGCCCGCAGCCTCAGCGAATTCGGTGCCACCATTACCTTCGTTTCGAACATTCCGGGGCAGACAAGGACCCTGCCCATCGCCCTCTACAGCCTCACCCAGGTGCCGGGCGGCGAGGCGGCGGCCTTGCGCCTATGCCTGATCTCGGTCGGTCTCGCCTTCCTCACGCTGCTGGCCTCCGAACAGGCGGCCAGGAAGCTGCGGCAGCGGCTGCAGGGGTAGCCGTGCTCGAGGTGTCGGTACAGAAGCGGCAGGGAGAGGTCCGGATCGACGTCGCCTTCGATTCCGACGGCCCCACCGTGACCGCCTTGTTCGGCCGCTCCGGGGCCGGGAAGACCTCGGTGGTTGGCATGGTCGCGGGGCTCAGCCGGCCTGACCGGGGGCGCATCGTTCTCGACGGCCGGGTGCTGTTCGATGCCGACAGCGGCACAGATGTGCCGCCGCACCGCCGCCGCATCGGCTATGTGTTCCAGGAAAGCCGGCTGTTTCCCCATTACAGCGTCCGCGGCAACCTGGCTTTTGGGATGCGCCTCGTGCCCCCGGCCGAACGCTACATCGGGTTCGACAACGTGATCGAGCTTCTCGGCATCGGGCATTTGCTGGAGCGGCGTCCGGGCAGCCTGTCGGGCGGCGAGCGGCAGCGTGTGGCGATCGGCCGGGCGTTGCTCGCCAGCCCCCGCCTGCTGCTGATGGACGAACCCTTGGCCTCCCTCGACGGGGCCCGCAAGGCCGAGCTTCTGCCCTTCATCGCCGAGCTTCCACGGCAGTTCGGCCTGCCCATCCTTTATGTCAGCCATAGCGTCGACGAGGTCTTGCGCCTTGCCGACCGCATGGTGCTGCTTGAGGCGGGCAAGGTGACGGCCGGCGGGGCGGTGGAAGACGTCATGAGCCAGCCCGGCTTTGCCGCGGCGGCTGGGGGCATTGAATTGGCCACGGTGGTGGTCACCTCGGTCGAACGGCACGACGAAGTGCGCGAGGTCACGCATCTCGCCTTCCCCGGCGGCACCATCCGGGTGCCCAGGCTGGATGCTCCGCCGGGGGCGCAGGTGCGTGTGCGCATCGATGCCGGAAACGTCATCCTGGCGCGCGAAGAACCGCGCGGCCTGTCGGTACAGAACCAGTTCGCCGGACATGTGACCGAGCTGCGGCACAGGCCAGGCCTGGTCGATGTCGTTCTCGACATCGGTTGTCCGCTGCAGGCCCAGATCACCAGCCAGGCCTGCCGGGATCTGCAACTGGACATCGGTACCCCGGTCTACGCGCTGGTCAAAAGCACGTCCCTCAGCCGCAGCGACATGGCCGAACATTTGCGCGCCAAAGCCCTCAAATGAGGATAGGCGGCCCGACTCGGGAAATGCGGGTTGCGGCGATCGGCGCGGACGGGTTTCAGGCAGCAGATTACCCAGGATATCCGATCCACAAGGACGACAAGCCCGCCAGCACCGCCAAGGCGAAGACCGCCGCGACGCGCCATGCCATCGTGCCGCCGCAGGCGAAAGCCACGATGCCGGCCTTGACCGTAGTATTGACGAAAGCGGCGATGGCCACGGCGTTGGCTGCCGCCGCAAGGGTGGTGGTGCCTCGGCCGGCCAGTCTGGCCATGGACACCGAAATGGCGTCGACGTCGGCCAGTCCGGCGACCGCGGCCAGGCCATAGATGCCGCGGTTTCCATACCACTGCTGAAGCAGGCCAGACAGCACCATGATCACGCCCAGGAACAGGCCGAACTTCAACGCCGTAGTCAATTCGAATGGATTGGTCAGCGGCGGCGCGGTGGCGGCGCCGGCGCTGCGGCGGTCCAGCCACAGGGCAATCGCGCCGGCCGCGCAGGCCAGGGCCATGGCGCCCATGGGGGCGGCCAGGGCCGGCAGCAGCTTGGCATTGAGAATCCCGACGATCAGCAGGATGCGCAGGAACATGGTGGCGCCGGCCACCACCACTCCCGCCGCCAGCAGGTTCTGAAGTTCGGGGCTGGTGCGGCCCAGCCGGGAAAACGACGCGGTGAGGGCGGTCGACGACGCCAGGCCGCCGAAGAAGCCGGTCAACAGGGTGCCGATGCGCGGCCCCGCCGCCCGGATGGCGACATAGCCGACGAAGCTGATGGCGGCGATCATTACGACGATCCACCACAGCTTGTACGGGTTCAGCGTCTGTCCCGGGCCAAAACCCCGGTTCGGCAAGACAGGCAGCATCACCACCGAAATGAGCAGAAGATTGACCGCGGCCTTCAGTTCGACGAAACGGATGCGCTCGACGAATTCGTGCAGCGACTCTTTCAGCGACAACAAGGCCAGGGTGACTACGCCGCCGGCTGCCGCCGCCGCGAGATAGCCGCGGGCTGCCGCCGCCCCCAGGCAGAAGGTGACGAGTTCGGCGATTTCGGTGGTGATCCCCTGGTCGGCCGGGACGACCCGCAGATGCATCAGATGAGCGCCGATGATCAGGGCGGCGAAGGCGGCAAAGCCCACGGCCAGCGTCACCGCACCGCCATCCTCGGCCAGCAGACCCCACAACCCGCCCAGCAGACCCATCAACGAGAAGCTGCGGATACCCGCAATGCGCGTTCCCTCGGGTGCTTGGCGCAGTTGCCAGCCGCGTTCGACGCCGAGCAGCATTCCGATGGCCAAAGCCAGACCCAGCCGTTTGTACAGATCGAATTCATCCACGCGCCGAGCCCCCTCGAACTGATGCCCCTCCTCCCCGCAAGCAGCATGACTCCATTGGCGGATCGACGCCAGACGGTCGCGGCTCGCGTCGGCGGAGAGGAGTCCCCCGTCAATGTCTCAAAGATGCCGCAAAATCTCGCCTTTGCGTTTGCCGAGGTGGATGCTGTTTCCTATCGTGGCACGGAAGTTTGGAACCCAGGAGGTAATGCCGCCGCTGAACCCGAAGATGGGGATCGGCATGGGGTGGCCGGCAATGCCACTGGTGGTGCGAAACGAGGCCGGGGCCGGACGACATCATGCTTGATCCGTTGAGGGAACATGCCTCGGACGGCGGGGGAAGCGGCAGCGCCCTCGGTACCGTCCTGGTCGTGGAAGACGATGACCTGCAGGCCTTGGGCCTGTCCTGCGTGCTCGAGGGCGCCGGTTTCGCGGTGGCCTGCGCGTCCAGCGGGGCGGAGGCGATGCGCCTGTCTGCGCAAACCCGCCCGGATATTATCCTCACCGATTACCGCCTGGCGGGTGGCGTCTCGGGAATCGAGACCATCGCCCTGGTGCGTCGGCGCATCGACAACCGCGTGCCGGCCATCATCGTCACCGGTGACACCCAGCCAGCCGTTGCCGAAGAGGCGGCCGTGGCTGCGGCAACGGTCCTCTACAAACCGTATTCGCCGGAGGCGCTGCTCGAAGCGATCAGGAAGCAGCTTCGGATCGTCGAGAAACCTTAGCCGGCCAGGGCTAAGGCCCGACAGGGACGATCGGCAGTCGGACCGTGAATGTGGTGCCGATGCCGGGCGCGCTATCGACATCGATGGTCCCGTGATGGGCCTGCACGATCCCATAGGAAATCGCCAGGCCCAGTCCTGTTCCCGATCCCACCGGCTTCGTCGTGAAAAACGGCTCGAAGATGCGGTCCAGGATCTCGGGAGCGATGCCGCTGCCCGTATCGCTGATCGAGAAGCGGAACGTCCTGCCGTCTTTGGCAGTATGGATGAAAATCGTTCCCTCGCCTTCGATGGCATCGATGGCATTGGAAACCAGGTTCATGACCACCTGGTTGACGATCGACGGTGCGCAATACAGACAGGCGTCGGCGCAATAATCCTTGTTGATCGAAATTCTTCCCTTGAACTTGTGCTCAAGGAGCATCAACACCGAATCGATCCCTTCATTGATGTTTCCTTCGGCCCATTCGCCCTCATCGAGGCGCGAGAACGTGCGCAGATTGGCCACGATATCCTTGATGCGGTCCAGCCCGGTCTGCATCGAGGCAAGCCGGTTCCGCGCCTTGGCAAGATTCTCGCGCCGAGCCATATCGCCCGTGCCCTCGGCGACCTCGTCCAGCAATGTCTGCAGGCTTTCCTGGTTGATCATTGCAAAGTAGAGGGGATTATTTATTTCGTGGGCGATGCCCGCCACCAATTCCCCAAGCGACGCCATCTTTGCCGATTGGACCAGTTGCGCTTGCGTGCGCTTCAGTTCCTCATTGATCGCCAGAAGGCGTGAATTGGCTTCGCGATAGCCGCGCAACATCATCTCGAAGGCCGACAGGCTTTCCCCGAAGAACTGGCCGGCTCGATCGAAGCGGCTGGGGGCGTCCGCCGGCTGACCTTTGTTGGCCGCGCGGCCGAGGGCCTTGTGATGCATGATCACCATGTCGAGGACGCCAAGATCGGCGGCGATTGCGCTGCGGCCCAGTTCGTAGGCTTCCTCGAGCATCATCTCACCGGGGCGCTCCAGATGGGCATCCAGCAGCGCGGCATAGCGCTCCGTCAGTCGAAGAGCGGTATCGTTCACGGGGTTGCCCCTCGATAGCGGAACGCCAGGACCAGCGCATCGTCGGTGGCCCTGCCGAAGCGGACCAGGGTATCCTCCGCCAGCTGCTGGGGGGACAGGTGGAGCGGCGGGTCGTCGAGGAAGGCGCTGGCGATGCCGTCGGTGGCGAAGAGCATGGTGTCGCCCGGCGCGATGGGCAGGACGGCGACACGCAACGACGGTATGCGATAGCCGACGACACCCGGCCGGGCCAGCAGTGCCTCCCTTTCCGGCCGGTCGTCAGACGGCGCCGAGCGAAACAGCGCCCCTTCCACATTGCCGACCCCAAGCCAGGCCATCCGGTCCTCGTCCGCCCGCAAGGCGGCCAGGCTCATCACGGCGCCGCGCGTTCCCTTCAGGGCTTCATGACAATGGCGCAGGATATCGTCGACCGGCTCGTCGGCCCATTGCCCGGCAACCTCTGTCGCCCGGCGGGCGGCCACGAAGGCCTCGGGACCGTGGCCCAGGCCATCCACCACGGCCACCAGGACGCCTCCCGGGAGCGGCTCTACGAGATACTGGTCGCCGGAACGGGCAGCTCCGGCGAAAGCCCTTTCGCTGACTGCCCACTCGATGATCATCGCACCCACTTGCGCATGGTTATGGTAGTACCCGCGCCGACCGCAGATTCGATCTCGAACTCGTCCATCATGCGGCGTGCGCCGGGCAGCCCGAGGCCGAGGCTCTTGCCGGTCGAAAATCCATCCTGCATTGCCTTGTCGATATCGGGAATTCCCGGGCCCTGGTCACGGGCAAGGATCGTGATGCCGCAGCGGTTGCCTTTGCGCGCCGGGCCGATGACCAACTCGCCATGTCCCGCATAGACGACGATGTTGCGCGCCACCTCGGAAATGGCGGTGGCGATCAGCGTCAGGTCGGTCCCTGAAAACCCCTGGCGGGAAGCCAATTCGCGCCCCTTTTCGCGGGCAGAGACGACGTCCACGTCCCGATCGATGGCGACGTGGATGTCTTCCTCAGTCACGGCCGCGCCTCGTCACCCGCCCGGCCGTAAGCATGGCAACGGCCTCCTCCAGGTCCAACGCGGTCGACACATCCTCCATGGTCAGACCCAGCTGGATCATGGCGAAAGCCACGTCGGGCTGAATGCCGACGACGACGGTCCGGGCGCCGCGCAATCGCGTCGTCTGGCTGATTGAGCGCAGCGTGCGGGTGGCAAACGAATCCATGACGTCGATGGCGGAGACGTCGATGACCACGCCTTCGGCACGGGACCGCTCGACTTCGCCCGACAGCTTGTCCTTCAGCAGCAACAACTGGTGGTCGCTCAGTCCCGGCTGGATGCAGGCGATGAGAATCGAACCTTGTTTCAGGATTGGTACCGGCATGATCGCGCACCGTCAGGCGGGCGCGGCATCGTGGTCACGCACGACGCGGTAGCCCAAAATCTGTTCCGCCTCTTCGAGCCCGCCCTGAAGGTCGCCGGCGGTGTTGATCGCGCTGAGATCGACGCCAAGGGCGACCAGGGCTTGCGCCACATCCGCCGACAGGCCGGTGACGATGACGCGCGCGCCCATCAGCCGCGCTGCGGCCACTGTCTGGATCAAGTGGTTGGCCACTTTGGAATCGACAGCGGCGACGCCGGTGATGTCCATCACCGCCACCTTGGCCCGGTTGGCCCGAATCGCCAGCAGCAGGCTCTCCGTCAATTGCTTGGCGCGCTGTGTGTCGATGATGCCGATGATGGGCAGGACCAACATCCGGTCGCGCACCTGGAGGACCGGGGTGGACAACGCGCGGATGGCGTCCTGCTGTGCGCTGATCACGCGCTCCCGTTCGGCAATCAACACGTCGATGATCAGGCCAAGGTCGAAGAACGCCAGTTTCTTCAACGATGTGAAATTGTGGAAGGCATCGTCCTGGGCGGCTCCAGCCTGATGCATGATCAGGATGCCGATAAGGCGCAAAAGTTCGTTGTAAGCCCCAAGAAACGCCCGCACGTCAAGGCCGCCCCGGCTGTAGAGAAGGCCGAGCTCCAGCCGTTCCTGGGCGTAGGGCACCCCGTATTGCCCCTGGACCATCGAGAGGATATGAGCCTGCTTGAGGCGCTTGCCTTCTGCCAGCAGATTGGGTTTGCGAAACAGTTGGGCGCTGTCGTCCACCGAGCGCATGAACTCGAAGAAGGCGTCGGCCAATTCCTCCGCCTTCGGTTCAATCACCGGCCGGATCTTGACAATGCGCTGAATGTCCTCAGGCGCGAAGCCGACAAACCTCTTCCGTCGATCGATATCCTGTTCGTCAAGCTGATGTAGCAATCCAGGGGCATCGGTTGCCGCGGCCATTCTGCATTTCTCCGTAATCGATCCTCTCCGGAGGTGCGCAATTTCGGGCGATCTCGGCCGCGTCCGGTCCTTTCGTTTCCTTGGCCCGGCCAGCCAAGGCAGACTTGGGTTGTGCAAACCCAAATGACCATCTTGCAGAAGTGTAATGACTGCCCATTTTGAGCCTGGTAAAGGCATGATTATAGACGCGGGCTGCTTATTTCGAGAGGAGTTCGCCTCTGGAGCAATTAATGTTGCAGACGTCAAAACCAACAATGCTCATCGTTGATGATGAGCCGCTCATTTTGAGGGGGCTGTCGGATGTATTAGAAAGCGAATATTTCGTGGTTACGGCCAAATCGGGGAGGGAAACGCTGACTCTGCTGGCCGAAAATCCTGGCGTCGAGGTGATCCTCAGCGACCAGCGCATGCCCCAGATGGAAGGAAGCGAATTCCTGCGCGAGGCAAAGAAGCTGTCGGAAGCGCTGCGGCTTCTGATGACCGGCTATATTCGTGGCGCTGTGCTCGACCAGGCCCTCAGGGATGGGACGGTCCAGGCCTGCTTGTCGAAGCCATTTGGCCTGGACAACCTGCGCAAGGCGATCGCCCAGGCGGCGGCCGGCGCGGAACCACGGTGTTGAACGGAACGGCTGCGCCGTAGGGAGTAGGGGAATCGCCTGAGAACCCTGGGGGAGATATCGTCTGCGTTGAGACGGGATGGTCCCGTCGTCGATGACCAAGGAGCAGACGATGACGTGGTTGCGTAAGGCCGCCATCGCAAGGAGACGGTGTCCGGCCAGGAGTTCATGCGCCGGTTTCTTCAGCATGTCCTTCCGGCCGGCTTCCACAAGGTGCGCTATTGCGGCCTGTGGCACGCCAGCCGCCGCGAGCGGGGGCGCAATCTGAGGAACGTTCTCCTCCTGGAGCAACCGGCCACACCGCCGGCAGAGCCCGTGATCACCGAATCGGCCGTGCCTTCCGCCGATCCGCTGGCACCATCGCCGCGCCGTTGTCCGCACTGCGCGACCGGCCATCTGACGCTGCTGCATCGGCTGTTGTCGGTCCGACCACGAGGACCGTGTCAGGCGGCATCGGAGGCTAGTCCCTTTGCGGCACAACGTCGGTCACTATTTGAGCTCCCTGCTCGGTTAATCGACCAAACCCCCGGCGTCTCGAAAGCCGACGTTCCCCGAACGGGGAAGTTGGGCCATAACCCGACCATCGCAGCGATGCAGACAGCACAATCATTCGGCGTAATTTTGCCCGAACCGTGGGATCGGCCAGGCACTCCATGGTTCAAAACACCCGTCGTTTTTTTTGATGACGTCTGCACATCTGTAATCTATAAATTACAGATGATCGACGTGCGCCAAACGACCGTGTTCCGGGACTGGTTTGACGGTCTGAAGGATCGCCGCGCCCAAGAGCGGATTGCCCAGCGAATCGTGCGCTTGCAGGCGGGCCTGTTCGGCGACACAAAATTCTTCGATGGTATCGGCGAACTTCGCGTCGATCACGGTCCGGGATACCGGGTCTATTTCGTGCAGCGCGGTTTGGTCGTGATCGTGCTCCTGTGTGGTGGCGATAAGGGTTCCCAGGGCCGGGACATCAGGCGTGCCAAAGCCCTGGCTGCGGAGTTGGAGGATTGAGATGGTCAAGACAGAGCCGTTCGACGCCGGACGTTATCTGACCACACCCGAGGCGCAGGCGGAACTTCTCAGCGATGCTCTAGCCAGCGGCAGCGCCGCCTATGTCGCGCAGGCGCTTGGCGTTATCGCCCGTGCACGCGGCATGACGGAGGTTGCCCGTGAAGCCGGCGTGACGCGAGAGGCGCTCTACAAATCGCTCAGCGAGGACGGCGACCCACGCCTGACGACGCTGCTAGGGGTGATGCGAGCGCTCGGAGTGACGCTCTCGGCCCATATCAAGCCGGCCGCGTGACACTATCGAGATCGAATGGAAGTCACAGATAACCATGGTCCACAGCGCGGTAGATTGCCGGGAGGGCCCGTTTCGATTGCAGGCCCCTATTGCAGCCCCTACAGATAGCGGACCCCGTGGATCACGATGCCGCTGGCCCTAACGGGCCATAAGCGGAAGCTCTGCGCGTAACACCAACTGCCTCTGATCGGCACTAGGAGTCTGCATAGCAAAGGTGGTATTCTACCGCAGGATTATTTCTTCAATGCGAATAGAGATAGCCAATGGATGCGCTTGTTAATGTATATCAGAAAAAATCCTACATAATTCTCCATGCGTTCGTGGCGTGCGCGCTTTTTGTTCTTGGTTACAAATTGGGTGATCATGTCTTTCATAACTACGCAAGAACACCCGCATCCACCAATATGTCTGTAATATTTATTGTTACACTGAGTGCATTGGGTGTGTGCATTTATCTGGCCGAACTCGGCCACATCAGCCTGTTGGTGCGCATTGTCGGATGATCCGAGCAACTGATATACTTGCTGCCATGAACCGCCAAGATGCCATCGCAACCCTACGCCGCCACGAAACGGCTCTGCGCGCCCGCGGCGTGCTGCATGCGGCTTTATTCGGTTCGGTCGCTCGTGGCGATGAGCGTCCGGACAGTGACATCGACGTGCTCGTCGAAATCGACCCAGACGCGGTGAGGGACGTGTATTCCTATGTCGGGCTGAAGGACTTCGTCGCCGGACTGTTCGACGGCCCCGTCGATGTGGTCGACCGGGAAGCCTTGAAGCCGTCGCTGAGAGCGGCTGCCGCCAGCGACAGCCTCTATGCATTCTGACCCCCAGGCGGCACTTCTCGACATCCGCGATAACATCGCCCTGGCCAAACAGTTCACCGCGGGCATGACGTATGAAGATTTCGCAGGCAACACCCTGGTCTTCTATGCCGTGATTCGCTGTCTCGAAATCATTTCCGAGGCGTCGCGCAGGTTGCCAGACGAATTGAAAATGCGGAATTCGAACATCCCTTGGGCGCAGATAGCGGGCGCGGGCAACGTCTACAGGCACGACTACGAGGATGTCCAACGACGTCTCGTTTGGGGCACCGTCACAGAACGGCTTGCAGAATTGGAACGTGTCGTGGATTGCGAGATCAGCGTCCGGTAATGCCTCCGGACTGATTTCAATACAATCGGTGCGCGAATGCTGTCCCGATTGTCGTGGACGGTTCGGGGAAAGTCGAGCGGCAGCTCAGGGTCAACTTCTGCCCGACAGCCTGTCCGCGTTGAAGGTCCGCTTTCAATCTTCCGGGTGGAGAAGATGAAGTTTCGGCGGTCGTCGCGACAGCGGGGCGCGAGTGATTGCTGGGTGATTGCTAACGCGGGACAGCGGAAGGGGCGGCGTTTGCACGAGCCCGATACCTATCTGATTTTCCTTTGGAAAAATGGTGCTGGTGAGAGGAATCGAACCTCCGACCCCGTCCTTACCAAGGACGTGCTCTACCCCTGAGCTACACCAGCGACCTGTCGTCGTTGAGGCCGGAGCAAAAGCCCGGCGCGACGAGGCGCACTTCATGCCATAGCGGGGCGGGCGATGCAAGCTCATTTGCGGGAAAAAACCCAATCGCTTGACGGATGGGCTGCGGCTTCGCAAAGTCGCGCCTGCTATGAAGCGAGCATGGAAAGCGCGATGAGCGAACAGCGCGGCGGCGGGACGGCCATCACTGACAGGGCCCGGCGGCAGGCGGAAGAAAAAAAACGGCGTCTGGCCGAGGCGTTGCGCGCCAATCTGCGCCGGCGCAAGGCTCAGTCGCGGGCCAGGGACGAGGCCGAGGCCTCCCTCGAAAGTGGTGTTCCGACGACGAAAGATGGGGCCGATTCGTCTTCCTGACACATCTCCTTGTAGGGATGAGCAGACCTGCGCTACAAGGACGCGCAGGTTGGTTCCCGCCCAGGCGGGACAGTGAAGGGGAGCTTTCCATGCCCGTGATGCCCGATCATTGGATCCGCGACATGGCCGTCAAGAACGGCATGATCGAACCATTCACTGAATGCTTGAAGCGGGACGGCGTGATCTCCTACGGGCTGTCGTCCTATGGGTATGACGCGCGGGTATCGCGCGAATTCAAGATTTTCACCAATGTCGACTCGGCGGTGGTCGACCCCAAGGACTTCTCCGAGAAGAGCTTCGTCGACCGCGATCTGGATGTCTGCATCATTCCGCCCAACAGTTTTGCCCTGGCCCGCACGGTGGAATATTTCCGCATCCCGCGCGACGTGCTGGTGATTTGCCTGGGCAAGTCGACCTATGCCCGTTGCGGCATTATCGTCAACGTCACTCCGTTGGAGCCGGAATGGGAAGGCCATGTGACGCTGGAATTCTCCAACACCACGCCGCTACCGGCGAAGATCTACGCCAACGAGGGGGCCTGCCAGTTCATTTTTCTCAAGGCCGACAGCGGCTGCGAGACCTCCTACGGTGACCGGTCGGGCAAGTACCAGGCCCAGCGCGGCGTGACCCTGCCGCGCCTGTAAGGCGCGGCGCAAAGGGCGGCGTTTCCTCCTTTCAGGACAAGGTTCATGGACAAGATCCGCATTTTCGGCGGCACTCCGCTTCGGGGCGTCATTCCCATCGGCGGCGCGAAGAACGCCGCGCTCGCCCTCATGCCGGCCTGCCTGCTGACCGACGAGACGCTCAGCCTGTCCAACTTGCCGCATCTGGTGGACATCACCACCATGGCCAACCTGTTGTCGCAGCACGGTGTGTCCATGTCGCTCAACGGCCACGCCGCCAACGGCGGCCATACCGGGCGCGTGCTGGAACTGACGGCGGCCAACATTTCCAACACCACGGCACCCTACGACCTGGTGCGCAAGATGCGTGCCTCGGTTCTGGTGCTGGGACCGCTGCTGGCCCGTTGCGGCCAGGCCAAGGTGTCGCTGCCCGGGGGCTGCGCCATCGGCACCCGTCCGGTGGACCTGCACCTGAAGGCATTGGAGCAGATGGGGGCGCGTATCCAGGTGGAAGGTGGCTACGTCGTGG
Organism: Pseudomonadota bacterium; assembly: GCA_021793155.1. Classification (GTDB taxonomy): domain Bacteria; phylum Pseudomonadota; class Alphaproteobacteria; order Rhodospirillales; family Magnetospirillaceae; genus DUZF01. The sequence goes on along the minus strand of JAJYTF010000002.1, from coordinate 134,158 downwards.
CCGACGTGCCCGGCGGCCGGCTGAAGGGCGCCCATGTGGTATTCCCCCAGGTGACCGTCGGCGGCACGGAAAACACCCTGATGGCCGCCGCCCTGGCCGACGGCGAAACGGTAATCGCCAACGCCGCGCGCGAACCCGAAGTCTGCGACCTGGCGCACTGCCTGATCGCCATGGGGGCGAAGATCGACGGGCTGGGCTCGGGAACGCTGCACATCCAAGGTGTGGAGCGGCTGCACGGTGCCCAGTATTCGGTGCTGCCCGACCGCATCGAGACCGGGACCTATGCGGTGGCGGCCGCCATCACCCGGGGCGACATCGAACTGGTCGGCGCGCGGCGCGACCTGATGCAGTCGGTGGAAAAAGTTCTCGTGGAATGCGGTGCGGTGATCGAGGACACCGAGCGCGGCTTCCGGGTTTGCGCGGATCGCACCCGACTGACCGGCGTCGACATCATGACCGAGCCCTATCCCGGCTTCCCGACCGACATGCAGGCCCAGTTGATGGCCCTGATGGCGACGGCGGATGGGGCCAGCATGATCACCGAGACGATTTTCGAGAACCGCTTCATGCACGTCCCCGAACTGGCCCGCATGGGGGCGCGGGTGAACGTCCACGGCGCTTCGGCGATCGTGCGCGGCGTGCCCAAGCTGTCCGGCGCCCCGGTCATGGCAACCGACCTCAGGGCCTCGGTATCGCTGGTGCTGGCGGGCCTGGCGGCCGAGGGCGAGACCGTGGTCAACCGCGTCTATCACCTGGACCGCGGCTACGAGCGGGTGGAGGAAAAACTTGCCGCCTGCGGCGCGCGGATCGAGCGGATCAAGGACGGGGATGCCGCCGAGTAAGCTCAACCGGCGATTCCAGGGTCGCTTGCGCCGCAGTGCAAAAACCGAGTAAATAGCCTGCGTATAGCGGTTTCGCACGCAGTTTGACTCCTGTCATCCCGAGCGAAGCGAGGGATCTTCCTGAGCCGACGAGATCCTTCCTCCCTTCGGTCGCCAGGATGACGATAAGGCGGGGCCACCCCACTGCATGGACGGAATGGTGAACAGCGTGGACAAATTGGTGCTGGCCCTGCCCAAGGGGCGGATCCTGGACGAGGCGATGCCGCTGGTAAGGGCTGCCGGCATCGAGCCCGAGCCCGACTTCGACAATCCGAAATCGCGGGCGCTCCGCTTTTCCACGAACCACCCCCATATCGACATCATTCGCGTCCGTGCCTTCGACGTCGCCACCTTCGTCGCCTTTGGCGCGGCGCAGATGGGCATCGCCGGAAACGACGTGTTGATGGAATTCGACTACCCGGAAATCTACGCGCCGCTTGATCTCAAGATCGGCAAATGCCGTCTGGCGGTCGCCGAACCGGTGGAACTGGCGGGGGCCGACGATCCGTCGCGGTGGAGCCATATCCGCATCGCCACCAAATATCCGGCCATCACCGCGCGCCATTTTTCGCAGCGCGGTGTCCAGGCCGAATGCATCAAGCTGAACGGCGCCATGGAGCTGGCCCCCAGCCTCGGCCTGTGCCGGCGTATCGTCGACCTGGTGTCGACCGGCTCGACGCTCCGCGCCAACGGGCTGGTGGAGATCGAGCATATCGCCGACATTAGTTCGCGCCTGATCGTCAACCGCGCCGCCCTGAAAACCCGGCCTGAGGAAATGGCCGGATGGATCGACCGTTTCCGCGAGATCGCCAATGGCCCGTGAACTTATTTTCGGCACCCCAGGCTTTGCCGGGGCCTTCGCCCAGCTGCTCGACGACAAGCGGGAAACCGCAGCCGACGTTAACGCCATAGTGGCGGCCATCATCGAGGATGTCCGCGTTCGTGGCGATGCCGCCCTGGTCGAGTATACCAACCGCTTTGACCGCACCAGCATCGATGCCGGCGCGCTGCCCATCGGGCGGGACGAAGTGGATGCCGCTATTGCCGACTGCTCAGGCGATACCGTAGCGGCCCTGGAACAGGCGGCTTGGCGGATCGAGGAGTTCCACCGCTGCCAGAAGCCGGAAAGCCTGAGCTACACCGATCCGGCGGGGGTGAGCCTGGGCTATCGCTGGACGCCGCTTGGCGCCGCGGGGCTTTACGTGCCCGGCGGCACCGCATCCTATCCGTCCTCGGTGCTGATGAACGCTATTCCCGCCAAGGTGGCGGGCGTCGAGCGGCTGGTCATGGTGGTGCCGACGCCTGACGGCAAGCTCAATCCACTGGTGCTGGCGGCGGCACGCATCGCCGGTATCGACGAGATCTACCGGGTGGGCGGAGCGCAGGCAGTTGCCGCACTGGCCTTCGGCACGGCAACCATCCGTCCGGTGGACAAGATCGTCGGCCCGGGAAATGCCTTTGTGGCGGCGGCCAAGCGCCAGGTCTTCGGCACCGTCGGCATCGACATGATCGCTGGCCCCTCGGAGATCCTGGTGGTGGCCGACCGCTTCAACGACCCCTCGTGGATCGCCGCCGACCTGCTGAGCCAGGCCGAACACGACACGGCGGCCCAATCCATCCTGATCACCGACGATGCGGCATTCGGGCGCGAGGTGATGAAGGCGGTCGACGGCCATCTGACCACCCTGCCGCGCGCCGCAATTGCCGGCGAGAGCTGGGAGGCGCACGGCGCGGTCATCGTGGTGCCGCAGATCGACGCGGCAGTCGAACTGATCGACCGTATCGCACCGGAACATCTTGAACTGGCGGTGGATCAGCCCGAGATCCTGTCGCAGAAGGTGCGCAATGCGGGGGCTATCTTCCTGGGGCGCTATACGCCCGAAGCGGTGGGCGATTACGTAGGTGGCCCGAACCATGTCCTGCCGACGGCCCGCAGCGCCCGTTTCTCGTCCGGGTTGGGTGTGCTCGATTTCATGAAGCGGACGACATTGCTTGGCTGCGACAGCGCGTCGTTGCGCCAGATCGGCCCGATCGCCGTTACCTTGGCCCGGGCCGAGGGGTTGGGAGCGCATGCGCTGAGTGTGGCGTTGCGTCTCAACCTGCCGAGGACACCGTGAGCCCCGAGCGGCATCATCGGCTGACACACGTCCAGTTGGACGAAAAAACCTTCGTTCGCCGCAAGCCGGAAGTTGAGCACGAGCGCGCGATCGCCATCTACGATCTGCTGGAAGACAACTATTTCCGGCCGGAAGGGGACTTCCTGGGGCCTTACGCACTCCATATCAGCGTGGCGGAGAACCGCTTGTGCCTGGACGTGCGCACCGAAGACGGCCTGCCGTTGGTCGAAATAAACCTGCCGCTGGCACCGTTCCGCACCATCGTCAAGGACTACTTCATGGTCTGCGAAAGCTATTACAGCGCCATCAAGAAATCGACGCCTTCGCAGATCGAAGCCATCGACATGGGGCGGCGAGGCCTTCACAACGAAGGATCGGAACTGCTGCGGCAACGCTTGGCCGGAAAGGCGGAAGTGGATTTCGAAACGGCGCGGCGCCTGTTCACCCTGGTCTGCGTCCTCCATATTCGGGGGTAGCCTGAGGTTGCCCATCGAACGCCCCTCGGCTGTGCTGTTTGCCTGCACGATGAACACCATCCGTTCCCCGATGGCCGAAGCCATGATGAAGCATTTCCATGGCCGGCAGGTCTGGGTGGAGTCGGTGGGCGTTCATAAAGGGGAGGCCGACGCATTCGCCGTGGCGGCGATGGACGAGATCGGCATGGACATTTCCCGGCATCATCCCCGCAGTTTCGAGGAGCTGGAAGACACCAGCTTCGATCTGGTCATTTCGCTGTCGCCCGAGGCCCAGCACCACGCCGTCGAGATGACCCGCACCATGGCCTGCGAGGTGGAATTCTGGAACACCTTCGATCCGTCCCTGGTCGAGGGCAACCGCGAGACCCGGATGGAGGCCTATCGGCGTGTCCGCGACGAGCTCGAACGCCACATTCTCGAGCGATTTCCGCTGGCCTCGGCGCGCGACTGAACGCGCGCCGCCCATGCCGTTGAATGTCCTGCTCAGCCATGCGCGCGCCGGATGGCTGGCTTTACCATTCGGAAATGTCTTGACCATTTTTCGTCCGGCTATCACTTATCATGCGCGAAAAAACTTGGCTCAAGGAGGGCCAATGGCGAAGGAAGACGTGATCGAGTTTTCGGGTACCGTGACCGAACTTCTACCCAACGCGATGTTTCGCGTTAAGCTCGACAACGAACATGAGATTCTAGCCCATACGTCGGGCAAAATGCGCAAGAACCGAATTCGCGTGTTGGCCGGCGATCGGGTCAATGTTGAAATGACGCCCTACGACCTGACCAAGGGGCGTATTACCTTTCGGTTCAAGTGATTTGCTTCTGACGTCGCCAGGCTTGATTCTCGCGTCAGCCTCACCGCGGCGGCTCGATCTGCTGGCCCAGATCGGCATTGTTCCCCGCTTGGTCGATCCGGCGGGCATTGACGAGACGCCATTTCCACGCGAACTTCCCATTCCCCATGCTGCCCGCCTCGCCGAAGCCAAGGCTCGCGAAGTGGCGGCGCGCCACCGGGATACCTTTGTTCTGGCAGCCGATACGGTGGTGGCTTGCGGCCGGCGCATCCTGCCCAAGGCAGAAGAGGAGCGCCAGGCTCGGGCCTGCCTGAAGATGCTGTCCGGACGGCGCCATCGTGTTATCGGCGGGGTCTGCGTGATCGCGCCCGACGGTCGCATGGTCCATCGCGTGGTCTCCACCATAGTGACTTTCAAGCGCCTGGGGCAGGCCGAACTGGACGGTTACGTCGCCTCGGGCGAATGGCATGGCAAGGCCGGGGGCTATGCCATCCAGGGGCGAGCGGCGGCATTCGTGCGCCATCTGGCGGGCTCCTATTCCAACGTGGTCGGCTTGCCGCTCCATGAAACCTATGGCCTGCTGCGCGGCCTGGGCTATGGCTGACGAGGTCGTCGTCTCCTGCGCGCCGGGTGAAACCAGGATCGCCCTGCTGGCCGCCGGCCGACCCGTGGAATTCATCATCGATCGTGGCGATGCCGCACCGGGCGACGTCTTCGTGGGACGGGTGCTTGCGGTCAACCGCCGTCTCGATGCAGCCTTCGTCGACATCGGCGACCCGCAGCCCGGATTTCTCGCCGCGCCGCGCCGGCTCGGCGAGGGCGACACGGTGCTGGTGCAGGTAACCGCCGCCGCCCGTGGCGGCAAGGGGGCCGCGCTCACGGCTGCGCCGTCCCTGGCCGGCCGGTGGTTGGCATACACCCCGTTCCGTTCCGGCCTCAACCTGTCGCGCCGCATCGCCGACGAGGCCGAACGGGGCCGCCTGCGAGACGCGCTGGCAAGCGAACTGGCGGAAGGCGAGGGGGCCGTGGTGCGAACCGAAGCGGCCGGCGCCGCCAGCCGGCAAGTGGTTGCCGAACTGCATTCTCTACGGCAGCGTTGGCGGGCCGTTGCGGTGGCCGCCGAGCGGGCGGCACCACCGGCGCGGATCGCGGGGACATCTCTTCCGGCCCGCCTACTGGCCGACTATCCGGAGGTCGAACGGGTGCTGGTGGACGACCCGGCGGGCTTGGCCGATTGGCGGGCGGTCTTTCCTTCGGCCGAATTGCAGCCCGGGGTTTTTGAACGGTCCGGAGCGGCCGAAGCCCTTGAAGCGGCGCTGGAGCCGCGGGTGGCCCTGCCGGATGGCGGCGCCCTGATCATCGAACAGACGTCGGCCGCTACCGTCATCGATATCGACAGCGGTTCGGGCTCGGCACTGGACGCCAATCTGGCCGCAATGCCCGAAGTCGCCCGCCAGCTACGGCTGCGGGGCTTGGCTGGACATATCCTGGTGGACGTCATCCCGCTGCGCGACCGCAGGGTTCTCAACCGCGTCATGGAAAAATTACGTGAGGCGGTTGCCGCAGACCCGACGCCGACCCAGATTGTCGGCGCGACGCCGCTCGGCCTGGTCGAGATCACTCGCGAACGGCGACGGCCAGGCTTGGCCGAAACCATGCTGGTCCCGTCGGCATCGCGACGCAGCGCCGACACCATCGGACTTGATGGGCTGCGGGCGATCTTGAGGGAGGCGGCGGAACGCCCTGCCGCGCGCCTGGCCCTGGCGGCCGCGCCGGCGGTGGTGACCGCCCTGCGCCGCCGGCCCGCCGCTCTGGCCGAGGTCGCACGTCGGCTGGGGCGGCCGCCGGTGCTGAAGGAGAACGCCGAAGTCGTTCTCTTTGATGTCGTCGAGGAGGAACCATGAGTCAGGCTCCCATCAAGCGTCAGACCAAATGCCCGATCTGCGGCAAGGCGAGCCTGGCGGCGTTTGGGCCCTTCTGCTCGGCCCGTTGTGCCAATGTGGATCTGGGGCGGTGGTTGGGCGAAGAATACCGCGTGCCCGGTGACGATGCGCGGCCTTCGGCCGGCGTCGGCATCGTTGGCGATGCCGATGACGAATGAATCGGAGCACGGCTGCAACGGGTATGGACAGCCATCGGCTTTTTGTCTATAAGCGGCGTCCTCACCGCGAGGTGAGCCCTGTGCCCAGGTAGCTCAGTTGGTAGAGCATGTGACTGAAAATCACAGTGTCGGTGGTTCGATTCCGCCCCTGGGCACCACTTTAAGCCCCTGAAACCGAAGAGGTTTCGGGGGTTTTCCATGTCAGGGGAGGGGAGGGAAGCCTGGGGCCAGAAGCGACCGCGTAGCCACGAAGCGCACGGAAGCCGAGGGTGGCTGCCATTTTCGGCAGTCAGTGCGGGAAAAGGCATTGAATTCGTTGGGAAATTGGCTTTCCGCGGCTCGCGACAGAACCGAACGGCACGGTGAAAGGCAAATCCTGTCAAGGACTTGGCGATCGACCGGAGAGACGCTTTTGTCTTGCCCTCGTAAAAAAGGCCGCCCATGGGCGCGCCGCCGGCAAACGGAAACCTCGTGGCGTGGCGACCAGATTACGATCGCCGCTTCCGGCGATTTCAGCATTGAGCGAACTCTCGATGGTCGGCGTTCGACCGGCAAATCTTGAACCCCAACCTGCCCTTCAGCATAACGCCGGCCGCAACATGCCGACCCCGGAGTTGAGATTGCGGCAGAGCTTCAAATCCAGACTGGTGGATTTGCCACTTCATCACTCTCACGTGCTCCAATAAGCATCCAGTCGGGGATGGCCCCGAATTCGCCATGAGGCGATGTAATGTATAGCTTCGCACATTCAGCCCGCGCCGCACGTGATCTCTCGACGGCGATAAGAAGCCGCCGCTCGCGCTTTCCCTGCCTCATTTCCCGGATTTCGGGGAAGAGCCGAGTATAAGCATCGAAAATTTCTTTGCCCCAGTCCTCCAAGAAGAAATCCCAACCGCCTTCAGCGTTTTCATCTTTCAGCGGTTCGGCCCGAAATAGTGGTCGACGGGATTCGTATCTGGTTGCCAAGGCTTCATGCCGTGCAATCTCCAAGACGATCTTGTCAAGTTCCGTCAACGTAGCACCCTCCCGCTCGAGCGCAGGAGTTTGTGACAGTTCGGCGCGGCGCCTTTTTCGTTGGTCCAGTAGCCGGCGCACGCCCAGTCCAATCACGCCCGCCGCGATACCCCAGCTGCAGTTCCACTCAGCGTACTGCATTTTACTTCCGCGGTTCGTTCCAGTGACCGTCTCCCCGGAAACTCGGCCAGTTAGACTCAGAAATTTCTACCAGAGGTGGCGGCTTCGCGCCATTATGGATAGGCTGGTTATGGCCCCAAGCTCCGGTGCCGTGGCCACCGTGGGCGCGTCCGAGATCGACCGGTTAGCCGCCGCAGCAATGCGCGGGCTCTACCTTTCTTGTTGACCCAAAGCTGCCGAATTGGCATTCGCCCAAGCGGTCATTTTAATGTCCGTAAAGGCATAAATCCGGTCGTTACTGCACCTGTTGTCGGCGCGCGGCGAGGCGACGTCGAAGGTGATCCGGCCCATGCTCACGCCGCCGTGGTCACCGTCACAGTGGTGCCGCCATCATTGCTGTCGACGCCTATCGTTCCGCCGACTTGCGATGTTAGCGCCCGCACCAAGCGGTACCCCAGCGACCCGTCAGCGCCCTTCGCCATCCCGACCCCATTGTCGCTGACTCTCAGCCGCAACATTCCATTGGTGCGGGCCGCTTCCACCTGAATCACCCCCCCCCCCGTCGCCGGCTCGGGAAGGCGTGCTTCAACGCATTTGTCACCAGTTCTACGGCGACCAGCCCGAGCGGCTGGGCAATATCCGGCCCGACCAGCACCGGCTCGGTCGGGCACAGCACCAACTCCACATGGGGCATGGTCGGCGGCACCAAGGGGCGGACCAGGGTTTCGACGAAGCTGCCAAAGTCGATCGGTTGTCCCTTCTCCAGGGCGCTGAGAGCGTTATGGATGTCGGCCAGGCTGCGCAGACGCTCGCCAGCCGCGTGCAGGGCGTCGGCCAACGCCGGCTCGCTTTGCCGCTTTTCCTCCAACATCAACAGCATGGTGGCCTGCATGAAGTTGTTTTTCATGCGGTGATTGATCTCGATGATCTGCAGATCGCGTTCCGCCAGGAGCTTGATTAGGCGCGCATTCTCGGCCGCCAGGGCACGATCACTGGCAACATTTTTGGCTGACTTTCCTTGGTCCCAAAAGGAAAGGAAATGATGGATGATCTCCCCGCGATGGTCGCGCAACGGCACGATCGTGAGCGAGGTCAGCGACCGCGTGCCATCCCGGTGGCACAGGGGAATGCAGAGGGTTTCATCGCGACCGGCGGCGAGTGCGCTGCGAAAAGCGGCGACGATCTCGGCAGAATCGATGCCGGTACTGAGGAAGTGCTCGTCCTTCCCGAGGACTTCATCCATCGCATAGCCGAAGACTGCGATGAACGCGGTGTTGGCGAAGATGATCGGGTTGCCGGGGCTGGTCGCGTCGGTGACCAGCATCGGCATCGGCGTAGTCTGAACGGCATCGACGAAAACGCCACCGCTCTCGCGCAGGCGTTCGAGGACGCTTTGCGCCTTGTTGTTTGGTGCCGCTGCCATTACTGACAACCTTTCCGCGCTCGCTGATCTCAGCACTGCCGCAACCAGGGCTCTGGTTGCCCCAAAATTCTTCCCGTGGACAGAATGCGCCCAACTGTACCTGGACACGCCCAAGAGGACCTAACGGTTCTTGGGTGGTCAGCAATTCGGATACCAGCTTACCCAGGAATTGAGGGCCTACTGACTGCCGCCGACCCTGGCAAGCGAATGTCAGTCCGGGCTCAAAAGCGAACGCGGGCATTTTGATCATTTGAGCGTCGGTTCCTGGCCCACAGCGGCTGGTCGACGCATGTTCGCGTCGGGTCGTTGCCCATGGACGCACTCGAATGAGCAAGCCCCTCGCCTTTTCGGCTGCCACCTCACGCCGCCACATCGTCGAACGAGATCCGCACCCGGATCTCCCACAAGCCTTGGGTCAGCGGCGTGCAGGTCGGTTTGCCGATCGGCCATTCCATCTCCACCCGCTTGATCGCCGTGCCGACCTTGATTCGCTGCTCCTTGGTCAATGCCTCTTTCAACCACCCGCACCGGTTCGTTGCCGGCGTCGGTTTGATAGAACGCGGCGGGAAGGCGCTTGAGCCGATCGGCTGAGTGCACCAAATCTGGTACGAATTTGTCAGGCGAATTCGTTCGGGGTGGCTTGGTCACCGTCACCCCCGCGGAAACGGAACGACGGTTCCGCCGCGTTTCGTTCCGTCTGCGAGGCACGCGCCGGTATCAGCGAGCGATTCCGGTCTTTCGGGCTCGCATTTCCTCGGCTTCCGCATCTTCGGCGCAGTCGTGGCACAGCTGAGTGCCTGGGGCGATCCGCAGCCGTTCGGGTTCGATTGGCTGGCGGCAGGCCCGGCAAATTCCCGTCGACGGCCTTGCCGCCCCCTTGGTCAGCGCTGTTTTCAGGGCGGCATCGTTGAAGGTGGCGGCCAATTCATTGGCAATGTCGATATCGTCCATGGCTCTTCGACGGTTGGTCCAAGCTGGATTTACCCGGTTCGACCGCTGCCGCGCCGCATCTCGCATGGTTATCGGCGGTCTCTTTACGGGGTATGGGCTAACGATCTTATGCCTATGGAACACGGCAAAATTAGGGCGTGGCCAAAAATAAAACCAAAACTGCCATTTGTATGATTTACATATCGCGTCACAGGCTATACTGCAATGCAGCATGAGGCGGGCGGCGACATGAGATGCTAAAATCCAAGGTTCCCCAGATTCGGCCCGGCGACCGCTTTTTCAAGGCGGGCGATCCGTCAGGGAAGCTTTGGGAAGTGGTCGAGCTGTCCAATGCGGTCGGCGGAATTCTTCACGCCCATCTGCGAAGCTGCGACCGCCACGGCGTTTCCATCACCATCGCGGCTGGCGTCCTGGCCGATCCGGTCTTCTGGCGCGCCATGCCGAAAGACCGGCCGCCTCCGGCCTGATGCAGCTTCTGGCGGCAGATCGATCACCATTCCGCCACGATTCATCAATGTGACCCTCGCAATGCCGCGCTCGAATCGACCCACCTCCATCCAAAGGATTTGAAGGAGCAGACCATGACCTATTCCTACTACGTCGCCGTCGATGACCAGGGTTCGGCCGGCCTGGCGGCAACGAAGCAGAGTGTTGTCGCCGAGGCTGCCGCCCAGTCCGGTGCCGAAATCATCGAGGTCAGCGCACCAAACGCCTATATTGCCCGGCGTGAGGCCTTGGCGGCATGGAATCGGCGGCGGCGCGACGGCGTTTGCTGATCGTCGGCCCCGTTCCATCCACCCCGCCGCCTTCCTTCTTCCTCCGAATCTCGATCCCTGAGGAAACCGCGCAGCAGAGCGGCGCGGCCGCATTTCGGCTGCGCCGCTTGCTTCGCTCATCCCTGTGAATTTTTGAAGAAACATTTCCGGCAAAGTGGGAATATCTGTCCCATTGCTTCGCTGGGGAGAGAGCGGGGATGACGCTGCGGCATTTTACCATCAGGGGCCGGTTGGCCGGTGGATTCGCCATCATATTGGTGTTCGGCTGCCTGTTGGGGGTGGGGACTCTGCACGGTCTCGAACGGATGGCGCAGCTGACGTTCGATTTGTACGACCATCCGTTCACCGTCAGCACCGAAGTGCTGCAGGCGAAGATTGGCGTCGCCGCAATCCATTCGGAAATGGCCAATCTGGTCGCGGCGACGGATGCGGCTCGGCTGGAAGACGCGGCCAGGCGTGTCGCCGGCCTTGACGTCGAGGTGCAGGGCCATCTCGGTACGGCGCGAGAGCGTTATCTCGGCAAGGCCGGGGATCTCCAGACGGTGGAGAAGGCGATGGCCGCATGGCGGCCGGTGCGCGATGAAATCATCGGACTGAAGCGCCAGGGCCGGCAGGCCGAGGCCGAGGCCCTGTTGCGCCGCGAGTGCACCCCCCTGGAAGCGGCGGTGGAAAAGCAACTGGACGACATCCTGGCCATCGTCTCGACTACGGCCCAGCAGTTTCACAGGCGCGCCGTGGTCCAGCGCAATGAAACCTTCCGCTATACCGGGCTGTCCGTGGTCCTGGTGCTGCTGCTGTCGACCGCAGTGGCGGTGGCCATTACCAAAAGCATTCTCCGCCAGTTGCGCGCCATGCGCGACGCCATGGTTACCCTGGCCGACGGGAAGCTCGATTTCGAGATTCCTGAACAGGATGGCGGCGGCCTGATCGGCAGCATGGCTGCCTCGATCCAGGTATTCAAGAAGGCGCTGGTCCGCCTGCAGGGGGATGCCTGGATCAAGAGCAACATAGCCGAGTTGTCGACCGCGATGCAGAACGCCGACACGCCGCGGGACCTGGCGCAGTCGGTGATCACCAAGCTGGTGCCCCTGGTGGAGGGCGGTGCCGGGGTTTTTCATGTCTGGCGGCCGGAAGCCAAGCGATTCGAATTGCTGGCCAGCTACGGCTTCCGCGAGCGCAAGCATATCGGCACCTCCTATAATCTGGGCGAAGGCCTGGTCGGCCAGTGCGCCCTGGAAAAGCAGCCGATCCTGTTGACCGAGGTTCCCGACGACTATATCCGCGTCACGTCGGGCCTGGGCGAGGCGCCGCCGCGCACCATCCTGGTGGCCCCGCTGCTGTCCAAGGACGTGGTCGTCGGGGTGGTCGAAGTCGCCAGCTTCACCCGGCTGGGCAAGATCAAGCAGGCGCTGGTCGATCAGTTGCTGCCGGTGGTGGCGCTGAACCTCGAGGTGCTCGACCGGGCGCGGCGGACCCGCATGCTGCTCGAGGAAAGCCAGCAGCAGGCCGAGGAACTCCACGCCTCGGAAGAGAAGTTGCGGGCCCAGAGCGACGCCCTGCAGGCGGCCAACGAGGAACTGCGCCAGAAGTCCGAGGTGTTGCAGAGCCAAGCCGAGGAATTGCGGGCATCGGAAGAGGAATTGCGGGCGCAGCGGGAAGAGCTGCAAGCCACCAACGAGGAACTGCTGGAAAAGAGCGTGGCGCTCGAGGAGCGGCAGGCGGCCCTGGAGGCGGCCCGCGAGAAATCCGAGAAACACGCCCTCGAACTCAGCGTCGCCAGCCGGTACAAGTCCGAATTCCTCGCCAACATGTCCCACGAGCTGCGCACGCCGCTCAACAGCCTGCTGATCCTGGCCAAGAGCCTGGCCGACAACGAGGAGGAGAACCTCACCGAGGACCAGGTCGATTCGGCCCGTATCATCCACGACAGCGGCAGCCACCTGCTGCGGCTGATCAACGACATCCTCGACCTGTCCAAGGTGGAGGCGGGGAAGATGGAGGTGCTGGCCGAGGACATCGTGATCCGCGATTTCGCTCAGAACGTCCAGCGGCGCTTCGCCCGCCTGGCCGAGACCCGCAACCTGTTCCTGAAGGTCGAGGTCGATGAGCGGCTGCCGCTCGCCATGCGCTCCGATGCGGGCAAGATTGACCAGATCATCAACAACCTGGTAGCCAACGCCATCAAGTTCACCAAGCAAGGGGGCGTCGCACTGCGTCTTTCGCGCCTGGACAAGGCGCCGGAGGGGGTGAAGCCCTCGGCTCCTTGCAATGGAGTCTTGTCCATTTCGGTCCAGGACACGGGTGTCGGAGTGCCCGCCGACAAGCAGGAGCGTATCTTCCACGCATTCGAACAGGCCGACGGCACCACCAGCCGACAGTTTGGCGGTACCGGGCTTGGGCTCAGCATCTCGCTGCGCCTGGCGCATCTTCTCGACGGCAACATCACCATAAAAAGCGCGGAGGGGAAGGGGAGCACATTTACCCTGCTGATCCCGCTCTATCCTCCGGCCGAGACGCCCGACGGCCCTGTTCTGCCGGTCGTTTCGGAGGTGCGGGACGAACCGCCGCCTCCGGCCGTCCCAGCCTTCGCCGATGACCGGTCAAGTTTGTCCTCGGGCGACGACAGCATCCTGATCATCGAAGACGACGATGCATTCGCCCGCATTCTTTGCGACCTGTCGCGCAAGCGCGGGTTCAAGGCATTGCGCGCCGCCGATGGCCGGGGTGGGCTGGAATTGGCTGCGACCTACCGGCCGACCGGCATCCTGCTGGACATCGCGCTGCCCGAACTGGACGGTTGGGCGGTGATGGCCAGCCTCAAGCAGATGCCGGAGACCCGCCATATCCCCGTGCATTTCATCTCGGCAATCGACGAGACCGTGCGTGGCCTCCAGATGGGTGCCGCGGGCTATCTGAAGAAGCCGGTCAGCAAGGAACAGATGGACGGCGTGTTCGATCGCCTGCGGCATTTCTCAGGCACCAACCTGCGGCGTGTGCTGATCGTCGACGACGATCCCGGTTCGCGCAAGGCGACCTCGGTGCTGGTGCAGGCAGACAAGGTCGAGATCGTCGAAGCCGGCATGGCCGCTCGGGCGCTCGAACTGCTGCAGAGGGAGCATTTCGACTGCGTCGTGCTCGACCTCATGCTGCCCGATGTCAGCGGCTTCGAGCTGCTCGACCGGGCCGCCGCCCTCCAAATCCGCCTTCCGCCGGTGGTCGTATATTCCGGCAAGGAGCTGTCCTACGAGGAGAACCTCAAACTTCGGGAATATACGGACAGCATCGTCATCAAGGGCGCTCGCTCCCCCGAACGCCTGGTGGATGAAGTAAGCCTGTTCCTGCACAGCGTCCAGTCCGCCCGTCCGGCTGATGTACAGCGCCAGGCGCGGCCGTCGCAGGAGAAGGAGGTGGGACTGGCGGGGCGTGTCGTCCTGGTGGTCGACGACGATATGCGCAACGCCTTCGCCCTATCGAAGATCCTGCGCGCCAAGGGACTTAAGGTCGTGATGGCCCAGGACGGCCAGAAAGCCCTGGCTCAGCTGAAAGACAACCCGCGGGTCGAACTGGTGCTGATGGACATCATGATGCCGGGCATGGACGGCTATGCCACCATCAAGGAAATCCGCAAGCAGCGGCGCTGCAAGAACCTGCCGATCATCGCACTGACCGCCAAGGCCATGCCCGGCGACAAGGAAAAGTGCCTCGAGGCGGGAGCCAACGACTACCTTTCCAAGCCGGTTGATATGGAAATGCTGCTGGCCAGGCTGCGCACCATGCTGTGCTCCGAGGATGAGCCCGCATGACCGACGCGGAAATCGAGGACATCGAGATCCGGCTGTTCTTCGAGGCCATGGCGTTACGCCATGGTTACGACTTCCGCAACTACGCCAGGGCGTCGATGAAGCGGCGGGTACTCGCCCTGGCGCAGTCGCAAGGCTGCCGGGAGCTGTCCGCACTGATCCCGCGGCTACTGCATGATCAGGACTTCCTGGCGCAGGCCTTGGCCCATCTGTCGGTCCCGGTGACCGAGATGTTCCGTGATCCCCAGGTGTTCCTGGCCTTGAGGCGCGATGTACTGCCGGTTCTCGACAGCTTTCCCCGCATCAGCGTCTGGCAACCCGGCTGCGCCACCGGCGAGGAACCCTATTCGCTGGCCATCCTGTTGAAGGAGGAAGGCCTGCTGCACAAGGCTCAGATCTACGCCACCGATATCAACGACGTCGCCTTGGCCAAGGCCGAGGAGGGAATTTATCCGGCCCGCCACCTGGCCGCCTTTTCGCAGAACTACCAGCAAGCCGGCGGCAAGGCTGCGCTCGCCAATTATTTCCATACCGCATACAACTTCTCTAAGATCGACGATGAGATCCGCGAGCGCATCGTCTTTGCCCACCACAATCTGGTGGCCGATGGGGTGTTCTGCGAAGTCAACCTGGTGCTTTGCCGCAACGTGCTGATCTATTTCGACCGCAGCCTGCAGAACCGGGTCCTGTCGCTGTTCCACGACTGCCTCGTACGCGGCGGATATCTTTGCCTTGGCAACCGCGAAAGCCTGCAGTTCACCGATTTTGCCGACCGGTTCCGGGTGATCGACCGGGGCAATCGCATTTTCAAGAAGCGGGAGGCTGTGCAATGACTGCCGCCACTCGCTTCCGCGCCGTGGCGGTCGGTTGCTCGGCCGGCGGTCTCGAGGCCTTGCGGCAGCTGCTGGCGCCGCTGCCGCGGGAGTTTCCGCTGCCCGTCGTGGTGGTCGCCCACATGGCGCCGGACGGCGGCAGCCTGCTGGCCGAATTGCTGGAAAGCGTCTGCCGGCTTTCCGTTGCCGAAGCCGAGGAAAAAGCCAAAGCCTTGCCTGGGCACGTCTATGTGGCGCCGCCGGGCTACCACCTGTTGGTCGAGGAAGACGAGACCTTTTCGCTGTCGGTCGACGAGAAGGTCTGCAACGTCCGCCCCTCCATCGACGTCTTGTTCCAGTCCGCCGCCGATACCTGGGGGTGTGGGTTGATCGGCGTGGTGCTGACGGGCGCCAACAGCGATGGGACCGCCGGCTTGCGGGCCATCCGGCAGATGGGCGGTTACTGCCTGGTCCAGGATCCCACACAGGCCTTCGCCGATACGATGCCGCGTTCGGCCATCGACGCCGGCCTGGCCGACTGCGTATTGCCGCTGGCGGCACTGGCGGGGCAGTTGATGGCCCTGGCGCCGCCGCAACCGCGCCGAGGCGGACGATGAAGCCAGTGCTTCCCGCCGCGACCCTGCCACGTCCGACAATTCTCATCGTCGATGACCTGCCGGTAAACCTGGTGGCCTTGCGCCGGCTGCTGGCCAAGGTCGATGCCGAGATCGTCGCGGCCGGTTCCGGCAACGAGGCGTTGGCGCTGACGTTGGAGCACGACTTCGCCCTGATCCTGCTCGACGTCCATATGCCGGACATGGACGGTTACGAGGTGGCCCAGTTGTTGCGTGGCGAGGAACGGACGCGCGACGTCCCGGTGATCTTCGTCACCGCCGCCTACAAGGACGATGTACACCGTATCAAAGGATATGACGCGGGCGCCGTCGACTATATCGAGAAGCCGATCAATGAAATCGTCCTGTTGTCGAAAGTGCGCGTGTTCATCGACCTGCACCGCAGCCGCGCCGAACTGCGGCACTTCCTCGGCCTGATTGAAGACGCCAATCGCCGTTTGAGCGTTGAGATCGAGGAGCGCCGTCGCAGCGAGGAAGATAGCCAGCGGCTCGCCGGCACTGTCTTTGCCACCTCGGCCGAAGGCATCATCGTCACCGATGCCGAGAACAACGTCGTCGCGGTCAATCCCGCCTTCAGCGCCATCACCGGGTATGACCCTGCCGAGGTGATCGGCAGGAACCCCCGGATCCTGCAGTCGGGTTGCCACGAGACCGAGTTCTACGCCGCAATGTGGGAGCAGTTGCGCACCGCCAGGCAATGGCAGGGCGAGATCTGGAACCGGCGCAAGACCGGCGAAATCTACCCCCAGTGGTTGTCCGTGTCGGTGATCTCGGACGCCGATGGCTCGGTGAGCCGTTATGTCGGGATCTTCAGCGACATCACCAAGCGCAAGCGCGATGAGGAGCAGATCTGGCGGCAGGCGAACTACGATGGGCTGACGGGCCTCCCCAACCGGGCGCTGTTCCTCGACCGACTGAGCCAGGCAGTGGCCGATGCCCGCCGCGACCGCCATGGGCTCGCGCTGATGTTCGTCGATCTGGACCATTTCAAGCTGATCAACGACACTCTGGGGCATTCGATCGGCGACTTGCTGCTGCAGGAAGCCGGACGCCGGCTGGCCGCCTGTGTGCGCGACAACGATACGGTATCGCGCCTGGGGGGCGACGAATTCACCATCGTGCTGAAGCGCATCGACACGGCCAAAGGGGCCGCCAGCGTCGCCGCCGCGACAGTGGCGGAAAAGGTCATCGGCGCGCTGGCGCGGCCGTTCTGGCTCGATGGCAGTCAGTTCGCCATCGGCGCCAGCATCGGCATCACCATTTTCCCCGACGACGCCACAGACGAAGACACCTTGCTGCGCAATGCCGACATGGCGATGTACCGGGCCAAGGAAACCGGGCGCAATACTTTCGCCTTCTTCACCCGCGACATGAACGAGCGGGTACAGACCCTGGCCACGCTGGGCAACGAACTACGGCACGCCATC
The DNA here is from genome assembly GCA_021793155.1 of Pseudomonadota bacterium. Taxonomy (GTDB): domain Bacteria; phylum Pseudomonadota; class Alphaproteobacteria; order Rhodospirillales; family Magnetospirillaceae; genus DUZF01. The sequence goes on along the minus strand of JAJYTF010000002.1, from coordinate 116,834 downwards.
GAGCGCGACGAGCTGGTGGTCTATTATCAACCCATCTTCGAGGCGGGCACGCTGCGGGTCGAAGGCGCCGAGGCGCTGGTTCGCTGGCAGCATCCCAGGCTGGGCCTGGTGGCGCCGGGCGAGTTCATCCCGGTCGCCGAGGAAACCGGGCTGATCGGCACTTTGGGCGAATGGGTCCTTGATGCTGCCTGCAACGACGCCGTTACCTGGCAGAAGCCGGGCCGGCCCCCGGTCAGCGTCGCTGTCAATCTGTCGACCCGCCAGGCCAAGCTGGGCCTGGCCCGCTTCACCCGGTTCGCCACGGATGTGCTTCAATCCACCGGCCTGCCGCCACACCTGCTGAAGTTCGAGATCACCGAAAGCTTCATCATCGAGGAGAGCGACAAGATGCTGGCCTGGCTGCGGTCGATCCGCGACATGGGCATCCAGCTGTCCATCGACGATTTCGGCACCGGCTATTCCTCGCTCAGCTATTTGCGGCGCCTGCCGGTGGACATCGTCAAGATCGACCGTTCCTTCGTCTCCGAGGTCAGCATCAATGCCGATGACGCAGCGCTGGTCCGGGCGATCGTTTCGATGGCTCACGGGCTTAGGATGCAGGTGGTCGCCGAAGGCGTCGAGACTCCCGAACAACTTGCCTTCCTGCAATCGGTGGAGTGCGACCTGGTGCAGGGCTTCCATTTCCGGCCGCCACTGCCCGCGGACGAATTCCGGGCGTTCCTCGACGAATATCAATGGCCGGTCGCCGTCCGCTGAGCGCTTCCCGCCGACCGATCCTCTTGCGGGATGTGGCCATCCACGGTGATTCCGGGCATCATTACGGTTTTTCCCAAGGCACGAGGCATCCATGGAAGAAACGACCTGGACGACGCATTTGCCTGGGCTCGACGTCGAGATCACCCGTTGGTCGCTTGCGCCCGAGCAGGCCGAGATCCTCGACATCCGCCTGAGGGCGACGCCGACATTCGAGGCGGTGGGGCGATGGCTTTCTCATCCTCAGGTTGCACTCGCTTTCTGGCTGGCAAGCGAATCGCTGGCATTGTGGGCCGGGATGTGGGAGGGCCTCTGGCAGCCATGGCTGTCGCTGGCCGCAACCCTGCCCGAACCCCTGCCGAGGAAAGCCGGATGAGTTAGGCAATCCGATCAGAAAGCCATTGACCTATGCGCCCTTTGTGGCAACGTCGCATGGGGAACCTAGCCTGATCGGATATGCAATGGCTGACGAAGAGCATACTGCCGTCCTGCCTGATGATGCGGCTCTACTCGAGATACCGCACGAGGTGCCGCGCCCACCTGCAGTGCGGGCGGTGGGCTGGGAGGAAGACATCGGGGGTGAAGCCGTCCAATGGCGCATGCGCCTTATCTACGGTTGTGCCTCGGTGGGCAGTCTGGCTTGGCTCGTTGTATGCTACAGCTACATCGACAGGGCGGTGGGTTGGGGCAATCTGCTCGAATTGCAGCCATCCGAGTTCGGCGGCCTGGTCGGTGCCGCCATCCTGCCCCTGGCGATCCTGTGGCTGGTCGTCGCCTTTCTCGATCGTGGCGCCGTAATGAAACATGAAGCGGCGCAACTCCGCCGCTATCTGGATCGGCTGGTCTATCCCACCGACGGGGCCGAGCAGCGCGTCGCCGCCATCGGCGAATCCTTGCGCCGCCAGGCGGCTGATCTTGCCGCTTCCTCGGAGAGCGCGGCGGCGAAGGCCGAAGCGGCGGGCCAGCAGCTGGCGCGCCAGGCCGAGGCCATGGGCTCGCTGGCCGAACGCTTCAGCGCCGACACGCTGCGCGTAGTGGAAAGCCTCCGGACCGAAGTGGAGACGCTGTCCCGATGCACCGACAGTGCGGTCGCGCGGGTCGTCGAGGTGCGCGGCGTGACGCAGGATCTGATCGGGGCTACCGACGAAGCCGTGGCCCGGGCGAAAGATTTCGGCATCACCATGGGCGATCAGGTGGCGCGCCTGGAAGAGGCGTCGGCCAAGGCGTCTGGACAGGCGGACGAGGCCAACCTGCAGATCCAGCACGCGGCGGACAGTTTGGGCAAGGCGGTCGGCGCCGCCGGAAGCCGCGTTGAGGAACTGGCACGTATCGTGGCGGCACAGGCGGATTTGATCCTGGGCACTTCGGACAAGGCGTCGGCCCGCGCCGGTGAAGTCACGTCGGAACTGCAAAGCCGCATCGCCTCGCTCGACGCCCTGTTCACCCGCCAGAATGCCGACTTGGCCAACGCCTCGGGACGGCTGGCTGAACAGACCCAGCGAATCACCGTCTCGTTGGAAAACCAGGCCGCAGGACTGGACCAGATCACCGAGCGCGTGCTGGCCCGGGTGAAGATCGTCGAGGAGGGACTGGGGGTGCAGACGCGGGAGCTGTCCTCGGCCTCGGATCAGGCGATGACGCATTTCCGCGAACTGAGCGAACTGATGAATCGGCATGCCGAGTCGCTGCGTTCCGCCGCGGACGACGCCAGCCAGCAGATGGGGACCGTGGGCGAGGTGTTCCTGCAGCGCCGCGACGAGGTGGAGAGCGCGGCGGAACGCGCCATGACGCGCGTCCGGGAAGTGGGAGAGGGCTTCGCCGGCCACAGCCGCGCGCTGGCCGCCGCATCCGACCAGATGAATGTCCGCGCACGCGAATTGTTCGAGGCGTTGCGCCAGCATGTCGACGAACTGAACCGCGGCTCAGAGCGGGCCGCGGCGCAGGCCGAATCGATCCGCAACAGCCTGCGCAAGCAGGCCGACGAACTGGCCGACATCGCCAATCTGGTATCGACCCAGTCGAAGCTCAGCGAAGCGACGCTGGGCCAGCAGTCGCGCCATCTGCATTCCACCTCCGAGCAGATCATGGCGCGGGTCAAGGGCATCGCCGACATCCTGCGGCAGAACGTCAACGACCTTGTGGCCATATCGAGCCGCGTCAGCGCCGAACTGCAGTCCGCCGGCGAAGTCCTGCGCCTGCGCAGCCAGGATGTCAGCATGGCCTCGCAACGGGCCATCGAGGATATTCAGTTGGTATCCGACGCCTTCGGCGAGCGGGGCGGCCAACTGGCCCTTGCGGCCGAGCAGGCCGGAGCGCGGCTGCGGGCCGTCGGCGAGGATGTACGGCGCCAATCCGACGTGGTGACGGGCGCGGCACAGCAGGCGGAAGCCGGGGTGGCCGGGGTTGGCCAACTCCTGTCCGGCGAGGCGGCGGAACTGTCGCGTATCGCCGAAACGTCGTCGGACCTCCTCAAAGCCTTCGGTCAGCAACTCCGGCAGAATGCGGTCGAATTGGGTGACACGGTCCAGCAGGCGCAATTGCAGGCTCGCGCCTCGGGCGACGGCTTGCGCCAGGTGTCGCGCGAATTCGAAGAGACGGCAAGCAAGACGACTGCCCAGGTGGTGACCACCGCCGACCAGCTGAAAAGCGGGATCCGCGACTTGGCGACATCGGCCGACCGTATCAGCGCCCAGGTTCGGGGGGCGGGCGAAAGTCTGCGGCGTCAATCGCTGGAGCTGTCGAGCACCACCGAGCAGACCGGACAGCAGCTGGAAAGCGTGTTCGAGATGCTGCGGCAGAAATCGACCGATTTGGGGCTCACCGGCGAGCGGCTGTCACAGCATGCCGAGACCCTGGTGCAGGCGTTCGGCCGCCAGGCGGAGGTGCTAGTCTCCGCCTCGCGCGAGGCGGAGCAGCGGGCCCAGCAGTTGGAGCAGCAGCGCAGCAGCGTCAGCGTCGAGAATTTCCTGCAGACGGCGGCCTATCTGGTGGAAAAGCTGCAGTCCCTGTCGGTGGACATCAGCCGGGTGTTCCAGTCCGGGGTGGACGACAAGACCTGGCGGGAGTTCCATTCCGGCGACCAGTCGGTGTTCTTGCGCAAAATCCTGAAGAACCTCGACCGCGGCCAGATTGCAGCCATCCGCACGCGCTACGAGGACGACGGCCAGTTCCGCGATTACGTCAACCGCTACCTGGCGGAGTTCGAAACCCTGCTCAATCAAGCGCGCGCCGCTGACCGGGCCGACGTCCTCACCGGAACGTTCACCAGCGCCGAGGTCGGGAAACTGTATCTGGTGCTGGCGCGGGCCCTGGGCCGGCTGGAATAGGATCACAGCGGGCCGGTGGCCAGCTGTTCGACCCGTCTCGGCAGGTGTGCGGCTTGGCGCATCTGGCCCGTCGGTTGTTCGCGCCAACCGCCCTGGGCCATCCGGCAGGCAACCCGGTTGGCGGCCGGGTGCTCGCTTTTGTCCTCCAGACTGATCGAGTAGCGCCGGCACCAGAGGCCGTTTGATGCTCGAAAGATGCCGGCGGGGATCAGCGTCCCGCTTCGTCCGGAGGCCGGGTCGCGCCACGAGACGGCTTGGCCCGCCGAAGTGTCTTCCAAGGCCTCCATCCAGCCGGTGCCGTTGTAACTGACCGGTGCCGGCCGGTCCGGCCAGAGGGCCAGAATCATCAGCCCGATGACCGCCGCCGCCGGAGCCAGTCCGTCCCATTCGCCTAGCGACATGGTCCCTTCCCCGGTTCCGCCTTTTCCGCTCAAGAAAGCGTAGCGATCCTTTCGTCGCTGCGTCCATTCGCCTTGCGGAGTACCGCCGCCGCCACAAGGAGGGAGATGGCGCGGCGGAGGCCTACCACTCTGGTAACCGCAGCATGTCGCCCAATCTCTTTAGGAGGACCGACGGTCCGGGTATAATACGGGTATGGAAACTCACCACCGTTGCCGTGCGTTCAAGGAGTTTCTCGAGACTCTCTCGCCCTCCAGCCTTTCGGCGCTGTCGAGACTGGTCGCCCCCAATATTCGTTTTCGTGATCCCATCCACGATGTCCGTGGCATCGAGAATGTAAAGCGCGTCTATGCCGGCCTGTTCGATATCGTCGATGCTCCGCGTTTCATTGTGACCCATTGTGCCTGCGCCGAGGACGTCTGTTTTCTGCGGTGGCATTTCACCTGCCGCCCCCGGCTGCTCGGCAAGGGCCACCCGTGGATCGTCGATGCCGTCACCACGTTGCATTTCGATGCGCAGGGGAGGGTGGTCGAGCAGTTCGACTACTGGGACGCAGGGCAGTACATGTACGAGCGGTTCCGCGTCATCGGCCCGGTCTTCCGCTTCTTCCGCAAACGCCGTATGCGGGCAGGTTAGGCCGCGCCGCGGATCCGTTCATAGGCCAGCAAGGCCCGGCGCCGGGCGACCGCATGGTCGATGATCGGAGGCGGATAGTCACGGCCAAGGGCGATCCCCGCGCCGGCAAGGATTTCGGGCGGTGCCACCCAGGGCTGGTGGATGTAAAGGTCGGGAAGGCGTGCCAGTTCCGGCACCCAGCGGCGCACGTAGCGGCCCCGAGGGTCGTACTTTTCCCCCTGGATGACGGGATTGAATATGCGGAAATAGGGGGCGGACTCGATACCGCAGCCGGCCACCCATTGCCAGCCGCCGGCGTTGCTGGCGACGTCGGCATCGACCAGGGTGTCGCGGAACCACTCTTGTCCCCGCTGCCAGGGGATCAGCAGATCCTTCACCAGGAAGGAGGCCACGATCATCCGCAGCCGGTTGTGCAGCCATCCAGTCTCCCACAGCGCACGCATCCCCGCGTCGACGATGGGATAGCCTGTGCGGCCGGCAATGAAGGCATTCCAGTGGGCGTCATTGGCCGCCCAGGGGAAGTCCTGGAACTCTTTGCGCAATGGCTCTTCGGGTAAGGTCGGGAAGTGATAGAGGGTGTGGTGGCAGAAATCGCGCCAGCCCAATTCACGCAGATACCCCTCGGCGGGAAGGGCTCCCGCAGCGCAGGCGGCATGCCAGACCTGGCGCGGACTGATCTCGCCGAACGCAAGGTGCGGCGAAAGGCGTGACGTGCCGTCCTGGTCGGGGAGGTCGCGGCGTTGCGTATAGCGCGCCAACCCCTCATCGACGAAATCGGACAGACGGGCGGTGGCCGCGTCCTCGCCCGGTGTCCAGGTGGCGCAAAGCCCGGCGCTCCAGTCGGGAAAGCGGGGCTGAAGCGGCCAGTCGGCCAGGGCCTCGGACCGGAGCGGTGGATGGGCGGAGAGAGCGAGGGGCCGGGGCAGCGGCCGGGGCGGTTCCCCCAGCGACAGGCAGAACCGCCAGAAAGGAGTGAAAATCTGGAAGGGTTGGCCCTGTCGGTTGCGTATTGTGTCGGGATCGAACAACAGGGAGCCGTTGAAGTCCCTGACTTCAATTTGCCTGATGGCCAGGGCGGAGGCGACGGCCGCGTCGACGGCGGCTTCGCTTGGGTCGTACCGGCGGTTCCACAATACGGCACCGGCTCCGCTTTCTTCGGCAAGTCGGGGAATGACATCGACGGCGCGGCCCCGCCGCAGGACCAGTTGACCGCCCAGTTGCGACAGCTCACGGCACAGGGACTTCAGAGCATAATGTAGCCACCACCGCGCCGCACCGCCCAGGGGCCGCGGGGCATCCTCCTCCAGCAGATAAAGCGGAATGATCGGGCCACCGCGCGCCACCGCCTCGGTCAAGGCGGGGTTGTCGGCGACACGAAGGTCGCGGCGAAACCACACGATGACAGGCGATTTCGACAGGTCTGTGGCCGGCACGGCTTTTACCCCGGTGGAACCTGGTCCCTCACCATTTTGGGCTGGCCGGGTCCACCTTCAACCGTCTTCGCGTGCCGATCAGGCCTTCAATGATCGATCGATGGTGTCGGCAACCACCGCCAAAGGGATGGCGTCCATGCTCTCGGCGCCGAAATCCTGGGCGCGTATGACGGTGAGCCGGGGCGTCATCGGTGCGAACTTGTCCGGAGAGGTCGGCCCGAACAGGGAAATCAACGGGATCTCGGCCGCGGCCAGCATGTGCCCGGCCCCGCTATCGTTGGCGACCGCGACCGACAGCCTTCGGGCCAAGGCGATGGTCAGCAGCGGCGTGGCCTCAGGGTCCAGGGGCAGCAAGGCGGCCGGCACCGCGTCGCGTATTTCCCCTTCCCAGTCCCGCTCGTCCGGGCCCAGGAAGATGACGGGCTGACGTCCAGCCGTCACTTGGCGCATGGCCAGGGCAATGTAATGCTCGAGCGGCCAGCATTTGTGCTTCCCGCCCGCGCCGGGGGCCAATCCCACATAGACCGGCCCGTCCGGCAGCCGCCGCTCCGCTTCTGCTTCGATGGCGGGGTCGAGATGGAGAGGAGCATCCGGCCGTGCCGGCGCGCCACTTGCCAGCGCGATCAATTCGAACATCTGGCGGATCATTGCCGGCGGCTTCGGGGGGCGCTGCGCGGGGCGGCGGTCGGAGAAGTACCAGTCTGCTGCGCCGGACACGAAAATGCGGTGCCTGATGCGCTTCAGGATCAGCGTGGTCAGTACCCGCCGCTGGGTGTCGATCACCAGGTCGAAGCTGCGGCCAGGCAACGGGCGCCGCAGCAGTTCCCACCAGTGAATACCGATGCGGGGGTTTTCCAGTACCTCATCGATCAGGCCCTGTGCCAGCGGCGCCAGGATCCCCGCATAGACCGTCTTGCCGATGCCGGCCATCCAGGTGATCCGGGCAGCCGGATAGGCGGCGCGCAACGCGCGCAGGAACGGCAGCTTCATAAGGCCGTCGCCAACTAGATCCACGCCGACATAGACGAGGATGGACCGTGGCTGGTCCGGCACTTGGCCGTACAGGGGCGCGCTCACGCGGATATCTTCCTGTCGATGCTGGGTCAAATGCGGCTCAATGGTCCGAACCATGAAGAATCTGGTCGGCCAGGCCGGTGTCGTAGGCCAGCCCTTCACGCGTCAGGGTCAGGGCGAACGGGTGCGAACCCCGGGCCAGCCCTTTGCGCTCCAATGCGACCCAGACGGCCGGGTTGTGCAGGCCGGTTGCATCCCGCGCCGCCACCACCTTCCGCCCGATGTGGAAGTGATCGCCGTGCGGGTGTGGGATCTGAGACAGGAATGCCTCGCCGGTTTCCGGATGGATGGTGGCCAGTTCAGGGTGGCGCGCCATTTCCTGGAACAAAGCCAAAGTACGCAATTGGAGCGGGTTCAACTTAAGCAAGTTCTTCTTCGGCGGCATGGGCATCCTCGGCTGGTTTCTGCAGTCTGTCCTACAGCGGCAATCAGGTCACGACAAGAGTTGATGGTTCATCATGACGTTTTCGCGTGCCGCCAATGCTTGTCTCCCATGCTGCAATGGGGTGGCGATCGTAATGCTCGGAGATTGACAAATCAATCCGAGAGGAGTGTTCTTATGGTTGCATCTTGGTATGGGGATTTGTGGGGAGACCGTAACAAGGCCGGTATCCATTGGATCGCCTTGGGGGGCGGCACGGGTACTCTTGGCATTTTTTTTTGAGGTAGTTGTCCCCACATTTCGGAAAAAATGCGCGCGCCCGCGCGCATGTGTGCGGAGACGTCACCATGACCAATGTACTTCCCCGAGTGGGCTGGGCCGTCCTGGCCCTCGTTGGCGCGATCGCCTATGGCGTCGTCGCAGTCAGTCGCGGTGAGACGATCAACGCCGTATGGCTGGTGATCGCCGCCGTGTGCACTTATCTGATTGCTTTTCGCTTCTACGGCCTGTTCATCGCCGAAAAAGTCTTGGAGGTCGACCCGAACCGCGAGACGCCCGCGGTCCGTTACAATGACGGCCTCGACTATGTTCCGACCAACAAATACGTGCTGTTCGGCCATCATTTCGCTGCCATCGCCGGAGCGGGGCCGCTCGTCGGGCCGGTCCTCGCCGCTCAAATGGGCTACCTGCCCGGCAGCCTATGGATCCTGATCGGCGTGGTGCTGGCCGGCGCGGTGCAGGACTTCACCGTGCTGATGATCTCGACGCGACGCGACGGCCGGTCGTTGGGTGACATCATCCGCAGCGAGATGGGGCCGGTGGCCGGCGCGGTGGCGCTGATCGGCGTGATGCTGATCATGATCATCCTGCTGGCTGTCCTCGCCCTGGTCGTCGTCAAGGCATTGGCGGCTAGTCCCTGGGGCACCTTCACCGTGTTCGCCACCATTCCGACGGCGATGATCATGGGCCTCTACGGCCGCTTCATCCGCCCCGGCCGGGTCGGCGAGATGTCGATCATCGGATTCGCGCTGCTGCTTGCCGCCCTGATTTATGGCCGGACAGTGTCGGAGAGCCCGGAACTGGGTCCGCTGTTCACCTTCAAGGGCGAAACCCTGGCCCTGATCATCATCGGCTATGGCTTCGTCGCTTCGGTGCTGCCGGTCTGGCTGCTGCTGGCGCCGCGCGACTATCTGTCCACCTTCCTCAAGGTCGGTACGATTACCGCCCTGGCCATCGGTATCGTCATCGTCCTGCCGGATCTCAAGATGCCCGCGGTGACCAAGTTCATCGACGGCACCGGTCCGGTGTTCAAGGGCGGCCTGTTCCCCTTCCTGTTCATCACTATCGCCTGCGGGTCGGTGTCGGGCTTCCATGCCTTGATCTCGTCCGGCACCACCCCGAAGATGTTGGAGAGCGAGGCCCAGGGCCGCTTCATCGGCTATGGCGGGATGCTGATGGAGAGCTTCGTCGCCATCATGGCGATGATCGCCGCCAGCGTACTTGAACCGGGCGTCTATTTCGCCATGAACAGCCCGGCTGGCGTCATCGGCGCCGACGCCGCAAAAGCGGCCTCGGTGATCTCGGGCTGGGGCTTCGTCGTCACGCCTGAAATGCTGACGCAGGTCGCCCAGGACATCGGTGAAAACAGCATACTGTCACGGGCCGGCGGCGCGCCGACTCTGGCCGTCGGCATGGCCGAGATCTTCCACAGGTTCCTCGGCGGCAAGGCAATGATGGGCTTCTGGTATCATTTCGCCATCCTGTTCGAGGCGCTGTTCATCCTGACCACGGTGGATGCGGGCACTCGTGTCGCCCGGTTCATGATCCAGGATCTCGTGGGTGCGGTGATCCCCTCTTTCAGGGTTACGAAGAGCTGGACCAACAACCTCATCGGCTCGGCCTTGGCGGTGATGTGCTGGGGATATTTCCTGTATGCCGGCGTTGTCGACCCGCTGGGCGGTATCAACACCCTGTGGCCGCTGTTCGGCATCTCGAACCAGATGCTTGCCGGCATTGCGCTGATCATGTGCAGCGTCGTGCTCTTCAAGATGAAGAAGGAGAAATATGCCTGGGTTACCTTGCTGCCGACCGCGTGGCTGCTCATCTGTACTTTGACGGCGGGTCTTCAGAAGCTGTTCGATCCGTCGCCGGCGATCGGCTTCCTGGCACACGCCAGCAAGTTCGGCGAGGCGCTGGCGCAGGGACAGGTCCTGGCTCCGGCCAAGACCATTGAGCAAATGTCGCGGATCGTCTTCAACGACTATGTGAACGCCGTCATGGCGGGCGCCTTCGACTTGGTGGTCGTCGCCATGCTGGTGTTCGGAGTGGTCTCGGTGCGCAAGGCGCTGGCATCACCCCGCGTGACCGCCATCGAGATCGGTGGAAAGATGGGACATGCGTGACGCAGTAAAAACGTTGTTTGGTCGTCTTCAGCAGACGGGGCGCCTGATGGTGGGGCTTCCCGACTATCAGGCCTATGTCGAGCACCGGAAGAGAACGCATCCGGGCGAGCCGATCATGAGCTACGAGGAATTCTTCCGTGAGCGGCAGGAAAGTCGCTACGGGGGAGCCAACGGCAAGATCGGCCGCTGCTGCTGAAGAGAAAATCGCAGCCCCTGGAGCAAACTCCGCTTCGGAACGAAGCGGAGTTTGCGACAAGCCCCGCCCCGGGTGGGACAATCCGGTCCCGCCCTCATCTTTCCCAAAGGAGCGAAACCGCGGTCTCCTCCGAGGTAGGCCGTGGGGCAACTGACTATGGCGCGAGCGCGCCCCCATTTCCGGATTATGCCTGTTTGGTGCGCCGGCTTCGGCGACACGATCCGAAAGGAGGGAGCTCTCATGAAGGCAGTCGTCTTCCACGGAGTGGGCGATATCCGCATGGAGGATGTGCCCGAACCTACAATTCAACAGCCTGGCGACGCCATCGTTCGCATTACCGCGGCCGCCATATGCGGCACCGATCTCCACATGGTGCGCGGCACATTGCCGGGCATGCGTCCAGGGACCATCCTCGGCCATGAGGGGGTCGGCGTGGTCGAAGAGGTGGGGCGCAATGTCCGCAATTTTAAGCCCGGCGACCGCGTCGTCATCCCGTCGACCATCAGTTGCGGCTATTGTTCATATTGCCGTAGCGGCTACACCGCCCAATGTGACAATGCCAACCCCCACGGCCTGCATGCCGGCACGGCGTTCTATGGCGGCCCTGAAGCGAGCGGACCGTTCGACGGCATGCAGGCGGAATACGTGCGCGTGCCGTTCGCCGCGGCCGATCTGATCAAACTGCCCGACGCCGTCTCGGACGACCAGGCCATTCTTCTGTCGGACATCTTCCCGACCGGCTATTTCGGCGCCGACAACGCCGAAGTTACGCCGGGGGATACGGTGGTGGTGTTCGGCTGCGGGCCGGTCGGGCAGTTCACCATTGCCTCGGCTTGGATGAAGGGGGCCGGCCGTGTTCTGGCGGTCGACGGGCTTCCGGACCGCCTGGGCATGGCCCGCGACCAGGGCGCCGAAGTGATCGATTTCGTCCACGAAGACCCGGTCGAGGCGGTGCGGGACCTGACCGGCGGCATCGGTGTCGACCGAGCCATCGACGCGGTTGGCGTCGATGCTGTTTCAGCTCACGATGGGCGGCCGGAGGACGTGAAGCAGGTTGCGCCGGAATCCTATCCAAGCCGGGGAAACTGGCAGCCCGGCAATGCGCCGTTCCAGGCGGTGGAGTGGGCGACCGACGCCCTGGCCAAGGCGGGAACCCTGTCGATCATCGGCGTCTATCCGCTGCCGGCCGCCCGCTTTCCGCTCGGAAAAGCCATGCATAAGAACCTCACCATCCGATTGGGCAACTGCAATCATCGAACCATCATCCCCGTGCTGCTGGATGCCGTGGTGGCGGGCGCGTGCGACCCGGTCACCGTCCTTACGCAGGTCGAGCCCCTTGTCAATGCCATCGAGGCCTTCAAGGCGTTCGATGAGCGCCAGCCCGGTTGGATGAAGGTGGAATTGTTGCCTCAGGCGGCGTGAGTACCGTCGAACCGAGAGAAAGGAGCGAGCGATGCAATTGTCGAGTCCGGCCTTTCAGACCGGTGCAACTATTCCTGAGAAATATACCGGAGATGGCGAAGACATGTCCCCGGGCCTCGAATGGCGCAACGTGCCGAACGGGACCAAGAGCTTCCTGGTCTACTGCGAGGATACCGATGCTCCCCGCGGAACTTTCCACCATTGGGCGGTGTGGAACATACCGCCGGAATGGCGGCTGCTGAAGGAAGGTCTGCCCGGCCAGGGCGATCAGGTTCATCAGGCGGTCAACGACTTCGGCAAGGTAGGTTACGCCGGCCCCTTGCCGCCCGAAGGCGACAAGCCCCATCACTACCATTTCAACATCGCCGCCCTGGACGTGGAACATCTGTCGGTCCGGCAGGGGGCCAAGGTCGAAGAGGTGGTGGCGGTTGCCCGGGATCATGTCATCGGGCAGGCCGAACTGGTCGGGACCTATCGGCGTCAAGGACGTTAAGCCAGCTCCGGAGGGCCGGATGTCCCCTGATGAGCCCGATCGCCCGGCCGAACGGCGGGCGGAAGGGGGGCGCCAGGCGCGCCCACGGTTCAATGAGGTGGAGCGCCTGGTCGCCTCTGCGGCCGAGGCGCTTCCCGATTTTGGCGACGATAGTTTCGCCCGTGTGTTCGACCGCTACGGCGACGCGCGCGTCGTGATGCTGGGGACGGCCTGCCCCGGCGTCAGCGAGTTTGCCCGCGCCCGCGCGCAAATCACGCGCCGGCTGATCGAGCGCCACGGATTCACTGTCGTGGCGGTAGAGGCTGACTGGGCCGATGGGCGGCGCATCGACCATTTTACCCGGCACCGCGCGCCGGTGCGAGACCAGGGGTGGGCTTTCGCCGATTTTCCCGGCTGGGCTTGGCGAACCACTGAAATGCGGAGCTTCATCGACTGGCTGCGGGCATGGAACGGCAGGACCGCGCGCGGCCGCGAAGTCCGGTTTGTCGGTCTTGACATATTCAGCCTGCATTCCTCGATCTGCCTGACGCTGCAACTGCTCGACAGGATCGCCCCGCAAGCCGCAGTGGCCGCTCGCCTGGAGTTCTCCGAACTGGCGCCCTGGCATTTCGGCGCCTACGGATTGCGCGAGGCGGCCGGAGACGAAGGCTTGCACCCTTACGAAAACGAGGTGGTGCATCGACTTGGCGATGCGCTGGTCGACCGTCTCGAGGCCGCCGCAGACGAGGTTCCGGAAGGCCAGGCGGCCAAGCTGCTCCACTCGGCCGAACGCTACTACCGATACCTGTATCGTGGGGCGCCGGCGTCATGGAATTTGCGGAACCGGCACATGTTCGACCTCCTGTTGTCGTGTCTCGGCTGCCGAAGCCCCCCGGCCAAGGCGGTTGTCTGGGCGCATAACGCGCAGGCCGGCAATTCGGCAGCCACCGAAATGGGGTGGTCCGGCACCTTCAACCTGGGCGAACTGGCTCGCCGTTCCTTGGGCGAGGCGGCGGTGTTGGTCGGATGCGGTGGGGACCACGGCCGGATCGCTGCGGCCGCCGATTGGGGGGCGGCGGCACAAGCCGTACCGCTTCCCCCGGCCCGCTTCGACAGCTATGAGCATCTGTTCGCCGGCGCAGCTCGCAAGCAGTTTCTTCTTGAGCTCGGCGAAAGGTCCGCGCCTCCCTTACGCGATTTTCTCTCCGAGCCTCGGCCGGAGCGCCTGCTCGATGTGATCTACCATCCCGGGGGGGAACGTGAAGACCACTACGTTCTTGCCGACCTGTCCCAGCAATTCGACGCCGTCCTGTGGTTCGACGAACTGCGGCCGGTTGCTCCGTTGCCGGTCGGCCGGCTGCGCGGTATTCAGCCGGACCATCCGTTCGCCATGTGACCCTCCCGCCGCCGCGAGCCCACTCCACGAAATCGCGGTGGACCTCGCGGCTGTGGTTCGGCGAAGGTGCCAGCAGTCCGTCGGCATGACCGATGGGCGGCGGCACCGAGCGCCCGGCCTCAAAGCATTCGGCCGACAGTAAGAAGATTTTCATTGGCATCGTGATAATCGGCGCCGCGTCGGGAACGGACCGTCACCGCGAAAAGCGTGTGCGACACTCGATCGTCGCGGCTAGGATGACGGCGAACTGATCTAATTGTCGAGGTGGCATGCAACGTCGTAGAAGTCGGCGCCGCGAGGAAAATCGGCGGCGTGTTTTATCGGGGCTGCTGAAGCTGCTCCTTGTCCTGGGCATCTTCAGCGTGACCGCGTATTACGCCTATGAAGCGGGGTTCCGGGTCTCCCAGAACCAGGTGGGCAATCTGCGGCAGGATCTGCAGCAGGCGGTCGAATCGGTGCAGACCGAAAAGACCCAGCTCGAGGCCGACCAGGCCGCGTTGGTCGAAGCGAGAAAGCAGGCCGATGACTTCAAGGCCCTCTACGAGCAGGCCAAGCCGACGGACGAACTGAAGGACCTGACTGAAATCCTGCGGGCCAAGCTGGCGGCGGGCATGGAACCGCGCCGCCTGGCATTCGTCATCAAATCGGCACAGAACCCGCATGATTGCGAAATGCTGGGAACACGCAGGTTTCTCGTGAGGACGCCGCGTTACAGAGGCCCCGCAGCCCAGACCTCGGTGCGTTTCGACGAAGTCGTGGCGATCTCAGCCGATGGGGCCGGCGCCAACGGCGGCCATGAACAATGGTTCGACCCGGAACGTCCGGTGAAGGTCAAGGTGGCGGCCAGCGGCGCGAAGGAGACCGAGCTTTCCGGCACCCTGCCCATCGAACACGCCGTCGCGGTGCGCAACAGCGAATATCATTTCACCATGAGTGCGGCCAATGCCCGCGGCTGGGTCGAGGTGAATACCGAACGCTGCAATTTTCGCTGAAGCTCAATCTGGGGACAGGAGCCGCCACGGGTTTGGGGGAACCCGTGGCGGCGGGTTTCCGAGACAGCCCAGGGGGATTGGGGGAGGCTACCTCAGAAATACCGCAAAACAGCGGCTGACCGGCGGCCCTCGAGGCTACCGATGTCCCTCTTCTCCTCTTCGCCCGGATGGGTTGCGCCGGAAGTCATTGACGATCTGGCATTCCCATCCTGCCTTTCGTTAATTCGTTTTCCTCCCTTCCTGGCGATCTTGACGGGGCCGCCTTGGAAGTGGCCGCAGTATGGCTGCTCCATACCGCGGAGAAAATCGGTCGGGTGGGGTAGATGGCTAGCAACCGTTATAGATCGGAAGGCAGAGCCCGCTGCCTGGACGGAAACATCCGGGTTACCCCAAACGTCGCCTGATTTGCTCGCATATGGTGCGGATCACCTTGATGCGTGCGAAGTTCTTGTCGTTACCTTCGACCAGGGTCCAGGGTGCCTCGGCAGTACTGGTTCGCTCCACCATTTCATTGACCGCCGATTCATAGAATTCCCATTTCGCCCGATTGCGCCAGTCCTCATCCGTCAGTTTCCACTGCTTGTAGGCGATTCTCTCGCGCTCCCTGAAGCGCCTGTACTGCTCGTCCTTGGTGATGTGGATCCAGAACTTGGCCAGAACCATGCCGTGATGGATCAGTTGCTCCTCGAAATCGTTGATTTCCGCATAGGCCCGCATCCATTCGTCGGTCAGGGCGAAGCCTTCGACCCGTTCCACCAGGACGCGGCCGTACCAGCTGCGATCGAACACCATCAGGCGGCCGGCGCGTGGCAGATGCCGCCAAAATCGCCAAAGGTAGTGCTGAGCCCTTTCCTCATCCGTGGGCGCGGCGAAGGGGACCACGCGGTAGTTTCGCGCATCGAGGCCCGCTGTCAGCCGGCGGATCGCCCCGCCCTTGCCGGCGGCGTCCCAGCCTTCGAACACCAGCAAGGTGGAGACGCCGCGATCGCGCGCCTTGCGGGACAGGGCGGCCAATTCCGCCCGGGCCTGCCGCAAGGCCTGGCCATACTCTTCCTTTGGCAATGTCGCCGCCATGTCCAGGGAGTCGAGCACCGTCAGGCCTTTCATTCGGCCCTCGGCGGTCAACGCGACGGTCGATGGCTTGGCTTTCCGGCCGGCTCGCGCCTCTTGCTCAGCCGCTTTCTCGATGGCCGGCCGGCTTTCATGGACCTGGGCCAATTCGGCCGATCTCTGAGCCGCCGCTTCGGCCTGGGCTTCCGTGATGATCTTGATGCGGGCCTGACGCTCGATCATCTGCTGGCGAATGGCGTCGCGCAGGGTGGTCAACACCGACAGGCTGCGGTACCGAGGGTCTTCGCCCTCGACGATCACCCAGCGCGTCTGCCCGCCATCGGTGTGCCGGATCGTCCTTTCGGCGGTGGCGATGAAGCTGTCATAGAGTTTCCAATTGCGCCAATCGCGCTTGGACACGCGCCAGCTTTGCAGGGGGTCCTTCTCGAGGCTTTTCAGGCGGCGCTTCTGGGCATCCTTGCCGAGATGCATCCAGAATTTCAGGATCAGGGCGCCGTCGGCGGCCAGCATGGTCTCGAAAGCGGCGATGCGGTCGAGTTGCCGCTCGAATTCGCCGCGGCTGCTGCGGCCGTGAACCTGGTCCAGGATGGGCCTCGAGTACCAGCAGCTGAGGAACAGGCCGACCTGTCCCTTGGGCGGCAGGTCCCGCCAGAAGCGCCAGAACTCGGGGCGCTCGCGCTCCTCGTCCGACGGTTCGTCATAGGCCCGGGTAACGATCCATCGCGGGTCCATCCATTCGTTTATCAGGTTGACCGATTCGCCTTTGCCGGCGCCGTCCACGCCGGCGAAGACGAGGACGACGGGGAAGTCGGCCTGCCGCAGATCCTGCTGGGCGGAGAGCAATTCGCTGCGAAGGTCATTGGAGATCTGGTCGAAATCCTCGCGAGAGACTCGTTGTCCCAGTTCCGCCGTCTGAAACATCGCTTTTCCCTTATGACGATGGTGCCAGTGGTCCGATCCTGGCGCTTGGTTCCCGAGCGTCAGGTGAATCGGCCCGCCAACTGATTGAATTGTGGTGGGAATATAACGGATGGTGTCGGTGCCATCAGTTATATTCCCACCATGAGGAGCCTATGCCAACACAACCGTACGGACAAGGTTGTCACGCGGGCATTGTCGCGGTACAGGAATGCGGTTTCGTACTGGAATGTTGGCGACGACTATGCCAAATGTTGCCCGTGCTTCATCCGGCCCGCTCATCCAGCGGCGCGGCCGATTGGTCTTCGATGAACCCGCCAGCCGCCCGCGGCGGATCGTCACCACAAAAAATTAACTGGAGGAGAGAATGACTGTACGCGTCGCCATCAACGGATTTGGCCGCATCGGCCGCATGGTGTTCCGCGCTGCGACGAAGGAATTCCCGGATATCGAAATCGTTGCCGTCAACGATTTGCTGGACGCGGAATACCTCGCCTACATGCTGAAATACGATTCGGTTCATGGCCGCTTCAACGGGGAAATCTCGGTCGACGGCAATGCGCTGATCGTCAACGGCAAGAAGATCCGCCTCTCGGCGGTCAAGGATCCGGCCGAGCTGAAATGGAACGAGGTTGGTGCCGACGTGGTGGTCGAATCCACCGGTTTGTTCCTCACCTCGGAGTCCTGCCAGAAGCACCTGGCCGCCGGCGGGAAGAAAGTCGTGCAGTCGGCTCCCTCCAAGGACGACACGCCGATGTTCGTCTACGGTGTGAACCACGCCAAATATGCCGGTGAGGCGATCGTCTCGGCGGCGTCCTGCACCACCAACTGCCTGGCGCCTGTCGCCAAGGTTCTGCATGAGAACTGGGGCGTCAAGCGCGGCCTGATGAGCACCGTGCATGCCGCCACCGCCACCCAGAAGACCGTCGACGGCCCTTCGTCGAAGGATTGGCGCGGTGGCCGCGGCATCCTCGAGAACATCATCCCGTCCTCGACCGGTGCGGCCAAGGCCGTCGGCAAGGTCATTCCCGAGCTGAACAAGAAGCTGACCGGCATGTCCTTCCGGGTGCCCACCTCGGACGTGTCGGTGGTCGATCTCACGGTCGAACTGAGCAAGGAAGCCACCTACGAGGACATCTGCAAGGCCATGAAGGCCGCCTCGGAAGGGCCGCTCAAGGGCGTCCTCGGATATACGGACGAGAAGGTGGTTTCCACGGACTTCCGCGGCTGCAGCCTGCCGTCGATCTTCGATGCCGATGCCGGCATCCAGTTGGACAGCACCTTCGTCAAGGTCGTCTCCTGGTACGACAACGAGTACGGCTACACCTGCAACATGCTGCGCTTCGTCCGGCATGTCGCCGGCGCCCGCTGACCCGCTGCAAAGGAGGGCAATGCCTATGTTCCGTACCCTCGACGACTTGGACGCCAAGGGCAAGCGGATCGTCTTGCGGGCCGATCTCAACGTGCCTGCCAAAGACGGCAAAGTGACCGATACCACCCGCATCGACCGTTCCGCAGCCACCATCCGCGAACTGGCGGAGAAGGGCGGCCGGGTGATCATTCTCACCCATTTCGGCCGGCCGAAAGGGCGTGAGGAAAAGTATAGCCAAAGGCTTCTGGTGGATCCGCTGGCCAAGGCCATCGGCCGTCCGGTCGCCTGGGCCGACGACGTCATCGGCGTCGACGCGGTCGAGGCGGTCAACGCGATGAAGGACGGCGACGTCCTGCTGATGGAGAACGTGCGCTTCCACCCGGAAGAGGAGAAGAACGACCCGGTGTTCGCCCGGGCTCTGGCCGACCTCGGCCAGGCCTATGTGAACGATGCCTTCTCCACGGCACACCGCGCTCACGCGTCCACCGAGGCCATCGCCCGCCTGATCCCGGCCTATGCCGGCCGGCTGATGCAGGCCGAGTTGGAAGCCCTGGGCAAGGCCCTCGAACATCCCGAGAAGCCGGTGGCCGCGCTGGTCGGCGGGGCCAAAGTGTCCACCAAGCTGGATCTTTTGGGCAACTTGGTGGCGAAGGTCGACTACCTGGTCATCGGTGGCGGCATGGCCAATACCTTCCTGTTCGCCCAGGGCGTTGCCGTCGGCAAGTCCCTCTGCGAAAAGGAATTGGCCGACACCGCCCGCGAGATCATCGAGAAGGCCAAGGCGGCCAACTGCCAGATCGTTCTGCCGACCGACGTGGTGGTTGCCGGACAGTTCGCCGAGAATGCGCCCTCCAAGGTGGTTCCAGTGGACGCCGTGCCCGAGGACATGATGATCCTCGACGCCGGCCCGGCTAGCGCCAAGTCCATCGTCGATCGGCTGAGCGACTGCCGCACCCTGGTGTGGAACGGTCCGCTCGGCGCGTTCGAGATCAGCCCGTTTGACGCGGCGACCAACGCGGTGGCCAAGGCAGCGGCACAGTGCACCAAGGAAGGCAAGCTGCTTACCGTGGCTGGCGGCGGTGATACGGTAGCGGCCCTGGCCAAGGCCGGCGTGGAGGAGCAGTTCTCCTACGTCTCCACGGCCGGGGGTGCCTTCCTCGAATGGCTGGAAGGCAAGGAACTGCCCGGTGTCGTGGCATTGACGCCGAAGAAGTCGGGCTGCGGTTGCGGGCACTGAACCTCTAACGCCTATCACTTCCCGCTAATGGCGGGAAGTGATAGGTTAGTTCCGGGGGAGTAGGGAGCAATCGCTGTGGCGGACAACGGCATTTCGAACATCATCGATAGCGCATTGTCTGGCCTTTCGGGGGCGCGCAACGCCGCGCCCGCCCGCCAGCGCCAATCCCGGCCGACCGGCGGAGCCGGTCAGGACGAAGTCAAGCAGCGCTCTTCCCGCAGCTACACGCCGCCGCAACAGGCGGTCAACCTCGATGGCAAGATCCTGGACCGGACCGCACCGCGAGGAACCTATCTGAACATCGTCGTCTGAGGCTGGGATCCTTCACTCGCGCTCAGGATGACAGGTTCTTGTCATTCCGAGCCAGAGACGAGGACTCTCCTGGGACTACTCCAGACCCAGCAGACCACGGGCGAAGGCCATCGCCTCGAAGGGCCGCAGGTCGTCGGCTCCTTCGCCGACACCGATGGCATGCACCGGCAGCTTGAATTTCTCGGCCAAGGCGACCAGGACGCCACCGCGCGCCGTGCCGTCCAGCTTGGTTAGCACCAGGCCGGAGACCTCGGTCATTTCGCGGAAGATTTCCACCTGGCTGTGGGCGTTCTGCCCAACGGTGGCGTCGAGCACCAGCAGCACGTCATGGGGCGCGCTGGCGTCGTGCTTGCGCAGCACTCGCACGATCTTCTGCAACTCGGCCATCAGGTCGGATTTGTTCTGCAGACGGCCGGCGGTATCGATCAGCAGCAGGTCGTCCTGCCGGCGCTGCGCCTCGCGCAGGGCGTCGAAGGCTAGGCCGGCGGCGTCGGCGCCCTGGCCGCGGGCGATCACCGGGCAACCGGTGCGTTCGCCCCAGACCTTCAGTTGCTCCACCGCCGCCGCCCGGAAAGTGTCACCGGCTGCCAGGGTGACGGCCAAGCCCTGGTCGCGAAAATATTTGGCCAGCTTGCCGATGGTGGTGGTCTTGCCGCTGCCGTTCACCCCGACCACCAGAACGACATGGGGTTTTCGTTCCGGATCGGGGATCAGCGGGCGCGCCACCGGCGCCAGCACCTCGGCGATCTCGTCGGCCAGGGCGCCGCGCACTTCCTCGGGGGTCACCTCCTGAGCGAAACGGCTTTTCGCCAAGTGGGCGGTGACGCGCGAGGCCGTGGCGACGCCCAGATCGGCGGTGATGAGCAATTCCTCCAGTTCCTCCAGCGCCTCGTCGTCGAGCTTGCGCTTGGTGAACAGGTCGGTGATGCCTTGCGTCAGCCGCGACGACGAACGGCTCAGCCCCTGGCTGATCCGCTTGAACCAACTTGAAGGCTGGCTTGGCGGTACGGGAATTTCCGGGTGGGGCTGGGGAACGCCGGGGATGTCCGGCGTCGGCTGCGTCGGCGGAACCACGTCCGGCGGCAGCGGCGGGGCCACCGGGTTGTCGGGCGGCGGCGGGATCTCGGTGGGCGGTGTGGGGATGTCGCCGCCGCCGTTGCCGCCGAATAGCCGACCCAACCAGCCCTTTTTCGCCGTCTGCTCGCTCATGGATGTCCCTTCGTCTGGTTGGTCACGCCCGCGGAAGCGGGCATCCAGCGGCGCCACGGATTCCCGCCGGCGCAGGGATGACCGGAAAATGCATTGGGCCAGATCCGCCCGTTCATTCCGCGCATGTTCCTATCAGTTGCCCGTTCTCGACGGTGGTGATCCGAACATCGACGACGGTGCCGGCATGCACCGCACTGTCGACGCGTACCGGCAGGTAATGTTCACAATGACCGAACCCGTCCTGTTCGATCAGCACGGCCGTCCGGCGCCCGATGCGGCCGGCCAGGAAGGCCGCCATGGCGGCCTCGCCCTTGGCGCGCAGGCGACCCGCCCGGCGGCGGATCTCATCGCCGGACTGTTGCGGCATGCGGGCTGCCGGTGTGCCGGGGCGCGGCGAATACGGGAAGACATGCAGATGGGTCAGGCCGGCCTCGTCGACCAGGGCCATCGAGCGCTCGAACATCTCTTCTGTTTCCGTCGGAAAGCCGGCGATGATGTCCGCCCCCAGGGCAAGGTCCGGGCGCAGCGCGCGCAGCCTCGTCGCTAACCCCACCACATCGGCACGCAGATGGCGGCGCTTCATGCGCTTCAGGATCAAGTCGTCGCCAGCCTGCACCGAAAGATGGAAGTGGGGCATGAGCCGCGGTTCCTCGGCCACCTGGCGAAACAGATCATCATCCAGGCCGACGGGGTCGAGCGAGGACAGCCGCAGCCGCGGAAGCTCGGGCACCTGGGACAGAAGCCGGCGGACCATCTGGCCGAGCGGCGGCCGTCCGGGCAGATCCCCGCCATAGGAGGCGATGTCGACGCCGGTGAGCACCACTTCGCCGAAGCCGGAGGCGACCAGTGCCCTGACCTGGTCCACGATGTGGCCGAGCGGGACACTGCGATTGGGGCCACGGCCGAAAGGGATGATGCAAAACGTGCAGCGATGGTCGCAGCCCTGCTGGACTTCGATGAAGGCGCGGGCCCGGCCCTCGAATCCGGAGATCAGGTGCCCTGCCGTCTCCTTGAGCGCCATGATGTCGGTGACGACGATGCGTTCGTTCCGCGGGGCCAGATAGCTTTCGGCCCGCATCTTCTCGGCATTGCCGATGACCTGGTCGACTTCCGCCATGGCACCGAAGGCCTGCGGGGCGATCTGTGCGGCGCAGCCGGTGACGACGATCCGCACGCCCGGCCGCTCGCGCCGAAGCTTGCGGATGGCTTGCCGCGCTTGGCGCTCTGCCTCCTTGGTCACCGCACAGGTGTTGACGATCACCGTATCCTGCCAGCCGGCGGCCTCGGCATGTTGGCGCATCACCTCGGATTCGTAGCTGTTGAGGCGGCAGCCGAAAGTGACGATTTCCGGGGCGGCGCTCATGGCAGAAGCGAAATGTCGAGAATACCGGCATAGGACAAGGCGACCGGGCCGGTCATCAGCACGCGGTTGTCCGGGCGCCATTCGATGGTGAGCGTGCCGCCGTCGAGGACCACTTCGGCCCGTCGTCCGGTCAGGCCGCGGCGGGCGGCGGCCACCAGCGTGGCGCAAGCGCCGGTGCCGCAGGCCTGGGTAATGCCGGTGCCGTGTTCCCACACCCGCATGCGGATGCGCTCGGGCGACAGCACCTGGGCGACCTCGATGTTGCAGCGTTCGGGAAACAGGGAGTGATGTTCGAGGGGGGGGCCGAGCCGCGCCAGGTCCACCGACTCGGCATCGTTGACGAAGAACACAGCGTGGGGATTGCCCATGCCGACGGCGGCCGGGTCGCTCAGTTCCTCGAAAGCCAGGGGCAGATGGGCGGTGTCCATCGCCTTGGCCAGGGGAACATCCTGCCAGGCCAGCCGTGCCGGCCCCATGTCGACGGCAACGGTTTTGGGGCCGGCCGCCTGGGCGTAAAGCAGACCGGCATTGGTCTCGATAACCGCTTCCTCGCGGCCGCTTTCCTGCATCAGCAGCCAAGCAACGCAACGGGTGGCATTGCCGCAGGCATCGACCGGGCTGCCGTCGGCATTGACGATGGCCATGAAGGCGTCAGCCTTCCGTTCGTGCGGAGGCTCGACCAGGATCAGCTGGTCGAAGCCCACGCCTGTCCGGCGGTCGGCCAGGCTGCGGACCATTTGCTCGTTCAGGACGAGCGGCTGCTGCCGGGCGTCGAGCACGACGAAATCGTTGCCCAGCCCATGCATCTTGAGGAAGTTGCGGCCTTGCGGTGAAACGGCATTCATCTGCGCGTTATATGGCCCGTTCGCGGCAAGAGTCTATATCCACTTGCTGTATGCCGCTCCCTCTCGACGAGAGAAGGAGCGGCAGGTCTGCTCTATGCGGCGAACATCTCGACGAAGTGGCGCTGCAGACGGCTGGTCGCCCGCACGACCTTGAACGGATCGAGCAGGTTGAAGACGGCGACCACGGCCTGGACGGTAGTTCGCACAGTGGCGACGATGGCACCGCACAGGCTGTCGAAATTCAGACAACCAAGCATGGCAGGATCCTTTGTTCCGGAGTTTGTGCTGCGGTGCATCATGGGTTGGGGTTCCGCCGCGGTCCACTGGCCGCAGGGGCATGGTGCTTTCGGCCGGGCCGCGCTATATCCTTGGCTGATCCCGCGCCGAAGGTCCGAACCCGATGGATGAAATTGCCAAGCCGGCCACGCCCGACCAGCTCTTCGCCCGGCTCGACGCCTTAGGTGTCGCCCATGCCACGATCCGCCACCCCCCGGCGTTTACCGTCGAGCAGGGTAATCAGGTCTGGGGCACCATTCCCGGGGTCCATTGCAAGAACCTGTTTCTCAAGGACGCAAAGGCGGCACTGTGGCTGGTCGTCGCTCCGGCTGAGCGGCGTATCGACCTGAAGGCTTTGCCTGCGAGGATCCGTTCGGCGCGTCTGTCGTTCGGTTCGCCGCAACTGCTGGAACAGACGCTGGGCGTCACGCCGGGCTCGGTGACGCCTTTCGCCCTGATCAACGATCCCGCGCATCGCGTCCGCGTCGTCCTCGATGCCTGGATGATGGGGCAGCCCCTGCTCAACTATCATCCCTTGACCAACGAGGCGACTACCACCCTCAGCAACACGGATTTCCGCCTCTTCCTCGATGCCTGCGGCCATGAGGTGACGGTCCTTCCGCTCTAATGGCCCTCCTTGGCGCCACCCGGCAGTTCCCCGGTTTGTACGGGCGGCAGAGCATAGACCACGACGCCACCGCCCTTCGCGATATCGATCGCCACCACATTGTTGACCGGTACGTTGCGGGCCACCAGGACGTCCTTCAGCGATGGGTTGGCCTCGATCTGCCGGCGCAGGTCGCCGATCGAGCGGGCATTGTTGTGCATCGCCTCGTTCAGGCTGCGGCTGGTGCCGCCGCGGGCCATCATGTCGGCATTGGCGATGATTACCTTGTCCGGCGAGACCGTGCCGAGATTGGCCAGGCGCTGGCTCTGCTGAGGCTCGTTGCCGATCGCCGCCATCATGTTGTCATAGTTGGCGGCGCCTTGCGGCGGGACGCTCGAACTCTGCTGGCCCGTGACGTCTTGCCACCAGCTGCAGCCGCCGAGGGCGGCCGGCAAACCGGCGGCCGCCACCAGCAGAAACGACCGCGGTTTCACGGCCGCTCTCCGGTCTGCGGCGCCCCTGCCGTCTGCGGGAACGCGTAGACCACGATCCGGCCATCGGGTTCGACATTGGCCGCGACCACGTCGGTGATCGGTATCTGGTCGCGGGACAAGGCGCGGTCGACCGACTTGTTCCGGATCAGGGCCTTGCGCAAGTCCTGGACCGCCTGCTTGTTGTCGTTGAAGGCCTGGTCGAACTGGCCGGGCTGGGCCCCTTGTGACAGCTGCTGGGCGTTGCGGATTTCTACCTTGTGGGCGGGGACCGGGCCCAGTGTGGCAATCTGGTCGGCGATCTGGCGACTGTTGCGCAGAGCCGAGAGCATGTCTTCGCTGGCGGCTGTGGCAGGGGCCGAGGCCTGTTCCTGGGTTGACATGGCCGGCTGGGCGACGACCGGTGTCGCCGCCAGGACCAGGCCGGTTATGGCGATCCCGAGGAATTTCATGATGGAACTCCTTTCTCCCGCTCCAGTGATCGTCCGCGGGAGAAACATCCTTGGTGGCGCTCTTGTTCCGCGTCGGCGGCGGCGCTAAAGTCCCCCCCTCTCCCGGTGGAGGCTCCATGACCGACCGCATCCTGATCATCGACTTCGGTTCCCAAGTCACCCAGCTCATCGCCCGGCGCGTCCGCGAAAGCGGCGTATATTCCGAGATTCACCCGTTCAACAAGGTGACGGCGGAGAGCCTGGCAGCCTTCGCGCCGAAAGGGGTCATCCTGTCGGGCGGGCCTGCGTCGGTCACCGAAACTCATACGCCGCGGGCAGACGATGCGGTGTTCGCCCTGGGCGTGCCGGTGCTCGGCATCTGCTACGGCCAGCAGACCATGTGCGCCCAGTTGGGCGGCAAGGTCGAGGCGGGCGACCACCGCGAATTCGGCCGCGCCTATCTCGATGTGGTCGAGGACTGTGCTCTGTTCCACGGAGTTTGGGCCAAGGGTGGGCGCGAACAGGTCTGGATGAGCCATGGTGATCGGGTGACCGCCCTGCCGCCCGGCTTCCGTGTCGTCGGATTGTCGGAAGGGGCGCCATTCGCCGCCATTGCCGATGACCGGCGGCATTTTTACGGCGTGCAGTTCCACCCCGAGGTGGTGCATACGCCACACGGCGCCAAACTGCTGGAGAATTTCACCCACCATGTGGCCGGTTGCCGCGGCGACTGGACCATGCACGCCTTCAAGGGGCAGGCCATCGAGGCGGTACGCCGGCAGGTGGGGAAGGGACGGGTCATCTGCGGCTTGTCGGGCGGCGTCGACAGTTCGGTGGTGGCGGGGCTGCTGCATGAGGCGATCGGCGACCAACTGACTTGCGTATTCGTCGACCACGGCCTGATGCGCCTGGGCGAGGCCGACGAAGTGGTGTCGGTATTTCGTGACCGCTTCAACATCCGCCTGGTCCACAAGGACGCCTCGGAGCTTTTCCTCGGCAAGCTGGCAGGGAAGACCGATCCCGAGGAAAAGCGCAAGATCATCGGCGCCACCTTCATCGACGTGTTCGAGGAGGAAGCGCAAAAGGTGGGCGGCGCCGACTTCCTCGCTCAGGGCACGCTCTATCCCGATGTGATCGAGTCGGTGAGCTTCATCGGCGGTCCCTCGGTTACCATCAAGTCGCACCACAATGTGGGCGGCTTGCCCGAGCGCATGAACATGAAGCTGGTGGAACCGCTGCGCGAGCTGTTCAAGGACGAGGTGCGCGCTTTGGGCCGCGAACTGGGCCTGCCCGAGACCATGGTGGGGCGGCACCCGTTCCCCGGGCCGGGCCTCGCCATCCGCATACCCGGTCAGGAAATCACCCGGGACAAGCTGGATATTCTGCGCAGGGCCGACGCGATCTATCTGGAAGAAATCCGCAATGCCGGCCTTTACGACGCCATCTGGCAGGCCTTCGCCGTGCTGCTGCCGGTGCGCACCGTCGGCGTCATGGGCGACTCGCGGTCCTATGATTACGCCTGCGCGCTGCGCGCCGTCACCTCGACCGACGGCATGACCGCCGACTTCTATCCTTTCCCCCACGAGTTCCTGGGCCGCGTGGCCAACCGCATCATCAACGAGGTCAAAGGCATCAACCGGGTGACCTACGACATCACGAGCAAGCCGCCGGGGACCATCGAATGGGAGTGAAGCAAGCTGTCTGGTTCTATCCCAGAACATTCGAAAGACCTACCGACCGACCGTCGCCCTGACCGGATATCAGCAGGAGAACACCCTACTCTTGGGCGCCGCGTTCCGCGGCGCCCTCGTATCAGTTGACAGGATCGAGCCGCCGACGGGGCTGATGCCCAGTGATCAACCGGCCGGAATCCGTTCCTTTTCAGCGGCCACGATGGCGGCGATCTTGGCGCGCAACTCGCGCCGCAGAATTTTACCCGCTGGGCTGATGGGGAATTGCTCGATCAGTTCCAGTCTCTCCGGTAATTTGAACTTGGCGATACTCCGCGCGATCAGAAAGTTCGTCAGTTCCTCCAAATCAAGGCTGTGCCCAGGCTCCAGGATGACGAAAGCGCAGCCTTTTTCTCCATAGGTATCGTCGGGCATGGCGACGACGCAAACCGCCTGCACGGCAGGGCAGGCCAGGATGTAATTTTCGACTTCCTCGCAGCTGATTTTTTCCCCGCCGCGATTGATCAAATCCTTCTTGCGCCCTTCAACATACAGATAGCCATCCACACGGCGGACGATATCGCCCATGCGGTAGAAGCCGTCGGCGGTAAACGCCTGCTTGTTGGCCTCGGGGGCGTTGTAGTAGCCGCGGATGGTATATGGTCCGCGGGCAAGCAATTCGCCCGGCTCGCCATCGGGAACGTCCCGGTCCTCCGCATCGACGATCCTGATTTCGTCGCCCGGCGAAACCGGCTGGCCGGCGCTATGGAGCCGTATCGGCTCGGGATCGTCGGGCCGCGTCTTGCAGAGCAGTCCTTCGCCCGTACCGAAACTCTCGATGAAAATACAGCCAAAGCGCTCTTCGACGCGTTTGCGCAGTTCCGGCACCAGCTTGGCGCCACCGTTCATAAGGTATTTCAACGAGCTGAAATCGTATTGCTCGGCCAAGGGCGAGTTGAGCCAGACGGTCACCAGCGGTACGGCTGTGCTTACCAGGGTCGCTTTTTCCCGCTCGATCAGGGGAAATACAGCCTCGGGCGCGGTGCCGGTCGCCACCACCACCTCACCGCCCACCGAAAACGTGCCGAGAATGCCAGGGCAGGCCAGAGTAAAATTGTGGGCCATCGGCAGCACGGCAAGGTACACCGTGTCGCGATGGAAGCCGCAGACCTCGGCGCTCGCCGTGAAATTGTAAGCGTAATCGTCGTGCGTCCGCGGGATCATCTTGGGAATTGCCGTTGTGCCGCCGGACAGGAGCATCACCGCTACTTCGTCCGAGGCCGCACGGCGGGCGGCCAGGGCTGTGGCCAGTTCATGCGGATCGGCCTCCAACTCACCCAGGCGCCGGAGGTCCACCTGCCCCTGGCCGGGTTCGCCCATGACATACACGCTTTTCAGGCTCGGGCAGGCCGGCATCAGCGTGGACGCCATCTCACGGTAATCAAAGCCGCGGACGACGTCGGGAATGAAATAGGCCGTCGCCCCGCTATGCTCGATGAAATGGCGTATTTCGGTGGCGCGGTGAGCCGGCAGGGCCATCACCGGGATTACTGCCGCCTTCAGGAGAGCCAGAAAGACGATGGGTAATCCGGCGCTGTTGGGCAGTTGGAACACCACGCGATCCAGCGGTGCCAAGCCTTGCCGGACGAAGGCATAGGCAAGGCGGTCGATGCGTCTGCCGAGTTCCGCATAAGTGATCCGGGTGTCGCCCTCGACCAAGGCGATCTTGTCGGGAAACGCACGGATCGTACGTTCCAACACTTCCGGAATGGTCAGGCCTTGCCAGAATCCTTTTGCTCGATACATCCGGGCATAGTCTTCGGGGTAGGGCGTGCAGCCACTCAGCATGATCTCACCTCCCATTTCCGGCGCAGGAACCGGCTATTTTTTGTTCATTTCATTGACGACGATGCCCTTCTCCCGATGAAACCGCGCGATTTCTTCATTGAAGCGTTCCACTTCCTCGGCCGGAACCGGCGCCCCGCATTCGTAGCAGGCCATGGTTCGCCGATCGAACCAGCGGCATCCGCATTCATCGCATGCCAGCTCCGGGCCGCCGCGGGGATTGTGGAAGATCATTGGGCAATCCGCCTTTCATGGCTTCAGGTCGGCCGAGTTGTCGAAGATCCGCCGCAGCATGCTGTGCAGGAACCGAATTTCCTCGGCGGTAAGGCCGTTCTGGACCGCCCTTTCGTTACGCAGCGCGATCGGAATCAGCTGGGCGGTCAGCTCTTTTCCCCCGGTGGTAAGGGTTACCAGGACGGCGCGACCGTCGGATCGGTTGCGGTTGCGACTGACAAGCCCTCGGCCATCCATCGTCGCCAGGAGGCGAGACAGAGTGGATTGCTCGATGCTGGTCTCCCCGGTGAGATCGATGATTCGCTGTTCGCCCTTGTGCCAGAGCACCGCCATGACCCGCCACATCGGCAAGGTCAGGTTGCGCCGGCGAAGTTCTTCGGAAAAGATCTCCACCAGGCGCGAGCCGGCCCGATTGAGCAGATAGGGCAGGAAGCGATTGAGATCGAACGGGGGGCAAGTTTCCTCGCCCGCTGTCTCGTCCGCCCGTAAAGGCCCGCCGCCCTCGTTCAGTCCATCCACTTTCGCCCCGCCCGTCCTTGCCCGGTGGTAACTCAACGGCAGGCACCCATGAAGGGAACGCCAATGGAATCGAGGACATCCTCGTATCCGGCGGCGATGAGAGCACAGCGCCGCTTCAGCACATAGCAGACGACGTTGCCGCGCCGGACGAGCTGCTTGAGTGCCGGCAAGGCATCGCCATCGAGCCGGCAGGCCAGGGTCTCCAGCGCCTCGTCGTCGGCGACCAGCAGCACGTCGACCTCCGCGTCCCGGTAGCCGGAGAACGGTCGTTCCTTGGGAGTAAGGACGCCGTCTACGGCCTCCCACACCACCATGAGCGCTCCTTGCTGGTTGACGTCCGCCCGCCGGGCGATGCCGATGCGTGCGCCGTCGTCGAGGTCGGAGAACAGGTCGGCGTTGCTGTCGATCGTGGGCTGCCAAGCCGCGGGCGGCGGTAGGATCATCGTCATATACGGCACCCCAGCCGATAGCCATCCTGGATGGCCACGCCCAGGCCGCGTGGGGTGACCGCATCGCCGCAGGGGTGAACCTCGTCGACCATCCACTCGAATGCGTGGATCAGCTCCTGCGCCGGTACCGCCGGTGAAGCGGCGATCACCGTGTCGGCGGGAATGACCCGGGCGTTGCCTTTGGCATCGACCACATGGACGCCGGACCGGTCGATCCTGGTTACTTTCACGCCTGTTACCGCAGGGATCTCAAGCTCCTCAATCCAGGCCGTATGGCGCCATTTCCATGACGGCATGACATCGCCGGCCAGGCGCTTGTCGGTCTCGACGATGGTTACCTGGAATTTCTGGGTTGCCAGCGATTCGGCCAGGGTCAGGCCGACCTTGCCGCCGCCGAGGATGACAGTCCTGCCGTTTGCCGCCGCCCGGCCGCAGGCGACGTCGACGGCCGCCAGGACCTCCACCCCGTCTTCGCAGGGCGGCAATTGGGTCCGGTCGAGCCGGCAGCCGGTCGCCACCACCGCCACGTCGTAAACGTGCAGGAGCTCGCGCATCAGCTTGGGGTCGACCTGGGTATTGAGCTTCACTTCGACGCCCAGCTTTCTGGCCATGGCTTCGTAGTAGGTCATCACCGACAGCATATCATCGCGGTTGGCGAGGTCGTTGGCGGCATAGCCGAACAGCGCGCCGCCGATGCGGTCGTTCTTGTCGTAGACGGTTACCGTATGACCGCGTTGGGCGGCCGTCAGGGCGCACTCCATTCCCGCCGGTCCGGCACCGACCACCATGATGTTTTTCTTCACCGCCGCGGGCGTGATGGAATATTCGGGTTCCACCTCGTGGCCCAGGGCGGGGTTCATGGTACAGGTGTAGGGCAGATCGCGGAACAGCCGGGACAAGCAGTTGAGCGAGCCGACGCAACGGCGCACCTCGTTCATCCGGTCTTCGGCGGCCTTGTGCAACATCTGCGGATCGGCGAGCAATGGCCGGCAGACCTCCCAGAAGTCGAAGATCCCCTCGGCGAGACATTGATCGGCCATGGCGGGGTTGGGCAGCCGCTGACCGAAGGCGATCGGCACATCGGGCAGCAGCTTCTTGGCGCGTGCCGCCAGGTAATTCCAATGGCCCGGGGGAATATCGCGGCCGATCGAGGACTCGGGGGCTTCCTGCCAGCCGACGGTGACGCTGATCATGTCGACACCGCACTCCGCCGCCTGCTGCATGAGCTCGAAGCATTCGTCTTCGGAATTGCCGCCCCACTTGTCCATCAGCTCGGTGCCGTTCAGGCGCACGATCAGCGGATGATCGGGCGTTGCCTGCTTGATGCCGTCGATCAGTTCGCGCATGAAGCGGCCGCGGTTTTCGAGTGAGCCGCCATATTCATCCGTGCGCTGATTGGTGAACCTCGAATTGAAGTTCGCCATCAGGTAGCCCATGAAGCTGGTGATCTCGGTGCCGTCGAAGCCGGCCCTGATTGCCCGGCGGGCGGCCTCGGCATGCTGCTTGACGGTCTCCCTGATCTGCTCCTTGGTGATTTCTCGCGGCGGCCGAAAATGCGGCAAGGTTTGGGGGACCACCGAAGGCTGGATGCAGTAGCCGAGATCGATGCCGCCATAGCGGCCGGCATGCAGGATCTGCTGGATGGCCATGCCGCCGTTGTCATGAATCATCCGTGCGATCATCTCGAACTGCGGCAAGAACTTGTCGTCGAAAATGGCGACTTGGCGGAAATAGGCTTTTCCCTCGCCCAGCGGGTCAGGATAGGCGCCCTGGTTGGTGATGATGCCGCATCCGGTCTCGGCGATGATCCTGGTGCGGGCCAGTTCGCGGGGAGTGATGAACCCGTCGCGCGTATTGTAATTGGATACGCAGCAGGCCCCGTACTTGACGCGATTTTTGACCTTGAATCCGGCGAATTCGGTTGGCTGGAACAAATGACGCAGTTTTGCCTCGCCCGGAAGGTTCATCCCTCTTTCCTTTCATATTGTTGGGCCGCTTCGGCGGCCCGATTTTTCTCGACCATCTCGCGAAGGCTACGCCGCAGGATCTTGCCGGCCGGCGAGAGTGGAAACTCGTCCAGAATTTCCAGTCGCTCGGGCAGCTTGAACTTGGCGATCTTGTGGGACAGCAGGAAGTCCTGCAGCTCTTGGAACGAAAGCGCGCCGCCTGTCGTCAGCGTAACGCAGGCGCAGGCCTTCTCGCCGAAAACCGGATCGCTCATGGCAACTACCGCAACGCCTTGTACCGCGGGGTGACGGAGAATGAGGTCTTCCACCTCGTCCGTGCTGATCTTCTCGCCTCCGCGGTTAATCAGGTCCTTCTTGCGCCCCTCGGTGAATACATAGCGCCCCAGCTTCTTGACCACGTCGCCCATGCGGTAAAAGCCATCGGCGGTGAATGCCCGGCCATTGACTTCGGGGGCGTTGTAGTAACCGCGGATGGTGTAGGGTCCTCGGACCACCAGTTCGCCCGAATGGCCGTCCGGTAATTCCCGGTCATCGAGGTCGAGGATCCTGATTTCGTCGTCCGCACAGATGGGCGCGCCCGAGCTGTTCAGCACGGTATCGTCGGGATCGTCAAGCCGGGTCATGTTGAGCAGCCCCTCGGCGGTTCCGTACACTTCCTGGAATTGGCAGCCGAGCCGCCGACGCAATCGCTGGCGCAATTCGGGCGGCAGACGCGCGCCGCCGTTCTGCACGACGCGCAGGCTGGAGGCGTCGAACCGAACGAGGTTGGGATCGTTCAACCACTGGACGGCCAAGGGTACTGCGGCCGCGATGACGGTCGCCCGCTCGCGCTCCACCAGCCCGAACACCGTCTCGCAATCGGCCTTGGGCGCCACTACGACGCGTCCGCCCCAGTACAGGGCGCCGAGAAAGCCCGGTGAACCCAAGGTGTAGTTGTGAGCCATGGGCAGCACGGCAAGGAACACGGTGTCCTCGCCAAAATTCGCCACGCGGGCGCTCTGCTTCAGGTTGTAGACGTAGTCGTCATGGGTCCGCGGGATCAGCTTGGGAAGAGCCGTGGTTCCACCCGACAGCAGCATCAACACCACATCATTGCTTTCCAGCGGAATGGAGTCGACGGCGGCAAGATCGGTCGCAGGAACATCCGCCGCCGCCAATTCGACCAGGGAATGCTGGCCGGCCAAGGGCCGCCCCTGGACGAAGACCTGGGTTACGTTTGGCGCCGCCGCCCGGACCGCCTCGGCCATGGGGCGGTAATCGAAGTCCTTCGCCCGTTCCGGGATGAACAGGGCTGCCGCGCCGGATGCTTTGGCGAAATGGATCAGCTCGTTTTCCCGATGAGGCGGCAGAGCCATGACCGGAATGGCGCCGATGCGCGTCAACGCCAGGAATGCAATGAAGAAATCGATGCCGTTGGTCAGCTGGAAAACGACCCGGTCATGCTTCTTCAGGCCGATACGGAGCAGTTGTGCGGCCAAGCGGCCGCTGGCCGGCCAGATGTCGCACCAGCGGGCCCGGCGGTCGCCCTGGATGATGGCTTCCTTATCGGCGTGCGCGACGGCAATTTTGCCGAAGACGGCGGGTAACGAAATGCCTTCCCAGTAGCCCTTTTCACGGTACAGCCGAACACAGTCTTCCGGCCACGGGGTGAGCCCGTCCAGTAGCATGTTGACCTCCCTGCTCCGATCCCTCTCCGGGGATCTTGGTTGGGGCTTCCGCCTGTCGGCCCGCCGACATGGCTGGATTTCATGAAGCCCCACTTCTTGCATGGCAGGGTACATGAATTTGCATAACATGCAAATGCATTTATCTCGGGATAAGCGGCGGCCGGGCGCTGTCACTTTGGGCAATCGCCCTTGGTGACCACTCGTCACATTTCCAAGTATTACTGGGGCGGGTTCGTTCGGCCGGTCAAAAGAACTCAAAATTTTGGGCACTTATCTGATGCAGGCTGGTGCCAACCAAATCCGCTATGTCGGTCACCGTGGCGCCGCCACTTCCCTGCGTGTTGTCGGCGGCAGCAAGATTGATCGTGGCAACATGGACGCCGTCCGCGCCTCGATAGGTGGTCAGGAAATGAGTCCCAGCCGCTGTGGGGGCGTTGCCATAAGTGACGACCGGACTATTGGTGCTACCACCCTGTAACGACCGTTCAATCGCTGCCGCGCTGGCCCATTGAGGGCCGGCAAAAACGAACAGATCGACTCCCGCCTCGGCGGCGATCGATCCGGCCGGGGCGATGTAGGTGGCTCCCGTCAGAACAGTGAGGACCCCGGGTTTGCTGGTGTCCACGGAGATATGGTCCAGGCCCGGTGTGGAGGCTGTGGCATTGTAGGTGACCGTGACCGCCGGAAGGCTATCGCCTGGTGTGAACGAAACGCCGCCGACATTCTGCAGATTGATGGTGGCGGCCGCCGCCACCGTGTCTCCTTCCGATGCCCGAGGTTTTGCCGGACCACGCTCCCGTGGCCTGGGTGTGACCAGCGGTTCTCATCATTTTGACAGAACAGGCCGGCGGTAAGGGCGTTGGGCGATAACCCAACATGCTTTTCGGCGGCGGCGCTGTGAGTTTTTCACCGCCAAACGCCCTTCCGGCGAAGGGCTACGCCAAGAGCGCCAAGGCACTGAATCCGCGGAGGCGTCTCTTCGAACACATCCTCACCGTCTATCTCGTCTTCCCCTCCTGGACGAGCTTGCTGCGGACCATACGAACAGGCAGCCCCCCTGACCGGTGCGTCCCGCCGCATCAACCGCCTTCCCAACCTTCAGACTGATTCGCCGACCAATGAAACCCGCCGCCGTCACATAGTGAGATGCCGCTGGGGTGTGACGGCGCGCGTTGACAGCTACCCCGCGCCCGTGTTCCCCTCGGCCATCATTTCTCCAAAGGGGGTATCTATGAATAAAGCCGAATTGATCACCGCCGTCGCCGAGCGGAGCGGGTTGACCAAGGCCGATGCCGACAAGGCGATCGAAGCCACTTTCGCGGCCATCGCGTCGGCATTGAAGAGCGGCGACGAGGTCCGGTTGGTCGGCTTCGGATCCTTCTCGGTTTCGCAACGTGCCGCGTCCGAAGGACGTAATCCGCGCACCGGCGAGAAGATCCAGATCGCCGCCAGCCGGCAGCCGAAGTTCTCGGCGGGCAAAGGGCTGAAGGACGCCCTCAACGCCTGATTTACCACGCAGACACCCTTGCGGCGCGGCGATCGGCTTCGGAAGGCCGACGCCGCAGCGGCTCTCTCCCGCAAGGGCTGCCGTGAATTGAACGATCTTGGGCGACGCGCAATGGGAGCGGGTAGCGCCTCATTCGCCGGGCAAGACTGGCGATCCCGGCCGGGCCCGGCGATTTCGCCGTGGGCCGCTGGCGGGAAAATTCTTCTGTAATCTCAAGCAGTTTCGTCGCATCGCCCCGCGCTACGATAACGCTGTTACAAGCTAGTGGTGAAAATCCGACGGATGGTACCGCCACCAGCCGTCGAATTTTCACCACAATTCAATTGGTTGGTGGGCCGCCTGATCCAGGCGCTTGGGGACCAAGCGTCTGGGGCGGACCACTAGCGCGCAGCAATCTGGTTTGTCGGCGTCTTCCTTAATGCATATCACCTGTCTTGAATTGGGGGTATGAGGAATTTGGCTATGGTTCATAATGGAAATATAATCTTCATATAGCCAATAATATCATCAAGCATATTGCTGATGCATCGCAATAAATGACAAATCAATTCCTTGCTGTGAATGGCTGGAGCTGATCGCATGGCTTGTGTATTGATAACCGGTGGTGCCGGATACATAGGAAGTCATGTATTGATGGAGCTAAGTGGTGCAGGGCATGAGGTTGTCGTCATAGACGATCTTTCGACCGGGCACAGGAGTTTCGTTCCCGACTCAGTGCCGTTTATCGAAGCCGACGTGGCGGATCGGCAGACTGTCCTCGACGTGCTGCGAACCTACAATGTCACCGATGTCGTCCATTGCGCCGCCTCCCTGCGGGTCGAGGAATCGATGAGCGACCCGGGGAAATACTGGCGCAACAACGTGGCCGCTTCGGTCTCGTTGATGGACGCATGCACGGCGGCCGGGATCAGGCGGTTCGTCTTCTCGTCCACGGCGGCCGTCTACGGCGAAGGCGAGGGCTATCCGGTGACCGAGGCATATCTGCCGCGCCCGACCAATGTTTACGGCAACACCAAACGAGCGGTCGAAATGCTACTGGCCGACACCTGCCGCGCCAGCGGCATGAAGTCGGTGGCGTTGCGTTATTTCAATGTCGCCGGGGCGGATCCGGCCGGACGGATTGGCGCCTCGCCGTCGGCCGAGCCGTCGCTGATCCGTATCGTTTGTCAGGCCGCTCTGGGCGCGCGGCGGGGCGTGAACATCTTCGGCACTGATTACCCGACCAGGGACGGCACGGCGATGCGTGACTATGTCCATGTCTGTGACCTGGCGGAAGCTCATGCGGTTCTTCTGGAGAGCCTGGACAAAGAGGTGCCGGGGACGTTCGTCGCCGTCAACTGCGGCTATGGCAGTGGTATTACCGTTCGAGAAGTGATCGACGCCGCCCGTCGTGTTGCGGGCTCCGCCTTCCCGGTGCATGAGGCGCCGCGTCGAGCCGGCGACGTGGGGGCGATGGTGGCCGACACCCGTCTGCTACGCAGCCGCTACAACTGGGTGCCGAAGCATGCCCGTCTGGAGCAGATCATTACCGACACCTTGAGCTGGGAGCGGAAGCTGTTGGTCGGTGCCGTCTGAAGATGCCAAGGTGCCGCATCGCCTGACCGCGTTCCTGCGAACACCGTCAGGCGATATTGCGCACGATATGCGGGCCGACCAGATTGGCCACCGCCAGCGGAAGCCGCCGCCACATGGCGATGAACAGCCGGTATTTGGGGTTCAACGGATTGATTTCCGGCATGCTTTCGCCGGCCCGCATCAGGAACTCGTGCGCTACCGGTTCCGGCGTGAATCCCCAATTCTTCTTGAAAGCATAGGGACCAGTGTCGACCTTGCTGCGGCCGAAATCGAAGACCGCATAGCCGCGCTCGATCGCCCTGCGCATCAGCCGCCAATACATGAAATCGTTGGAGCCCACGGTGCGGGCCCGGTCGAGCGACCCGGTGTAATAGGGCATGACCCGGTCGCGGAAATAGAAGCTCAGCACGCTGCTCAGCGGCCGCCCTTGGTGGCACACCGTCAGAATGTCGCAATCCTGGCCGAACTCGAT
This sequence comes from Pseudomonadota bacterium, assembly GCA_021793155.1. GTDB lineage: Bacteria > Pseudomonadota > Alphaproteobacteria > Rhodospirillales > Magnetospirillaceae > DUZF01. The sequence continues at coordinate 79,914 of JAJYTF010000002.1, read as the reverse complement.
CTTGAGGTTGCGGAAATATCGTTTGGAAAAGACCGGAGTTCCCAGGTTGCGGACGTTGACCGCGTAAAGGGCGTGAAGGCGGTCGACATCCGTGTCGAATTCATCGACCAGGCCGGATTGCATCGCCTTGCGCACGACCGCCCGCTGCTTGCGCGGGATCTGCTTGAGGGCGGCCTCTTCGTCTGCCGGCATCGACCGCTCGAAAGTGGCGTAGAGATCGTCGCGGCAGCTCCAGTCCGGATGGCGGCGAACGGGCTGGCGATACTCGATATAGGCCGCCCCCGAACGCTTCATCAGATCGATCGCCGCGCCGTCGAGCGCCCGATAGGCGTCGTCGTCATTGGCCAGCGGCCCCCCACCCATGCAGCAGGCGTTGGAAATCAGGCCGTTGCCGAACAACAGGCTGCGATAGCGGGCGAGGGGCAGGATACCCTGAATGACGCCGCCGCGTTCGGCATAGAGGTAATGGGTGCGATGCCCGAAGCTGTTTTCGATGACGCGCTTCCACCCGGCCCGATGAAAGAACGAAGCCTGCGGGTGATGGTGGACGAACGCCTCCCAACGGCCCCAGGCGTTGTCGTCGAGTTCGTGTACGACGGTCGGCATTCGGCTCGTCCCTTTCTCAATGGCTGACGACGGGAACGTCGAGCAGCACCCGATCAATCCTGTCCCAGGCGAAATCGGCCAGCAGGCGGCGCAAGCGCCGTTCCATGCGATCCAGATTGGTGTAGTGACGCAGCCGTGACTTCAGTGGCAGCCCGCCCTGGCGTGGCTGGCCGGCATCGATTTCCCAGGGATGGAAATAAAAGATGCAAGGTTGTCGGTCATGGCCGTTGATCCGTCGCATCGCCCACTGCGAGAAGGCATAGGGCAGCAGGCGGAAATAGCCGCCGCCGCTGCACGGAAGGTTCCGCCTGGCCACCCTGAGCGAGGTCATCGGGTATTCGTCGAATCCCGTGTCGCCCAATGGGTGGAAGGCGAACCGGGGTGCTGCCGGCATGCCGTAATAGTCGTGGCGGACGGGATAGATGCTGGAACTGTAAGCAAACCCTTCCTCGGCCAGGACGGTGAAGGCCCAGGGCGTGCGATGGCTGATGGAAAAGGTCGCCGCCCGGTAGCCGCGCACCGCGATGCCGGCGATCTGCTCCAGCAAGGCCTTGCTGCGGCGGATATCGGCGCGGAATTGGTCGGGGGTCTGGCTGTCCACCCGGCTGTGGTCCCAGCCGTGGCTGGCCAGTTCATGTCCGGCATCGACGATGTTGCGGACCAGCCCGGGAAAGCGCTGCGCCACCCAACCCAGAACGAAGAAGCTCGCCGATACCTTGGCTTCGTCCAGCATATCGAGGATTCGATGGGTGTTGTTCTCGACCCGTGCTTCCATCCGGTCCCAGCGGTGGCGGTCGATGCTCAGGGCCTGGGCGTGGAAATAATCCTCGACATCGACGGACATGGCGTTGACCAGGCGGCCTTCGCGCCGCGCCGGAAGCCATAGTTTCGGCATCATCCCGTCCATTGTCGGCTCTCCCCGAATTCAGCGCTGCAGGTTGTCGGCCAGCAGATTGACCACTTGCTTGAACGTCCGATCAAGCCGGGCGCAGGAGGCTTCGACGGCCTCGAGCCTGCCCGGCAGGTCATCGAACCCGCCGCGGGGCGCTTCGGCCGCGACTTGCCTGTCGGGGCCACCGGTGCCGATCTCGCTGCGCAATTCTTCAGCGACGCTGTCGACCATTTCGCTGGTGAAGGATTTCTGCTGCTCTAGAAAACCGAACAGCAGAAGGCGCGATGCCAATGTGTTGATGCGCCTGGGAATTCCGCCGGTGTGACGGTAGATGGCGGCATGGCAATCGACAGTGAAGTCGGGATTTCCCTTCCAGCCGACCATGCGCAGGCGATGGGCGACATATGCCGCGCTTTCCGCCTCGTCCATCGGTCCCAGATGGTAGGACGCGATTACCCGCTGGCGCAATTGGTCGAGATCCTGGCTGGCGAGGACCTGACGGAATTGCGGCTGGCCGACCAGAAAATTCTGCAGCGGGCAGTGGTTGCCTACCTGAAAGTTGGAGAGCATCCGCAGTTCCTCCAGTGCCGGAACGGATAGGTTCTGCGCCTCGTCGACAACCAGCAGGCAGCGGCGGCCCTGACGATGGGTGTCGGCGAAGAAGCGTTCGATGGCCGCCAGAGTGCCCCCTTTGTCAGTCCGGCCGACGGCAATGCCGAAGGCGTTGGCCACCATGGTCGGTACCGCGTCGGCACCCAATTGCGAAGTGACGATCTGCGCCGCCAGATAGGCCCGCTCGTCCAACGTCGACAGCAGATGCCTGAGCATGGTCGTCTTTCCGGCGCCGATCTCGCCAGTGATCACGATGAAGCCTTCGCCCTGGCTCAGCCCGTAGAGGAGGTAGGAAGCGGCCCGCTTGTGGACCGTGCTTTCAAAGAAGAATCTCGGGTCCGGGGTGAGTTGGAAGGCGCGCCCTGTCAAGCCGTAAAATCGCTCATACATTTGTCGCCCTGCTTTTCTAGAACCCTTTTTGAAGGCTTACGAGAAAGACATTTTCTCCATAGCCGGTGCCGATCCTGTCGTTGAGGGCATAGTAACTGTAAGATAAGCTACCCGTCAGCGAGGGAGACAGCTTATAGTCGTAAGACAAGGAGACCTGTCTAATAGTATCATCCGAACTGGTGATGCTGTCGAACAGGCGTGACGCCGTACCCATCAGATGAATGTCCGACTGCTGATTCAGCTGATATATTACCGATACGTCTACTTCGGCTATCGTTTGTGTTTCCAGCGGTCCCTGTCCCAGGCTTACCGTGCCCATGTCGTTTTGCTGATAGGTAATGCCGACAACCACAGTGGTGAGGCCGCGCTGACCGCTGAGCGTTGCGCGGCTGGTTTTCTGCAGATAGGACTGGGATGTATAGGAAAACAGCTGCTGGTTGGGGGACGCCGGCAGGCCCGTGATGGGGCTGACCAGCCGACCGAGACTGTTGGGAACCAAGTTGTTCAAGGCTGCGCTCAGTTGCGCCTGCTGGGTGGTCTGGGCGATATCGTGGGAGGCATCAAGGCGGAGGGTGGGTGAGAATTTGTAGTACAGGTTTCCAGCCCAGTAGGCGCCGCCAAATCGGCGCCCTGCCTCCACCGTGAGCGAGCTTCGCGGCCCCGGCGTCAGGTGCAGGCCCAGGCGCCAGCTCGGATTCGCCGTATCCATGCCGAGAATGCCATTATCCTTGTATGCGTCGTAGCCGAGCTTGCCGATGAGGCCGATTCCGCGAACCACCGCGTATTCGATCGCGGCCGTCTCTGTCGTCTGGTCGATCTGGCGCTGGGCGCTGTAGCTCGACTGATTGTAATCACCGTCGAGCCCCCAGCTGAAGCGGCCGAATTCGGGCCCGCTGTGAAGGCCGACGGTGTACTCGTTGGTCAGCGAATTGGCCAGATTGGCGGCCTGCGCGAGGCTGGCTGCGGGCGACGCCGGCATTCCCGCGCTGGCATTGGCGTAGTCGACGCTGGCCAGGGTGTAGCGCAGTTCGCCGCTGGCCCAGTCGCCGAAACTGTGCCGTAAATAGGGGCTGACGCTGTTGTTGAGCACTTCGGCCTGGTTGTTCGGCAGGACACGCGCTATGGCCGAGGTTATGCCATTGCGGGTCAGGTACTGCACGTCAATGGCGGAGCGCAGATCCAGAAACAGGAGCTGGTCCACCAGATCGGCATTGCCGTAGCCGCTTACCCCATATTGGATGCCATCCATGTCGGTGGCATTGAGGTATTTGTCATAGGTCAGATTGGCATCGAGCGACATGTTCAGCCGTCGCGTCTGCCCGCTGACGCTGAGGTCGGGCGTCACCGCCGAGATCAGGTCCGCCTCGCGGCCGGTGGGAACCAGGCGGACGTTGTCGGTGATGCTCTCTTGCACGGTAACCGAAGGTGAAATCGTCCAGGGGCGGGTCTGTGGCGCTTGCCCCTGTGTGGGGGGGGCTTGCGTGGCGGTTCCCTCGGGGGCCGGGGGCTGCTCGATCGTCGTTTGGTCTGGTGTTACCTGCTCGGGGGGGGTCTGGGCCGCGGCACCGCCGCCTATGCCCGAGCCAAGGGCGATAAGAAAGCCGAGCATCGCGCGGGAGCGGAACGCTCCGCCGACTTTGGGAGCCGTCATTTTGCGCAATAACTCGTCTCGTATTGGTATTTGGCATAGAAATGCTGGTCCCAGATCAATGTATCGACCTTGTTCAGGACGAAGCTGATTTCGGTGCAGCCGTTCAGCAGATGCAGGGCGCGTTCGACCTGGCGCGATCCGGTTCTGTTGTGTTCGACCACCATGACGATTTGGCCGACATGGGAGGCCAGGACCGTTGCCTCGGTACTGGCCAGCACGGGTGGCGAGTCGATGATGATGATGCGGTCGGAATAGCGCGACGCGATATCGTTGGTCAGCCTGACCATGCGTTGGCTGGACAGCAGTTCCGTCGCCTGCGAATGACGGGTTCCGGCAGGCACCAGCGTCAGGTTGGGCAGTTCGGTATGCTGCAGGATGCCGGCGAAATCCAGCCGATCGTCGAGCAGCAGGTCCAGGAGACCCTGCGAGGGGCTGGTACCCAGCACCACGGCGACCGACTGGGTATAGACGTCGGTGTCCATCAGCAGCACATGGATGTCGCGCTCGGAGGCGATGCTGAGCGCGAGGTTGATCGCGGTGAAGGTCTTTCCCTCGCCCGGCTGGGCGCTGGTCACCATGATGACATTGGCTTTCGACAATCGGCCCTTGCCGCGGCCCAAGGCCTTGTCGATCAAAGGCCGCTTGATCAGGCGGAACTGCTCGGAAAGCAGAGTTTTCTCCTCGGCGCCCGGCCTGACGAACCCCAACGTCTTCAGGCGGTCGAGATCCAGCACGGTCTCCTGCCGCAACCTTTGAGGCGCGCCCGCCGTCGGGCCTTGCCGGAGAGAAGGCTCGCCCGTCGGGGGAGATCCTTGCGCTGCCCGTTCGTCAGGATGCCCAGGCGCGGTATCGAGGATCCCGTCCTTTAGCCGTTCCGCGTAGCGGGAGACGATGTCCGGGCGGCGCTGTTCAGGTGACATTCTTGGGCGTCCATTCCAGCTGGCCCGTGATGGGGGCGGTGGCGCGGGGCAGGAGTTTTCCGGAGCTCAGCGCCAGAACGCCAGCGAAAGCGGCAAGCAGCGACAGGGCGGCCAGAGCGAAGCGCCGGGCGTGTCGGCGCCGCGCCGCACGAAGATTGGCGGATGACAACAGAGAAACCATACCGATGACGGGAAAGTCGAAGCGGTCCGTCAACTCATTCTCGGAGGCCACCGGTTGCTGGATGCGGTGAAGCAGGATGAGGATGCCGAGGCTGAGCGCGATGCTGCCGATCAGGACGACGGCAGTGAACAGGGGCCGGTTGGGGCCTGCCGGCGTGGCCGGGATCGTCGGCGGTTCGACGATGCGAAACTGGATCTTGTTCGAGGTGTTTTCAACGGCTTCCGAAATGCGCGCCGACTCGCGGCGGGCCAGCAGTTCCTCGAAGTCCTTTTTCTGCACACCGTATTCACGGGTCAGGTCGGCGTATTGGGCCTCGACCTTCGGTGCCGAGTCCGCCAGGGCAATCAAGCGCTTCTCTTCCGCCTCGGCCTGCTCGACGCGTGTGTGGGCGAGTTCGACCGCCTGTTCGGCGTCCAGGCGGCGCAGCATCAATTGCTCATAGACCGGGTTGGACAGCTTGGATCTGCCGGAATAGGGCGTCGCAGTGGATTTGTTCTGCTCGGCCGCTGCAGCCTGCGCCTTCAGTTCGTCCAGGACCTTCTGCGCCGCCATGACATCAGGGTGCCTGTCGGTATAGCGCAGCTTCAGCGCGGCGAGATCGCTCTGCGCCTGGGCGATGTGCAGCTGCAAGGAATCACGGGGGCCGGCAAACACCACCTGAGGAGCCGATTCAACGTCAAGGAACTGCGGGATGCTGCGCAATTGCGCATCCACTTGGGCCAGTTTGCCGCGGCTTTCCACCAACGTGGTCTGCACCGCCTCCTTGGCCTGTCTCGCCGCTTCCAGCCGGCCGGTGAAGTCGGCGCTGTTGGAAACCAGTTCATCCATGTGCTTGGCCTTGAAATCGGCCATTTTGGCTTCCGTCGCGCGCAGTTGTTCCTCGTAGGCGGCGATCTGCTTTTCAATGAAGCTGCGAGCCTTTTCCATTTCCGCCCGGTTCTGTCCCGTGTTGCTTTCAACCAGGACGGTGATCAGCGCCTGCACGACGTCCCGGGCCCGCACGGGGTTGGCGTCCGTATAGGTGATGCCGAACAGGTTTGGGCCTTGTGCGGTGATGTGTGTGTTCTTCTCCAGCTTGGCGTAGCGCGCCTCTTCGTCGGCCGCGGTCTTGACCTCGAGAATCATGTCGGTGGCGACCATAACCTGATGCAGGTTGGGGCGGCTCAGCAAGGTGTGCTGCATGATCTGGACGCGCCGCTGCAGGTCGTTCTCCACCGCCAGGTTGCGCAACAGCGGGCCGAGCATGGTGTCGGTATCGAGGTAGATGCGCGCTTCCGCTTCATAGCGGTCGGGCATCATGTGCACCGCCGCCCAGCCGGCGGCGCAAAATCCCCAGCACAAGCCCAGAGCAAGCCAGCGCCGGCGCCAGGCGGCCAAGATCAGAATGAGAATTTCGGCGCGAATGTCCGGCATGGCGGGATGGCCGGATCAGAACCAGGACTGGGGTACGATCAGGATGTCGCCCGGCTGCATGGGAACGTTCGCCGACATGTCGCCATCCTTTACAAGGTCCGCCGCACGGACAGTGATTGTTTGCCGTCGGGCGCCCGTTCCTCGTACGATCACCGCCCGGTTGCCGGCTGCGAATTCGGTCAGGCCGCCGACGTCGATCATGACATCGAGCAGCGTGATGTCGGCGCGATAGGGCATGGCATGCGGCTTCATCGCCTCGCCGATAACCCGGATCTGCTGGTTGGCCGGCCCGACGAAGCGGCTCACCATCACCGTGACGATCGGGTTCTGCACGTACTGGGCCAGCACTTTCTCGATGTCCCTGGCCAATCGGGTGGGAGTCTTTCCCGCAGCCTGCATGTCGTCGATCAGCGGAACCGATATTTTTCCATCGGGCCGCACCGGCACGGTTGCGGTCAATTCCTGGTTGCGCCAGACGAAGACTTGCAGCAGATCTCCTGCCCCGACCACGTAATCGGCGCCCGGGTCCGCCGCACTCCGCATATCGTCGTCAGCGGGAGTGGAAGAGCAGGCGGCAAGTAGTGCAGCCAAAACACTCCCGGCCAGCCATCGAGCCAAGGACTTCGTCAACAAAGAAATTGGCACGAGATCCACCTGAGTTTCTAAAACTTCACCATACGTCTATATCTACATGTGTTCGGACATGCAACTTGCCGGCAGTGCATGTGGGGCATTCATTAGTAATTGTAGTGATAGGGGTGTATGCAAAACATAATGCTAAGAGCTATGACAATCAGGGTGGTTTTGTCTTCTGTGCGAAGTCGATAGTCTGCAGTCGCCGTGACTTTGGGGCGAAGGAATCGAGCGCATGAGGATTCGCCAAGGGGATTCGGCGCGCCAAGCCGCGGGCGAGCCGTTCGACCATGTCGACGGCCTGGCCCACCGTGGCGACAAGCCCCGGCCGGCGCGCCACCACCCAGTGCAGGGTTTCGCTGCCGGTGGCCAGACTCGTCTTGTAGCGGCTGTCGCCGGCCAGCAGCAGGTAACGATCCAGGCCGGCTTCGAGGTAGCGCTGCGCCGTCAGCGCGTGCAGCACGAGTCCCGGCTTGTGGCGGTCGTCGCGGCGAAAGTCGAAGCCGCTCTGATAAGCATAGGCGACGCCGTTCTGGACGAAATTGTAAAGGCAGCCGACGATTTCGTCGCCGACGCGCAACCGAGCCAGGTCGATGACTCCGCTGGCCCAGGCCTCAACGATCAGCCGGCGGTGGAACCGTTCGAAGAACGGGGTGGCGAACGCTCCCGGCTGGTTTCTTTCCCGCCAGCGGCTCTGATGCAGCAGCTTCAGCTGGTCCAAGGCGGCCAAGGCGTCGTCGAGGCTGGCCGCCGGTTCGACCCGAGGTTCGCCGGCGGTGCCGAACAGGCGGATCGAGCGTCGAATCTGGTGGCGGCAATTGTGGCTGCGGGTGGCGAGATAATCCGACCCGGCGCGGCGGATGGTCGCCAAATCCACATAGGGGCTCGGCTTGCAGGCGATCGGGTGGACGGTCAGCCCGGCCTCGGCGAGGCGGGTGCGAGTTGCTTCGCCGACCCCGGGCAGGATCAACCGGGTCCAGCCGTCTCCGCCCAACGCGGGCAGATCGAGCAGGAATTCGAGGAAGGCGTTTTCGACGGCCGCCTGATCCTCCGCCGCGGCAAGGAAGCCGTTGTATTCGATGAAAATGGAATCGAGGTCACTGCCGGCGGCGGAAGTCAGATGCAAGGCGGGGAGTTGCCACGGCCGCCGGACGGCGGGGCGGTGCAGGAGGGCGAGGCCGATCGGCTCGTCGCCGCGACGGGCGGCCAACAGCATCGGCTTGAGGCCGCTTTCCCTCAACCAGCAGCCGACCCAATGCCAGGACAGAAAAAACGAGGATTTGGCACGCTTGGCCAAGTCTTGCCAGAGCGGCGCGATGTCTTCGGTGGAAAGATCGGTTTCGAAGGAGACCGTGATCGGCATCGGCGTCGGGCTTTCACAGGCGTTCCGGTGCGGCGGTGGCGTCGAAATCTAGCCTTGCCGGGCGGGCTCCCGGCAACAGGCCGAACGATATTGTGAGGTAGACGAATGCCAGGGATGCAGGATTCCGCCACTTTGCGAGAGCCGCTGCTTCTGCACGCCTTTCCGACCTTTGCTGTCGGCGGCGCGCAAACGCGGTTTGTCGCCATTGCCAACCATTTCGGCCGGCGCTATCGCCATCTGATCGTCGCTATGGACGGCGACACCGGTTGCGCCGCCCGTCTCGGCCCAGGGGTTGATTATCGCCTGCTGCCACTGGTGCTCCCGAAGCGCTCCACCTTCGCCAATGCGCTGATGCTGCGCCGCCGGCTGTCGCAGCTCCGGCCCGATCTGCTGGTCACCTACAACTGGGGCTCGATCGAATGGGGGGTGGCCAACATGCTCCCCATTTGCCGCCATCTCCACATCGAGGACGGCTTCGGCCGTGAGGAGGCTTGCGGCCAATTGCGCCGGCGGGTGTGGTTTCGCCGCGTGGTGCTGGGCCCCTGGGCGCAGGTGGTCTTGCCGTCCCGGACTCTCTTTCGGATTTCAGCCGAGGTCTGGCGTCTGCCCCGGTGCCGCCTGCATTACCTGCCCAACGGCATCGACTGCGAGCGCTTCGCCGCGTCGCCGGATCCTGCTCTCTGCGCCGGCTTGCGCCGCCATCCCGGCGAACTTCTGGTGGGCACCGTGGCGGCGTTGCGGGCCGAAAAGAACTTGGGGCGTCTGATCGAGGCTTTCGGCCGGGCAAGCCGCGACGCCGCCGTTCGGGCCCGTCTGGTGATCGTCGGCGACGGAGCCGAGCGCCCGGCGCTCGAGGCTCTGGCAAGTTCACTGGGACTTGGCGATGCGGTGCTGTTCGCCGGGGCATTGGCGGCTCCTGAGCGCGTGCTGGGCGGGTTCGACCTGTTCGCCCTGTCCTCGGACACCGAGCAGATGCCTTACAGCCTTCTGGAGGCCATGGCCGCCAGCCTGCCGATTGCGGCGGTTGACGTGGGGGATGTGCGCGACATGGTGGCGGCGGAAAACCGGCCTTATGTGGTCGCGACGTCGGTCGATGCCCTGGCCGGCGCGATCGCGGCCCTTCTGCGGAGCCCTGCCGAGCGCAAGGCGATCGGAGAGAAGAATGCCTTGCATGTGCGGCGGCATTACCGCGACCGGGACATGTTCGAGCACTATGGCAGGCTGTTCGGTGCCTAGGAAATGATTCATATGATCTATCTGCTGGCGAAACAGATCCTGTTGCCGCCGGCGTCGCTGATCCTTTGCTGCATCGCCGGATTGGCGGTGATGCGCCGGCGCGGTGACGCCGCCTGGCGGCTGGCCATGGCCGCGATGGGGGCGCTCTACCTGCTGTCCACTCCGGTCGTTGCCGATTCCCTGTTGTCCAGCCTCGAGGTCTACCCGCCTCTGGGCAACCGGGCGATTGCCGCGGACCGTGTCCAGGCCATAGTCGTCTTGAGCGCTGAGAACGAGGCCGCTCCCGAATTCGGCGGCTCGACCGTCGGGCCGCTGACCTTGGTGCGCTTACGGTACGGAGCCCATCTGCATGCTCTGACCCATCTGCCGATTCTGGTCAGCGGCGGCCTGTCTCCCGACACCGGAACGACCCTTGCCGGTGAAATGCAGGCCGTGCTGCGAAGGGAATACGGGATCGGCGAGGTCTGGATCGAGGACAAATCGACGACCACACGAGAGAACGCCATCCTGTCGAGCGCCATCCTCAAGGAAAAAGGCATCACCCGAATCTTTCTGGTGACCCATGCCTGGCACATGCTGCGCGCCTACGAGGCCTTCGCCCGGACCGGTCTGCAGGTGATCGCCGCGCCCACCGCCTTCACCGTCGTCGGCGACGTGACGCTTCTGGACTTCCTGCCGTCGGGAAAGGCCGTATTGGGCAGCTACTACGCGGCCCACGAGTTGTTGGGCGGGCTCTATTACAGGTTGACCGGGTGGCTGGCGGCTCCGGCGGCAAATCGAGCCCCCCAGCGCGAACGGACTACGGCGCTGTACTCGCCGGCGATGGCGCGTGGCTGACGGCTCTGGAACGCCGCATCGAGATTACGGCATTGGGCGGCATATCGTTCGGGGTCGAATCCCGAGAGGATTCCGGTCACCGTGTCGGCCATCTCGTCATAGCTGTCGCAAATATGTCCAATCTCCCCGAAGCGTTCGCTCAGTTCGCAGATGGCCGGGGTGCGGAAGGCGACCAGCGGCTTGCGCCAGCCCAAGGCGTCCAGCAAGACTGCGCTGGCGGCGAAAGCGTAATATTCCATGTTATAGGGCAGGACGACGTAGCGAAGGGCGTCCAATTCCACTTCGAACACTTCGGCCGGCAGCCAGGTTTCCGAGAACGGCCGGGGGCCGCTAACGGCGCTCAGATCCAGGTCTTGATATCCGTGCTGCATCTTGCCTATGACGCGGAATTCGGCTGCCCGGGGAAAGGCATCCATAATCTCCGTGGCCAGGCGGGCGAAGATGTCGAGGCCTTTCGAGCGGCCGGCGATCCCAAGCAGGCCGAAGCGGACCGGCTCCTCGTCGCGGATTGCCGCGTGCCAGTGCGCGTTGCCGCGGTTGTACGGGCAGCGAACCACGTCCACATAGGGTTCCACCTCGGGAAACAGCGCGGTGAGGTTGCGCTTGATGTGGCTCTCCAGGGTCACCAGGCGGATGTCGTCGTGATTCGCCAGGGTGATGCTGGCGGTATAGTCGGTGAACCTGCGGAGCGGATGGCGGGCTCGTGGAAGGGTGAGCGAGGCTATGTCGCCATGCAGGACGAGATGGCAGCGAAGGCTCGGCCTGAGCCGCTTCAGCAATTTGGCCGCAAGGATATGGCGCGGCTCTCCGGTCAGGAATATGACCAGCGGGCAGTGCGAGACCCATTGCCCATAGGAGGCATGCAGGAAGCGGAAGGTCTTGACGAGAGCGAGCAGAGGGTTGTCGCCCAGACAAAAGTCTTCCGGAACATCCGGTCGTTGAATCAGGCGGCCATCGAGCACGGGGGGCAAGGCGGCGAAGGCGGCGTCGAGGTGCGACCCCCGCCCGTAGACGACGATCTGGTGGCCGGCAAAAGCGTGGGCTATGGACTCGGTAAATGCCTTCGTGAATTCGCTGTGAGACAGGCCCGTCTGTGAAAGCTCGTACAGAATAATCATGGGGTATCCGTCGCGTGGGCTTTTCACAGGATCTGCGCTGTTGCGCTCCACAATTAATCGAAATAATTAGTGCCTTTGTTGTTCCGGGCTGTAAATATCCGAAAGGTGACCTGCTCCCCGGGCGTTCGTCGACTGGATGTCTGGCGCGGCTGCTATGAAATTGGATCGGGGAGAAAGCCGGGGCCGATCATTACGATTGGCCCCGGCCCGAGTCGTCAGGTCATGTGGAACCAGTTTGCCGCGATCTGGTTCAGGTGTATTCCGTCCAGTACGACGGAATGCTGGGATGAAAGGTGCAGCACGGCATTTCCGTTGGCGTCGGCCGTCGCCGAGGAGATCAGACCGGCAGCCGTCAGGCCCGCGCTGCCATCGATTTCGATGGTGTCGGTGCCGGGTTTGAAGCCAACCACCTCGTCATGGGCGGTGTCGGTCGGATTGAAGACGAAGGTGTCGGCCCCCGCATTGCCGCGGAGATAATTGTTGCCGGCCCCGGCCGAGAGGCGTTCCGTACCGGTACCGGCAAACAGGAAGTCATTCCCGGTGCCGCCGATGAGCGTGTCGGTGCCGCTTCCGCCCATCAGGATGGCAATGCCGTTTCCGCCCTGCAGAACGTTGTGGCCGGATACCGCGACCAGCATGGAATCCGGGGTCGGAGCCGTCACCGAGCTGTCGGGAATGACGTTGACGATTTCCGTATTCAGCAGTTGGTGGCCGTCAGGCAGGACCGGGGTAATGTCGTAGGTCTGGTTGGTGCTGTAGCCGTTTGGACCTCCCTGCATATTCGGCGTCTGCTGGACGACATAGGCATAGGCGGCCAAATCATCGACCGAATGGGTCGCGTTGTAGAGCGAGGCCAATGCTCCTTTGGCGCCCGCCGCATAGCCTCCGGCCATATCGGGAGAGCCGTCGAGCTGGGTCGGCGTATAGCCGGCCCCGTAGGTCAGGGCGTAAACCTGGGCCCAGGTGGTGGCGACCGCCGCCTGTCCGACCGGAGCCTGGGAGGGGGCCAGGCTGGGATTCATCATTTGCAGGTAGTAGGCCGTTCCTTCCAGCGGGTTGTAACCGTTGCTGCCGTTCAGGAAGAGGCCGGCAATAAAGTTGTTTTCCCAGGCCGCGAATGTGCCGGCATTGGTAAAGCCCAACTGGGAGGCATGTGCCATCGCCATGGCCAGGAAGTCCTGCTGCCAGGTGGCATTGGTCGTCGAGTCGTAGGAATTGAAGATGTACCCCTGCAACTGGCCTTCGCTCGCCCCGTTGCCGCTGGTGATATACTGCTGGACCAGGTGGTTGATGTTGTTGTTGGCCAGGTTCGTGAAATATCCCTTCAGCGGATCGGCATTCGGCGTGGCAAAGGCCGCTTCCGTGAGATCACGCAATGTCCAGGCGATCTGGCGGACAGTGCCTGACACAAGGCCTTCGGAGCCGCTGCGATAGCCGGGATCGAGAGAGGCGACGTCATAGTTGGCCTGGTCTTGCAGTTGGCTCAGGTAATAGGGATTACCCGTCATCAGATAGGGGATGTAGCTGAGATCGGGCATATGGGCGGTGTCGAGCGCCCAGCCGCTTGCCGATTCGGTCGTGCTGTAATTCGTGGCCAATGACTGGGAACTGGTGGCTCGGCCGTCCAGCCAGAGATTCGGATTGCTGGTAATGGTCAGCAGTTGTCCGTTGTTGTCGGTAATATTCCAGGGAACGCTTCCCGAGGCATTCGCTTCGCCGATCATGACCTGATAGGCGACCGGGCTCTGGCTGGCCAGATAGTCGGCCGACCACTGCGTCGTCGGCCCGATGTCCGGTCGACCGCCGGCCATCTCCATCCCCTGGGTCACATTGGCCGGGCCCATGGGGCCGGTGTTCGAGGCCGCCAGTTTCGCCGCGTCGCTGCTGAGCTGGGCCGAGGTCACGCCGAGTGAAGTATCGAACGAGGCGATGGCTCCGGTCTTCTGCAGATAGTTCACGTCGTGGACGACGAAATCGGAATAGGTGGGGTCGGCGTTGCTGTAGACCGTCTGGTGCCAGCTGGACAAGGAATATTGCTGGATGTTGGGCTGGCTGTAGACCGTCTTGCCGTTCTCGGTGATGGTGGCGTCGTAGGAGTAGGTCTGCGCGGCTTGCATGCCGGCGCTGTTATAGACCTGGACATCAGTCGAGAAAGTGCCGTCGGCATTTCCGCTGATGGCGAATACCGCATGCATCGTATTGTTGATCGGGACGGTAACCAGGACTTCCGAGGATAACGGGCCGTTCAGCCAGGTCTGCGCCGTTCCTTGGGCCAAGGCCTGGGTCAGGGCATTGCCGATATCGATGGTCTGGGGGGTCTGGGTGCCGTCGGCATTGTGGAAGTTCAAGGTCAGTTGTGCATTGTATCCGTGACTGACGAAGTCGTTCGGCGACAGCGCGGGGGCGGTGGTCGCCGGGGTTCCCCGGCCCAGCATGATGTCGGTCGAAGCGCCGGCGGCTAGCGCCGGGGTGTCGACGGTGACCACGGCCATGGCCACCGAGCCATCGGCATAGGTGGTCTTGACGTCCATCTGCACGGGAACCTGTTGGCCGTTGATGGTGGCGATCAACTGCCCGCCGGCGGGCATGTCGCCGTCGGCGAAGACCTGGCCGAACGAGACGTCATGGGCTGCGGCGGCCTGGCTGGTCGTGTTCTCGATGCGGGCGTCGACGATGTCGCCGGGATTCTGGGCCTGGGGCAAGGTCGGCGCGACAACGGCCGTGGCCGGCACGGTTGTCGTGGCCACGGAGGCTCCGGTGGTGGCGGCTGCTGTGGGGCTGAAGGTGCCCGTGGCGAAGTCGTAGCTGTAGCCGTCGGCAAAATTGATGGCATGGACGCCGGTAACCGTGGTGTTGTGCAGGTCACCCAGGTGCCAGTCTGTGACGGTGAAGGAGTCGTTGGTATTGCGGCTGATATTGTACCAGTTGTGATCGCCCTGCAGCACCAGGACATCGTTGGGATCGCCATTCCCGGTAATGCTGGTGACGCCGTTGGGCGGGGTCAGCACGTCAGCCCCGGGAGCGAAGGCGACCGTAGTGCCGTTGACGATGCCGGTGGAACTGCCGGAGGTGGTCCCGCCGGTGCTTCCAGACGTGGTTCCGCCGGTGCCGCCAGAGGTGGTTCCGCCGGTGCTGCCGGAGGTGGTTCCGCCGGTGCTGCCGGTGCCGGTGCCGGACGTCGCGGCGATCTGGCCGAAGGTGCCGTTGGCGACGTTGTAGGCATAGCCGTCGGAGAAATCGAGGGTGGCGACCCCGGTCATATGGGTGCCGATCAGGGTGCCCATATGCCAATCGCTGACGGTGATCGATCCGTCGCTGTTCTTGGTGATGTTGAACCAGCCGTGGTCACCCTGCAGGAGGGCGGTATCGTTGGCGTCCCCGTTGCCGGTGACGCTGGTGGTTCCCGACGGGATGGCCAGCGTGTCGTTGCCTGCGGCGAAGATGACGGCGGTGCCCGACGAGGTGCCACCGGGCGTGGTTCCGCCGGTGCCGCCAGAGGTGGTTCCGCCGGTGCTGCCGGAGGTGGTTCCGCCGGTGCTGCCGGTGCCGGTGCCGGTGCCGGACGTCGCGGCGATCTGGCCGAAGGTGCCGTTGGCGACGTTGTAGGCATAGCCGTCGGAGAAATCGAGGGTGGCGACCCCGGTCATATGGGTGCCGATCAGGGTGCCCAT
>JAJYTF010000002.1:0-64291 GCA_021793155.1 Pseudomonadota bacterium | reverse complement strand
TGCCGGTGCCGGTGCCGGACGTCGCGGCGATCTGGCCGAAGGTGCCGTTGGCGACGTTGTAGGCATAGCCGTCGGAGAAATCGAGGGTGGCGACCCCGGTCATATGGGTGCCGATCAGGGTGCCCATATGCCAATCGCTGACGGTGATCGATCCGTCGCTGTTCTTGGTGATGGTGAACCAGCCATGGTCGCCCTGCAGGACGGCCGTATCATTAGGATCGCCGTTGCCGGTGACGCTGGTCGTGCCGGTGGGAATATTCACCAGGTCATCGCCGGAAGGAAAAACTACCGTGGTATTGGTCGTGGTGGTCGAAGTGGACGCCATGCACTCTGCTCCGTATTGCGGTTGATCCAAGCGTCACTTCGCCTGGTGATGTCCTGACATGTAGTAATATGAAGTGATGGTGTTGCGTGCCTAATCATGGCGGCATTGTGGCGCTTGAATTAACTATATCGTAAATGAAATTAACGGTTTTTGCTTTGTGATGATTGATTGGCCATCTGTATGGTTGTGCTTAGCATCGACTGGTAAAGAAGTGGTGCATGGAAACGGGCGCAGGATGTTTTTGATTTTGCGCCCCCTGGACAATGGCAGCAGGCCTTCAGGCTTGGTTGTCCATGCCTCGGTGTTCGGGTGACATTCCGATCCGGCGAGGATGGGTTGAGCGCGATGCCGAGGCTGTTCCAGTGTTTGATTGCGAGCCTTGTTCTGGCCGTTCCGGCATTGGCGCAATGGCCTGATGCCGGCTACGGGAATGGAACGCTGCCGGCTGGCCCGGGCATGGTGGGGGCGCTGCACCGCAATGCCGCCGGGCAACTCGTCCCCTTCCAATCCGCGCCGCCGGCAGTGACGGAGCCTGGTGACGTCCAGCCGCCGTCCGAGGTGCGCCGCACGGATGCCGCTATGGGGGGCGGCGGATCTCCTCGTGCACGCAAGGTGCCCAGCGCGCAAGAGCGGAAGGTGGCCGTACTTCCGGTCAATCCATTGGTGCCGCGCCGCGAGCCGATGCGGTGTGCGGTCGGTGCGCTTGCTTGTGTCGAGGTCGTCTCGGTCGGGGATAGCCAGCAGGCGAACATACCGGTCACCTTCGGCCAGCCGTTTCCCGCAGGCGAAGTGATCGCCGGACGTGGCATGTCTGCCAGGGACGAAGCCGACCGGCCGTTGCCACTGCAGGTGGACGAGGTTTCCAGCTATGCCGACGGGTCGACCCGTTTTGCCGTTTTCAGCACTATGCTTTCTGATCTGGCCCCCGGGGAGAGGCGGACGGTCAACCTGTTCGGCGGAAAAGTGGGGGCTCCGTCGGCGGCGTCGGGGCCAAGTGTCGATCCGCCTCCGGCCGATTACGATCTGGCCGTGGCGGTCGACCTGTTCTCGCCCCAGGTCAGCCAGATCGTTTTCGGCGACCGCAAGGATTATACCCCCGGTGTTCCTTTCCGCACCGGCGAGACGGTGACCATCGCGCTGGGCGACCGGCCTGAGGACCGCTATTCACTGACCGTCACTCCGGAAATGGCGGGCGGTTCTTTTGAAACCCTGACGAAGATCGCGGAAGCCTTCGTCGGCGTGATCAACCAGGGGCACCATTTCTACGCCTACAAAGTGGGCGGCATGGTCAGCTTCGAGCGGTTGTGGGTCACCACCCGGGATCTGCCCGGGCACCCCTTCACCGTTCGCTTCCTTTATGCCGGGCAGGCACATCTGCAATCGCATGAGGTGACTACGTGGCGGTCGCCGGTTCATTACACCGCATCCGTCCGGCCGCAACTGGCCGGTGTCGGGAAGGCGCCCGTCACCTGGCTGCGCGGGCCGGTCGCCACTGAACTCAGCCTGGTCGCGCCGCTGATCGCCGATACCGATGGGGCGCGTCACCCCCAACTGACGGCCCGGTTCAACATCCGCTATTTCACCAGCGGCCGGCGTGTGCGGACGGACGTCACTCTGGAAAATGACTGGGCTTACGAGCCGGACCCGCGCAACCTGCTCTATGATGTCGCCATCTTGCAGGGCGGCACGCAGGTGTTCGCCGCCAAACATGTGCTCCACTTTCACCACTCCCGATGGCACAAGGTGGTGTGGTGGGGTGCCGCCCCGGCGATTCAGTTGCGGCATGATTCGACTTCCCTGTTTCGCAGCCGAATGGTGTGGAACTACGACCAGGCCGTGGAAATTCCCGAGTCGGTCTTGGCCGATCTGGATCGCCGCCTGAAAGCGGCCGACACCTCGCCCATGGGGCCCGCCTTCATTACCCAGCCGATGCCCATGGCGGGCGGGCGCGACGATATCGGTCCGTTGCCGCGATGGTCCGCCCTGTACCTGCTGAGCCAGGATCCTCGGGCGAAAGCGGCGATGCTAGCCAATGGCGATGCCGCCGGCACGGCCCCTCTTCATTACCGCGATCGTCCGACCGATCTGCCGGTCAGCCTCGACGACCACCCGAAGATCGCCATGCAGTTTGGTTCTGGCGGCGGCAAGGACGTCCTGCCCGCCGTCCATGACGGCGATACCGCTTGGCAGCTGGATGCCGCCCACCAGCCGTCGCTCGCCTACCTGCCGTATCTGGTCACCGGCGACCAGTTCTATCTCGACGAGGTAATGTTCTGGGCGAACTGGAACATGGGGGAGGTCAACCCTGGTTATCGCGGCGGCGCCGAGGGATTGATTAACCCGGACCAGATCCGGGCGCAGGCCTGGGCCATGCGAGCGCTTGGAGAAGCCGCTCGCATCATACCGGATCGCCATCCGATGAAGGCCTATTTCGTCCGCAAGCTAAAGGGCAACCTGGAATGGTATGTCCGCACCTACCCCAGGAACCCCGACCATAATGTGGCGTCCGCCCTGGGCTGGCTGGATAATGTGTTCGACCCGGGGAAGACGGCTCCGTGGCAGAATGATTTCGTGTCGCTCGTCTTCGGGCAGCTTGCCGAGACCGGCGAGCCCCTTGCCGAGGAGTTCTACCGCTGGCATGCCCGCTTCGTGGTCGGCCGATGGATCAGTCAGGCGCAGGGCTATTGCCGCGCGATGGCGCCGGCGAATTTCCTTCATGTGCGGACTGGCGGTGGCCGCGCCATTCAAGACTGGAAAACCCTGTTCCGGGAAAATTGGCCCGACGTCCATGACTGTCCGGCTGCGGTGACCGAGGGGTCCCCCGACCTGCCGGCCGCCTACCAGGCGTATTCGCGGGCCATGCTGGCGGTTGCGGCGGGATTGGGCGTCGAGGGGGCGGCCGAGGCGTTCGCCCGGCTTCGCGCTGAAACGTCCCGAATGACGGCGGCTATGGCCTCGGACCCGACCTGGGCATTGGCGCCCCGATCATCGGAGAAGGGCGGCAAGGAAAATAAATCTCACGCATTTCTTAAGTAAATGTAGAAGTCTTGTTGCCTGCCTATGACGCCCAGAACGGGTTATGACGGCAGGTGTAATTGACTGTATACATTCTAATGCGTAGCATAATGCGCGATATCAATTATTGCGAGGCATATCGCAAATACTGTGGATTGCTGGAGCGTATCATGCCTCGTCTCATTCATTTGATTGCCGCGGCGCGACCAAATTTCATGAAGGTCGCTCCTCTTTATCACGCTCTGCGGAACGAAAATTGGTGCAGGGTGAAACTCGTCCACACCGGGCAGCACTACGACCCCAATATGTCCGACGCTTTCTTCCGCGATTTGGGCTTGCCCGAACCCGACCACCATCTCGGCGTCGGCAGCGGCAGCCATGCCGAACAATGCGGCGGCGTAATGATCGCCTATGAACGGGTGGCGGCCGCGTCGCGGCCTGACTGGATCATCGTCGTCGGCGACGTCAATTCGACTTTGGCCTGCAGCCTGGTTGGCGCCAAGCAACTGATTCCGGTGGCTCACCTGGAAGCGGGCCTGCGCAGTGGCGACCGCACCATGCCGGAAGAAATCAATCGGATCGTCACCGACCAGCTCTCCGACGTCCTGTGGACGCCCTCGCCCGACGGCGACGCCAATCTTCTGGCCGAAGGAATTTCGCCGCAACGTATCGAGCGGGTCGGAAACATCATGATCGACAGCTTCGAGATGATGCGGCGGGATATCGAGGCGAGGGAGGTTCGCCGGCAATTCGGGATGGAACACAAGGGCTACGGCGTGGTGACCCTGCACCGGCCGAGCAACGTCGATTCCCGCGCAGCCTTGGAGATGCTGGTCGAACAGCTGGCGGCAATCGGCGAAGAGATGCCGCTGATCTTCCCTCTGCACCCCCGTACGCGCGCGCGATTGCGGGACTTCGGCCTGGCGGCGCAGCTGCCTCCGACCACGATCCGCGTGGTCGAACCGCTAGGCTATGTGGATTTCATGAGCCTTGTCGTCGATGCCGCCTTCATCGTCACCGACTCGGGCGGCGTGCAGGAGGAAACCACCCATATCGGCATTCCCTGTCTGACGATCCGCGAAAACACGGAACGCCCGATCACCGTCAGCCAGGGGACCAACCGGCTGATCAAGCCGGGCAACATGTTATCCGCCGTCCGCCAGGTGCTGGCCGGTCGTTGGCCGCAAGGCAAGGGGCCGGACCTGTGGGACGGCCGGACGGCCGGGCGGGTGGTCGCCAGTCTTGCCCGTCGCAGTGGCTGCAGCGCCCCGTCCGAGATCCAGGCCGCCGGCCCAGCGGGAACTACCGTCGCGTGAATGCAGGAGACACAACCGAATGACCATGATTCAGGCCACCGACGCCCCATCGCCTTCCAAGGTGTTGGAGGGGCGGCTGCGCGCCCGCACGGCTACCATCGGCATCATCGGCCTCGGCTATGTGGGATTGCCTCTGGCCCGCACCTTCGCCAGTCAAGGCCTGCGGGTGCTCGGCTTCGATATCGATGCCGACAAGGTGGAGGCACTCAATTCCGGCCAATCCTATATCCGCCACATACCGGCTGCCGCGATTGCCGGGATGGTGGATGCAGGTGCCTTCCGCGCCAGTACCGACTATTCCGCAATCCGCTCTTGCGATGCTGTGCTGATCTGTGTGCCGACGCCGCTGACCCGCCATCGCGAGCCCGACCTCAGCTATATCGTTTCAACGGCCGAGGCGATCCAGTCGCACCTGACGGCCGGCCAGCTCATCGTCCTCGAATCGACTACCTATCCTGGCACCACGGACGAGGTGTTGCGGCCAATCCTTGAACTCTCGGGGATGAAGGCCGGCGCCGATTTCTTCCTGGCCTTTTCCCCCGAGCGAGAGGATCCCGGCAATCAGAGCTACGAGACCGCCACTATCCCCAAGGTTGTCGGCGGCGACGGCGAAGCCCTGCGGATGGCCTGCATCCTCTATGATCAGATCGTACCCCACACTGTTCCGGTCTCGTCCTGTTCAACGGCCGAGGCGGTAAAGCTTACCGAGAACATCTTCCGCGCAGTGAACATCGCGCTGGTGAATGAATTGAAGGTGGTCTACGACCGCATGGGCATCGACATCTGGGAGGTAATCGAGGCAGCCAAGTCCAAGCCCTTCGGCTTCATGCCATTCTACCCCAGCGCCGGCTTGGGCGGGCACTGCATCCCCATCGACCCGTTCTACCTGACCTGGAAGGCCAGGGAATTCGATCTATCCACCCGCTTCGTCGAACTGGCCGGCGAAGTCAACGCCGCCATGCCCGCCTATGTTGTCGAACGTCTGGCCGTGGGCCTTGACCAGCGCTTCCGCAAGGCGGTCTGCGGCTCGCGTATTCTCGTTGTCGGCCTGGCCTACAAGAAGAATGTGGACGACATGCGCGAGAGCCCGGCTTTCAAGGTGATCGAGCTGCTGGAGCGCCGCGGCGCAGTGGTCGAATACCATGATCCGCTGATCCCGGAGATCCGGCCGACCAGGGAGCATGCCGCTATGACCGGGCGGAAATCGGTGGCCTGGTCGCCGGAGATCCTGGCCGGCTTCGATGCCGCGATGATCGTCACCGACCATGACTGCATCGATTGGCAGGAACTGGTCGACAATTCCCGCCTCGTCGTCGACACGCGCAACGCGACCAAGGCGGTACGGCGAAACCGCCAATGGATCATCAAGGCGTGAGAGGTGAAACGCCGATGCCCCCCTCTCTATGCGATAACAGGATTCGACGACGAGTGGGCAATGCCCACGGCACCAACGGCGGTGCTGGTTGCGCTGGTGTAGGTGCCGGTAGCCGGATCGATCAGCCAGCCGCCGTTGGCGGCGCTGATGTTCGCCGTGTTCTCGGTGCTACCGGCAAACCCTAGCAGCACTTCAGCGCGGGCCTGCTGGCCGGTAAGGCCGCCGACCGTTTCGTCGGTGTGCAGCGTCTGTGTCCAATAGGCAAGGCCGCCGCTGTCCGGGGCGCGGTGGAGGACGTTCTGGTAGAGAGTGGTGACGAAGGCGGTATCGTTCGGGCCACCGGCATCGGCGGGGGCCGCCGCTGCGGGGAAGCGGCTCAGGAATTCGGCCGAACCGGCGAACGCCAGGGCGATGTTGTCGAGCGCTGCCGTTCCCGACGTTCCCTGGGCGACTGCGGTAGCGTAGCTGTGCTGCCAATATTCCAATCCGGGCATGTCAGGCTGGCGGCCGAACGCCGCCTGATAGAGGCTGGCCATCAGCGCGTTGGCGCCGCTTTCGATGAACTGGGGGCTCGAATAACTGGTTGCGCCGTTGACCGTCGCGCCGGCGCCTCCGTCGAACAGGATATAGGTTATGTCGCTGTCGGTGACCGTCTGTTGGCTGATGTGGTCGGTGATGGTGACCGTACCATTGGTCGCCACGCCGATCGTGTACTGGCTGGCGGCGCCGCTGAGCACGATGGCATTGTCGCCCGAGCTGAAGCTGGCGCTCTGGAAGCCGATGACGCTGTTGCCTCCGCTGGGGGCGGTGCCGGCATAGTCGAGGGCGATGCCGTTGGTGCCGCGGACCGCGGCGTCCTGTTGCAGGGTGAAGTCGGCAACCGAGGCGGAGGCGCCGGGAACGTCGAGCGTGTAGTTGCCGGCGATGTCGTGGAGAGCCGCGGCATCCTGCGCCAGCTGCGCCGCACCGAGCGAGATCGTCGGTGTGCCGGCGTCGGTCAGCGTGATGCCGGAAAGCTTGCCGCTGTTGGCCAGGGCCTCCAGCGCATCGAGATTGGCGACCACGTTGGCCGCGCTATCCGCGACCTGTACGGCGGCGACGTGGCTGGCTTGGCTGCTGCTCGGCAGGGATGCTGCCCCGGCGGCCGAGAGGCCGGTTACGGTCAGCGTAAAGCTTCCCGAAATGCTCGACAGGACGCCGGCGTCATTGGCGAATTGCGGCCCGGTCAGCGTTTCGTTTGGCACCGTGGTGTCGGTCAGCGTGATGCCGAGCAGGTCCCAGCAAGGCATCATCGCCTGCAGGCCGTCGAGGTTGGCGAAGACATTGGCCGCGCTGTCCGTCACCGCGATCTGATACGCCACCCCTCCCGCATTGAAACTCTGCAGCGCGGCGGCGACGCTGCTGCCGACCATGATCGGCAGCTGGATCTGGTCGCTCGCCGCCGAGCCATTGGTTGCTGTGATTTCAAGCACCACGAGGCCGGGAGTCGACGGAGCCGTGAAGGTTAGGGCGGCGAGCCCGGCGGCATTGACCTCCACCTGGCCGGCGGTCGGATGACTGAGCAGATTCTGCGCGCCATTCAGGTTGATCGTGCCAAGGCCGCTGGCCGTGGTGACGTCGTACAGCGTGCCGCTGCCGGCCGCCGATCCGCTGACGGTGACCAGTCCGGCGATCGAAATGGTGGAGGATGGCGCGACGGTTTCATTGAGCACCGGCGTCACCAAAGAGGGCGCGGTGGTGACGGTCAGGGGAATGTCCGTCGGCGTGTTCCACCCGGTGCCGTCGTTGGCGGCCACCAAGAGGTCCGTGCCACCCGCCGCCGAACCGGCGGTGAACGTGAGCTTCGGCAGATCCGCGGCTGAAACGACGATTTCTCCTTGCGCCGTCTGCGTTGCGGTGGCCAGGTTCACCGCCCCGTTCAGTTGGATGCTGCCTGCGCCCGCCACCTGCAGCATGTATTGGGCGACCGTCAACCCGGCGACGTCGGTGGTCCAGAACAGGGAGGCGATCGGAATGCTGTGCCCGGCCATCACCAGCTGCGCGTCGGGCGACAGCGTCGGCAAGGTGGTGTATTGGGCGAGGCTGGTCAACTGGGCAAGGTTGCCGATGACCACGTTGCCGTTGCTCGCATTGTCGATGACGATGTCGCCGTTTACCGTGGCGATAGTCGTCATGGACACTTCGAACTGGGTGTCGTAGCCCTGGTTGGGACCTACCACGCCCCACGGATTGCGCAGGATGAAGTCGCCGGTGGCGCTGTCATAGCCGATCACCGCGAAGGCGTGATCGGCAACCAGTTGGGAATTGCCGGCGCTGTCGGTCGTGTTGCCGAAGCTTTCGAGGATGACATTATCCTTGGCGGCAATCGCATTGATGAACAGATCTTTGTATCCGTTCCAGTCGTTTTGTGATGAATAGAAATATTGAACGTTAGAACTGTTCAATAGGTTTGTTAATACGTAATAGGCTTGGTCGCCGGAAATATTGTTATAGGAATTTGCTATGGGAAAGCCGGTGTTTCCCGTTGCGGCAAGTTGTGCATAAGCCTTTTCAACCAGATCCGCCCACAACCCTGTTCCTTCATTGTAGAGCAGACTGCCCTGATAGGTCGGCAGTTCGGTGTTGACGGTAACCCAGGTCTCCTTGCCGTTCACATAGAAGCGAACCCCGTAGATGCCGTTGCCGTCGTTGACGAACATCGACTGGATTGCCGCGGGGTCGTTGAGCGCCACCTCGATCATGCCGGCGCACAACTCGCAATCGCCCGTGTCCCCCTGGTTGATGTCGTTGATCGTCGGGCCGCCGGTCGGTCCGAACAGCGGCGTGTTGTAGGCCACATAGGTCGGATTGATCACCGATTGCGGTGTTGCGCCGGTACCCTGCGGATTTGGCAGGTCAGTTCCGAGGAACCATTTGCCGATCAGCTCGTTCAGCTGTGCGGTGGTGGTGCCGGTCTGCAGATTGCCCAGCGGCGTCGAGGATGTCGCGCCTCCGGTCCAGATGGTGTTTGCCTCACTGCCATCCACCAGCTGGGTGAAGATCGACGCCACATAGTCCGAGGTGGCCATTCCGTCATTCAGGTGCGCGGCGATGGTCTGGAGATCGTTGAATGTCGAGGCGGTCACCGTGCCCAGGGCGGCGACGTCGTCGAGCAAGGCAAGCGCCGTGGCATAGCTGAAGGTGCCGTTGGTCGTCAACGCGGTGAGATCGGCCGCAATTGCCGGAGTGCCGAGGGAGGCGATCCAGGATGGAGTGCTGGCGGAGGAACTGGTCATGAATGACTCACGCAACGAAGTGCGGTGGCCCGCTCCCGGCTGTGCCGATGGCACCGCTTGTCATTGAACGACCACGACGCGATGCCTGCCACGATAGTTGCTCCTTGCTTCGGTATTATGGCGGGAATGTTTCGAGTTGTTACGGCCGACCTGCATGGCGCGAAGATAAAGATTCGCCATCGCGATAACATGTAAAAAATGGAAAACAAAGATCAGCGGCAGACCTCTTGTTCCTCTGAGAGTGGCAACCATTTGATTTCAGATTGCATTCTCCTGCGGGGTTCGTCGGAGCGAGGATGGCGCGTGATCGACAGGTGGCCAATTCTTTCACAGGCTCTGAGGAGGTCGGGCTATGGCGTGGCCGTCGCAAGGCGAGATTTCCGGCTCGCGTCCGCTAGAATCGCCGAGAACAGCGCAACCTGCCCCTGGGTGGTCTCGTCCCAACTGAAGCGTTCGGCATAGGCGCGGGTGGCGGCGCGGTCGGGAAGCTGCGCCAGCAGCCGGGTGGATGCCTCGGTCAGGGCGTCGGCGGTCAGCGGTGAAAACAGCAGGCCCGCCTCGGGGCTGGTGACTGCTTCGGCCGTCCCCCAGACATCACTCGCCACGACCGGTGTTCCGCAGGCCATTGCCTCGAGCAGAACATTGGCCCAGCCTTCGCGGTCCGAGGCCAGGACCAGGGCGTCCGCCGCCGAATAAATGTCCGGCAACCGATCATGGGGCACATGGCCCAGAAATCGGACCCGTCCGGCGATGCCGAGGCGTTCCGCCCGGGCAACCAGGGAATCGTGATCGGGACCCGAGCCGGCGATCAGCAGGGTCACCCCGGGCATCCGGGCAACGGCGTCGAGCACGATCTGATGGCCTTTGCGCGGGATGAGCCAACCGACCGAGGCGAGCACGAGACCGCTGAGTCCGAGCCGGGCGCGGACGGCGTCGCGCGGTTGCGGGCGGAATCGGTCAAGATCGATGCCGTTTCGCAGCACCGTGACCTTGGTTCGCGGGATACCCATCTGTACCAGCGGTTCGGCCAGGGCCGCGCAAACGGTAATGATCGCCTCGGCCTGGTTGGCGGCCCAGCGGATCTGCCGGCGGGCCAGGGGATGGCGAGGGATCAGATTCAGGTCGGTGCCCCGCCCCGTGATCACTACCGGGATGCCCAGGTCGCGGCCCAGCATCGCGGCGGCGACGCCGTCGGGATAGAAGTAGTGGGCGTCGATCAGGTCGATGGACTCGTCGGCGACCAGCCGGCGGACCTGCCGCCGTAGCGCCGTATACATCAGCAACGGGGTCAGGGCCACGCCGATTTTCGGGATCGACAGGAAGCGGGGATGGTGGACGACGAGTCCATGCCGTTCCTCCAACTGCGGGACCGCAGCCAGTTTGGCCCAGTTCCCGAAACGCGGATGGGTGGACGGAAACCAGGGAACCGGCGCCACCACCCGGCAGGACACCCGGCCGTCGGCGACCAGATGGCGCAGGCGGTTCTCGACGAAAATGCCGAAGCTGGGCTGCTCCCGGTTGGGGAACAGCATGGTGAAGGTCAATACCCGCATCAGCGGCCCGCCAAAGCCCCGGCCGCTCGATAGACCCGGTGGTAATTGTCGACGCTGCGGCCCCAGTTGCGCTCGGTTTCGACGAAATGCCGGCCTAGCCGGCGGATCTCGTCCCAGCGATCGCGGTTTGCCGCAACGCTCAAGACCACTTCCGCAAGGGCTCGCGGGTCGTCCGGCGGAAACAGGAAGCCGGTTTGCTCATGGCGGATCAGCTCGCGATGTCCGCCGACATCCGAGGCAGCCACGATCTGCCCTTGCGCCATCGCCTCAAGGGGCTTCAGCGGCGTGACCAGTTCGGTCAGGCGCATCGAACTGCGCGGAAAGACGAGAAGGTCGACCAGGCTGTAATAGGATTGGATCCGCGCTTGCGGCACCTGGCCGACGAAAATCACCTTGTCGCCGATGCCCAGCCGAGCCGCCTGGTCGCGCAACGCCTGTTCGGCGGGGCCGCCGCCGACCAGGAGCAGGCGCGTCTGCGGCAGGGAGCCAAGGATTTGCGGCAAGGCATCCAACAGGATATGCAGCCCCTCGTAGCCATAGAAGGACCCCAGGAAGCCAAGGACGAAGCAGCCTTCGAGTCCTAGTTGCCCCGTCAGCACGTCATCGCGCCGGTGGGTCATGGCGAACGTCTCGACGTCGACGGCATTGGGGATGACGGTGACTTTCTCGCCGGGAATGCCGCGGGCCAAGACGTCGCTGCGCAGGCCTTCACAAATGGTGGTGACATGGGTGGCCCGCCGCATGGCGAAGGTTTCCATCCGCCGGGACAGGGCATAGGCCAAGCCGCCGGCCGCCATGGTGCCGTGGCTGATAGCGGCGTCCTCCCAGAAGGCTCGGATCTCGTATATTACCGGCAGGCCGCGACGAAGCCCGACCCACAGGGCGGGCAGCACGTTGAGCACCGGTGAGTGGGCGTGCAGGACATCGGGACGCTCGCGCTCGACGATGATTTCGAGGCGTCTTGCCAGGGCGCGCATCAGCGCCGCCTCCTTCAGGCCCGAGCGTGTGGGCTGGCCCGCCGGCGGGGCCGGCGTGCGATAGAAGTGGAAGCCATCCACCGTCTCTTCCTCGTCCGATCCGGCGGTGTGTTTCCAGCTGGTCAGGTGGACAGTCCGCCAGCCGAGTTTCCTCTGCTCGCGCAGGATCGACAGGGTGCGGAACGAATAACCGCTGTGGATCGGAACGGAATGGTCGAGGATGTGGAGAATCGCCGGCCTCCCGCCGTCGCCGCCGCCGGGAGGCAATCGCCCCGGACGAAATGGCACCTGCAGAACCGAAGTGCTGTCGTGGATATCCATGTCGCTTCCTAGCCGCGCTGGTTCGATGGAAGGCCCCGCACGGCACGCAGCTTGGAGAGGCCGAGCAGGATTTCGTGTTTGAGCGGATGGCCGAGGGCGAACAGGCAAAGGACCCAGGCGGCAAGGCCGCTGAAGCCGGCAAGCAGGGTCGCAGGCCACACATTGCGGATGTCGATGCCCTGTTCCAGGACGACGGCTGTCGGCGGGGCAAGGGACGCGAGGGTGATCATCAGGCTCCTGCCCAGTTCGACGGCCATTTTCGGCCAGGTCGCGCCGACCGCGCGATTGGCTTGCCGCAGCGACAGCGCAGCCAGGACGAGATTTCCGATGCTGACGCCGACGGCGGCCTGTTCGATGCCGAATCGGGCTCCAAGAATCAAAGTCGCCGCTTGAATGGGAACGGCTACAAGCTGGACGGCCAGCAGCAGGCGGACGCGACCGGTGGCGGTGAACATCGACATGCTGAGCCGACCGGGAATCCACAGCGCGGCACCGAAGCAGAGGATCTGCGCTACCGGAACGGACGGTAGCCATTGGTCGCCGAATGCCAGATGGATCATTGGCTCGGCCAGGAGGCCCATCATGCCGAGCAGCGGCCAGGCCACGGCGGTGGTGAGGCCCAGCATCTTGAGGAACGGATCGGACATGTTGGCGTCGCTGCGCTTCAGATGGGCCAGCGCGCTGGAGGCGACGGGACTGATCACGTTCATGAAGGATAGTTCGAACAGGCTGACCAGGCCGTTGCCGCGGCTGTAGAGGCCGGCCGGGCCGAAGCCGAGCAGTCGCCCGACGACGATGTCGGGAAGGCGCTGACTGATTTCTTGAAGCAGGAATCCGCCGCTGGCGAAGATGCCGAAATTGAACACTCGCCGCCATTCCTTGAAGGAGGGCAGGACGAGCAGCACGTCGGGGTGATAGATGCCGTAGCCCACCACCGAAGTGGTGATGCTGAGTACCGATGCCCATGCCATGCCGACGGCCCCGTAGCCGAGATAGGCCATCACCACCGAAGTCGTGGCGTGTACCGAGGTGGCGGCGATGCTGACCCGCAGCGCGGCATCGAAGTTCATCGCCCGGTAGAGACGCGCCTGCCCGATCGAGGCGAAAGCCACCAGGATGAAAGTCGGGCAAAGGATCAGCACGACGGTCTGCAGCCGGGGTTCGTCGAAAAAGACAGCCATCCAGCCCGATGCCCCGGCGAACAGGCCGGCCATCACGCAGCCCAGCGCCAGGGCGATGCCCAGCGCCGCGGCCTGCCGGCTGCGGCTGAGGTCTTCTTCCTGGAGGACGTAGTTTCCGATCCCGAAATCGCGGAGAGTCTGGGCGATCCCGACAATGCCCGAGGCGACCGAATAGAGCCCGGTTTCCGTCGGCGTCAGCAATCTCGCCAGGATGATGTTGGCGGCGATCTGGATGACCAGCGTGGTGTATTTTTCGGCGAAGGAGAGCAGCAGGGAAACGCGCAGATTCGACACCAGCGACCTCGCATCGCAACCTGAGACTCAGCCGGATTGAGTTGACTGAACCATTGATCGCGGGGGGATAATGGTTGTTTCGCCTAAGAAAAATGGTAGTGATCTGGCCTGTCTGATGTTGAGGCTGGCAAGATAAATACTACGCAACAACATTGACGTTGTACATGTTAACGCATGCAGGGTGATATTTTGAATAGTGCTGTGGTTATGTGTGGATTTATTGCTTTTGTTTGGCTGTTATTCGAGCTATCCGGCTTTGTGCCGGCGATCTTTCTATTGCCCGCGTGCGCTTTGTGGTGCGATTTCTCCTGCCGCCCAATTGCTCGGGCCGTTCTTCCGGCATAGCCAGTAATCCAATCGTCCGTCCCTCAACAGTCCTGTCGTCGTTAATTTTACTCCAGTATATGATCAAGAATATAAAAGCATTCGTCACCATGAATAGAAGGGTGGCCAGGGCTTTCTCCCATTCGATGAGTTGGTTGTGTTCCGTGTGGTGGGGCCGACCGCTGTAGCGTGTCGCTTCGTCATCGTAGTAGGTGTTTTTCTGATGCGCGATATATCGCTTGTCATAATATTTGTTAGTATATTGCCTATGGTATTTGTGTATCCTTTTGGCGGCATCTTGTGCTGGACATGGCTGACTCTGATGAACCCGCACCGCGAAGTCTATGGCTTCGCTTACGGTCGGCCGTTCAATCTGGTGGTTGCCGTGCTTACCCTGGGCGCCTGGCTGGCATCGCGCCGACGCGATGGCTGGCCGCCGGGCGCGATGCCGTGGCTTATCCTGGCCTTGCTGGCCTGGATGACCGTCAATTCGTTTTTCGCCGCCGACCCGGACTGGTCCTGGCCGTTGTGGGAAGAGACGGTGAAGGTCTTCGTGCTGGTGCTGGCGGTGCTGGTCAGCGCCAGGACCAAGGCGCGCATCCACGCATTGGTCTGGGTGCTGGTCGTATCCCTTGCCTATTATGGGGTCAAAGGCGGCGTGTTCACCGTACTGACCGGCGGAACCTATCGCGTCTACGGCCCTGAAAAATCCGTTCTCGGCGACAATAACCATCTGGCCCTGGCGATCGCTATGACCTTGCCGCTGGTCAATTATCTGCGGCTTCATACCGCCTCTCCTCTGCTTCGACTGGGCTTGGCGTTCGCCTTCGCCATCCAGATCCTTACCGTGCTCGGCAGCTATTCCCGCGGCGGGGTGATCGCTCTTGCCTGCGCGCTGGGGTTTTTCTGGCTGCGAAGCCGGCGGAAATGGGCCTATTTGTTGGCCGGCAGCATTCTGTTGCCCATGGCGCTGGGGTTGATGCCCGAGGCGTTTTTCGAGCGCATGCACTCGATCACCGCCGCCGACCACGATACGTCGTTCCTCGGACGTGTCACCTCGTGGCAGGTCTGTTTTTCCTATGCGGTGGACCATTTTCCCTTCGGCGCCGGGTTCGCCGGAACCCAGCGAACCGCCGTCTACAATTTTTACTTTCCCGCGGAATTCCCCCATGCGGCCCATAGCATCTATTTCCAGATCCTGGGTGAGCACGGATTTCCGGGGCTTCTTCTATACCTGGCGCTGATGGTGATGGCGTTCGCCGAGTGCCGGACTGTGGTTCGGCAAAGCCGCGGACGGAACGGCCTGCGATGGGCCGGGGAACTTGCCAGGATGATCCAGGTCAGCCTGGTCACATTCTGGATCGGGGGGGCGGCGCTGAGTATGGCCTATTACGACGGATATCTGATCCTTCTCGTGCTCCCCTCGGCATTGCGCGCCCTGACCGCTCTGCCGCGCCCGGCGCAATCGGCCGTTCAGCGCGAGAAAGGACGCAAGGCGGCATTGGGCACGGTATAGGCTGAGTTCTGCCGCAGGAAGCTTCGCCGCAACTCCGTCGGGGTCGTCGCCCGTCCGCCCATCTCGCCGAAAAAGAAATCGAGATAGTCCTTCAGCCAGTCGAGAAATCGTTCCTGGTCCTCGGCGGAACGCACATAAGGCGTGTTTCCCGGTTCCAGCGATGGGCTGTGATAGGCGATGGTGATGTTGCGGATCCCCAACTCCAGCAGGCGGCGGGTCACCGTCTTGGCTTCCGCCAGACTGGTTCCCTCGGGCGTCAGTGGAATGCGGTTCAGCAGCCCAAGGCGGGCCAGCACCCCCGCTGCCCGCAGCTTTGCCGCCATCGGCGAGGCAAGGCGCGGGTACACCTGCGGCGCAATGCCGATCCGTTCCAGCAGGCCGACAAGGCCGACGGTCACTGGCAATTCCAGGATTGAGCCGCCGCGCAGCCAGAACGGTTCAACGCCGAATTTCTGGAAGTTCGGGCCCTGGCGCGGCCGGAGATCCAGCCATGGCAGGATGCTGCAGTCGATCTGGTAATCGAGAGCTTCGAGGGCATCGAGCGTCGACGGCCCGAATCCGTAGCGTCCGGCCCGATAAAGCACCGGCCTGATACCGAAGCTTTCCTGGATCCGCTCGGTCAGCCGTCGCAGCTTTTCACGCTCCAAGCCCGGCGGCAGGTTGCAGGCGAAGGTATTACGGGGGCAGACCACCTCGTCAAAGGGTGGCGTGATCCAGGCATGTAGCTGGGCGCCGATTTCACAGCGGCCATCTTGAAGGAATTCGAGCAGCGGCGCGTAGCCGTCGCGCTGCGCGGCGACGGCGTAATCCACCGCGTAGGTGGGCGTCAGGCCGTAAGCCTCGAAAAGGCGCTGGGCGGTCATCTGGCTGCGCATCGACGTCACATTGATGGCGTCTCGCGCATAGGTGCCCCACTGGAAGTCCTCCTCGGTGTCGACGATGACCGACAGGCGGGGTGGTTCGGTCGAGTCCTGTCGCACGAATTCGCCCACGACCGCCTCTCGCAGGCCGACCCCATCCTCGTCCTCGGCGGCATGCAATGCGGGCCTGGGCAGGCGCTCGGCCGATTTCAATTCACCCCGGCTTTCCAGCATGTCGACCATGGCCAGGAACTGGTCGGCGCGGCTGCGCCAATCCGCCTGCTCCGCCGCCCGCAGCGCACCGGTGGCAAGACTGTCGGCCAAGGCGGCGTCGGTGAAGATGCGCAACACGGCCTGGGCGATCGCTTCGACGTTGGTGCCGTCCACCGTCAGCCCATTCTCGCCGTCGCGAACCGCATCGGGGACGCCGCCGGCCTTGCCCGCGACCACCGGCTTGCCGCAAGCATTGGCCTCGAGAAACACCAGGCCAAAGCCTTCCGTGTCACCGTCCGGCAGTTCACGGTTGGGCATGACGAAGAGATCTGCCAGCGCATAGTAGTCGGCGAGGATGTCATCCGCGACATCGCCGACGAAGGTGACGCTCGCTTGCAGGCCCATGGCGTCGACGATGGCTTTCAACTGCGGCAGATAACCACCGTTGCCGACGACCAGGTAATGGACCTCGGGCAACCGGCGCAGGATCAGCGGCAGGGCGCGCAACACGTGGTCGACGCCTTTGCGTTCAACCAGACGGCAGACGTAGAGCAGGATGCGCTTGCCTTCCAGACTGTGGCGGTGCACGAGGGTTTCGTTTCTCGGTTGTGGCGTGAAACGGAGGCGGTCGACGCCGTTATAAATGATTTCGATCTTGTCCGGCGGTACGTCCATCGCCTGTTCCAGAACCTGCCGGGTGAACTGGCTGACCGCGACGATCGCGTCGGCATAACGCAGAAAATAGGGGCGCAGACGCGCCGACAGGCTGTCCTGCAAGCGGCAGGATACTTCCTCGCCGTGAATGTAATAGATGATGCGGCAACCCAGGATCAGCCGGCAGGCGATGGCGACCGGACCGCCATAGGCCAGTTCGCCGATGCAGATCGTGCGGATGCCTGTGCGACGGACGATGTGACGAATCTTGCCGAAAACCTGAAGGAAGATCGGCAGGTCCTCGAACAGCAGGCTGCGTATGGCGGCCAGCCGCGACGGAGGTGACTGTACCCTGGGGCGTAGCAGGCGAAGGCGATGAATCTGGTAGTCGGCCCGTGCGTCATGGTCACGCCAGCCCGGAAGCTCGTCGTCGCTGACGCAGCTATGGGTCGGGCCAAGGGCGATGATGCGTCCCTCCGAGTGGCGGCAAAGGCTCTCGTAGACCACGGCGGATCCGCCGCGGACCGGCGGGAAGTTCGACGCCACCACCAGGCAGCGCGGAGCGGAGGGCGGCGCTGGCGGCGAAGCCGGGTGCTTCGGCGGTGTATTCAAGGCGTATTTCCTTTTGTGGCGGCCGCTGCGCGCAGGGGCGCGGCGGCCACAGTGGGGATTGGTCTGGAAAGCGCTCTCTTGCCCAGGGCGATGAACGGCCGCTCGACGAGTTGGTGGGTGCACCAGGAGAGGCAGTAGGTCACGGCCACCACCACCAGCCAGCTGCCGAAGAACCAGGGGATGGCCCGCCAGCCCGAAGCGGCCGTTCCGAACCAAGAGGGATGGGCGGTCGGCAGCAGGTCGAGGACGGCGAAATGCAGCAGGTAGGCGCTGAAGCTCACTTTTCCCATGGCTCTGGCCAGAGGATTGAGGAACAGGCCGGGTTCGGCATGGGCCAGGACAAGACTGAAGGCGGCGAACATCAGGGAGGCAGCGAGAAACGTGGGCACTGCCGGTCGCAGATCCAGCCAATGCGGTGCCGGAAGGTAAGCGAGAGCCGCCGTGGCCGCGGTCAGAACCGGCAATGCGACCTGGGAATGGCGCTCGATAATCAGCTTCAAGGGCAATGGCACAGAACGATTCAGGTAGAAGACGACGGCGCCCAGGGCGAAGACCGCGAACTGGTTGGGAAGCCAGAAATAGAGGAAGTTGTCGGCCGCCGAGGATCCGAACCGGGCTGACAGATAAGGCCAAAGAATGTGGTTGGCTGCGGCGCCGCCGAGCGCGGCAAGGCCAAGGAATACAACTGAGCGGCGTAGCGAGGTGACCACCGAGGCGATGGCCGGGAACACCAGATAGAAGCTGAACTCGACGCCGATGCTCCAGCCGCCGGGCACCACCGTCCATCCCGGGGTGGTCGCCATGGTGACGGGGTCCCAGCCATTGGCGAACAGCATCCAGGCCAGCATGTGGCCGGGGTCGATGCCGTCGGCGGGAGGGCGCAGCACCAGGTACAAGGCTACGGCGCAATAGTACATGGGGGCGATCCGCAGAAAGCGGCGTAAATAGAATGCGAGGATGCTGGGGGATGCCGCCGCCTCGTTTCGCCGGGACATCAACAGGGTCAGGCAACTGGCCAGGAAGAACAGTTGGACGCCGTGCCAACCGAAAGAAGCCAGGCGGCCGATGGGATAGGGCAGCCCCGGAAAGGAATAGCGCAGGTGGCAGGTGATCACCAGCGTGACCGCGTAACCGCGCAGGCAGTCGACATAGGGGTAAAGGGGCTTGTCTGCAGCCTGGCTCGCCATGTTCATCCAGCCGGTCTCAGGCCTTTGCCGACGGCTGAGGGGCCCGCAGCGACTTCAAGCGTCCCAGGCCGGCGGCCGCGCTGGAGAGCGACCTGGCCGCGGGACGGGGAAGTGAAGCCAGGCCCAGCTTGAGCCAAATCTTCCAGGATCGCCGGCGGTAAGGGATATTTGCCGAAAGCTCGCGCACCAGATCCAGCCGCCCGGCGGTAAAGGCGCCGTGGATCGCCGCGCTGCTGCGTAGCGCGATCTGATCGTCGATCAGTCTCGACCAGGACCGCGTCGGACGATGACTGTCGCGGGCGAAGCGCAAGATGCGGATTTCGCTGCAGGCCCGGCTGAGGGCATCGCCCGATATGTTGCCCCCGTGCTTGCGGATGCCGACGGTGGCGTCGAGCACCACGCCGACCGGCCGCTCTTCCCGGTTGCAGCGTAGCGTGAATTCCATGTCCTCGCTGACTTCTCGGGCGAATCTCGGATCGAAGCCGCCCATTTTGTCGAAATAGGCGCGGGAGACCGCGATGCACGATGGGAACACCGGCTGGAAGGCGAGCAGGTCCGGATAGATCGGGCGGTGGATGACGGCAAGCCCGCCCGTCCGCCCGATGCCGAGTCGCTGCCAATAGCCGGGTGGCGCCTGGTCGAACTTCGTCCTTTCCTGCCAGCGGTCGTCGATGACGTGCACGAAATTGGCGAAGGCGAAGGCCGCCTGCGGCGTCGCCTCGATGGCTCGTGAGAGTTTGGCGAGATGATCGCAACGCCAAAGGTCGTCACTGTCGCAGAATGCCAGCCAGCGGCTGCTTGACAGCCGAACCCCCGCGTTGCGAGCTGCGGGGGCGCCGCCGTTGGCGACACGCAGATAGCGGATGGCATCGCCGTACCGGGCCACGACTCCCCGGGTGCCGTCGGTCGATCCGTCATCCACCACGATTATCTCGGCCGCCGACAAGGTCTGCCGCGCAATCGCGTCCAGGGTAAATGGCAGCAGGTCGGCCCGATTGTACGTGGGAACGATCACGGAGAACTGGACAGACATCGGCGTGCTTCCCCTTCCCAATGGCAGCTTCCACTGCCAGAGGAATGCCGCCTGAGTGACACTACGCAGCAAAACATTGCCACGAAAATATGTACTCTGTCGCAGCGGGATAAAATTTTCGTGTTATATTTTGCGTCAATTTGTGGACTTATGATCTACAACCAATGGAGTTTGCTGAGTATCATTGCTTCCAAAATTTTTGTATTGCAGCAAAAAGGGCCGAAGGCGCGCTGCGGCGTTCGGATATTGCCGGTGGAAGTCTTCGCGCTGTTGGCGCACAAGCTCGATGCAGTGATCGACGGTCGACGGCTCCATTTGGCAGCCAAAGGCGGTGTCGCCGCCGCCGAACATGCGGGCGATCATCAGGGCTCCGAGGCTGGCCTTGTAGTGGGCTGGCTCCCAGTACCAGCGCATGGTCGTGCTCGTGTCTCCCGGCGGCGGCACCGTTTCGGTGGCCCAGCGGTGGTATCCGGAGAAGTCCCACAGCGCGATCGGATAGCCGGGCCGGCTGAATTCTGCGGCGGCGGCAGCCATCGCCCGTTTCCACTCCTCGAAGGCGGGCCACATTCCAACCGCGTCCAGAATTTCCAGCATGTCCGCGTGGTAGGGGTGGACGAACAGAATGACTTTGACGCCCCGACTGATGCAGGCCTCCAGCATGGCTCGAAACTGCGCCATCGGGATTGACAGGCTGTCGTCGGGCGGATCGATGGTTTTTGGAAGGGCTGCATAGCGACGCACGAGTTCGCCGTACTTCTGGGAAAATAGTCCGAAATAGCCTTCCTCCCGGGCGAACGCCGCATATTCGCGCAGCGGATTGTAGCCGGCCTCCGTCATGTCGGGCGCCCAAGGGTCACGCTGATGCGCCACCGTCAGCATTGAAGCCCACAGGGTGTCGAGCGACAGCGTTCCCTGGACCATGTCCCGCCATAGGGCGCTCCTTCGACGATCGCCCGGCGCCAGAAGCCGGTATTCGGACGGCGTCACGTCACTGGCGATGTCGGGGCGCAACAGGAAATCGGTGAAATCGAGGCCGATGATGACCGTCTGCGGTCGGGCCCGGCGCAGGGCATGTTCGAGGTACAGCCGCTGCACGAGCATGGTCGCTCCGGGAACTCCTAAATTGAAGATCGGGCGCCCGGTCGCCGACCAAGCAGGCGATTGCGGATCGAAGCCGATCTCGACCCTGGAGTTGCCGATGAGGAGCGTGTGGGGATGCGCCCGAGCCACCAGATAGGCCTTGGCCATCTGAATTCGCTCGCCGGCCTGAGATTTGTGCTGGTTGAACCCGGCGATGCGAACCAGCCCGAACAGGTAATAGGGGTCGGTCGCCAGGTTGACGGCGCAAACAGCGGCGATGGCCGTTGCCGCAGTCAGCGCCATCACGATCACGAAACCTGCCGGTCGCATGGTTTGTCCTCAGAACTGGAAATAGAGGAATTGCGTCGGGCGGAGCAGGGACAGGAACCCGGCAGCCAGGAGAAGGCCGCTGGCAATCGCCCAGCGGGGCGACATGCGCCACCCGGCGCGGCCGCCGATGCGGACGGCCGGTTCCAGGGCCGGCCTATAGCGGGCCAATATCTCCTGCGAGTTCGGGCAGAAGAAGGCGAGGGCGGCGGCGGCCAGCATGGACGAATACATGCCGACGAACTGCGTGCCGCTGGTACTGGCGAAGGTGATCCCCAAGTGTTGGAGCATCGGTGCCAGCCGCGCAAGCCGATAGCTGAAGATCATCGGCAACGCCGCGCCATTCAACCCCGCCAGTCCCGAAAGCACGTGGCGGGCCGCATCGAGGGAGGTGGCGCGGAATGGCACCCAGGCGGCCACGACACAGAGGAAGGTAATGGCCCGGCCGGCTGCCGTTCGTGCCCACCGACGCCGGCGCGCTCCATCCGGCACCGGCCAAAGGACGCGCCAAGCGTGGTTGACGACGAGGAAAAGGCCATGCAGGCCGCCCCACAGGACGAAGGTCCACGCCGCGCCGTGCCACAGGCCGCCCAGCAGCATAGTGGCCATCAGATTACCCCACCGGCGGAGGGTCCCGTGCCGGTTGCCGCCCAGGGATATGTACACGTAGTCGCGCAGGAACCGTGACAGCGTCATATGCCAGCGCCGCCAGAAATCGATGATGTCGGCAGCCTTGTAAGGAGAGTTGAAGTTCAGTGGCAGGCGAACGCCGAATAGCCGCGACAGGCCTATGGCCATGTCGGAATAGCCGGAAAAGTCGAAATAGATCTGGAAGGTATAGGCCAGCGCGCCACCCCAGGCGTAGAACAGGCTGGGGGCATCGCCGGCCTGGGCTGCGTCGAACACCGAATTGGCATAAGGGGACAGACTGTCGGCGACCAGGACCTTCTTCGCCAGACCGATGGCGAAACAGGAAAAGCCAACGGCCATGTTCGTCCAGGAAAATGAATAGGTTCGGCTTCTGCCGAACTGCGGCATCATTTCCTTGTGGTGAAGGATCGGGCCGGCGACCAGATGAGGGAAATAGGTCACGAACAAACCGTAATGGGCAATATTGTATTCGGATGCCTTTCCTCGGAAGGCATCGACAAGGAATGCGACCTGCGTGAACGTGAAGAATGATATCCCCATCGGCAGCGTAATCTCGCCGACTTGCCAGTGGGTGCCGATCGCCGCATTCAGGTTGCCGACCAGGAAGTCGGCGTATTTGAAATACCCCAGCGCCGCCAAGTCACCGGCCAGGCCAATGCCCAGGAACAGCTTGGCCCGCTCGGGACGGTCTTGCCGGCGAGCCGAGGCAATGGTCGTGCCCACGGCAAAATTGAAAGCGATGCTTCCGAGCAACAAGGGAAGATAAGACGCATCCCACTGGGAATAGAATGTCAGAGAAGCAAGCAGCATCCATGCCGCAGCCAGGTTCCGGCCGAGGCGCCCCGCCAGGAAGAACCCGCCCAGCGTCGCGGGCAGGAAGATCAGCAGGAAGCCGTACGAATTGAACAGCATGCGGCATCTCAATCAGCCGACGCCGTAGCGTTGGCAAAGGTATTCGATGGTGCAGACCCTGTTGAACGCCTCGGCCTCATGCAGCCAACGGATGTTGAACAGGCGGCGCATATAAGGAAAACCGGTGTCGATCACCTTGCTGAGATAGGCCCGCTGCAGGTAGTAGGGCCGATGCTGCGGCTGCCGATGCTGCAGGCGGTAGCTGAATTTGCGCAGGGCCGCCGGCCGCCAGTTGTTGATCTCCATGGTCGCCCGGTATCGCCACGGCGGATCGGAGGAAAAAGCGAAACCGTAGTCGCTGGGGTATTGGGCGAGCCTGGGGGCAAGGCGCGCGATCATGCGCGCTTCAAGGCGGCCGAGATTCTTCAAGCCGAAGGGGATGTTCCAGGTGCCATCGAATATGGTCGGTTCCAGGAATGGGTACAGGGCGGTGCCGAACCGTTGGTTGATGGCGGCGTCCCGCGCCGTCCAATAGCGGCCACGGAACAACGGGTAGACCATCTCGATGGCCTGGCGGGGCAGCAATCCGCGGGCTGGGGCGCCGATCGCGTGAGCGATATCGGCGACGACGGTTTCCTCGTAGGCGTCGCGGTCGAATCGGGCGGTGCAGGCTTTCGGGCTGTATCGGGAATAGAAGGTATGCACCAGTTGGCGGATGCTGTAAGGCGTATCGCGCAGATAGAAGAAGTTGCGGAACACTTCTCCGACGCTGCCGTTCATCAGCGGCGCGCCATTCTTGGACCGGGCCAAACGGTCGGCCAGGTCGATGCCGCCGTCGAATAAGCCATCATATTTCCAGCCGTCGAAGGCGATGACGTTGGCGTCGATGATGCCGCGGAAAGCGTCGACCGGTGCCGGGGCGTGCCGCTGCTTGTCAATGTGGCTGATCGCCAGGCCTTCGCCCGTGCAAATCTCCTTGGCCACCTGCACGTCGCGCGCCTCGGTGTTGCCATAGACGAACAGCGCCGGTTGCATGCCGGAATCCAGCAGCAACGCGAGCAGCAATCTTGAATCGTAGCCGCCCGACAGCGCCGAGCGGACGTTGCGCGGCCATTTTGCCGAATAGATGGAGAACAGCCGCTTGAGCTTGGCATTGCATGCTTCGGCTACGCTATCGGGGGGGATGCCCCGCGGCATGGGTTCCAACCGATATCCGTGGCCGATATGGAGCAGCTTGGTGTTGCCGCCGTCGACCACCGCCACGGTGTTGTTCGGTAACGAACGGATGCCTGAAAAGAATGTCTTGGTACCGAAGGCGGCACCGTTCCACACATACTCGTAGCTGCCCTGGTCGTCGACGCTTCCGGCTCCGGCTTTGCCGGCTTCGCATAAGGCGATGAAGGAATTGGAGAAGACACGCTGGCCGGCATCGCAATAGATCTTGTCGGAATTCAGCTGGTCGTTGACCAGGTAGACTCTTCCTTCCTTGCGCAGCACGGCCGACCAGATACCCTGGGTGCCGCGCCACAGGGTTTCTCCGGGGGCAAAGGCGTCGAGGAAGCTCTTCAGCGCGGCGGTTCCCGTCTGGCCGCGGTAGATCAGGGTGCCGGTGGCGATGGCGAAATCACCGTTGTCGCCTTTGACCAGCAGCCCGCCTCCGCCATTCAGTTTCCGGCACAACGATATGCGCAGCTCGCCTTCGTGATGGCGCCAGGCCGTAAGGAAGCCGCCGGCCAAGAGGGCCGCCTCGACCTGCGCCTGCTGTTCGCGTCCGCCGGCCTCGGTGGTCAGAAAGAAAAGTCCCATCTGGGTTTTCCTTGGATAGGATTGGCGGTCACGGGCTATTGCGTTGAAGGAATTTGTCGAGCATCAGCAGGGACCAGAGAATACGACCGTGGTCGCGACGGCCCGACGCGTGCTGTGCCACCAGGCGGCCGATGGCGCGGCCGTTGAACAGGCTGCTGTCCCGCAGCGAGCCAACCGTCCTGTCCATGCGCGGCGCAAGCGGGCCGCGAAACCAGGAATCCAGCGGCGAGGCAAATCCCTGCTTGGGTCGGTAGAGCAGATCGGCGGAAATCAGCGGCTCGAAGGATCGTTTCAGCAGTACCTTGGTTCGCCCTCGGCGAAGCTTGAGGTGAGCTGGCAGGCGGGCACTCCACTCCACCAGGCTGTGGTCGAGCAAGGGGGCTCTTACTTCCAGGGATACCGCCATGCTGGCGCGGTCCACCTTGGTCAGGATGTCACCGGGCAGCCAGGTCTTGATGTCGACGTACTGGGCCTGCAGCAAGGGGTGGTCGGTGTCCGCTTCACGCCAGTGCGGACTTAGCGCCTCGATGGCGCGGTAGCCTTGCAACGACTTGCGGAACGATTTGCTGTAAAGGCTGCGCCGCAAGGCTTCCGGGATTACCGAAACGCTGTTGCAGTAAGCTTCGATGGAGTCGAGCGACAATTCGTGGAAGGTCGTCTTGGCGCGCAGCCAGCGCGGCGCTCGATCCAGTTGGGGATAGAACAAGGCAAGCGGGCCGAACACCGACCGGCGCAGGGCCGGCGGGATCATGGCGCGCAGGCGCTCCTCGCGGAGATGCCAGGGATACCGCCGGTATCCGGCGAACAGCTCGTCGCCACCATCCCCGCTAAGCGCCACCGTCACATGGCTGCGGGCCAGGGTGCACACCTGCAGGGTGGGCAAGGCCGAGTTGTCGCCGAACGGCTCATCGAAAATTTCCGCAAGACGCTCCAGCATCTGCGGGTCCCGCGGGTCGACCCGGTCGGTTCGGTGGCACGTCCCGTAGCGAGCCGCTACCGATTGCGCATAGGACGATTCGTCGAAATCCGGATCACCGAAGGAGATGCAAAACGTGTTTACCGGCGCGTCGGCCAGTCCCGCCATCAGGGCGACCACGCCGCTGGAATCCACACCACCGGATAAGAACGCTCCCAGAGGCACGTCGGCGACCATGCGCGATGCGACGGCTTGGCGCAGGCGCGTCCGCAGATCCTCGCTGGCGGCTCCCGCGTCCGACGGGCCGTCCTGTCCCATGGACAGCCGCCAATAGGCATCCTGGCGGGGCGGGGCGCCGCGGCGCCAAACCAGGCGATGGGCCGGCGGCAGTTTCTGGATGGCGGCATAGATCGAACGCGGGTCCGGGATGTAACCGAAGCACAAATAATCCTCTACCGCCTGTGGATCGATGCTCCGGCTGACTTCGGCGCAGGCGAGCAAGCCCTTGATTTCCGAGGCGAAGAGCAGCCGCCCGTCAGGCAGCATGGTGTGATGGAGAGGTTTCTTGCCCAGGCGGTCGCGTGCCAGGAACAGCGTCTCGGTACGGGCGTCCCACAGGGCGAAGGCGAACATGCCATGGAAATGCAGAACGCAATCGGCACCCCATTCTTCCCAGGCATGGACGATGACTTCGGTGTCGCATTTCGTCCGCAGGACGTGGCCACGCCGCTCCAGTCGTTCGGCCAAATCGTGGAAATTATAGATTTCACCGTTGAAGACGACGACGACCTGTCCATCCTCGTTGAACAGCGGTTGGTGGCCGGATTCCACGTCGATGATCGCCAGGCGGCGGTGGGCCAGCCCGATTCCTGCACCCAGATAGTGACCGCTGCCATCGGGGCCACGATGAATCAAGCGATCGCGCATCGCCAACAGCAATGCGGCCGATATGGGCGCGCCACGGCGAGTATCGAATATACCCGCTATGCCGCACATCTCGTTTTTCCCATCGTCGCCATTGCCTATACGCCGGTCAGCTGGAAGTGATTTGGGTTGAGTTTATGGGTTTTTTGGAAGGTCTTCGTATTGACCGTAGGATCATATCTATTTCAAGAATATATGAAACAAAATGTCAGTTATATGGAACGCTATTAATTGGGCATGGCCTGCTATTTCATTTGGATATTCATCCTTGCTATTTCCATAGAACGGCAGGCCGGGTTGTGTATTCGGCCAGAACCTATTAGGCCGGAACGTGGGTTAATGACATGGAGCGATCGTGGTGGAGCAATTGGGGCAATGGACTTCCCGGCTGGCCCCGGCACTCGGGGCCGCCCTCTTGGTTGCCCTATTCGTTCGCGTCGAGGCGGGCGAGGCGCGGCGGCCGGCCGATGTCGTGCGCATCGGTTCCGCCGCCCAGTTGACCGACGCCTTGAACAAGGCAAGACCGGGGCAGGTGCTTCTGCTTGCCCCCGGGACCTACAGATTGGACGGTCAATCCGTTGCTGTCGCCCGTCCCGGCCGTCCTGTGGCCCCCATAACTTTGCGGGCCGAGCGGTTGGGTGAGGCGGTGATCAGGTTGGCGACCGTCGAAGGTTTTCTGGTCAGCGCTCCCGACTGGGTTTTCGAGAACCTGGTGGTGGAAGGGGGCTGTCGCCGGGACGACGATTGCGAACATGCCTTCCATATCGTCGGCGAAGCGCAGCGGGTGACTCTTCGCAACAACCGGCTGATCGACTTCAATGCGCAGATCAAGGTCAATGGAGTGGACGGCGTCTTTCCCGATTTCGGTGTCGTGGAGGGGAATGCAATCTATTCGCGGCGGCCGCGACGCACCGCCAATCCGGTGACCGGCATCGACATCGTCGGCGCCAGTGGTTGGGTGGTGCGCGCCAACGTCATCGCCGATCTGGTCAAGGATGGCGGCGACCATGTCTCCTACGCCGCATTTATGAAAGGCGGCGGCGAAGGCGGCCTGTTCGACGGCAACTTCGTCGCCTGCAGCCTTGCCGTGCCCCGGCAGTCGCTGGTGGAGGAGCGGGTCGGACTGTCCTTCGGCGGAGGTGGAACCGGTGCGCAGTATTGCCGCGACGGTCGTTGCCGGTTCGAGCACCGCAACGGGGTGATGCGCAATAACATCGTTCACGATTGCTCGGACGTGGGGATCTATCTGAACAAGGCCGAGGCGACGCAGGTGCTGCACAACACCCTGTGGTCCACGGCGGGAATCGATGCTCGGTTCCGGCCGACCACCGCCTCGGTGCGAAACAACATCGTCGATGGCCGGCTGCGCGAGCGGGACGGCGGGATGGCCGCCGCCGCCGACAATCGGACGGGGCGGGCCGATTGGTTCGTTGCCGCGGCATCCGGGGATTTCCGGCTGCGGCCCGATGCCGCGGCGGTGGCGGGAGCGCCATATTTGGCCGAGGCACCCAAAGACATCTGCGGCGAA
The DNA here is from genome assembly GCA_021793155.1 of Pseudomonadota bacterium. Taxonomy (GTDB): domain Bacteria; phylum Pseudomonadota; class Alphaproteobacteria; order Rhodospirillales; family Magnetospirillaceae; genus DUZF01. The sequence goes on along the minus strand of JAJYTF010000002.1, from coordinate 36,176 downwards.
ACGCGCCCCGGATCGCGGGTCAGTGTTGGTGCGATCGAAGAAACCAGTTCCAACTGCGATCCGGCGGCCTGGATCCGGGTGCTGGAAAAGAGAAAGGCCATGTAGTCCCGGCGTGTTTGCCGTTCGGCATGTATAACGATAGTACAACCGCAGATATATCGTGATGTTGATTGGTTTTGATATGTAACTGAGTGGTAATGCGTCTCTGTTCCAACCGGGTTTGCGCTGGAGGTCCGATCCCGATGCCTGGTTCCCAAGCGTCAGGTGAATTGGCCCGGCACTGATTTTTCGGAGGCGACGTGGTGACTGAAGGAGCGAAGGCGAATTTGCCGCGAAATCAGGAAGATATCCTCTACCAGGTCGGCACCGGGAACTGGGAGGCCTTCAACGCATCGCCCTTCAGTCTTGGCGACGTCCAGGCCGCCGCCGGCGAATGGGCCGCCCAGCTTCTGGGCGTCGAACGTCCATGGCTGTGCTGGAACGTCGACCACGCGTGGTGCGTAGCGCAGCAGCGCTTGGTCAAGGCGGTGGGGTGGACCCCGGTGGTCGGGTTCGACCCCCGCGTCGGGCCACCGCCGGTCGAGCCGGGCGGAGTGCTCATCGACTTCAACGCCCGTTTCCGTCTGCCGACCATGTGGCTGCATTTTCCTCTGGAGTTCACCCATCTGTACTGTAGCCGTCTGGCATTCTGGCATGCCGACTGTCTGATTCGCCTGGACAAGATGCGGGCTCTTTCCGATCTGTTCCGCTCATTGCCGGATGGCGAGATGGCGGCGGTCCAGCCGAAGGAGGGATGGCGGACCCGCATAAGGCCGCAGATGCGGCGGTATTGGGAGGTGGTCGGCCTGACCACCGCCGCGGCAAGTCGCAATCAGTTCGAGAATGGCTGCGGATGGTGGATCAGTTTTGCTAACCATATGTCCAGCAACCCGGAAGTGCGCGCCGAGAGATCAAAATATTATTGGGACTCAGGTGTGGGAATTCGGTATTGGCACAAGTCATGTGGTGGTAGAGTTCATCTTATTCCAGAAGAGTATATCGAGGAAGGGCATTTCACGCTGATCGGGCGGAAGAATTACAAGCGCGCCTCCCCCACTGATCATCGGCGAAACCTATCGCTCGAACTATCCCTGAATAATGATCTGAAAAATGCGTGCGACAAATTGGAGCTCGGCTTCCTCTGTTCCCCAGTCTCCTTGTGACTGGGTTGCCGGCTACCGCATTCATCGGGGGAAACCCGCTTCCAGGCCGGCCAGCAGCAGGTCTTCGTAGCTGAGAAACTCGGCAAGCGTCGTGACCGCCGCTTCTTTGTCGGTCCTTTCCTCGGTTGCCACGGCAATGGCGGCGGCGCGGTTGTCTCCGACCAGCCGCCCCGGCATGCCCAGCAGGCGGGCTATCAGGGGGTCCGAGGTTTGTCGCCCGGCGATCCAGTACCATGCCCAGATCAGGTGGCTGCGGCCCCCTGCCGACAGGTGATAGGCGGCCACGTCCAGCGGCTCGCTGCCCGCTGTCGTCTGCCTCGTCCCGTCGGCAATCATCGCGCCGTCGGCGAGTCGCGCCAGAAGGTTTTCGCCGCCGGTTGCCTTGTGGCCGTCCCGCTGTCCCCGGTAATAGGCCAGGAAAAGCTCGACGCGGCGTCCACCGTTGCGGTAGGCCACCCGCTGACAAAAATCGGCGTGGGGAAAATCTGGGTTCCAGCTGTCATCGGCAGGCACCTTGCGCCAGCCGCCAAGGGCTTCGGGAAGTTCCACCGCCGCCTTCGATCCGCTTGGTACAGGTTGGGCGGTCGCCGCGGCGTAGCGCTCGGTTGCCAGGGCGGCCGTCATGATGGTCAGGCTGACCGCCAGAAACGCCCGCGCCAGCGACACGCTTTCGCGCGGCGATGTGGAGGCGGCGAGGCGGGGTGGCGGTTCCGCCGGGGCGTCGGCGAAGCGGAGGCCCAATGCCATCGACGCCAGGATCACCAGCGAGAAGAACAGCCAGCCGTACAGCAAGTGGTCGTTGATGATGTCGATGTGACGATTGCTGGCTTCGGCCAGCCAGATGATGCCGAAGACGCGGATCGAATTGGCCAGGATGGCGATTGTGGCCGCCGCGGCGACGCAGGCTACCTTCTTCGCACGGCGTTGAAAGAATTGATGGGCGAACAGCAAGGACAGGGTCAGTGCGGCGAGCAGGAAATTGAGGCCCGCACAGCCAGGCGCGACGAAATAATTCCCTGTGGGCACTTCCAGGGTTGTTCCCTCGACATAGATCGGGACGCCTGCCAGCGCGAGCATCTTGCTCGACAGCAAGGTGGTCGCCGCTTGCAGTGGTGTGAGCAGCAGGGTGCCGCTCGGCACCACCAGGAACAGGAGCGCAAGTGGGAAAAGCAGGCTGCGGTACAGCCGGCTTCCCAGCAGGGACCAGGCGACTCCCTGCAAGAGTCCAACAATCGCCAGTTGTCGCAATTCCGTGATCAACATGGTATCGGCGGCCCACCAAAGTGCGAGACAGAATAGGGATATCGCAAGACCTGTCGCGGATGGCGAGGGGGTCTGTATCGCAAGGGTTCCTCGCTGCTCCCAGATCAGATATCCGCAGATTGGGATGATGAGGAAGCAGTAGTAGTAAGTGGGGATATGGCTCCAGGTCCATAACGCGGCGCCCAGGTCATGGCGAAAGGCCATCAGGATGGTGGCTATCGTAATGGAAATGGCAGCTATTGCCGGAGGCCAAGTCTTCGAGGGCGCGACGACCATAGGATGGGGGATCAGATCATTGGTCTTTTCCACGATTATCCTCGTCAAGCCATGAGCCCGATGGACGCTTTCCGGATTGAACGGTTCGCTTGTTGGAGCGATGGAAGAGCTTCCGCAGTATCGGCAGCGATAACACAAATGCGGCGGCAATTGATCGTGGCTTGGCGTATGATGCAAAACGTCTTATTTATATCGCAGCGTATTCCTTATCCGCCGACAAAAGGAGATAAAATACGGTCATATAATTTTCTAAGCCATTTGGCTAAAACACATAGAGTGTATCTCGGTTGTTTTGTTGATGATCCTGCCGATTGGAAGTATTTGCCGGAGCTGCGTGGGATGGTCGAGCAGGTGTTCGCCCTGCCGCTTGACCGCAGGCGAGCTTATCTGCGCAGCTTGAGCGGCATCGCCACCGGCGAAGCTCTAAGCATTCCGTATTTCGCGGATCGTCGGATGCGGCGCTGGGTGCGCCAGGTGGTGACTGAAGCCAGGCCGACCACGGCCTTCGTGTTTTCGTCGCCCATGGCCCAGTACCTGCTGGGTGGGGACAAACCGCCGACGTTGCTGATGGATTTCGTCGACGTCGATTCGGACAAGTGGCGGCAATATGCCGACCGTCATTCGGGCCCGATGGCCTGGGTATACCGCCGCGAGGCCAGGCGGCTTTTCGCCTTCGAACGGAAAGTAGCGCGGCAGGCCGATGTCAGCTTGTTCGTTTCACCGGCCGAGCAGGCGCTGTTTTGCTCCCTGGCGCCGGAATGTGCCGTGCGCACGCATGCCTTGCCGAACGGGGTGGATGCGGAGTTTTTTTCGGTCGGGCATGGCTTCTCCTCACCCTTTGATGACGGCGGACCGGCCGTGGTGTTCACCGGGGCCATGGATTACTGGCCGAACGTCGAGGCAGTGCGCTGGTTTTCCAGCGAGGTCTGGCCGGCGTTGCGGGCGGCGGTGCCTGCCCTTCGGTTCTTCATTGTTGGATCCAACCCCACCGCCGAAGTGGCGGCACTGGGCACCGTGCCCGGCGTGGCGGTGGTCGGGCGGGTGCCCGATATCCGGCCGTATCTTGCCCATGCCGCCGTGGTGGTCGCCCCCCTGCTGACGGCGCGCGGTATCCAGAACAAGGTGCTGGAAGGCATGGCGATGGAGCGGCCGGTGGTCGTCACCGGTCAGGCGCTCGAGGGAATCGACGCCGTCGACGGTGAGCATCTGCAGGTGGCGGATAGTGCTGACGGCTTTGCAGCCGCTGTGTTGAGCTTGCTCGATACGGCGACGGGCCGCCGGGTGGGCGAAGCCGCTCGTCGGCGGGTTCTCGATCTTTACGATTGGCGATCCCGGTTTGTCCAGCTGGACGGATTGCTGTCGGCAGGGCTGAAGGTGAGGGTGTGATTGAAATACTGTCGATGTGGCTATGACTGTGGAATTCTTTTCATAGGACATCGTGCTAGTACAAATTAACTTGTTGTGCACAAGATGGGCGAAGATAGTGTTTATATACATAAGGTATTGCTATGAATGTGTAGGATAGAGGTGCATTTCATTTAATGATAACTCTGTTAGCGGCAGATGAGATGCAATTGCATCCATTGGAGTGGGGTGCTGCTATGATCAGGATGTTCCGACATTACATTCCGCTGTTGGGAATAGTGCTGGCGGTCACCGAAGCCGTCCTGTTTTTTATCGTCGTCTCCCTGCTGCACAGGATGTCGCCCGGGGGAGCAGCCGCCGGCCTGGGGGGCGGCGTCGTCGGAGTATGGATTGCCGCGGTGGTGGTCTTGGTCATGTCTTCGGTGGGCCTATACAACCGTGAGGTCATGTTCCACATGGATGCCGTGCTGGTGCGCACGGCGATGACGCTGCCATTGGCGTTCGCCGGCGTCTACAGCACGCTGTTCCTGCTTGCGGCCGTGTTCGGCACCAATTTGGCCTCTCGCGATGAAATAATGGACGCCGTTCCGGGCTGCCTGCTGGTCGCATTGATGGCGCACGGCCTGTTCGCCGGCCTGGTTGGCAGTAACAGGCTGCGGCGGCGCGTTCTCGTCATTGGCAGCGGCCCGATGGCAGAGCGCGTGGCGCGCATGGCGACGGGAGGTAACAAGCAGTTCCTCGTGGTCGGCTTCATCGATTGTCACACGGACGGCGACGCTCACCTTCTGACGCCGCGGTTTCCGCTCGAACGCCTGGCGACACCCGAGGCGGCAATGGAATTTCTGCGGGCCAATGAAGTCGCAGAGATCGTGGTGGCGACCAACGAGCGGCGCGGACTGCCCCTCAACGCGTTGCTGGAATGCCGGCTACGAGGCATCGTGGTCCATGACTACGCCTCATTCTGCGAGAGCGAGGCAGGGTTCGTCGATCTCGACGCATTGCAGCCAAGTTGGTTGATCTACAGCGACGGCTTCCGAATGGATCGAGGCCGGATCATGGTGAAGGCCGCGTTTGACTATCTGATCGCCGGTCTGGTCTTGGCGGTGACTTTGCCCATCACGCTGCCGACGGCCATTGCCATCAAGCTGACCAGCCGCGGCCCGATCTTCTTCAAGCAGGAGCGCGTCGGCGTTCACGGCCGGGTGTTCACCGTGCTGAAGTTCCGCAGCATGCGCATCGACGCCGAGAAGAGCGGGCCGCAATGGGCAAAGCTCAATGACGATCGTGCGACCGGCGTGGGCCGCTTCATCCGCAAGGTGCGGATCGACGAAATCCCGCAGGTCATCAACGTCCTTCGCGGCGATATGAGCTTCATCGGGCCACGCCCGGAAAGGCCGGTGTTCGTGAAATCGCTGCGTGAGGCGATACCATATTTTGATGAGAGGCATAGGGTGAAGCCCGGAATTACCGGGTGGGCCCAGGTCAATTATCCCTATGGAGCGTCCATAGAAGATGCGAAGAACAAGTTGTCATTTGACCTATACTACCTGAAGAATGGTGGTATATTTCTTGATCTTGTCATTTTATTCCAAACGATTCGTGTCGTTCTTTGGCCGAGCGGCGCGAGATGACCGACTTGCTGGTCAGGCCCGTGGTGAATTGGCTCGGTTTCCTGTTGTGCGCCCTCGCCTTCCTCGTCGCGGCGGTGCATGCCGCGACGAGCCGGCTGGCCGGCCCGCGCAAGGTAACCATGGTGGCGGCGTGCCTCGCAACGGCGATCTGGGCTGCTGCGGCGACGGTCATTACGCCGGTCGACGGCGGCGTCCTTTTCGCTCTGCGTTCCATTGCCTGGATCGCCTTTCTGGCGGCAACGCTCAGGATCAATCGCTTTCCTGGGCAAGGGCGCTCCGCCGGTGTCTGGGTCGCCGCCGCCGCCCTTACCGTGGCAGGCCTGGTCGCTGCCGCTGCTCTGGCACCGATGGACGGGTCGCGTGGGGCGGTCCCGTGGGTGGCGGCATATCTGCAGCTCTTCCTTTCCATCATCGGCTTGCTGCTGCTGGAGAACCTATTCCGCAACTGTGACAACGACAGCCGGTGGGGGGTCAAATGGATCTGCCTCGGGCTAGGCGTCGTCTTCGTTTACGATTTCTACATCTGCGCCGATGCCGCCCTGACCCGCCACGCCGATTCGGGGTTGTCGGCGGCGCTTGGTTTCATCGACGCCCTGGCCGTGCCGCTGTTGATGGCGGCAACGGCCCGAAGCGGCAGTTGGCGGGGCGACATCAGCTTGTCGCGCGGCGTGGTGTTTCATTCCGCGGTGTTGCTGGGGAGTGGCTTCTACCTGCTGCTGATGTCGGCCGTTGGCACTCTGCTGCGCTCGGTCGGCGGCGGATGGGGACCGATCCTGCAAAGTCTGTTTCTTGCCGTGGCAGTATTAACCATGCTGGTGGCAGTGTCCTCGGGCTGGTTCCGTTCCAGCATCCGGGTCTTCATCAGCAAACATTTCTTTCGACACAAATATGACTATCGCGAGGTCTGGCTGACCTTTATCCGACGTTTGTCGATGGCGGAGGATGGCGGCAATTTGCACCGCCGCATCCTTCATGCGGTTGCTGATATTTTCGACAGTCCGGCCGGTGCGCTGTGGGTGATGCGGCGGTCGGACGACGCCTTGTTCCCATCCGCGGTTTGGAACTTCGGTGCCGACCTTCCGGTCGTAGCGGCCGATGGGCCGCTGGCCCACTTTCTTGCCCGGACCGGCCGCGTCATCGATGTCGAAGAATGCCGCCGATCGACCGAGCTTTATGACGGTGTGGCCCTCCCGACCTGGCTAGCAGACAATATGCGTGCCTGGCTGGTGGTGCCGCTGATCCATAACCGATGCCTGGAGGCATTCCTCGTCCTGGCGATGCCGCGCAGTTCCGCATCGATCGGCTGGGAAGAGGCCGAACTTCTGACCACCGTGAGTGCCCAAGCGGCCAGCTATCTGGCCGAAGAAAGCAGCTCGCGAGCGCTGGCGGACGCTCGCCGGCTCGAGGAGTTCAATCAGCAGTTCGCCTTCGTGATCCACGACATCAAGAACATCGTCAGCCAGATGTCGCTGATGATCGACAATGCCCGGGTGCATGGAAGCAATCCTGAATTTCAGCGCGACATGCTTACCACTGTGTCCAGTTCGGTCGATCGCATGCGGGGAATGTTGGCCCAGCTGGGGGGCAGGCGGCGCGGCGCCGCCGACGACGCCAAGCTCATCGATTTGGTGCCGCTTCTGCGCCAGGCAGCGGAGCGCTGGCGGAGGAATGGTTGCCGGTTGGCGACCCGCGGCATTGATGGCGAGGTGTCGGCCCTGGCCAATGGAGAGGCGCTGGCCACGGTACTCGACCATCTGCTGCAAAACGCCGCGGACGCCTCCGGCGCCGGCGGAAACGGAGTGTTGCAACTGGCTTTGCGCGAAGAGGCGGATACGGTGGTGGTCGAAGTCTGCGATAACGGCCCGGGGATGGACCCGGGTTTCATCCGTGACAAGCTGTTCAAGCCTCTCGACAGCGAAAAGGCCGGCGGCCTGGGGCTCGGCGCCTACCAGGCTCGCCAACTGGTCCGGACGATGGGGGGGCGCCTTGAGGTGGACAGCCGTCCCGGGCGCGGAACGATCATGCGGCTCTGGCTGCGGCGCGAAGGCACGGCTCCATGGAATCCTGACGGCCAACGGGAGGAAAGCTCTCGTTCAGCCGGCAAGATCCTTGGATGCGCTCAGGATGACAATTTCATTCAGGTGGCAACGCGATGAGTCGAGCCAACCCTGTCGTCATGATCGTTGAGGATGACCTCGGCCTTCGAACGCAATTGCGTTGGGCGTTGGCCGATTACGAAGTGCATTTGGCGGAAGACCGAACAAGTGCTCTTGGGACCCTGCGCCGCGAAGAGCCGGAGGTGGTGATCCTCGACCTTGGCCTGCCGCCGGACCGGGACAATGCCAGCGAGGGACTGGCCGCGTTGCGGGCGATCCTGGCGTTCCGGCCTCATATCAAGGTGATCGTCGCCTCGGGCAGCGAAGAGCGGAAGAACGCGTTAGAGGCGATGGCACTAGGCGCCTACGATTTCTATCCCAAGCCGGTCGATCAGGATGTTCTGAAGATCATCGTCCAGCGGGCCTGGAACTCCTATAAGCTCGAGGAACAAGTCCTGCAGTTGCGGCAGACCGCCTCCTGCGCGCCGTTCAAGGGATTCGTCACCGCGTGCCCACAGATGCTGAAGGTCTGCCGAACGGTCGAACGTGTCGCCTCGGCCGATGTCGGCGTCCTCATCACCGGCGAAAGCGGAACCGGCAAAGACGTGCTGGCGCGGGCGATTCATGAGGCCGGCTTGCGGCAGCGCCACCCTTTCGTCGCCATCAACTGTGCCGCCATTCCGGAGACTCTGCTGGAAAGCGAGTTGTTCGGCCATGAAAAGGGAGCCTTTACCGGCGCCATCAAGCAGGTGGTGGGCAAGATCGAGATGGCGGACGGTGGAACGCTATTCCTCGACGAGATCGGCGATATGCCGCTCTCCCTGCAAGCCAAGCTGCTGCGCTTCCTGCAGGACCGCACCATCGTCCGGGTCGGGGGACGCAAGCCCATCGGCGTCGACCTCAGGGTGATCGCCGCCACCAACAAGGACCTCAAAGGCATGATGGCCGCCGGCAGCTTCCGCGAGGATCTGTTCTATCGCCTCAACGAGGTCGGCGTCGTTATTCCGCCGTTGCGCGAGCGCCCCGGCGATGCGGTGCTGATCGCCAACTACCTGCTGAAGAAGTTCCGCGCCCATCTGGACCGCAGCATCAAGGGCTTCAGCCCTGACGCCCTGGCGCATATCGATGCCTATTCCTGGCCAGGCAACGTGCGTGAACTGGAAAACCGCATCAAGCGGGCCATCGTTCTGGCCGAGGGCAAATATATCGAAGCCGTCGACCTGGACTTCGACCGTGGGCCGGAAGTGCCCGACGGTAGCTTTCCGACCCTGCGCCAGGCAAGGGACGCGGCCGAGCGCACGCTGGTTCTCCGTACCTTGGCGTTCACCGACAACAATGTCGCCGAGGCGGCCCGGCTGCTCGGCGTGAGCCGGCCGACGCTCTACGAATTGATGAAATCCTTCAATATCAAGCGAGGGGAAGGCGCATGAGGCCAGGCGCAAAGCAGAAATACGGGATGGTTCTGGCGACTTGCCTGTCCGCCTTGATCGTCGCGAGCGGACCGTCCGCTCAGGCATCTGAGGAACGCGGCGACGCGGCGTCACGCTATCTGGCGGAAGGTCGGGCGCTGCTTGCCAAGGGCGATCTTAAGGCTGCAGAAATCCAGTTCAAGAATGCCCTGCGGGAAGCTCCGGACGATTTCGACAGCCGGTTCCAGTTGGGGCAGGTCTATCTGCGCGAGGGGGCGGGGGGGGCTGCCGAGGGGATTTTCAACAATCTTTGGCAGCGCAATGAGCATCCCGAGCAGGTGATGCCGAAGCTGGCGGATGCCTATCTGATGCAAGGCAAGACGCGGGAGGTTCTGGACCGCGTCCAGGCCGCCGAGGGTTACCCACCAGCCGTCAAGGCGGAGATCGCCGTAGCACGGGCACGGGCTTACCTGATCCAGAAGCAGAACGGGGAGGCCAAAAGGGAAGCCGAGGCAGCCCTGGCCCTTCAACCCGACTTGCCGGCGGCCCTGATCATCCGGGCAGTGCTGTTGCTGCAGTCCAATGACTTCGCTGGCGCCGAACGGGTCGTCGACGGCCTGCTCGCCCAGGCGCCGCAGAATTTCGAGGCGCTGGCAATGAAGGGTGATCTGCGCCGGCAGGCCGGCGATTACGGCACCGCCGTGAAGTATTTCGACCAGGCCATCGGCCAGAGGCCGGCCAATCCGCAAGCACGATTGGCTCGGGCCGGTGCCTTGCTGGCCTTACACCAGGTCGACCAGGCCAAGCAGGATGTCGACACCGTGCTTCAGGCCCAGCCAGCGCAGCCCGCCGGCCTGCTGCTCCGCGGCTATTTGCTGGCCAACGGCGGAAAATACGACGAAGCCCTGCGGATCCTGCAGCCCGTGGCTGAGCAGTTGAGTGGCGTCGCCGCCGCAGACGCTTTGTTCAGCCAGCTCAATATCCGGCTCAACCACCCCGAGCAGGCCGTCGATTACGCCCAGCGCTACCTGTCCGAGACCTCGGGCTCGCCGGCGGCGGTCCAGTTGCTGGCCATGGCCTATGCCAGGAAGGGCGAGCCGTCGAAAGTCGCCGAACTGCTTGAGCCTGTCGTGGCGCTCCATCCCGACAATGTCCAGGCGCAGATGCTGCTGGGTGATGCCTATGCGGCGCTCGGCCGTTACGATTCCGCCGCCAAGGTGTTGTCCACGGCGGCGCAGGCCAAACCTGAAGATGCCGATCTCCGGACCCGCCTCGATGCCGATCGCTTCCGTGCCGGCGAGCAGGCGGCGGCCCTTAGTGACCTGTCAGCTCTCGTCGGCAGTGATTCCAAGGAGACCGGCCGGGCCGGGATCCTTCTGGTGGCCTTACAGATGCAGGAGGGAGAGTTCGACGAAGCGGCGCGGCTTGCCGACAAGCTAGAGGCCGAGCAGCCGAAAAACCCGCTGCCCGACTACCTGCTCGGGGTGATTCACCAAGCACAGGGGGATACGTCGTCCGCGCGGAAGGCCTACCGCTCGGCGTTGGCGAAACGGGCAGATTTCTATCCGCCGGCCGACGCCTTGGCCAGTCTCGACCTTGCTGAGGGCAAGTCCCGGGACGCCCAGGCGGAGTTCGAGCAAGTCCTTGTGGCTGATCCCAAGAATGTCAAGGCGATGCAGGCTTTGGCCCGGCTGGCGGCGGCCCGCGGCGACGGCGACAAGGCTGTGGACTGGCTGGAAAAGGCCGCCGCCACGGCGCCAAAGCTGCCGGATCCGCGGTTGCTGGAGATCGACCTGCTGATCGCCCAGAAGAAGGCGACGAAGGCGCTGGCGCTGGCCAACGCGGTGAGCGACAGTTTTCCCGACAATGCGGCCGTGGCACAGGCTTTCGGCCAAGCGCAATGGGCCGCCGGGAACCAGGATGCGGCGGTGGCCGCGTTCCGCCGGGCTGCCGCACTGCAACCCAACACCGCCGCGGTTCAGTACCGGCTGGGGCGGCTGTTGGCGGCGCTGGGGCGGCCGTCCGAAGCCCTGGCGGCCTATGAGGCGGCGACCAGGCAGGACCCGCTGTTTCTGCCCGCTTGGCACGAGATCGTGCTGGCCATGGCGGCAGAGAAGGGAAACGACCAGGCCCTTGCTGCAGCCCAAGGCTTGGCGGCGCGCGACCCTGCGTTGGCCGAGGAACTGAAGGGTGACGTCTATTTCCAGGCGAAGCGTTATCCCGATTCCGACAAGGCCTATGCGGCGGCTGCCGAGCACCGGCCGAGCAGCCAACTGACCCTCCACCGATGGGAGGCGCTGAGCCGTGCCGGAAATCGGCCGGCGGCGGATGATGTCCTGGCCGCCTGGCTCAAGCTCCATCCCGACGATGCTCAAATTCGGCTGGTCTATGCCAGCGAGCTGATGTCGGCGAAGGACCGCTCCTCGGCCATCCATGAATATGAAGCGGTGCTCCGCCACGCTCCCACCAATATATTGGCCCTTAACAACCTTGCCTGGCTCTATGCCGATGCTCACGACCCGCGTGCCCTCGAATTGGCCCGCCGGGCGCATGGCTTGGCCCCGCTCAATCCGCGCGTCAGCGATACCCTCGCCTGGCTGCTGGTGGAACAAGGCCAACTGGGCGAAGGAAAGGAGCTGCTGGGGATTGCACATGGCCAACAGCCGGGAAATGCCGAGATCGCCTATCACCTGGCTGTCGCCACAGAGCGCAGCGGCGAACCGGGGAAGGCGGCCGAACTGTTGAAGCCGTTGGTCGGCGGCCAGCCCTTTGACCATCAGGCCGAGGCCAAGGCGCTTTACGCGAAGCTGACCACCGCGCAATAGCAGAAAGAATTTCGGGCGATGCCGAAGGCACCGCCCGACGAGTTTCGACCGTCAGGTCGATCAGGCGGATTTGCGCCGGCGCATAAAGCCGAAGCCGACCAGGGCCGTCCCCAGAAGGGCCATCGTGGTGGGTTCAGGCACCGTCGAGATATTGATCGTGTCGTTGACCGCGCCCGGACCGCTCATGTGGATGATGTATTCGACAGTTTCCGAGAACGGACCGGAAAGAAACGGGGTGGTTCCCACGATGCTCGCGCTGGCAGGAGCCGAGGTGAAGGTCCTGCTGGCCAGCAAGTCGCCGGTCCATAGCTGGTTGCTTGGGCTGACATAGGTGAATTCGTCGACCGACTGGACCGCGCCGGTGAACAGGTTCGAGGTGAAGCCGCTCAGCAGTTGGTTGATGCCGGCGAGTGCGGTCAGGCCCTGCTCGGTGATGTAGACGTACAGGGTCTGTGAGCCCGGATTTACTGCATTCACATTGATCGAATTGCTATCAAGTGTCGGTTCGGGCAGCGGCGGGGTGCCGACCGCACTAACGATATTGATGGCGAAATTGTTGAAACTGCCGGCGTAGATCGCGCCGCCGGTGCCGGAAGCCACGGGGAGGATGGTGCCGAGGCCGGCGCTCTGCGACATGCCGATGAAAACCTGGTCGGCATGCGCCGCCGTGGTCATGCTGATGGTCGCCAGGGCCATCGCCCCCGAGAGTAGAAGATTCTTGATACGCATGGTAGCCCCTTAGCTGGAGTTGTTGCCGTCAGTTGAAAAGCAAGGGCCATGCCGTGTTGTGATCCTCTAGTGTATTCAGTGGGTTATCTGGTAAATTCAGCCATTGGGGGAAGGCGCCTGTAAGATTTTCCGATAGAGTCTGCGGGATGAGGCGACGCCCGAAAGCGCCGCCTCGCGCCGATCAGGCTGCAGAGGCCTGATCCGTCTTGCGGCGACGCATGACGCCAAAGCCGATCAGGGCCGTGCCCAGAAGGGCCATGGCGGTAGGTTCGGGAACGGGATTGGCGATGTTGATGGTGTCGTTGATCGACCCGCCGCTGGCTAGGTGGATGACGAATTCCGCGGTCTCGGAGAACGGTCCCGAGAGCAGGGGCGAGGCGGCGATGACGGAGGTGCTGGACGGAGCGCTGGTGAAGGTGGTGGAGGCCAAGGGGCTGCCGGTCCACAATTGGTTGGTCGCACTGACAAAAGTATGTTCGTCGACCGACTGGACCGCGCCGGTGAACAGGTTCGAGGTGAACCCGCTGACCAGGTTGCTGATGCCCGACAACGAGGTCAGCCCCTGTTCGGTGATGTAGATGTAAAGGGTCTGCGGGGTGGTCGCGGTCGACGCCACGTTGATCGAGGCCGTTTCAAGCGTCGGTTCGTTCAGCGGCGGGGTGCCGGTGGCGCTGATGATGTTGCTGTCGAAGGTGCCGAACGGACCGACGAACACCGCCCCGCCATTGCCCGAAGCCACGTTGACGATGCTGCCGAGCCCGGTGGTCTGCGATAGCCCGATCGACACCAGGTCGGCATGGGCTGCCGTGGTCAAGCCCATGGTCGCCAGGGCCATCGCCCCCGAGAGCAGAAGATTCTTGATATGCATGTTAGCCCCAAAGTTGAAGTTTCACCCGCCGAAGGAGAAGCAAGGGGCGTGCCCATTTTGGATGTCCAAGGATTTTCAGGACGTTCGTTCGATCTTCTGATCTGGCCGGAGGGGACATGTAAAATCTTCCGACACGCCTTCAGTCCTTGCCCCCGACCTTTCGGCGGCAACCCCAGGCTTGCAGCACCTCGTCGATCTGCTGCCGGCAGAAATGACGCGCCGCCTCGACTCCGTAGCCCTCCTCCAGCAGGTCCTCGTAATCGGTGTAGGCGTGCCGCAAATAAGCGACCAGCGACAGCCAGGCGGCCTTGTCCACCGCCGCCTTCTTCAAGCCCGGCGAGGAAAGCGCATGGTCGATGACCTCGGACATCTCATGCCGGGGGGCAGCGGGTACCAGGCGCCGGACTGCTTGGTCAATGCCTGCGCGCCTATTGACGTATCGCATAGGGCACACGACTTACCTCCAAGGCGTCGCGGCGCCCAGGTTGCGGTGCAGGCGCGGCGTCATAAGTCCACCCTCTAGGCCTCTGACGCAAACTGATGACGCTGTTCGCGTCAAAGACTTGGCCTTGGTTTTTGCCCCTCGCAGGGTGGGGCTTTGGTGGTTCCAGTGCACAGAGAGGTCTGAATGTGTCTGTGCACCGGGAATGCTTTGGATGGAGGAGACGACGATGTCCTTGCGTCTGGGTGACACGGCGCCGGATTTTACGGCACAAAGTACTCAGGGGGAAATCCATTTCCACCAGTGGCTGGGTGACAGCTGGGGCGTGCTGTTTTCCCACCCGAAAGATTTCACCCCCGTCTGCACGACCGAACTGGGCGACGTAATCCGTCTCAAGCCGGACTTCGAGAAGCGTGGGGTGAAGGTCATCGCCCTGTCGGTCGATGATGTGAAAAGCCACGCCGACTGGTCGCGAGACATCGAAGACGTGTCGGGGCGAAAGCTCAACTATCCCATTCTCGCCGACCCCGACCGCCATGTGTCCGATCTCTACGGCATGATCCATCCCAACGCCAACGACACGCTGACGGTGCGCGCGGTCTATGTGGTCGACCCGAAGAAGAAGATCCGCCTGATTCTGACCTATCCGGCCAGCACCGGGCGCAATTTTGATGAACTTCTGCGGGCCATCGACTCCATCCAGCTGACCGAGAAGTACAGCGTCGCTACGCCGGTCAACTGGCACGAAGGCGAAGAGTGCATCATCGTGCCGTCGGTCAGCGACGACGAGGCGAGGACCAAGTTCCCGAAAGGCTATCGGGCGGTGAAGCCTTATCTGCGCTATACGCCGCAGCCGAACCTCTGAAATTTGGCCTGGGCCGGCTTGGTTGCCCCAGGCCGGCACTTTCTTTGGAGTTCACGATGATCATTCGCCAGGCGTCGGACCCGGGCGGCTCGGAAATCACGCCCCGTTCGACCTATCTCAGCCGCCGAAGCCTGATGGTGGGGGCGCTGGCGATGGCCGGCCTGCCGATGACAGGGCGGGGTGCGGACGCAGCCCTGCCCAATGTGGCGGAGAGCGGGTTCGTGGTGAACGAGACGCGTACCTCGCTGGAGAACATCACCCACTACAACAACTTCTATGAGTTCGGGATGGACAAGGATCAGCCGGCGAAACGGGCCCCCGGCCGGCTGAAGCCCCGGCCATGGGCGGTCAAGGTCGAGGGGGAATGCGGCAAGCCGGGCACCTTCGATGTCGACGACTTCATTCGCCAAAGCGCATTGGAAGAGCGCGTATACCGGCATCGCTGCGTCGAGGCCTGGTCGATGGTCATTCCCTGGGTGGGCGTGCCGCTGGGGCCGGTATTGCAGCGTTTCGAGCCAAATTCGCGGGCTAAATTCGTCGCCTTCCAGACGCTGTTCGACCCCGAGCAGATGCCCGAGGAAAGCTCGCGTCTCATTTACCCCTGGCCCTATACTGAAGGCCTGCGTATCGACGAGGCGATGAACCCCCTGGCATTCCTGGCGGTGGGTCTTTACGGCGATGTGCTGCCGCCGCAGAACGGGGCGCCGATTCGGTTGGTGGTGCCATGGAAATATGGCTTTAAGAGCATCAAGTCGATCGTCGCCATCCGTTTCGTCGAGCAGCAGCCGCCGACCCTGTGGAACAGTCTGGCGCCTGGTGAGTACGGCTTCTATTCCAATGTCAACCCGACGGTCGACCATCCGCGCTGGAGCCAGGCGAAGGAGCGGCGGATCGGGGAGTTCCTGCGCCGTCCGACATTGATGTTCAACGGCTATGGCGAGCAGGTGGCGGGGCTATACGCCGGGATGGACCTGAAGAAGAATTTCTGATGGCGGCCGAGACTTTGCGGCGCCCGGCCTTGCGCTTGGCGGCTCACCTGTTGTGCTTGCTTCCTCTGCTGTGGTTGGCGGGGAGGGCGCTGCTGGGCGACCTGGGGGCCAACCCCATCGAGGCTGTGGTGCGCTTCCTGGGCGATTGGGCACTGCGCTTTGTGATCGTCGCTCTGGCGGTGACGCCGCTGCGGAAGGTCTCCGGGCTGCCGGCGCTGGCCCGCTACCGCCGCATGTTGGGTCTATGGGCGTTTGCCTATGCCGCGTTGCATGTCTCGGCTTATGTGGTGCTGGACCAATTCTTCGACTGGGCAAATATCGGCCACGAGATCCTCAAGCACAAGTTCATCACGGCCGGCATGGCGGCCTTCACCCTGCTGGTGCCGCTTGCCGCAACCTCCACCAATGCGATGTTGCGCCGCCTTGGCGGCGCTCATTGGCGCCGCCTGCATCGGCTGGTCTATCTCGCCGGGCCGTTGGCCGTGATCCACTATGTCTGGATGGTCAAGGCCGATATTCGCCAGCCGCTGGTATACGCCGCCCTGCTGACCGTCCTCCTGGCATACCGCGCCGCCTTGGCGTTGCGCCAAAGGGTGTCGGCGGCGCAATCCCGATAATGGCGGCGGACCGTCGCGCCAATGCCGGTGCGTTCTTTGTCCGGGGTCGGGGGCTGTGTTATATTTTTCACAAATACATCATGAGGCGTCCGGCCGAATGAAGATCGCCTGGCCCGGCCGGGGTGGAGGCATCGATGAGACCACTGGAATCCCACGTCGAAATGAGTTCCCATCTATGGATGTTCAACCGGGTGAAGGAACTCTTGACCCGTGAAGGCCTGCTTTCCCGGCATGCCACCGACGACGAGGTTCGTGCCGCCATCGGCCGGTGGGTCGAGATGATGGAAGAGGCCAGCAGGGAACAGTCGACCACCCATTGACGACGACGGTCCTCCCGGGGGGCGCTTTTCCGCGTCCCTTTCATTGGCCGAACGGCCAGCCTGGCGCGCCCTCGATGTTATTGGGCGATCCGGGGGAGCTTGTCCGGTTGAAGGAAGAACCGGATGCTCCGGCAAATTCGGACGACTGGGTGCCGGGAGTGTATTCCACGCCGCGATCAGGATTAGGCGTCGCCGCCGTCGAACGGGTGAGCGCATCATATTCGAAGCCCCGATCGACCCTGGAGCCTCCGACGCAGCCCGCTACCAGGAGGGGCAGGATGATCGCCGAGAGGAGGGGGATGGCCGAAGAATTGCGCATGTCGTTCTCCCCGAGAGGGTGAAGCTGCCATTCTCGACACCGCCCCCGTTGGGGGCAGGCATCAGCGGGCCTTGGCCGGCAGAGAGGCTCCGGTGCCGAACAGGCTCACCGTGCTGATGCTGTTCTTGGCCGAGCTTTCCGTCACTTTGCTCGAGTAGGCGACATAGATAAGGGCATTGTGCTTGTAGTCCGCAATGCGCCGAATGCGTACATATTTGAAAATAAGGCTGGCCCGTTCGCTGAACACCACCTCGCCGTCACTGCCCGTCGCGATGTCCTTGATGACCACCGGCCCCGTCTGGCGGCAGGCGATCGAGGTGTTTGACGGGTTTTCGAACCAGTTTCCCTTGAGCAGGCGGTCGATGGTGCCACGGTCGAAATGAGAGATGTGGCAGGTGACGCCGTCGACCTTGGGGTCGTCGAAGGCGTCGACGACGATGTCGTTGCCTTTGATGTCCAGGCCGATGCGGCCCACCTCGTCTGCCGATGCGGCGGTGGTGCCGACCGCCAGCACGGCAAGCAAGAAGGTGAAGAGTCTCACGCGATGTCGGACCATGGGGCCTCCTTCGGGGTTGTGCCGGACAGCATGGCGCAACGCGGTGATCGGCGAAAGGGCGCCGCCGGCAATCACCGCGAATGCGGCCAACGCGCTCGGGCTTGGCGTTTGTCGGGAAATAGTGCAGTTATTTCCTGACAAGCGCTTTGGATTACCCACATGCCGATCCGCCGTGCCGCCCTGTTGCTGCTGCTGTGCCTCCTGCCCCACTTGGCCTTGGCACAGGGCCGGCCGATGGAATGCTTCACCAAGGCCGAGCAAAGGGCCGAGCAGATGGTGCGTGAGGGGTTGCGGCTGCGCGAGGGAGCGATCGGTTGCGACGGCCCGCCATGGCGCGCCGGCACCAGGCCGCTGTGGGACGATATCGATCGCCGGTTCGGCGGCCAGTTCGCCGCGCAGACGCGCGTCCGCGAGCGTGCATTCCGTCGCGAATTCGCCAAGGACGCCGAAAACCGCCTGCAAATGTGGAATGGCCGCATCGTCATGCATTTCCGCCACTATCCGCTGTCCGAGACCTATTGCGCAGGCATCAAGGATGTTCTGCAGAAGATGCAGAAGGGCGGCTGGCGCGCCTTCACCGGGCTGGCGGCCAAGGCCAAGGACCAGGTGAAGATGGACTACCGCCCCTGCGGCGAGTGAGGCGCGGGGGTCTGCCTGGCGGCCAGGGATCGGGTGGCGCCGGCCCCTCGCGCGAAAAAGGGGCGGCGCCGCTCTCAACGGGGCGTGAGACGGACGCTACGCCTCGCGCCCGCCGTGCAGCGCCGACCAGGCGATCGGATCGTGCAGGAACTTGCGGACCTCTTCCAGGGCCGGCTTGTCGAAATAGTGCCCCTGCTCGGCGACATCCAGCACATCCCACCAGTTCGCCAGGTAGAGCATGTCGACGCCAATTTCCTCGAGGGTCTGCAGGGCACCCGGGAATACGCCGTAGAAGAACACGACAAAGGTGTTCTTGACCTCGGCACCAGCCTTGCGCAGGGCTTGGCAGAAATTCACTTTGCTGGCGCCGTCCGAGGCAAGGTCCTCGACCAGCAGGACGCGGTCACCATCGGCGAAATGGCCTTCGATCTGGGCATTGCGGCCGAAGCCCTTAGCCTGCTTGCGAACATAGAGCATCGGCAGGGAGAGGGAATCGGAAATCCACGCCGCATAGGGAATGCCGGCCGTTTCGCCGCCGGCGATGGCGTCAATCGACTCGAAGCCGACCTGGCGGGTAATCGCGGCGGCCGACATCTCGGTGATCTTGCGCCGCGCGCGGGGGAAGGAGATGACGCGGCGCATATCGACGTACACCGGGCTGTTCCACCCCGAGGTCAGGGTGTAAGGCTGTTCGGGCCGGAAATTGACTGCGCCGATTTCCAAAAGGATGCGGGCCGTCGTAAGGCCGGCTTGCTTCTGCTCGGATGTACGGGAAACGGACTTCATGGATATGGCTCCAGCTGACCCCCGGGTGGAGAGACGATGGTGATAGGTGGACAAAGCGTCCCTGGCCGGGGTATAGGGCGAAAGGACGGCAGGTGCAACAGGAACGCGGGGGAACACGGTGACCGATGTGATCGAGATGCGGCGCGACGGTGCCGTGGCGACGGTAATCCTCAATCGGCCCGACAAGATGAACGCCCTCAATCTGCCGATGTGGCGAGGCTTGGCTGAAGCATTCGAAACCCTCGGCGCCGACGGCAGCGTGCGCTGCATTGTCCTGCGCGGGGCGGGCAGGCAGGCCTTCGCGCCGGGCGCCGACATCGACGAATTCACCACCGAGCGGGCCGATGCGGCCCAAGCCGCCCGATACGACGAGGTCATGCGGCGGGGCTTGGCCGCGGTCGCCGGTTGCCCCCATCCCACCGTCGCGCAGATCTATGGACCCTGCGTCGGCGGAGGACTGGAGCTGGCCGCTCAATGTGACCTGCGTCTGAGCGCCCGATCGGGGCGCTTCGGGGTTCCGGTGGGAAAGATTTCGGTCGTGATGGCGCACCCCGAAATTTTCTGCCTGCAGCGACTGGTCGGTGCCGCACGCATGCTCGAGATCCTTCTCGAAGCCCGCGTCTACGGGGCCGAGGAAGCCCTGGCCATGGGATTGGTGCATCGCATCACCGAGGATGACACCCTTGAGGACGAGGTGCAGGCCACGGTCAAGCGGATCGTCGCCAACGCTCCTTTGGCCAATCGCTGGCACAAAGCCTTCGTCCGGCGCCTGCAGGAGGGCTCTCCCCTCGCCGAAGCCGAGCGAGCCGACGCCTATCGGTTCCTCGCCACCGATGACTACCGGGAAGGCCTGGCCGCCTTCGCCGCCAAGCGCAAGCCGGCATTTACCGGTAAATAGGGCGGCTCATCGGTCGTCCCAATCCGGCTCCTCGGCGCGCAGGATATCGCATACCCGGGCGACCACGGAGGGGCGCAGGGGCTGGGTGTCGCCCAGGGTGCGCTTGTAGCCCGCCGCCCATCGCTTAGCCTCGACCACCTCGGCCGGCGTGGCGCCGGTGCCGATGATCTCGATCACCCGGATGTCTTCGCAAATGCCAAGGATATCCGTTACCTGCTCTCGACTCAGCGTCGTCATCGCATTGCCCCCCGGACGATCCGAACAGGAAGACTTGCAGCGTAACGGGAGCAAGCTTGACTCCGGCCGCATCGGGCGTCAACGCCCCGAAAGGCGTGCTAGACCGTGAAGCAGAAAATCCGCATCACCGTCCAGGCTCAGAGCCAGCCCATGGCGTGCGCGTGGGTGATGGCTTCGGCCGAGTTCGATATGCCGACGAGGGCCGCCGACCGGTCACCGCCGTTGCTCGCGATCACGGTGGTCCAGTATTGGAGCCCACCTGCGTCCGGAGCGCGGCCCACCAGATCCTGATACATGTCGGTGACGAACGTGGTCGGATCGGTAACCGACGCCAGAGGCGAAGCGGCCAGGGCGGCCTGGGCATAGGCCGTCGGGCTGGCGGCGGTGGTCATCATCTGGGCGTCGGCGGCGGTCACGGTGCCGTTCAGCGCATGTGAGATCAGTGCCTCCATCACTTGGGTCGGCGATGCCAGGGTAATGCCGGTGGTGTTTGCCGATGCTCCTACCGTGGCGCTCATCCAGCCTTGCGACTGGGCATGGGAAAGTGCCTCCGAGGAATTTGCAAACGACATCATGATGCCGACCGGATTGGCGCCGCCCGAGCCCATTTGGTTGACCCAGTATTGCAGGCCCGCCGCATCGGGGGCGCGGCCCAACATGGTCTGGTACATCAGGGTAACGAAAGTCGTCGGATCGGTGACCGAAGCCAAGGGCGACGCGGCCAGGCAGGACTGTGCGTAGGCTGTCGGGCTGGCGGCCGTGGTCATCGCCTGGAGATCGGTCGTGGTTACAGCGCCTTGCAGGGCGTGGGACATGATCGCTTCCATGGCCTGGGTCTGATTGGCGGCAGAAACTCCGATGACGGCGCTTGCACCGTTGGTTCCCGCCATCGCATTCAACCAACTGCTCGATTGCGCATCCGACAGGCTCTCGGAGGAGTTGGCAAACGACATCATGATGCCCGTTTGGCTCACTCCGCCTGAGCTCATTTGATTGACCCAATATTGCAGGCCCGCCGCATCCGGGGCGCGCGCCAACATGGTTTCGTACATCAAGGTGACGAAGGTCGTGGGGTCGCTGACCGATGCCAGGGGCGAGGCGCCCAGCGCGGCCTGGGCATAGGCCGTCGGATTGGCCATGACGTTCATCATTTGCATGTCGGCTGCCGTCACGGTGCCCTCCAGCCCGTGCGAAAGTACCGCTTCGACGACTTCCGTGCTGTTCGACAGCGACATCCCCATGCCCTGGCCGCCGCTCGACATTCCCGAACCACCCATCATGACGCGAATCCCTTGCTTCGTAATTCGCTCGACGATTTAATTGCCTTTCGGGCGTCGGCGACAAGAAGAAGCTAGCACCCCGCGGCCCCCCATCTAAAGATGAATTAAGCGTCATATGTGTGTTGTTACACTTTGTTACGTTGATTTACTTACTGGAATTCGCGGTCCGCCTGGGCGCCCCGGGGCTGTTCGACCCGCCTTTTGCCGCAGCAGTCATTGACAGCCCCTATACCTAAGTCGTAAGCCCTCACCGGCTGGACGTTCGGTGAGGGTGATGGCTGCGGAAAGGATATGGGTCCTGGCGGATGACAGGCCTGGCAATGTGGCCCAATGTCTGGGGGTTGCCGAAGCCCTGGGCGAGCCATTCCTGGTCAAGGAGGTCCGCTACAATCGATGGGGGTGCCTGCACAATCTCCTTCGTGCCGACAGCCGCCGCGGCCTGACCCGTGAGTGCCGGAAGGCGCTGATGCCGCCGTGGCCCGAACTGGTGATCGCCGCCGGCCGCCGCACCGCCCCCCTGGCCCGCTGGTTCAAGCGCAAGTTCGGCAGCCGCCTGGTGCAGATCATGGACCCCGGCTGGCCGGGGCGCGAGGATTTCGATCTCATCGCCGCTCCGTCTCACGACGCGATGCCTTCCCGCCCCAATGTCGTGCAGACTCTGGGTTCCTGCCATCGGGCTGTGCCATCCCTGCTGGCCGGCGAGCGGGCCATGTGGGAGGAGCGGCTGGGGCAGTTGCCGCGCCCCTATCTGCTGCTGGTGGTCGGCGGAACGACCAAGGACTACCGCTTCGGTGTCGAGCGGGGCCGGCAACTGGTGGCTGAGACGCTAAGGCTGGCCGGCGCCATGGCGGGCTCGATCCTGGTAACCACGAGCCGGAGGACCGAACGGGTGCTAGAGGCGGTGATCGTCGCAGGAATTCCCGAGCCGCGCTTCATCCATTGCTGGCGTGACGGTGCCGAGAATCCCTATTTCGCATTGCTGGCCCTGGCCGACGCCATCGTGGTCACCGGCGACTCGATGAACATGTGCTCGGAAGCCTGCGCCAACGGTGGTCCAGTCTATATTTTCTCGCCGCCCGGCATGGTCAACGCCAAACATGCGCGTCTCCACCAGACCCTTTACGCGGGCGGCTACGCCCGCCCCCTGGGGGGTGACAGCACGCCCTGGATCCATCCGCCGCTCAATGCGGCGCTCGATGTGGCGCGGGAGGTAAGGGCGCGGGGATTGATTTGAGGCCGCCGTTTCGGTCAGGCCGACAGGCAACGGATGGCCGTGCGGTGCAATTCCGCCGAATCTTCGCTGAAACAGCAGAAGATGACCTCGGCGATGCCCATCTCGCCGGGCAGAAATTCGGCAACCGCGGCGATCGCGATGGGCGCCGCGCGTTCCGGCGGGAAGCCGTAGATGCCGGTGGAAATGGCGGGAAAGGCGATCGTCGCGATGGCATGTTCGGCGGCCAGCTCCAGCGATCGACGATAGCAGCTGGCCAGCAGGCGGTCTTCGCCGGCCGCCCCGCCACGCCAGACCGGACCGACGGTGTGGATGACGAAGCGGGCGGGAAGGTCGTAGCCCTTGGTGATCCTGGCCTCGCCGGTGGGGCAGCCGCCCAGATGGCGGCATTCGTCCAATAGCCGCGGCCCGGCGGCGCGATGGATGGCGCCGTCCACTCCGCCACCACCCAGCAGTGACGAATTGGCGGCGTTGACGATGGCGTCGACGGCCAACCGGGTGATGTCGCCGTGAACGACGCGCATCGCCCCGGTCATGGTGCTACACCGCTTTTGAATGGCGGGCTTCGCCGGCCCGCAAATAGCGGTCGAAGGCGGCACAGGCGGCGCGGACCAGCGGCCGGCCTTCCTCGGTGATGGTCACCGTCCGCCCCCGGCGGACCAGCAGCCCGTCGGTCTCCATGCCGGCCAGGCTGTCCAGTTCGGCATCGAATTGCGCCGGGTCGGCGTTGAAACGGGCGCAGACCGCATCGAGGTCCAGGGACAGGTCGCACATCAGCCGCTCGATGATGGCCCGGCGCAGGACGTCTTCGGCGGAAACCGCGACACCGCGGGTGGTGGCCAGACGCCCGGCTCGAACGACCTGCTTGTAGGTATGGATCGCCCCTTCGTTAGCGACATAACCCTGCGGCAACGACCCGATGCCCGAAGCCCCGAACCCGAGCAGTACCGAGGCCTCGTCTGTAGTATAGCCCTGGAAATTGCGATGCAGCCGATTCTCCGCCAAGGCCTGGGCCATTTCGTCGTCGGCGCGGGCGAAATGGTCGAGGCCCACCTGGACGTAGCCATGCTCGACCAAGCGGGCGGCAGCGGTGTCGTATTGGCGCCAGCGTTCGGGAACGTCGGGCAGGGCGGCTTCTGGGATCAGTCGCTGGTGCTTCTTCATCCACGGTACATGGGCGTAGCCGAACAGGGCGATGCGCCGCGGGGCGAACCCGACAGCCAGATCAATGGTCTCGGTCAGGCTTTCGGCCGTCTGATGCGGCAGGCCGTAGACCAGGTCCATGTTGATTTCGGCGACACCGTAGCGGCGCAGCCAGGCGATGACCTGCGACGTCACCTCGTAGGGCTGGATGCGGTTGATCGCCTTCTGTACCACGGGATTGAAGTCCTGCACGCCGATACTGGCCCTGGTGACGCCACTGCGCGCCATGGCTGCCACATAATCCTCGTCGGCGGTGCGGGGGTCCAACTCGACGGCGATTTCGGCATCCTCGGCGATGGTGAACCGCCGGCGCAGCCGGTCGATGGTGGCGACGAAATCGTCGGGTGTCAGGATCGTCGGGCTGCCGCCGCCGAAATGCACATGGCTCGCCTTCATGCGCTGTGGCAAACGGTCGGACACCATGTCGATCTCGCGCCACAGGCAATCCATGTAGTCGGCGACCGGCGCGTATTGGCGGGTGATCTTGGTATGGCACCCGCAGAACCAGCACATCTCCGCGCAATAGGCAATGTGAAGATACAGCGACAGAGGGACCGTCGGCTGCAGTTCGGACAGCCACTGACCGTAGCGGTCGGGGCCAACCGCTGCACTGAAATGCGGGGCGGTGGGGTAGGAGGTGTAGCGGGGGACCCGCAAGTCGTATTTCGCTGCGAGATCGGGACGCATGGTGTTTCCTGGCAATTGCCAGGAAAACCTACTCCGGATTGACGTCGGCGCGCAACCCAACGAGACCGATGGGTTTTCGGTGGCATTTCCACCCGCAGATAGTTCTGCCATGCGCACAGGGCGGGGCGGCATGTCGATGGACGCCAGGTCGCGTCCTTGCCACTCGTCTTTAGGGCAGTCAGAATATATTCTATGGATGTCCAAGAACCATCAAAGACTCAGGCGCAAACCGTGAGCCCCCTTTTATTCCTTGATTCCCAATGCCATGCTGGACGCGCCGATGCCCTCGCCCTACGGTGGCTCGGGGCTTCAGGCCAGCGTCGCGACGTGACCTACGGGCAACTGCTCGACCATGCCTCACGCTGCGCCACGCTGCTGCGCGAACTTGGGCTGAAGCCGGGCGAGACGGTCGCCGTGATGACCGGCCGCAGGCCGGAAACGTTGTTGGCGGCGTTGGGGATCTGGCGCGCCGGCGGGGTCTATTGCCCCCTTTTTGCCGATCTTGGCCCCGATCCGCTGCTGGCTCGCCTTTCCCTCGGCGATGCGCGCATCCTTCTGGTGGGAGCCGCCGCCTACAGGCGTGCCGCCGCCTCCATCCGCGCCCTGTTGCCACGGCTGAGGCATGTCCTGGTGCTGGGCGACGACATCCCACCTGATTGCCTTGACCTGCGCGCCGCGCTGGCCGCCGCGTCGCCATCGCCCACGGGTTCGCCGGCCGATCTGGCGATGGCCGGGATGATGCATTTCACCAGCGGAACCACGGCCCCGGCGGCAAGTGGCTCGGCGCAGCCCAAGGCGGTCATCCACGATGGCGGGGTGGTGGAACTCATGGCTTCGACCGCCCGCTTCGCATTCGGCCTCCGGGCCGGGGAAATGTTGTGGTGCACCGGAGAGCCCGGCTGGATTCCCCACACCGCTTACGGACTGGTTGCGCCCTTGGCGACCGGGGCGGCGATCCTGCTGGACGAAGCTCCAACCACTCCGATGCGATGCCTTTCGGTGCTAGAGGACGAACCGGTCGCCGTCTGGTACACCACCCCCACCATCATCCGCAATCTGATCGGCGGAGGGGCCGCCCCGGCCCGCTCATTCCGCCCATGCGCACTGCGTCTCGCCGCCACCGTCGGCGAACCGCTGTCCGGTGACGCGGTGGTGTGGGGCCAGCAGGTGTTGGGCATTCCTTTCCGCGATACCTGGTGGCAAACGGAAGTCGCCGGCATCGCCCTGGCCCATGATCCGACCCGTCCGCCGCTCGCCGGCAGCATGGGAAAACCGTTGCCGGGCGTCCGGGTGGCCCTGGTGCATCGGGAGGGCAACCACCTCTCGGTTTGCGACAGTTCCGCCGAAGCCACCGGGGAACTGGCTTTGTGGATCGATTCGTTGCCGCCCTGGCGCAGCCTGGGCGGCGAGAGCGGCGCCCTGGCCGAGGAGGTCGATGGTTGGCACCTGACGGGGGATCTCGCCCGGCGCGACGCAGACGGATATTATTGGTTTCTCGGCCGCGAGGACGACGTAATCAAGTCCGGTGGTCGTCGGATCGGCCCGTTCGAAGTCGAAGCGGTCCTGATGTCCCACCCCGCTGTGGCCCAGGCGGGAGTGGTCGGCGCCCCCGATCCGCGGTTGCTTGAAAAAGTCGTCGCATTCGTTGTGGTCAATCCGGGGTTCGATCCCGGTGACGCGTTACGCAGCGAACTTCACGCCTTCGCCCGGGAACATCTCGGCCAGCCCTTGTCGCCGCACGAAATTCGGTTTGAGAACTGTCTGCCCCGGACCGCAAGCGGTAAGATCGTCCGCCATCGCTTGCGCGCCTTGCTGTTGGCCGATGCCGCGGGGCTGAATTTCTAGCCTATTTCATATTTTATTGAAAAAATCGACTGGGCGGAGTTTTGCGGAAGGCCACGGCAATACATTCAAATCTCCGTTCGCATACGCCGTGATAATCTTGTGTGCATGATCCATGCAGTTATTTGCGATTACAAAATAACCCCAGCGCTTGCTTTCTTCCGCAAGCTGCAATGCCTTGCTTGGGTGCGGGTTCTGTACCGGTATGAATTTGTATGCATCATAGGGAAATGACGTGTTGTTGCCTGCGCCGTGGGGGTGCCGCCCGCTCCTCATCGCGGCGATCATTTGCCGCCGCGTTCCATGAGCTATGAACACGCCATTGGCTTCAAGCGACGTCCCCAAATGCCATTCCGACCCGCCGTAGCAGAATTCGCCGGGCGACGTCTCGAAAGCCCAGGCAAGATGTCCCTGAGCAAGGGGGTCTATCGTGTAATTGATGAAAATGGCCGCATGCATTTTGGCCTCGCCCTCCTTTAACTCTTGGACAGGAGAAGCGCTCCGCAGCTGCGGGCGACCTCATCCGCAGCTGCTGTCGATTTTCGGAACAGGTTCCCGGAATATTCTGCTGGCCAACAGGTCTTCCGCCTCGATGGTCATCAGGTCGCCTTTGGTAAGCTTTTGATCGACGGCGACGAACAACCGGTTGGCTTGGCGCAGCCGGGCACGATCCAGCGCGTTGCGGACCGAGCGCGCGTTGGCGAAGTGGACCATGCGCATGCGCCGCCGGATGTAGTCGATGAACGCCTCTTCCGCCTTCGCGCTGAAACCGTAGTGCTGTTGGGCGAGCATAAGCTTGGCGATCGCCAGGAGTTCCTCGGGCGTATAGTCGGGAAAGTCGATGTGGTGGGCAATGCGGGACCGCATCCCGGGATTGCTGCTGAAGAAACGATCCATCCTGTCCTTGTAGCCGGCCAGGATCACCACCAGGTCGTCGCGGTTGTTCTCCATGACCTGCAACAGGATCTCGATGGACTCCTGGCCATAGTCGCGTTCATTTTCGGGTTTGTACAGGTAATAGGCTTCGTCGATGAACAACACGCCGCCCATCGCCTTCTTGATCACTTCCTTGGTCTTGGGTGCGGTATGCCCGATATATTGCCCCACCAGATCGTCGCGCGTCACCGCCACCAGATGGCCGCTGCGCACGTAACCCAGGCGATGCAGGATCTCGGCCATGCGCAGGGCAACCGTGGTCTTGCCCGTGCCGGGATTGCCGGTGAAGGACATGTGCAGGGTAGGCGTCTCGGCGGAAAGGTCGAGCTTCTTGCGCAGGCGGTCGACAAGCAACAGCGCTGCCGTCTCGCGGATGCGGGTCTTCACCGGTTGGAGGCCGATCAGTTCGCGGTCGAGCTTGTCCAGCACCTCTTGGATCTGAGAGGCACGCAATTCTTCCTGCAAATCGATGGGAACGTCGCGCCCTGAGTCCGCAATGCCGGTGGATGCGGCACCGTCGGTCCCGAGCTTGTCGCTGACTTCAATCATTGGGTCCTGCCTCGAACGTTTGGTTGATAACCGCAGGACGGCCGGCGGATCACCCCGCCGGCCGCTTGTCGCCGGCTCAGGTGTAACGCTCGCCTTCCGGCTTGTCCGTCGCGTAGGGCACGGTGGTGTAGGTCATGCTGCGACCCTCGCGTTCCTCGCGCAAAAGCCGGAAACCGGGCTCATCGGCCGGGCGGTTGACGAGGAATGCCATGCGCGGGGTTTCCCAGCCGCGGGTACTGTCGAACGCCATCACGCGAATGTAGTGGCGAGGGAAGGTCTTGCGGCATTCGTTGAGCTCCATCAGGATGCCGGCGGCGTCCTTGAGGTCGAACATCGGATTGCCGAACATCTCCCAGTAGGTGTTGCGCGGATGCGGGTCGTCGGTGTACTCGACGCTGACCGCCCACCCCTGGCGGAGCGCGTAGCGTATCTGCGCCAGGATCTGTTCGTCCGTCAGGTCGGGCAGGAACGAGAACTGTCCCTGAGTGATGCGGTTGCCGTGGTTGGTCATCATGATGCTGTTCTCCCCTGGGGCTAGACGCTGGCCGTGACCGTCGGTACGAAGTCGGCGGTGTCGGTGGATTCGTAGTTGAAGGTGATGTCCTTCCATGTATCCAGCGCAGCCTTGAGCGGAGCGCACCACTTGGCGGCCGCTTCCAGAATCTGCGGTCCTTCCCGCAGGTAGTCGCGCCCTTCGTTGCGGGCCATGATCATGGCTTCCAGGGCCACGCGGTTCGCCGTGGCACCGGCCTGGATGCCCATGGGATGACCGATGGTGCCGCCACCGAACTGCAGCACCACGTCTTCGCCCAGGTAATGCAGCAACTGATGCATCTGGCCGGCATGGATACCGCCCGAGGCCACCGGCATTACCTTGTTGAGCGAAGCCCAGTCCTGTTCGAAGAACAGGCCGTTCTCCAGCGCCACCGGCGTGTGTCGGTCACGCAATGTGTCGTAGAAGCCCTTGATCATCAGCGGGTCGCCTTCAAGCTTGCCGACCACGGTACCGGCATGGATGTGATCGACGCCGGCCATGCGCATCCATTTGCAGATCACGCGGAAGTTCATGCCGTGGTTCTTCTGGCGGGAATAGGTGGAGTTCCCGGCCCGATGCAGATGCAGGATCATGTCGTTCTTGCGGGCCCACTTGGCCATGGTCTGGATGGCCGTGTAGCCGATCACCAGGTCGATCATGACGATCACCGAGCCCAGGTTCTTGGCGAATTCGGCGCGCTCGATCATTTCATCCATGGTGCCGGCGGTCACGTTCAGGTAGTGGCCCTTCACCTCGCCGGTCGCCGCGGACGCGCGATTTACCGCCTCCATGCAGTAGAGAAAGCGGTCACGCCAATGCATGAAGGGTTGCGAATTGATGTTCTCGTCGTCCTTCACGAAGTCCAGGCCGCCCTTGAGCGCCTCGTAAACCACACGGCCGTAGTTGCGGCCCGAGAGGCCAAGCTTGGGCTTGGTGGTGGCACCCAGCAGCGGGCGTCCGAATTTGTCCAGGCGCTCGCGCTCGACCACGATGCCGGTCGCCGGCCCCTGGAAGGTCTTCAGATAGGCCACGGGCAGGCGCATGTCCTCGAGCCGCAACGCTTTTACCGCCTTGAACCCGAAGACATTGCCGATGATCGACGCGGTGAGGTTGGCGATGGAACCCGGCTCGAAAAGGTCCAGATCGTAAGCGATGTAGGCGAAATACTGTTGCTCGACCTTGGTGCCTTCGCCAGTGTTGGGGACGGGATCCACGCGGTAGGCCTTGGCCCGATACAGTTCGCAGGCGGTAAGGCGATCGGTCCACACCACCGTCCAGGTCGCGGTGGACGATTCGCCTGCGACGGCCGCCGCCGCCTCTTCCGGTTCCACACCGGGCTGCGGGGTGATGCGGAACAAGGCGACGACGTCAGTGTCTTTTGGCACGTAGTCTGGCTGCCAATAGCCCATCTTTTTGTATGGAATAACTCCGGATTTGTAGCGTTCTGCCGCTTCAGTATCGACTTTAGTCATAATATTGCCTCGCTCGCAGATGGTGTGCGACGAACACAATGTTCGCTCGTTAGCCCCGGCACTGTAGAAGTGATGATTGATTGATTGAACTTGAAAGTTTCTATATTGTACATTGACTGTGATCTATGGATCGACCCATGCCGCCCCAACTCGTTCGCCGCGCAAGCTTGCGCCAGTTGCAGATTTTCGATGCCGTCGCCCGGGCGGCGAGCTTCACGCGAGCGGCGGAAAGCCTGTTCCTGACCCAGCCGACGGTGTCGGTGCAGGTGAAGAACCTGGAAGATGCCGTGGGCCTGCCTCTGTTCGAGAGGGTGGGGCGCAAGGTGTCTCTTACCGAGGCCGGGCGCCTTCTACATGCCGCCGCGGCGGAAGTGTTGGAGGCGTTGAGCCGGGTAGAGACGGAGATTGCCGATCTCAAAGGGCTGAAAACCGGCCATCTTCGCCTTGCCGTGGTGACGACGGCCAAATATTTCGCGCCCGCCGCCTTGGGGATCTTTTGCGGCCGCCATCCTGGAATCGACGTGTCGCTCAAGGTGACGAACCGCGAACGCCTGCTTCAGCGCATGGTGGCCAATGTGGACGATCTTTACATCATGGGGCAGGCCCCCGAGGGAGCCGACGCCACTTTCGTGCCGTTCATGCCCAACCCCATCGTCGTGCTGGCCGCCAGTGGCCATGCCCTGGCCGGAGAGCGGAACATTGCAATGGAGCGCCTCGTCGAAGAACCCTTCATCATGCGGGAGCAGGGCTCAGGCACTCGCCTGGCGGTGGAGGCCCTGTTCGCCAGACACGGCCTGAAGCCCAAGGTGCGCATGGAACTGGGAAGCAACGAGGCGATCAAGCAGGCCGTCCTCGGCGGTCTCGGCATTTCGGCCCTGTCGCGGCATACGCTGCGGGCAGGAGATGGTGCGGGGCAGTTGGTGATTCTAGATGTCGAGGGTTTCCCCATCGTGCGGCACTGGCATGTCGGCTATCCGGCGGGCAAGCGCCTGTCGGTGCTGGTGCGTCGGTTCCTGGATTTCCTGCAGCAGGAAGCCAGGATCTTGGTCCCATGGGAGGATGACGGGCAGTCGGCCGGCCGCCCTGTGCCTTGATCCGGTCGCCTGCCGTGACGCCGAAGCTGCCGCTCTACGCCTTGATGTCGTAGCGCGCCGCCGCGGCGGGCCGCAGCGGTGTCGACGCGTCGGCGACCTGCGCCGCGATGGCCTCCACTCCGGCCATGGCGTCCAGCACCTGGTGGCGCAGTCCGTTTATGGCAATGCGGTCCTCCACCGGATGGTAGGGGATGCTGGCGGCCGTATCCACCACATTCTTCGCGGTCCCCAGACCGGCTCGCGCGGCGTCGAGGGTCGATGCGATATCAACGGTGGATCCGTCGGCCGCCAACTGCTTCTGCGCCAGTTGATCGGCCACAACGTCGATGGCGCCGACCGAAACGATCGGCAGGCCGGCGGCCAGGTCCCGAATATCGGACGCCACAGCGGCAGCCTCCAGCGCCACTTCCTTCGCCCGATTGGCGTCTCCCGAACTTGCGGCTTCGGTCGCCAATTCCTGCAATTGATTGAGCCGCGCCCAAGCGACGCGCATCTTACTGGCCGATTCCGCCTGCTGTTGGTCTTCCTGGGCGCGGTCCTGCGGGCTTCTTCCCCCCGTGCCGGTCTGCGGATCGAACTGATCCTGGTTGTTGGCGGACGGCTGAAGAGGAGCCTGCGCGACAGGCATCGGCGGCGGCGGTTCGACTGGCGGCGTTGGAGTAATCTGCTGTCGCGCCGGCTCAAGAGGCAGTGGCGTTTGCTGGACGGGAGTCAGCATTGGTCTTCACCTCGCTTGGAAACAAGCCGCAATTGCGTCGCGCAGGCCGCGCCATCTATTGAAGTATATTTAAACACCGGCCTAAGAGCGAGTCTCCTGTGGCAGGCCTCACCCTCGATAGAAAGGTTGGTTCACGCCGTCGGTCAGGTGCCTTCGGCCGGGCGGGGCAGGAACCGGGTCAGGATGTCATCCAGTGCGTCGCGGGCGATCGGCTTCGGCAAATAGCCGTCCATGCCGGCTTCCAGGCACAACCGTTCGGTTCCCGGCAGAACGTCGCCGGTCAGCGCGACGATGGGAAGACGCCGCCCGCTGCCGTTCTCGAGGCGGCGAATGGCTGCGGTGAGTTCGAAACCGTCGATGCCCGGCATGTGGAAGTCGGTCATCAGCAGGCCATAGTAGCTCTGCTGATAGCGAGCCAGGGCTTCGGCGCCGTTGGCGGCGACGTCTACTTCGTAGCCGCGCCGACTCAGCATGGCGCGGATCACCATCTGGTTGGTCGGATTGTCCTCGGCCACCAGGATGCGCGCCGTGGATTCGCCGGCGCAAGGCGCCGGCACCGCCGCTCCGGGCTGATCGGCCGAATCTCTGTTCCGGATGGCGCGGCCGCCGCGACCGGCCGCTTCGGCGATGGCGGACCACAACGGCTGGCAGTGCAGTGGCTTGGGCAAGGTGCAACGCAACCGACGACGCTGTTCCTCGCCGAGATTGGCCAGCACGGCGCGCGGTCCAGCCAGGATGATCGACGGACCACCTTCGGGGACGGCCAATCCCACTGGGTCCAGCCCGTGGTGGTCGACCAGGACGACGGCCCGCCCGCATTCCTCTGGGCCTGTCGCCACCGACGGCAAATGGCCGAGGTCGTCCGCCCAGATCGGTTCGGCCATCCCGGCCATGAGCAGCATGTTACGCAAGGCATTCCGCCCGGACGCGGAGAAGCCGACGGCGAAGACCCGCAGGTCGGCGATGGCTTCGGCGGGGGTTCGCGGCGGCCCCGCGGCTATCTCGAACGGTAATTCTACCCAGAAGGTCGATCCTGCTCCCGGGGTCGATTGGAGCCCCATCTCGCCGCCCATCAGCGAACAGAGCTGCCGGCTGATCGACAGGCCCAGGCCGGTACCGCCATAGCGGCGCGATATGGACTTGTCGGCCTGGGTAAACGGCTTGAACAGACGAGACTGCTGCTCTTCGCCAATGCCGATTCCGGTGTCGATCACCTCGAAGCGCAACGTCGCGGCATCGGCAGGTTCGGCGGCCAGCAGGCGAACGCGCAGCGTGACGTTTCCCCGTTCGGTGAACTTGACTGCGTTTCCGGCCAGATTGAGGAGGATCTGGCGCAGGCGTACGGCATCGCCGACCAGGTATTCAGGAACGGTGGCGTCGATGTCGACCACCAGTTCCAGTCCTTTTTCCTCGGCGCCGCCGGCGATCAGGTCCGCCACTCCCTCCACCAGTTCGGAGAGGTGCATCTCGGTCGCCTCGATATCCAGCTTGCCGGCTTCGATCTTTGAAAAATCGAGGATGTCGTTGATCAGGACCAGCAGGGCCTCGGCCGATTTGCGTACCACGCCGCACATATGGCGCTGGTCGGACGACAGCGGGGTCTGGGCCAGCATTTCGGCGATATTGGTGATGCCGTTCATCGGAGTGCGGAATTCGTGGCTCATCATCGCCAGGAAGGCGGCCTTCGCCTGCGTGGCGCATTCCGCCTGATCGCGGGCCAGGCGCAACTCTCGCATGGCGGTGCGCAAGGCGCGCATCCGTTCGGCGCGCAGCAGCACAGCGGAAATCAATTGGTCGGATTGTACCGGCTTGGTCAGGAAGCCGTCCGCACCGAGACGCAGCGCCGAAGTCTGCTTGGCGGTGTCAGTTTCCGTCGACAAGAAGATGATCGGTAGCCCCATGAAATCGGGAATCTGGCGAATGACCTGGGCCAGTTCCCGGCCGCTGCAACTGGGCATGTAAATGTCCAGCAGCAGCAGGTCGGCCGGAAACTCTCGCAGGACATCGATTGCCGCCGCCGGTTGCGAGATGGTGCGGACCAGCATGCCGGCCTCTTGCAGGATCAGGGCATGGTAGGCTCCCACCTGCGGCTCGTCGTCCACCACCAGAACGCGGAATGGTTCAGGCCTGGTGTCCGACGTCAGCATCGCCAGGCGGTCCACCAAGTCCGAAATTTGTACCGGTTTGGTGAAATAGGCCGCGGCCCCGGCCTGAACGGCGCGCAGGCGCGCCTCGAAGTCATTGCGGCAGGACAGGAACAGCACCGGCACGGATACGCCGCTCCGCCGCAGTTCCGCGACCAGGTCGAATCCCGCGTCGCGGCCTTCAGAGAAGATCGCATCCATGATCAGCACATCGGGCGCGCAGGTCTTGATTGCCCCCCACACCGAGGCCGGCGACTCGAAAGTCGTCACGTCGTAACCGAAACTGGCGATTTGAAGGCGCAGCTGTTCGGTTGGAATAGGATCGTCGTCGCAGATGTATATCCGCTTGGCTCCGGCCGGCCGAGCCGCTGTGTCCGGCGGCATGGCTGCTGCGGCGTCGGCTCGTGGGGCGGCGACAGGAGTGGGGGAGACCTCGGCCTCGTCGAGCAGGGGGGCCATCGCCTGCTCCAGCCGGGCCAGGTAATCCGTCAGGTCCCTCATCAACGCGGAGAACCATCGGCTGCGGTCTTTCAGCAGAGGCGCCAGCAGCGCTTCCGTGGCGGCGGCTTCCTCCTGGAGGTCGGCAAGACCGAAGGTGGCGCTGGCTCCCTTGATATTGTGCAGCAGCAGCCGCAATTCTTCTGCCGGCCTGGGGTCTCCGGGAGCGGCCTCGATGTCACGAAGCAATTCGCCGGCCTTGGCAAGGCGCTTCGGCAGTTCGGCAAGGAAGGCGCCACGAAGGCGCGCCGCCCGTTCGGCGAGGCGCGGACTACTCATCGAGGCTTTGCCGTCAAGAAATGCACCGACCACCTGCCCCTGATGGCTTCGGTTAGAGACCTTCCTCCAATACCACTATTTTCCTGATGGCGGCAATGGGGCTGCCTTGGTTCTCACGGTGATCGCTTCGGGTTAACGGCTTGACAGGAAGATAGGGGAGTCCCAAAGCGGGAAGAATGTGATTCATAGGAGGCTTCGTTGCAGAGCGGGGCCGTCTATGTCGCGAGCATCACATTCGAGGAACGTTTTGGACCATTTTTCCGCCCTTGAGGATCCGCGCGAGGGCTGGCGCGTGCTGTATCCGCTGCCGGAGATCCTGCTGCTCGTGCTGTGCGCGACCTTGGCGGGGATGGAGGATTTTGTCGAGATCGTGCTGTGGGGCAAGGAACGGCTTGATTTCCTGAGGCGGTTCCTGCCCTTCGAACGGGGCATTCCCTCGCATGACGCCCTCAACGATGTGTTCAATGCCCTGGACGCGGAGCTCTTTCAGCATTGCTTCGTGTCTTGGGTCGAGACGCTGCGCGACACGGATCCGGAACTCATCGCCATCGACGGCAAGACATCCCGGCGAACCCATGCCAGATCGAAGGGCCGCGAGCCCCTGCATCTGGTCTCGGCCTGGGCCAGCCGCCAGCGCCTGGTACTGGGGCAGGAGGCGGTGGCCGACAAATCCAACGAAATCGTTGCCATCCCTCTTCTGCTGCAGCGGCTGGAACTAACCGGCGCCCTCGTCACCATCGACGCCATCGGAACCCAGATCGAGATCGCCAAGATCATCACCGAACGCGGCGGCGACTATCTTCTCTCGCTGAAGGCCAACCGGCCCGCCCTCTTGAGCGAAGTCGAAACCTTCTTCGCCGATCCGGCCAACGCCGCAGATTGGGAAGCCTGCGACACCGTGGATGCCGACCACGGTCGGCTGGAGCAACGCCATCATCGCGTCTGCCACAAGGTCGATTGGTTGTTCTCCGATCGTCGCTTTCCCGATGAACGTGAGTTCCCCGGTCTGGCCATGATCGCCGTGGTCCAGACCACCACCGAACGCGGCGACAAGGTCGAGGAGGAGCAGCGCTACTACATCTCCTCGGCCAAGCTCGACGCCAAGACCTTCGCCAAAGCCGTGCGCGACCACTGGAGCGTCGAGAACAGACTGCACTGGGTCCTCGATGTCGTCTTCCATGACGACTTGGCCCGCCTCAGAACCGGCTTCGGTCCCCAGAACATGGCCGTCGTCAAGCACATGGCCATGAACCTGATCCGCCACCCCAAGGATCGCCACAGCCTCAAAAACCGGCGCAAGCTCGCCTGCTTGAACTCCGACTATCTGGAAAGCCTCATCCGCAATCAGTCGCCGTTAACCTGAAGCGATTCCCCTG
>JAJYTF010000054.1 GCA_021793155.1 Pseudomonadota bacterium | reverse complement strand
CTAGTGGTGAAAATCCGACGGATGGTACCGCCACCAGCCGTCGAATTTTCACCACAATTCAATTGGTTGGTGGGCCGCCTGATCCAGGCGCTTGGGGACCAAGCGTCTGGGGCGGACCACTAGTGCACCTTCTGTCGTAGCCGGAGCACCAGGCCGCGGCCGAGCGTGCGGATGCGCGCGCCCGGCGAGGGCAAATTCAAAGAATCTGGGCCAGGACGCAGATTTTCCGCATCGCGGTCCCGCACATTTCGCCCACAGGTTGTGTAAATATCCGCCCCCGCAGGATGAGACACGAGCGCGCACGCCTGCAAAATCAGCAATATTTGATAATAATTACAAAGTGTTGATCGCGGCCTCGGTGTGTTGCCATCGGTTTTTGCGGAGAGTATAAGGGTTGCGTCGGATATGATATTTTTCAATGTTGAGGGGTGTTTTGATGCTGGCTGCCCGTCCTCTGGTGGTCGTCATTGATAGTCATCTCGAGGAGCGAGATCAGATCGCCGCCGCGCTCGAACCGCATTACCGGGTACGTGACTACGCAGATGTGGAGGAAGCGCATGTCCGTATGAGTGGCAAGGATCCGGCTGTCCTCGTCGTGGACGAACGAAACCGCCGCCGCAGCCGCGGCGAGCTGGTACATTCATTGCGCAACAGATTCCGGCAGGTGCCGATCGTTCTTTGCGGCACCCAGGTCGACGTTGACGACGGCGCCGATGTCGCCCTCATCAAACCGTTTCGCCGCAGCCAGTTGGTCAACGCCATCTCCAGTTTGACCAACAGGCGCATCGAGGGGAGTTGGCAAGACCTGCCCAACCCCCACCCCGCCACCCTGCGCCGAACCCTGGAAACGTTCAATGGACTGGGGGAACTGCTGGCCACCGGCGAGGAACTCGCCTATCAGCAGGTCGTCGAAACTTGCGATCCGCTGGTCGATGCCGTCACCGACTCGCAATACAAGCTTCTCCTTGCCGGGATCCGAGGCCACGACAACCTGGCCTATGTTCATTCCCTGCGTGTCGCCACCATGCTCGCGCTGTTCGGCTACCACATCGGGCTCAGGGAAGAGCCCCTTCTCATCCTGGCCACCGGAGGACTTCTGCACGACATCGGCAAGATGTCGCTGAACCAGGACATCATCGATAAGCCTGGCCCCCTCACGGCCGAGGAAAAGGCCGTCGTCCGCCAACACGTCGACGGAACGATCGAATACCTGCGCGACCATTCGGACGTCCCGAAAGGAGTCATCACCATCGCCTCGCAGCATCATGAACGGCTCGATGGCAGTGGTTACCCCAAGGGGCTCAGGGGCAAGCATCTCAACGACCTGGCGCGCATGTCGGCGATCGTCGACGTGTTCGCCGCGCTGACCGAAGAGCGCCGCCACCGTCCCGCCAGGTCGCCGGAAGCGACCTTCGCCATGATGACGACCGAGATGCAGGGCTCCTTGGACCAGCGCCTGCTCAAGATGTTCCGCGACCTGCTGCTGGATGCCGGCGCCGCCAGCTGGGCCACCGCCTGAGACAGACTTCGGCCGGCAACGGCACACTGGCTCGCATCCGGCCTGGGGCACCGGCATCGCTCGGCCATGGCCGCCGGGCCGGCCCTAGCCCACTCACTCCGCAGCCTTGGCAGTCCGTTGCAGGTCTCGCATCAGGGAGCGCAGCTCCCCGTCCGGGGTTTCCCGTTCCAGCGATCTTTCGGTGCAACCGTCGAGCATTGCGTAACTGGCCCGAAGTTCGGTGAGCCTGCGGTCGATGGCACAGGATCCTGTCGGACACAGGATTTATGATGTTGCGCGAGCCGGCGAAGGCCGACGATCTTAGGAAGGCCTTGGCGCAAGCCTCGCGCGGTTGATGCGCCGCGCAGTGCCGCCGGGGAGCGACCGAAGCCCGGAGGACCCTCGGATGAACGTGCGGATGGAGGACTATTTTTACGAGCCGGCCAAAGGCCACGGGCTGCCCCGCGACCCGTTCAAGGCCATCGTGGCGCCACGGCCGATCGGCTGGATCTCCAGCCGCGACGTGGATGGGCGGGCCAATCTGGCGCCCTATAGCTTCTTCAACGCCTTCTGCGACCAGCCGCCGGTCGTCGCCTTCGGCAGCGCGGGGCGGAAGGACAGCCTACGCAATATCGAAGCAACCGGCGAATTCGTCGTCAACCTGGCGACACGGGCCCTGGCCCAGCCGATGAACCGCAGTTCGGCGCCGTTTCCCCACGGCGTCGACGAAATGGCCGCGGTCGGGCTGGCCGCCGCACCCTGCCGGCTGGTCGCCGCGCCGCGGGTGGCGGACAGTCCGGCAGCATTGGAATGCAAGCTGCTGCAGGTGGTTCGGCTGCACGACCTGGACGGACGCCCGACAGAAAGCCACGTCGTATTCGGTCAGGTCGTCGGCGTGCATATCGACCCCCGCTATCTCAAGGATGGGCTGTTCGACACCGGCGCGGCTGGGCCAATTCTGCGGGCCGGCTATCTGGCCGACTATGCAGCGATCACCCCCGCCGCCATGTTTCAGATGGCCCGGCCGCAAAGCGTCGAAGAGGCACTGGCGAAGGCAGGCGACGAGCATTGAACCGGCCCCGCACTCAGGCTTCCGGCCTGCCGAGCAGGTGGTCAGGCGTTACCTCTTCGACGCGGAATGCCACCTGTTGGGCGCCGGAGATCCTGGCCGCCGCCGCCAGGCGGTAGCCGTCAACAGCCTGCCTGTGCAACCGCCACAGATCAGCCGCACTGCCGTCGGGGCCGGGCGTCAACAGGCGGAGGGGCGTCAGGGCGATGGCGAAGCCCGGCAGGTCGGCGGCCAGCCCCTGGCCAGTGGCCTTGATCACCGCCTCCTTCAGCGTCCAGAAGGCGAAGAAGCGATCGCACCATGTGGCCTCGTCGGTGGCAGCGGCGACAAACGCCCGCTCGGCCGGCGCCAGGACCAGATCGATCACGCCCTCGCCGCGACGGGTGGAACCCGCTGCTTCCACGTCGACACCCACATCCAGCCCCTGTGCGACCGCCACCGCCACCATGCCGCGGCAGTGCGACAGGCTGAAACAAAGCTGCGGCAGCCCCTCCTCGACCACCGGCTTACCCCCGGCCTGCCGGCGGAACTTCCAGGCATGACGGCCGGCGGCGGCGCGGTCGAGCTGATGGCGCAGCAAGGCGTGGGCGGCAACGAACGCGTCGCGGTCTTGCGTAAAGCGAAACCGCTCGGCCTTCTCCTGTTCGCCGCGATCAAGGCGCGCATGGAGACCCTCGAAAGGGAGATGGCCGGCCACCCTCATCCAGGCGACCGATATGCAATCGGATTTGAACAGCGTCTGCTCCCGTCAATCGTCCTTGGAGCGCGGAAAAAATTTGTCGCCGACGATCGCCCATGGAATCAAGAGACAACTGGAGCTCAACACGATGATGCCGAACTGTACCGGCCCGACGGCGCAGCCTTGGTTCCCCTTCGGCCCCCAGGCGTTGGAGAGCGGCCGAAGGATGTTCTGCCTGCCGTTCGCCGGCGGCGGCGCATCCGCCTTTCTCGGCTGGCGCAATACCTTGCCCGGCACCGACGTCGTCCCGGTTCAATATCCCGGCCATGAAACCCGCATCGAAGAGAAATGCGCAAGCGGGCTGGCCACCCTGGTCGAAGAGCTGGCCCAGGCGCTGGCCCCATGGCTCGACGAGCCTTACGCCCTGTTCGGCTGCAGCATGGGCGCCAGGATCGCTTTTGCCCTTGCCCATCACCTGGCCGGCGGCGGGCGCCCACCGCCAGCCGCCCTCTGCGTCGCCGCCCATCCACCGCCCGATGCCGCCGCCATGCCTCCGGTGGCAACCTTGTCCGACGCCCAACTCGAAAGCCGCCTGCGGCGCTATGGCGGAACAGCCGAGGCATTGCTGGCCGATGCCGAACTGACCCGGGTGATGCTGCCGATCCTGCGGGCCGACCTTGCCCTGGCCGAACAGCCCGTCCCCCGGGAGCCGCTGCCATGCCCGATCAACGCCTTTGCCGGCCGGCAGGATTTCTTCGCCCCGCCTGCGGCCATGGCCGGCTGGCAGCGATTTACCCGCGGCAGCTTCACCTTGCACGACTTTCCCGGCGGACATTTTTTCTTTCGCACCGCCGAAGAATTTCTCCCTGCATTGGACCGCTCGGTAAGGGCGGCATTCAACCGATGATTTTCACCATGCGGAATTTCCGTTTTCTCCATAGAAATCAAATACGTAATCGCATTCGATACAAAAGTATGTATCGCCGTGCGATGCGGCTTCATCCGATCCTTCCTCCAAATCTAGCCGCTGTGTTGCCGGGGTCGGATGGCGACGGGCATCTGGGACCGAAGAGGGGAGAAGCAGCCATGAATGGGGTAACGCAGAAATTCGCATGGTTCGCCGTGGCGGCGACCGGGGCGATGTCCCTGGGCGTCGTCGCGCTGTCGCGTGGGGAGAGCATCAACGCCCTTTGGCTGGTGGTGGCGGCCATCTGCACCTACTTCGTTGCCTACCGCTTCTATGGACTGTTCATTGCCCGCGCGGTCATGCAAGTCGATCCCAAGCGCGCGACGCCGGCGGTACGGTACAACGACGGCCTGGATTACGTTCCGACCAACAAATATGTCCTGTTCGGCCATCATTTCGCCGCCATCGCCGGGGCGGGCCCGCTGGTCGGCCCGGTTCTGGCGGCGCAGATGGGGTATCTGCCCGGCACCCTGTGGATTCTGGCTGGTGTGGTGTTCGCCGGCGCCGTTCAGGATTCAATGGTGCTGTTCCTCTCTTCGCGGCGCGACGGCCGATCGCTCGGCGATATCATCCGCTCCGAGATGGGGCCGGTCGCCGGCGGCATCGCGCTGGTCGGCGTGCTGCTGATCATGATCATCATCCTGGCGGTGCTGGCGCTGGTGGTGGTCAAGGCGCTGGCCGGCAGCCCCTGGGGTACCTTCACCGTGTTCGGCACCATCCCCATCGCCATCCTGATGGGGATCTATTCCCGCTTCATCCGCCCCGGGCGTATCGGCGAGATGAGCGTGCTGGGCTTCGTCCTGCTGATGGCGACCCTGGTCTATGGGCAGACGGTGGCAGAGAGCCCGGTGCTGGCCCCGCTGTTCACCTTCAAAGGCGTTCAACTGGCGCTGATCCTGATCGGTTACGGCTTCGTCGCCTCGGTGCTGCCGGTCTGGCTGCTGCTGGCGCCGCGCGACTATCTGTCCACCTTCCTCAAGGTGGGGACCATCGTCGGCCTGGCCATCGGCATCCTGTTCGTCATGCCGGAGCTGAAGATGCCCGCGGTGACCAAGTTCATCGACGGCACCGGTCCGGTGTTCAAGGGCGGCCTGTTCCCCTTCCTGTTCATCACCATCGCCTGCGGCGCGGTGTCGGGCTTCCATGCCCTGATCTCGTCCGGCACCACCCCGAAGATGTTGGAGAACGAGGCGCAGATCCCGTTCATCGGCTATGGCGGGATGCTGATGGAAAGCTTCGTCGCCATCATGGCCATGGTGGCCGCCAGTGTCATCGAGCCGGGCGTCTATTTCGCCATGAACAGTCCGGCCGGCGTCATCGGCGCCGACGCCGCAAATGCGGCCTCGGTGATCGCGGGCTGGGGCTTCGTCGTCACGCCTGAAATGCTGACGCAGGTCGCCCAGGACATCGGTGAAAACAGCATACTGTCACGGGCCGGCGGCGCGCCGACCCTGGCCGTCGGCATGGCCGAGATCTTCCACAGGTTCCTCGGCGGCAAGGCGATGATGGGCTTCTGGTACCATTTCGCCATCCTGTTCGAGGCGCTGTTCATCCTGACCGCGGTGGACGCCGGCACCCGCGCCTGCCGGTTCATGGTGCAGGACATGATCGGCAGCGTCGTGCCGTCGTACCGCGGCACCCAGTCCTGGTTCAACAACCTCTCCGCCACCGGCATCGCCGTCGCCATGTGGGGCTACATCCTTTACACCGGCGTCATCGACCCGCTGGGTGGCATCAACACCCTGTGGCCGCTGTTCGGTATCGCCAACCAGATGCTGGCCGGTGTCGCCCTCATCATGTGCACGGCCGTGCTGTTCAAGATGAAGCGGCAGCGCTACGCCTGGGTCACCATGGCCCCCGCGGCGTGGCTGCTGGTCTGCACCCTGACAGCAGGACTGCAGAAGGTATTCCACGACAGCCCGGCCATCGGCTTCCTTGCCCATGCCAGGAAGTTCGGTGCGGCGCTGGCCGAGCAGCAGGTGCTGGCCCCGGCAAAGAGCCTGGACCAGATGCGCCAGGTGGTGTTCAACGACTATGTCGACGCCACTCTCGCCCTCGCCTTCGTCGCGGTCGTGGTGTCCATGCTGGTCTACGGCCTGCTCACCATCCGCAAATCGCTGGCCTCGAACCAGCCGACCGCCATCGAGGTCGGTGCCGAGACGGAGGCCAGCCGCGCGTAACGCGGACAGGCGATCGGTCTTGTCATCCCGAGCCGATGCGAGGGATCTCGGTCACCCAGCGAGATCCCTCCTCCCTTGCGGCAGTGGGGATTACAGGAAAGACAGCGGCGCTACTCTTCCTTTGCCGTAAGCCGCACGGCATTATGCCAGCCGCCTCAGGGGGGACGGATGGAAGGTTGGCTGGTTCCGGCGATTTCTCTCGGCTATCTCGGCAGCCTGTTCGCCGTCGCCTGGTACGGCGACCGGCGGGCGGCGCGGCAGGCGGTCGAACGGCAGCGGGGCCGAAGGGTTGCCGTCTTCTACGCCATGACCCTGATGGTCTATTTCACCGCTTGGAGCTTCTACGGCT
Source organism: Pseudomonadota bacterium (assembly GCA_021793155.1). Classification (GTDB taxonomy): domain Bacteria; phylum Pseudomonadota; class Alphaproteobacteria; order Rhodospirillales; family Magnetospirillaceae; genus DUZF01. The sequence continues at coordinate 4,341 of JAJYTF010000054.1, read as the reverse complement.
CGGCCGGCCGCGCCGCGGCGCGCGGTTTCGACTTCGCCTCGATCTATGTCGGGCCGACCCTGGTTTTGCTTTTCGGGCAGCGGTTGCTGCGCAAGATCATCGTCGTCGCCAAGGAACAGAACGCCACCTCGATCGCCGATTTCATCGCGGCGCGCTACGGCAAGAGCCAGGCGATCGCCGCGCTGGTGACCATCAGCGCAACCATCGCCCTGCTTCCCTACATCGCCCTGCAACTGAAGGCCGTGTCCACCACCTGGGACGTGCTGACGGCACCGTCGGCCCAGTTGCCGACAACCCTTTCCCCGTGGCGCGACACCGCGCTCGGAGTGACGCTGTTGATGGCGCTGTTCTCGATCCTGTTCGGCGTCCGCCACATCAACGCCAGCGAACATCATCGCGGCCTGATGCTGGCCATCGCCTTCGAATCGGTGATCAAGCTCGCCGTCTTCGTGATCGTCGCCGTTTTCATCGTTTTCGGCCTGTTCGGCGGATTCGGCGACGTCCTGGCCCGGGTGATGGAGGATCCGCGGCTGCGCCACCTGGCCGCCCCGAACTTGGCCCAGCCCTCGTGGTGGGCCAATCTGGCCCTGTCGGCCATCGCCTTCCTGTGCCTGCCGCAGATGTTCCATGTGACCGTCGTCGAGAACGACCATCCCCGGCATACGCGCTACGCAGCCTGGCTTCTGCCGAGCTATATGACCACGCTGACCCTGTTCATCGTTCCCATCGCCGCCATTGGCCTGTCGCGACTGGGGCACAGCATCGACGCCGACATCTACATGATGGCGCTGCCGCTCTCGGTCGGGCGGGCGGACATGGCGCTGCTGGCCTTCATCGGCGGGTTGTCGGCGGCCACCGGCATGGTTATCGTCTCGGCGGTGGCGCTCAGCACCATGGCCTGCAACGACCTGGTTCTGCCGCTGCTGTTGGGCCGCAGTCCGAAAATGCTGCTGCCCGACCAGGACCTGACCGGCCTGTTGCTGACCATCCGACGCGTATCCGTGGTGGCGGTGCTGCTGCTCGCCTACCTCACCTATCGCCTGATCGACCGAAGCCATGGTCTTGTCGCCATCGGCCTGTTGTCCTTCGTCGCCGTCGCGCAGTTCGGCCCCGCCTTCATCGGCGGGCTGTATTGGCGGCGAGGCTGCCGCGCCGGAGCCATCGGCGGCCTGTGCGCGGGCCTCTCCGTGTGGTTCTACGCCTTGCTGCTGCCGTCGCTGTATCCGGCCGCGGCGGAGCCCGATTGGATGACCGGTGGCCTACTGGGTCTGTCCTGGCTCAATCCCCATGCCCTGTTCGGCGTTGAAGGCCTTGATCCGGTGACCCACGCGACGGCCTGGAGCCTCGGACTCAATCTTGCGGTCTACGTCGCCCTGTCCCTGTTGTCGCGCCCCAAGGCGATCGACCGCGCCCAGGCCAGCGCCTTCGTTACCGCCTCGGTTCCGCTGCCCGAGGCGGGGCGTCGCCGCCTGCCGCCCATAACGCCGCACCAGTTGGAACAGCTGGCCGGCCATTACGTCGGCACGGACAAGGCGGCAGCGGCATTCCGCGAGTACCGCCGGTCCTACGGCGCTCCGGATGACTTGCAGGCGGTGCAATTCACCGAGCGCCTGCTGGCCGGTGCGGTTGGCGCCGCTTCGGCCCGCGTGGTGATCGCCGCGCTGCTGCGAGGCGAAGGGCTGTCGCTGAGGGCGGCCAAGGCGATGCTGGACGAAGCGCGGTTCGCCATCCAATTCAACCGCGACCTGCTGCAGGCCACGCTGGAGAACGTAAGCCAGGGAATTTGCGTGCTCGACCGCAATTTCCGGGTCGCCACCTGGAACCGGCGCTATCTCGATCTGTGCAACCTGCCCGAGGACCTCGTTCGGGTCGGCACGCCGGTCGCCGAGCTGGTGCGCTTCAACCTGGGACGTGGAGAGGCCGGCCTTGAAGAGCTGGACAGTCTGATGGTCAACCAGGATCTGTCGGCCGTCCGCTGGCCTTATACCTCCGAGAGGCGCCGCCCCGACGGGACGGTACTGGAGATATGCTTTACCCGGATGCCCGACGGCGGGTTCGTCGCAACCTATGCCGACGTGACCGAGCGCTACCGCGCCGCCGCGCAGCTGGAACAGGCCAATGCCGGCCTGGAACAGCGGGTCGCCGAGCGCACCCTGGCGCTCAGCCGGGCCAAGGCCGAGGCCGAGAAGGCCAATCTGGGGAAGACCCGCTTCCTGGCGGCGGTCAGCCATGATCTGCTGCAGCCGCTCAACGCGGCGCGCCTGTTCGTCTCAGCGCTGGGCGAACGGTTGGATCGGCCCCCGGAAGGGGTTGCCGCCGCTTGGCCGGATGACGCAAGGGGCCTTGCCGCCAACGCCACCGCCTCGCTGCGGTCGGCCGAGCAATTGCTGGCCGGGTTGCTCGACATGTCGGCCCTGGACGGCGGATCGGTGCGCCCGGAGATCGTGGATTTCCCCGTTACCGGGATCCTGTCGCGCCTCGCCATCGAGTTCTCCGAAGTGGCGCGCGGCCGCGGCCTGGCACTGAAGCTGCGCCCCACCACAGCGGTGGTGCGGAGCGATCCCCAGCTGTTGCGTCGCATTCTGCAGAACTTCCTGTCCAACGCCTTGCGCTATACGGCCGAAGGTCGCGTCCTGCTCGGTTGCCGCCGGCGAAGCGATGGCTTGCGGATCGAGGTATGGGACAGCGGGCCGGGCATTCCGTCCGAACAGCAGGAGGAAATCTTCCAGGAATTTCACCGCCTGCCGGGTGCCGCCGACGCCGACAAAGGACTCGGACTCGGCTTGGCCATCGTCGAGCGCATCGCCGGAAAGCTGAATCATCCGATCACCCTGCATTCCCGCCCCGGCCACGGGACCATGTTCGCGGTGACGGTACCGCTGGGTGCCGACCGGGCGGCGGCGTCCTTCGCCGAGGCCTCGACGGCCGGCGATCCGGTGAGCAGCTTGGCGATCCTGTGCATCGACAACGAGGCCGGAACGTTGGCCGGCCTGCGCGCCTTGCTGGAAGGCTGGGGATGCCGGGTGGAAACGGCATCGGGCGGCCCTGACGACCCGTCGCCGGGCGGACCGACACCAGACGCGGTGATCATTGATTACCATCTGGACGGCGAGGTAACCGGCCTAAAGCGGCTGGGCGAATTGCACCAGGCATGGGGCCGCCCGGTGCCGGCCCTGCTGGTTTCGGCAGACCGATCGCCGGAAATCCGCGAGGCGGCGCAGCGGCAGGCCGTGGCCGTTCTCTACAAGCCGCTACGCCCCGCGCCGCTCAGGACCTGGCTCGGCCGCGTGGGCCGCGGTGCCAAGCCCGAGGCGGCGGCCGCGGCAGTTCCGCTTCAAGCGGACTGAGGCGCCTTGGCGCCGAGCAACGGCCCGACGGCGATCACCACCTGCGTCCGGCTGTCCAGCCCGAGCTTGCGCAGGATCTGGGACATATGGCCCTTCACCGTCTGCTCGGCCAGGTCGAGTTCGCCGGCGATCTGCTTGTTCAACTTGCCCGCCAACACCAACTGCAACACGCGCAGCTGCTGGCCGGTCAGGGTGGCGAGGCGGCGCGACAGGTCGCGCGTCTGCTCGGCAGGATCCGCCGCAACCGCCGGCAGGCCGTCGAACCAGACACCGCCGTCGAGGACGGTTTTCACCGCCTCCACCACCAGTTCCATCGACGCCGACTTGGGAATGAAGCCCGAAGCGCCACAGTCCCTGGCACGAGCCACCGATGCCCGGTCTTCCGTCGCCGAGACCATCATCACCGGGATCGTCGGCCAGTTCGCCAGGATCGTCAGCAGCCCGACGAAGCCCAGCATCCCCGGCATGTCGAGATCGAGCAGCACAAGGTCCACCTCGCCGCTATCGGCCGCCAGCATGCAGTTCAGTTCATCGAACGTAGCGCATTCTTCGATGGCGCCGCCGCCCGGTATATCGGCACCCACAGCGTCAGCCAGGGTGCGCCGCAAGGCGGCCCGCACCATCGGGTGGTCGTCGGCGATGATCAGCGTTCTGCTCATCATCGCCGAACCATAGCCATTCCGCCGAAAGAAGCAACGGCGCGGGTGTGAGAAATAGGGCTAGAGCACTAGCCTTGGTTTCTGCCCCTCGCCGGGCGCAGGAACAGGGAAACCGGCCAACCAGCCGCCCCAACCAGCCGCCATTGAGGCGGCGGCCAAGGGGCCGGATGGCCCCGCCCGGCGAGGGGCTATGATAAGCCTCGTGCAGTGAACCTTTTGATTGAGTGACTGCACTAGTGGTCCGCCCCAGACGCTTGGTCCCCAAGCGCCTGGATCAGGCGGCCCACCAACCAATTGAATTGTGGTGAAAATTCGACGGCTGGTGGCGGTACCAT
>JAJYTF010000011.1 GCA_021793155.1 Pseudomonadota bacterium | reverse complement strand
TCGCCTTGAAAGCGGCGCTGTGATTTCGGCGGGTTCTCTTCGTCATTCGCGGTGCTCCTTCCTCGTGTTGGTGGGATAGAAGCTCCACTTAAGCCGCCTGTCCAGTTTTGCGGGGCCACCTCAAACGGCATCACCCAGGCGCTTATCACCAACTCGGAGGTCGGCAACCTGCGCACGACGGGCGGCAACACCATCCTGAATACGTACGGTTCCGCTTACGCCATCGCCGGCAGCGTCGGCTCATTCACCATTACCGATCCGGGCGTTCCTCAGGCGGATTGCGCCAAAATCCTTAAGCAAATTCCGGCCACGGGCTATATTCAGGTGGCCGTCAACGGCGCCGCCGCGATCAACGCCTTCCCCATTACCGTGGCTACTGCACAAGCTGCCTGCAACGCGGTTGCCGGCGCCGGCAACAGCATTGCCGTCACGGCGCAATAGCGGCGCCGGTGTCCTGGGTGGAGGCCGACGGCATGGGCGATGTTGGGGGGCGCTGACTTGGGCCAGGAGGTTCGAGCGTCTGCGCGGCGAAATGGAATACCGGGCGGTCCGCCATTAACGCATCGTCGACGCGCAAGAATGATGCGATGAGCGGCCCCGGACTCTCCATCATCCTGCTGATCATGGCGGTTTTCGCCTGCCTGCCGCTGATCTCGGCACCAGCCGAGATCGGCGCCGAACGCAGTGCCGTCAGGAGCGTCGTCGATATTCGCCAGTTGGCAACCGCCGTACTGATCCAGCAACAGGCCCTGGAAGCATGGCACAAGGCAAATCCCGGCATCTACGGTGTGGTCCCGTCGGCATCCCTGTCGATTCCGGCCCCCTGGTCGGCGGCGCCGGGCGTCATCTCTGTCCTCGGGCCTGATGGTTCCAGTGTCGTCGGCATCACCTATTACGACAGCACGGTCTTCAGGTACCGCGCCACGGCAATAGCGACGGCGCTGACCGAGGCGACAGGCTACAGCGGCGAGGTGGGCATCACCTCGGCGGACGGCATGCAGTCGGCGAGGGGCGCGGTCGTGCGCCTGCCCTACGGCATTCCTGCCGGATTTGCCGGCGTGGCCCAAGTGTTCGACTAAGGAGGCATGCGATGCTGGGAGGCATCCCCGAACTGATGGTGACCGCGGTGACAACCACCATTCTGATGGCTTCCTTTCTGCCAATGCAGCAGAATTTGCAGGATGCACAATTGGCGGCGACCGCGGCCTGGGAGATTGCGGCGGTCCGGGATGCCGCTGCGCAGTATATCAAGGACAACTGGACAACGGTTCTGGCGTCGGTCAGCGGCGAGCCTCAGGTCATCACGGTTTCATCGCTGCAGGCGGCCGGCTACCCGGTCGGGACCGGCATGAATCCGTGGAGGCAGAACCATGCCGTTCTTATCGAGCAGTCGGGTTCGGGGATCCTGGGCCTGGTCGTGAGCTATGGCGGCAATCCGATCCCCGCCAACCGCCTGCTCGGTGCGGCGTCGCTGATCGGCAAGTACGGCGCCTATGTGCCTTATCCGACGGATCCCAGCCCGTGCGGTGCCCCTTGCGTCAAGGGACTGGGCACCTATTGGACGCAGCCCATGGCCAACTTCGCCAGTGCGGGTGCAACGGCTGCCTACGTGCCGACCAGTGGGCATCTTGCCGCGGGTATCTTGTTCCAGGGCGGGGAGGAGGCGGCGCCCTGGCTGTGTCGTCACTTTCAGCCGGGCAACACGGATTGCGCCATCATGTATACGGATATCGATATGAACGGCTACAGCATAAAAAACGCTAAGGACATTACGGCTACGGATCAGGTAATCGCCGCTAAATTGACCGACTATGTCAACGATCGTTATTACATTATTCCTTCCGGCACGTCTAATATGAGTGTGGTTGATGCAAAAGAAATTGCAGTGTCTACCAGTGTTACTTCGCCAGTATATTACCATTCATCTGACCTTCGCCTGAAGGCAAATATCGGTGACATCAAGGACCCGCTGTTGCTGGTAGAGCGACTGAAAGGTCATCGTTTCCAATGGAAGGCCGATGGTTCGGATGACCTTGGTCTGGTGGCGCAAGAGGTGCAAAAGGTTTTGCCGGAAGCTGTGAAGGAGGGGCCGGATGGCTATCTCGCGGTCAAGTATGACATCATGGTCGCTCCCCTCATCGAAGCGGTGAAAACCCTTGCGGGCCGCGTCGACGCTCTGCAAAACGAAATGGACGCCGGTCATGCCGCAACCGAGTGAGTGACGCAGCTTCGCGCATCAGGCCCTGCGGACGTTTGAGGCGTTGGGCCTTGGCGTCATTCCCGCGGAAGCGCCCATGTTCTTTCTCTGGAGTGGCGGATAAACCGATCGACGAAAGATCTCCAGCCGATCACGCCCTCCGCAAGACGCATGGCGCCGCAGGGACTGGGTGACCATCTATTGCCAGCCGGCACACCATCGGAGGGCAACATGGACCGTCGCTATCACCTCGGCCTTGGCATGACCGGCATTGCCGGCCTGTGCCTGGGGTCGGGTCTCTTCCCGGCTCATGCCGCTCCGCAACCGGCTACACTTGCCGTGGCAAGTTTCGACTACGTCGATACATCTGGCGAAGTCGTCGACCAGACCACCGCCCATGCCCGCCGTTTGAAAACTTTCGCTGAAGATCTGCGCCACGATCTTGGCAACAGTGGCAAGCTGCGGATTCTATCCCTCGACTGCCCGACACCGGGCTGCTCGGCCTCGAACACCGAGCCGGCCAATCTCATCGCCGCCGCGGAAAAGGCCGGTGCCGCCTATCTTCTAATTGGGGGCGTCCACAAGCTCAGCACCCTGATCGAGTGGAGCAAGGTCGAGATCCTGGACGTCCGGACGGGACAGGTGGTCTTCGACCGATTGCTCACCTTCCGCGGAGACGATGACGAGTCTTGGCGGAGGGCCGAACAGTTTCTGGCCCGCGAGATACTGACCCGCGATACCCTGCATTAGCTCTATCGGGCCGGATGAAAGAGAGTCCGCCCGGAAAAAGGTTGAAGGCGCCATCTTTCGGATAGCGCCTTCGACGGTTTGGCATCTGGATCCGGAGATCCATGTCCGCTTACATCCAGGGCCGCGGATATCTGCTAATCAGCCGTGCCCGATGCCCGTGCATGGTCCCCACCAGGACCGGCACCTTGCGGGTGGCAACGACCCAGCCGTCGATCAGCGGCGCCTGCGAGATGTTGCGGTCCGAGGGACGGTCGCCGCCGGCCAGGCGGACGATGTCTTCGGTGAGGGATTCGAGGCGGGCCGCCTCGGCTTCGATGTCGCCGAGAATGCCCCGGCGGTTGACGATGATCGGCATCTTCTGACCTGCATTCGATGGAGCGTCGGATCGCTCCAGCCATTGCCGGAGCGGCGGCTTCGTGCGCAGGTCAGGGAGGGGTCAGGGAATCGCCAGAAGACCGCTCAAGCCTGCGCTGGGCGCCGGCATATTCGCCGGCGCGGCGCCCGCGGGGTGCGGGTCAGAAAGTGGCAGAGAGGAGCGGCATCGTTCTTCATGAGAAGAACAAATAGAGAACATTTGGGAGGGTGTCAACGCTAAAGTTTAGCGCGGCGACGATTTTTTGTGGTGGTGAAGGTTGGTCTGGTCGGAATGCCTTTGCTTGGGCTCGGCATGCGGATCGAAGTTTTCACCGACCTAACAAGGTCAGCGAACGGACGAAGAGACTGCTACTGGCGCTCTGTTCTGGCTCTGTGAGAGCAGCCTAAGTTAGCAGTTCGTCCTTGGACAACGCGTGCAACTCGGCCGCTTCGTTCGTCATTCTGACGACCTCGCCATCTACCAAGACACGGAAGATCGGGCGGCCGACGACTGCCAGCGACATCTCAACAGCGATGCGCTCGTCCACGATGTGGTCGTAGCCGGGGATAGCCTTCCAGGTCGCCGCCGCGACCCATTGCGCGGCAAGGGTGGCTGCCTCGGTGGTTAGGGCGCGCGCGGCATCGCTGCGGCTCTGAATATCGTAGCCCGAGAACTGTTCGACCGTTTGGTAGCCGATTTCGGGCAGGTGTTCCTCGATCACGGGAATGCTGGCGACGACCTCCGGCGATAGGTCCAAGGTGAGCGAATTGGATTCCCGCAGTGCCTCGGCAAAGCCTGTCGTCTTTGAGGCATCTTCGGTCAGGCTGTAGGCTGTGCCGTTGACCATGTCGCTCCACAGGTCTGCGCTGGGTGTCGGGCGCGTTGGCTTCCTGCCCCAAGCGTCCGACACCAATGCCTTGACGGTTTCCAGTGCCTCGTCGAATAGGAATTTGTTGCTAAAGACCATGTTGCCCATGAAATCAGCATAGGAATGCCGGTGTCGCCAATTCGCTTCAAGCTCGTCCAGCGCCCGGAATGTGGCCTTCTCAGGATCGGCGTTGAAGACCGGATGCTGGTTGCCGTACTGGGCAACGTCGTTGGCGATCAATTCGCGATACAGGGCGCGCGCGTCTGCCTGGTCGATCTTATCAAGGATGGCATGCAGATCGTAGACATGGCGGATCAGCGCCCGGTCGAATTCCCGCGTACCGCCGCTTTCCTGAGCCAGCGCGATCCGGCGCGTCAGCGAGATCATCTTCTCAGCCGCCGTCTCTGTTAGGGAGATGCAGGCGATCGTTGCGACCTCTGGAGTCTCATTCGTGGCCTCCGCCACGAATGATCGCACCGACAGATCAACCGTCGGCCGCCGAAGCTCCGAGACCATCAATTCAAGCTGGATGTGGGGTCGAAGGATGTCGGCGCGTTCCGTCCGACCGGGATAGCGCACCGTGAACAGGATGTAGCTGTTCGCGTTTCGGGCTTTGACGTCACGCTCAAGATCGATCTCAAACCCGGCCCCCTGCAAGACGGCAACGATCTGACGTTTCAGTTCGCTTTTACGCTTCTTGGACTGACTGGGGTTGACCTGGCCGACCTGGATCAGCTTGAGATCGACGTCTTCGGACATCCGCTGGATGACGCGATGCGCCCGAGCCAGCGCGGTTCCACCGCCGAAGACGAAGCGGAAGCCTGGTACTTCGGTCTTGGCGATAGCGGAGAGCATCCGGGCCACGGCAAAATCCTTCTCGATGAAGGTCTGCCGCAGCTTCAGCTTTCGCGCTACGTCTTCGACGAGTTCTCGATCAGGGGACCAGTTCATACTTCACCTCGCGCCCGTACTCTGTCAGGCGACGAGGCATACGACGACCACGGACTCGAAACACTGGATTAACTGGGATCTGCGTGCTGCGACCGGCGTTGTAATCGACGACAGCACGGGATTCCATCCAGTCGACGCCGAGCTTGGTCAGCGCCCTACGCACCGCGATCTCTTCGCCGATCACGGAAACCGGCGAACCATCAATCCGGCTGGGCCGGGCCGTGGTATAAACACCGGTCCCGAGCTTCAGGAGCTTGCCTTTGCCAACCAGTCCCCGCAGAGTGCGGAGCACGGAGTCGGCATTGCCCAAACCCTTGAACTCCGAGGTTAGGAAGACGCCATCCTGATCGCGCTCAATGCGGCGCAAGACACGCTGCTCCAAGGTCGCGGGCTTCTTCCGGATAGTGGGCACGGCACGCATGATGGCCTCCTAATGCCACAGACCTTCCCACAAGTTCCCGGCAGAGTCAAGAAATACGACACAAATATGCGTTTTGTGTAGCATATACAATATATTACGCAGATATCGGCTGCCCCCCTATAGGAAAATGGCTTGTCCGGGCGACCGCGGCGCCTCCAGGCTGTCTGGGCGCGCGAGCGCCTAGCCGATGATTGTTGCGATCGCCTTGCCAAGGCGGCCATTTCGTTGTTCGGGCCAGAGAAGGGCGCCCTCTGGACGAAGGCGGGGCATCCCAGACTGTCCGGCAAACGACCCCAGGAAGTTGCGATCGACGAAGCCGGATTACGTCAATGTCTGGCGCTCCTGCAGGCGCGAGGTGGGAAGCGTCGTTGACGTTCGTATTCTCAGATGACTGGTCATCGAGAAGACATCGTGCTCGGCGAGCATTTTCTGTCACAAAATTGCCTTGAAGGGCTGCGCATCATTTAGTGTGTACGAACATCGCTTTGTGCGGGGCACAAATGAAAGACAGGACTCCAAAGTGGTTTTTGGTTTTCGAAGCGGTGGTTACCGCATTCATCGCCTGGGGGATTGGCAATTTGCTCAGTCTCACGTGGACTCCCTTCTTGCAGGCCGCGAAGGTGGCGACTTTGCATGATTGGCGAGCTTCGGGCATAGCCTTGGCTGTAATGCTGCTCGGCCTATGGTTGTTCAAGCGCCATTATGCATGTGTTTCCCGAAATGCCGTCATTCAACTGCTAGCGCCAGGTGCATAGTGGTCGATCGGGGCTGCCAAGGGCATCTTCGGTCAATGGTTCGATGCCGTCGAAGATGCCCAGAACATCGGACTCGCTAGATGTACGTCGGTGTGACCTCCCCGGCGGGAGTTCGGATTGACCGGAGCCAATCCTCATCTGCCAGCAGTTCTTCGTACCAATCCTCATCCGGGTGGAGCCTTGCCCATTGGCGGTATCCTTCAGGATGGCGCTTGTCCCATTCGACCATGAAGAGGCCCATCTCGGACATCGTGCGGATTCCGATTTGATCCGGCCACTCATTCCGAGATTTATCCGGCCACCGATTCCGATAATTAACCGGCCACCGTTCCGACAATTATCCGGCCACCTCGTTTAGTTGAGGAGCTGTCGGAGGTGACGATTTGCCCGACAGGTCAGCGTCAACCAAGCATACGCCTTTATCCCGATGGAGAGAGGGGAAGGCGCGATGCCGAAGAAGGGGCTGTCCATGCGGCAAATACGCGAACTTTTGCGACTGAAGTCTTGTGAGAGCGATCTGAGTGCCCGAGCGCTGGCCCAGCGTCTTGGCGTGGCGCGCAGCACGGTGCAGGATTGCCTGGCCCGGATGACGGCGGCCGGGCTGACCTGGCCGTTGCCGGCGGAGTTGACCGAGGAGGTCCTGCACCAACGTCTGTTCAGTCGCTCTGGCGCGAAGACCGGCCAGCGGCGGCGGCCCGAGCCGGATTGGCCGGCCCTGGTCCGCGAGATGAAGCGGCCGGGTGTCAATCTGACGGTGCTGTGGGAGGAATATTCTCAGGTTCATCCTGGCGGCTACGGCTATTCGCGGTTCTGCGAGCTTTACCGCGAGTTCGAACTGCGTCTGTCGCCGACCATGCGGCAGCACCATGTGGCCGGCGACAAGGTGTTTGTCGATTATTCCGGCAAGAAGATCGACATCGTCGATCCGGCGACCGGCGAGGTCAAAACCGCCGAACTGTTCGTCGCCGTGCTGGGCGCCTCGAACTACACCTATGCCGAGGCGAGTTGGACGCAGACATTGCCGGATTGGATCGGCGCCCATGTCCGCATGTTCGCCTTCTTCGGCGCCATGCCCCGGCTGGTGGTGCCCGACAATCTGAAGTCCGGCGTTCACAAGCCGGCGTTCTATGATCCGGAAGTGAACCGCACCTACGGCCGCATGGCCGCCCATTATGGCGTCGGCATCCTGCCGGCCAGGCCCTACCATCCTCGGGACAAGGCCAAGGTGGAAGCGGGTGTCCGCTTTGCCCAGACCTACATCCTCGGCCGGCTGCGCAACGTCACCTTCTTCTCGCTCGCCGAATGCAACCAAGCCATCGGCTTGGCGCTGGAGCGGATCAATGGGAAGGTCATGCGCCGGCTCGGCACGACGCGGCGCGACCTCTTCCTGGCCGTGGAAAAGCCGGCGATGCGGCCCTTGCCCGAGACGCCGTATGAATACGCCGAATGGAAGCGCGCCAGGGTCAATCTCGACTACCATGTCGAAATCCACGGCTTCTTTTACTCGGTGCCGCACGGCCTGATCCGCGAGGAGGTCGAGGCGCGCATTACCGCCAAGACCGTCGAGCTGTTCCATCGTGGGCGGCGGATCTGTTCATCGGCTTTGGCGTTGGTATTGCCGGAATTGCGCCACCTCAGATCGAACAGACCGTTTAGCCGGCCCTCGTAGTCGGCGTAGAGGTTCAGCCAGACCTTCAAGGTATTGGATGTCGGTGCGCGCCAACCGGTTTGTACGCGTCCGGCTCGAGGGGCTTTTTTGGCGCCGAGACGCTCATCGTGGCGCTGCTGGATGATGCCGATCAGCCGCAAGATGGCGGCGTCCATTTGTTCTTGCTGTCGGTCAGTTCTGCCTTCGGCTTCCTCCTTCAGGAACAGCAAGCACCAGTCCTCTTTCCAAAGGACTTTCAGCCGTTGTTTGGGTTTGAGGGTGGTGAGGTCGATGTCTCGGCCTTCCTTTTTCATCTCGACTGTGGATGGCAGGAAATAGCCTTTCTCCACGGTCAGTTTGTCCTGACGCATCAGCGCCTGGATCTGTTCGTGGCTAAAATATTCGGCGACATCTGGCTCATCCGCCCGCCGGAATTCGTGCCCGCCTTTGTCCCAGCTATGTGCCCGATAATCGATTCCACCGATCGCGATGAGATCGTGGCGGCCGAACCGATAACGCGGGGCGGGGACTTGGTGCATGGCTCACCCCTCGGCCCGCCTGACGAAAGATGGATAGGTCGGCATCCCGTCGCCAACATGGATGAGGTCTTCTTCTCCGATCAGGTAAATGATCGCCCACCAGGCCGCATTTCCGATCCCGCTCAAGCTTGCGAGGTCGCGGATTCGGATGGTGCCGTGGATGGATTCGATTGCGCGCCGGACTGCGGCCACGTGACCCTTGCTGCGTACCGAAGGACGTCGTGACGCGGTCGATGCGGCCGGTGGAATCCATCCGCCTCCGGCATCGAACTTGCCGAACGGGTTTTCCGACGGGGCCATGAAAGACGTGGCTTCGGGGATCGCACCGCGCCGGAATCCTCCAGCGCGCTTGACACTCCATCAGATGGGTGTAGACAAGGCGTTCTGCGGACATGGTATTGGGCAAGCCTTCTTCGTTCGCGCCTTGCGGCGACGTTTCGCTTCGGAAATTTCGTGGTTCCCGATATGCTGCTAGTCGCAGGCCCTGATCCGTGCCGAGACGATGCGAGACGTCTCGATCCAGTTAAATCGGGCCTATCCGCAAACTCATCTCACCTGATTTTCGGCAACAACTTTGCTCGCGCGGAGTCTTGCGCGTTGCAATGAGGTGGTGATCAGTTTGTGGATCCGGCAAATAGTCGGGATCGGAATTCGGGCTATAAAGAAGTCGTCATCGGTTTCACTCCTGCTTTCACTCCGGTGGAACTGATGCGCGGGGGCCGGTCCTGGAACGGCCGGTCCCCCACATTTCATCGTTCAGGAGAAATATGCACTTCTCCGCAGTTCCATTGACCGCTCACTTCTTTATAAACGCAAGGCGTTTCTGGAAGCATTTTCCTAGGATATTTATTATCCTTCAGGGGAATTGCGCCTGATTTTTCCTCTAGATTTGCCGTGAAGATGACACGGTAGATTTTTTCGCTCCGCGAGGCGCAATTGGAGAATTCGACCTGACCAGGTCCAGCCGCTCAATTACCGTTCATTCTGAAAAGATTGTGGGATGCCAATCCCGGCGTCTGGCGGAGGGCGCCGATGATGAAAGTGCGGCTATGCATAGGTGATCGCGCCAACAGTTAAGGCGATCTGCTAGTCTAGGTTCGGTAAGCGAATCTGCTTTTAGTGGGGGCCCGGCCGGAGATGAGCAAGAAGAAGCTTTTGATTCTTATGGGGGCGGGAACTTCTCTCCCCCTCGGTCTGCCGTCCGTGGGTGACATTGATGAGAAGATGCGTGAATGGGCGCCGCTTATCGCAAAGCAGATCAACCCTGAGATCGACTTCTTCAATCCGCTTTGGGCATCGGCAGCGACCTACAACCAAAAAGGCTTGATGTCGTCGGCGCGGGCCGAGGTCCCCAACTTCGAGCAAATTCTCGGCCGCATGATGAGCTTGGCACATTGGGAGACCCCCCCACCAATGGGCAATGCCCTGCGGCTTTTTCTCCAAGGCGACACTGCTCCCGTCAATAATTACCTCAAGGCGCACCTTGTCCTGAACCAAGTAGAGAAGCTCTTCGGACACCTGGCTCGGTTTATGCGGGGCCGCTGTATATCGATCGATTTCTCGTCAGATGCTTTTGCAGCATATCGCCAGGCATTGACAGGCTTCCGTGAGAAATTCGATTTGGGGATTTACACCCTTAACTATGACACCGCGGCCATTTCCGCCTGGCCGGAGGCGTTCACAGGATTCTCAGAAGCGGGTGATTTTGACCCCCAGGCCGTGTTTGGCCGAGAGGAATGGGGCTTCATCTATCATCTCCACGGGAGCGTCCATCACTCGCTCACCGAAAGCCAAGGCGACAGAATCTGCTGGAAACCCGACCTGTCTGGCGATTTCCATGATGGGGATGAAACCCCTTCCAACAGCCCCAGAACGGACAATATGACTTTCCCGCGCACCACATTAGTAGCGGGCGGGTTCAAGCTCGACCAACTGTTGGCTGACCCTTTCCAAACTTTTTACGCCTCGTTCATTCGGCATGTGCATGAGGCTGACGCCGTCCTTATCGCCGGCTATGGTTTCGGCGACGTCCATCTGAACTTAGCGCTTCAAAACAGACATTTGCGCCGTCGGCCGCCCGTGATCGTAGTGACAAAGTCTGACGCGAGGCAGCTTCCCATGTATGTCAGGCAGGATAGCCCCGATCCGTGGGCTCGGAATTTCAAAGCTGCTCTTCGGTGCGGATTCCCTTTCATTGCCAGGGACTACAATGAACAGCGGCTCGTCTCCCACACGCTTGAGCAGCACGACTTCGAAGTGACAGGGGACGACCGCGCCGCGATCTGGCACGGCGGCTTTGAGACTGTTGCCGCGTCGATGGAGAAGTTCACCGCACGGCTGTCTGGCGCGCCCGCCGCGGCCGAACCATCACATGCCGCCGGCTCCGCTATCACGGCCTCGTAAGCGCTCTTGCCGAGGTTGGCAATGCTGGCGCCGATCGTGACCACGCTCCAGGTCGCGAGTGTCGATAGCTCAGCATTGGCGGCGACCATACCTGTGCGCTTGTAGGTGGCGGGAGCCGCCCAATCATTCCTGATCGGTCGCTGGCGCGATCTCGTACTGGATCAGGCTGGCCGGCGCGGGATCGCCGAGCGCGAAGACCCGGCCGTTCCACGCGAACTGCTGCCAGTTCTGAGCGCCGAACGCGAACAGCCCGCCTTTGGTCAGGACCCGAAGCAGGGTCCGCTCCAGCGGCGAAGAAAAGGTGCTCATGTCCGGGAATTCCGGCACGCTTTCGCCGTCGATGACCCTGTGTCCACCCGCTGGTGGCGTGGCCGTCAGCGAGATGAAGCACGGCACTTCCCACGCCAGCGGATAGGCCAGGATCTTGTCGAGGACGGCATCGGTGGTCTTCCGCTTGTCCCAGGGCTTACGCAAGTAGAAGGTCACGTAGAGCGCCGGGGGATCGTAGGAGTGCCAGGCCGGACCCGGCCCCTTCGTCAGCTTGTAGGTCGGGAAGAAGCTGTCGCACTGCTCGAAGCAGGAGGCCGTCCGGCCGGTCAGCCGGCCATATTCCTCGATTCGTTTCTTGACCTCCAGGCGTAGGAACTCGCGCGCCTGGCTCTCCGATGCCAGGGAAATGCCGTTGACCGAGTCGGGGAGGTATGCGCGACCGATCTGGGTTTCAGCTTTCCGCTCGCCCGCAAGCCCGCTGACGAACGAGAGCGCCTCGTTGGTGTATGCCATGGTGGCCACCCCGCCGGACGAAAGGGGCGATTGGCCCATCACGCCGGCGGTCGCCGCGCCGACGGCGGTGTGGCTTGCCGGTGCGCCGCCCTGCTGATCCCCCTTGTTGTCTGCCCCGCTGTAGACGGCGCTGGCACTCTGGAAGCGGCCGGGCATCAGGCCGCGGGCCAGATAGGCGATCTCGGCCTTGTCGTTGACCGGCAGAACCGTGTGTCTAACCGTCGCGGTGGCAACCGGCTGAGGCGGCGGTGGTCTCACCACGCCCGATTGGCACGCCGTCAATGAGATCGCGCAGAGTGCGGCGATGGTCCAATTTCGCATTATGACTCCTCGACGTCCCACTCCGGTCGCTTCCCAAAGGATTCACCGCTGCCCGCGGCGTCTGCCGCCAAGTCGCTTTGGGTCTTCCGCGATCGAGAAAGCCAACCTGCGATGTCAACAATTGTTCTAAAAATACAAAAGAGTGTCGAATAGACGAGGCCGAACGTAAAAAAGTCATGTGACAATTCGGACGTCGTCATAATATCACCGTGTTCCAAAATACGGTGATATGCGGCTCAATTTTGCTTTGATATGTCGCCCTGTTTTCACGCATGTCGGAGGCTTTTATGAAAAGTACCGATAGGTGTCGTTGTGGATGTTCCAGCGGTTAAGCCCCTGATCCGTGCCAATTGCACTGCGGGTGGATTGATTTCTTCCGCCTTGTCGCTCATCCGTTGTCTGCAGTGCGCTTCTGGGATTGGATCGAAGAGAGCGGGCCATCCGGACCAAGCCCCTACCCGTCGAAAAAAGGCTGTAAAAGGTCGCGTACGCCAAGCCGCACGAGAAAAAGGCGTGTGCATAGGGGAGGTCGAACAGCCAACGCATTTTTCAGTTCCACCTGACGCAGAATTGAAAACGTTCCGAAGCGTCTGGGTAATCGGCCCAGGTCGGTAATACGTGACTATAGTCCGTGGTTTAATGGGCTACAAGATGTTGGCCTGTGCGGATGAACGCACAGGCACTTGTCGCGAGAAATCTCAGGCGATTGCGGGTTGACCGAGGACTTTCACAGGAAGTCCTCGCCGTGGATGCTGGGATAGATCGCACTTATGTCAGCCGTCTGGAGCGTGGTTTGGAAAATCCCACGGTCGCCGTGCTGGAAAAGCTGGCTCAAGCCTTGGAGGCGAAGATCGTGGATTTGTTCGAGGTGCCACAGGCCAATGAGCCGCCGCCACAGCTCCTGCGAAAAGGGCGGCGGCCCAAGTAACTCGGCCTCTGGATAATCTGCAGGCCTTATCGGGCAAGTGACCACCGGTTGGTGGGGGACCCCCTCGCCGTTATACCGCCCATGATCGTAGCGATTTGATCGCTGCGTCGATGGATGTGAGCAGGGTCCGAACGGGGGCGCAGTCCGGATAGTGTAGCGTGAGGATTGCTTTGGCGCGCTGCAGGTGTTCGATCTGCTTTGCTCTCCAGGCTTCGCCCGTCGGCGCCTCCGCACCGCCAGCGTTCTCGTCGCGATAATACAGCTCGAAAAATCGCTCGTTCGGCAATTCGTCGTGGCCATACTCGTGCTGCACCCAGTCGTCCAGGTCACTCCGGACGTGTTCGAGCCGGTTCTTCACGCCAGCGCGCTCGAAGCACTGGGCGATCACCGCCTTGAGGAGCTTCCCAACTTCGGCATGCGCCTCTATCGGCATGCGCGTGGCCGGCCGCCGACGCTGGCGGCTATCAAACATGGTGTAATACCCGGCTGTGACGCGTGGCTCACTCTTGCCGCGAGGCTTCGGCGCCGGCTTTGGCGCTTCTGCCTTTGCCTTGTCGCCGGGACTCAAGAATGAAGGCTGCATCGGGCCCGACTTCCCATTCCAGCCCTCCTCGACCATGGGAGGCGGGAGCGCGTTCAATGCATCCAGGATCTTCGTCAAGCTGTACCCTTTGGCCTTGTCCGCGGCGAGGTACATCTCACAATTCCCTTCCGGGAAGTACATGCCGCCCCAGGTGGTCTTCACGATCTCCCAATTGAAATGATCCGCCCAGGCCAAGCGCTCCGCCGAGATTCCCTCGACGGCTCGAGAATAAGGCTCGTCCACCAGGATATGGGCCTTTGCCCCGGGATCGAACCATTCGCTCGAATGGTCATGGCCCGGCATGACGTTCTGGTAGCTGCCGCGCGGATAGGCACGGCTCCGGCCTCCTGACGGCTTCAAGCTCGTCGCTTCCATGAAGGCCAACGTCCGGATAACAGCGCAAGCCCGGCGCCGCGCCTCGGATTGTGACCTCGTCGTCGTGTCGTCGACCAGGTGATCCGATGCGGTGAAGCGAAATCCGCGAAGGTGTCGAGCCTGCTTGAGGTGGTGAGGTCTTACCAGTTGGTCGAGCGGCACCGACAAGTTGACCGAAATGGTCTCCTGGCCCGCATCGAGTGGTGGGCGGGTCCGCCAGTAGGTCGTAATGTAGACGGTATAGCCCGCCGGCGCCAACGCACCGGCTGATAGCTGGCGGCGGGCATGTGCAAAGTTCTGGTGTCCGGCCACCTTCGCCGCTTTGTCCAGGGCGGCCGCGTGGCGCAGTCCCTCGCTGACCTTCAGCTCCTTGGCCAAGGTCTTGATGCCGGTGATGGTGGTGGGGCGAATAGTTTCGTTGGGCATGTCGGTTCTCCCGGCCCTCACCGAAACGTCGCCCGCCAACCGTTTCTCGGGCCAGAAAGGACATGGCCGAGCAAAAACATTTTCGATTGCAGTGCTGTCAACAGCTTCGCGGCAGCGGGCGGCCGGCTCCTGCAGTAGAGCCGTGCGGCATATTACAGTGGTGCCCGACGCCGGTAAAGGAGGACTGATCTGTGGCGAGCCGGAGCGGCCGCCACAGCCGTATGACGCCCCTAGACTTACAACTCTTGCCGAGCGACAATCCGGCCGTGGCCCGCTAGGCGGGGCATTGAACCGGTCTTGGGCCGGATCTCCTCTTAGGCGAGGTATCAGATGACGACCCCCGTGAAGGTCGCGGTCTACATTGACCGCGGCGAAGCTATTCGTGCCGGCCGCAACAAGTGGGGCTGGCAAACCACCAAAATAGATCTGGAAACCCTTGACGCCTCCCTTCGCGAGGCGCTCTCGCGCTGCCCCGAGAAACGCGGCGCTCTCCTGATCACACACTCTGTCACGTGGCCTGGAGCCAGAGAATCCGGCAACGCGTTTACCTCTGCAACAGTGCTCGACAGTGTCCTGGGCGTGCGCGATGCGTTCGAGGTGGAGCGCGATGGCATGCCTTTCCTCGTCGAGGCCACCCCCGCCACGGCGTTGCAAATGCTTGAACACCTCGCATCGTTGCCAAGCCGTCTTCGCGCTAAAGGGGCCGAACTCCTCTCTTCTGCCGAGGCCCAGGCTGCCACCCGGAGCGCGCAGGCCATGGACCAGGTCGACACGTTTCTCGCCGACGTGGATCGATGGCTTTCCACCGCTCCCGATCAGCTGTTCACCGAGCATGAGGACGAGTATTTTTCGATCTACTTTGAGCGCGTCGAAGCGCCGCCGGCTCCGACGCTAGCGAACGTCGAGGACGAGCAAATCGTCTACGATCTGGAGGAGGCGGGCCGTCTGCTCGACGGCCAGCGGCCTCGGCTCGGCACTGCCAGCGATGAGGATGCCTGGCCTTCTTTCAGGACCTCTAATCGTCGCAAGGCTATTCCTCCTCCCCAATATCTCGCTGCTGCCGAGGAAGCCCTCGCCAGGGGCATTTTCACCCGGAAAGAGGCGGTCAAGCAGCACCGCCTGGCCATCGCGGCAGCGGAGGAGGAGCGCTCTCGGGCTTGGCACGCTGCCAAGCAAGTGGAGGCCGAGGAAGAGCGCCGGATCGCCGCGGCTGCCGCCCAGCAGGCGATGGAGGCCCGCAAGGATGCCGCCAGCAATCAGGCCCTCAGGGAATGGGCGGTCACTTGCGAGAAGCCGGAAATTCTCAAGCTTCTGGACGACGGTGCGCCCGCCGAACAGATCACCGAAACGCTACGGTCGATCCTATTCGAGCCGCTCACCCGCTTTGCGGGCTTCAAGAAGATAACGAAGCAGGACCTGCTCATCGCCAATCCCAATCTCGACGACAAGGCTTCAGGCCTGAAGGCCGTATTCGACGACGTCGAAGTAGAATTCACTGATCCGGGCCATCATGCCGCGGTTCAGGCCATCGTGCAGGCCACCTGGAAATCAAGCATTCCGGCTCAGTTCGACCGCCGCCTTCACCGCGGCCGTCTGACCAGGCGGGGAGAGACGGTGGGCGTTCCCGTAGAGGCTCGATCCCTCCTTCTCACGGCACACTTCGGCGACTTGAAGATTTCCCGTGCCTTCGCGATCGGTATCGTGGGGCCCGCCGAGTAGCATGTCTTTCACTAATGGCGGGCCGGGAATCCCCGCCCGCCATGTCCTTTCGTGCCGTTGCCTCGCATCCGATCTTCGGCGAGAGATGGGGCGTCATTGCTCAGCCGTCCCGGCTATGCCAGTCTAGATTGCAGGTCTAGCGTGTGTTGCTCCTCGGAGTCGGGATGCATGTACAATTTCAGTGGGCTGAAGGCGATCTACCGGCAGGCTTACCTCAATAAGGAGCCAACGATTGCTTTCGAGGTGGTTTACGAGATCGGCCGCTTCGTCTTCATGATGTTTTTTTCTCCGGAGGATGAAGAATCGAAGGACAGGCTTTTCCTGTATCTGGGCAGAACACAGGTTTTGCTTTCCTTGAAAATGTATGGCAATCACCGTAACGGTGATTTTAAGGTCTATCTAAATGATTCGGACGAATTGGCGATCAGAAGAGAACTCGATATCCAGCAGGGCATCAACCCATTCAACGTCCAGAATGTCTTCGACTACCTCAATGCGAACATCCCTCAGCATTATCCGCTGCGAGAGAGCGTCGAAGTAATTCAGGGCCGTCAGGCTGAACTAAGGCCGCATCTCCGGAACGTCATCGATGACGAGGAAAAGATCCACCTGATCGGCCCCGTCCGCCTCCCAGCTGGAAAAAAGCCGAGAGAGAAGACCTTACGTAAGCTGTATCTCTATATTCAGGCGCCCGCAGGCATCATCGTCCAACTGATCGATGCCCTTAAGGCGGTAAATTGGACCCTCGCCTGGAGCAAGAATCCGCCCGAGAAACAGCGTGGCCTATTGGACATTATCAACGAGATTCCTCGGTGACGGGGCCGCATGGCGCGACGTTAGGACGTCTAGTCGAAGGGTTCCCACGACGAAAGCTCGCCGGCGTCGATCTTCTCTCTGAAGGTATCGAACAGCCTGTGCTCATCCAACTCTCTGAAGGTATCGAACAGCCTGTGCTCATCCAACTGGGCAATTTGGGAAAAAATCGTAAGGAAATCGTAGTCCCAAAAGTCTCGGCCGGGATCCAGGCGCTCGAGGTGAGCGGCGAATGGCTCCGAGAAAGCAGTCAACACGCTCTTGGACCGGTCGGTGAGCGGATTCACCTCGGCAGCATAACCGCGCTGCCGATTAATGATGCAGAGAGAAAGATCGGCAGAGAACCATATCTTGCAGGACATGGGGCGCTGCTCGTAAATCCGACAGCTTCCCTCTTCAGAAAGGTGCGGACATGGCGGAACCGCCCGCGCACTTTGGGCGCCGTCAAACGCGGCGCGGGCCTTCAGATTTACCTCGGGGTTCGCTGCCTTGATTCGATCATAGTTGGCAACCAGCCATATGACGTCGAGGTAGGACATCGAGAAGTTGCGATTGTCGCCGGGGCGAACCTCGGATGGGATATGGCAGCAGGTATCGCATCCAGCCGCGCAGCCGAGTTGAAACTCTCCTTCCAACTTGGTCCCATAGACAATCCCAGACAGGCGATTGCCCAACTCGTGATAGATATCGGCCAGTTGAACCAGGGTGTGATATGTCGATGGGCCTGGTTCAAGCGCATTTGCCCTTGCCATTGCCTCCGCCAGAAGCTGGTCGAACGCTTCACGGGGCAGCAGCGGCTCAGTTGCCAGATCCATTAACGGGTTCCTGATTGTCGGTCTGGGCGGCACGGTGGCGGTGGGGATAGAGCACGACGTTTCCCAACTCGAAGGATTCGAACACGCTCTGCACCCTATGCACGTCATCCTTCTCTTTAGATGACTGATAGACGTCGATGTACTCGTCGGGGAACCATATATTTTTTGCCTCCGCATTGAGCGCTTCTATTGGAAGAATTCTCTCACTCAAGAGTGCGCGATAGACGTTGTCGGGAAGTCGATAGCCGATAGATTTGACGCCTTCTAGGGAGCCGACTTTTACCGCCCACTGCATGATTGCCTTGAGCTGCCGGCGGAGCACCCTATCGTTCCACCGCGCGCTTTCCCATTGCTCCACGACGGTGATCGGCGTGTCCGGAAGCGAGGAACTGATCAGCAGCGTCATGTGCTCCGCAGTTATAGCGTCGCCTTGGGTATAGGCAGCATCGAGATCCGCCGAAGCCGCGCAAACGAAGATCATGTGAGGGCTGCGCCAGGCTTTTAGTAATTCAAGCGCCCGCTCGCAGGCATTTCGCGGACTCTTATACCAGCGCCGGACGTCGTGCCCTGGCCGATCGCTGCGGCCCAGCAGCCATTCGTGCCCCAATAAGAATGTCTTCGCGAGGAAGGTGAGGATCTCCGGTTCCTTGACGAGCAGATCGAGCAGCTTATCTCGATCCCTAAGATCCGTCCCCTTCACCCCGAACGGCGCCAGCATCTTCCCTGCGGTGATCACGTCCACCTTGTGGGCCGCGAGCAGATAATGGACTCGCTCGGTCATGATCTCCGCCTCGTGGCTGAGATCGCCGCCGCGCACCTCCGCCTGGGACGCGCGCATGATCCCGGACAACAGCATCGTGACCACCGCTGCCAGGGTCGGCAACCCTACCTCGGCCCGCACAGCTTCCAGATAGGCGCGCAGTTCCGGATCGAATCGCAAGGTGGTGCCGGTGTTCGGCTGGTCGGGATTCACCGGCGAAAGCACCGACTTCTTTGCGCCGGCGGTGAGCAGTTGCCCGATCAAGCTGCTTGCGGAAAGGAATCTACGCATGCCCAACCCCATTTGCACCATTTCCTATTATTGGTGCCTTCTGGTTCATTATCTGTCAAGCCACCGGCTTAAGGTGGTGCCGCGGTGCTTCAGCCAGCTACGCCTATGGCAGATTGTTCTCCAGGGACGAGAGGGGCGAGGCTGATTAAGGGTGCCCTGGGTGTTCCTGCACAGCACAAGCATGGCCGGACCAATTCATAACAAAAAGCGTGCGGTATCGGCGGTATTCACGCGATTGGCCCTCGCCAACAATGCCTGTCTCCGCTGTAAAGCGGGGGACGGGAATGACGGCGAGGGTTGAGATGAACGAGGGAAATCTTCAGAAAGATTCTGGAAAATACCAGGGGTCTCGTGTTTCGCGCAAAACGGCGAACTGGATGTTTTCCGCTTATGTATTGTGCCTGGTCATCAATTTTTGTATTGCCGTATATTATGTCTTGAAGCTTGGCTCGATAATGTTTGATCCGACACGGTCACTGAAGTCCATGGCGCTCTACTGTTATCACACCAATGTAATCTACATCGACGCTCCAGCGCTGATCTATTTCTTCTGGGTGAGGCACTTCTTTGGTCGAGAAATCAAGGAGTGTGACCGGCGCTGGGGCGCCAAGATCAGGGCGAACACCCCTACGTGATCGATTTCCGATTTAGGCTCGGTGGCTCGGTCCGTTGATGAAAAGATCGATCCGCTTTACCAGCCAGACGAGGCCGTCCTTGAGAAAGTCAGCGTTGAAGAACGCAAAAAGCGAAAACCCAATGCCGACCACCAAAGTCGTTTTCAAGACCAGAACAATCAGCGGGTCGACTAGACGGCCGAGAATTTCCCAAAGAATTTCCATACATCAGCCCTCCTATGAGCGCGCTTTGTGCTTCATTTTGGGCAAACTGTCGGCGCGTTCACACGACGTTTAACGAATTCCGCCGCACCCCGAAGGATGCGGCGGAATCTTATGTGTCGCGAAACCCGAAATTATGCGTCGCGAAGGGCAAATTATGTGTCGCGCGACATATGTCTCGGTGGTATATCAACTGCAGCCTGACGTACTTCCGCAAGTATTGCACTTCAGGCAGGTGCCATTGCGCACCAGGGTGAAGTTGCCGCATTCGCCGCAGGCGTCGCCTTCATAGCCTTTCAGCCGGGCTTCGCGGATCTGTTCGGCCCGGGCGTCGAATTCGCGCAGCAAGGTATCGGTATCGCCGGCGACCACCGCCGCCGTCTCCTGCACCACCGCCGCGGCCGCTGCGGCCGAGGCAGTCGCCGTCACTGCGGATCCCAGGTTGCCGCCTTTCAGCACCAGCAGGTTGGAGCGTACATAGCCCTTGCTGGTCAGCCGTTCGACCACGGCACCCAGGCCGCTGGCCGGCAGGTTGCCTTCGCTGTTGCCCCGGCCCAGGCTGTCAGGGGTGAGATCGGGCGGCGTCACATGGGCCAGGTCGTTGCGGCTCAGATACGAGATGGCCAGCTCGCGGAAGATGTAGTCGAGGATCGAGGTGGACATCTTGATGACGTTGTTGCCTTCCACCATGCCCGAGGGCTCGAAGCGGGTGAAAGTGAAGGCTTCGACGAATTCCTCGAGCGGCACGCCGTATTGCAGGCCGATGGAGATGGCGATGGCGAAATTGTTCATCATGGCGCGGAAGGCGGCGCCTTCCTTGTGCATGTCGATGAAGATCTCGCCCAGCTTGCCGTCCTCGTATTCGCCGGTACGAAGATAGACCTTGTGGCCACCGATGATAGCCTTCTGGGTATAACCTTTGCGGCGGTCGGGCAGCTTGCGGCGTGCCGCGGCGATGACCCGTTCGACGATCCGTTCGGCGACGATCTCGGCCCTGGCGGCCAGCGGCTGGTCGGCGATCTCTTCCGCCAGTTCCCCGGCGTCGTCCAGCAGCGCCGCCTGCAGCGGCTGCGACAGCTTGGAGCCGTCGCGATAGAGCGCATTGGCCTTGATGCCCAGGCGCCACGAAGTCAGATAGGCGTTCTTGCAGTCCTCGACCGTGGCCGAATTGGCCATGTTGATGGTCTTCGAGATGGCCCCCGAAATGAACGGCTGGGCGGCGGCCATCATGCGGATGTGGCTGTCCACCGACAGATAGCGCTTGCCCAGCTTGCCGCAGGGGCTGGCGCAGTCGAATACCGGCAGGTGTTCCGGCTTTAGCCCGGGGGCGCCTTCCAGCGTCATGGCGCCGGTGACGAAGGTGTTGGCCTCGTCGATCTGCGCCCTGGTGAAGCCCAGGGCCTGCAGCATGTCGAAGGCAACGTCGTCCAACTGGGCGCGGGAAAGGTTCAGCACGTCGGTGCAGAAGGCCTCGCCGAGGACGTATTTGTTGAAGGCAAACTTGATGTCGAAGGCGTTGGCCACCGCCGCCTCGACCTTCTCAAGCGCCGCGTCGTCGAAGCCCTTGGCGCGCAGCGTCTTGTGGTTGACCTGCGGGGCGCCGTTCAAGGTGCCGTGGCCGACCGCATAGCGGATGATCTCCTCGACATCCGCCGTGTCATAGCCCAGGGTCTCCAGGGCCTGCGGCACCATCCGGTTGATGATCTTGAAATAGCCGCCGCCGGCCAGCTTCTTGAACTTCACCAGGGCGAAGTCCGGCTCGATGCCGGTGGTGTCGCAATCCATCACCAGGCCGATGGTGCCTGTCGGGGCGATCACCGTCGCCTGGGCGTTGCGGTAGCCGAACTCCTCGCCCAGGGCCAGAGCATCGTCCCAGGCCTGGCGCGCCGCCACCACCAGGGCCTCGTCCGGGCAGGCGGTGCCGTCCAGCGGCACCGGCAGCACCGACAGTCCCTCATAGCCCGAGGACAGGCCATGAGCGGCGCGGCGATGATTGCGGATCACCCGCAGCATGTGGTCGGCATTCTCGCCATAGCCGGGGAATGCCCCCAGTTCCTTCGCCATTTCGGCCGAGGTGGCGTAGGACGTGCCGGTCATCATAGCGGTGATGGCGGCGCAATAGGCACGGCCGGCATCGCTGTCATAGGGCAGGCCCTCGGCCATCAACAAGCCGCCGATATTGGCGAAGCCCAGGCCCAGGGTGCGAAACCGATAGGACAGCTCGGCGATCTTCGGCGCCGGGAACTGAGCCATCAGCACCGAGATCTCCAGGACCACCGTCCACAGGCGGGCGGCGTGGCGGAAGCCGTCCACGTCAAAACTGCCGTCGGCGTTGCGGAAGGCGATCAGGTTGAGCGAGGCCAGATTGCACGCCGTGTCGTCGAGGAACATGTATTCCGAGCAGGGGTTCGAGGCATTGATCCGCCCTGAGGTCGGGCAGGTATGCCATTCGTTGATGGTGGTGTCGAACTGCAGCCCGGGATCGGCGCAGCCCCAGGCGGCCTCGGCGATCAGTTCCCACAGCTCGCGGGCCTTGACGGTCTTCGCCACCTTGCCGTCGATGCGGCGGATCAGTTCCCAGTCACCGTCTTTCTGCACCTTTTGCAGGAAATCGTTGGTGATCCGCACCGAATTGTTGGAGTTCTGGCCCGAGACGGTGAGATATGCCTCGCGGTCCCAGTCGGTGTCGAATACCGGAAAGTTGACCTCGGTATAGCCCTGGCGGGCGAACTGTATGATCCGCTGGATGTAGTTTTCCGGGATCTGCGCCTTGCGCGCCTCGATGACCGCCTTCTTCAGCGCAGAATTGGTCTTGGGGTTCCAGCGCTCCTCGGAATCCGCGGCCCCGTCCCAGGCGCGGCAGGCGGTCATGACGCCGTTCAGCGCCGTGCTGGCCAGGCGCGAACCGGCGACCAGCGCGGCGACCTTCTGCTCTTCGACCACTTTCCAGTTGATGAAGGACTCGATGTCGGGATGGTCGACGTCGACGACCACCATCTTGGCGGCGCGCCGGGTCGTGCCGCCCGACTTGATGGCGCCGGCGGCGCGGTCGCCGATTTTGAGAAAGCTCATCAGGCCGGACGAGCGGCCACCGCCGGACAGGCGTTCACCTTCGCCACGCAGCGCCGAGAAATTGGTGCCGGTGCCGGAACCGTACTTGAACAGGCGCGCTTCGCGGACCCACAGATCCATGATCCCGCCGTCGTTGACCAGGTCGTCGTTGATCGACTGGATGAAGCAGGCATGGGGCTGCGGATGCTCGTAGGCGCTGGCCGATTTCACCAACTCGCCGCTGTCGGGATCCACATAGAAATGCCCCTGGCTTGGGCCGTCGATGCCGTAAGCCCAGTGCAGGCCGGTGTTGAACCATTGCGGGCTGTTGGGGGCGCCCATCTGCTGGCACAGCATGTAGCGCATTTCGTCATAGAAGGCGCGGGCATCCTCTTCGCCATCGAAATATTTGCCCTTCCAGCCCCAATAGGTCCATGTGCCGGCCATGCGGTCGAACACCTGGCGGGCCGAGGTCTCTCCTCCGGTCCTGGTACCCCCCTCGGCCCCCTCGCGGCGCCACAGCCACTCGGGAACCCCCTCTTCGGGCACCGGCTGCAAGGCGTCGGCGGCGGGGACGCCGGCACGGCGGAAATATTTCTGAGCCAGGACGTCACACGCCACTTGCGACCAGTCGGCCGGAACCTCCACGTCATTTTGGCTGAAGACCACGGAGCCGTCGGGGTTGCGGATTTCACTCGATGTGGTGCGGAAGCCAATCCCAGCATAGGGCGATTTTCCCGCCGACGTGAAATGACGTTGGATACGCATGCGTTCTCACCCCCATTCGGCTATGAACAGCCAAGCCCTGTGTCCGGCGCAGCGCCGAGATCCCCAAGACGGGGGTGGGCGCACCAGATATTGTGGACTCGAACTGACGAGCCACCACGGTATGATAAGCCCGGTTGCTGTTCAACGACATTTTGATGCGTTCCGCATCCGAAACCACATCATGTTGTGTCGGCTTTTATCGGAATTTTATGGGGTCTTTCGCCCTTGATTTGTTGGGCCTCGTTCGCTGGCAAAGCGCGTCCACACTGTTTGGCTCTCGGGCAAATCATTGCACCGCGCGCCATGCGCCCCCCTGTTTGATGGGCTGCAAGCCTTCACCGAGGCATTGCGCCGCCGCCGATTTCCCATCGATCTCCGCGGCGCGCGTTCATCCGATTAACCTGCCAGTGCCCCATGGCGCTGGACGAGCGGTTCAGCATTTGCCATATTCCCCACACTGCAACACGGGCGCATTCGCGCACAAGGGACTTACGACATGACAATCGGGACACGCCTGTTCACCTGGGCTCGGGGAAAGCTGGTCGGGACCGACTCCCAGGGCAACCGCTACTATGTTGAGAACCGGCCCGGACGCGGGCGCATGGGCAAGGCCCGGCGTTGGGTGATCTATAATGGTGTCGCCGAAGCGTCGCGCGTTCCTCCCGAGTGGCATGCCTGGCTGCACTATACGGTGGACGAGCCGCTGGCTCCGGCGACCGACAAGCCCTGGGTCAAGGAACATCAGCCCAACATGACCGGCACGGCGCAGGCCTATTTTCCGGCCGGCCACGACCGACGCGGTGGCGAGCGCCCGGCGGCTACCGGCGATTACGAGCCCTGGCAGCCGTAGTCGGCTGGTTCCTGCGTGATGGCCTGGAACAGCGCCGATCGGGAAACGTTGATCGGCGGCGCCGTGATCGTTGTCGGTGCCGTGGTGCTGGCGATTGTTTATGGAACGGCCGGCCGGGCCGAGTTGCCCGGCTATGATCTGACCGCCCAGTTCAACCGGGCCGAAGGGATCAATGTGGGCAGCGACGTGCGAATGGCCGGAGTGATGGTCGGCAAGGTGGTGTCCCAGAACCTTGACGAGCGGTTTCGTGCCGTGGTCACCATGCGCCTTCAGCCGGGCACCGTGGTCCCCGATGACAGCGCGGCGCTGATCCAGACCGACGGCCTGTTGGGCGGAAAATTCATCGCCTTGCAGCCCGGCGGCGACGAAACGAATCTGAAACCCGGGGACGAGATCCGCTATACCCAGGACTCGATTAGCGTGGACGATCTGCTCGAACTTATCATCGGCCAGGCCGAAGCCGCCCGCTCGGCCAGCGGTCAATCAGGAGGCGCGGCCAAGACGCCGTAGCAAAGCCGCATGGGCAGGAACCTGATCGAAACCATCATGGGGGCCGTGGTCCTGCTCGTCGCGGGATTTTTCCTGCTATTCGCCTATCGGCAGGCGGATCTCGGCGCGGTGAAGGGCTATGCGGTTTCGGCTTCCTTCCTCAGCGTCGGCGGACTGGCCAACGGCGGCGACGTGTTGATCAATGGCATCAAGGTGGGAACGGTGACCGACCAGCAGATCGATCCCAACACCTTTAACGCCGTCGTGCATATGTCGATCAAGCCCTCCATCCACCTGCCGGTCGACACGGTGGCCACCATCGGCAGCGAAAGCCTGCTGGGCGGCAAATTCGTCAAGCTCGAGCCTGGTCATAGCGCCCAAACCATCCCCCCCGGGGGAACCATCGCGCACACCAAGAACTACGAGTCCCTGGAAGAGATGGTCGGCAAGATCATCTTCCTGGCCACCGAGAACGGCTCGGCGAAGGGCGGCAACGGCGCCGCGCCGTCGGCGGCCGAACCGGCGCAGCCCGAAGCTCCGGCGCCGGCCCTTCCCAATCCCGCCCCGACGAGCCCCGGCGAGGGCGAGGGGAAATAATGGTTTTTACCGGTGTTAGGGGGGGGCTGCGGGCGAATGGACTGCTGGGCGTCGCCCTGCTGAGCGTCCTTGCCATCATCTCTCCTGCCCGGGCCGCCGACCTCATCTACGACACCGCGATCCTGCAAGGGCTGGACAAGGTCACCGGCCGGGTGATGACCATCGAGGCGCCTGTGGGGACCTCGGTGCATTTCGGCACGCTGGAAATCATCGTGCGCACCTGCCGCAAGCGGCCGCCGGAAGAGCAGCCGGAGTCGGCGGCCTTTCTCGACATCTGGGAAATCAAAAGCGGGGAAGCGGCGACCAGCCTGTTCCGCGGCTGGATGTTTGCCTCAAGCCCGGCGCTGTCTGCGCTGGAACACCCGGTCTACGATATCTGGGTGCTGGACTGCGAAGACAGCAGCGCCAAGACTTCGGCGCCGCCCAAGTCGCAGTGAAACACGGCGCGGCGTTCCAACGCCGCGGCCAGCTGCACCAGATAGTCACGGCGCGGGATTTCCACCGCCCCGAAGCGGGCCAGGTGGTCGGTGACGAACTGGACGTCGAGCAGGGTATAGCCGCCCTTGCGCAGCCGCGCCACCAAATGGGCCAGCGCGACCTTGCTGGCGTCGTCGGTGCGGCTGAACATGCTTTCGCCGAAGAAGGCGCCGCCCAGTGACAGGCCGTACAGGCCGCCGACCAGCTCGCCGTTGGCCCAGGTCTCGACGCTGTGGGTGATGCCCACCTGGTGCAGTTCGACGAACAGGCGGGTGATCTCGTCGTTGATCCAGGTCTCGGGCCGATCCGCCGTGGCTTCGGCGCAGCGCTTCATCACCTCTTCGAACGCGGTGTCGCACCGCACGGCGAAGAGGTCCTTCTTCAGCGATTTCTTCAGCGAACGGGACAGGTGAAACTGGTCCAGCGGCAAGACGCCGCGGTTCTCCGGGTCGATCCAGAACAGCCGCGCGTCGTGCCGGTTTCGCGCCATGGGGAAGATCCCCAGGGCATAGGCGCGGAGCAGTTGCTCAGGCGTCAGCTGCAGCGACATGGCGTACGCCGCTTCGCGTCTACTTCCCGCCGTAGACCAGCTTTTCCAGCCAGTGGATGTCGTAGTCGCCGTTGATGAAGTCCGGTTCGTTGACCAAGCGGTTCTGCAGCGGGATGGTGGTCTGGATGCCTTCGATGACGAACTCGCCCAAGGCCCGGCGCAACCGCATCAGGCATTCGTTGCGGGTGCCCCCATGGACGATCAGCTTGGCGATCATGCTGTCGTAATTTGGTGGAACCCGGTAGCCCGAATAGAGGCCGGAATCGACCCGCACCCCCAGCCCGCCCGGCGTATGGAAGCCGCCGATGCGGCCCGGCGATGGGGTGAAGGTCTCGGGGTCTTCCGCATTGATCCGACATTCGATGGCGTGCCCGGCGAAGCGAATGTCCTCCTGCGTGTAGCCCAGAGGGGCGCCGGCGGCGATGCGGATCTGTTCGCGAACGATGTCGATGCCGCAAATCGCCTCGGTCACCGGATGCTCGACCTGCAGGCGGGTATTCATTTCGATAAAATAGAATTCGCCGTCCTCGTATAGGAATTCAAGGGTACCTGCGTTGCGGTATCCCAAGCGGCGTATGGCCTCGCAGGCGATCCGCCCGATCCGGGCGCGGGCATCGGCGTTCAGCGCCGGCGACGGCGCCTCTTCCAGGACCTTCTGGTGTCTCCGCTGCAAGGAGCAGTCGCGCTCGCCCAGATGGACGACTTGGCCGTGGCTGTCGGCCAGGATCTGGATCTCGATGTGGCGGGGGTGCTGGAGGTATTTCTCCATGTAGACTTCGGCATTGCCGAAGGCCGCCTTGGCCTCGGTCCGGGCCAAGCGCAAGGCATCGCGCAGCTGTTCGGGCGCGCGGGCGTGTTTCATGCCCTTGCCGCCGCCGCCGGCTGTGGCCTTGATCAGGACCGGATAGCCCATCTCCTCGGCCAGGCGCAGGGCCTGCTCTTCCGTTTCCACCGAGCCGTCCGACCCTGGCACGCAGGGAAGTCCCGCCTGCTTCGCCGCCCGCTTGGCGGTGATTTTGTCGCCCATCATGCGAATATGCTCGGGCGATGGTCCGATGAAGCAGATACCGTGCTCTTCCACCATCTGCGCAAAGTCGGCGTTTTCCGAAAGGAAGCCGTATCCCGGATGGATGGCGTCGGCATTGGTGATGGTGGCGGCGGCGATGATGGCCGCCTTGTTCAGGTAGCTGTCGCGCGCCGGTGGCGGGCCGATGCACACGGACTCGTCGGCCAGGCGGACATGCATGGCGTCTTGGTCGGCGGTGGAATGCACCGCCACGGTCTTGATCCCCATCTCGCGACAGGCGCGATGGATGCGGAGTGCAATCTCGCCGCGGTTGGCGATCAGGATTTTGTCAAACATGTCCGAGAAACCTTGGTTTACTCGACGATGAGCAGCGGTTCGCCGAATTCAACCGGCTGGCCGTCATTGACCAAGATGCTGACGACCCTGCCGGCGCGCGGCGCGCGGATCGGGTTGAACGTCTTCATCGCCTCGATCAGGAGCAGCGTCTGACCTTCCGACACGGTATCTCCCACATTGACGAACCGCGTCGCGCCCGGTTCGGGCGACAGATAGGCGACGCCGACCATGGGGGACTTGACGGCGCCCGGATGGTTGGATGGGTCTTCGGAGGCGGAGGTTGAGGCCGGTGACGAGGCCAGGGGCGGGGGCGCTGCAACGGCGGCAGCGGGGGCCGCCGGGGGGGCGGGGTAGGAGACGGGGGACGCGGCTTGGCGCGCTACGCGAATGCGCAGACCGGCCGCTTCATACTCGATCTCGGTAAGATGAGTCTCGTCGAGCAGAGCGGCCAGCGAACGGACCAGCTCGCTGTCGATCGGGGTCTTAGCCATCATGCCTCTTCGATGTCGGGAGGTGCTGCAGGAGGAACGGCCAGGCGCGTCATGGCGTCCACGGCGAGGATATAGCCGTGGCTGCCGAACCCGCAGATGACCCCGCGCGCCGCTTTCGACACGAAGGATTGCTGGCGGAATGGCTCCCGCTGGTGAATGTTGGACAAATGCACTTCGACCACCGGCAGTTCAACAGCCAGCAAGGCGTCGAGGATGGCGATCGACGTATGGGTATAGGCGCCGGGATTGATTATGATGCCGGCAACGCGGCCGCGAGCCTGCTGGATCCAGTCGATCAGCTGCCCCTCGTGGTTGCTTTGCCGGAAGTCGACGGCGAGACCCAGCGTCCGGGCATGGCGGCTGCACGCCGCCTCGATATCCGCCAAGGTTTCGCGTCCGTAGATTTCCGGCTGACGGCTGCCCAGCAGATTCAGGTTGGGACCGTTCAGTATGAGAATGGTCTGGGTAGTGGACGGTGGAATCATCGCCGCCGTTATAGCATGGGCGTTGCCGGGCGCAATGCCCGCGTTGAACTCTCTCCCGTTGAACCCCGGTTGAAACCGGTCCCTCCTCGCCCCATACTGTCGCCCTTCCGTTCGTTCCTTTTGCCTCCCAAACGGTATTCCCATGCAAGTGATCATCAATGGTGAAGCCCGCACATTGGTTGCGGTGACGACTGTCGAAGGCCTGCTAGGCGAGCTCGGCCTGGACCACCGCAAGGTAGCGGTGGAACGCAATCTCGAGATCGTGCCGAAATCGGCTTATGCGGCGACCCTGCTCGGCGAGGGCGACAAGCTCGAGATCGTGCATTTCATCGGCGGCGGCGCCTCTTGCGCTGGGTCGCCAGGGGCCGGGGACCCGCTGGTGGTGGCCGGCCGAAGCTTCCATTCGCGCTTGTTGGTGGGAACCGGCAAATACAAGGATTTCGAACAGACTGCGGAGGCTATCAAGGCTTCGGGCGCTGAGATCGTCACCGTGGCGGTGCGGCGCGTCAATCTGTCCGACCCCTCGAAGCCGATGCTGGTCGATTATGTCAGCCCCAAGGAATACACTTTCCTGCCCAATACGGCCGGCTGCTACACCGCCGACGAAGCCATCCGTACCTTGCGCCTGGCCCGCGAGGCGGGCGGCTGGGACCTGGTCAAGCTTGAGGTGCTGGGCGACCAGAAGAGCCTGTTCCCCGACATGGTCGAAACGCTTAACGCGGCCGAGGCGCTGATCAGGGATGGTTTCCAGGTGATGGTCTATTGCTCGGACGATCCGATCATGGCCAAGCGGCTGGAAGAGATCGGCTGTTGCGCCATTATGCCGTTGGGGGCGCCCATCGGCTCGGGTCTGGGGATCCAGAACCAGGTCAACATCCGCCTGATCGTCGAACAGGCCAAGGTGCCGGTGCTGGTCGATGCCGGCGTCGGTACGGCGTCAGACGCCACCGTGGCCATGGAATTGGGATGCGACGGCGTGCTGATGAACACCGCCATCGCCGAGGCCAAGGATCCCATCGCCATGGCCCAGGCGATGCGGTATGCCGTCGAGGCCGGGCGCCTGGCCTATCGGGCGGGGCGCATGCCGAAGAAGCGCTATGCCGATCCTAGCAGCCCGTTGGCCGGGCTGATCTGAGCGATGGCACAGCCTGCCGTCTAGCACGCGAGGGAGGGGTCTCGTCGGTCGTACGGGATCCCTCCTCGCTCCAGGGGCGAGACGACAGGCTGGGAAGTTTCCAAAAATTTAAGAAAAATGGCGAAAATCAGGCTAGCCAAACCTTGATTAACTCATTGAAATTTATACAGAAATGAAAAAATTTCCGAAGGTGGAAATTTTTCTCTTTTCATCGCTGAAAAAAAGCGTAAATAGCGGCTTAGACGTACCGCGCACGTGCCTCTGGCCCGAAGTTGGTTAAGCAACGACGTCAAGGCGTTCTTCTGATGTCTGCCGGCAATACCGGCACCCCGGAGGAAAGAGCTATGCCCGTTGTTTTTCGTTGGTGCACACGTGCAACCTCGCTGCCGCTTTTTTGCGACGGCAATGGCCAGGGGACGGTTCCATCACCCGTCTCCCCTTGCAGGGATAGTATGAAGACGGTCGCTTGAGGCCTTAGGTCTCGGCGGGCGACCGTCCAAATATCCCGCGGCGCCGTCTCGGTCCCGCACTCCTCACCCATTGTATTCATTCGTTCGCGTACAGGAGTATGCGATGACCGTGAAGATTTCCCGTTTTCTGGCTGAGCATCAGCCGGAAACTCCCTGCCTTGTCGTCGACCTCGACGTCATTGCCGACAACTATAACGCGCTGCGACGATATCTGCCGGTTGCCCAGGTCTTCTACGCGGTGAAGGCCAATCCGGCGGTGGAAGTGATCAAGCTGTTGGTCGGCATGGGATCATGCTTCGACACTGCCAGTCGCGCGGAAATCGAATCGGTCCTGGCCGCCGGTGCGACCCCCGACCGTATCTCCTTCGGCAACACGATCAAGAAGCAGAAGGACATCGCCTGGGCCTACGAACGGGGTGTGCGCCTCTACGCCTTCGACTCCGAGGTCGAGCTGGAAAAGCTGGCACAATCTGCGCCCGGCTCGAAGGTGTTCTGCCGCCTGTTGATGACCTGCGAAGGCGCCGATTGGCCGCTGTCCCGCAAGTTCGGCTGCGACGCCGAGATGGCTCGGGACCTGCTGATCAAGGCCCGCGCGCTGGGGCTCGACCCGTACGGCATTTCCTTCCATGTGGGGTCGCAGCAGACGCGCCTCGATCAGTGGGATATCGCCGTCGGCAAGACGGCCATGCTGTTCACCGCGCTGAACGAAGTGGGCATCGAGTTGAAGATGATCAATCTGGGCGGCGGCCTGCCGGCACGCTACCGCGACGACGTCGCCCCGGTCGATGCCTATGCCGGTGCCATCATGCACGCCATGACCAAGCATTTCGGCAACAACCTGCCGCAGATGATCGTCGAGCCGGGCCGCTCGCTGGTCGGCGATTCGGGTGTCATCGAGGCCGAGGTGGTGCTGATTTCGCGCAAATCCTATGACGACGACGTGCGCTGGGTGTATCTGGACATCGGCAAGTTCGGCGGCTTGGCCGAAACCATGGACGAATCGATCAAATACAGGCTGCAGGTCACGACACAGGGCGAGACCGGCCCGGTAATTCTTGCGGGCCCCACCTGCGATTCGGCCGACATCCTCTACGAGAAATACCAGTATCAGCTGCCGCTGTCGCTCAAGGTCGGAGACAAGGTGCGCATTCTGGCTGCCGGCGCCTACACGACCAGCTATTCAGCGGTGAACTTCAACGGCTTCGCGCCGCTGAAGGCCTACTTCGTCTGATCGGACCGAAGGTCGGAAGCGTCACTGGATTCACCACGGAGACACAGTAGGCACGGAGGGATATTTCAGTTTCCTCCGTGCCCACCCGCTTGCGGACAACCGCGGCCTCAACTGGGCGATCTGATGACGTCGCGCTTTTGTCTGGCTCAGCTCTTCGGCTTGCGAGCCTGATCGATGAGTTGCTTCAGCGCTGTCTGGTCAAGGGCGCCCGGGCGCAGCTGGTCGCCGACGATGAAGGCCGGCGTACCTGCCAGGTTCAAGGCGTGGGCCAAACGCATATTGTTCTTCAGGGCGGCGTCGATGTGGTCGTCCTCCATGTCCTTCTTCAGCTTTTCGACATTGAGGCCAACCTCGGCAGCGGTCTTCATTACCGACTGCTCATTGAGCGGTCCTTTGAGGCGCATCAGCGCCTTGTGGAATTCGTCGTATTTCTTCTGGTTGCGGGCCGCCAGCGCAGCACGGGAGGCCATCACCGATTCGGGACCGAGGATCGGAAGTTCCTTCATCACCAGCCGAACTTTGCCGTCAGCCTTCACGGTATCGAGCAGCATATCCATCGACGACTTGCAATAGGGGCAGCGATAGTCGAAGAACTCGACGACCGTGACGTCTCCCTTGGGATTACCCAGGACGGGGCTTTCCGGATCGTTGTAGATCTCGTCTTTGCGGTCGGTCATGGTCTTCTTCGCGTCCATTTCCGCAGCCAGCTCTTCCTTCTGGCGCAGGACCTCGATGGCGTCCGCGATGATCGACGGATTCTCCATGAGGTAATCATGGATCAGCTTCTTCACGGCTTCCTGCTGCTTGGGATTCAGCGGCTGCTCCTCCTGCGCCTGCGCGGCGATGGGAAGTGCCGCCAGAGAGCCGGCAAACAGCAGGACGGCCAGGTTACGGAAAAACATGGGATCGGTCCCTAAAGGTTGGGGCGCCAGGCGCCCGGGGCAAACCGACGCGCATCATGGGGCAGGATGCCGGCCGGGGCAAGCACGGGTTGAGGGAGCAGGGCGATCGCGTTCGCGATCGTCCTGCCCCGTTGATCGTCCCTCAAACGCCGGGCGGGGCCCAAGCCATGCGCCTGGTCACGGTGCCAGGGCAATTCCCGCCACTTCGCCGATGCTGCGGCCGGAACTGCGGCGTACACCCACCGCAACCCAGGCAATGCGTACCTCGGACAGCGGCAGGCCCGGCCACAGGCGGCTGTGCAGTTCCGCCAGATCGACGGATTGCTGCCACCATTGGCCGTCGGGCGGCCCGCCATGGGCCACGAAATGCCCGAACCCGCCGTGCCGGGCGGCCGTGCCGCTTTCCCAGGGATCGTCGGACCAAGTCACTACCAGAGCGCGATCGAACGGCGGCAGTTCGTTGGCTACGCCCCCCGATGGCGGCGGGGCCTGCAGCGACGGGCCGTCGGTTCCCCCGATGAAACCGATGATCAGCCGCATGGGGGCGTCGTTGGTCAAGGTTTCCCGCTGGCCGATGTCGATGGGCAACCGCCGCCAGTCCCAGGTCAGGAACTGCATGTTGGCCAGTGGCAGATCGAACCGCCGCCCAACCACCGCGTCGCCCGGCGGGGTAACCATCAGCAGGTGCCCGGGTTCTTCGGTCGGATAGAGGCCGGAAATCGAGCCGCCGCCGAAATAGCCGCGGGCCTTCTGCTCCGGAGCCGGCGCATCGATGGCGAAGGCGACTTGGTCCGAGAACACGGAAACGCTGCCCGCCGCCCCGGCCGCCGGTTCTTCAGCTTGCGCCAGGCCGGCCGACAGCAGGACGGCAAGAGCAACCTGCGTCACGTATGACGCAGGTTGCCACCAACGGCCATTGAGGCCGCGGCCGTTCCGCCCGCTTGCGGGCAACCGAGGTCCGTGAGGCGGCCCGAAGCTTTGCGGAGGGTGGGCCAAGCCTACAAACCTGCGGATGCGCGCGCCCGGCGAAGCCAAATCCGAAGAACGCAGGACGGCAAGAAGCGGCGGCGCCAAAGGAATTCGCGCCGCCATCGGGTCAGTGGCCTCGCCGCTTCTGCTCTTCCAGACCCTGCTGGGCCTGGGAGCGGACGTCCTCCATGCGCAATGCCACCGGCGTCCCCCGCTTCAGGCCGCGAAGCGCCTTGCCGGCATCGTAGATGGCTTCGCTCCACCGGCCGACCAGAAGGGCATATTCGGCCATCGAGGCGGCGGCCATGGCCTCGTCGCCGGTCCGACCATAGGCGGTGGCCAGCAGGCGCCAAGCCCCCGGGCTGTAGGGGTCGCGCTGGGTCGAAGCGATCAGCTGCTGCTTGGCGTCGGGAAGTTGGGCGGGGTCTTCCGATTCCACCTCGACCTGGCCCAGTTCCTCGCGCAGCAGCGCATTATCGGGAAGGTTTTTGACCGCCAGCTTGTACTCGGGGATGGCCTCCATCGGGTGGCCGTTCTCGAACAGCATCTGTCCCTTCAATTCATGAAAATAGGGATCCTGCGGCCGCTCGGCGATCAGGCCGTCGATGAGCGGTATGGAATGGTCGAGGTCCGGCTTGCGGTAATAGGCGATGGCCCTTGCATAACGCGCCTCGATGCTCTTGTCGTCTTCCTTGTACTGGAACAGTGCGGTTGCCGGTGGATTGAGGAACGCCACCAGCTTGGCGCGCATGCGCTTGAAGGGCTCTACGTATTCAGGCGGTACTGGAACGTCCGACCAGGGGGAGTGCTGGACGTGGTTGCGGATCTCCTCGATACGGTCGCGCGTCAGCGGGTGGGTCCGCACATAGGGATCCTGGCGGGCTGTGACCAGAAGCTCCTGCTCGCCCAGCATTTCCATGAATTCAAGGAAGCCGCGCCCGGACTGATGCAGGTTGTCGAGGAAGGTTAGGCCGGCGGTGTCGGCTGA
The DNA here is from genome assembly GCA_021793155.1 of Pseudomonadota bacterium. Classification (GTDB taxonomy): domain Bacteria; phylum Pseudomonadota; class Alphaproteobacteria; order Rhodospirillales; family Magnetospirillaceae; genus DUZF01. Next base: position 110,258 of record JAJYTF010000011.1, on the reverse strand, counting down.
GCCTTCGATGGTTCGGCTGAAGGCCAGGTAGCTGCGCGCGGCGATGTCGTTGCCGCCCATCATGATCGCCTCGCCCACGTCGCCGCGCCGCGATGCCAGGGCGGCCGCCATGCCCAGCACCATCGAGGCCAGCGATTCGTCCTGGGCGTTTTCCATCGCGCCCGCGCCCTTGACCAGATGGCCGCCGGCGATATGACCCGATTCATGGGCAATGACGCCGATCAACTGGCCGGCATGCTGGGCCTTCATGATCAGCCCGGTATTGATGAATAGATTCAACCCTTCAGCTACGAAGGCATTGATTTGCGGGTCCTTGACAAGGTGGATCTCGACGGCGTCGGGGTCGACGCCCGCTTGCTTGAACAGTGGCGCGGCAAAGGTGCGAATGGTATTTTCGATCTCCGCATCCCGGATGAATTCTATGTTCTGCGCCGACGCGTAGCCGGGACTCAGCACGATCAGGACGAGGATGGCCAGGAACGAAATGCGCTTCAGGAACACGATGAACTCTCCGGTGAACGCCCAAGGTATCCGTCGCGATGCAGGGCGTCAACGCGCCGTCCCGGCAATTCTTTTATGCACTTTGTTGACCGCCTGCGGCAGTATCGGCAATCCCTTCGGCGTTTTCGCTTCGGGATCCGGCCAGAGATTCGACGGCATGGTGGCCGCCGACGAGCCTCGCGCCGCCATGATCGGCCGCGATGTCCTGGCGGCGGGCGGAACCGCTGCCGATGCCGTCGTGGCCATGTCGTTCGCTCTTACCGTGACATTGCCGTCGCAGGCCGGAATCGCAGCCGGCGGCGTTTGCATGATCTATGATCATGACAAAAATAAGGTCGAGACGCTGAACTTCGTGCCGCCCAATCCGATGATCCCCGGATTGCCCCGCGGCATGTACGCACTGTCGGCAAAATACGGGCGTCTGAGGTGGGGCCAGCTGGTGGCCCCGGCGGAAAGCATGGCGCGCCTGGGCGCGCCGGTATCCCGCGCTTTCGCTCGCCAGATCGGCCCAGTCGCCGGGACATTGCTGGCGGATGACGCCGCACGCCGCGTCTACGCCAAGGCGGACGGCCAGCCTGTCGGCGAGGGCGATATCCTGGTGCAATCTACCCTTGGCGCGACGCTGAGCCGGTTGCGGACCCGTGGTGTCGGCGATATCTACGCCGGCAGCTGGGCGGATTCGCTGGTGGCCTCAGTGACCGCTGCCGGCGGATCGCTCACGTCGGCCGAACTTCGGGATTTTCTGGCGAAATGGCAATCGCCGGTGGCGCTGCCCGGCGCCGGCGAGACGCTGTATCTGGCCGACGCGCCGGCGGCCGGCCCGAACGAGGTGCAGCTCTGGAACGGCCATGTGGCAGAGGTGGCGCCGCAGGCTGCGGCCGGCGGCAAATCGGGAACCGGCTTGGTGGCGGTGGACGGCAATGGCTCGGCGGTTGCCTGCAGCATCGGATTGGGCGAGGATTTCGGGGCACGGCGCCTGTTGCCGGACACCGGCTTGGTTCTGCCGGTGACAGGCTCGGGGCGCACCGAGCTGCCGGGCCTCGGGCCGATCCTGGCCGTCGACGCCGGAAGCAAGGAATTCCGTTATGCCGCTGCCGCCGGTGGCGGGACGGACGCGCCGGCGGTCATGGTCCGGGTGGCCCGCGCGGCGCTGGTCGATGGGGCCGCTCTCGGCCACGCCGTTGCCGAAGCCGGCAGGCTGCCGGGCGAAGCCGACGGTTCCGTCCGGGTCAATGCCATCCGCTGCGCCAGCGGCGGCCCATCGTCCGGGCGCTGTCAGGCGGAGACCGATCCCCACGGCTTCGGCCTTGCTTTGACGGCGGGCAATCCGGGCTGATGCGGTGCTGAAGGTCGCCAGACGCGGACAAATCCCGCCTTTCATCGTCATGGACGTGATGCGGGCGGCGGCCGAGCGCGCCGCCGCCGTCGGCGACGTCCTGCATCTCGAGGTCGGGCAGCCTTCCACCGGCGCTCCGACTGGGGTTATCGAAGCGGCCAAGCGGGCGCTTGATGCCGAGCGGTTGGGTTATACCCTGGCGCTGGGCATCGAGCCGTTGCGCCAGCGCATCGCCGAGCACTATTGGTCGGCCTGTGGCGTGGCGGTGCGACCGGACAACGTGGTGGTGACCATCGGTTCGTCGGGAGCGTTCCTGCTGGCTTTCCTTTCCGCATTCGAGGCCGGAGACCGCGTCGGCGTCGCTTGCCCCGGGTACCCAGCCTATCGGAACATCCTATCGGCGCTGGGCGTCGAACCGGTCCTGTTGCCGGTCGGGCCGGAAACCGGGTTCCAGCCGACGGTGGACGCGGTTCGTGCCGTTTGTGGCGCCGTCCGCAAGCTCGACGGGCTGATCGTCGCCAGCCCGTCCAATCCGACCGGCAGCATGTTTTCCCCGGGCGAACTCGAGGCGCTTGGAGCCTGGTGTGCGGCCGAGGGCATCCGTCTGGTTTCCGACGAGATCTACCATGGCCTTACCTATCGAATGGCGGCGACCACCGCCGCCGCCATGCCGGGGGCGATCGTCGTCAACAGCTTCTCGAAATACTATTCGATGACCGGCTGGCGGCTGGGCTGGATGGTGGTGCCTGACGACCTGCTGCGTGCCGTGGAATGCCTGGCGCAAAATCTGTTCATATCCCCCCCCAGCCTGTCGCAGCACGCGGCGGTGGCAGTCTTCGACTGTTTCGACGAGTTGAATGCCAACCTCGAGCGCTATGCGCGAAACAGGGAGGTCTTGCTGGCCGAACTTCCGGCAGCAGGCTTTGATCGTTTGGCGCCGGCCGACGGAGCCTTCTACCTTTATGCTGACGTGTCGCGCTGGACCAATGACAGTGAATCGTTCTGCCGGCGGATGCTTGACGAAACCGGCGTCGCCTGTACTCCGGGCACCGATTTCGATCCGCTCGGCGGCCACCGTTTCCTGCGGTTCTCGTTCGCCGGCTCGACGCTCGACATGCAGGAAGCCGTAAGGCGCCTCAAGGTTTGGAAAAAATAGCCGGCTTCCTCAGCCGCGTTCACGCTTTCCGAGCAGAACGGCAATGCGGTCAAGGACGGTGAACACCGTCTCACCCGAATAGTAGTGAACCTGCAGCGAGCGGCGGTCCAGGCCCAGCTCTTTCGTGCTGGTGCCGTGCAAGCGCTTCAGATGACTCTCGATGTCGCCGCACCACAGGGTGAAGCCGGCATCTTCAAGGGGGTAGGTCATAGGCGAGCGTCCTCCGGCGGAATTCAGCATTCATTAGCCGTTATTGCGACTCTTGCCAAAGAACCATGACAAATGCAAGACGCATTTCTCCGGGCGGCAACCAGATATCGCGGTTCGCGCGCAAGAGAGCCGCGAAATACAGTTGCAGGTCGGGCTTTGCGAGCTTGGCCGAAAGGGCGGAACTCCGCCGGTATGCCCGGTGTTGACCGAGGCAGACATTGGAGAGGGGTTCCATGGCCACCGATATCCGCGACTGCGTCGCCGTCATTACCGGTGCTTCCAGTGGCATCGGGCGTGCCACCGCACAGGCGCTTGCCCGGCGTGGCGCCGAGGTGGTGCTGGGCGCGCGCAACCTGGGCGACCTGGAGGCGGCTGCCGAGGAATGCCGTCAGGTGGGGGGGCGGGCCCATGTCATTCCGGTGGACGTTGCCGACGAAGGCCAGGTGAGGGAACTGGCCGATCGGGCGCTCAGCACCTTGGGGCGTATCGACGCCTGGATCAACGATGCCGGAGTGCTGCTGTACGGCCGCGCCGAGGAGGTGCCGATCGAGGCGTTTCGCCGGGTGATCGACGTCAATCTGATGGGCACAGTGCATGGCGCGCGGGCGGCAATTCCCATCTTCCGCGAGCAGGGCGAAGGAATCCTGGTCAACGTCGCCTCGCTGGCCGGCTGCATCGGCGATCCGTTTGCGAGCGCCTATGTGGCCAGCAAATGGGCGGTACGAGGCCTGTCGGAGTCGCTTCGCATGGAGCTGGCGGATGCCCCGGGCATTCATGTCTGCACCGTGCTGCCGGCCTATGTCGACACGCCGCTGTTCCAGCACAGCGCCAACTATACGGGACGAGCGGTGCAGCCGGCAGCCACGGCGCATCCGGCCGGCGAGGTCGCCGAGGCCGTCCTCTCGCTGCTGGTGCGGCCGCAACGCGAAATTTTCGTCGGGGCGAACGGAAGGCTGCTGGAATTGGCCAAGGCGGTCATGCCGACCATGGTGGAGGAGCGAGCCCGGCGGCGTCTGGAGGAGCGGAAGTTCCAGGATCGTTCGGCGGCGGCTTCGCCCGGCAACCTCTATTCCCCTGCGCCCGGCGCCATATCCGGAGGATGGGGGCGCCGCGCCGCAGCCAGCCGCCGCCGGCGCGTTCCCGTCGGCGCGATCACGGCGGCGGCGCTCGCTGCCATACCCCTGGGCCTGCTGGCTTGGCGCCAAGCCCAGGGGAGGACCTGACGAGCTTGGCCGAGAGCCGTCCTTCCGCGGCGGGCTTCGATCAGGCAGCGCTGATGCTGCGTGCCACCGCCGCCTTCCTCCACGGAAAGTCGGTGACCCGGCTGGCCCGCCCGCCTTCGCCGTCGGCGCCCCGCCTGTTGCCCCGCCTGATCCGCCAAAAGGTTCTGGCGCGGGATGACGGAGCTGGCGTGGACGAGTCGCAGGCCCTGGCCGAGGCCGATGCCGAGGCGGTGGCGCAGTGGATGGCCGCCAGTTATCCCCGGCGGCGTTATCCAGCGATCGTCCTCGGATTATCCAGCGGTGCCCTTGTGCATCTTTGTGCCGCCCTCGGCGTCCCCTGGCTGCCCGAGACATACCAGGTGCCCATGCGGCCGGTGCCGCGATTGTCAGGTGCCGCGGCCGATCAACCGGCGACCCGCCCGGCAACCCATTTCCGCGTCACCTGGCACCGTCTGAGCAGGGCCTATAAGGCCTTTCTGTCACGATCGCTGCTGAGCGGCGGCAGCATCCTGGTGGTGGAGAAGGGGGTGATTCCCGCCGTGCCGCGCCAGGACGGGGGCATCGATCCGGGGCTGCTCGACGACCTGCTGGATTTCGCCAGGCGTCGCGGTGCCGGCGTGGTGCGTCTTGCGGTGGGCGAGCCGAAGGACCTGTCGCCGCTGGTGGCCGATCTTTACGGCTGGTGGTATCGCCGCCGTGGAATCATCGCGCGCCGGCTGCTGGCCACTTCCCTGATTGTCACCGACCCGCTGTGGACGTTTCGTATCGGCGCGGTGCCGTTCTGGCTGGAATTCGTCACTGAGCCCTCGGCAGCGGGGCTGGAGCGGTACCTCGAAATGCGGCCACCCTTCGACTATATCAATCTTTGCCTGTTCCAGCAGGAACGGCCGGGAGCCGAGGTGCCCCCGATCGAGCGATGGCACGCCATCCTGGCGCACGCCAAGCGGCGCGGCGACTTCGTCGGCGTCGATGCCGCAAGCTACCCGGCCGATGTGTCCAGCTTCGGCCGCTATCAGGCGGCGGTAAAACGGATCCCCGCCCGCTATCCGGTTCCTGCGCCGCTGCTGCTGGAGGAATTCGGCGGGTTCCTGCGTTATGCCGAGCGCTATCACCTGGCCGTCGAGCCGATGGACGGGCGGGTACGCTGGCTGGAATGAACGGCCGATGGTAAAGTCCGGCCGTGGAGGAGCCATGGCCAAGCCATTCGACCGCATTACCGACGAACTGGCGGAATTCATTCTTCGCCAGCCGATGTTCTTCGTTGCCACCGCCACGCCTGAGGGGCGAATCAATCTCAGCCCGAAAGGGCTGGACGGATGCCTGCAGATCCTGACTCCGAACCGCGTGGCTTTTCTCAACCTGACCGGCAGCGGCAACGAAACCGCCACCCATCTGCGCCGTGATGGGCGGATCACCCTGATGTTTTGCTCGTTCGACGCCAAGCCGCTGGTCCTGCGGCTCTACGGTGCCGGCCGGGCGATCCATCAGCGGGACGCGGAATGGGCGGAACTGGCGGCGCTGTTCCCGGCCTACCCGGCCGTTCGGCAGATCATCGCCATCGACGTGTCCGGCGCCATGACTTCCTGCGGTTTCGGCGTGCCCAGGATGGAACTGGCGGAGCAGCGCGAAGCGCTGGTCGAATGGGCCGAGAGTAAGGGCGAGGCGGGTATCCGGGATTACTGGCGTGAGAAGAACCTGGTCAGCTTCGACGGCTGGCCGACCGGCCTGCTTGGCGATGGCTGAGCCATCCGATTGCGCGGATGCCGGTCCGGCGGCTTCCGCTTTTGATCGTTGGGCTCCGCTTTTCATTCATGCTAGACCCTTCGGCCTATCTTACCTTGGAGTTCCATCGAGTATGTCCGACGAGTTTGCCGACCGCATGCCGGCCGGTGTCGAGGAGTGGAACCACCTGCTCCGTCCTTATGCCAAACCCGCCACGGCGGCGAGTCTTTTGCAATTGGCCGTCACGCTGGCTCTGTTGGTGGCGGGCTTCGCCGCAATGCTGGCGCTGGATTCCTTCGTCGGTTATTGGGCAGGGCTGTTGCTGGCGATCCCTACCGGTCTTTTCCTGGTGCGCGCCTTCATCATCCAGCACGACTGCGGCCACCGATCGTTCTTCCGTCAACGTTGGGCCTGCGATCTGGTGGGCCGCTGCCTGGGCGTGCTGACTCTGACACCCTATCATTGGTGGAAATCCGACCACGACTGGCATCACGCATCGTCGGGCGATCTGGCGCGTCGCGGCTTTGGCGATATCGACACGCTGACGGTGGCAGAATACAAGGCACTGCCGTGGCTGAGGCGCTTCGGCTACCGCTTGTACCGACACCCCCTGGTGCTGTTCGGCATCGGCCCGCTATACCATTTCCTGGTGCGGCACCGCCTGCCGTTCGGTTTGCGCAAGGGTAACGGCAAGGCCGTGCGCAGCATCCTCACCACCAATCTGGCTATTGGCGGCCTGCTGTTCTGCGGCGGCTGGTTCCTCGGCTTCGGCCGCTTTTCCGCACTTTGGCTGCCGGTCATGGCGGTTGCCGCGACGGTCGGGGTGTGGATGTTTTTCGTTCAGCACCAGTTCGAGACGACCTATTGGGCGGAGGGCAAACGATGGTCCTTCGTTACCGCGGCGCTCAAGGGCTGTTCCTATTATCGGTTGCCGCGTGCGCTTGAATGGATCACCGGGTCGATCGGCTATCACCACATCCACCATTTGGCGGCGCGCATCCCCAACTACCGGCTGCGCCGCTGCTTTGCCGAAATCCCGCAGCTGCGCGAGGCGACGGTGATCACTTTCCGGCAAAGCCTGTCTTGCGCACGCCTGGCCCTGTGGTCGGAGGACCAGCAACGTCTGCTGTCATTCCGCGAGGCGCTGGCCTGAGGAAAATCAGTATCCGCAACTTCCGCAGATATAGTTCGTCATCCCCGCGGAAGCGGGGATCCGTGCCGACGATTGGATTCCAGCGTTCGCGGGTATGACGAAGCCGTATCTGCGAAATCGGCAGATCGTATCCTTACGCCTTCAATTCGGCGAAGTCCTCTTCGAACCATTCGCCCTTGACCCGCTCACCGGCATGGCGGCGCTGCTCCTCGATACGCTTCAGTTCGACCCGCCGGATCTTGCCTGAGATGGTCTTGGGCAGATCCGAGATTTCGATTCGCCGCACGCGCTTGTACGGCGCGAGTGACTGGCGGATATGCTTGAAGATCGACAGGGCGAGCTCGTCACTGGGTTCGAAGCCGGCCCGCAGGACGAGAAAGGCCTTGGGTACGGCCAGGCGCACGGCGTCGGGGCTGGGCACCACCGCCGCTTCGGCGACTGCCTCGTGCTCGATCAGAACGCTTTCCAGTTCGAACGGGCTGATGCGGTAATCTGAGGCTTTGAACACGTCGTCGGCCCGGCCGACATAGGTGATGTAGCCATCCTGGTCGATGGCGGCGACGTCGCCGCAATGATAGAAGCCGTTGCGCATCAGCTCGGCGGTCTTGGCGGGGTCGTCCTTATAGCCAACCATCAGGGCGGTCGGCCTTTCGACCAGCGAGATGCAGATCTCGCCCTCTTGCGCCGGCTGGTCCGAGGTGTCGAGCAGGGCGATCTTGTAGCCCGGCATGGGGCGCCCCATCGACCCGGCCTTGACGGCCTGGGCGGGCGAGTTGCCGATCTGGCAGGTGGTCTCGGTCTGCCCGTAGCCGTCGCGGATGGTGATGCCCCAGGCCTTCTTCACCTGGTCGATAACCTCGGGGTTCAGCGGCTCGCCGGCACCCACCAGTTCGCGGATCTTCACCGGATAGGCGGCCAGGTCTTCCTGGATCAGCATGCGCCAGACGGTGGGCGGGGCGCAGAGCGACGTGATACCGCAGCGGACGATGGTCTCGAGCATGGCCTTGGCGTTGAAGCGGGCATAGTTGTAGATGAAGACCGTGGCGCCGGCATTCCACGGGGCGAAGACGTTGCTCCAGGCATGCTTCGCCCAGCCGGGCGAACTGATGTTCAGATGGACGTCGCCGGGCTTCAGGCCAATCCAGTACATCGTCGACAGGTGGCCGACGGGATAGCTCTGGTGGCTGTGCAGCACCAACTTCGGCTTGGCCGTGGTGCCCGAGGTGAAATACAGCAGCAGCGGGTCCGACGCGCGGGTCGGTCCGTCCGGCTCGAAGCTCGGCGAGGAGCCATAGGCCCGGTCGAAATTGACCCAGCCTTCGGCATCGCCGCCGACGACGACGCGAGTGTAATCACCGGGCAGCGGAGCGAATTTCCCGGTGTCGGCGACGCCCACGACCACATGGCGGACCTTGCCGCGTTCGAAGCGATCCTTCAGATCCTCAGTGTTGAGCAGGGTGGTGGCAGGCACGATCACCGCTCCTAGCTTCATTGCCGCGAGCATCACTTCCCATAGCGGCACCACATTGCCCAGCATCATCAGGATGGTGTCGCCGCGCCTGATTCCCAGGCCGCGCAGGAAATTGGCCGCCCGGTTGGAGCGCTCGGACATCTCGGCGAAGGAGATCCTGGCCTCATGGCCGCCTTCGTCGACCACCCACAATGCAGGGCGGCTGTTGCCTTTGGCCATGCCATCGAAATAGTCCAGGGCCCAGTTGAAGGCTTCCAGCTTTGGCCAGCGAAAATCGCGATAAGCAGTCGCGTAGTCCTCGCGGTTGGTGAATAGAAAATCACGGGCCTGGATGAAGGCCTGAAGTTCGGTTGACATGGCTCCTCCCCTTTTTTATGGGCTTACATATTTCTCCGATACTGTCCGCCCACCTGGTAGAGGGCGTTGGTGATCTGTCCCAGCGAGCAGTGGCGGACCGCCTCCATCAGCACGGCGAACATGTTTTCGTTGTTGATTGCCGTCTGGCGCAGGCGCTCCAGAATTTCCGGCGCGCTGCCGGCGTGGCGGGCGTGAAAGTCCCGCAGGCGGTCGAGCTGGCCTTGTTTCTCTTCCTCGGAGGAGCGCTGCAGGACGATTTCGTGCTCGGCCTGCGCATCCGGGTTGAGGAACGTATTGACGCCGACGATGGGATAGCTGCCGTCGTGCTTCTTGTGCTCGTAATAGAGCGACTCGTCCTGGATCTTGCCCCGTTGATAGCCGGTCTCCATGGCGCCGAGCACGCCGCCCCGCTCGGCGATGCGATCGAACTCGGCGAGCACCGCTTCCTCCACCAGATCGGTCAGTTCCTCGATGACAAAGGCACCCTGGTTGGGATTCTCGTTCTTCGCCAGACCCCATTCGCGGTTGATGATCATCTGGATGGCCATGGCCCGGCGCACCGATTCCGCGGTCGGCGTGGTGTAGGCCTCGTCGTGGGCGTTGGTGTGCAGGGAATTGCAGTTGTCGTACACCGCGATCAACGCCTGTAGCGTGGTGCGGATATCGTTGAAGTCCATCTCCTGGGCGTGTAGCGAGCGGCCCGAGGTCTGGATGTGGTATTTCAGCTTCTGCGAGCGTTCGTTGGCCTTGTACTTGAACCGCATGGCCGTCGACCAGATGCGCCGGGCCACGCGGCCGATCACCGAATATTCCGGATCCATGCCGTTGGAGAAGAAGAAGGACAGGTTGGGCGCAAAGTCGTCGATGTGCATGCCGCGCGCCAGATAGGACTCCACATAGGTGAAGCCGTTGGCCAGGGTGAATGCCAGCTGCGAGATGGGATTGGCCCCCGCCTCGGCGATGTGGTAGCCGGAGATCGACACCGAGTAGAAATTCCGCACCCGGTTGTGGACAAAGTATTCCTGAATGTCGCCCATCAGCTTCAGCGCGAAATCAGTGGAGAAGATGCAGGTATTCTGGCCCTGATCTTCTTTCAGGATGTCGGCCTGCACGGTGCCGCGCACCGTTTCGAGTGTCCAGGCGCGGATCTTCTCGATCTCCTCGTCGGTCGGCTCGCGTGCGTTTTCCGCCTCGAACCGCTCCACCTCCCGGTCGATGGCGGTGTTGAAGAACATCGCCAGGATTACCGGAGCTGGCCCGTTGATGGTCATCGACACCGAGGTCGTGGGGCTGCACAGGTCGAAGCCCGAATACAGCACCTTCATGTCGTCCAGCGTGGCAATGGAAACGCCGGAATTACCCACCTTGCCGTAGATGTCGGGGCGTTCATCCGGGTCGCAGCCGTACAGGGTCACCGAGTCGAAGGCAGTCGACAGCCTGGTCGCCTTCGCGTCCTTGGACAAAAGCTTGAACCGGGCATTGGTGCGAAAGGCATCGCCTTCGCCGGCGAACATGCGGGTGGGGTCCTCGTGCTCGCGCTTGAAGGCGAAGACGCCTGCGGTATAGGGGAAGGTGCCGGGAAGGTTCTCCTTCAGCAGCCACTTCAGCAACTCGCCGTGATCCTCGTACTGCGGCAGGCTGACCTTGCGGATCTTGGTTCCCGACAGAGTGGTGGAGACGATGGTGGTGCGCAGTTCCTTGTCGCGGATTTTCACCACATATTCGTCGCCGGCGTAGCTTTCCTTGATCTTCGGCCAGATGTCGATGAGCTTGCGTGCCCTGGGGTCGACCGACTGCTCCCGCTCGGCCGCCAGCCGATGCAGGTCATCGGTCGGCTTGCCGCAGGCGGCCAGCATCCGCTCGCTTTCTTTCAGCTGCTGCACTTCCCGCACCAGCTTGACCTGTTCCCTGATTGTGGCGTGATAGCCGCGCACCGTCTCCGCGATCTCCGCCAGGTAGCGCGAGCGCGCCGGCGGCACGATGGCCGCCCCGGCCGAGGAGCTGTTCGCCGTCGGCTTGGGCAGGGCGGAGCGCGGCATGGTGAAGCCCTTGGCCGATAGCGCCTCCAGCAACCCGTGATAGAGCGCCGTCACCCCGTCGTCGTTGAAGCGCGAGGCGATCGTGCCGAACACCGGCATGGTCGCCGGGTCGTCGGCGAAGGCCAGGCGGTTGCGCTGCATCTGCTTTCTTACGTCGCGCAGGGCGTCCTGCCCGCCGCGGCGGTCGAACTTGTTGATCGCCACCAGGTCGGCGTGGTCCAGCATCTCGATCTTTTCCAGCTGGCTGGCAGCGCCGAATTCGGGGGTCATCACATAGAGCGAAAGATCCGCCACTTCCGAGACTGCCGAGTCGGCCTGGCCGATGCCGGGGGTTTCCAGGATGATCAGGTCGAAGCCGGCGGTCTTGCATAGATCGATGATGGCCGGCACATGTTCCGGCACCTCGCTGCCCGAGGCGCGGGTGGCCAGCGAGCGCATGTAGATCGGCCCCGAGACCGAGTTCATCCGGATGCGGTCGCCCAGCAAGGCGCCGCCGGTCTTGCGCTTGGACGGGTCGACGGCGATCACCGCGATGGCGCCGTCGGGGCGGTCCAGGCGGAAGCGGCGGATCAGTTCGTCGGTCAGGGAAGACTTGCCGGCGCCGCCGGTGCCGGTGATGCCAAGGACCGGCACGGTCCGGGTCTTCGCCCGTCTCGTGATCTCGGCCTTCATCTCGGTGCCGGCGGTGCCGCTTTCCAGGCCGCTGATCAGCCGGGCCAGCCGGCGGCGGTCGGGGGCATCGAGGCCGTCCAGGCTGTCGGGAAGCTGGCCGGCCACATCGAAATCGGCCCGCTGCACGATGTCGTCGATCATGCCGACCAGGCCCATATGCTGGCCGTCCTCGGGTGAATAGATGCGCTCGACGCCATAGGCCTCGAGTTCGCGGATTTCCGGGGCCACGATGACGCCGCCGCCGCCGCCGAAGATCTTCACATGGCCGGCGCCGCGGTGGCGCAACAGGTCGACCATGTATTTGAAGAACTCGATATGACCGCCTTGATAGGAACTGACGGCGATGCCCTGGACATCCTCCTGGATCGCCGCGACGACGACCTCCTCAACCGAGCGGTTGTGGCCCAGATGGATTACCTCGACGCCCGCCTGCTGCAGCAGGCGCCGCATGATGTTGATCGCCGCGTCATGGCCGTCGAACAGGCTGGTGGCGGTGACGAACCGCAGCTTGTGGCGCGGTTTACCGGTAGACTTCGCCGCAACCGACATGCGCACACCTTCGGGCATCGAGCGCTCCCTGATTTGATTCTTGTTGGTCATTTCCCGCAAGATAAATCCTTGGCGACACAAGGGTCTATGTCCTGACCGGTCAAAGCCGGTGACAGATTCCGCCACAGGGTTTTGCGCCTTCTGACGATCGTCGCCGCGCGGACGAGCCGGGGGGAACGGGAACAATCCCCGCCTGGCCGCGTTGGTCGGCCATGGAAGCCGGTGATCCGGAACCGTGGCTCGATCCGCTCTTGACGCCCTTTCCGGAGAGCACCTGCCCGGTGGCAGCCGATCTCGCCCACCGGGGCGGCGCGGCTGCTGAATGCCGGCCACCCCAGTGCCGGCCGTCCGGGCGCTGAAACGCGGGGGTGAGGTGGGGCGCGGCCGGCTCGAGGCGTTCAGCGATGGCGTGCTGGCCATCCTCATCACCATCATGGTGCTGGACCTGAAAGTACCGCAGGACGCCGAGCCGACCGCGTTGTTGCCGGTGCTGCCCGTCTTTCTCAGCTATGTGTTGAGCTTCGTCTACCTGGCCATTTACTGGAACAACCATCACCACATGCTGCATGCCACCGAACGGGTCACCGGAGCGATCCTGTGGGCCAATCTGCATTTGTTGTTCTGGCTGTCGCTGATCCCGTTCGTCACCGGCTGGATGGGCGAAAACCATTTCGCCGCGACACCCACCGCCCTCTATGGAATCATATTGCTGATGGCGGCCATCGCCTACTGGCTCCTGCAGCGCAGCATCATTGCCGACCAGGGCAGGAAATCCTTGCTGGCCGCGGCCGTGGGACGCGACCTCAAGGGCAAGTTGTCGCCGCTGTTCTACGCCGGCGCCGTCCTCCTGGCCTTCGTCGACACGCGGCTTTCCCAGGCGCTCTATGTGCTGGTGGCGCTGATGTGGCTGGTTCCCGACCGCCGGATCGTGCGTGCCTTGCAGGCGCGACGGCAAAATGATGCCGCCGGCCGATGATGGTCTTGGCTGCTGGGGGCAGCACGGGGGGGTGTTCGATGTTGTCGCTTCGCCAGCCTGGGCTATCTGCAGACCATTCGGGCGATGCGTTTCGCTTGTCGAGACCAGGTATCAGGCCGTGGCGCTTGGCCGCAGGGAAACGTTCTCATGCCAGCGCTTGAGGTGGATATGCCCCTCGGGCGCGGGGATCTTGACCCTGTCGGCGAAGTCGACACTGACCAGGGCGGTGATGTCGGCCATGCTGAAGCTCGGGCCGGCGACGAAGGAGCTTTCGGCCAGCCGGCGGTCAAGCATGTCGAAGAAGGCGGCGACCCGGGCCCGGCCGCGATCGGCCAGCGGGGGGATCTGGTCGCTTGCCAGAGGCCCGGTCAGCGCGCGCCCGCGGAAGGTCGGTGCGGAATTGCGGAGCACTTCGGCGACCGCGGCAAACCCCTCGACTTCCATGCGGTGATCCCACATGGCGACCAGCGCCTTGCTGGTCGGATCCGTCCCCAGAAGCGGCGGCGAGGGCGCGATTTCCTCAAGATACCTGCAGATCGCCACCACTTCGCCGATGCCGGTACCGTCGTCGAGGACGAGGAAGGGCACGACACATTGGGGATTGATCGATCGGTACGATTGGGAGAACTGTTCGCCCTGACGCAGGTTGACCTCCACCGTCGTCAGGGCAAGTCCCTTCTCCGCGGCGAAGATGCGTACCCGGCGCGGGCTTGGCGCCTTGGGAAAATCGTATAGCTTCATCCGTTCCTGCCCGGTTCGATGTCCATCAAATTACCGTAGCAGCCCTCAGTCCGGCAATTTCGCCAGGGGAGAAGCCCCAGTCGGCCAAGGCTGCCTCGGTATGCTCGCCGGGGGCGGGGGGCTGGCCGCCCGGGCTGGCCGGAGTGCGGTCGAAGTGGGGGGCCGGGGCCGGCTGGACGATGCCGCCCTGGGTGAAGAAGCTGCCGCGGGCCCGGTTGTGCGGGTGGGCCGGCGCTTCGTCGAAGTCGAGTACCGGGGCGAAGCAGGCGTCTGAACCCTCGAGCAGGGTGCACCATTCGGCTCGGGGGCGGGACTTGAACAAGGTTTCCAGCTTGGCCCGCAGCCTGGGCCAGTGCGAGCGGTCGGCGGGATCGGCAAAATCCGGATCGTCGATGCCGCATTTTTCCAGGAACAGGGCATAGAACTGCGGCTCCAGCGGGCCGATCGCCACCCATTTGCCGTCGGCACATTCATAGGTGCCGTAGTGCGGCGCGCCACCGTCCAGCAGGTTTTCGCCGCGGCCGCCCGGCCACAGGCCGTTGCCTCTCAGGCTGTAGATCATCGAGGTCAACAGGGCGGCGCCGTCGGCCATGGCGGCATCCACCACCTGCCCTTGGCCGGAGCGCCCGGCCTCCAGCAGGGCGCAGGCGATGCCGAAGGCCATCAGCATGCCGCCGCCGCCGAAATCGCCCACCAGATTGAGCGGCGGCACCGGCGCACCGCCTGGCCGACCGATGGCCGAAAGGGCGCCTGACAGCGCGATGTAGTTGATGTCATGGCCGGCCGCCTTGGCCAGCGGGCCGTCCTGGCCCCAGCCGGTCATGCGGGCATAGACCAGGCGCGGATTGCGCCGTCGGCAGACCTCGGGGCCCAGGCCCAGGCGTTCCATCACCCCGGGGCGGAAGCCTTCCAGCAGCACGTCGGCGCTGTCGATCAGGCGCAGGGCCGTTTCCACGCCCGGCGGCTGTTTGAGGTCGAGCCCGACCGAGCGCCTTCCCCGGGCCAGGACGTCGTGCCTTTGGCCCAACAGGTCGGGCCCGCCGCCCTTGCGGTCGATGCGCAACACCTCGGCCCCCATGTCGGCCAGCATCATCCCGCAGAACGGCGCCGGTCCAAGACCGGCAAATTCGATGACCTTGATCCCGGCCAGCGGTCCCATGAATTTCCCCATCGTCAGGAGAACCCTCGCCTTCACTCGGGATCCCGGGAGGCGCTGCCATCCCGGGCGCGAGCGAGGGGTCTCGTCGGTCAAAGGTTCCTGGCGATCAGCATCCGCTGAATTTCGCTGGCGCCTTCGTAGATCTGGGTGATGCGGACGTTACGGTAGATCCGCTCCACCGGGTAGTCGGCCAGATAACCGTAGCCGCCCAGCACCTGGATGGCGGCGGAGCAGACCCGTTCGGCCATTTCCGAGGCGAACAGTTTGGCCATCGAGGCTTCGGTCAGGCAGGGCAGGCCGGCATCACGCAGTTCGGCGGCGTGGTGCACCATATGCCGGGCGGCGGAAATCTGCGTCGCCATATCGGCCAGCTTGAATGCGATGGCCTGGTGTTCGATGATCGGCTTGCCGAAGCTGACCCGCTCCCGCGCGTAATCGCGAGCCGTTTCGAATGCGGCGCGGGCCATGCCGACGCATTGGGCTGCGATTCCGATACGCCCGCCTTCCAGGTTGGACAGCGCCACCTTGTAGCCGTCGCCCTCGGCGCCCAGGAGCAGCTCGGCCGGAAGGCGCATATCGTCGAAGACGATCTGGCAGGTGTCCGAGGCATGCTGTCCCATCTTCTCTTCGACGCGGGCCACCGTATAGCCGGGGGTGTCGGTGGGGACAATGAAGGCGGTGATGCCTTTCTTGTCGGCTGCGGGGTCGGTGACGGCGAAAGTGACCAGCACCTGGGCGTTCTTGCCCGAGGTGACGAACTGCTTGGTGCCGCTCAGGACATAATGATCGCCGTCGCGCACCGCGCGGACCTTCAGTGCGGACGCGTCGGACCCGGCCTGCGGCTCGGTCAGAGCAAATGCGCCCAGCCAGTCACCTCGCGCCATGAGCGGCAGGAAGCGGTTCCTCTGCGCCTCGCTGCCGAACCGGTAGATGGGCATGCAGGCGACCGAGTTGTGCACGCTCATGATGGTGGAGCAGGCGCCGTCGGCGGCGGCAATCTCTTCCATCGCCATGACATAGGCCATATGCCCGGTGGCCGAGCCGCCAAATTCCTCGGGCAGCAGCATGCCGAGAAAGCCCAGTTCACCCATCTCGCGGATGGCCTGGCGGGGAAAGCTGGTCTCGCGGTCCCACTGGGCCGAGAAGGGGGCCAGCCGCTCCTTGGCGAACTGCCGCGCAGTGTCGCGGATGAGAGTCTGTTCCTCAGTCGGGATCACAGAAGTTCTACCGCCATCGCGGTGGCTTCGCCGCCGCCGATGCACAACGAGGCGAAGCCGCGCTTCAGGCCGTATTTCTCAAGCGCGGCCAGCAGGGTGACGACGATGCGGGCCCCCGATGCGCCAATCGGATGGCCGAGCGCGCAGGCGCCGCCATGGACGTTCACCTTGTCCTCGGGTAGACCGAGATCGCGGATCGCCGCCATGGCCACGACGGCGAAGGCTTCGTTGACCTCGAACAGGTCCACCTGGTCCTTGCTCCAGCCGGTCCGCTCGAACAGCTTGCGCATGGCGCCGATCGGGGCGGTGGGAAATAGGCCCGGCTTGTCGGCATAGGTGGCGTGCCCGCGGATTATCGCCAGCGGCTTGCGGCCGTGTTTTTCGGCCTGGGAGCGGCGCATCAGCACCAGCGCCGCCGCGCCGTCGGAAATCGAACTGGAATTGGCCGCTGTGACCGTGCCTCCATCGCGAAAGGCCGGCTTCAGGGCGCGCACCTTGTCCAGATTGGCCTTGGGTGGCTGCTCGTCGGTTTCGACCAGGCGCTCGGCCTTGCCGGCCTTGACGGTCACCGGCACGATTTCGCCGGCGAAGCTGCCGTCGGAAATGGCCTTCTGCGCCCTGGTCAGCGAGGTGATGGCCCAGTCATCCTGCTGCTCGCGGGTGAACTGGTAGGCCTGGGCGCATTCTTCCGCATAGGTTCCCATCAACCGGCCTTTGTCGTAGGCATCTTCCAGGCCGTCGAGGAACATGTGGTCGAGGACCCGGCCGTGGCCCATGCGGTAGCCACCACGCGCCTTGTCCAGCAGATAGGGGGCGTTGGTCATACTCTCCATGCCGCCGGCCACCACGATCTCGGCGCTGCCCGCCAGGATCAGGTCGTGGCCCAGCATCGCCGCCTTCATGCCCGATCCGCACATCTTGTTCACCGTGGTACAGCCGGCGGCCAGCGGCAGGCCGGCGCCCAGCGACGCCTGGCGGGCCGGCGCCTGACCCTGGCCGGCCGGCAGCACGCAGCCCATGATGACTTCTTCGACCTGGGTGGCGACGACGCCCGACCGCTGAACCGCGGCGGCGATGGCCGCCGCTCCCAGCCGGGAGGCCGGCACATCCTTGAGATCGCCCTGCATGCCCCCCATCGGGGTGCGGGCAGCGCCGACGATGACGATGGGATCCTCGATTGTCATGCTGTTGCTCCCGGCCATTTGGTTATTTCGCAGCCATGCGGAGGGCGCCGTCCAGACGGATCACTTCGCCGTTCAGCATGGGGTTCTCGATGATATGGCGAACCAGCGCGGCATACTCCGCCGGCTTGCCCAAACGGGCCGGGAACGGCACCGTCGCCCCTAGCGATTCCTGGACCTCCTTGGGCAGGCCCATCAGCATGGGAGTTTCGAAGATGCCGGGCGCGATTGTCATCACGCGAATGCCGGAGCGGGCCAGTTCGCGGGCGACGGGCAGGGTCATGCCGACGATTCCGCCTTTCGACGCGGAATAGGCGGCTTGGCCGATCTGGCCGTCGAAGGCGGCGATGGAGGCGGTGTTGACGATCGTCCCGCGTTCACCCTGGTCGTTGGGCTTGCCTTTCGCGATGGCTGCGGCGGCCAGCCGCAGCATGTTGAAGCTGCCAACCAGATTGACCATCACGGCGCGGGTGAAGACTTCGAGCGAATGCGGGCCCTCGCGGCCCACCACCTTCTCGCCTGGTGCGATGCCGGCGCAGTTGACCAGTCCGTGCAGCCCGCCGAAGCGGCCCGACGCCGTGTCGACCGCGGCGGCGGCGCTGGCCTCGTCGGTGACGTCGGTCCGGTGGAACAGCGCGCCGGCTCCCAATTCGGTGGCCAGGGCCTGTCCGGCCGCCTCGTTGAGGTCGGCGACGACCACCTTGCCGCCGGCCTCGGCCAGCATGCGGGCGGTGGCGGCGCCCAGCCCCGAGGCGCCGCCCGTGACGATGAACACGCTGTCTCTGATCTGCATTTCCGAGCGCTCCCTCGACCTGCCCGCCCTCTCTCCCACAGGGTGCGACGGGGCTTTATCTTACAAGAGCCTACCGACCGGCCCGGCGGCCGGTCGATGCCGCGAGCGCTCAAAGTGCCTGACACAATTTGCAACATCCGGTACTCTTCAGTCGGACAGCTTTGACGGTGCTCGACCAGGCGACTTCATGGAAAAGGGAACCATTTCCATATGCTTCGTCGATGCCGTGCTGGAGGGCGTTCGTCGACGCGACATCGATGCCGACACGCTTCTGGAACAAAGCGGCATCTCGCCCAGCCTGCTGTCGTTGCCCAACGCCCGGGTATCGGCCGCCGTCTATACGGCGCTGCTGCGGCTGATCGCCCAGACCCTGGACGACGAGTTCTTTGGCCAGGACTCCCGGCGCATGAAACTGGGCAGCTTCGCCATGCTGTGTCACGCCGTGGTCCATTGCAGGACCATGGCGCAGGCATTGCAGCGGGCCCTCGACTTTTTCGCACTGTTGCTCGACGACCTGTGGGGCGGTGTCGAGGGCGACGGGCGGTACTTTCACCTGGTCCTGCACGAACGCTTTCCTGACCGGCCGGCGCGGATGTTCGCCCAGGAGAACCTGCTCATCTTCGTCCATCGTCTGATCTGCTGGTTGGTTAACAGGCGCATCCCCATCCTGGTCGCCGGCTTCCGATATCCCGAACCGCCGCACGGCGTCGAATATCCGGTGCTTTTCTGCTCGGATCTGCGTTTCAGTCAGGACCACACCCGCATTACGTTCGACCGCAAGGTCGCGGGCCTTCCGGTGGTGCGGACCGAGCAGGCACTGCAGGAGTTCCTGCGGTTGGCGCCGCAGAACCTGCTGGTGCAGTACAAGGACAGCCACAGCCTGGCCAGCCGCATCCGTCACCAGTTACACGACATGCCGCCCTCCGAATGGCCCAATTTCGATCAGTTCGCCGATGAACTCGGCGCGTCGGTGTCGACGCTGCGCCGCCGGCTGGAGGCCGAGGGGCATTCCTATCAGGTGATCAAGGACAACCTGCGCCGCGACATGGCCATCAATCTGCTGAGCGATTCCGGCAAGAGCATCATGGCCATTGCCGGCGAACTGGGATTCGCCGAAGCCAGCGCATTCCACCGTGCGTTCAAGAAATGGACAGGAGCTAACCCGGGGGAATATCGACGTGCGCATGGTGACGGGCGGACATGCGGCCTCTAATTTGTTAAAACAGTAATATCATTCGCGTGACGCGTGCCGGAAAATTTGTTATTAGCAAAGAAAACACCCGTCTTGGTGTATCGACGGTCAACCGACAGTAGATTTCCCCTTGCCAGTTGGATATGCGATTGATGTTCCGCCTTCCCGATATTCGCGTCTCATGTACCGGATGTCTGAAGGACAAGATCATTTTTTTGACCGTTGGGTTCGTTGTCGCTTTTGTCTGGCTGTTGGTTTTCTTCTCGTTGACGATCGTCAAGAATCAATTTGAGCGGGATCTTGCGGAACAACGGTTCGCTTCGACGAAATACCTTGCGGCTGAACTCGGCAATAAATTGAGCGAGCGGGTGGAGGCGCTCGGCAGGGCTGCGGCCGATATTCCGCCTTCTGCACTGGACGATCCGCTCGCCCTGCAAAGCTATCTGGGCCATTTGCGGGTCACATCGGCAATGTTTTCGGGCGGCGTCATGGTGATCGGCCTGGATGGTAAGGTCGTTGCCGACTATCCGGTTCTGGACGGGCGGGCGGGTGCGAGCTTCGGTGACCGGGACTATTTCCGCCAAGCGGTCGCCACGCAAAAGCCGTACATCGACAAACCAATCCGTGGCGCCATGTCGCGGCGGCCGCTCCTGGTGATCAGCGTTCCGGTGTTCGATGCGGCCGGCCGTCTGCGCGCCGTCATGGGGGGCGTCATCGACCTTTCGGCCCCCAATTTTCTTGGCCTGATTTCCGACCGTTCGCTGACCGGGTACGGCGAGCTGAATGTCCTGTCCCTCCGCGACAATGTGGTGGTCGCGGCCACCGATACGGCGCGCGTGCTCGCGCCGCTGCCGGCTGGCGGGATGGATCAGCTTTACGACCGGTTTTCCCAGGGGTTCGAAGGATCTGCCACCGCCGTCGGCGCCGACGGGGCTGCGCGCTTGATATCCGGGGCGCGGGTGCCCCTGGCCGGATGGCTGGTCGAGGCCTCGGTCCCCACCGCGGTCGCGTTCAGGCCCCTGTCGGTAATGCGCAACTATGTCGTCGTCATCGCCGTCATTCTTACCCTGGTGGCGATCGTCGCCATTGATCGCATGGTTCGGCGCAGTTTCGCTCCGCTCGAAGAGGCCACCGGGGCGTTGCTCCGGATGATGGACGGCCGGGCACCGCTGGCAACCGTCCCGGTCGCTCGCGATGACGAGGTCGGCCGCCTGATCGGCAGTTTCAACCTGCTGATCGAGGACCGGCAACGCTACGAAGCCGCCTTGCTGGAGAGCGAACAACGTTTCCGCATGTTGGTGGATGGCGCTCCCGATGCCATTTTCGTACAGACCGACGGATGCTTCGCCTTCGTGAACGCCGCGGCATTGGAGCTTTTCGGCGGCATCCCGGCGGAGCAGTTGTTGGGCAAGCCGGTGAGCGAGCGGTTGAGCGGCGAGCATGCGCCCATCGATGGTGAGGTGACCACTGCGCGGCCCAGGCCGCGTCGTCATCGGCCGAGCGTCTGCTATGTGCCGACGGCAGCTTTCGCGACGTGGAAATCTCGACAGTGCCGTTCCGCTTCGACGGAAGGGACGGCTCGCTGGTCTTCGTGCGCGACGTCACCGATCGCCGGAAGGCCGAGGAGCAACTGTATTTCCTTGCCCACCACGACACGCTGACCGGTCAGCCCAACCTGCTGTTGGCCAAGGACCGCTTCAAACTGGCCGCGGCCTATGCCGAGCGTGAACACCATCAGGTGGCGTTGCTGGTGGTGGACCTCGATAATTTCAAAGTGGTCAACAATTCCCTCGGACACTCGGCGGGCGACGAATTGCTGCGGGCGGTGGCCGCCCGGCTGAAGGACTGCGTACGGGAAACGGATACGATCGCCCGCCAGGGTGGCGACGAGTTCATTCTGATCTTGCCCGACGTTCCGGGGGCAGCGGCGGTGACCCGCATCGTCGACAAGATCCAGCGAAAACTGGCCGAGGTCTTCACCATCAACGGTGGCCCGCTGATCACCTCCGTATCCATCGGCGCCGCCGTCTATCCCGACGACGGGGATGGGTTCTACACGCTGCTGAAGAAAGCGGACGCCGCCATGTATTCGGCCAAGCAGGCCGGGCGCAACGCCTGCCGGTTCTTCAATTCCCAGATGAACGTCGATGCTGGGGAACGGCTGCATATGCTGGGGGACATGCGCTCGGCCCTGGGTCGGGGTGAGTTCCTTCTGCATTACCAACCGCAAATCGACCTGGGCAGTGGGGCGGTGATCGGCGCCGAGGCGCTGGTACGGTGGAACCACCCGGAAAGGGGCCTGATCCCCCCCGGCCGGTTCATTCCGGTGGCTGAGGAAAGCGGGCTGATTGTCCCGATCGGTGAATGGGTGTTGCGCGAGGCCTGTCGGGAAGCTGCGGCCTGGCGGCGAATGGGCCTGCCCGAGTTGGTGATCGCGGTTAATCTCTCGGCGATCCAGTTTCGCCGGGGAAACCTGGAACAGACGGTCGCCGCCGCCCTGGCGGACTCTGGGTTGGAGCCTCACTATCTGGAGCTGGAACTGACCGAATCCATCCTGATCAGCGACGCCGAGGCGGTGCTCCAGACCGTGCAGCGGCTGAAGGGGTTGGGCGTGCGGCTATCCATCGATGATTTCGGCACGGGCTATTCGAGCCTGGCCTATCTCAAGCGGTTCGCCGTCGACAAGGTGAAGATCGACCAGTCTTTCATCCGCGGCCTCGACACCGACGCCAATGATGCGGCCATCGTGCGCGCCATCATCCAGATGGCGGCCGGCCTCGGTTTGCGGACCATTGCCGAAGGTGTCGAACACGAGCGTCTGCTGCCCTATCTGCGGGCCCACCGTTGCGACGAGGCGCAGGGCTATCATTTCGGGGCGCCCATGCCGGCCGAGCAATTCACCGCCTATGTGTCGGCCCGCCACAACCAGCCTCCGGGCGACGCCGACGCGCTGGCCGGCGATTGACATCCCGGCGAGGTTGTTTCCCTATTAGGGTCGAGCAAACCCCACTTCGCTGTGGAGCGGAGTCTTGCGACAAGCCTCCGCGCGTTGCGCGTATTCCGTGTGATTGCCGGCGGATCCGGCAAGGCGGCGTTCGAGCCTGCCGCAGCCGCAGGCATTGTATCAGACGTTCGGAGCGAAGCGGAAAACGCGTTAATGCCACCAGGGGAACAACCGATGAGCCACCTTGCCAACGATGTCCTGCCGCAGGCCCAATGCGACGTGTTCGAGGCGATCGCCACTCGCCGGGCGGTGCGCGCCTTCCTGCCGACCCCGGTACCGCGCGATACCATCGAGCGGATCCTGGCCCTTGCCAGCCGGGCGCCCAGCGGCTCCAACATTCAACCGTGGAAGGTCTGGGTGGTGGCCGGCGAGGCCAAGAGGCGCCTTTCCGCAACGATTCTCGCCGCCCATGAAGCGGAAGATCCGGCTTACCAGGAAGAGTATGAGTACTACCCCAGGCAGTGGACCGAGCCGTATCTGTCGCGGCGGCGCAAGCTGGGTAAGGACCTCTACTCGCAGCTTGGCATCGCCAAAGGTGATGCGGCGGCGATGAAGCGCCAGCACGGCCGCAACTACCTGTTCTTCGGCGCGCCGGTGGGAATGTTTATCACCATCGACCGGCAGATGTCACAGGGAAGCTGGTACGACACCGGTACGTTCCTCATGTCCATCCTGCTGGCCGCACGCGGCTTCGGCCTGCATACCTGCCCGCAGCAGGCCTTCACCAAGTTCAACCGGCTGATCCGCGCCGAATTGGGCATTTCCGACAGCGAAGTGATCGCCTGCGGCCTCGCCATCGGCCATGAAGATCCCGAGGCTCCGGAAAACCGCCTGGTGACGGAGCGTGAGCCGGTATCATCCTTCGCCACCTTCCTGTGGGACAGCCCTTGAGCGCCATGACGGTGTCGGAAGGCATGCGGGCGACGGAAGGCATGGGCCGGAATCCGATTGCGCTTGTTCCACCACGGAATGGGACACCGCAGCGGGGCGTCGGAACTTGGAACTTCATGTCGCGGTCTATGTGCTGGCGGTCATCGTCAGCGGCATCTTCGCCCAATGGCTGGGTTGGCGCACGAAGGTGCCGCCGATCATTCTGCTCCTCGGTCTGGGTCTCCTGTTCGGGCCGGGGCTGCGGCTGATCCATCCTTCCCACGACCTTGGGCGGCTGTACCAGCCGTTGGTCGGAGTCGCCGTGGCGCTGGTCGTCTGCGAAGGCGGACTGACTCTCAACCTGCGCGACCTTCGGCAGGCCGGCCCGGCGGTCCGCCGGCTGCTGTTTGCCGGCTTGCCGCTCAACTGGATCTTCGGAACGCTGGCCGCCCACTGGATCGGACCGCTCTCCTGGCCGGTAGCCATCGTGGTCGGGGCGATCCTGGTAGTGACCGGGCCGACGGTCATTCTGCCGCTGTTGCGGCAGGCGCGGCTGCAGCGCCGGTTGCGCTCGCTGCTCAAATGGGAGGCGGTGGTCAACGACCCCATCGGAGCGATGGTGACGGTCATCAGCCTGCAGGTGGCGGTGGGCGAGGCATCGCTGTCGGGTGGTGGTGGGATGAACCTGCTGTTGAAGCTGGTCCCCGCCGTGGCGGGGACGATCGGCGGCGGTTTGGCGGCAGCCTGGGGGCTGCGCACCGCGTTCCATTCCGATCAGGCTCCGGAGGAACTTCGCATAGGCATGCTGCTGGCCGGCACCCTGGGGCTCTACGCCTGCGGCAATCTGCTGGAGCGCGATGCCGGGCTGCTGGCGGCAACGGTCTTCGGCCTGGGTCTCGCCAATGCCAATATCACCGGATTCGGCACTCTGGCACGTGTCCAGCAGTCACTCACCATGCTTGTCGTCTCCATGCTGTTCATCATCTTGGCCGCCGATATCGATCGCGGCGTGATCGGCGCCGCGAACTGGCGCGTCGGCGCCTTCGTCGCGGCGTTGATGCTGGTGGTCCGCCCCGCTGCCGTGGGCTTGGCCATGTTGGGTTCAGGTTTTTCCTGGCGCGAGACCGCGCTGCTGTCCTGGCTGGGCCCGCGCGGGATCATCGCTGCGGCTGTCGCCGGCCTGGCCGGGCGCGCACTGAGCGACGCCGGGTTCCGCGACGGCTCGCTTGTCTTGCCGTTGATCTTTTCAGTCATCACCGGCACCGTGGTGCTGCAGGGCCTGAGCTTGACCGTCTTCGCCGGCCTTCTCGGTCTGCGTTCCTCGGATCGGCCCGGCCTGCTGATCGTCGGAGCCTCCCCGTGGTCCCTGGCGTTGGGATCGGCCCTGCATCAGGCCGACGTGCCGGTGGTGTTGGCCGACCCGTCATGGGCTTCGCTCCGACCGGCACGCGAGCGGGGCATCGCAACTGTCGCGGCGGATGTCCTGTCACAAAGAGTCGACGAGGTGGCCGATACTACCGACATCGATTATGTCCTGGCGGCGACCGACAACGACGCTTACAACGCGCTGGTCTGCGCTCGCCTGGCGCCGGAACTGGGGCGCGAGAGGGTCCACCAGCTGGCTCTGCAATCCGGGCGGCTGGACCGCCATGCGATCCCGGCCCGGGACTGGCGCGGCAAGGTGGTCTCCGAGCCGGGCCTGGATTTTCACAGCCTGAACGACATGATCCGAACCGGCTGGGCCTTTCGTCTCGAGGCCGTGGATGCCGTCGAGGCCGGGTTGAAGATTGCGGAAAAGCACTCGGATACCGAAAAACTGGTGCTCGCAATTCGGGCTGACGGCAGCATGGCGTTCCATACACCGGAACAATCGGCTTGGTTGAAAAGCGGCGACCGCGTCGCAGTGTTCGCGCCGCCGCCGGACGCCGCCGGCCCTACGACCGCCGCGCCTTCAGCGCCGCCAGCCGGTCGGTGACGCTGAGCGGCTGCGGCACCGCTCCAGCGACCTTGGCCAGGGCTGCGGCGATGTTCGAATCCGCCTTCTCGGGGTCCGAGGGGTGCAGCAGCTTGGCCTTCGCATTGGCCGCCTCGGCCTTTTCGCGTTCCTTGGCGGCCGCGTCCTGCATGGCGTTCAGCGCCACTGTCAGGCCGCTGGTGGCGTGTGACAGGCCGGCGGCCTGGCGGGCTCCTTCCGCTTGGCGCTCGGCCATCTGCCGCTGCTGGTCGGCCCGTCCCAGGTCGCGTTGCGCCCGGATCAACTGGGCGTGGGCCTCCTTGAGCTTGGCTCCGGCCTCGGCATAGCTCTTTTCCAGCATTTCGAGGAAGTCCTGGGCATCCGCAACGTCCTTGGCCTCGCGATCGACGTCCGGCGCCATCTGTTCCAGCATCGACACCAGGGTAGTCAGGCTGCTTTCCAATTGGGCCTTGCGGGCGGGGTCCGGCTCTTCCGCCATTTGTTTCTGCAACTGCTCAGCCGCGGCCATGCGCTGATGAGACAAAGCCTGGATGGCATCCGATTCCTTTTTTTCCCGTGTGTATGAATCCCGCGCCTCGGCAACCTGAAGGCCCAGATGGTCCAGATACTGCTCCATCGTGCGGAGCTCGGCTTCGGTGGCGGTTTGCGGGTCCCAGCGAACCAACGCCTCGATGGCGCTTTGCACGGCTTGATCGGTCTTGGTGCCCAGAAGATTGCGAATGAACGAGAACATGGGACGCCTCCATTCGGGTTCGATCAACCGGCCATGGCGGCCGCATTCATCTGGGCGACGGCCAGTTGCACTCCGACCAGCGCAATTGCGCTAGCGGTATTTCCTCCCTCGATCTGCCGTCGCAGGTCGGGGATCAACAGCCGCGCCGCGGTGAAGGAGAGTAACTGCAGGATCAGCGCCACTACGCCCCACAACACGATGTCGAGGACCGCATGGCTGGTGGCCAGGGTGGCGGCCAGAGGAATGGCCAGCGCCAGGATGGCCCCGCCCAGCGTGATGCCCCCGGCGGTATTGCCCTGGACCACTAGTGGTGAAAATCCGACGGATGGTACCGCCACCAGCCGTCGAATTTTCACCACAATTCAATTGGTTGGTGGGCCGCCTGATCCAGGCGCTTGGGGACCAAGCGTCTGGGGCGGACCACTAGGTTTCGCTCGTTGAACGGGGTGAGGCGCATGTAGATGGCTACACCGATGATCAGCAGCGCCATGGTGACGGCGAATTGCGGCAGCAGGACCAGCAGCCCGGCTGCAAGGGCGTCTAGAACGGAGCGCATGTCGACCATCGGGCACCTCAAGCCAGCGACAGGGATGCCGGGTTGATATCGAGCCCGGCGGAAATGCGCACCCAGGCCTGCCCTTGCTGCTCGATGGCTTCGACCAGGATGTATTCATCGGAGGGCGCCGGCGGTGGCGCGCCGATGGGGGCGGCGTAAAGCATCGCCTGGGCGACGGAGGACAGCTCGTTCCGTGCGGTCTCGATTCGTTCATCGAGGCGGCGCGGCGCGATTCGTGCTGGTCCGGCATTCCAGCGGCGGCCATAGCTCTTGCCGTCCTTGGTCTGAAATTCCGGCCAGCCGATGAGCCCTTCCGCTCTGTCCAGCCAGAATCGCCAGTCTTCCTCGTTGCCGGGGGTGATGTTGTCGAAGACGCTGAAATAGCGGCATTCGTCGGGCTGTCCCTCGGCGTCCAGGTGAAGTTGGAAGAAGCCCCCGTCAGGCAGGTAGAGCCGATGGAAGGTGACCGGCGGGGCGCTGACCGTTCCAACTGCCTGCACGCTGGTCATGGTGCCGCCGATCGCCGTCGGCTTTGCCACTTTGACTCTTCCGGCGACCAGCCCCCGGAAATGGACCAGGGGGCGGCGGGAGGGCCGGTGTATCGCCCCGGTGCAGGCCGCCGCTCTTGCCGGGGCGAACGATAACCGTTCAGCGCTTCGGCCGATCTGCTACCTCCGTCGATCGCCTCAGGCGACCGGGCCGGAAGCCCTGCGTTCTATACGTCGAGATCCCTGACGAACCTGGCCCGCTCCTGGATGAACTGGAAGCGCAGTTCCGGGCGCTTGCCCATCAGGCTGTCCACCAGGCGCGAGGTCTCCTTGGCTTCCTCGTGATCCTCTTCGGTCTTGCCGTGGGGCACGATGACGCGCAGCAGCTGGCGCGTCTTCGGATCCATGGTGGTTTCCTTCAACTGATGCGGCGGCATCTCACCCAGGCCCTTGAAGCGGCTTATCTCCACCTTCTTCCCGGCGAAGGTCGAGGCCATGAGTTCGCCCTTGTGGGCGTCGTCGCGGGCATAGACGGTCGTCTGCCCATGGCTGATGCGGTAGAGCGGCGGGCAGGCGAGGAACAGATGCCCATGCTCGATCAGCCCGGGCATCTCCTGGTAGAAAAATGTCATCAGCAGGGAAGCGATATGGGCGCCGTCCACATCGGCATCGGTCATGATGATGATCTTCTCGTAACGCAGCTTGTCGTCGTCGTAGGATTCGCGGATGCCGCAGCCTAGCGCCTCGATGAGATCGCGGATCTCCTGGTTGGCGCGCATCTTGTCAAGGGTGGCCGAGGCGACGTTCAGGATCTTGCCGCGCAGCGGCAGCACCGCCTGGGTTTCCCGGTTGCGTCCCTGCTTGGCCGAGCCGCCGGCCGAGTCGCCCTCTACCAGGAACAGTTCCGAGCCTTGCGCCAGGCTGCGCGAGCAATCGGCCAGCTTGCCCGGCAGACGCAGGCGCTTGGTGGCGGTCTTGCGCGAAAGCTCCTTCGCCTGTTTCTTGCGCGCCCGGTCCTCGGCCCGCTCGATCAGCCGTTCGAGCAGTGCCTTGGCGGCGGCAGGGTCGCCCGACAGCCAGTGGTCGAAATGATCCTTGATGGAATTTTCCACTAGGCGGGTTGCCTCGGGTGTGGCCAGCTTTTCCTTGGTCTGGCCCTGGAACTGTGGGTCGCGGATGAACACCGAAAGGACGATGCAGGCGCCGCCCATCACGTCCTCGGCGGTAATGTTCGCCGCGCGCCGATTGCCCGCCATCTCGCCGTACTGGCGCAGGCCGCGCGTCAGGGCATTGCGCAGGCCAGCCTCATGGCTGCCGCCTTCGGGCGTCGGAATGGTGTTGCAATAGGAGTTGCAGAACCCGTCTTCGTCCTCGGGCCAGGCGATGGCCCACTCGGCATTGCCCATGTCGTCGGCGAAGCTGGCGGTGCCGGCGAAGCTTTGGCCGCCCATGAGCGGCCGACCCTCCAGCATGGAATCGAGGAAATCCTTGAGGCCATTGGGGAAACGCAGCGTTTCCTTGGTCGGCGTGGGGTCGCCATCCTTGACCAGCAGAGGGTCGCAGGCCCAGCGGATCTCGACACCGCGGTACAAATAGGCCTTGGAGCGCGCCATCCGGTACAAAGGGCCGGGGCGCAGATGGGCCCTTGGGCCGAAGATCTCGGCATCCGGATGGAAGATCACGGCGGTGCCGCGGCGGTTCTGCACCGGCCCGACCTTGGTCAGGGGGCCGAGGGGCGTCCCGCGGGAGTAGCTTTGCGCCCACAATTCCCGGTCGCGCGCGACCTCGATGGTCAGGCGGTCGGACAGGGCGTTGACCACGGAAAGGCCGACGCCGTGCAGACCGCCCGACACCTTGTAGGCGTCGCCGCCGAACTTGCCGCCCGAATGCAGAGTGGTGAGGATCACCTCGAGGGCCGACTTGTCGGGGAATTTCGGATGCGGATCGATGGGGATGCCGCGCCCGTTGTCGCGGATCACCGCGGTGCCGTCGACCTTGAGTTCCAACTCGATCCAGCTGGCATGGCCCGCCACTGCCTCGTCCATGGCGTTGTCGAGGACTTCCGCCACCAAGTGGTGCAGCGCCTTGTCGTCGGTGCCGCCGATATACATGCCGGGCCGCCGTCGGACCGGCTCCAGCCCCTCCAGGACCTCGATGTCCTTGGCGGAATAGTCGGTGCTTTTGGGGGCGAGCGATTGGAAGAGATCGGACATGGCCGGCATTATAGGGAGGCCCCGGGAGAGCGGCAAGCTCATCCGGTAGTGCTAATTCCTGCGCCCCACAAGATATTGACGAGAGCCGATATCAATATGGGCCCGGGTGCTATCCGTGGTCGCGGTTGCGATCCTCGGGCACCCTGGTGGTCTAACTATTTGGTCACAGATGATCACAGAAGGGTTACAGGGTGCTCTTCGACTTGCGGCTTAACTTCATGGCACGCCGATCGCGTCACTATGACTTCGACCAGAAAGGTACATGCCATGGAAAGTTTCGATTACGACATGACCCCCGGTGCGGGGGCGGTCCCCTCGATACATTCGGATGACCAAGGCAGAGGTTGGGGATGGGGTGAGGATTCCCACGGCCGTTCGCCCGCGTCCATGGCGGCGGGCTATCAATTCACCATCGCCGACGGCCAGGTTACGGCCGAGCAGGTCATCCGCGGCCCGGAGGCGCATTCCGTGCCGCTGTCGGGCAGCGAGAGTTTCGTCGTCGGCGCCGGCACGGTGACCGAGACCATCTCCTCTATCGTGGGCACCGAGATCCTCCAATTCGGGCTGGAACCCGGCAGCACGAGTCTTTACGCCATCACCGACAAGAGCTTCACTATCGCTCAGCCCTCGGCCAGCCTTCCCGATGGCGGCACCCTGGTCTATGACTTTACCGTTGCCGGCGACGCCGTCACTGCCGAAACCCGGACCATCAGCCACGGCGACGTCAGCAATACTGTCGCGATCACGCCGCGCTCCGACGCGCTGTTCGCCATCGGCACCGGCGGCGTCACCGAGAGCTGGGTAGAGGGCAATCAGGTGAAGAGCCTGACCTTCGTGCAGCCGGGCGGCAGCGGCAGCTATGTCGTCGCGGCCGGTTCAACCGGCTTCATCGCCCAGGGCGGCTCCGCCACGGCGCTGAATGTCGAGCCCGAGAACCGGGCGACCTTCACCTTCGATGCCAGCGGTTCGGTCACGTCGGCGGCCGCGGTCAAGACCGATGGTTCGATTGTGGCGCTGAACCCCACTAGCCACATCAGCTTCACCCAGCTTGATACCGGCTTCGTCGAAGAAAGCATCAGTTGGGGCAATCACAGCCGATATGTCGTCTTCTATGATGGCGCCGGCCACGGCACCTACACCGAAGTGGCGCATGGCGGCGGTAGCGTGGTTGATCTCGTCGGGTTGAAGGCTCAACTGGCGGAACTGCCGTCCGCCCTCGCGACATTGGTCTGACCGGGCCGGCCGGCGGCGGCTTTCACGAGAACAGGAAAACCGCCGCCGCCAGGGCGCAGGTCCAGCGGCCATCGGCGCCGCATTCCGCCGAGGCGGTGACCGACATGCTGTCGATGATCACCTGGCTGTGCTCGTAAAGCTGCTTGCGCTCGTTCCATGCCGCCTCGGGGTCGAAGTCGAGCCCAAGGGTCGAAGCCAGCATGGTGGCCGCCAGGTCTTCGGCGTATTCGCCACTGGCGGCGGCGTTCATCCCGAAGCCGTGATGTTCTGAAATGTATCCGTACATGCCTGGGTCGGCGGGTCTGGCGAGTCCGATACTGGCGTGCACATGGCGACCGGGCTCGTCGGTCTCGGCGCGGGCCATGATGCAGAAAGTGATGTCACCCGGCTTGAGCATTTCGATACCTGCGGCGTGGCTGACCAGTTCGCAGCGCGGCGGCAGGATCGACGAGACGAAGACCAGGTTCTGCTGCTCGATATCGGCGTCGCGCAATGCGAATTCGAAGGCCGTGAGGGCGTGCCGGTGGATTCCGACACCCTTGGTCAGGAAGACGCGCGTCGGAGTGGGGAACATCGGGCCTCCTCCTTCGGGGGCGCGGGCCGGGTGACAAGCCGTAGCCCGGCCGAATCTTGCCAAACCTCATTCTATCCTAAAACAAAGGTTGCATTACACCGTCGGAAAAGTCGGGCAGGACTACCCCTTAAAGGCCAGATCCGCCGCCTTCCCCAAAAGGGGAGCCGACCCCATATGGCTGTCCCGAAGCAGTAAATCCTAATCCATTTATCGGGAAGGATGGATGTCCTCGTTGATCGATTTCTGGCGTCAGCTTTTCGCATCGCAACAGACTTACCTGCCCCATGCGGTATGCCTCGATTATGGTCCGGCATTATGGCTTCACGCCGTATCGGACGGAATAATCGCCCTTGCCTATTATTCAATACCATTTGCCTTGGTCTATTTCGCCTTGAAGCGGGAAGATCTGCGCTACCGCTGGATATTCGGGATGTTCGGGCTGTTCATTCTGGCCTGCGGCACCACCCATTTCATGAACATATGGACGCTGTTCTACCCGGACTATCTGGCGTCCGGGGCCATCAAGGCGGTGACTGCCGTGGTCTCGATGGCCACTGCCGTCGCGCTCTGGCCGCTGCTTCCGCAGGCCCTGAGCTTGCCCGGCCCGCGCGCGATGGAGGCCGCCAACGCGGCGCTGGTCCGGGAAATCGGTGAGCGCGAGAAGGCCGAGGCGATGGTCCGCGCCTCCAATGCCGTGCTCGAACAGCGGGTGCGCGATCGCACGGCTGACCTGGAGCGGGCCAATCAGGCTCTGCAGAACGAAATCGGCCAGCGGGCGGCGGTCGAGCAGCAACTGCGCCATGCCAAAGAGGGCGCCGAGCGGGCCAATCTGGCCAAGTCCAAGTTCCTGGCCACCGCCAGCCATGACCTGCGCCAGCCGGTGCAGGCGATGTTCTATTTCAGCCAGGCCTTGTCCTACCGACTGGCCGACGAGCACAGCAGCAAGATCCTGGCCGACCTCGACCGTTCACTGGAAGGTTTGAAATCCTTGCTCGATTCACTGCTCGACATGTCGAAACTCGATGCCGGCGTGGTCGTGCCCCAGGCGCAGGACTTTCCGGTGAATGATCTCCTTCTCCGTGCCGCTGCCGAATTCGAGCCGGTGGCCGGACAAAAGGGTCTCCGTCTCACGGTGATGCCGTCCTCGGCCAAGGTGAACAGCGATCCGGCGCTGCTCGCGCGGGTGGTCCAGAACCTGGTGGCCAACGCCGTGCGCTATACCCCGCAAGGACGGATTTTGGTGGGCTGCCGGCACCGCGGTTCCTGCGTGTGTATCGAGGTGTGGGACACCGGAATCGGTATTCCGCCCGATCGCTTGGCTGAAATCTTCGAGGAGTTCACCCAGGTGAAATCGGTGCAGCGTGAGGAAGGGCAGGGGCTCGGTCTTGGCTTGGCCATCGTGCGGCGTCTTTGCGACCTGCTCGGCCACCGGGTCGGTGTGCGCTCGCAGGTCGGCAAAGGTTCACTGTTCTTCGTCGAAGTGCCGCTGGCGGGCGCGCATGCCCGCCAGGCCGCCTGAGGCTATCTGGCCAAAGCCACCGCATAGGCGGAAAAGATCACCAGGCAGATGACCGTCAGAAACCCGACGAAGGTGCTTTTCCATGCCAGGGTCGATCGTCCCAGGCCGAGATAGGTCCACAGGATCTGCACCGCCTTGAAGAAGCCGGCGCCGAGCACCAGGGTGACCGGAACCAGGCCGAGGGGACGAACCGCTCCGGCTGTCGCAGCTTCGGAAGCGGTCAGCGAAAGGCCGGTCAGCGCCATCAGCGTGGCCCAGGCCGCCAGCAGTCGAAATCGAGTTATCATCGGATCAGATACACCAGAGGATAGAGCAGGACCCAGATGAGGTCCACCATGTGCCAGAAGGCGGTCCCGGTCTCGACGTTCTCGATGCTGCACCGCCAGGCCACCACACCAAGAAATACCAGGCCCAGGGCCACATGCAGGAAGTGGAACCCGGTCATCAGGAAGAACAGGGTGAAAAAGGTGTCGGTCTCCAGGCCGATACCCTGCGACGCCTTGTCGGCGTACTCCGCCAGCTTCACCCCCATGAACACCACTCCCCCGATGCCGGCGGTGGCCAGCCACAGCCGACAGGCGGTAATGCGGCCCTCCGAGCGGGTCTTGACCGCCAGGGCGGCGGCCAGTCCGCTGGTCAGCAACACCATGGTGTTGACGCCGCCGGCCAGCCGGTCCAGATGCGCCTGGCTGGCATTGAATGCGGCAGGATCCATGGCCCGGGCCACGGCGAAGGCGGCGAAGAACGCGCCGAACACAACCAGTTCGGACAGGATCAGCACCCACATCATGGGATTGCCGGGCAAATCCGACAGTGCACCCCAGTCGGCGGCTTCTTCTTCGTCATCCCCGCGCAGGCGGGAATCCATCTGGGGGGCGGCGGGCGGCGCGAGTTGGCCACCGACCGAGCCCTCGCGGCCATGGATCCCCGCCTGTGCGGGAATGACGGCGGCATGTTGGTTCATCGCGTCACCAATTGTCTGTAGATCTTGGGAAGGGCTGCCGACAGGCGGTTGATATCGCCGACGATGGCATAGCTGCCACGGCCGAACAGCATGGGGAAATAATCCTGCGCCTTGCGGTCGATGGTCACCCCGAACACCGCAAGTCCGGCGCGCCGGGCTTCCTGCACCGCCTTGCGGCTGTCCTCGATGCCGTAGCGGCCTTCATAATGGTCGACATCGTTGGGCTTGCCATCGGTCAGCACCAGCAGCAGGCGATGACGGTGCGGTCGCTCATTCAGGCATTTGGTAACATGGCGGATGGCCGCGCCGATGCGGGTATAATAGCCCGGCTTCAGGGCGCTGATCCGCCGCACGGTGGTGTCGCTGAACGGCTCGTCGAAATCCTTGACCGTCGACACCTTCACCAGATCGCGCCGGCGAGAGGTGAAAGTATAGACGGCATACTCGTCGTCGCAGGCCTTCAGGCCGTGGCAAAGAGTGGTCAGTGCCTCTTTCTCGACGTCGAGGATGCGACGGTTCTGTACCCAGGCGTCGGTCGACAAGGAAACATCCATCAACAGGGCTACCGACAGGTCGCGGGCGGTGGGGCGGAACTGAGTGAACACGCGGTCCGAGCCGATCCCGCTGGCCATCAGGTCGCAGCGCGCGCGCACCACCGCCTCGAGATCCAGGTCATCGCCGTCGGCCTGCCGGCGAAGCAGGGTCTGGCGCGGGCGCAAGGCTTCGAACTGGCGGCGGACCCGGCGGATCCGCCGGCGGGCGGCGTCATCGGGCGACCAGGATTCGCCTTCCTCGTCGGCCGGGGCGGTGATGACCTGGCAGTGGTTCCTGTGATAGGCGCGCCGACGATAATCCCATTCGGGATAAAGATGTTTGCCGACCAGCACGCCGGTCGGCACGGCGTCGGGCGGCAGGTCCAGGTCGAATTTCAGCTTGACCGCCGGCTTGCGCTTGAATTGGCTGACGGCGATCTCGTCCAGATCATCGGCGGCCTTGCGGGCGTTCTCCTCGTCATCGTCCTCGACGCTGCGGTTGATGTTGATCATCTCGGCCAGCGACAGGATCTTCTCGAAGCGGTTGAGCATCAGGGAGTCGTTGCGTTCCGCCTGATCCTGCTCGCGACGAAAGCCTTGGCGCTTCTTCTGTTCAGCCTCCTCTTCGGCCGCGTCGCCGCTCCGGTCGTCCTCGTCGTCTTCGGGCCGGCGCGGCGTCTGCAAGGCGGCGCCTGTCACCTCGCCCCAAAGCGGGACAGGCAGGAAGGGCTTGTAATTTCCGGCTCCGGAAAGGGCCGGCAGGTCGCTGCCCGCCGGGTCGCCGAGCAGGCCGCGCACCGCCGCTTCCATCGCCGCCTCGCAGGGCGGCAGACGGCGGTTCGGGCGCGCCGCCAGCACCGCCTGGCAAAGCTCGGCATGGGGGGCGCGAAGCCCGGGAAAGTCGTGCAGAACTCGCGTGGTGGCCGCGCGGACATGGCGGAGGAAGGCGAGATCCCGGGCAAATCCGTCGTCACCCTCGGCCGGGCCAAGGTCGCACATGGCCGTGAAGAAGGCAGCCAGCCAAAAATACAAACGACGATTGAGTGCCGGTGCCGAAAAGACGGCGATCTGGGACGGCAGGTACAGAGTGGCATCGTCCAGGCTGGGCCGGTCCAGCCGCTCTTCGTCCATGCCCAGCTTCTGCCGCCAGTTCAGGCGGTGGGTGGAGCGGCGGGCTGCGGTCGCGGCGATCTGCACGCCGCTTTCGCCGCCCAGGCCGCGGAAGAACACCGCCAGGGCAGGTTGCAGGCTCTCCAGCGAGACCGCCGCCTCGGGATGACGAGGATAGCTGTCGGTTCCCCGGGTGATCCAGCGATGCCAGCGCCGGCCGACCTGCTCTTCCAGTTCCAGGTAGTCCAACAAGCCCATGTTGCACTCCATCCCGAAACCCTCGCCCGCAAGGGGCGAGGGGATCTATCCCAAAATCGCCGTAACCGCTTCCATCAGGCCCTGCTTGACGTCCGGTTCGTCGGACAGCGGTTCAACGATGGCGGCGCGCACCGCCGCATCCAGCGGGATGCCCGAGCCGAGCAGACTGGCGCAATAGACCAGCAAGCGGGTCGATACGCCTTCCTCGAGATCCTGGCCTTTCATCTGCCGCAGGCGGTGGGCCAGCAGAACCAGTGGCTTGACGCGATCTTCGGAGAGGCCCGACTCGGCGGCGACGATGCGGATTTCCGCCTCGGCCGGTGGGAAATCGAATTCCATGGCGACGAAACGCTGGCGAGTCGATGGCTTGAGCGACTTCAGAATGTTTTGGTAGCCGGGGTTGTAGCTGACCACCAGCATGAATTCGTCGGGCGCCTCGAGTATTTCTCCGGTGCGCTCGAGGGGCAGGATGCGGCGGTCGTCGGTCAGCGGGTGCAGCACCACCGTGACGTCCTTGCGTGCCTCGACCACTTCGTCGAGATAGCAGATCCCGCCTTCGCGGACGGCGCGCGTCAGCGGCCCGTCCGTCCACACTGTCTCGCCGCCCTTCAACAGGTAGCGGCCGGTCAGATCGGCGGCGGTCAGATCGTCGTGGCAGGACACGGTGTAGAGGGGGCGCCCCAGGCGGGCCGCCATATGGGCGACGAAGCGCGTCTTGCCACAGCCGGTGGGACCTTTCAGGAGCAACGGCAGGTGGCGGCGATAAGCCTGTTCGAACAAGGCGCATTCCGCGCCGGTGGGAAGGTAGAAGGGGATTTCACGCAACGCGGCGCGTTCGGCCAACATGGGGCGCTCTCCCGAAAGGAAATTCGAAAAAAAGCGGCGGCGGCGCCAAAGGATGACAGTGGCGGCCGCCGCCAGGGGATCCCGGCGTTACTCTGCCGGCTGGATGCGGGCCGCTGGGGAAGCGGCTCTTGCACCCACGGGAACGAGGATCGAGAAGATGTAGAGGACGACACCGACCGCGGTGGCGATACCGCCGATCAGGCGCAGCCAGTAGAACAGGCCCAATTGCTCCTGCGCTTCCATGAAGGACAGGCCGACGACGCCTTGCAGGTGGGTCTGCACCACTCCGGCGAAAGTCAGCGCGAAGGTCATGAAGAAGACGCCGGCAGTGGTGATCCAGAAGCTCCAGATGTTGAGCAGCTGGTTATAGGGCGCGCGGTTCTTCAATTGCGGCATGGCGTAGGTGATCATTGCCAGGTTGATCATCGCATAGGCGCCGTAGAAGGCCAGGTGGCCATGGGCCGCCGTCACCTGGGTGCCATGCGAGTAGTAGTTGATCGGGGCCAGCGTGTGCAGGAAGCCCCAGACGCCGGCGCCGAAGAAGGCGGTCACCGAGCAACCGAGGGACCACAGCAGCGCTGCCTTGTTGGGGTGGTCGCGGCCGCCCTTCCAGACCATCATGAAGGTGAAGATGACCATGGCGAAGAACGGAGTGATTTCCAGGGCCGAGAAGACCGAGCCGATCCACTTCCAGTAGCCCGGAGCGCCGATCCAGTAGTAGTGGTGGCCGGTGCCCAGGATGCCGGTGAACAGCGCCAGGCCGATGATCACATAGAGCCACTTCTCCACCACCTCGCGGTCGACGCCGGTCATCTTGATGACCAGGAAGGCGAGGATCGAGGCCATGACCAGTTCCCACACACCTTCAACCCACAGATGGACGACCCACCACCAGAACATCTTGTCGAGGATGATATTGGCCGGGTTATAGAAGGCGAACAGGAAGAAGATCGCGATGCCCCACAGGCCCAGCAGAAGGATGTTGCTGATCACCGTCTTGCGGCCTTTCAGCACGGTCATCGAGCAGTTGTACAGGAACATCAGGGCGACGATGACGATGCCGATCTTGATGGGCAGGGGCTGCTCCAGGTAGGAGCGGCCTTCGTCGGCCGAATATCCCATCAGATAGCCGCCCACCGCGATGCCGGCGGCGATGAAGAACAGCCAGAACTGCAGCTTGGCGAGGAAGGGGCTATGGAGTTCGGACTCGGTTTCCTCGGGCAGCAGGTAAAAGGTGGCGCCGAAGAAACCCATCAGCAGCCAAACCACCAGCGCGTTGGTGTGGACCATGCGGATCACGTTGAACGGCAGGAAGTCGGGCAGGGAGGTCGGTGCAACATAAAGAGTCGCGCCGAGCAGGCCGAACGTGATCTGGGCGGCGAACAGGATCAGCGCACCAACGAAATAGAGCTGGGCGACTTTTTGCGATTGGTATTTCATTTCAAACCATCCCTTTCAAACTCAGCCCCGGCCTTTCGGCGGCCAGTTCTGGGTGTTGATGGTGCTGGTGTAGCGAAGGAAATCGATCAGATCGTCGAGGTCCTTTTCGGTGAGGTCGAAATGCGGCATCTGGTGCCGTCCTTCGACGCGGGTCGGCTGCGACTTGATCCAGTCCTTCAGGCGCTCGCGGGCCCCTTCGGGGTCTTCGGCGCCGCCGTAGCGCAACCACACCTTGCCCAGTTCCGGCGCGAAGCGGGCGCCTTCACCGAACAGCGTGTGGCAGTCGAAGCAGGCATGACGTTCCCATATCCGTTTGCCATGCGCGACTGAATCGCTGGGTACCGCACCGTTCTGGCTGGCATAGGAAACGCTCTGGGCGACGAGGGCGACGAAAATTACAAAAAAGAAGATCGTCCCCCCGAAAAATATGTTTCTGGCGGCTGACTTGGTGAGTCTCTCCGACATATCTTTCTCCACGGTCACAAAATGAACGCCAAACCAGAGTCGGAAACTCGGATACGAAAACCCGCTGGGCGGCGCCCGGTCCATCGTGGTGTATCGTTCCCGGCCAGTGCGCTCCTTGACGTTGGTCAGGCCCGATGGTTGAGCGGCGTCAAGGCGCTGTGGCCATTCCGTGCCATCCTGAGGCCACGGGCCGAAGGATCTCTGGAGGGAGAGGAGATCCTTCCTCCCGGTGGTCGTCGGGATGACAAGTGTCGGTAATGTTTGACAGGCTACGTGGGAATTTGACGGAATGACAGCCTTCGGCGGATTCGGTGAAGTTGCGGCGGCCCTGGCACTGTTCTTCGCCACCCACAGCGTGCCGGCGATGCCGGGCATGCGCGGGCGGCTGGTGTCGATGCTGGGGGCGCGATTTTACATGGTCCTGCATTCGGTGGTGGCGACCGCCGCCCTGGCCTGGCTGATCGCCGCCACGTTGCAGGCCCCCTATGTGGAGCTGTGGGGCTTTCATCCTTGGACGCGGTGGGTGCCGCTGCTGGTCATGCCGCTGGCCTGCGTGCTGCTGGTGGCCGGCCTGACCAGCCCCAATCCATTCTCTCTCGGCCGGGGGGCGAGGGGGTACGATCCGGCCTGCCCCGGCATCGTCGCGATCACCCGCCATCCGGTACTGTGGGCGGCGGCCCTGTGGGCCTTCGCCCATCTGTTCCCCAACGGCGACCTGCGCGCCGTGTTGATGTTCAGCGGCATGGGGGGGTTCAGCCTGATGGGCATGGCCTTGTTCGACCGCCGCCGCGCCGCCCAGTTGGGCAAGGCGGAATGGGTCCTGTTGCTGGCGGCGAGCGCCAGGCGGCCCGCCGTCGCCGGCCTTGCCTGGCGCGCCGCGCTGGGGCTGCTGGTCTATATTTTCCTGCTGCTGGCGCATGGGCCGCTGTTCGGCCGTTATCCGCTGGGGTAGGCAATCCCGAAAAATATCCAGAAATCTTGACGCGGCGTATGCCGGGGTGCTTTCTTCTCGGGTTCCGACCCTAATCGTTTTGTGGGAGTTGATCCGGATGCTGACCCATCGCGCGGCGCAGCGTTTCCGCCCCGTCGATCTGCCTTTCTCGCCGGTCTTGTTGGCCGGCCTGGCCTTGGCGCCTGTGCCGCCGCGCCTGCTGCAGCCGTTGTTTGACGCCATCCTGTCAGTGGTACGGCGCCGCCACCCCGATATCCTCGAGCGCCTTGCCGCCTATCCCGACGCCATGGTTGGCATCCATCCGGTCGATCTTCCCTTCGTGCTGGTTCTCGAACCGATCCCCGACGCGCCGCGCCTGACCGTGCGCCGCGACTTCGAAGGCGTGCCGGTGACCGCCGTCATCCGGGGGCCGCTGGCCATGCTGTTCGCCTTGGCCGAAGGCCGCACCGACGGCGATGCGGCGTTCTTTTCCCGCCAACTGGTGTTCGAGGGCGATACCGAAGTAGTGGTCGCGCTGCGCAACGCCATAGACGGAGCCGGCATCGATCTTGAAGCCGATTTCGCCGCGACCCTGGGGCCGCTGGCCCGGCCGCTGCGGCATCTTTTCGGACTGGGCGGGCGGCTGTTCGGCCGCATCGCCCACGACATGGAAACGATTCGCGCGGCCCTGCTGGCGCCGGCCATGCGTGGAGCCGACGCCCAGGCTGCCCGGCTGAACGAGCTGGAAACCGAACTTACGGCTCTGCGCCGCAACCTGCGCCACCGGGAGCACCGCGCATGAGCGCCGAGAACGTCGAGCTGGTCTGCCCGGCCGGAACGCCGGCCGCCCTCAAGGCGGCGGTGGATGCGGGGGCGGACTGCGTCTATGTGGGCTACCGCGACGAGACCAATGCCCGCAACTTCCCCGGCCTCAATTTCAGCCGGCCGGAATTGACCGAGGGTATCGCATATGCCCATGAACGCGGCACCAAGGTGTTGGTGGCCATCAACACCTTCCCTAGGGCCGGCCGGCCGGAGATCTGGCATGCCGCCGTCGATGACGCCGCACGGCTCAATGCCGATGCGGTGATCCTGGCCGATATCGGCCTGTGCGACTATGCCTCGAAGAAGCACCCCGAATTGCGGCTGCATCTTTCCGTGCAGGCGTCCGCATCCTCAGCCGAAGCAATTCGCTTCTACCACCAAGCGTTCGGCATTCGTCGCGCCGTGCTGCCACGGGTGCTGACGGTTCCCGAGATCGCGGCGCTTTGCGCCGACGTGCCCATCGAGATGGAGGTCTTCGTCTTCGGCGGCTTGTGCGTCATGGCCGAGGGTCGTTGCGCTCTATCCTCCTACGCTACCGGACATTCCCCCAACACCAACGGCGCCTGTTCGCCGGCCAGCCATGTTCGCTATGTGGACAAGGGGGACAAGGTGGTCAGCCAGTTGGGAGGCTTCACCATCAATACCTTCGGCACGGGCGAGCCGGCCGGCTATCCGACCTTGTGCAAGGGGCGCTTCGAAGCCAACGGCAAGCTCTCCTACCTGTTCGAAGAGCCGACGTCGCTGAACACGCTGGACCTGCTGCCTGAGCTGATCGCCGCGGGGGTCACCGCCTTCAAGATCGAAGGCCGGCAGCGCGGCCGCGCCTATGTGGGCAGCGTGGTCAAGGCCTTCCGCCAGGCGGTGGATGCCATCCGGCGCGGCGAGGCACCGCCGCCTTTCATGCTGGACGGCATTACCGAAGGCGGCAAGCAGACGGCCGGCGCCTATGAACGGAGCTGGCGATGAGCGAAGTGCCGAAACTTACCCTTGGCCCGGTCCTGTTCAACTGGAAGCCGGAGCGTTGGCGCGATTTTTACCTGCGCATCGCCGATGAGGCCGAGATCGACAGCGTCCATCTGGGTGAAGTGGTGTGCTCCAAGCGGCAGCCGTTCTTCGATCCGCTGATGCCGCAGGTGATCGAGCGACTGTCCGCCGCCGGCAAGGAGGTCGTGCTGTCCTCGCTGGCGCTGGTGATGACCGCCAAGGAACGCGAGGCGGCGCAGACCCTGGCCGGGGTCGAGGGTTTCCTCACCGAAGCCAACGACCTTTCCTTCGCCGCGGCCCTGAAGGGCCGCCCGTTCGTGGTCGGTCCCTTCGTCAACGTCTACAACGAGGGAACTCTGGCCTACCTTGCGGGGCTGGGGGCCAAACGGGTCTGCCTGCCGATCGAAGTGCCCGGTTCCACCATCGCCTACCTTGCGGCGCAGGGGTTGGCCGAGATCGAGGTGCAGGTGTTCGGTCGGCTGCCGCTGGCCATGTCGGCCCGCTGCTATCATGCCCGTTCGCGCAACCTGTCGAAGGACGGATGCCAGTACGTCTGCGGCGAGGATGCGGACGGCATGGCGGTCGACACCATGGACGGCAAGCCGTTCCTCACGGTGAACGGCACCCAGACCATGTCCTATCGCTATCATAACTTGCTGGGCGAACTGGCGGCGTTGCGCAATGCCGGCGTCGGCCGTTTCCGCCTGTGGCCTCAGTCTTGCGACATGGTGGCGGTGGCCGCTCTGTTCCGCCGGGTCCTCGACGGACAGATCGATCCATCCGAGGCCAACCGGCTGCTAGCCGATCTGGCTCCCGACGCCGAATTCGCCAACGGCTACATCCACGGGCGCGAAGGTCACCTGCTGGTGGATGAGGAATTGCTCACCGCCTGACGGCGCCACACCGTCATCCCGACCATCGATCAGAGCGTGGCGGCGACGGCGGCGAAGCGCCCAACGGAGGAAGGATCTGGTTGACCCAAGGAGATTCCTCGGCTCCGCCTGCCATTGACAACGAACGGAGCGGGCGCGCGGCCGATTTGCCGAAGCAGTCCGCGATGGCCACCGACAGCATCCTTCCGGATGGTTCAGGACGCGAGATCGGGGAACGGGCAAGGCGCCTTCTGCGCATCCAGTTCCTGCTCATGCTGGTCGTCCTGGCCGGAATGTCGGGCGTCGCGTTCGGCGTGTTCCACCTTCTGGTGCGCGGCGAGGAAGAAGGCGCGCTGCTGCTCGATGCAGGCGGCCGGCAGCGCATGTTGGTTCAGCGCGTCGCCGTCGACGCCTTGCGCCTGGCCGATCTGCCGGCCGCCGAACGGGCGCCGGTCCGTGCCGATCTCGAGGCTTCGGCCAATGCGTTGGCCGAGGCGCACCACTCCATCGATGCCCAGGTGCCGTCGGCCGCGGCCATGTCGCGCCGCTCGGAAATCGCCGATCTGGAACCGCGCCTGAACGGGGATCTGGGGCGGTTCGAGGAAGCGGTGCAGAGCCTGCTGCGCCTGCCCGACGGGCAGGTGACTCACGACAATCCGGATCTGCGGATCATCCAGTCGATGGCCGCTGGTTCGCTGCTCGATTCCACCAATTGGCTGGTGGTGCTGCTGTCCGATGGCATGCGCGGCCGAGTTCGCGACCTGCATGTATTTGCCGTCGGTGGGGAATTGGTGTTCCTCGCGCTGCTTGGGTTCACCGCATGGCGGGTGGTCCGCCCCATATTGCGCCACACCGAAGCGGCGTTCGCCCAACTGGAGGCGCTGGAAAATTATCACCGCTCGGTGGTTGACGCGCTGGCCGACGGCATCCTGGTCGTCGAGCCCGGTCGCCGATTGGTCGAGGCGATGAATCCCGCCGCCCGCGCCATCTTCCGTCTGGATGCCGGCGCCGGGGTTGGGCTGCCGCTTGCCGAACTCATTCCGGGGACCGTCGGCGTTTCCGTGGCGGAATTGCGCCGCTGGCACCGCTACGAAATCAAAAGCCGCAACGAGGCGGGCAAGCCGTTCCATCTCGAGGTCACGGTGCGCGCCGCCCCCGTGGACGGGCGGGATCGCCTGATCGCCGTGGTCCGTGACGTGACCCGCCGGGTCGAGGCCGAGGAAAAGGTCCACACCCTGAGCTATGCGATCGAGCAGAGCGCGGCTTCGGTGCTCATCACCGATACCGCAGGGGTGATCACTTACACCAATCCCCGGGCCTGCGAGATCACCGGCTATTCCCGCGAGGAACTGATCGGCCAGACGCCGCGGCTGCTCAAATCCGGGCTGACAGCGCCAGAAGTCTATACGGAATTGTGGCGGCGCCTGCGAGCCGGTGAAATCTGGAAAGGCGAATTGCTGAACCGTCGCAAGAGCGGCGAGTTTTATTGGGAATCCTTGGTGGTTTCGCCGCTGCGCAACCTTCATGGCGCCATCACCCATTACCTCGCGGTGACCGAGGATGTCACCGAGCGCAAGCAGATGGAGGAGGCCCTGGTGGTCGCCAAATGGCAGGCCGAGCGGGCCAACCGTACCAAGTCGGATTTTCTTGCCAGCATGAGCCATGAATTGCGGACGCCGCTCAACGCCGTCATCGGCTATGCCGAGTTCATGGCACAGGAGCCGTTCGGGGCTATCGGCCACGCCAAGTACCGGGAGTATCTCGGCCATATCGAGGAATCGGGCCGTCATCTTCTGAAGGTGATCAACGACCTGCTGGACCTCTCCAAAGTCGAAGCCGGAAAGCTTGCGCTGGACGAAGAGGACATGGACCTGGACGAGAACATCCAGAGCGCCTTGCATCTGGTCAAGGAGCAGGCGACTCGCCGGGGTGTCGACCTCGTGGCGCGGGTCGATCCAAGCTTGCCGAGGCTGCGCGCCGATCCTTTGCGCATCAAGCAGATCGTCCTCAATCTGCTGAGCAATGCCATCAAATTCAC
Source organism: Pseudomonadota bacterium (assembly GCA_021793155.1). Classification (GTDB taxonomy): domain Bacteria; phylum Pseudomonadota; class Alphaproteobacteria; order Rhodospirillales; family Magnetospirillaceae; genus DUZF01. Next base: position 66,179 of record JAJYTF010000011.1, on the reverse strand, counting down.
CCCCGCGGGCGGCAAGGTCACGTTGACTGCGTCATCCGATGTGGACGGCGCCATCGGCATCGTGGTTCATGATACCGGAATCGGCATCGCTCCGGAAAACATCGCCAAGGCGCTGGAGCCATTCGGACAGATCGTCAACCCCTTGGTCAGCCGGCAACTGGGCACCGGCCTCGGCCTGCCGATCACCAAGCGGCTGGTGGAATTGCACGGCGGCTCGCTGAGCCTGGCGAGCACCCCGGGGGTGGGGACGACGGTGACCATCCGTCTGCCGGCCGAAAGGGTGGCCCCCTCCCAAACGGGCTAGCCCGATGCTACATTGTCCATGGTGACGAATTAACCCGGGGTGGACATGCCGGCGATCCTACTCAGCTATGTCAACGCCATACCGGTCTATCTGGCCGCTACCTGGGCGACCATTCAATATTTTTATGAGCCGCGGTTGGCCGCGGCTGCGGCTGCGGCCGGCGCCGTCTGCCTGCTGTTGCGGATTTTCCTCGGCGGCATTGGCGGCAAGCTGGTGCGCCTGCTGGTTTATGCCGGGCTGTTTGCCCTTATCGTGACCAATGAGCAATTCCATCTGCTGTTCCCCGTTCAGGCCGTCGGATGGATCATCGCCGCCATCACCATTTTCGGATTGTGGCTGCCGGTGACCATCCTGGGAGGGATCATCCGCCGCATGCGGACCGGCGGGCGGACATATCGGGCTGCCGCAGCGGTGCCAGCGGCAACTGGCGGCGGGCAGCCCTTCGATGTCAAGCGGCCGGACAAAGAGCACAAGGAAATCATGGTGATCATGATGACCGATATTGTCGGCTACAGTGCCCGCATGGAGAAGGACGAGGCGGCTGCTTACGCCCTGCTGAAGGAACATAATATTGTCATGCGCAAAGCCATCGGCACCAACCGTGGCAAGGAAATCAAGACCATCGGCGACGCCTTCATGGTGGTCTTCGAAAACTGCCTTGATGCCTTGCGCTGCGGCATGGCGATGCAGGCGGGGCTGTACGAACTGAACAAGGCGCGTCCAGTCAATGATCAGCTGAAGATCCGCATCGGAATTCACCGCGGAGAGGTGATCCGAACTGAAAAGGACGTTTTCGGCGAAGGAGTCAACATCGCCGCACGCATGGAGTCGGTGACCGAGCCGGGTGGCATCTCCATTTCCGCCGACATCTACAACGAGGTGAAGGGCAAGATCGAGGCGGGCTACCAAAGCATCGGCCAGCCGAAAATGAAGAATATTGCAAATCCGCCCGAGGTCTTCCGCGTTCACTTGACGCATGGTTGACCGGACTGGCGGGAGATCCTTTGCCTTCGACACAGGATGACATTGTAAACAAAGACTTATCACTCCGGGCCCAGAGATCTCCCCGGCCCGATTTTTGATGAAAACATCCTCTCCCTGGTATCCGCGGAATTTCATTCGCCACAGATGTTGTGCGAACGGTGGCATTTTCCATGTATTGTGATAAATCTTGCGGAAGACGAAGGGGGCGTGCGTTTTGTTGGTTGGGGCCGGGCCGTTGCCATGAGTGTGCTGTATAAGGCGCTGGCCAAGGCGGCCAAGGCTCGCGAGGCGCTTCAGCCCGAGCCCGATCCCTACGCCAAGCCCCGCCTGGTCGGTCGTGGCGCGGGGCGCAGCCGGTTGCGATTGGCGCTTTTGGCCGTCGCCGGCAGCCTGGCGCTTGGTGTCGGCGCCCTGGTATTTTTCGGTGACGATATTCTCTCGGCTCTGGATCAGGTGCAGGAAGCCGCAAGCAACGGACCGCCGCTGCCCGGGCCGATCGGCGTCAGGCCACCGCAGCGCCCGGTGAAGCCCCCGGTTTCGCCTCGGGTTCAGGTTGCGCGGCCGGCGCAGCCTGCGCCCGAGGCGCCATCTGTCGCGGTTGCGCTGCCGGCTCCGCCGCCGCCCGCGCCGCCGCAGCAGGTCGCCGCGGCGCCTGTTCCGCCTGGCGTTCCGGCAGCACCCCTTCCGCCGACCGCGGCAGAGCCCGCCAACCCCCCGGTCGCCCCGGTTCCGGTTGAGGCACCTCCTGCCGCCCCACCGCCCACTGCGCTGCCAGCCGCCCCGTCCCCGGGAGCGGCGGCGCCCTGGCCGCCCGCGCCACCGCCGCCGGTTCCACCGCGGCAGTCGGCGAAGGCCGCGCCGCCACCGGCCGAAGAGGACCTTCCGGCCATCATGGACCGGATTCGCCGGGAAAAGGCCAAACCGGCCATTGCCCAGGCGGTCAAGGTGGATCGGCGGACGGCGACGGCTGACCTGACCGGGGCCGACGGCGAATCGGCGGTCACCGTGTCCGTCACCATGCCGACCGAGCACGAAGACGCCAAGACCGCCTACGACATGCTGCTGCACGGACAGTACGATGGGGCCCTCAGCCTGTACGACAAGGCGCTGAAGAGCAGCCCCGGCAGTGTGCCGCTGCTGCTCGGCAAGGCAACGGCCGAACACAAGCTGCGGAGATTCCATGCGGCGCGCGAGACCTATGCGCGCGTGCTTGCCGTCGATCCGGACAATCGCGAGGCCCTGACCAATATGACGGCCATCGTCGCCGCTCAGGCGCCGCAGCAGGCGCTGGACGAGTTGCGCTCCCTGCAGCGGTCCTATCCGTCGTTCAGTCCGATCGCCGCCCAGATCGCCGCCATCGAGGCACAACGCAACGAGGTCGGGGCCGCCATTGCCGCCCTCAACGAGGCCATCACGCTGTCGCCCGAGAATGGACTGTACCGCCTCAATCTGGCTATTCTCCAGGACCGTGCCGGGATGCGCGCGGAGGCGGTGGCGTCGTACCAGACGGCCATCGACCTTCTCGGTCCCGCCACGTCGTTGCCCGTGCCGCTGGAGCAAATTCGCCAGCGGCTGAAGTATTTGCAGGGGAGGTGAGCGGGATGCCCTATCTCGCACATTTCGGGCTGAAGGATCATCCTTTTACTCTCACCCCGAATATTGACTATTACTACCCGACGCAAGAAAACGCCAATATCATCGCCTCGTTGGACTTTGCCCTGCGGCGCGATTCCGGCATCATGAAGATCGTCGGCGAGGTCGGCACAGGAAAGACCCTGCTGTGCCGGATGCTCATCAACAAGCTGGTCGACACCGACTCGGTTGCCTATATCAACGCCCCCCAGGCCGACGCCCAGTCCATCCTGCGGACCATCTGCGGCGAGTTCGGCATTGAACTGGGCTCCCCCGACGGATCGCCATATGCCGCCCTGAACCGCTTCCTGGTCGAGGAACATGCGAACGGGCGCCTTGCGGTCGTCGTTGTCGACGAGGCCCAGCATCTGGGCAAGGAGGGCTTGGAGGCGGTCCGGCTGATATCGAACCTGGAGACGGAACGGCGGAAGCTGCTGCAGATCGTGCTGTTCGGCCAGACCGAACTGGACGAACTGCTGCGCGACCCCGGGTTGCGCCAGTTGAACCAGAGGGTGGCGTTCTCGTTCAATACCGGGCCGCTGACGCCGGGCGAGGCCAAGCGCTACATCACTCACCGGCTCCGCGTTTCGCGCCAGCAGGGGGTTGAATATGAGATCTTCGCCGATGCGGCGCTGAGCGCCATCGCCGAGGCCAGCGGTGGAATCCCCCGGGTGATCAACATTCTTGCCGACAAGAGCCTTCTGGTAGCCTTTTCCGACGGATCGCCGATCGTGCAACGGGCCCATGCCCTCGAGGCGATCCGCGATACTTCGGGGCTTGTCTCGCCCCGGCGATTCCGTTGGCACCTGGCCGACCGGCTGCGCCGGCCCGCGGTGAAGATGGCTGCGGCTGCCGCCCTGCTGCTGTTGGTCGCCGGGCTGGGCGGGTGGATTGCCGGCCAGCATTTTCATGGTTCCGCACCAGTGGCGTCGTCGGTCCCGGCGGCTCCGCCGGCCGCAACCCCGGAGCCGCGGCCGGCACAGACTTCGGTCGCCGCTCCAAGTGAGGTCGCTCCGGCCACCGCGGCTCCGGCCACCGCGGCTCCGGCCACCGCGGCTTCGGCCGCAGAGCCACCTGCCGCCGCCGTGCAACCCCCCGTCCAACCGGCGCCCGTCCAACCGGCGCCCGTCGAACCCGCGCCCGCTGAACCCGCGCCCGTCGAACCTGCACTAGGCGCGGCGACGCCCGCCGCGGCGGAGCCGCAACCGCCGCCGCAAGCCCAGCCGGAATTGCCATCCAGCTCAGCATCCCCGCCGGCTCCCTCGTCGGGTTCGGTGGTGCCGGCCAATGATCCTGGCGGCGGTGGCCACTGAAGATCGGCGGCCGGCCGCCGGTGCGGAACTCTAGATGACCGGCATGGTGGCCAGCCCCGAAGCCTGGCTTTTCGCCGCACTGGGGCTGGTGTTCGGCAGTTTCGCCAGCGCGCTGAGCTTTCGCCTGCCGCGTGGCATGGGCGTCGTCGCCGATCGTTCGCGCTGCCCCCATTGCGATGCCGTTCTGGGCGCCCGCGATCTTGTGCCCCTGCTGTCCTGGGTCCTCGGCGGGCGGCGCTGCCGCCATTGCGGGGCGGCGATCTCTTGGCGCTATCCGGCCATCGAGCTGGCCACCGCGGCCCTGTTCGCCGCCGCCTGGTGGCGGGGCGGGGGGGACCTTGTGGCCGCTGTCCTTCTGGCGGCGACGATGTTCGGGCTGATGGTCATCCTTGTCTCTGATCTCGAGACCAGCATCATTCCTGACTTGATGCTCCTCGCCTTGCTGCCGGTGGCGGCGCTGTGGCGCTGGCATGCCGGCGGCAACTGGCTGGACGGCGGGGCCGGGCTCGTGCTGGGGGCAGGCCTCAGCTGGGCGGCGCGGGCTGCCTTCCGGCGGTGGCGCGGTCGCCAGGGACTGGGCCTGGGAGATGTGAAATTCCTCGGCATGGCCGGGCTTTATCTGGGGGCTAACGGCCTGGGGCCGTACCTCGCGCTGTCGGGGATCCTGGGCATCCTGCTGGGCCTGGCCTGGCGCCTTGCGGGGCGCGGTCCGGTGTTCCCCTTTGGCCCGGCCCTGTGCGTGACTTTGGCCCTGGGCCTGTTCTGGCCGGGGCTTGTCGATTTGTTCATGTGGCAATAGTAATGATTTCTCAAGAAACAAAACACGGGAAGAGAGATTGAAATGCTTACATTTGGCCGATATCCTTCGGCTCAAATGCAAGTAGGGGGGACATAGGCGTGGACGGCAGGTCTGTCGGTCGGGTTGCTCTGGTTCTCGCCGCAATGTTGGCGGGGTGTTCCCATCCCGACAACGGCCTGTCGAAGAAGGACTACGACGACCTCGTCAACCGCCAGCCTCCGGCCGCCGCGACGCAGCCGAAGGAAGCGCCGCCGATCCCCGACCTGCAGCCCATCCTGGCGGCCCCACCGCCGCCCAGCGTCGCCCAGCGCCTGGTGACGGTGGCGGTGACCGATCCCTCGATCCCGGTGCGCGACGTGCTGCTGGAACTGGCCCGCAAGGTGGGCGTCGACATCGATATCGACCCCAACATCGCCGGCGGCATCATCCTGACCGCCAAGGACCGTCCGTTCCTTGACGTCATCGACCGCATCTGCGAGCAGGCCAATCTGCGCTACACCTACAAGGACAACGTGCTGAAGGTCGAAGTGGACACCATGTACCACCAGACCTATCACCTGGATCTGCTGAACACCGTTCGCACCAGCAGCACCGATATCGCCACCAGCACCGACGTCAACAACAGCATCCAGGGGGCGGGTGCCCCTACAGGCAACAACGCCTCCACCAGCGACGTCAAAAGCACGTCCACCTCGGATCCCTGGAAAGAGGTCGAGGACAACATCAAACAGATTCTCGTCAATTCCAACCCGCAGAATCAGCCGATTACCAGCAATCTGAGCGGTGGTGTGGCGGTAGGCGACGGCGGTGGCGCCGTATTGGCCGGAGGGGGCAGCCGCCGCGCCGCGGGGCAGCCGCTGCTGGGCAGCCAGACGTCCTATCAGCAGGCGTCTGCGCCGAACGACAACACTCCCGGCGTGGCTGGTGCCGGCTCGGCGCCTGGGGCGGGGACCGGGAATGCCGGTTCCGATCCTTCGCAAGCCGCCGCCAACTACGCCGCACAGACCGGCGCGGCCATCGCCAACGGCGGCGAAGCGCCGAAGACCGCACCGGCGGTTGCCCTGCCCGCGGGGTTGGGCCGGGCGGCGGCCGCCCCGACCACCCAGCAGGCGCAATACAGCATCAACAAACAGGCGGGCGTGGTGTCGGTGTTCGGCACCAGCCGCCAGCATAAGCTGGTGAAGTCGTATCTCGACAAGGTGATCGCCAAAGCCGGCGCCCAGGTCCTGATTGAGGCCAAGGTGGTCGAGGTTCGTCTCAACAACCAGTACAACACCGGTATCGACTGGACGGCCTTGCGCCAGAATCTACGCGGGACGGGCGGTGGTCTTTCCGGCTACAACGCGGGAACAACTGCCCCGGGATCGAGCAATTCCTTCGTCGGAACGCCCGGCGCCCTGGCCTCGCCCTTCGGCCAGCTGGGTGGGCTGAATATCGGCTTTACCACCTTTGGCGGCGATCTGGCGGGCATGATCAACATGATCCAGCAGTTCGGCACCACCCGCACCTTGTCGAGCCCGCGCCTGACGGTGATGAACAACCACACCGCAATGCTGAAGGTGGCGGAAAACTACGTCTATTTCAAACTTCTGGCGACCGTCACCGCGACGCCCGCGGCAGTCGGCACGCCCGCGTCGCAGACCGCGACCTATACGAGCACGCTGCAAACCCTGCCGATCGGCCTAGTGATGTCGGTCCAGCCATCCATCGACCTCGAGAAGAACGAAGTGACGCTCGGACTGCGGCCGACGGTGACCGCCCAGGCGGCGGCGCCCGTTCCCGATCCCGCCGTCCAACTGAGCATCGCCGCCGCCTGTGGCAGCCAGACCACCGGCGCCTGTTCGCCGAACAACGTGGCCACGGCAGTGGCCAGCGCCAGCGTCCCGGTGGTCGATGTACGCGAGATGGAATCGGTGGTCACCGTTCCGTCGGGCGCCGTCGTCGTGATGGGCGGCCTCATGCAGGAATCGGTCGACAAGCAGGATTCCGGTATTCCCGGCGCAGGGGACGTGCCGGTGGTGGGGAACCTGTTCAAGGCCAATTCGGATCAGACCCAGATGACCGAGCTGGTGATCTTTTTGCGGGCCACCGTGGTACACGGCTCCGATACCGTGGATGCGGCCGACAAGGACATTTACAAGCGTTACATGCACGACCCGCGGCCGTTGGGGTTCTAATGGCCGCGACGCTTCGCTATTTCCTGATCACCGCCCTGCGTGACCGGTTTCTCGGGGCCATTCTGTTGGCCGTGGTGGCGGCGGTGGGCGGGGCGGTGTTCTTTGGCGCTTCGGCGCTGACCGAGCGGCGCGCCCTTGGCTTGGTTTTCGCCGGCGAACTGGTTCGGCTGATCCTTGTTGTGGGGTTGATCACTTTTATCTGTTTCCATCTGCGCCGGATGTATGAAACGCGGGAGATTGAGGCCATTCTGGCCCGACCTATCTCCCGGACGGCTTTCGTCTTTTCTTGTTTCGCAGCCTATGCGGCCATCAGTCTGCTCTTGGCATTACTGCTCGTCCCCCTTCTGATCGCGACGCTTCATGCCGGCGGGGCTGGCCTGGCATTATGGGATGTCAGCCTGATGCTTGAGGGGCTTATCGTCATCGGGCTGGGTCTGTTTTGCGCGATGAGCCTGGAAAGTGCCACCGCTTCGGTATTGGCTGCGCTAGGCCTGTATCTGCTAGGGCGTTCGGCGGCATTCTTCCGCGCTATCGCGGAAGCCGGAACCGGCGCATTGGACCAGCAGTCCTTGAACACCGGTGCTCGATGGGTAATGGAAGGGATTGCCGCCGTCGCACCTCGGCTCGATCTGTTCGGGCAGAGCAGATGGCTGGTGTATGGACCTGGCGGCGGCTGGGGACTCGGAGTGCTGCTGGTCCAGGTGGCAATCTATGTGCCATTGCTGTTGCTGGCGACGATTCGTGATCTGCAGGTCAGGCGCTTCTAGACGATGGGCCGTGCGGTTTTCAATAGGCCGATCTGGATCTTTCTGGCCCTTTTTCTGTCCGGTCAGGTGCTGTTTGCTCGCATTGTCGCGCCGCTACGGTCATCGATCGAAGAAATGCCTCCGCCACTTGGGCCGGTCGCCATGAAGGCGCTGGCTTTCGGCGATGAAGAGTTTCTGTTCCGTGCCACGGCCCGCTGGCTTCAGGATGTGGGAGACGGTGGAGGCCGGATCCGTCCGTTACGCGATTACGACTACGATCGGGTCGTTGGCTGGCTCCGGGCGCTAGATGGAATTGACAACCGATCGGATTATATTTACGAACTGGCCGCCCATTATTTCGGCGCAATCGGCGACCCCAGCGGAGCACCCACGCGGGTGGGCAAGATCGTGGATTATTTCTGCACTGCGGCATTGGCCCAACCGGAGCGTCGATGGCCCTGGATGGTCTGGGCGGCAGAGAAGACACGCACCGTGGTGAAAGATCCGGTGCTTGCGGGCCGGATGGCCAGGGACCTGATGTCGCTGCATGGCAATCCGGCGGTGCCACCATGGCTGCCGCTGTTGGCGCCGCCGCTGTACAGGATAGCCGGCGATGAGTTCGCGGCAAGATCGGTCGAGATGCTTCCCGACATTATGGAACTCAAGCAAAAGCTCTCGGAGGAGCTTAAAAAATCGCGGTCCGAGAAGGGGGGGCTTGTGCGCGCTGAAGCCCAAAGGAAAAAGATGTGAGTCCGCAGCTTCAAAACATTTGCCGCAGTTGTATCTCCATTGGTATAATTTCGTGCCACTATGGGCGGGTATTTGGCCGGAAGGAATGCGGATGTTCGGCGCAGTTAATGGGTTGATCGCGAAAAAGCTGCAACATGAAGGCCAGCGAGGATTCACGCTGATCGAAATGTCGATCGTTCTGGCCATCATCGGATTGATTGTAGGCGGGATCCTGAAGGGGCAAGAGGTCGTCAACAATGCGCGCCTGAAAACGCAAATGGCACAGATCGATGCGATCAAAGCTGCCGTAAATACATTTCAGGATCAATACAGTGCTTTGCCCGGCGATTATACAACGCCGGCGAATCTGGGGGAAGCGGGCGCTCCCGTTGGCAATGGAAACGGGAGCATTGGTGCCGTATTCACTGTCGCTCAAAATGTGAGCTGCGATGCCGAGATCTACCGCGTATGGCTGGACCTTGCCGCCGCCAATTTGCTCGGAGGTACGCACCTACAAAACGGGGGGTGTGGCACCGTTGCTGCCGTTTCACCCGTCTCCACCGCTACCGGTGCGCTGCTACAGGGCAAGGTTGGCAATGGGAACTCCTATCTTTATTTGGGGACATATGCACTCGCAGCCCCCTTGCCCGTAGGTACCGTGCCGATTATCGAGCTCCAAGGCGGAGCGGGCGCTCCTGGTGCTGCCGGGGCTTCGGCAATGCGGATCATCGATGCGGCGGCCATCGACGTGAAGTACGACGATGGAAGTGACGTTAGCGGCACGATCATGTCCCCTCAAACCAACAGCTGCTCTACCGGCGCTGGACCTTATACGGTCGGCGCCGGGGACACGGCTTTGAACTGTAACATGTTGTTCACGATCCAGTAGTCCGCGGCCGCGGCGGATGTGTTTGCGTCCGCCGCAATGTCGATTGCGTTCATCATCTTGCTTTTCAGGCTGGAGCCATCGCCAGGGCAGTGCCGAACTTGGCGGTTCTGTTCCTTGACGACCCACCGTTACGATGGCACGGGATGTTCGTTTGATGTCGTCAGCCAACAATTTGCTGGCGCGTAGCAGGGCAGCTTGTTCGTTTGCCCAGGTATGGAAACCCTCGTCATAAATTCTGCTCTTCCGCATCGTTCGTACGTCGCGGTGTAGGACTATTTCAAGTTATCTTCCGAAGATTGGTGGCCAATGGTTGGGTAGCTTTGCGAATGGCACGCCACGGCCTCACCGAACACCGCATCGGAGAATATGATGGGCAGGTCGTAGTGCGCCGCAGCGGCTGCCAGCAGCCGGTCGAAGGGCTCCCGTCAGCCATGCCGTTGCTCCACCTTCGATAGCGCATGTATGATGCTTTCGGGGTAGGCCGCAGGCGGGCGATGAAGTTCGAGTTCTCCGATCAGCTTGGCGATGCAAGCGAGCAGCCGAAACCGGCGGAGGCGCCGGTCGCGCCGCTGTCGCTGACGCTTGCCGATGGCGATTCGCCGTTGGGCACCGATGCTGCCACAGCGCCGCCCGAGGCACCGGCGGCGCCCGAGTTGGAATTTGCCGAGCAGGTCGGCGGTCTTGCCGGTTCGGAACCCACATTGGCCGAGGCGCCGCCGCCATCCTTCGATTTCAGCGAGGAGGGAGCGATAGCGAGGCCTGCGCCTGACGTCGCCGCCGCGCCCGCCCCAGCCGCGCCGACAGCCGTATTGCCACCGCCCGCTCGTCCGGCGATTTTTGCGGCATTGGCGGGCGACTCGCCGGTTGGCGTGGCAGGCGAAACGCCGAAGTCGCAACCTCTCACCAAAGCTGCCGCTGGGAAATCCTCTCCCAGGCCGGCTGGGGCTCTCGGCGGGCGGCCCGCCATTTTTGCCGCGCTGGCGGCAAGAGAGGGTGGGGAGGCGTGGGAATCATCCTTCGAGACGGCGCCTACGGCGCCTCCTCAGGATGAGGCCTTCGAGACGGCGCCTCCTCAGGATGAGGCCTTCGAGACGGCGCCTCCTCAGGATGAGGCTTCGGCGCAACTTCCTCACCCTGAGGAGCCGGCGTCAGCCGGCGTCTCGAAGGGTGCCTCGCTTCAGCAAGGGGCTTCCGTTGCCGCCGGTACGGAGGCTGGCGTCACCGAGGCCGCTCCGCCACCCCCTCCCCCCCGACCACCACCTCCGCCTCCACCGCCGCCTCCTCCGCCACCGGGCGGGGGCGGGTCTGGCCCCGGCGGCCTGCCGCCAGGGCAGGGAGGAGGCGCGCCCACCGGTTCGGCGCCCGCCGGTGCGCGTATCGGTGACCGCCTTGTCGAAATGGGGCTGATCTCCAAGGACCAACTGCAGGTCGCGCTCTACGAACGCAAGCGGACCAACAAGCTGCTGGGCACCTTGCTGGTCGATCTCGGGTTCATTACCGAGGCCGCATTGTCGGCGGTGCTGGCCTCCAGCTCCGGCTACGAGAAGTTCGACCTGCAGGGAACGGTGGTCGAGCCGGAAATGCTGAAGCGCATCCCCAAGGAAGTTGCGCTGCGCTACCGCGTGCTGCCGGTGGCCATGGAAGGCAACTCCATGCGCCTGGCGATGGCCGACATCTACGACGTGCTGGCCCTCGACCAGACGCGCAAATACGCGCCGCCCGGCTGCGAAATCATCCCGCTGGTCAGTTCCGAAGCGGAAATTCTGCAGGCCATTGACCAGTTCTACGGCTATGAGTTCTCGCTGGACGGCATCCTGCGGGAATTGGAGACCGGCAAGCACGACGTCTCCACCGCCGCCCTGTCGGGCGAAGGCTATGTCCATCCGCTGGTCCGCCTGGTCAACGCCATCGTGCTGGACGCGGTGAAGACCGGCGCTTCCGACATCCACCTGGAGCCGGAGGGCGCGTTCGTCCGCCTGCGCTACCGCATCGACGGGGTGATGCAGCAGATCCGCACCTTCCACAAGGACCACTGGCCGGCCATCTCGCACCGCATCAAGATCGTCTCGGGGATGAACATCGCCGATAAGCTGAACCCGCAGGACGGGCGCTTCGGTTTCTCCATGGGCAGCCGCAAGATCGACTTCCGCGTCGCCTGCATGCCCACCGTGCATGGCGAAAACATCGTCATCCGCATCCTCGACAAGTCGCGCTCGGTGATCTCCATCGACAGCCTGGGTTTGAGCGAGGGCAACCATAATCTGCTGCACCGGCTGATCCGGCGGCCCGAGGGCATCATCATCGTCACCGGCCCCACCGGCTCGGGCAAGACCACCACCCTTTACGCAGTGTTGAGCCATATCAACTCCCTCGAACGCAACATCATGACGCTCGAGGATCCGGTGGAATACGAGGTCCAGCTGATGCGCCAGGGTCAGGTGCGCGAGGGGACGGCGATGAATTTCGCCGACGGCGTGCGCGCCCTGCTCCGCCAGGATCCGGATGTCATCTTCATCGGCGAGGTGCGCGACAACGCCACCGCCGCCATGGCGCTGCGCGCCGCCATGACCGGCCACCAGGTCTATACCACGCTCCATACCAACGACGCTGCCGGCGCTATCCCCCGACTGCATGATTTGGGCCTGTCGCACGGCCTGCTGGCCGGCAACATCATCGGCATCATGGCCCAGCGCCTGGCCCGGCGGCTGTGCCCGAACTGTGGTACCAGGCGGCCGGCGACCGCCGACGAATGCCGCATCCTGGGCATCGATCCCACCTCGCCGCCGGAGATCGGCGAGAAGGTTGGCTGCGGCGAATGTCGCTTCACCGGCTACAAGGGGCGGCTGGCGGTGCACGAGCTACTGCCGATGAACCGCACCATCGACGAGATGATCCTGGCCGGCAGCTCGCTGGCGAACGTACGCGCCGAGGCCCGCAAATTCGGCTATATTCCCATCGCCGAGGACGGGATCCAGAAGGTGATGCAGGGCCTGATCACCCTGGAGAGCCTGGGCCGCGCCGTCGACATCACCGATCGACTGTGACGGGCGTGATCCGCAAATGACGCAGAACGCGAAGGGCAGGATGAACCGCCAAGTCGCCAAGTCGCCAAAGGCAACACCGACGGACGCGGATCAAAGCGCCACAGGAAATTTTCCAGGTATCCTCCGGATTTTGGGACGTGGAGTGAGAGTTGCCTGCGGCGCTTGTTCCGTCCGTGTTGCCTTTGGCGACTTGGCGACTTGGCGGTTTATCTAGGATCCGCCATGCCTCTCTATAATTACAGAGCACTCAATCAAACGGGCCGGAAGGTCACCGGGCAGCTGCATGCCAACAATGATGCGGATCTGTACCAGCGCCTCAAGCAGATCAACCTGGAACTTCTATCGGCCTCGGAAGACAAAGGGCGAAAAGGTCTGGCCCAGCTGTTCGGCGGCAAGGTCAAGAACCGCGAACTGGTTCAGACCTGCCTGCATCTGCAGCAGCTTTCGGCGGCGGGCGTCAGCCTGATCGAAGGCCTGGCCGATGTGCGCGACTCGACCGAACATCGGCGCCTGCGCGACCTGATGGCGGAAATCTTCGAAGACGTCTCGCACGGCCAAACTCTGTCCGAGGCTTTCGGCCGCCATCCGCGGGTTTTTGGCACGGTCTTCCAGTCTCTGGTCGCCGCCGGCGAGGCAAGCGGCAATATGACCGAATCCTTCAGCCAGCTGGTCAAGCACCTGAAATGGATGGACGAGATCAACTCGAAGATCAAGAAAGCGACGCGTTACCCCATGGTCATGCTGGTGGTGATGTTCCTCCTGTTCCTGTTCATGATGCTGTTTGTCGTGCCGCAGGTCGTGAGCTTTCTCACTTCCTCTGGCCAATCTTTGCCATTCATTACCGTGGCACTGATTGCCACATCCGGCTTCATGCAGGACTATTGGTGGGCTATCATCGGCGTGCCATTTGGCGCCTTCGTTCTCGCCAGGATCATGGCCCGGACCTCGGAGTCTTTCGCCTACAAGCTGGATTTTTATCGTCTGCGGATTCCGGTGTTCGGCGAATTGATGCGCAAGATATCGCTGTCGCGCTTCGCCCATTTCTTCGCCACCATGTTCCAAAGCGGTGTGCCGATCCTCGACTGCATCGAGACCGCCCGCAAGGTGGTCGGTAACCGGTGCCTGTCTGCCTCGCTGGAATCGGTGCGGACCGGCGTGCAGAACGGCAACCCCCTTTCGGTCGGTCTGCGCAACACCGGGGAATTCCCCAGCCTGGTCGTCCGCCTGGTGAGAATCGGCGAGGAAAGCGGCAATCTGGGCGAGACGCTCGACAACGTGACCGACTTCTATGACCGCGATGTCAATGAGGGTATCGACGTACTGATCGGCATGATCGAGCCGGCCTTGACCCTGTTCGCCGGCATCATGATGGCGTGGATCGTCGTCGCGGTGATCGGTCCGATCTACGATTCCTTGAGCAAGATGGCGGGCTGAATTGATGAAGCGTCTGCCCGGCTTGCCTCCCATGTCGGCGTTATCCGGCGCTTTTGAGCAGCGGTGGCGCCGTCTGCGCGATGGGCGGGTCGGAAAGGCTTTGATTCCGCTGGTCGACCGTTTGCGCGATTTCGGGCTGCTGGCTGCGCCGACCCGGTTCGTGCTCATCCTGGGCGACGAGGGAACGACCCTGGTGCAGTTTCATGGCCGCCAGGTGATGGATGCCCTGTTCGTCGGGTTCGATGCCGAAGACGCCTTCGGCACTCTGCGGGAAGCACTGGACCGGGACCCGCAGGCGCAGGTGCTGGTGGCGGCCGACGTGCTCGAACAGATGTTCCGCCAGGAGCAATTGCCGCGGGTCGGCCGGTTGGACCGCCTGACCATCGTCAAGCGCCGCCTCGACATTGCCTTTCCCCATGACCGCCTGAAGGCCGCCTTGCCGCTGGATCGCGGCAAGGACGGTGCCGGCAGCTTCCTGTTCTCGGCTTTGCCGGTGACCACGGTGGTCGAGCAATGGATCGAGCTCCTGGAGGGGTTGCCCAATCCGGTCGTCGGATTCTGCCTGCTGCCGTTGGAGTCGGTGACCATCGCCGCCCGCCTGGCGCCTTCCGCCGAAGGCGACGGGCGGCGGGTGTGGCGGGCCCTGGTCAGCCAGCAGGCGCCCAGCGGATTTCGCCAGATCTTCGAATCCGAAGGCGAATTGATCGTCACCCGGCTGACCCAGCGGCCTCCGGGCGATCTGTCGCCGGAAGCGGTAGCGTTGCTGATCGAGCGCGAGCTTCGCTCTTCCATCAGCTACATCAAACGCCTGGGCTATACCGAGTTCGATCGCCTGGATCTGGTGGTGTTGGGCAGCCCGGATGTCTGCGCCGCGGTCGAGGCCCGGGATCTGCCGGTCAGTTCGGTGACCGCCTATACCCCGCATCAGGCGGAAGCCGCCTTGGGATTTGCCGAGGTCGGGCCGGAGGACAGCCCATTCGCCGACATTCTGCACGCCCAATGGCTGGCGGCGAAGCGGCGGCCGTTGTCGATGTTGCCCACCGACAAGCTGCGCGCCCGGTTGAAGACTGACCAGGCTTTCAAGGCCGGCTTTGTCGGTGCCGTCTTTCTGACGCTCTTTGCTGTCGTCTATGTGGGATCCATCGTCTTCGATGCCTTCGACAGCGTCTCGACCGCGGAAAGCCTGAAAGGCATGATCGCGACGGAAACGCAAGCGATCGCTCTGGCACGCAAGAAGCTGCAAGAGTTTGCCATTCCGGTGGATGTGGTCAGGCAAGTGGCCGAGACCGAAGACAACCTGACCAAACATCAGATCAGCCCGACGAGCATTCTCCAAGTGATTGCTTCGACGCTCGACAGCTCGACGCGGGTGCAGAAGGTGGTGGTCAGCTTTCCGGCAGCCGGCGCCGACAAAGGCCCGGTGCCTCTCCGCGGGGTGCGGCCAGCTCTGCGGAAAACTGAGGATTTTCTCTATGAGGTGCACCTGGTGCTGCGTTTCCAGGGGCCTTCGGCGACGGAACCCGATGTCGTCTTGCAGCAGGCCAAGGAGGCCAGAGACCGCCTGCAAAAGGCGCTGCCCGACCATGAGGTCAGCCTGGTGCAGCTGCCGCTCAGCCAGCTGCGGGCGCAGATCCTGGAAGGAACCGCCGGCAGCCTACGGAACAAGGCCTTGACCGGCCCACCGACCGCGGAATACCTGATCCGGAAGAAAGCCTGATGGATCTCAACGTCAATATCGACCTGGCCAAGCTGAAGGCTCTTCCCCGACCGCTCAAGGTTGTGGCGGGGGTGATCCTGTTCGACCTGCTGCTGGTTGCGCTTGCCTTGCTGGCTTTCAGCGACATGGTCGATGAACGGCAGGCCCGCGTCGACCAGCTGCGCGGCGAACTGTCCCGCCTGCGGCATCAGAGCGCCGAACTGCGGAAAGACATCAACGAATATCCGGATTTGCTGGCGCGCTACAACGACGCAGCGGCGAAGGGCATTTTTTCCGGCCTCGACCGTCTGAAGCTGGTCAACGAGGTCCAGGACTATGCCGGCCAGCACCACTTGGCAAATCTGCACTACAAGTTGGAGGCCGAGAAACTTTCCGTCTCCGGCGACGCTAAATACCGCTTGGACAGCACCATCGTCACCTTGGAGAACGGTGCTTTGCTGGATACCGATGCCACGGCGTTCTGGGACAGGGTGTTCGATCGTCTGCCGACCCATTACCAGGTGGCCGAGGCAAGCCTCGAACGGATGCACGACATCGACCAGGCTTTGCTGGGCGATATCCGGTCGGGCCGGGCCGCGTCGGCCGTTGCCGCCAAGATCATCTTCCGCACCCAGTCCCTGGTGCCGACCGCGCAGGAGAGGCAATGAGCGCGATCCGGAAAGCTGGGGTCGGGATGGCGGCTTGGCTGATGATTGCCAGCCCTGCGACCGCTGCCGAGCCGGAGGCCCACCAGCCATCCCCACCACAAACCAGCAGATCCCTGATGTTCAGCGATGCTGAGGTGGATGCGGTGGCCAAGGCGCTGGCGGCGTTGGAAAAGGTCCGGGAGACCGGCATTGCCGCGGAAGCGGACCAGGCGCCGGCGGAGCAGCCTCAAAAGTCGAGGGTGCCCAACATCTACGTGTCGGCGATCCTCGATTTGGGCGACGGCAACTGGACGGTGTGGGCCAACGGCTATCGCATCAACGCCCGGCAACAGGCGCCCGAATTCAA
This sequence comes from Pseudomonadota bacterium, assembly GCA_021793155.1. Taxonomy (GTDB): domain Bacteria; phylum Pseudomonadota; class Alphaproteobacteria; order Rhodospirillales; family Magnetospirillaceae; genus DUZF01. Next base: position 49,418 of record JAJYTF010000011.1, on the reverse strand, counting down.
AGTGGTGGCGGTGAAAGACAACCTGGCCGAGATCGTCGTCGACGGCGACCAGCCCGCGCGCTTCCGCCTGCACGCTGATCAGACCTGGCGGTCGGCACACCACGATATCGTCGAGGGTATTTTTCCGTGACGCTTCCCTTGGATATTCGCCGGCTTTCCGCCGGCTACGGCAAGAAGACGGTGATCCGTGAGATCGAACTTTCAGTCAATCCGGGCGAGGTATTCGGCCTGATCGGCTTGAACGGGGCGGGCAAGACCACGCTGATCAAGGCGATCCTGGGCCTGAGCCGGGCGGAAGGCCAGGCGAGCATCTTCGGCCTGCCCTATGGTCCGCCGGCCGGGCGGGCCAAGCTGGCCTATCTGCCGGAAAAGTTCCAGCCTTCCCCTTTGCTGAAAGGGTGGGAGTTCCTTTCACTGACCCTGGCCTATTACCGCAAAAAGCTGGAGCGTCAGGCTGCGCTTGAATTGTGCCGAGGCCTGGATCTGGACACGGCGGCCCTCGATCGCAGCGGGCGCACCTATTCCAAAGGTATGGGGCAGAAGCTGGGCCTGCTGGGAACGCTGCTCACCGGCTTGCCGCTGCTGATTCTGGACGAGCCGATGAGCGGCCTTGACCCGCGCGCCCGCATCATGTTGAAGGACCGGCTGCTGGAATACCGCAACGCCGGCAATGCCGTGTTCTTTTCCTCCCATATCCTGGCCGATATCGAGGAGATCTGCGACCGGATCGCCGTCATGCACGGCGGACGGCTGATCTTCCTCGGCCGTCCGGCTGAACTGATCGAACGGGCAGGGGGCGTCAACCTGGAACGGGCCTTCCTCGCGGCGATCGACGCGGCGGAGGCGTCCTTCGAGACGGCCGCCAGGCGGCCTCCTCAGGATGAGGCCTTCGAGACGGCCGCCAGGCGGCCTCCTCAGGATGAGGCTTCGAGACCAGGTTCTCATCCTGAGGAGGCCCGCAAGGGCCGTCTCGAAGGATGATTTAGCCATGTCCGCCTTCCTCTATATCCTCCGCTGCAACGATGGCGCCTATTACATTGGTACGACGCGCAGCAGCCTGGAGAAGCGGCTGGCGGAGCATCAGGCGGGGACGTTCGGCGGGTATACGGCCAAGCGCCGGCCGGTAGCCTTGGTGTTCCATCAGCATTTCGACCGCATTGAAGATGCCATCGCGGCCGAACGGCAGGTCAAGGGGTGGCGACGAGAGAAAAAGGAAGCGCTGATTCGCGGCGATGTCACGGTGTTGCCGTCTCTGGCGAAACGCGGCAGCCACAAACCATCCTTCGAGACGCCGCCCGACGGCGGCTCCTCAGGATGAGGCTTCGAGACGCCGCCCTCATCCTGAGGAGGCCCGTGAGGGCCGTCTCGAAGGATGTCTTACTCCAGCGACAATCCCGAGGTATCCACCGCCTTCAACCCTTCGCCGCCTCCCAGTTTCTCGCGCTGCATCAGCATCTTCAGGTCGCCGGGGCTGTCGGCTTCGGCCAGGGCGATGTCCTCGTCGATTTCCCCTTCCTGCCACAGCCTGAACAGGGCCTGGTCGAAGGTTTGCATTCCTTGTTCGGTATTCTCGGCCATGATCGGCTTGATCGCCTTGATTTCGCCTTTGCGGACGAGTTCCTTGATCAAGCCTTGGTTCAGCATGATTTCCAGTGCCGCCCGACGGCCGCCGGTCTTGGTGCGGACCAGTCGTTGCGACAGGATGCCGCGCAGATTGAGCGAAAGGTTCAGCAGCACCTGGTTCTGCGCTTCGCGATCGAAGAAGTTGACGATGCGCTCGATAGCCTGGTTGGCGTTGTTGGCATGCAGCGTCGCCATGGCCAGATGGCCGGTCTCGGCGATGTTGAGGGCATGCTCCATCACCACATGGTCGCGGATTTCGCCCACCAGGATGGCGTCCGGCTTCTGACGCAAGGCGTTCTTCAGCGCCGCATCGAAGGATCTGGTATCGACGCCCACCTCGCGCTGGGTGATCAGGCATTTGTGGTGTTCGTGAACGTATTCGATGGGATCCTCGATGGTGATGATATGCCCCGGTTCCTTCTTGTTGCGGTAGTCGATCATGGCGGCCAGCGATGTCGATTTGCCCGACCCGGTGCCGCCCACCACGATGATCAGCCCGCGCTTCTCGCAGCACAGCTCGCCCAGCAGGGCCGGCAGGTGCAACTGTTCCAGGGTCGGGATCGTGGTGGTGATCTGGCGGATTACCATGCCCGAATGTTGGCGCTGCTTGAAGATGTTGACGCGGAAGCGGCCGGCCGAGCCAAGGTCCAGGGCCATGTTGAACTCGTGCTCCTGCTCGAATTCGGCCTGCTGGTCGGGGGTGGTGATCTCTCCCACCACCTGGTTCAGCAGCACGTCGTCCAGCACCAGTTCGGACAGCGGGGTCATTCCGTCGTCGCCACGCATCATCGGCGGAGAGCCGAAGGTGATGTAGATGTCAGACCCCTTGCGGGCGACCATGTCGAGCAGCCATTGCAGAAGCAGAGATTGAGTCATGGCACGGCCTCACCGGAACAGACTCGCCACACCGCGCTTCTGCGGCTGGGGCTGGGCTGGCGACTGGGGTCTGGCCGGGGCCTGCGGCGCTTCGCCTGCAGTCGGCATCGCCTGGGCCGTCGCCTTGTCCTGGCCGGGGGCGGCAAAGCGGTCCAGTTCGCTGGCGTCCACCATTTCCTTGGCGACCAGGGCCTTGACTGAGTCTTCCATGGTCTGCATGCCGTAGCGCTGGCCCATTTGCATCATCGAGGTGATCTGGGGCACCTTGTTCTCGCGGATCAGGTTGCGCACCGCCGGGGTGCCGACCAGGATGTCGTGCGCGGCGACGCGCCCGCCACCGATCTTTTTCAACAGGATCTGGCTGATCACCGCCTGCAGCGAGCCGGCCAGCATCGAGCGGACCATTTCCTTGTCGCCGGCGGGGAACACATCGACGATGCGGTCGATGGTCTTGGCGGCCGAACTGGTATGCAGCGTGCCCATCACCAGATGGCCCGTCTCGGCCGCGGTCAGCGCCAAGCCGATGGTTTCGTAGTCGCGCATTTCGCCGACCAGGATAACGTCGGGGTCTTCGCGTAGCGCGCTTTTCAGGGCGCGGGCGAACGACTTGGTGTGGCGGCCGACCTCGCGGTGGTTGATCAGCGAACGGTCCGATTTATGAACGAACTCCACCGGGTCTTCGATGGTCAGCACATGCTTGTTAAAGTTCCGGTTGATGTGGTTGATCATCGCCGCCAGCGTAGTCGACTTGCCTGATCCAGTCGGGCCGGTGACCAGCACCAGCCCCTTCTCGAATTCGGCGAACTGCTTGAACATCGCCGGACAGTTTAGATCGTCGAGCGAGGGAATCGCCGTCGGAATGGTGCGGAACACCGCCGCCGGTCCGCGATTGATATTGAACGCATTGACGCGGAAGCGGGCCGATTCGCCAAAGGCGATGGCGAAGTCCAGGTCGCGTTCCTGTTCGTATTCCGACCGTTGCTCCTCGGTCATGATGGAATAGAGCATGGCCTTGACCTGATCACCGGTCAGCGGATCGCATTTCAGCGGCTTCAGGTCGCCCGAGATGCGCAACAGCGGTGGATTGCCGCTGGAGAGATGCAGGTCGGACCCTTTGCTCTGCATTGTGAAGGCAAGAAGCTCGGTGATCTCCATGGCAATCCTTCAATGTCGATTACTTTGCAGGTAGGCATAGCGTTCCTTCACCTGGCTCAGCGGTACGGTCAAGGCGACCGTGCCGGGCCGGTAGACCTGGAGGAACCGTTCATAGCCTTGAATGGCGTCGGCGGTCTTGCCGGCGCGGTCGAGCAGCAGGGCGTAATTGAGCAGCAGCACCGGATCACTGGGCGCCAGGCGTACGGCATCCGCCATCTGGGCCGCGGCGTCGGGCAAGCGGCCGCGGGCGGCTTCAAGCATGGCGATTCGCGCGGGGATTTCGGCGTTGCGGGGCGCCACCTGACGGGCCGAGAGCAGATGGGCCAACCGCTGCTCCGGCGCCTGTCCGGCGATCAGTCGCAGCAGGAGGTCGAGGGACAGCCGATTGTCGGGGTCGACGGCCAGGGCCCGCTCCAGTTGCGACCGGGCGTCCTCGACACGGCCGCGCCGCTGCAGGCATTGGGCGGCGCCGAGCAGTGCGGTGACATCGTCGGGAGCGGATCTGAGCTTTTCCTGATAAATCGCCAGGGCCGCAGTGTAATCTTTGCGGACGAAGAACTCGCCGGCAAGATCCAGGGGCTGCGGGCTATCTTCGACGATGAAGCCGCGGGCGTGGTCGACGGTGAACCGCTTGTCCTTCCAGTAATACAGTACCTTGGCCAGATATTCGGCGCCCTTGGCCGGGTCGCCTGCATGATAGGCGGCAACGGCGGCCGGCCAAGACCGGGCGCTCTCATAAAGCTGATTCAGGTAGCCCGCGGCGAATTCCACATTGGTTGCCGGATCGAAGGCGGCGCGCAAGGTGGGGAAGGCATGGGGATGATGAAACAGGTCCACCTGCATGCATCCCACATCGACCACCCCGATGTTCTGGGCCAGAAGCTTGCCGGCTTCCCGCGCCGCTTCATCCGAGCTGTCGTAAAAATGGCCAGTGCCTTGGGCGTTCATCGTCCAAGGCCAAGGTGCCACCATCCCGGAAGAAGGATCGCGGCGCCCCGATTCCGCCAGTCCCATCGCCACCAGAAGACCGGCGGGAATATGGTGGCGCCGCTCCGCCTTGGCGATCTCGGCCAGGCAGGAGGGCGGGGTGGCGATCCCCTCCACTTGCGCGACGGCAGGCCGGGGGGAAAGGGTCAGGGCGGCCAGGAAGAGTGTGCCTACGGATTTCCACATGCCCCCGACCCGCAAAGCTGGATGATGAAAGCCGGCGAGCGCCAGCGGACGATGTCGTCGAAGTAGTTGGCGTTGCCATTGTCCTGCGCGGTGCCGATGGGCGTTCCCTGGACGAAGCCGAGTGAGCCGGCAGCCCCTGCGCTGCCATTGTCGTTGTAGGCCTTGAAGGTGCGGGCCGGGGGCGGAGCGGCGATCTGATGGCCGGCTTTGTTCCATCCGTACCAGCCGCTTGGCCCGTGGCTGACCAGGACATAGGCGGCGCGTCCGCCATCGCCGGCCGCGTCGGTGGACGTCGCGGGCGCGGCAACGCCTTGCGGTTTGGTGAGTTCCGTTCCGTAAGCATTGATCCCCGTGGCGTAGACGGCGATGTAGTTGGCGTAGGGGTAGGACGGAACAATGCTTTGGGTGAAGATGTCGCAGAGGGTCGCACGCGTCGCCGTGGTCACGTCGCGCGACAGGCATAAGGTGCAGGTGTTGCCGGTGGCGTCGGCTGCGCAGGCCTTTGTGGGGCCCGTGCTGTCATCGACCAGGGTGTTCACCCCGGCGATGGCGCCATTGGCCGGGAAATAGGAAATCCGGTTTCCCCAGCCATCCACCGAATATTGTTCGTCGAGGCCCAGTGTCTTCCAGGGAATGATCGAATTGGCCAGGGCGACTCCGCAGGAGGCTTTGTTGGTGGGGGGGGCGCCTCCGCCGTTTTCCAACCCGTAATTGGCGCTGGTATTGGTGAGGCTGCCGTCGGCCGGGCAGGGCAGGCGGTTGTTCTGGATGGCGAACAGGACCAGGGCGCTCTCGATCTGGTCGAGGGCGGTATTGGTCTGGGTGACGCGAGCTTTGTAGAGCAGCGGTCCTAGGGCGACGATGCCCCCGCCGAGGAGCAACCCAATAATGGCCAATACAAAAGCCATTTCGATAAGGGTGAAGCCACGCTGGTTCGTCATGGTTCTACCGGTTTCCCCCGCCCCCTGAAAAAAGGCAGACAGCATATCATTCCGCAAAGGCTAATGAAGTCGCTGCTGCTTCCCAGGATGGTTTCATGGCGAATTGAGAAATTTATACGTTCCAATGCACAAAATGGTCTAGTTTTTGATTCGCCGGAAGGCAAAAGAACAGCTGTCGCAGGTGGGAAAAGAGGCCCGGGGCCATGCCCCAATTGCCACATGCCGAGGCCGGTTTCGGGACTTCCTGGTCATGGATATGGAAAAGCAACAACTCGTTCGCTCCGCAACCCATGGTGGCGTTGCGGCATTGGGTGTCGGCACATTTCTGTCAACAACTGTGTTGCTGGCGCTTTTCCACCCCTTCGGGGGAGACGCGGTAAAGTCAGCCATTCTCGTGATGGCATCGACCGCGGCAGTCATCAGCCTTGCCGACATATTTTGGCAAAAAGTTCACCTGCGGCCATCAACCGGCATCGACTTCGCTCAGGACTCTCCCTCGTGGAGTAGAGCCATTCAGAAGCTCTTCGGCTTGATAGTCACGTTGTGCCTGATAGGATCTCTGTATTGGCTGTTTCCTGAATACCACGGAAATTTTTACGACAGGTATTATCGGCTGCTGCAGCTCATTTTGCCATTTTGGCTGGTGGCGGCAGTTCCATATTTCCTTTTTATTGACCGGAAGATGGTTCATCCCCATGACGGCTATTGGCATATGGCAAAGCTGGCGCTTTTTCAGTGGAATGTGGTCGATGGAACGATCATCCGTCAGCATCTCCTTGGTTGGTTGATCAAGGGCTATTTTCTGCCATTGATGTTTGCGGCAATGTGTAATGATATAGACAAAATATCATCGTTTAATGTAAATGTGTTCGGTAATTTTAGGGAGTCATTCGATCTGATATTTTCAAGTTTGTATTTCATCGATGTCGGCCTGGTATCGATGGGCTATCTTCTGTCATTGCGAATTACCGATACGCATTTCCGTTCGGCTGAGCCAAACGCGCTCGGTTGGATGGTTGCCCTCATCTGCTATCAGCCGTTCTGGTCGGTGTTCGGAAGCGCCTATCTGAACTATGGGACTGGTTACACATGGGGTGTCTGGCTGTGGAACTCGCCGGTCCTTTATGCGCTGTGGGGCAGCCTGATTCTGCTGCTGACCGGGCTCTATGTCTGGGCGACCGTGATCTTCGGGGCCCGGTTCTCGAACCTGAGCCATCGGGGGATCATTACCAATGGTCCCTACCGTTGGACCAAACACCCCGCCTATTTGACGAAGAATCTGTCATGGTGGATGATTTCGGTTCCGTTCGTCACGCAAGGAACGGCAGGCGAAGTGCTCAATCACTGCCTGTTGCTGGTGGCGCTAAATTTCGTATATTTGATGCGCGCCAAGACCGAGGAACGGCACCTGTCGCGCGACCCGCTTTATGTGCAATACGCGCTATGGATCGACCGGCATGGGATGTTACGGTTCCTCCGGCTCGTTCCATTGCTGTCGCCTCTTGCCTACCGGCCACCCATCGCTCAATGGTTGTCGCCGGAGTGGTCGTCCTCCCCACCGTCGCCCGAGCCGGAGGCCCGGCCCGGCCCCAGGGAGCCATCGCTCCTGAAGTGACAGGAGAAGCCGTCATATCGCCGTTGCCCGATGGCCGTGGTGACCAGCAGGCTGACGCTTACGACGCGGTTGGTCACTGAGTCGAGCCACCAACGATAGCTCATGACGGCCCTCGGCGCCGCGATGAGGGGCCGGATCTCGGCGATGTGAAGGGCGCCGCAGGCATTGGCCAGGTCGACCGGCATGGCCAATGCCTCGGGCCCCCCCAGGGAGGCCAGCGAGATCACCAGCAGCGGCGCGGCAAGGTGTCGTTTCATCATTTGAGATTGAGATTGTTTTGGAGGCTGCAGTCCATCGTCGCTTTGACTGGCGGATTCCACCATTCGTCGCCCGGGGGATAGGTGCTGTAGGGCGGAGTGGACGGCGTGGTGTAGGTGGGCGCCGGGCCGTAGCCGCGCATATCGCAGATGAAGGCGCCCGGCGATGTGCCGAGGGTGGCATTGGCCGGGCTGAAGCCAATGGTCTCCGTCCCCTGTCCGCCGCCGTTGCGGGTAACGCTCGCCGAAAGGACCGTCTTCGATCCCAGCGCGACATTCCCCTCGCTGACGATGTTGATCTGGGGGCCGAAATTATCGGTGGTCAATCCGGCATTGGTGGTCGCCACCACATTGTCGGCCGAGATCGAAGCGGCCCGCAGGGTCGCATCGGTGTTGATCAGGCTGACCAGTGCGCTCGCGATGCTGGTGGGCGTGTCGCCTGTCTGGACCGGATACGTCTTGGTGAGCGGGAACCCGGTCAGGCCCGGATTGGTGAAAGTGAGGCTAATGACATCCTGGCCGGTAACGGTGCCTCCGATGGTGACGGTATTGGCGGGGAATGTCGGGCAGGCCTTCACCCCTTCGAACAGCATCCCATACTTGTAGGGCGGCGTATCATCTGCGGCGCCCGTGGAATCGTAATAGGGGAGCAGCTGAAATTGTAAAATGTTGAACGGCAGCGGATTGCCATAACTATCTAGGAACTTGCGGCTGGCAAATTGATAGTCGAACTCCCCGCTGTAGTTACTTAGCGAATCGCCGAAGGTGACGGTTGGCCACTGCTGGGCGTATTGCGGCGGGGGATAGGTATTCGACGTGTATGGGTTTGGATTGTTCGGAATGGCGGTCGTGCCCGGCGGGAGCAGACTCTGCAGCCAGGGGACCGGTACGGTGGCAAAGGGCTGCCCTGCCGGGCCGAGGCAGGCCGCATTGGAGGTGAGTGCGGCGTGAGTGTTGTCGGTATAGGGACCATTGGTGATGGTCAGGGTCCCGACGGTGACGGTGCTGGGGTCGGTGGCGCTTGGTCCGGCCAGCCCGGTAACCTGCACGGCCATGCCGCCGTTCACCAGGTAATCGACGAAAGCAAAGCTGGTGTACGAGTTGGTGAACGTGTAAGTCAGAACCTGCCCGGGAACCAGATAGCCGGGATTTATATTCGCGTAGGGGCACTGTGTGCAGGAATTGGGATTGTTGGCCCCGATCCAGTCTCCATTCAGCCCGTTGATATTGGGGTTGCCGGTGCTGATGGCGAGGCTTGCGCCGTTGGCGCCGGTCAGGGAAATGGTTCCGACATTACCCAACAGTGCCAATGTACCGTTGGCGTTCGAGCACACGCCGGACCCGCAAACGGTGCCGGAGGTGCCGCCATTGCCCGCCTGGGCGATTGCCAGCGAATTGGCGGCCGATCCGGCGGTAATGTAGTCGCCCTGATAGCCCTGGACCGGACCGCCTGCCAAGGTGTTGAGCAGATCGGCCGTGTTGTCGCCGGCCAGCGCCGGGCCTACAGTAAGGGGTGTGCAGGCGCTTTTCCAGCTGGCGACCGGCTGTTCGTTGAAGTTCACACTTTCGCAGACCTGTTCGCTGGTCTGGTAGATCAGCCAGTCATCAAACAGGTTGGCATGGTTCGGCGTGCCGTTGTTGTACGGGCCGGAAACGAAGGGCTGTGGCGAGTTCATCTGGAACGCTGCCACCTGGGAATTGGGATACTCCGTGGTGCCGGCGGCGGCCGGGATCTGTTTGCCGGCCGCGGTATAAGCTCCGGCTCCGTCGGGACCGAAACTTATGAGGACATAGGCATTGAGATTGGAAAACGACGAGCACGGACCGACACAGATGGAATCTGTTCCTGGCGTCGGAATCTGGATCTGCAATGGTCCTGGGTTCGAGGGGGTGGACGGATTGGTAAGCAGGACCGGTCCGGCGCCTTGCCCGCTAACCGCATAGCCGACTTGATGCCCCCACGGATCCAAGGCGTCGCTTTGCTGGAGTTCCAGGGTGTGCCAGGGGACGACGCCATAGGTCGTTCCATTGGGAAATGTACAGGCTCCGCCACCGACTGGGGCTTCGTTGCCGTTTCCCGCGGTGGGATCGGCCGGGCAGGGCAATCGATAGTTCCGCGCGACGAATTGCCAAAGCGCCCGCTGGATGACCTGTGTCGTCTGCTTCGCTACCGATTGTTGGCGGGACAGGCCGACTTTCGAGCCTTCGTATCGCATGCCGGCGATCACCATCAAGCCGACCAGCAGAAGGACAAGAACCGTCAGCAGCAATGCCGCCCCGCGCTGGCTGTCGGCATTCCGCCGCCGCCATGGCGCCATGGCGGAGGCGATGCGTTTCAGGGGGGGGCAGGGCTGCTTAGGCAGGGCGAACAGGATGGCGATCCGCCTCAGTGGTCATCCGAATGGTGCTCGCCGTCACCGTTGCCGTCGCCGTTGTGCCAGCCGTTGTTGCCGCCGTCACCGTTACCGTTACCGCCGCCGTTGTTCCAGCCGTTGTTGCCGCCGTCACCGTTGCCGTCGCCATTGTGCCAGCCGTTGTCGCCACCTTGTCCGCCTTGGTAACGCCCGTCGCAAGTCCGCCTGTTGTTGTCAAATCCATCCCTGTCGAAACCGAAATTCTCCATCCTGGCCCCGATGGGATAAATGGTCCCATTGTAACAAATTCCGCAATTGAACCCTGGAAATGTTCTCTGGCCAATATCGCGATTAACCGTAATGCTGAGTCTTATCAGCTTTGACGTGGCGGAAAGCACGTTCCAGTTGTAGCTGAACTTGCCCCAATCGGTGATTTTTCGAATGTTGTCGGCAAAAAAGCCTTCACAGGTCGTTATGTTGCCGGAATTGTTGCCGCTGCCAGAGCTCGACGAGTTGCCACCACCGGAACTTGACGAGGTGCTGCCGCCGGAACTTGACGAGGTGCTGCCGCCGGAACTCGATGAACCGCCGCTGCTTCCGGAGCTCGACGAGCTGCTGCCGCTGCCCGAACTGGACGAGGCGCCGCTGCTTGATCCCGGCACCGCGGCCGCCCACGCGCCGGCGGCGACCAGCCCGGCGGAAACAAGACCAAGCATTGCGCCCTTCAAAAAGGAATTCTTGTGCATCGGCGTCCAGTCCCCCTTATCGCCAGAAGTCCGCACCCCATCGGCCGGACCGACCCATGAGCCTTTTTGCGCCCGCCCGGTCGGCTGCCACGCCTTTCGACCGATGGGAGGAAGAATCTCGTTGGTTTCAGCGAGATATCTCTCATTCGTTCCGGATGACAATCGTTTCGTGCCTGGGCTTTTGTCCCAGGTACAACCTACCTCAAACGGGCTGGGTGGTTCAGCTGAATTCGTGAGGGGGATGGGCTGGGGGTTACGACGTGATCATCGTCATCGGCCAGCCGGAGGACAGGGCGATGCGCACCGCCTGGGCGCGGTTGACCGCGCCGATCTTGCGGTAGACGTTGCGCAGGTGAATCTTGATGGTGATTTCTTGCAGGTCCAGGCGGCGCGCGATTTCCTTGTTGGTCTGTCCTTCGATCAGATAGCCGAGGATCTCGCGTTCGCGGACCGACAGGGTCGCCAGGGGAGATGCTGCCGGCTTGCGCTCGGACGGCGCGCTCTCCAGCAGTATGCTGGGCGGCAGATAGGATTCGCCGGCAAGGACCAGGCGCAATGCATTGATCAGGGCGCTGCCGCTGATGGTTTTGGGGATATATCCGGCGGCACCGGCACGCACGGCGGCCAGGACTTCTTCCCGTTCCACATGGCCCGACAGGATCACCACCGGCACGTTCGGATGCAGTCGGCGCATCTGCTCGACGCCGGCCAAGCCGGACATTCCCGGCATCTTGAGATCAAGCAGGACCAAGTCCAGCTTGGGCACGCTTTTGGCCGCGTTCAACGCCTCGTCGAAATTGGAGGCGTCGATAATGGTGGCATCGGCATCCAATTCGAAAAGAAAAGGCTTGAGGCCATCCCTCACCAAATTGTGGTCATCAGCCACCAGGATGTGCATGCCCTATTCTCCCTGCGCCCTTCCATCGTCACCGGTACTATACAAAAGAAGCACCACCACGGATATGGAAAACCTTCAACCTTTTCGCAACAAGCGCTCAATGGTTTCGGCCAAAGTTGCAAGACTGATCGGCTTCTTGAGTACGGCCAGGCGATGGGCTGCCGCATCGTCTTCGAATTGGTCGGTGGCGCCCATATGCCCGGTCACCACCACCACCGGCAGGGCGGGGGCAAGCTGGCGAAGCCTGCTGAGCAATTGTTCGCCGTCGCCATCGGGCATTCGCACGTCGGTCACCACGATGTCCGCCGGGTCGCGCCGGAACAGGGTGAAGGCGGCATTGCCGCTGCGCGCCCGGCTGACCCGATAGCCCAATTCCGCCAGATAGGCGGTCATGGTGTCGACGGCATGGCGCTCGTCGTCGACCACCAGCACATGGTGGCCCGGCGACGAAGTTTCCGCCTGGCGTTCATCGGCCTCGTCGGCGGCGTCGCTCTCGGAATTGGAGTTGATCTCCTCGGCCAGGCGCAGGGTGATCAGGAATTCGGCGCCGGCGGGGCGGAGGTTACGCGCTTCCAGGCGCCCGCCCATGGCCGAGATGATGCCGAAGCTGACCGACAATCCCAGGCCCGTGCCGCTGCCCACTTCCTTGGTGGTGAAGAACGGCTCGAAAATGCGGTCCAGGTGGTTCGGATTGATGCCGGTGCCGCTGTCGGCCACGGTGATTCGGACCGAACTGCCGCCCAGTAGCGACGCCTCCATCACCACCTGCCCCGGGCCGCCCCGTCCGGCCGCCTTGCGCGCGGCCAGGATCGCGTCATGGGCATTGGCCAGCAGATTGATGATCACCTGCTCCAGCTGCACGGGCCGACCCAGGACCGGGCAGGGTCGGTTGGGCAGTCGCACCACCATGTCGATCTCGGCCGATTTCATCTGCGAGGCCATCAGTTCGGCGGCAAGCCGCGCCGAGTTGCGGGCATCGAACACCGTGACCTCGCCGGCATCCTTGCGGCTGAAGATACGGATGTGGTCGATGATCTCGGCCATGCGGCCGGCCTGTCCGGCCATCAGCGAGAACTGCTTGACCTGGTAGTCCTGGCTGGCCTTGCCCCGTTCGATCATCAGCAGGGCGCCCTCGGCCGCCATGCGGATGATGTTGATCGGCTGGCTGAGCTCGTGCGCCATGCCTGCCGCCATCTCACCCAGGGTGGCCAGCTTCGCCGTCTGCACCAGCTGCTCCTGGACCTGCTTGCGCTCGGTGATATCGCGAATCACCACCTGGCGGGCATGTACGCCATGGAAGACCACCGGGGCAGCCGTCACCTCAGCGACGAAGAAGCTGCCGTCCAGCCGCGACAACCGTTCCTCGACCACTCCCGCCGGCACCTCGTCGGCACTCAAGTCCGCGTAGTCGGAGGGATCCTCGGTCTGGATCAGATCGAGCATGCGCTTGCCCACCAGCGGCATGGTGGGGGTGGCGCGGAACAGGTGGTCGGCCGCCGAATTGGAAAAGATGATGATGCCCTGGGTGTGCACCAGGATGGCGTCGGGCGACAGTTCCACCAGCGAGCGGTAGCGGCCTTCCGATTCCTTGAGTTCGCGTTCGGCGCGGCGGCGTTCAAACTGGATGCGCTGCATGCCGATGCCATAGGCGACGTTCTGCGCCAGATTGGCCATCAGGCTCAGTTCGTCGGGATCGAGCGGGATGATGGGGTCTGGCGCGTAAAGGTTGATCATCCCGATCACCTGCCCCTCGACCCGCAACGGCAGCGCCACGGTTACCCGGTACCCGCGTTCCAGCGCCGCGGCGCGCCACGGGGCGAAGGAGGGGTCGGAGGGATAGGCCACTTGCGGAAGGCCGGTGCGGATGGCTTCGCCGGCCGGTCCGCGGCCCCGTTCGTCCTCGCCCCAGCCGATGCGCGCCTGGGCCAGATACCCGGCCTCGGCACCATAGCGGGCGACCGGCCAGATCGAGCGCTCGTCGTCGTGCTGCGCATAGCCCACCCAGGCGAACACGTAGCCGCCCACTTCGACGATGATGCGGCAGATATCGTTCAGCAACTGCTGTTCGTCGGTGGCGCGGATCAGCGCCTCGGTTGCGCGAGTCAACGTTTCCAGTGCGCGGTTGACCCGACGCAGTTCACGTTCTGGGGCGGCAGAGATGGCTGTCGGCAGGTCGGGAAATTCGGGCGGCATCGTCGTCATGTTCCTTCCCGATTCCGCCATAATTGTCGCATATTCAGTGCCTGTGCCAAAGGAGGGATGCCGTGTTCCGTTCGCTTCTTGCCGTCGCCGCCGCGGTCGTTCTGACCTTGTCCGCATCCTTGCCGGCCCATGCCGTTCCGGCTACCGCCGCCGAGTTGCTGGACGCCAAGGTTGATTATACTGCGAATTATTACTTGAACTCCAGTAACGGCACGTTCCACGGTGAAGTGATTCATGCACCGGGACGCGAGCGGCGGGAATTCAGTACCTCCGGCGGGCATCAAACCTTGCTGCTTCGCCGCGATATCGACGAGGCGACGATGATGTGGCCCGAGCGGAAATGGTATGTCAGCACCAGTTTCCAGGCGCTGGCTGGGCTGATCGGCGGTTTTGACGGGGTGGTCCTGGATCGCAAGCCGTCGGGTCGCGACGTAATCGCCGGCGAACAGACCACCCGTTACGACGTCACCGCAGCGGCGGGACAGGCCGGCAGCTTTGCCGGCCAGATGTGGTTTACCCGCGATGGCATCCTGATGAAAGCCAAGGGCCAGGTGGCGTTCCAGGGGCGGGAAATCCCGGTGGAGACCGGCCTTTTGAATCTGCGCCGCATCAAGGCCGATCCGGCCGCTTTCGTCCGGCCTTCCGATTACAAGGGACTACCGCTGGACATCTCGAAGCTGGGACTGCGGTGAACTCTCGCCAGCACCACCGCCAGCAACCCGCCGATCACCAGGGGTGACACCGGCAGGCCCAGCTTGCCCAGCCCCGGTCCGAGAAATGGCAGCAGCGCGGTCAGCACGACGAACACCGCTTCCATCCGGGTGCGGATGCCTTTTGCCGCCAGCCAGAACAGCGGCAGCATCGCCACCACCAGGTCGTAGGCGTGGGCGAAGGGCAGGGCCAGCAGCGTCGCCAGGCACAAGACCGAGGCTTTCAGGCCGATCGGCGTGCGGCGCCGCCAAGACCAGGCGACGGCGGCGGCGGCGGCCATCCCCGCCGCTGCCTGCGCCGCGTAAGCGGCGCCGCTGGGCACGCCGAGCAGACGCAGCGCCGGAAACAAAGTGGGCATCAGCGACCACGGGACGCCACCGGCTTCCATCAGGGCGCCACCCTGCCCGGCATGGGTCAGGAAGGCCGCCCAGGGGGCTGGCCCGAAGATAAGCAGGCTGGCCCCGCTCAGGGCCAGGGCGGTTACGGCGGCGGCGGCGATGGCCCGCCAATGGCCGCCACACAGCAGAGCGAGGGGCAGCAGCAACCCGAAATGCGGCTTGATCGTCAGCAGTCCGAAGGCGATGCCGGCCAAAGCCGGGCGCTCCCCCAGCAGGGCCAGGCCCCATCCCAGCAGGCCGGCGGTCAGAAAGCCCATCTGCCCGAACATGGCGTTGAGGAAGGTGCCGGGCAATGCCAGGGCTACCGACCAGCTCGCCGCCCCGGGCAGGATGCGGCGGACCGAAGTGAGCCAAAGCAGCAAGGTGGCGCTGTTCCATAGTCCATAGGCCAGCCAATAGGGCAATCGGCCCAGCGGCGCCAGAAGCATCAGGGTGGCGGGCGGATAGAGCCAGGTGAACAGCGGCGCCGATGTCAATTGACCGGCGCTCAGGTGCGGATAGGCGTGGGCCAGGGCCGACCGCTCGGCGTCCAGCATGGGGGCGGGCTCATAGGCCGCTTCGGGCCGATTGACCTCGAGCAGGGATGCAACAGCATAAAAGGTGTTGAAATCGGTGACCATGGGCGGAAGACCGTCCGCCGCCTGCCGCGCCGCCATCAGGTGGAAGACCACCAGCAGGACCAGATAACCGGCGGCGATCAGCCGTGAGTAGCCGATCACTCGGCCGCTGGTCAGCCATGCCGGGAAGACTTCCGACGAGTTCACGGCCGACGGGCCGTCGGGAGGAGGCATCCCGCATTCGCTCGGGACGGCAGGATGCTCACCAGTATCGGATCTTGCCCACGTCTACATGGACGAAATTGGAATCCGGGTACTGGCCGACGCCCCCGGCACGCAGGCCCTTGGCGGCACGGCCCAGTCTGCGGACGCTGAAGCCCTCCAGGCGGATGTCCACCGCCCTGCCCTCCATGTGCAGGCTGTGCTGGGCGACACCGTCCGACATCGAGGCCAGCCAGGCGTTGGTCTGCGGCGAGCGGTATCCCGAGACGATCTGAAACGGCTTGCGGGTGCCCAGCCGATGCTGCAGAGCGCACAACAGATCGATGACGTGCGGGTCCATGGCATGCACGTCCCCCGAGTAATGGTCGCGCAGAATGCGGTTCAGCTGCCGCATGGGACCGGTTTGATAGCGCCCTTCGGCCCAATAGACCGTCTTGACGCTTTCGCCGGTGTGTATGTTGTGCAGCGCGATGGAGCGTTCGGGTTTGTAGCGGATTGCCGCATCGGCGGGCTGGGCCAGCATGGTGGTGGCGGCCGTTGCGGCCGCGCCTAGGATGAGGAACTGGCGGCGGTTCAGCATCCCTTATCCCCAAGGACTAATACGTCCATGTCTCGCATCCCCCTGGTCGTATTACCTATGAGAGCGTTCATAACACTGATTCAGGGTAGGCGGCAACCGTCACATTTCACCACCTGTGGGGCCGTCGCAGAGTTGTGGACCACTACAGAAAGAGAGCGTGTTGCGCGAGACAGGGCGGCCGCCAGACGCTGGTCCCGGCCGTAGAGATCGTCGCGGACCTGCAGGACGCCTTCGGCATCGACCCAAGTGGTCCAGTACAGCAGCCACACCGGGAGACTCTTGCCGAGGGCGACTGTGTGGGTGTCGCCGTCATCGATCTCGCCTTCCAGCTTCTGCTGCGACCAGTCCTTGTCCCTGAGCACATACAGGGCGAGGTCATCCGGCTTCTCCACCCGCACGCAGCCGTGGGACAAGGCGCGGAAGGCGCGGGCGAAAGCCTTTCGGTTGGGGGTGTCGTGCAGATAGATGTCGTCGTCGTTGGGGATGTTGAACTTGATGCGCCCCAGCGCGTTGTCCGATCCGGCGCGCTGGCGGACCGGCCAGGGCATGGAGGACATCTCTTTCCACGAGATGCCGACGCCCTGGCTCTCGGGGCTCCCCGGCGCAAACGAGTCGGAAACCAGTTCGAGATCGTTGGCGATCAGATAGCCGGGATCCTTCTTCAGTTTGGGCAGGATTTCATTGGTGGCGATGGACGCCGGGATGCGCCAGATCGGGTTCAGCACCAGCGAATTCATCTTGGCGTGGAGAGCCGGCGTCGGGTGGTCCGGGTCGCCGACGACGACCCGCATGGTCAGCACCGCCTTGCCGTTGTCCACCACTTCGAGCCAGGCGCCGGGCACATTGACGACGATGTGATTGGACTCGAGATGCTGCGGCAACCAGCGCCAACGCTCCATGTTGACGGCGACCTGACGGGCTCGTTCGGCCGCCGGGATATTCATCGCGGCGACCGTCTGCCGGCCCAGCACGCCGTCGTCCGCCAAGCCGTGGCGGCGCTGGAACAGCTGTACCGCGGCCACCAGGGGCTCGTCGAACAGGGGCGACTGGTCGTCGCCCGCGGCCAGTTCCCCAGTGGCGATCAGCCGTTTCCTCACTGCCAGAATGCGATCGTCGGTGGCGCCCGGCTTCAGCGGCGCGCCGGTAGGCACCTTCGGCCAGTCGCCAGCCGCGGCTATGGCCTTCAGCTCCGCCAGTTTGCTGCGCAGCAGCTGATAGCCGGCATAGGGCGGCTGCAGGTTCTGGAGGGCCGGCAAAATGTCACCCACATGGTCGCGCAGATAGGCGACGGCGTCGAACGGCGGGGTGGGGATGAACCAGTCGTCCTCGATTTCGCGCGGATCGACCCGTTGGCCGCGCATGGCGGAGGCATAATGCAGCAGCGCGTCGGTGAGCAGCAGATCGAGATCGGCCTGACGTGTGGGGCCGCTCGCCGGATGGCGGGCGGCGATGGCCCTGCGATGGAGGGGCGCGGTGGGCAGGCCGTCCAGCCCTGCTGCTCCCAACACGGCCACGACGGTGTCGGCGGACTCCGTCCAGGCCGGCCGCCAGCCGCGCGGCTGGTAGAAGGCCCGCAACGCCGCCGCATCCAGCACCTCGCCGTCGAGTTGCAGGGTTTCGCCTGCACCGGCGAGGCGTCGCTGGATCTCGGTCGTTGTCGAATCCTGGGGAATGGTGGCCGTGGCGGCGAGGGCGCCGTCGGCGCCCCACAAGGCGGCGGAAAGGACCATGGCGCGCAGCAGCACGGCAGGGGCGGACAAACGCAACAAGCTCAAGATCTGTCCTCTGGTGACTTAAGTCGTAGCCGTATGATAGCCCGATCAGGCAGGCCAGCGAGAATGGTTTAAACCCAAGTCCAGGGGAATTGCCAGAGGCCTCCATATGCCGGAGACCGGGCAGTCCAATCGGGAATGGGTACTTCCTGAAACAGATTTCTATCCAGGCCGGTTCACCCGCGTTTGAGCAACAGCAGCGACAGGGCGAAAGCGGCGCCCGACACGGTGCTCATCACCAGAAAGGAGGTGCCGCCCAGATCCTGGTAGAGCTTTCCGGCCATCAGCATGGCAAGGCCCGGGACGACCCCCGCCGTCACCGACGAGTACAACCCTTGCGCCCGCGCCGACAGGGCCGGCGGTGCCGCGCGGCTGATGAAATGCATGGCGCCCAGGTGGTTGGCGCCGAAGGTGAAGGCGTGGAGGAATTGCACCGAGGCAAGGGCCCAGGGGTCGGTGGTCAGCGCGAGCACGGTCCAACGGACCAGCCCGGCGATGCCGCCGGCGGCGATGAACCGCACCGGCCCGAAGCGGGAGACAAGACGCGCGCCGAAAGCGAACAACAGGACCTCGGCGACCACTCCCTCGGCCCACAGGGCGCCGATAACCGTTCCCGACATGCCGGCCTGACGCCAATGCAGGGTGGCGAAGCCGTAATAGATCATGTGGCTGACCTGGGTGCAGCTGGTGGCGGCCAGGAAAAGCTGGAACCGGCGGTTGGCCAACAAGGGCTTCAGCGAAGGCGACGGCCCGCCGGCCGGCGGTCCGGTATGGATGTCGGGCAGCCTGGCAACGGCGGCCAGGGTGAGGGCCTGGCCGAGGAGGGCGGCCCACAGGATGACCGGCCTGGGCGCGTCGACCAACAGCGGCCCGGCCAGGCTGGACACGGCGATGAACGAGAGCGAGCCCCAAAGCCGGATTCGGCCATAATCCAGCCGCTGGTTCAGCGAGGTGAGCATGGTCAGGCTGTCACCCAGCGGCATCATGGCGGTGAAGGCGGCGGCGGAGACCAGCGTCACCGTCAGCAGTGGCAGAAAGTCGTTGGCCACGGCGAACAGGGCGGTTGTCGCCGCGCTGATTGCCGCCAGGAGCAGCAAGGGGCGACGGCGGTCTCCCCGCCGGTCGACGACGTGACCGGCGATGGGATTGGTGACGATCTTGACGAAATAGGCCGACGCCAGAAGGACGCCGATCTCGGCAGCGCTCATGCCTTTCGACGACAGGTATAGCGGCCAGAATGGCAACTGTACGCCGATCACGCTGAACAGCGCGGCATAGAACAGCGAAAGACGTAATGCCAATTCAGGCCGCCCGTTCGAGCGCGATTGCCGCGATCCAGGCTTGACCGAGGCTGACGCCGGGGTCGCCGGGCGAGGCGGCGACGGGCAGCAGGGGCTTCAGACCGCGGGCGGTCAATGCATCCACCAGGCCCTGTCGCAGCACCTTGTTGAAGAAGCAGCCCCCACCCATGGCGACGGCGTCGCTTCCGGCTTCGGCTGCCGCATCCGCCGCCCATTGGGCGAGGGCGGCGATCAGGGTGCCGTGGAACAGGTCGGCGCCGTCAGCCGGTTGGCGGTCAAGGAGGGCGGCCAGCAGCGGCAGGCAGTCGAGAATTCCATTGCCGATGCTCCATCCGCCGTCGAGCACCCGCGGGCGGCTGACCATCGCCTCCAGGGCCATGGGCGCCTGCCCTTCGAACTCGGCCACCGGGTGGATGCCAAGCAGCCCGCAAGCCGCATCGAACAGCCGACCGGCGCTCGACGTCGGGGGGCTGTTGACACCTTGGGCGATGATGCGGCCCAGCATCGCCGCGGCCGGTTGGGCGGTATAGCGGGTGGCGATCTCGTCGCCACGGCCGAGCCGGTGCAGCACTGCCGCCGCCATGCGCCAAGGCTGCCGTGCCGCCAGGTCTCCGCCCGGTTGGGCGAGCAGGGCCAGATGGCCGAGCCGGCGGTATTCGGGGCCGTCGACCCACAACAGTTCGCCGCCCCAGGACTGGTTGTCGGGGCCCAAGCCGAAACCATCCAGGGCCAGGCCGACCACCGGGCCGGCATGGCCGTGCTCGGCCACGACCGCGGCGATATGGGCGTGGTGGTGCTGCACCGCCATGGCTGGCACAGCCTGGGCCTGGGCCCAGCGGGTGGAAAAGAAGTCGGGATGCAGGTCATGGCCGATTCGCAGCGGCTGAAGGCCAAGCTCGGCTTGCAGATTATCCGCCGACCGTTCGAAGCCGGTGATGGCCTCGGCGCTGTCCAGATTGCCGTTGTCCGGCGAAATATAGGCGCGGTCACCGCGGATGGCACACAGCGTGTTCTTGAGGAATGCGCCGGTGCCCAGCACGTCGGGAAGATGGCGGGAGAGGGGGATGACGATGGGGTTCATGGCCCCTCATTCCGCCGCCTGTGTCGGAGCCAGCGGCGGCAGCGGCGCCTTGCTGCGCGGCTGCAGGCGCTTCATGAAGCCTTCGGTGGGCGTGGCCGAGACCAGGGCGGTGATCAGCGCCGCCATGTAGGGGACCGACTGAACGGCCAGCACCAGCGCCCACATGCGGGCGTCCAGGTCATGCCATCCCTTGGCGATCAGGATCATGGCGGCGCAGATCCATTGGGACAGCATCAGCACCGTTTCTTCCGAGGCCATCATGAACCCGGCTGTCCAGGCCGCCCGGTTTTCGCATTTCGGCGTGCGCAGGAAGGGGATGGTCTTGGTGAAGATGCCCTGCCACATCGCCCGCCCGATGTAATAGGTCAGCCCCATTCCGGCGATGGCCGCGCCGATGCGCTGGCGCCAGTTGCATTTCACCCGGGTGGTGTAGAGGAACAGGTGGTGCACCAGCTTGGCGACGAACACGCCGACGGTCGGCATGACGAAGATGGCCAGCGGGAAGTCGAAGAGCCGCGGGGCGAATACCAGGCCGAAGGTCCAGAACACCGACAGCACGGTGAACAGCAGATAGAAGGCGTCGGCGAACCAGGGCAGCCAGCCGGTGACGAAATGGTATTTCTGGCCGGCGGTCAGGCCGGTGTCGCGGAACGGAATCAGGGCCCGCCAATGGCCCTTCAGGATCTGGCAGGCGCCATAGGCCCAGCGGAACCGCTGCTTCTTGTAGGCGGTAAAGCTGTCGGGGGTCAGGCCGTGCCCGAAGCGATGGTTGAGATAGACCGACTCGTAACCGTTCTCGAGCAGCCGCAAGCCCAGTTCTGCGTCCTCGACGATGGTCCACTCGGCCCATTTGCCGGTATCTTCCAAAGCCTTCTTGCGGATCAGCGTCATGGTGCCGTGCTGGATAATGGCGTTGTCCTCGTTGCGGGCCACCATGCCGATATCGAAGAAGCCGGCATATTCCCAGTTGATCGACTCCTTGAACAGGTCCAGCTCCCATTCCCGGTGGTCCTGCGGCGCCTGAACCCATCCGACCTTGGGGTTCTCGAAATAGGGCACCAGGGTCTTCAGCCAGTCCGGGCTGACCTGGTAGTCGGAGTCGATGACGCCGACCACCTCGGCCTCGGGGTCGGTCTGGGTCAGGGCGAAGTTGAGCGCGCCGGCCTTCGCGCCCGGCCACTTGCCCAGGTGGTAGAACTTGAACCGCTCGCCAAGCGTCGCGCAGTATTCCTGAACGGGCTTCCACACCTCGGGGTTCCTGGTGTTGTTGTCGAGCACCAGAACCTCGAAGTTGGGGTAGTCGAGCTGGTTCAGGCTGTCGAGCGTCAGCTTCACCATCTCGGGCGGCTCGTTGTAGCAGGGCAGGTGCATCGACACCTTGGGAAACTGCGTCGGCTCGGGCGAGGTTTCGGGGGTGAAGCGGCGCCGGATCTGCCGGGCCCAGGTCAACTCGGTCAGTTCGTAGCCGGCGATCAGCACGACCACGAGCAGGATGAACTGGGCGGGCATCAGCACCGAATACATCAGTTCGGTCGACGGGGCGAAGTCACGGATCACCGGCACCGACATGGTCCAGATCACCAGCGAGGCGGCGAACTGCACCAGGACGGCAAAGAAGATCTTGCCTCGCGTCCTGAGGTGGTTCCAGTTGTAGAGGAACCAGATCACCGGGATCAGCGCCAGGATGGTGGCGGCGGTGGCCTGCACCGGCCATTGCTTGACCTCGATCACCGGCTCGACCATGGAAAACTTGGGATTGCGGTCGGCGTCCCAGACGCCCCAATGGGTGCCCACCGACCACTCGATGGCCTTTTTCCACGGTTGGTCGAAGGCTTCGATGACGTTGTAGTCGATGCCCAACTCGGTCGCCATGTTCAGGAAACGGCGCAGGAACAGCGCCTGGTTGATTACCGAGGGCTCGGCCTGCTGGCGCGACTTGCCGGCCGACGGCCAACCCACTTCCGACAGCATCACGTGCTTGTCCGGATAGAGCGCCTTCAGGTTCTCATATTCGCCGAGGACCTTGTCGACGGCCCCTTCCACCGGCACCCCCTCCCAATAGGGAAGGATCTGGAGCGCGATGAAGTCCACCTCCTTGACCAGCTCGGGGTGCGACAGCCAGACATAGGCGGCTTCGGCGGTGGACACCGGCTGACGGACTTTGGCCTTCACCCGCCGGATATAGCCGATGAGCTGCCGGACGGTGACGTCGCCGCGATAGATGGTTTCATTGCCGACGATGACCCGGCTGACATTTTCATTGTCCCGCGCCAGGTCGATGGTCGCCCGCATGTCCTCCTCGTTGTGCATCAGGTCCTTCATCTCGAGATTGAAGGCCTTTTGCTCGTCGCCGTTCATCTGGTTGACCGGCTTCGAAAGGTTGAGCGCGGGATCGGCCATGGCGCCGCGGATATCGACGCCGGCGACCACCGTCAGGCCGTATTTCTCGGCCATTGGCGGGATGATCGAATTGAAGTCGAGCGAGGTGTAGAGGCGGATCGCCTGCGCCTTCGTCGCCACCAAAGCCAGGTCGCGGTCGATGGAATCGGGCGGCGGGTAGCGGTTCTCGAAAGGATTATCGTCCTTGCGGTAGGGGCTGAAGGAAATGCTCTTGATTTCCCCGTGCCACTGGACGCCGGATTGCGGGCGGTTCATCAACCACCACACTCCGATATTGCCCAGTACGATTACCAGCAGGACGATGATCCCTGAGAAACGGCGCATGCGTGTTGTCATCGACACTCTCGGTTCGAACAGGCGTCGGCCCCGTTCATCGGATTTTCACCACGATGGTTTGGCACCCGAACATGGCCGCCTCGTGGCGCAATGTTGACCGCCCGCAGACATGAATGTTCCCGGATCCATGATGATGATCGCCGGTTTGGCATTGCCGATGGGAAAATACCTTTTCGAGGCATAGATTCGTCTTCCTCCGACACCGCGGCGGAAAACCGGCGCGCCCGGGCCGGGCGGAGGACCGGAATATAACGGATTAGCATGCCGCCGTCGAGGGGTGCGAGGATGGCGACAAACCCGGAAATCAGGGTTAATGATTGCCCCATCGGCAAGAGGGAATGGGAACGGGTCAACATGGATGTTTCGATCGGCGGGCCGTCCGCAGTGCATGAGAGGCGGAGATATTTCGTTTCGCTGGCCGTCCTGACCACGTTGTTCTTCATGTGGGGGGCGATCACTTCGCTCAACGACATCCTGCTGCCCCATTTGAAGGCGGCCTTCGCGCTGGACTACACCCAGGCCACGCTCATCCAGTTCACTTTTTTCACCGCCTATTTCCTGGTGTCGCTGCCGGCCGGATGGATCGTCCAGCGGATCGGCTACAAGCAGGGGATCATCGCTGGGCTGGCCACGGCCGCCCTGGGCTGCCTGATGTTTCTTCCGGCCGCCGGCCTGCAAATCTACGGGATCTTCCTGGGTGCGCTGTTCGTCCTGGCCTCGGGCATCACGGTGCTGCAGGTCTCGGCGAACCCCTATGTCGCGATCATTGGCCCGGCTGCCAGCGCCTCGGCCCGCCTGAATCAGACCCAGGCGTTTAATTCCCTGGGAACCACTGTCGCCCCCTATGTTGGGGCGACGCTCATTCTCGGCGGGGCGACGGGGAGTGCCTCGGCTCTTGCCGAGGTCTCATCGGTGAAGCTGCCCTATCTCGGCCTTGCCGTGACCCTGATCGCCATCGCCGCCCTGGTTGCGGCGATCCGGCTGCCGGTCATCGGGCCGGCGACGGCGGCTGGCGGCGATGAAACTCCAGCCGGTGGGATCGGCCGCCAGCGCCATCTGCTGCTGGGGGCGGTGGCGATCTTCCTCTATGTCGGCGGCGAGGTGTCCATCGGCAGCTTCCTCGTCAGCTTCCTGTCGCAGCCCGACATCGGTGGGCTGACCCCCGCCACCGCGGGGAAATACCTGTCCTATTACTGGGGGGGAGCCATGGTCGGCCGATTTGTCGGTGCGGCCGTCCTGACCCGCATCGATGCCGGGCGCGCCCTGGCGTTTCATGCCCTGGCGGCCATGGTGCTGGTGGCGGTGTCGGTGATCAGCACCGGGTCGGCGGCCATGTGGGCCATCCTGGCCGTGGGATTGTGCAACTCGATCATGTTCCCGACCATTTTCACCCTCGGCATCCAGGACCTGGGGCAATACACGGCTCGTGGTTCGGGGCTGTTGTGCATGGCCATCGTCGGCGGTGCGCTGGTGCCCCTGGTCCAGGGGCATCTGGCGGATCGCATCGGCGTCCACGCTTCCTTTGTGGTGCCGGCCGTCTGCTATCTCTACATCATCTACTACGGGGCGAGGGGGAGCATACCTCGCGCAGGGTGACACACGTCATTCTGAGCAGGCTGACCTTGAGGCCGGCCAAATCGAAGGATGGCCGGCTTTACGCCAGCCGTCCCGTGCGGGCGACCTGCCC
The DNA here is from genome assembly GCA_021793155.1 of Pseudomonadota bacterium. Taxonomy (GTDB): domain Bacteria; phylum Pseudomonadota; class Alphaproteobacteria; order Rhodospirillales; family Magnetospirillaceae; genus DUZF01. The sequence goes on along the minus strand of JAJYTF010000011.1, from coordinate 24,533 downwards.
CAGCCAGTAATAGCTCTGCTTCGGGATGCGCCGTTGCGTCGGATAATCGACGTAAACGATGCCGAAGCGCTTGGAATATCCGAAGGCCCATTCGAAATTATCGAGGAGGGACCAGACGAGATATCCCTTTACGTTGCAGCCCTCGGCGATCGCCGTACGAACCATTGCCAAGTGGTCGCGCAGAAAATCCACTCGTTCCTTGTCGTATATCTTGCCTGAGGGCGTGACCACGTCCTCATAGGCGGCACCATTTTCGGTGACATAGACCGGGATGTTTCCGTAACGGTCGCGAATTTCGGCCAGTTGGTCGTAAAGTCCGCGCGGCTCGACCGGCCAGCCCATGGCCGTGTAGCGCTTCGCCGCATTCTTGCCCCAGGCCGTTCCGAACATGGCGCCGGCATCGGCCTTGACCACCATGCGACTGTAATAGTTGACGCCGAGGAAATCGATGGGCTGGTGGATGGTGCTCAGGTCGTCCGGGCCGAGGATCGGCTCGATATCGGCGTGAACCACCTCGGGATAGGTCCCTTTCAGCAGCGGGTCCATGCAGGAGCGATTCCACATGGCGTCCCAGATGACCGCCGCCTGACGATCGGCCGGGGTGTCTGCCTCAGGGCGCACAGGCTGCAGGTTGAGCACGGTGCCCAGCCGCAGGCCGGGCTTGGCCGAGCGCAGTCGAGCCAGGGCCGCTCCCTGTGCCAGGTTCTGCAGGTGCAGCGCCAAGAAGAAGCTGGCCCGTCCCTTGAGGTTCGGCGCGTGGCCGCCGAGGCCGTGGCCAAACAGGGCGACCACCGATGGTTCGTTCAGCATCGCCCAGTCGCCGACCCGGTCGCCCAGCCTGGCGGCAACGACCTCGGCATAGTCGGCGAACCAGGCGGCGATGTCGCGGTTGTGCCATCCGCCGCGGTCTTGCAGCGCCTGCGGCAGGTCCCAGTGGTAAAGGCAAAGGAACGGCCGGATGCGGGCGGCCAGCAGGGCATCCACCAGGCGATCGTAAAAGTCGAGCCCCTTCGGGTTGACGGTGCCCGTTCCCTCGGGCAGGACACGCGGCCAGGAGACGGAGAACCGATATGCCGAAAAGCCGCCCTGCCGCAGGAGGTCGAAGTCGCCCGGCCAGCGATGATAATGGTCGCAGGCGACGTCGCCGGTGTCGCCGTTCTTGATCGCCCCCGGCGTATGGGAAAAGGTATCCCAGATGGACGGTCCGCGACCGTCCTCGCGCACGGCCCCCTCGATCTGGTATGCCGCCGTCGATGCTCCCCAAAGAAAACCCTGGGGAAAACCGGGGGCGGTCGCTGCGGCGGAATCGGCAATGGCGGGCGTTGCGGCCATCGCGCCGGCCGAGGCCAAGAACCTGCGTCGCGTCAACACCACGTTTTCTCCCGGTCTTTCGAAGACCCTCGACCATATGCCGATCCCCCCCGTCGCGCTACTCCCCCGTCGCGCCACCATTGACGCCGCCTTCCGGGCTGGGCATCCTCCCCACTCTGGGCGCCCGGCCGGGATGCACGGGCGGGGTGGATGGTGGCGCCAAAGGGTGCCGCCTCGGATTGTTTCTGCGACGAAGGGATGAATTTGCCGTTTTTTGGCTTGCTATGCGTCGGCTCGGCACCGGTCCGTCGAGGATTGGCCTTGCCGATGGTCACCGCCTATATGAAGAGGGGCATGGCGCCATGCCTTTCCGCCGGCCCCTTTGATGGTAGCGGGGGCCGCGGTCCCCACGAGGATTGATGTGCCCAACGGGAGCGTCTACCCGCCGCCGATGAATTCGCCGGAGAGTGCGATCGGAGGCGACCGCATTATCAGTTCGGCCGCGCCGTCGCGGTGGGATGCCTTCTTCGATGACTTGGCATGGGTCGCCCTGCTGGCCGTCACCGTACTGGTGATGCTGACCTTCCAGGACTACGGCATCACCACCGACGAAGAAGTGCAAAACGTATACGGCATCAAGCTGCTGGCGTTCTACACCTCGTTCTTCCGGGACATGTCGGCCTTCAGCTATGTCGACCTCTACCGCTATGGCGGGCTGTTCGATTTGCTGGCGGCCATCGTCAACCTGGTCTCGCCGTTCGGCGAGTACGAGACCCGCCATCTACTGGGCGGGCTGGTGGGCGTGGTGGGCCTGGCCGGCGCCTGGCGGCTGGGCCGCCATCTGGGTGGGCCGCGGGCGGGCTTTCTATCCCTGATGCTCCTGCTGCTCACCCCCGCCTATTACGGACACAGCTTCAACAACCCCAAGGATGCGCCTTTCGCCGCGGCGATGGTATGGGCCATCTACGGCATGTGCCGGGTCGTGTCGGCGCTGCCGACTCCGCCGCTGCGAACCGTCCTCCTGTTCGGTTTTTCGCTCGGCTGCGCCTTGGGCATTCGCGTCGCCGCGGTGCTGGTTGGCCCCTATCTGGCGGTTGGATTGGCGCTGTTCCTGCTGGCCGAATGGCGGGCAGGCCGCAGCGGCGGCGAGATCGGCGGCCATCTCCTGACGGTGATCCGGCGCCTGCTGCCCGGGTTTGCGGTTGCATACCTGGCGATGGGGGTGTTCTGGCCCTGGGCCGTGATGAACCCGTTCAATCCCATCAGGGCCTTGATCGGCTTTTCCACCTACCCGATCAATCTGGATACCCTGGTCGGCGGGCTTTGGGTGAAGGCCTATCAACTGCCGCGCGACTACCTGCCCGACTACCTCCTGGTCAACCTGCCCGAGGTGGTGCTGTTCGGAATGGTCACCGCTCTGGCGGCCGGCGGTGCCTGGGCGCTTCGGCGGCTGCGGCAGGGCCCGCGCTTCCTGTCCGGCACCAGTCCGGCCGAGTTGCGGCACATTGAATATCTGCTGCTTACCCTGGCCGCGTTCTTCCCGGTGATCTTCTTTGTCGTCGCCCGGCCGACGGCCTATAACGGAATCCGCCATTTCCTTTTCGTCGTGCCGCCGATGGCGGTGCTGGCGGCGGCGGGCATCGACCGGCTTTGGGGCGTGATCGAGGGGTTCGACGCCCGCCTTGGGCGCGTCTGCGCAGGCATGTTGACGGCGGTGTTCGTGACCCAGATCTGGATCATGGGTCAGTTGCATCCGGACGAATACGTGTACTACAACCTGCTGACGGGTGGGGTGAAGGGCGCAGCGGGCGCTTACGAACTGGACTACTGGGGCAATTCGTTGCTCGAGGCCACCAAGGACTTGGCCGAATATATCGCCATGGAAAACGGCGACAAGCCAATCACCCGCACCTACAAGGTGGCGGTATGCGGCCACCGATTGGCCGTCGCCTACTATCTTCCTGAATACATGGTGTTCACCAAGAAACTCGAAGAGGCCGATTTCGTCGTGTCGTTCACCCAGACCAATTGCGAGCGGCGCTATCAGGGCCGCCAGATCATCTCGGTGGACCGTTTCGGCGTCGCCCTGTCGGTGGTCAAGGACCGCCGCTATCTCAAGGATCGCAGCAAATAGCCATGCGTAGCCTGTCCCTAGTCGTCGCAATTGTGGCCTCGGCCGTTGTCGCCGCCGGCCTGTGGATCCACTTTGACCGGCCGGTGGACGTTCAGCCCTCATGGAACCAGCCGGTGGCCAGCGTGTCGTTCGCGCCGTTCCGCCGCGGGCAGAGTCCGCTTAGCAAGGTGTATCCGTCGGCTGAACAGGTTGACCAGGATCTCCACGCGCTGGTCGGACGGACCCTCGGCATCCGTACCTATACTGCGCGTGAGGGGTTGGGCGTCGTTCCCGACCTTGCGGCGAAATACGGCTTCAAGGTGACCTTCGGCGCCTGGCTGACCAGCGAGAAGAAGCCGAAAGGCAAAATCACCAACGAGGCGGAAATCGAGGCGCTGATCAAGGCGGCCAACGCCCACCCCAAGACCATCCAGCGGGTACTGGTGGGCAACGAGGTGTTGTTGCGCGGCGACCTCAGCCCCGAGAAGCTGATCGAATATATCCGGCGGGTAAAGGCGGCGGTCAGGCAGCCGGTTTCCTATGCCGATGTGTGGACGTTCTACCTCCGGTACCCCGAGGTTGGCCGCGAGGTTGACTACATCACCATCCATATCCTGCCGTTCTGGGAGGATGAACCGCACGCGGTCGATGACGTCGAGGGCCACATCGTCAACATCGTCGAGCGCATCCGCCAAACCTTTCCGGGCAAACCAATCCTGATCGGCGAGGCCGGCTGGCCGTCCATTGGACGCGACCGTGGCCCCGCGGTGGTGAGCACCGTCAACGAAGCGCGGTTCGTTCGCCAGATGGCGCAACTCGCCGCCACCCACCATTTCGACTACAACATCGTCGAAGCCTTCGACCAACCCTGGAAATCCGCGCTGGAAAATACCGTCGGCGCGGCCTGGGGCATCCTCGACGTCGATCGCAAGCCGAAATTCGATATGGCCGGACCGGTCACCGAAGTTGCCGATTGGCCACTGCGGGCGACGGCGGCCATCGGGATCGGTGTGATGTTGACGCTTTTGCTCGGCAGGGGAATTCCCGGCATGGCGGCGCGGGTCGGTTTCGCTCTGATGACCCAGTTGTTGTGCTGGCTGGCCGTCACCACAGCGTTCCATGCCGAAGCAGTCAGTTTCCGCTGGTGGCAGGACATCTGGGCCGTCCTGCGGACGGCATTGCCGGCGCTGCAGTTGATTGCCATCCTCGACCGGGCGGCGAAATTGCTGAGCGCAGGCGAGAATTGGTTCGCCGACTTGGCCGATCGCTGGCGGGGCGAGAGGCTGCTGCTGTTCAGCGGCGCCTACGCGTTGGCGTGGGGGTTGCTGCTGGTATTCAACGGACGCTACCGGGACATTCCCGAGATCGATTTCAGCGTTCCGACCGTCGGCGTGACCTTGCTGCTGCTGATCCGCGTCGTCCTGGCGCGGCGGCAGGGCGCAACTCTGACTGCTGCTTTGGCATTGGACGGTTTGTTCGGCCCTGCCTCGCTTTCCGCTTCGCGGCGCCTTCGGCTGATCACCTGGCTGAGCCGTGGGCTCCTGTTCACCTCGGTTGCAGTCCTCATCAGCGAAGGACTGGGGATCGTAGGCAGGGATTTCGTCAGGGAGCACGTCACACTGGCCGAACAGGCCCCGCTGATTCTGAAGGCCATGGTGTCGAACCGTGAGGTGAACCTGTGGGCGGGCATGCAGCTGTTGATGGCGGTTCCCTTTACCGCCAGCCTGCGCCTTGCCCGCCGCCGGTCGGCTGAGGCGCTGCCAGAGGGCGAGGTTGAAACGGCTGGTTAAAGCGGCTGTGCTGTCAGTTTGACGGCTGGGTCGCGATAAGCCTTCCGCTTTGCCGGAGAAGCCGGCAGGCCTGCTTTCTCTCGCATCGTGGTCAGCATGGCCGCGGGACGGGCTCCTAGCTCGCCAATTCGGCGGGGAGCATTACCGGCTTGGCCAGGCGTCGTCCGACAAGGCGGCGATAGGTCTCCGAACTGCCGCGCAGGAAAGTGGCGACCGTGCTGTCGACCAGGGCGTCGATGTCGTCCGGCAACGCAAGTTGGAATACCCATTTACGCACCGGGATCGCCAGGACGGCCGAGTGCAGAATCCAGGCGAAGTCGATCTCCGCATCGTCGATGGGCAGCACGGTTCGCGGCGGTAGGCCGAATTCGTGTCGCAATTCTACGCAGACCGGCTCCAACATATTGGTGCGGACCGCCTTGAGGTGGCGGGCTGTTACCTCCTCGCCCTTCAGGCCCGCGAACATGAGGATGCGGATCCATTCCGGGTCGAGGATGGCATGGCAATACCGCTGATAGAATTCGGCCAGACGGGTCTGGAGCGGGATTGCGCGGTCCTGCAGCAGGCTGCTCCATTCCGGCTGCCAGCGCCGGCGGAAGACCTCTTCGAAAACCCGTTCGATTAGGCTTTCCTTGTCCGGGAAATAGCGATAGAGCAAGGGCTGTGTAACGCCCAGGCGCTCGGCCAGAACGCGAGTCTGGCCCTCGAATCCGACCTCGGCGAAGAACCGCACGGCCTCGTCGAGAATATGCCGCTCCCGCTCTTCACGAGGAAGGCGCCGGCGCCGACTGCTGGTAGTTTTCACCGATGGGCCTCCAGGTTGACTATCAACTTAGGATGTAAGCAGTTTGGTTGTGGATTTGTCAAAGCTTTCATACCTGACTCTTGATCTGCATCAAGGCGATGTGGCGAGGCCCTACGCGATTCCTTGTTCCAGCGTGATGCCGCAGTAGATCTGGGAGGTATGATGGAGCGCTCGGTACAGCAAGTTTCGGTCCGGGTCTTCGACCTGCCATTATTTCATGCCGGCTTTCGGCCGTTCTTCCTGCTGGCCGGGCTGCAGGCGGCAGTCCTCGTGCCGGCTTGGCTGTCTCAGCTGCTGGCGGGGGTGGATCTCGGCTTGCCCTATTCCGCCCTGCTGTGGCATGGCCACGAAATGGTATTCGGCTTCGCTGGCGCCGCAGTCGCCGGCTTCCTGCTGACGGCCGTTCCGAACTGGACCGGGACGCCGATGCTGAAGGGCGCGCCGGTGGCCGCGCTGGCAGGCCTGTGGCTGGCGACACGTATAGGATTCTGGCTGGCCGGTGTGCTGCCCGCCTGGGTTCCGGCGCTGCTGGCCGTGGCGTTCTTTCCCGCGCTGGCGTTGGTCTTGGCCCACCGCCTGATCGGTGCGGGGAAATGGAGAAACATTGCATTCCTGCCTATTCTCGCCGTGCTCACAGTGGCTGATGCTCTGGTGCAAGCGGAAATGCTGGGTATGGCGGAGACGGGGCGGACCGGCCTGCGGCTCGGCATCTTCACTCTGCTCCTGATGATCACGGTCGTCGGCGGCCGCATTATTCCCACCTTCACCGCCAACGGCCTGCGGCCGGTGGGTATCGTCGTGCAGCCGAAAAGCCGGCCGCGCCTCGATCAATCGAGTATCGCTCTGCTCATCGTCGCCGCATTGGCGGCGGTGTTCCTGCCGGGCAGTCGGGAAAGCGGAGGGCTTCTGCTCGTCGCGGGCGCCCTTCAGTTGGCCCGGCTCGCGGGCTGGTATGGGTGGCGGACCACAAAGGTGCCGTTGCTCTGGGTTCTCCACCTCGGATACTTCTGGCTCGGCCTGGGTCTGCTGCTGCTGGGGCTCGCCAGTTTCATTCCGGCGCTCCCGCCGGAATCGGCGCTGCACGCCCTGACGGTGGGCTGCATCGGCATGATGGTGCTGGGGGTGATGAGCCGCGTGGCGTTGGGGCATACCGGCAGGCCGCTGGTGGCGGCAAGGCCGACGGTTGCGGCCTATGGGCTGATTTTCCTGGCGGCGGTGATCCGGGTTTTCGGCGTGATGGTGGACTATACGCCAGCGCTTTGGCTGTCCGCTGCGTCGTGGAGCGGTGGGTACCTGGTATTCGTCATCCTCTACGGACCGATCTGCCTCGGGCCGCGGGCCGATGGCCGTACCAGCTGAATGAGGGTATGCTCTGGCCGATCAGGAACGGCGAGGCCGCGGGTGATACTTCTGTTTACCGACTTCGGGTTGGAAGGGCCCTATACCGGCCAGGTCAAAGCGGTCCTGTGGCGCGAGGCGCCCGGCGTTCCGGTATTCGACCTGTTCGCCGACGCGCCGGCGCAACGGCCCATGGAAGCGGGCTATTTGCTGGCCGCTTACGCCGTGGCTTTCCCCCCGGGCAGCATTTTCCTCTGCGTCATCGATCCGGGGGTCGGCGGAGAGCGGCCTCCGGTGGCGATCGAAGCGGACGGCCGATGGTTCGTCGGCCCAGGAAACGGGCTGTTCGAGCCGGTGCTGCGTCGGGCCGTGTCGGCAAGCCAGTTCGTCATCCCGCCGCCAGCGGGGCCGGCATCGGCCAGCTTTCACGGCCGCGATCTCTTCGCGCCGGCGGCCGGTCGGCTGGCGGTGGGACGAACGGCCGCCGAACTCGGCCTGATCGCCCAGCGGGGCCCCCGTTTCACCGATTGGCCGGATGACCTTCACGCTGTCGTCTATGTAGACCACTATGGCAACGCCATGACCGGGATCCGCGCCTCGGTGCTGCCTGGCACCGCCTGGCTCCAGCTTGGAGTGCGGCGCATCAGCAAGGCGCGCACCTTTTCCGACGTTCCGCCGGGGGCTTGCTTCTGGTACGAGAATGCCAACGGCCTGGTCGAGGTGGCGGTAAACCAGGGACGGGCGGATCGGCAGCTTGGGCTGCATGTCGGATTTCCGGTTCAAGTTATCGAATGATATACAAACATATGGGGCGGCCCCATATAAGGTAAGCTGATGAAGGGAAACGCCCGTCGGTTGTGCGTTTCCGGAGAGATGCCATGGCCGTCACTGTAAGATTCTGGGGTGTTCGCGGCAGCATCGCCTGTCCATCGCCCGACCATGTCGGCTTTGGCGGCAATACCAGCTGCATCGAGGTCCTCAATGGGGAGACGAGCATTATCCTCGACGCTGGTACCGGCATCCGGAATCTGGGTCTTGATTACATGCGGCGTCCACAGCGGCCGGGGATCCTGTTGCTCACCCATACGCACTGGGATCATATCAACGGCTTTCCCTTCTTCGCCCCGGTATTCGTCCCCGGCTGGCGGTTTCGGGTGCTAGCCGGCCACCTGGCCGACGCCGGCGGCGTACATTCCGTCCTGGCCAGCCAGATGGCCGAGCCGCTGTTTCCCGTTCCCTTGTCCGCATTGAAGGCCGAAATGAGCTATGAGGATTTCCGGGCCGGAGAAGCGTTGACCGACCTCTATCCCGGCATGGTGGTGCGTACGGCGCCACTGAACCACCCCAACGGTGCTACCGGCTATCGGGTGGAACTGGGGGGCAAGTCAGTCTGCTATGTCACCGACACGGAACATGTGCCCGGCAGCCCTGACCAGAACGTCCTTGGGCTGATCGAGGGGGCCGATCTGGTGATCTACGACAGCACCTACACCGAGGAGGAGTTTCCATCGAAGGTCGGCTGGGGCCATTCCACCTGGGAGGAGGGCTTGCGCCTATGCCGCCAGGCAGCCGTCAAGCAGTTGGCCATATTCCACCACAATCCCGATCACGACGACGCGGCCATGGCCGTCATCGAATGCGAGGCTGCAAGACGCTGGAGCGGCGCCACGGTCGCCCGTGAGAACACGGCCGTGGTGTTGGGCTAGTGGTGAAAATCCGACGGATGGTACCGCCACCAGCCGTCGAATTTTCACCACAATTCAAGTGGTTGGTGGCCGCCTTATCCGGACGCTTGGCCACCAGGCGTCCGGGTGAACCGCTAACGCATCAGGCTTTCATATGGATAGAACGGCACGAGGTCGCCCATCGCGACCTCGGGCACGTCGGGGTGGAGATCGATCAGTCCGGCGGTTTGCACCAACGAGGACAGGACGCTCGACTGCTGGGTGGGGAAAGGGACAGCCACCTGCCGGCCGTCGACCCGTTGCAGTGAGCCGCGCAGGAACTGACGCCGCTTATGGTTCTGTCTTGCGGTGAATCCGGCCGGCACAATGGCCGGTTCGGGCAGTGCCGGTTCCGCAGTAGCCCCAGCCAGGCGGAGCAGGGCGGCGCGGCCGGCGACCATCAGTGTGACCATGGCCGAGACGGGATAACCCGGCAGTCCGATGAAGGCCGCATCACCGATCTGGCCCAAGGCGACCGGTTTACCGGGCTTCAGCGCCAGTCGCCAAAGATGCAGTCGGCCGAGCTTTTCCACCGCCGCCTTGACATGGTCCTCGCCGCCGACGGAGACGCCGCCCGAGGTGACGATGGCGTGCTGCGATCGAGCCGCCTCGGCGAATGCGGTGAGCGTGGCGGAAAGATCGTCGGGCAGGTGGCCCAGATCGGTGACGGCGAAGCCCATGGCATCGAGCAACGCCATCTGGCCGTATCGGTTGCTGCCGTAGATCTGCCCCTCGGCCAACGGGTTTCCAGGTTCGACCACTTCGTCGCCGGTGGAAATGACACCGACCTTCAACGGTTGGCGCACCAGCAGCGAAGTCTTGCCCACCGCCGCCGCCATGGCCACGTCCTGCGGGCGCAGCCGCCGACCGGCGGTCAGGACGATGGCGCCCTTCCGGAAGTCCTCACCCACCGGCCGGACGAAGTTTCCCGGTTTCAGGCCGGGCGGCAGGACCACCCAGCTCCGCCCTTCACGTTCTTCGACACGGCAATCCTCGACCATGGCGACCGTGTCGAAACCTTCGGGCAGCGGCGCTCCGGTGAAGATTTCGACAGCGCCACCCTGCGGCAACGAGGCGGCGAGGGGATGGCCGGCTGCGATCCGGCCTATGACCGGCAGACGGATCGGCTCACCCGTGCCGAGATCTTCATGGTGCACCGCGAAGCCGTCCATGGCAGCGTTGCGGAACGAGGGCTGCGCGATGGGGGACAGGACGTCTTCCGCCAGGACCCGGCCCAGGCAGCGGCGTAACGGCACCGTTTCGGTCGCCGTCACCGGTTCAACCTGTTCGGCGATCAGGGAGAACGCTTCGCCGAGCGACATCAGGCGGTTCCCTACGGCGAAGCAGTCGTTGTTCATTTGTGGTCTCCGGTGTCTGTTCGGCGGGCAGGTGATAAGTGCGCATTGTTGCAGCTTCCGTGGCCCGTCCGCCAGCGGGGAATGCCATGTCGGGCGAATGACGGTGAGCGGTTGAATCCTTGGAGAACAGTGGAACCTGGGCGGGAGGCCTCGGGTTATTCGGGCTATTTCATATCTGCTGAAGGAGGATCAACAGATGCTCACTCCCGTCCTTATGACTACTGGCGGCACCGGGATCGGTGGCGCCGGCACTGGCGGCGCGTCGACCGGGTTCGGCACGACTGGCGGAACGGGGATCGGCGGTGCGGGGACTGGCGGCACGGCGACGGGGGCCGGAGCCACGGGTGGCACCGGGCTCGGTGGTGCCGGCACCGGCGGTTCGGCGACGGGGATCGGCACGACTGGCGGCACGGGGATCGGCGGTGCGGGGACTGGCGGCACGGCGACGGGGGCCGGAGCCACGGGTGGCACCGGGCTCGGTGGTGCCGGCACCGGCGGTTCGGCGACGGGGATCGGCACGACTGGCGGCACGGGGATCGGCGGTGCCGGTACCGGCGGTTCGGCGACCGGGACCGGTGCCACGGGCGGCACAGGGATCGGCGGTGCCGGTACCGGCGGTTCGGCGACCGGGACCGGTGCCACGGGCGGCACAGGGATCGGCGGGGCCGGGGTGGGCGGCAATGCGACCGGCGTGGCCGTCATTGGCGGTGTAGGGGTCGGAGGGCCGGGCACCGGTGGATCGGCGACGGGAACCGGCACGACCGGCGGCACGGGGATCGGTGGCGCGGGCACAGGCGGCCCTGCCGGCGGCAGTTCGGCCAATACAAGCGGCCTTCATATTTTCGTATCCGACCTGTTTCCGGTGAACAATTCTGGTGCCGACGGCGTCGCCGTCATTGTCCAGAACGGCGCCAATCTGCTGGTTGACCTGCATGCGGTGGGGGTGACGGCCAGCGCCTCCCATCCCTCGCAGATCGAGGCATCCCCGGCCGGGTTGACCGACGCCACGCTGCCTTCGGTCCTTTCGGGGAATTCCACCATTCCGCTGGAAGGCCAGACCCTGCTGAACCTGGTCGCCAACCAGGCGGCGCCGGTGGCCAGCTCTACGGGGCACCTCAGCTATGACCAGGTCATGAACACCGGTTCGCCTCTCACCTTGCCCGGGCAGGAGGTGGCGATTCACGGCCTGACCGTCGGCAACAGCTATGAACCCTCGCAGCCAGCGGCCATCGGCCTGTTGCACGAAGTTACGGCTTCTCTCATCTGACGCGTATGCGAGGGGAATGGCGGCGGTTCTGCCAGGCCGGCAGGGCCGCCGCCGATCGCTCAGCCTAGCAGGGCGTCGTGAACCAGGCTCGCTCCGGGCGGCAGTTGCGGCCCCTCGGCAATGGTGGAGCCGCCGGCGCCTCCTCCCCCTCCCGAACCTCCGCTTCCGCCCACCGCGCTGCCGCCGATGGCCGTGCCACCCACTCCGCCGCCGCTGGAACTGCCAGCAATGGCGGTGCCGCCGATGGCAATTCCGCCGGGGCCGCCTGCTCCGCCGGCGCCGCCGCTGCCGCCTGCGATCACGCCACTGCCACCCGCGGTCGCGGCCGGCGCCCCTCCGGCACCTCCTGCTCCTCCAGCCCCGCCGGGGGCGACGACGGTCGTGGCACCCGCTTCGTGCAGTAAGCCAACAGCCACCGGCTGCTGGGCGGAATATGCGCTGCCCACGATTCCACCGTCGACGACCAGCTCCTGGCCTTGCAGCGACAGCGGTTCGTTGGATGTTACCGTCGTATGGTAGTTGACGAGGCCGGCCGCATCGGCCGTCGGGAAGCGGCTGAGGTCGAACGGTGCCCCCGGCTGCGGACCGTTGTCGGTCGTCAGGCTCAGCAGCGGCTGCGCCTCCAGAATGCCCACCTGGCCGGCGGAGAGGAACTGGGGCAGGGTGGTATCGGTCAGGCCGCTCGGTGCGGTGTCGACGTGGACCGGATGGGCGGCCAGCGGAGTTACTCCCGAAAGATGCACGTCGGCCGTGTAGCTGGTGCCGGTTTCCAGAATGGTGACGATGCCGGCGGCACCCGACCCGTCGACGGGCGACAGCTGCGCAACGAAGAATTCCGGAGTCTGCCCGCTCGTGATCGGCGCGCCCCCAGGAATCGCGACGCCGCCGCTGGCCACACCGCCCGCTCCTCCGCCGCCTCCGCCTCCACCGCCGCCACCCAGGGCAAGGAGGGGCGCGAGACCGCCGGCCGCAGCCGGCACGGCAGCATTACCGCCGGCGCCCGAACCCGTCGCTATTCCGCCCTGCTCGGCGGTCAATCCACTTGTCATAGCCATTGCCATCTCCCTTGCCGCTATTCGACTTTGGCTGCCTCAACAACCCCCGGGGGCGAGCGGAGGTTCGGCCGGTGGCACACGGGCTCCTCATTTGGCCGCCATTGCTACTCACGGCCAAAGAGTTATCGAGAGGTATTATAATACCGCTGTGATAATGCATTGATATAAAACGAAATTTTCGCTGTTGACTGGCGGTGCGAATCTGGCATACTCCGCGCCTTCATCGAGAGGGCGAAGCCGTCTCACGAGCTTGGTTTAGCAGTAGTGGGTACCATGAAGACCTATTCCGCCAAACCGTCCGAAGTGCAGAAGAAGTGGGTGGTGATCGACGCGGACGGCGTCGTTCTTGGCCGTCTCGCCAGCATCGTCTCGATGCGGCTGCGCGGCAAGCACCTGACCACGTATACGCCGCATATGGATTGTGGCGACAACGTCATCGTCATCAATGCCGAGAAGGTGAAGCTGACCGGCCGCAAGTTGGCCGACAAGGTGTTTCACTGGTACACCGGCTATCCGGGCGGCATCAAGGGCCGCACCATGGGTCAACTGCTGGGTGGACGCCATCCCGAGCGCGTCATCGTCAAGGCGGTCGAGCGTATGATTACCCGCGGTCCGCTGGGACGCGCTCAGATGAAGAATCTGCGCGTCTATGCCGGCGCCGAGCATCCCCACGCGGCTCAGCAGCCGGAAGTGGTCGATGTCGCGGCCATGAATCCGAAGAACAAGAGGAGCGTGTAACCCATGGCCGAAGATTTCAGCGCCCTGGCTGAGCTCAAGGCTGCCGCCCCGCAGGCGGCGCCGGTCCGTGAGCCGAAGCGTGACGCCGAGGGCCGCTCTTATGCGACCGGAAAGCGCAAGAACGCTGTGGCCCGCGTGTGGGTGAAGCCCGGTTCGGGGCGCATCACCGTCAACGGCCGTGCCGTCGAGGTGTATTTCGCCCGCCCGGTGCTGCGCATGCTGATCAACCAGCCGTTCCAGGTGGCCAACCGGATCGGCCAGTTCGATGTGATCGCCACGGTGGCCGGCGGCGGCCTGTCCGGTCAGGCCGGCGCGGTTCGGCACGGCATCTCCCGTGCACTGACCTTCTACGAGCCGGGGCTGCGCTCTCCGTTGAAGGCTGGCGGCTTCCTGACCCGCGATTCGCGCGTGGTCGAACGTAAGAAGTACGGCAAGGCCAAGGCCCGCCGCAGCTTCCAGTTCTCGAAGCGCTAACACGGCGTTTTCCATATCCGGAACCAAGAAGGGCTTGGGAGAATATCCCAAGCCCTTTGCGTTTGTTTGGAGGTTGCGGCAAGCCCGCGTGCGTCGTGCGCATTCGAGGTAATTGCCGCAAGGCGGCGTTTGAGCCTGCCGCAGCTGGATGCTGCAGGAATCCCCCAGGGTGTTCGGAGTGAAGCGGAGAACGCTATAACGACGTCATTTCCGTTTTTTTACCGGATGGCGTCCCAAAGCTGCTGGGGCTGTATCGGCTTGTGGAGCAAGGTGGCCCCGCAGCGATCGACTTCGGTCAGGATCGCCGGATCGGTGTCTCCGGTCAGCAGGCAAGTGCGGATGGGAGCGCCCAGGCTTGATTCCAGCATGGCCATGGCGTCCAGTCCGGTGGTTTCCCCGCCCAGGCGGTAGTCGATCAGCGCCAGATGCGGCTTGCGGCCGGCCAGGGCGGCGATGGCGGATTTCCCGTCGACCGCGGTGACCACCTCCAGCCCCCATTGCGACAACTGCGCCTTCATCGCCAGCAGGATCAGATCCTCGTCGTCGATGACGACGACTAGCGACGGGGGCAGCCGGAGCGCTTCCTGCGGCGGTTTTTCAGGAATATACACGGCTTGGTCGCCGCCGCGCGGCACGGTAACTGAAAAGCATGAGCCGCGCCCCAGGTGCGAGCGTACCGTCACCGGGTGGTCGAGCAGGCGGCCGATGCGCCGGACGATGGCCAGCCCGAGCCCGAGGCCTTGCGCCCTGTCCCGCGACGGGTTGTTGACCTGATAAAACTCGTCGAACACCGTATCCAACTGATCGCTGGGAATGCCGATGCCGGTGTCGAGCACATCGACGCGCACCTTGTCCGCCAATGCGTGGCAGCCAAGCAGGATCCGGCCACCCCATTCGGTGTAGCGCAACGCATTCTCAATGAAATTGCGCAGGATCCTGCTCAACAGGACGGGATCGCTGGTAACCACGGCAGAGCACGGGATCCACCGTAGCCAGATATGCTTTTCCGCGGCGCGAAGCCGGTATTCCTCGGCCAAGGGCCGCAACACGGTCTCCAGGGGGAAGTTGCGGATCTGCGCCGAGACCAGTCCCGCATCCAGGCGCGACACGTCGAGAAGGGCGTCGAGCAGACCTTTCAGCCCATCCAGCGCCGTTCCCATATGGGCCACCAGAGCCGCCTTGGGATGGTCTGCCAATGCCTCGGCCAGGGCCGACCTGAACAGGAACAGCGACTGCACCGGCTGTCTCAGGTCATGGCTGGCCGCGGCGAAAAACTTGGCTTTGGCAATGTTTGCCCGCTCGGCCTCCTCCTTGGCCGCATGCAGGGTTTCGTTTGCTCGCCGAAGTTCGTGCTCTCCCGAGCCGATGCGGCCCCTAGCGGTCGCCTGGGCAGCCAGGACCACATCCAGTTCTTTCACCCCCGTGCCGGCCACCGTCATGTCAGGGTGCGGCGTCAGGGCCAGCGCGGCGTCCGCCACCCGGGAAATACGGATTTCCAGCAGGCGTGACAGCATTACCGCCATGCCGATGCCGGCGAACAGGGCAACCAATCCGCCGATGCCGATCAGCGCCAGAGAACGGTGTAACGGCGCGGCGAACGAGTCGCGTGGCACGCATATGGCAACGGTCCATCCGAGCGATTCGATGGTGCGGAAGGTGATGTAGCCGGTCCTTCCGTCGGCCAGCGTAGCATTGACCGAGCCCTGCCGGCGCTGCTGGATTGCCGCCAGCAGTTCGGGGGGGCCCCTGCCACTGACGGCCCGCTTGGGATCGGTCGAGGGGGAAATGACGCTCCCCTTGCGGTCGAGGACGATCGCCCGCGAATTGTTGGCGCGGGGAAACAGCGCCGCGGGCGGAAGAAACTTTCTTGGCTCGATGCCGATTCGAACGACGTAGGCGACTTTGCCCTGGCGGAAGGTCGGCACGTCGACCGTAACGATCCATTCATTGAGGATGCTGGGGAAGAACAGATCGCTGACATGGGGTTTGCCGGTCGCGAACACTTCCTCGACCGAGCCGGCTTCTATGGCCGGGAACGGTGCCGTGCCGACGGGCAGCATTGAATTCACCAGTACCGAATCGTCGGGCCCGACGAGGGCCACGCCGTCTCCCAGCGACTGATGGCTGACGAAGTGTTGGGCGGCGATCAAGAAACCTTCGAGGGTGGCGCCGTCCAAAGCCAGAGACGCGCCCAAGGCGGTTCCCGCCAGCACTGCGGCGTCGACCTTCTGCGCGACGGCAGCCGCGGCCGCTTCGGCCTCCGTCCGCAACTGGTCGACCTGGGCTTCATGCTCCTGCTTGGCCAAGCGGAACGCCACCGAGGCGGCATATAGCGTCGGCGGCAGTACCGCCGCCACGATCAGAATGATGAACCAGACCTTGATAGGATAGGCGGTGCCGCGGCATCCACTTGTCACCTGCATTCCTTTCGCCCGTGCCTTCCCTGCCTCATTCAGCAAAGTAGGGGAGAAATACAGACAAGTCTAATATGCCTCGAATCCGGCACCCCTGTGGCGCGGCGACAGTCGCTCAAGCGAGGGCCCGCTTGGTCAGAACAGGCAGTCCTCGATGTCGGCCGAGTCCGCTCGGTGCGGGGCTTGCGCGGCCGGCGTTTCGCTTGCGGAGCCTTCGGCAAACAATGCGTGAATCATCCGTTCGCTGGCCATGGTATAGTGGTTGTCGAGCAGGCGCTTGACGTCGTCATGGATTCCGGCGGCCACCGATGGGGGAACGTGGATCGCTTCGGCGATCCCCGACAAAATCGCCGAGGCCTGGCCGGTTGCGGCCCTCAGCTCTCCGCCGATGGCGATCCCGGTCGCGGTTTCCGACAGCAGCGACGATGCCCGGCCGCAGTCGCCCCGCAGCCGCACCAGGGCGTCGTCCAACTCCTGGCCCAGGGCGCGCAGCGCATCCACCGAGGTCGCCATCGCCGTGGCCAAGCCCGCGGCACCGTCATGATCGTCGCGTGAGGTCTTGGCCAGTTCTTCGGAAGCCTTCATCGCGCTGACCACATGGTGCGAGATGGCCTCGGTGGTTTCCTCGGCGCGGCGGCTGCAGGCGCGAAGCTCCTGGGCGACGACGCCCAGCGCCTTTCCGGCGTTGCCGAGTCGGCTGCATTTCAGGCTGGCGTTCAGGCCCATGATCCGCATGTCCGCGTCGATCGAATGGATCGCCGCCAAGTCGTCGGCCATTGCGGCAAATCCTTGCGACACGGTACCGACAAGCCCCTGGATGCGGGTCTCGGCGGAGGCATAGGATTTCAGCAGGACGGAGGCGCGGTCGACGTTTTCCTCCAGTTCCTGGACGAAGGAACGGTCGGAACCGCCGCCCAGGGCGGCCAGGGCTTCCTGCAGGATCTCCTCGGCATCCGCGGCCAGGGCGGCCATGTTGCGCTTCAATGAATCGACCTCGCGGACAAAGTCATCGGCGGCGCGCGCCAATTGCTGGGCCTGCAGACGGCAGACCGCGGCGACCAGCGCGTCCTTGTGCGGCTCATCCAATTGGCGGACCCATTCGCCTCCGGCGACCAGGCCCGCGTCGGGCGCAAGGATGGTACCAAGCAGCTCGAGCGCCTGGCGCACATGTTCGACGCGCTGGTTGGTCATGTCGTTGATCTGCAGTGCGGTGATGCAGGTCGTCACACGCTCGGCGATTTGGCGGGTCTTACGGCTGACAGCGGCCACGGCCGTCGCCGAATCCCTCTTTCTGTCGGCCAGCGCCGCCAG
This sequence comes from Pseudomonadota bacterium, assembly GCA_021793155.1. Classification (GTDB taxonomy): domain Bacteria; phylum Pseudomonadota; class Alphaproteobacteria; order Rhodospirillales; family Magnetospirillaceae; genus DUZF01. Next base: position 6,835 of record JAJYTF010000011.1, on the reverse strand, counting down.
GCACGACTCCAGGCGGCCGCGTACGCTGTCAAGTTCTCGGGCATCGGTACGGTCGAACTGTTCCTCGGCTGCGGCCGCCGCCGCAATAGCCCCGCGCAGCTTGTCCAGCCGGTCCGCCGCCGTACCGATGGCTTGGCCCGACATGTTGCCGAGGCGGGCGATTTCCGTGGTGAACACCGAAAAGTCGGTATCGGCGGCGAGCACCTGTGCCGCCTGGATCTTGGCATTGATCGCCAAGGCGCCGATTTCGTCGGCCACTTTGCCTAGTGCCGTCAGCGGCAGGTCGGTGGCCTGCGCGGCTTCGTCTAGATTTCGCAGCAGAGCGAGGGCGCGTGCCGTTTCGCCACCCAATTGCCCGCAACGTTCCTCTGCTCGACCAAGGAACCGCACGGCGTTTTCGGCGACGTCGCCGTCCAGACGGCCGGCCAACGCGGCAAATCGGCTGTCGAGGCCGTTGAGCAGATCAAGAGCCGTGGTCAGCGTAGCGCCGATGGCCATGAACGCCGGTTCGGCCGGGGCGCGAAGCGCTTCCAGATCGGCGATGAGGTCCTGCAGCTTGCCGGCCCGGCCTGCCGCAATGGCCGGATCCGGACTAGGACTGTCGAACATCGTTCCTCCTCATTCGCCGACCATATGCAGCGTCCCATGGTTGTTGCCGAGGCGCAGGATCTGCGCCGGAATGTCGGATAGCGTGACGATCTTTTCTGCAGCACCCAGTGCGATGGCTTCCTTCGGCATGCCGAACACGACGCAGCTCTCCTCGTCCTGGGCCAATGTGGCGGCGCCGGCCTGGCGCATTTCGAGAAGTCCTTTGGCGCCGTCGTCGCCCATGCCGGTCATGATGATGCCGACCGCGTTGACGCCGGCCCAATGGGCCGCCGAACGAAACAGCACGTCGACCGACGGCCGGTGCCGCGAGACCAGTGGTCCATCCTTGACCGCCACGTGGTAGCGTGCGCCGCTGCGCTGAAGCAGCAAGTGGTGGTTGCCCGGCGCGATGAGCGCCTGGCCCCGCAGCACCGGGTCACCGTCGGCCGCCTCCTTGACCGATATGGCGCACAACGAATCCAGCCGGCGGGCGAACGCTGCCGTGAACTTCTCGGGCATGTGCTGGACGATGACGATCCCCGGGGCGTCGCTCGGCAGACTCTCGAGCACCATCCGCAAGGACTCGGTGCCGCCGGTCGAGGCCCCGATGCAGACTACCTTTTCGGTTGTCTTGACCATGGCGCCTCCATGCGGGGCGGGCATCATGACGTCGGCCGACAGTTTCGGCTGCACGGAGAGGCTCCGGCCGGGCGGGGCGGACCGTCGCGACATACGCGCATGGGCCGCGGCCTTGACCGCATCGCAAATACGCACATGCGATTCCATCAACTGCTGGCGGGTGTCCACGCGGGGCTTCAGGATCACTTCGACCGCGCCCGCCTCCAGCGCCTGCATGAGCGTTTCCGAACCCTGTTCGGTCAGCGAGGAGCAGATCACCACGGGAATCGGGTGCTGGGCCATTAGCTTCTTCAGGAAGGTGATGCCGTCCATCCGGGGCATCTCGACGTCGAGCGTGATGACGTCGGGCACTTCGCGGGCGATGCGTCGGGCGGCCGCATAGGGATCCGAAGCCGTTGCCGCCACTTCGATGTCGGGATCGGCCGACAGGATATCGGACAAGGTCTGCCGTACGGTGGCCGAGTCGTCGACGACGAGGACCCTGATTTTCTTTGCCATGCCTGCCTCTATTTCCGCACGAACACCGATGTCGCCGCCTGCTTCAGCGGAAGGCTCATCCCGGTCAGCGTTTCGGTATGTCCAACGAACAGGTATCCGCCCGGGCGCAGACGCTCGCAAAGGCGCTGAAGGACCTCTTCCTGCGTCTGCTTTTCAAAATAGATCAGTATGTTGCGGCAGAATATGACATCCATCTGGTCGACCGGATAGGAGGACTCCATCAAGTTAAGGCGGCCGAAATGGACCATTTGCCGGATTGTCGGCGTGACCCTGACCTTGGCCGCTGCCGGATCGCGCGAACGCAGAAAGTAGCGCTGCCGATAGGCCGGGGGTACGGGAAGAATCATGTCTTCGGGATAGATCGCCAGCTTCGCCTGGGCCAGTACGTTGGTGCAGATGTCGGTTCCCAGGATGGAAAAGCGAAAGCCGCGCAGCGCCTGGCTGAATTCCTGCAGCACGATCGCCAGGGTATAGGGCTCGGCTCCGGTCGAGCAGGCGGCGCTCCACACCTTGAGCGGCCGGTCGAGGCCCACTCTCTCGTGCCCGGCCAGCATGTCCGGCAGCGCGAGGTCGGTGAGCAGATCGAAATGCTCGGCCTCGCGGAAGAATTCGGTCTTGTTGGTGGTTACCGCATCGATCAGATGAACGGTTTCGAAATGAAGGCCGTCTTGATCGAAAAGATAGCGACAGTATTGGTTGATGTCGGCGAGCCCCAGCGCGCGCACGCGCCGGCGCAGGCGTCCCTCCACCAGAGTTTTTTTTGCGGGCGGCATGCGGATCCCGCAATAGCCTTCGATGAATTGGGCCAACCGGCGGAAGTCGGGTTCCTTCAGATGGTTCCCGTCGGATGGAGGGGCGGCGTTCAAGGGGCCTACTCCGCCGGTTGCACCAAAGCTGCCTCTTCACTCGAGAACAGATGGGCAAGGTCGAACACGATGACGAAGGCGCCCTCGCGCCGCCCGACGGCGCGGATGTAGTCGGAGCGCCAGCGTACGCCGACTTCGGGCGGCGGTTCCAGGCGGTGTTCACCGAGCGAGGTGACCTCGAACACCCGGTCGGCCACCAGCCCCATGGTCCGGCGCTTGGGCCCCATCGGCACCTCGAGCACGATGATTCGGGTATTCTCGGTGGGCGGAACGGCAGGCAGGCCTAGCTTGACCCTGAGGTCGATGACCGGCACGCCCTGGCCCCGCACATCGACCATTCCAGCCATGAACGGCGGCGCATTCGGTACCTTGGAAATGGGTTGCATGTCCAGGATTTCCCTGACCTTCTCAACTTCGATGGCGAACACTTCGCGATCGAGACCGAGGGTTACGTATTGGGTCGCGTCCTGGGCGATGTCGGTCTGAGCCATGTCGGTTCCTTCATGCCGCCGTGAAGATCCTGGCGATGTCGGGAATGATGATGAAATCCTTGCCCCGTTTGCCGATTCCCTTGATGAATTCGGGCCGCCACTGCATGCCAATATCGGGGGTCTCTTCGATCGAGGCGCCACTGATAGTGGTTACTTCGTAGACCTTGTCGGCCAACAGGCCGACGATGGTCGGCTCGCCGGCGATATCGATCTCAACGACCACGATGCGAGTGTCGGCAGTGGGGGGCGGGCGATCCATCTCGAATTTCACCCTCAGGTCGACCAGGGGAACGACCCGGCCGCGGACATTGATCAGCCCGCCGACGAAGGGTTTGGCCCCCGGGACCTCGGTGATCGGGATGACGTCCAGGATTTCGCGGACCATATTGGCGTCGAGAGCGAAGATTTCGCCCTGCAGGCCAAGGGTCAGCGCTTCGAAGGATAGATTGTCGTTGGCCGCTGTCATGGCGTCGTTTCCCGCTTTCAGGATGCCTGCCTGTGCTGGTCCAGTGTCTGGCCATAGGAAACCAGGTGGCCGACGTCGAGAATCAGCGCTACCGATCCGTCGCCCAGGATGGTGGCGCCGGAGAAGTTCTCGACTTCGGCATGCAGCTTGGACAGAGACTTGATCACCGTCTGATGGTCGCCGATCACCTGGTCGACGACCAGGCCGACGCGGCGTTCGCCGGTCGAGACGATCACCACCTTCTGGTAGGTGTCGGCCGGCAAGGTCGACGCGAATAGTTCGCGCAGGCGCAGAAATGGAACCAGATCGTCGCGGATATTGAGGAAGTTGCGGCCGGAATGCCGCAGGTCCTCGTCAGCCGGCAGTTCGACGCATTCCTCCACGGCGGCAAGCGGGATCACATAGCGCCCTTTCCCCACCCGCACCAGCAAGCCGTCGATGATGGCCAGCGTCAGCGGAAGCGACAGGGTGATGGTGGTGCCGCAGCCCGGCTCGCTGGCCACTTCGATGGTGCCGCGCAGGCCGTCGATGGCTCGCTTCACCACATCCATGCCAACCCCGCGGCCCGAGACGCTGGTCACCGTCTTGGCTGTGGAAAAACCAGGATGGAAGATCAGTTGCAGCAACTCGGCGTCGGCCAGTTTGGTGCCGGGAGCGACCAAGCCTTGCTCCTCGGCTTTGGCGCGGATGCGCTCGCGATCCAGCCCTCGTCCGTCGTCGGTGATGGTGATCCGCACCTGTGCACCCGAATGGCTGGCCGACAAATGGATATGGCCCTGCGGCGGTTTGCCGCTGCGTCCGCGCGCTTCGGCTGGCTCGATGCCGTGATCGAGGCTGTTGCGTACGATATGCACCAAGGGATCGTTGAGCCGCTCGATCACCGTCTTGTCCAGTTCGGTCTCCTCGCCGGACATGGAAAGCTGGACGTCCTTGCCCAATTCCTGCGACAGGTCGCGGACCAGCCGCCGGAAGCGGCCGAACAGCGAGCCGATGGGGACCATGCGGATGCTCATCGTGGTGTCGCGCAGACCCGACGACAGCCGTTCGATCTCTTCGGCGATGGATTTGATGGCGACGATATCGCCGGCGGCGATCAGCTGCTTGAGCCGGGCCTGGGCAATCACGAGTTCGCCCACCTGGTCCATCAGGCTGTCCAGCCGCTCGGCCGGCACCCGGATCGACCCTGCCGACTGGGCCGCTTGCGAGGCGGGCGCCGCCTTGCGGTTCTCGGACTCGGCTCGCAGGTGGGATTGCTCGGCCAGCGCCGAACGTAGCGTATCTTCGCTGATTGCCCCGTCCTTGACCAGCAGGGTTCCCAGCTTTTCCTGGCGCAACGCCGCCGCTTCGGCGGCCTGCCGCTCGACGTCGCCGCGGCTGACCAGGATGTCGCCCAGCTTCTGCGGCTCCGGTTCCACTGGCTCGATGTCGAGAGCCATTTCGTCGAGGACGAAGATGAATACGTCCTCGATGGCCGAGCGCGGATGTTCGGTGGTCAACACCACGTCCCAGCCGACATGGCAGGCGGCCGGGTCGATTTCTTCGAGCGGCGGGACTTCGTCTGCCAGCGCCACCACGGTGCACCGGCCCAATGCGCGCAATTCGTCCAGCAGCAGTAGCGGGTTGGTACCCCGGGTCATGGCGTCCTGCGCCAGGCGGAACCGGATGCGCCAGGTGGCTGGGCCCTTCGGCGCTTCGTCCGGCGGTGCGGCGGCAGCACCTTGCGTTCCCGAGGCCTGGCCGACCAACTCGGCGACCTTTGCCAGCAGACGGTCGCCAAGGCCGGCATCGGCCTCGTCGGGGGATTCAATAAGACCGCGGATATGGTCCTTGGCCTCCAGTGCTACACCGACCAGGGCTGAGGTCAGTGGAATCTGTCCCTTGCGCACCTGGTCGAAGGCATTTTCCAGGTGGTGGGTGAAACCGGCCATCGCCTCGAAGCCGAACATCGCCCCCGAGCCTTTCAGGGTGTGCAGGGCACGAAAGGCCGCATCCAGAAGATCGCGATCATCCGGGGCCTGTTCCAGGCCGAGCAGGTTCTCTTCGAGCTGGACCAGGAGGTCGGCGGCTTCCTCCAGGAAGACCTGGGAGGGGTCGGCGGCACTCATCCGAGCACCTTGCGCACCACGCCCAGCAGCTGGTCCTGCTTGAAGGGCTTGACGATCCAGCCGGTGGCGCCGGCCGCCTTGGCCTCGGCTTTCTTGGCGTCGTCGGATTCGGTGGTGAGGAAGAGGATGGGAACGCCCTTGTATGACGGAAGCTTCCGCAGTTCGCGGATCAGCGACAGGCCGTCCATATTGGGCATGTTGAGGTCGGTGAGCACCATGTGCACGCCGCCACCTTGTGCCTTGGCCAGCGCTTCCCGCCCGTCCGAGGCTTCGACCACGTCGTAGCCTGCTCCCGTCAGCGTCAGCTTGACCATCTGCCGCATGCTGGCCGAGTCATCAACACTGAGGATCGTCTTGGACATCGGTACTCTCCTGGCTATTGGCCCAGAACCGGTTATCACGGCAAATGTGCTGTCAAGGATTCCGCAGCCGACGGTTGTTTGGATTGCGTAAAATATTCATCTTTTTGCCATCAAACAAAATATCGCGAGTCCTGCTCCGAGAATCCTTTCATCTGCAAAAAGACAGGCCCGATGGTAGCGAATTTTGTCGCGGTTTTAAAGCTTTTGTCCCGCTTGACGACTATTGTGAAGTCTGCAAAGGCGCAAAATTTGTTACAACCTTCATTATAAATTTCATGTGCGAGGCTGCCATCCCTTGGCTCCGGCGATCGGGCGGGGATGGCAACCTCACGGAATCTGCTCAGATGCGCTCGAAGTCCGCGTCGAGCGAGTCGCCTGGGCTGCCATGTTCGAGGTCCAGGGTGATCCCTCGGCCGCTGCCGTTGAACTTACCTCCGGCTTTGCCATTGCCCTTGTGGGGCGGCATTGCCGCGGCCGGGCGCCCGAATTTGGCGGCGGCCGGATGGATGGCGGGGCGATGATGTGCGGTGGATGCAGCCATGGCGCCCGAGGTCCGTCGATCCGCTCCATCGGCAAGCCGGAAGAATGCGATGGTCGCCTGCAACTGCCCGGCCTGGCCGGCGAGTTCCTCCGAGGTCGAGGACATTTCTTCGGATGCGCCGGAGTTCTGCTGGGTGACCTTGTCGAGCTGCTGGATGGCCTGGTTGATCTGCTCGGCACCGATGTCCTGCTCGCGGCAGGCGGCGCTGATCTCCTCGACCAGTTCGGCGGTCTTCTTGATGTCAGGCACCAGGCGGACCAGCATCTGGCCAGCCTCCTG
>JAJYTF010000033.1 GCA_021793155.1 Pseudomonadota bacterium | reverse complement strand
CGTCATGCCGTCCTGGGCCGACCGCGGCCTGGACGAAGCCACCATCAAGGAACTGACCGTCTACGTCCACTCGCTGGGCGGCGGCAAGTAAGCGTGGCCGGGCGCCGCGGACCGTTCCGCGGCGCCCGCCGATTTTAGAATGATGATGCCTCCGAAAGATATCGGTGTGACTAAGTCATATTCATTCCAAGATTCGCGACCTATGATTGTGATGGCCAACGGCCTCCCTCATTGCAGGGTTTATGCAGCAGTCATTTGCCATCGGCCATCACTCAGCTTGTCCGAAATAACTCCAGGATCTTGGGCGCGCCATGTCGTCACCAAATGAAGCTGTCGTCGAGGATAGACCTCAACAGAAGAAGAAGAAGACCTCCCTTTACGCTGATCATGTCAAGGCTTACCCCCGATATCTCAACAAGGGGGCCTTCCGCCAGGTCAAATGGCTGGCGATGGCAGCCTTTTTCCTTATCTATTGGGGGGGCTCCTGGTTGCGCTGGGATCGCGGTGTCGGCGCACCGGATCAGGCGATCCTGATCGACCTGCCCGGACGGCGGGCTTATTTCTTCTTCATCGAGATCTGGCCGCAGGAAGTCTATTATCTGACCGGCCTGTTGATTATCGCCGCGCTCACTCTGTTTTTCGTGTCTGCATTGTTCGGCCGCGTCTGGTGTGGCTTCGGCTGCTGGCAGACCTTGTATACGGATCTGTTCGTCTGGGTTGAAGAAGTGTTTCAGGGCGGGCGTCGCGAGCGCATGTTGCTCGACAATGCCCCCTGGTCGTTCAACAAGCTGTGGCGAAAGGTCGCGACTCATGCCTCCTGGCTCGTCATATCGGTACTGGTCGGTTACGGCTTCGTCGCCTATTTCGACAACGTGCCGACGCTCACCCGTAATCTGCTGACCGGGCAGGCCAGCGGCACCGCCTATGGCGCCATGGCTTTGATCGGCGGCTTCTGCTATCTGCTGGCAGGTTATGCGCGCGAGCAGGTGTGCATCTATATGTGCCCCTATTCGCGCTTCCAGAGTGCCATGTTCGACGAGCACTCGATGATCGTCAGCTACGAGGCTTGGCGCGGCGAGCCACGCGGGGGGCTGAAGGGCAGCATCCGCGGCCGTCAGCCCGACGAGGTGTTCTCCGGGCGGGGGCATTGCGTCGATTGCAAGATGTGCGTCCAGGTTTGTCCCACCGGCATCGACATCCGGAATGGCAGCCAGTTGGCCTGCATCGGTTGTGCCCTTTGCGTCGATGCCTGCAACTCGGTGATGGACCGCCTCGGCCTTCCCCGCGGCCTGATCAGCTACGACTCGGTCTATAACCAGCAGGCCCGCTCGGTCGGCGACACCAGCACCAGGACCAAGATCCTGCGCCCGCGCGTCTTCGTCTATGTCGCTGTAATCAGCCTGGTCGCGTCGGTGATGACCTATACCCTGGCCACCCGCAAGACATACGACATCAACGTCCTGCACGAGCGTGCACCGGTGTATGTCGAGATTGCCGGAAACCGCATCCGCAACGGGTATACCGTCAAGATCCTCAACATGGTCCGCGCCGAAGGGCACTATCGCCTCACCCTCGAAGGGTTGGAGCCGGCGACGATGGCTGTGATCGGAGTCGACGGTGAGGACCTGAAGGCTGTAGAACTGACTGTCCCCGCCGATTCGGTGGGCACGTTCCGCATCTTCGTCACGGCGCCGCGGGCCAGCCTCAAGGACAAGAAGACGGACCTCACGCTCGCGGTGGCCAACCTTGATACGGGGAAAGTCGTTCGTCACGAGAACTTTTTCGCAGGTCCGGATCAGGAATGAACGCAGCAGCGAAGCAAGCAAGCCCTCGGCGCCCGCGCGGATGGTGGTACCCTTACATCTACGTCGGCGTGTTCGGCGTGGTTCTGGCGGTTAATCTGGTGTTCATGTACTCGGCCGTGCATAGCTTCACCGGCCTGGAAACGGAACACGCCTATGAGCAGGGTTTGGCGTACAACCATGCCCTGGCCATGGCCAAGGCCCAGGAAAAATTGGGCTGGTCGGTGGAAGCCGAGGTGGATTCCCGCGGCGGCCACGTGGAAGGCCTGGATCCGGAAGCCGACGTGACGGTGAGCTTTCACGACAAGGACGGCAAACCGATCACAGGCCTTTCGGTGAAGGCCGATTTCGTCCGCCCGACCTCGGCAGGCCATGACAAGAGCATGGAATTAGCCGAGCGCGGGGACGGCCGCTACACCGCACTGGCCAGCCTGCCGCTGCCTGGCCAGTGGGAGATGCATGTTACCGCGCACCGCGCTGATCTCGATTACCAGTTCGATAAACGGATCAAAGTGAATTGACGGCCTGTTGATGGCAAACTGCGCCCACTGCGGCCTGGAAGTGGGACCGGCGTCAGCCGCCGGCCCTGATTTCTGTTGCCGCGGTTGCCAGGCCGCCTACGCTTTGGTGCGCGGCATGGGTCTTGACCAGTACTATACCCGCCGTTGCATCGACCCCACCCAGCCTCCACTCCGCCCGGATCAAGAGGCGGGGCCCATCGATTTTGAGCCGCATGTCCGCGTCGGCGAGGATGGGGTCGCTGCGCTCCATCTGATGGTGGAGGGCATGCACTGCGCCGCTTGCGTCTGGCTGATCGAATCCCTTCTCGGTCGCCAGCCGGGGATCGTCGAGGGCCGGCTGAACATGACCACCCGCCGTCTGGTGGTGCGCTGGCGATCGGACGAGAACAACGCCAACGCCATCCTGGCCCCCCTTCAGGCGGTCGGCTATCGCCTGCTTCCCTATGACCCGCAACGGCTGGGCCGCGAGGCCGAACGGCATGAGAAGGAGCTGTTGCGCGCGATGGCGGTGGCCGGCTTCGCCGCAGGCAACGTCATGCTGTTTTCGGTATCCATCTGGGCCGGCGACGATGGCAGCATGGACTGGGCGACCCGATCCCTCTTCCATTGGATTTCCGCGCTGATCGCCTTGCCGGCGGTGGTCTATTGCCTTCGACCCTTCGCCCGTTCGGCGCTCGCCGCGCTGAAAAGCGGGCACACCAATATGGATGTGCCCATCACCATCGGCGTGGTTCTGACTGCGGGCATGAGCTTGTGGGAGACCATAGTCGGGGGCCGGCATGCCTATTTCGACGCGGCCGTCTCGCTGCTGTTCTTCCTGCTGATCGGCCGCTACCTCGACAGCCGCGCGCGTGGCCGCGCCCGCTCGGCCGCCGAACATCTGCTGTCGCTGGGCGCGACGGTGGTCACGGTTTTGGAACCGGACGGCACCCGACGTTTGCTGCCTCCCGATCAGGTGGCGCCGGGAGCAACCGTCCTGGCCGCTGCCGGCGACCGCATCGGGGTCGACGGCACGGTGATCGACGGGCAATCCGAACTGGATACCAGCCTGCTCACGGGTGAGACGATGCCCTCTCCCGCAACGCCGGGAACCGCCGTCTTCGCCGGCTCCCTGAACCTCTCGGCGGCCTTGCGCATCACCGTCACGGCGGTGGGCGAGAGCACCTTGCTGGCCGAGATCGTCCGGATGATGGAAGTGGCGGAACAAGGCCGGGCCCGCTATGTCGCCGTGGCCGACCGGGTGTCCCGCTACTACGCGCCGGTGGTGCACCTGCTGGGGCTTTTCACTTTCATCGGATGGGAAGTCTTAACGGCTACGCCATGGCAGGTGGCGCTGCTTTACGCCGTCTCGGTTCTGATCATCACTTGCCCCTGCGCCCTGGCGCTGGCTGTGCCGGTGGTGCAGGTGGTGGCGTCCGGACGCCTGCTGCGGCAAGGCGCCCTGCTGAAATCGGCGACGGCGCAGGAGCGTCTTGCCGCGGTCGATACGGTGGTGTTCGACAAGACCGGGACGCTTACCATAGGCCGGCCGGAACTGTTGCCCGGCGATTGGGATGAGGACGATCTGCGGCTCGCCGCGTCGATCGCCGGCGCCAGCCGGCATCCTGTGGCTCGAGCCCTTCTGCGGGCCTGTCCTGATATTCCGGTGGCGGCCGGTGTCCGCGAGATTCCCGGCTGTGGGTTGGAGTGGGAGGACATTCGGCTTGGCGGCCGGCGTTGGCTCGGGCTGCGGGACGATTCCGGTCAGCAAGCGGGACCCGAGTTGTTCCTCGACCGCCCGAACCGCCCGCCGCTACGCTTCGCTTTCGCCGATCAGCCCCGGCCTGATGCCGTCGAGGTTGTGGCGACGCTCAAGCGCCGCGGCTTTCGGGTGGAACTCCTGTCCGGTGACCGTGCTGTGACGGTCCAGGCGGTGGCCGATGCGGTGGGGATCGAGCGCTGGCAGGCCGGCTGCAGGCCGGCGGACAAATGCGCCCGTCTGACCGAACTGGCGGAGCAGGGGCGTAAGGTGCTGATGGTCGGCGATGGCTTGAACGATGCGCCAGCCTTGGCTCTGGCCCATGTCTCCATGTCGCCGTCGACGGCCGTGGATGTGAGTCAAACAGCCGCCGACATCGTCTTCCAGGGCCATCGCCTGGCACCGGTTCTCGAAGCCATGACGGTGGCCAGAAAGGCGCATTCCCTGGTTCGCCAAAACTTCGGTCTGGCATTGGTGTATAATCTGTTCACCATTCCCCTGGCGATCACGGGCATGGTTACACCCCTCATCGCGGCGATCTCGATGTCCACCTCGTCCGTCGTGGTGATCGTCAATGCCTTGAGGCTCTCACGAGGGAGGCTCTGGTGACCAATCTTCTGATGCTGATCCCGGTCGCGCTGGTGCTTGGCGCCATCGGCTTGGTGGCGTTCCTCTGGGCACTGAAAAGCGGTCAGTTCGAGGACCTGGACGGTGCGGCCAACCGGATCCTGTTCGACTACGATGATCCTCCTGGCAAGGAGGGCGATCACGATCATGCCGGCCGGAAGTCCTAGTCAGATCGTCGATCGCCGGCCGGAGATCTGCGCATCGCTTGCCTTGCGAGGGCAACGCGTATAATCATCCCAAACATGACGATGCGGACGGCGGCCGGGATGCGGATGCTTTCGTTGGACATGGTGGCAGCAGAGCGGGACAAGTGCGAATCCCCGGTCGGGTACTGCACCCATTGTGATCTGGGGGCGAAGTCGTTCTGCTCGGGGCTGACCACCGAGCAGTTCCGCCGCTTCATGACTTTTCTCGGCCAGACTTCCATCGAATGCAACGCCACCATTTTCCGCGAAGGGGATCCGGCCCAGCATCTTTATGAGATTACCGTCGGCGCGGTGAAACTCTACAAGTTGCTGTCCGACGGCCGGCGGCAGATCATCGCATTTCTGTTTCCGGGCGACTTCTTCGGCCTGTCGCTCAACGGCACTTATGCGTATACCGCCGAGGCGATGCTGCCGGTGATGGTGTGTCGCTTCCCCAAGCGAAAGCTCGATGCCCTTTTCGAAGAAATTCCGGTCCTGGAAAAGAAGCTGCTGGGCGCCACCGCCCAGGAACTCGCGGCAGCGCACGATCAGATGCTGCTGTTGGGCCGCAAGACGGCGCGCGAGAAGGTGGCGAGCTTTCTGGTCATGTTGTGGGATCGCCTCTGCGGCGCTGGTGAGCGCCACCAGTTGATAACCCTTCCGATGAGCCGCTCGGACATTGCCGACTTCCTTGGGCTGACCATCGAGACGGTAAGCCGTACCTTGACCGGCTTCCGCCGCGAGGGTCTGATCGCGCTTCCCGACGTCAATCATCTCCTGATTCGCCAACACGAGGCGTTGCAACGCATCGCCGAAGGCGCGTGAGAGGTTGTTTTGAGCACTGAAATCAAGAGCAAGCGGATTACCGTCCGCGACATCCGCCAGCTGAAGGGCGGCCAGCCGATCGTTGTGTTGACCGCCTATACCGCACCGATTGCCCGCCTTCTCGATCCTCATGTGGACATGTTGCTGGTGGGTGATTCCCTGGGAATGGTCCTCTATGGCATGGAGACGACCTTGGGCGTGTCGCTCGACATGATGATCGCCCACGGCCAAGCGGTCATGCGCGGTTCCGAGCGTGCCTGCGTCATCATCGACCTGCCATTCGGCAGCTACCAGGAGAGCCCGCAGCAGGCGTTCCGCAACGCGGCCCGGGTGATGGCCGAGACCGGGGCCGCCGGCGTGAAGCTGGAGGGTGGCTCGGAAATGGCTGAGACCATCGAATTCCTGACCACCCGCGGCATCCCGGTGCTTGCCCATATCGGTCTCACGCCGCAATCGGTGCATGCCTTGGGCGGCTTCCGGGCACAGGGCCGGTTGGACGAGGAGGCGGCGGCCATCCGCTCAGATGCCCGCGCGGTAGCCGAAGCCGGCGCATTCGCCGTGGTTGTCGAAGGGACCGTCGAACCCGTGGCCCGGGCCGTCTCGCAGGAGCTTGCGGTGCCGACCATCGGCATCGGGGCTTCACCCGCTTGCGATGGGCAGGTGCTTGTCGTCGACGACATCCTCGGCCTGTTCGGCACCTTCACGCCGCGCTTCGTCAAGCGCTATGCCGACTTGGCCGACCAGGTCGAGGCTGCGGCGCGGGCCTATGCCGACGAGGTCCGCGCCCGCGCCTTTCCCACTGCGGAGCACTGCTTCGGCGCCCCGAAGCGTCACCCCCAATGAGCCATCTTCTCCCGATGCCGGTTATGAGGTCAGTCGCCGGGCTCCGTGCCGTGGTCGCCGCCTGGCATGCCGAAGGCCTCCGTGTCGCCCTGGTACCCACCATGGGGGCGTTGCATGACGGCCATCTGACGCTGGTCCGTCGCGGGCTGGAACTGGCCGACCGGGTGGTTGCCAGCGTGTTCGTCAACCCGACCCAGTTTGGCCCGAGCGAGGATTTCTCCGCCTATCCGCGACGCGAAGCCGTCGACGCCGAACTGCTGGCCGGCGCGGGCGCGCACGGGCTTTATGCACCGACGGTGGCCGAGATGTATCCCGCCGGGTTCGCCACCACCGTCAGTGTTGCCGGCGTCAGCGAGGGTTTGTGCGGCGCTTTTCGGCCCGGCCATTTTGCCGGGGTGGCGACGGTGGTCGCCAAGCTGCTGTTGCAGGCGCGGCCCGACATCGCGCTGTTCGGCGAAAAGGATTACCAGCAATTGCAGGTGATCCGCCGCATGGTGCGCGACCTCGACATCCCGGTGAGCATCGTCGGCGTGCCGACCGTCAGGGACGCCGACGGTCTGGCCATGAGTTCGCGCAACGCCTATCTGACCGAGGCCGAGCGGGCGATCGCCCCGGCCCTGTTTCGCACCTTGACCCAGATCGCTGCACGCCTCGCGGCCGGCGGGCCGGCCGCCGAGCAGGAGGACTGGGGGGCGGCCGTCCTGCTGGGGGCCGGCTTCGCCTCGGTGGATTACCTTGAATTGCGGGATGCCGAGAGCCTGGACCGCCTCGACCGCCTGGACCGGCCGGGCCGCCTCCTCGTCGCCGCCCACCTGGGCAAGGCGCGCCTGCTGGACAACATTGCGGTGACGCCGCGGTAGCCCCGAAGGTTACTCGCCGTCCCAAGGGAATACCAGCCACAGGTCCTGTTCGACGGCGGCGATGCTGGTATCCACCGTGTCCTTGCCGCGCGGCTTTACATAGATGGCGGCGTAGTGGGCGTTGGGTAGGATTTTGCGCAGCTTGCGGAAGGTGTTGCCGGAATCCGCCAGGTCGTCGATCACCAGCCAGCCCGTTCCGTCGCCTTCCACGGACTTCAGCAACTCCGGCTCGCCATCGCGTTGCCGCCTGTCGTCATAGCTGACGACACAGACCGTATCGACCAGCCGCAAGCCCAGTTCACGCGCCACGACGGCCGCCGGCACGAGTCCGCCGCGGGCCACTGCGATGATACCCTTGAAGGGACCCAGCCGCTTCAGCTTGTGGGCCAGCATGCGGGCGTCTCGATGCAACGTCTCCCAACTGATGGTGATCGCCGTGCAGGCGGTGAAGTCCTGAACCATCCAAGTCTCCTCGAACGCTGGGAGAATTTATCCCCGGGCCAGGGGGTAAAGCAACGCCGCCCCCTGGACGCGCGCCCATTCTTGAAGCAGAATCGCGCCACCGACGAGGGGATCGACATAATGTTGCAAACACCGATGGCGACCCGGGGCATGGTGAGTGCGCCTCATCATCTTGCCGCGCAAGCCGGCTTGGCCGTATTGCGGGAGGGCGGCAACGCGATTGAGGCGATCATCGCGGCGGCGGCCACCTGTGCCGTGGTCTACCCGCATATGAACGGGTTGGGCGGTGACGGCTTCTGGCTGATCCACGAGCCTGGGAAGGCACCCGTTTCGATCGACGCCAGCGGCGCCGCCGGCACTGCTGCCAAAGCCGCGCTGTACCGCGAGCAAGGCCTTACGGAGGTACCTTCGGCCGGGCCGCTGGCGGCCAATACGGTAGCCGGGGTCGTTTCGGGCTGGCAGGCGGCGCAGGAGATCAGCACGCGCTGGGGCGGGCTGCTGCCTCTCTCGCGCCTGTTCGAGGAAGCGGTCCACTATGCGCGCACCGGCTATGGCGTAACCGTCGGCCAGGTCCAGGCGTTCCAGCGGCGGCACGAAGAATTGGCCGGTCAGCCGGGTTTCGCCACCCACTACCTGCGTGATGGCGCTCATCCCCCGGCCGGTCAACTGGCCCGTCAGCCGGGGATGGCCAATCTCCTCGAGCGGCTGGCGCAGGCCGGGCTCGACGACTTTTATCGCGGCGCCGTGGGTCATCACCTGGGAGCAGAACTGCAGAAGCTCGGCAGTCCGGTCGGGTCCGGAGACCTGGCTCGGCACCGGTCGGTGCGGCGCCGCCCATTATCGATATCGCTAGGCGCCGGCGCCGTTTACAACCTGCCACCGCCATCCCAGGGGCTGGCCTCCCTGTTGATCCTCGGCCTGTTCGAACGGCTGGGGGTCGACGAGGCGGAGGGCTTTTCCCATATTCACGCCCTCGTTGAAGCGACAAAGCAGGCCTTCGTGGTGCGTAATGCTCATGTGACCGATCCGGCTTACATGACGATCCATTCCACCACCTATTTGAGTGAACCGCTGCTCGACCGCATGGCCGGCCATATCTCGCCGAACCGGGCCTTGCCCTGGACGGGCAGCCTAGGGCAGGGGGATACCGCTTGGTTTGGCGCCGGTGATCGCGACGGGCGGGTGGTGAGTTACATCCAAAGCGTGGCCGCACCTTTCGGCTCGGGTGTCGCAGTGGGTGATTTCGGGTTGCTGTGGCACAGCCGCGGCACCGCCTTCGGGCTTGATGAGGCAGGCCGGAACCTGTTGCTTCCAGGGCGCCGGCCGTTCCACACCCTATGTCCGGCCCTGGCTCGCCTTCGTGACGGCCGGGTGCTGGCCTATGGCGCCATGGGGGGGGATGGCCAACCGCAGACACAAGCCGCGCTGTTCACCCGCTACACCTGCTTTGGCCAAGGGCTGCAGCAGGCGGTGACGGGGCCTCGCTGGCGCCTGGAGTGTGGCCCGGCGAACGGAACCTGCAGCCTTGCCGTTGAATCCAGCGTCAAGCCGGGGGTGGTGGACGCCTTGGTCGAGGCCGGCCACGAGGTTACCCTGGTGGCGCCGTTCGATGAACGGATGGGGCATGCGGGAGCGGTCGTGCGCCACGCCGACGGTCGCCTGGAAGGTGCCGCAGACCCGCGCAGCGATGGTTCCGTGGCGGCCTTCTGAGAAGGACGAAAATCCCAGTCGTGTCAGGCCTGGGCAACCGCCAGTGGCCGCTGGTCGAAAGACGCGGCCACGCAGGCCCGCCGCTCGCGGGGCATCTCAGGAAACCAATGTGTCAGCGAACGAAAAGCCGCACTTCGCCGCTGGTGACGTCCGGGCTGCTGGCCGCGCTGATGCGGACGCGGTCCGACGGCAATCCCATCTGCGACAGGGAGCGCACCACCGCCTCGGCATGACGCCGGGCTGCGGCTTCGCCAAGCGCAGCCTTGCCGGGTGATCCCGCCGCGGGCGACACCGCGACGACGTCGAATACGGCGTTCGGGCGGCGATCCAGGGCGCCTTTGACCGCCGTGTACAGGGCGTCTTCATAGGACACCCGCGGCCGATTGAAGCGGATCACCACCAGCGGATGCTCCAGCGAGGCAGGGGCGGCGCCGGTGGTGGCGGAGGCTGCGGGCGCAGGTGTGACCGACAATGGCGCCAAAGGCGTGTTGGCGAGCGAGGAACCATAGAGTTGGCCGTTCTTGATGGCGACGGCCAAGGTGTTCAAGTTGTTGCGTTCGTTCGCCACATACTGCTGCTGCCGCTGCACGTCGGTCGACAGCTCGGTCAGCAGGCGTTCGATCAACACCGTGGTGGAATTGGTTTCGTCCTCAAGGACTCGCAGCTGTCGATGGTCTTCGTCGACGGCCCCGGACAGGCCGCGGGCGGCACGGACCGAGTCGAGAAGATAGGCGGCCACACCAGAGGTCGCGGCGACCTTGGTGGACAGTTGGTTCATCTTCAGAATGTCGTCGTTGATCTTGTCCAGATCGACCTCGGCATCGTTCCATTGCTGGACCAGGATCGGGTTGCCGGGCGTCGTGCCGACTTGCAGGCGCGCCTCGATCGCCGCAACTGTCCCGTGATAACCTTGCGAGTCTTCGACTGTCTTGCTGCGAATCTTCTGCAACTCGTTGCTTTGATCCGAGAGTGTCGATTGCAGTTGCTGCAGATCGTGCCGCAAACCGATGACTTTCTGGCCGACGAAAGTGCCCGTCGGTTCCCCATCACTGACCTTCGGCGCCGAAAAGGTGGTCGTGCCGAGTTCCGGCGGCGGAGTCCGAGCGGCTTCAGAGCTGCCCGATTCGGCCGGCGCAAGGTTCGGGAACAAAGCATTGTCGGCAGACGTGCATCCACCGAGAAGAATTGCCGCTAGAACAGCGACGGATTGGGTCTTGCGGAAAGCCATCGGGCGAAGCACCTTGGACTCGCGAGTTATGGTCGATGCGGCCGGGATCGATCTTGTTAAGTTTCTAAATGGAAAGGAATTTGCTCCCCCAGCAAATCTTCGGGGGAGTGTACTCAAATGCCAGGGGGCCGACAAGTCGCTTTTACCTCTCAAGGAGTGTCCATTGCGGCCAATTGAGGGGGTGGATTTTTTGGGCTTGCGGTGCACGGGCGCTTTGAGTATGTTCGCCGTCCTCCGCCCCGAACTGTTTTGCCGGGGCAAGCGTGCGCCCGTAGCTCAATTGGATAGAGCATCAGACTACGGATCTGAGGGTTAGGAGTTCGAATCTCTTCGGGCGCGCCATTTCATTTTCCACCCCCCGTAATCGCCTGGAAAAGTGACCCACGGGACGATGGGGCCGATGGCGGGGCTGCAGACGCCGCTGACGGGGATAGCGAGGTTGCGCTCCCTCCGGTTCTTCCCGCCGCTTCCCGGCCTTGCCAGACGTAGATCTTGTCCTGCATCGCCCGTGCGTCTGGAGCGTTCGGGACGAGCGCCAGATAATCCTGCATCTCGGCCATGGCCTCGCCGTTCCGCCCCAGTTCGGCAAGAATGAGGGCACGGTCATGGTGGCCCGCCGGCCACCAGGGGGCTATGGCCAGCGCCTGACCGTAGAGATTGACCGCGTCGGTGAACCTCTTTTGCTTTACCGCGTCGATGGCCTGTACCTCGAACCGGCGGACGTCCTCGCCGGGGACCGGCTTCACCGCCGCTTCCCGATACGCCTTGGCGGTGGCGGCGAATGCGGCGTTATCGGCCTTGCGCTGCTGCTCGGCGGCGGCCGCAGGCGAGACTATGGCTCCGTTTTCTTCCCCGCGTTTGATCGCGCGCAGCGCTACCACTAGGCGCTGTGCTTCGATTTCGGTTGTCACCAGATTCGGTGCGAATTCTCCGGTGAAGTGGACCACGCCTTGGCCCATGATGTGCCCGGCATCGGGATTGAGGGACGTGACGGCGATGCTGTCCCCTCTCGATCCGTCGTCACGAATCATTGTGAGCCTTCGGCCGTCCGCATCAAACTGGATTCCAGAAATCTGATAGCCCTCCATTCCGCACAAGAGCGACGGACAGAATTTCCCCGTGGCGTATTTCACGACGCTTTCCGCGTCGGAGACCGACTGGATGCCGTTTGCCGCGGGCGCGGTCGGAGACACGTCCATGTTCGTCTCGCAGCCCGCAAGGCCTGTGGCCATTCCCGCGACCGCCGCAGCTAGAGCGAGACATGACGCGGCCGAAAAGTTCCTTGGGGATTTCGGCATGGTCATTTTCCTCCTCCCGTAATCGCCTGGAAGAGCGATCCGCCGGCGGATGGAACTGATGGCTGGAGTGCGGTCCCCGCCGACACGGAATTCGAGGTTGCGCTTCCGGCGGTTCCTCCCGCCGCTTCCCGGCCCTGCCAGACGTAGATCTTGTCCTGCATCGCCCGCGCGTCGGCGGCATTGGGAACGAGCGCCAGATAGTCCTGCATCTCGGCCATGGCCTCGCGGTTTCGCCCCAGTTCGGCGAGGATGAGGGCGCGGTCGTGGTGGCCCGCCGGCCACCAGGGGGCGATGGCCAGCGCCTGACCGTAGAGATTGACCGCGTCGGCGAACCTCTTCTGCTTTACCGCGTCGATGGCCTGCACCTCGAACCGGCGGACATCCTCGCCCGGGACCGGTTTGGGGTTGGCGGCGCTGTAGGTCTGGACGGCCCGCTCAACGGCGGCTTGGTACTGCGCCTGACGTTGCGCTAGACCCTGCTCGCGAGCGGAAGCCAGTTCGATCACAAGCAAGGCTGTGGCGATTCGTTTCGGCGAGATTGGCGCCGAGCCAGTTGAGAAAAATGTGTAGCCGGATCTGCCCCCAATTGTAAGGTAACTCTCTCCGTCATCACTTTTTTCCAACTGAATATGCCTTGACACATTCACACTGTAAGTTTTCCCTGTCGTTTTTGTGACAACGAATTTTGTGCCGTCGTCGGACAGGTGAACACTAGCAACGTTACAGAATGGACAAGTGCCATCCAAATAACTAAGGGATTCTGGCAATTTTGGATCGTGAAGCACTGCTTTGGCCTCGTCGACGGACATTCCGTTCACTTCGGCCGCAGTCGGGCTATACGTCTCGACGATCGTGCCACACGCCGCCATCAGCGGCAGCACTCCCGCCGCCAGAAAACTCCCTAGCCTGGAAGCCATGCTATTTT
The DNA here is from genome assembly GCA_021793155.1 of Pseudomonadota bacterium. GTDB lineage: Bacteria > Pseudomonadota > Alphaproteobacteria > Rhodospirillales > Magnetospirillaceae > DUZF01. The sequence continues at coordinate 41,074 of JAJYTF010000033.1, read as the reverse complement.
TCCTCCCCGCTCTTCGTCCCGGGCTCCGTGCCCGCTTGCGGCAGCTCGACCAGCCGCACCAGCAGACGCCGGTGGGAATCAAAGACCAATAGACCGCCGCCATACCAGCGCAATGAGCCGCCGAGATCGTCGGTCACCACCGCCGATTGCTCGTTCTCGATGCGGAAGACGCGGCGACCGTCCGAGACGAACACCGCCTTGCCGGCCGCATCGGTGGCAACCGAGGTCAGAGTCCCCTTCGGTTCTCCCGCCATTAGTTGCAGTTGCTTCCCACGCACCACGAACAGCGCGCCGCCTGCCACCACCAGCACCCGGCCGCCGCCCTCGGCGGCGCCGGTGATGGGATCATGTGCGCTCAGCAGGCGCGACACCCGCCGGCCGGGACGGATCGTATACAGGCCCCAGCGCCCCTTGCCCTCGGGGCCGAAGAGCAGCAGCGTGTCCCCTTGGCCGGGAACCAGGGTCATGCCGGCACCGGGCAGATGGAGCAGCGGCGTCAGGCCGCCGTCGGCATCGAGATGGACCAGTTCCCGGCCCTTGATCCCCATCAGCAGCCCTTCGGGCGTGAAGGTGAAGCAGGACAAGCCGCGCACGCCGGCGGGGCGAGCACCGGCGGCCCCCACCAGCCACAGGCGTTTGCCGTCCCCCACCACCGCGACGCCATCCGGGGTGACGGCGACGCAGTCGGACAGCCGCCCCAGCTTCGCCGCCGTCGCAGTGGTCGGATTGAGCAGCTTCTCGACGGCAAGGGCCGGCCGGGCAGGATCTGCGGCGCGAGCCGGCACAGCCGCAAGCAGGCCCGCCAGCAGGGCTGCGGCAAACCGGCGGTTCATTCCGCGCCCTCCGCCGGCTCGGACGTCCAGAACCTGGCGATCCTCTTCAAATCCTCTGCCAGTTTGGGGGCTGTGTTCACAGCTTGGCGCATCTCCTCATCGCCTTCCGGGAGGAACGTGGTGATCAGGCTGCGGATCGCTCCGTTCGCCTTGTCCTCGGCGGCGTCTTCGGCGGTGCCCCACACCCCCTTGGCGACCACCTGGTTGACCGGCGTACCGAAATCATAGAGCCGGTTGACCGCCTGGACGGTCACACCGTTCGCCATCTCATTGGCTTGCGCCTCAGTCTCGCTCGGGTCGGCGTTCAGCGCGGCGGCGGCGCCAATCCTGGGAAAGATCACGCCGGGCAACTGACTGGCATTTTTCATCACCGTGACGAACATGCCGGCGAAGCCGACCCCCTCGGCGGCATCGACTCCCCGCGCGGTGGCCGACGCCGTCTCCCAGGCGGTGTCCTGCAGCTTCCCGGCCATGAACGCCTTGGCCTTGACCAGCGCGTTGCTGACCGCAGAGTCGGGTATCTCGGGCGGTGCCTCAGGAAGCGGAGGGATGGCCGTCTGCGGATCGGATGACAGCGTCGGTTGCGGGCCGTCGATATTGACCGCCACCTGACCGGCCTCCGTCGAGCTGCCGACCGGGAACTGGGAGGCGGTCGGGCCGGGCGCGGTGTCGCCGCCGGCCATCAGCGGCACGCCGTTCACCATCACGGTGCCTGGCGACGACGAGGGCGGTGACGACTGCGTGGGCGGAGCGGAAACGTCCCCCTGCAATTCGCCGAGCAGCCGGTTCTTGGTGTCCTCGGCCGCTTCGGCCGCCGCGGCTGCCTGAGCCTGAGCCTGAGCCTGAGCCTGGGCCTGAGCCTGGGCTTGCGCCGCCTGGGCGGCGGGGTCGGCCTGCGAATCGTCGAGCATGTTCAATATTCCGATCGCGGTTCCGACGCCAGCGGCGCCCCGCAGCATGTTCGCCGCCCCGCCGACCCCGCTGCCTCCGAAGCAGGCGATCGCGCAGCTTGCCGCTCCGCCCATCGGGACCGGGAGCCGCCCGGGGCAGGGACACATCCATCCTCCCGCGGCGGCAGCGGATTGCGCCGATGCGTTATACGGGTGAGCCAGCGCGGCCAGGACAATGCCCAAGGGAACGAGCCATCGAACGATTTCCGGCCGTCTCGTTGCCTTTTCCGCCATCGCCATGTGCGCCTCCCTGTCCGAGCGATCCACCCTACAACCGGACATTTATCGTACTTTGCCGCCCATCCCGAATGATTGTGATCGGCAGGTCGGTTCCCGCGACCGAAGCCTGGACCGTCTTCACCAGATCGGCTGGCGCCATTATCCGATGGCTGGCGACGGTGACGACGATGTCTCCGGACATCAGTCCCGCCGCTGCGGCAGGGGATCCCTCGGCGACGGCCACCACCAGCGCGCCGCCGGTATCGGGCCGATGGTTCGCCTCGGCGACGATCGGCGGCACGCTCTGGATTTCCACGCCTAAGCGGCCTCGGCCCGGCTGAGGGCGCCACCGTGCTGGTGCGGGAACGGGGGGAGCGATCGAACGGTCCTGCCCCTGCCAGACGTAAATTTGATCCTGCATCGCCCGCGCGTCAGGCGCGTTTGGAACCAGTTCCAAATAGGTGCTCAACTCGCTGGCGGCGTTGCGTAACAGCCCCAGTTCAGCAAGGATGAAGGCGGCATCGTGGTGGCCGGCCGGCCACCAGGGGGCGATTCTCAGCGCCTTGTAGTACAAGCGGGCGGCGTCGGCAAACCGCTTGTTCTCTATCGCGTTCCTGGCCTGGACCGTGAATGCCCGGACATCCTCGCCCGGTACCGGCTTGACCGGAAGCGAGCGGTAGGCGCGGGCGAGAATCGACATATATGCCTTGACGCTCCACTCCCTCTCCGCCACGCGGAGAGGGAGTTGGTTCAGACCGGCAGCAAGGTTGTAAGCTTCTGCGTTGCTACCATCGTTCCCGATCAGTTCTTTCGACCCGTTAACAATGATTGAAGCCTTGAAAGCATCGCTAGGATGGGCCTCTGCCCGTAGCTCAGACACTGGAACGGAAAAGCCGCTTTTTCCGTCTCCCTTGGCATAGACAAACGTCAACACGGCGTCGGTAATATCGACGCGAATCGTGTCATTGCAATCCGGAGCCCACAAGGCACCGATCGGACAAACCGAGCCGTGGAAGCCCTTGATCGTCGCTTCGGCCTGCTCGTAGGTCATGTAGGCGGGGGGAGCAGTCTCCTGGGATGGGGTAGTCGCCTGGGAGTGCGGCTCATCGACATTCGCACATCCCCCCACGCCGAAAACCAGTGTCGCGGCGGCCAATGTCGCGTGGCGCGCGCGTCTTCCGTCGCTATTCTTTCCCCTTGACCCAGTCATCCGCCCCCCTGCCTTCGCCTGCGGTCCCAATAGATCCTCTCAGGTGAACAGGGATTGCACCCTGCTCCACCGAAGGGGCTGGCGACACATGCGACGGCCCGGATTGGGACAGTAAGGAGGGCAATTCTCATAGTCGCCAAATGCAGCATGCCGACGAGCGCCGTAGGGATGATTGTCACCGTAACTATCATGTACGCGCAGTTCCATTCGTTACAATGGCAGGGCTGCTCTTCTCATCAGCAATCCGTGTATTCCAATCAGAGGAACGTTGCCAGTCAAGTGCAACCGGAAGGCTGTGCTTGATGCGCCTTGGTCGGGACCGAGCCTAGGAAAGAAAAACATGCCGGTATAGGATGAAATTGCGGAGCGCGCACTCGTTAACCTTTTCGCCGCCGGCACTTGGCGTGGGCGGGGACCGATCTCGGAACGTGAATGTGAAGGGGCGCGGGGCCGTCGGGAAAGGGTAGACCGGTGAGTCTTGACGACCCCTATGAGAGGTTCGCCTGGTTGCATCCGCCTCATCTCGGCGGGTGGGAGTATCTGGTCGCCTATCGCTCCCGCCACTTGTGGACGGTTTATCATGAGACCTACACCCTTTGCGCCGGCGTTGATCTGTGGGGCCAGTCCTGGCGCTATCGCGGGCGCATCCATACCCGCGGCGGTCCGGGGATGATGCTGATGGAGCCGGGGGAACTGCACCGCACGTTGGCCGTCCCAAACGGGGCGGCGTTCAAGGTGGCACAGATTCCCCCGACTGCGGTGGAAGCGGCGGCCAGGGAGCTCGGCATTCTGGGTGGCGTCCATCTTGCCCAGGCGGACACCGATGACCCCGAGCTGACCGCCGCGGTATGGCGGCTCGGAGAGGCGGCTGAACATGGAGGTGTCGAACCGCTTGAGCTGCAGACGATGCAGGCGGCGGTGCTGCGACAGCTTCTTGCCCATGCCGAGCGACCACCTCGCCCCGCTAAAGTGTGCGACGAACCAGCCGCCATCGGCCGGGCCAGGGATTATTTGCACGGCCACCTTTTCGAACGGATCAGCCTCGACGAATTGGCCGCCGTGGCAGGGATTGGACGATTTCGATTGCTTCGCGCGTTTCATCGACGGTTCGGAGTGCCGCCTCACGCCTTCCAGACACAGATTCGAATCGAACATGCGCGTGAGCTGTTGCGGAATGGAATGGCGGCCGCCCTTGTCGCTTCCGAGGTCGGATTCTACGACCAAAGCCATTTCATTCGTCACTTTAAAAAGATAATTGGCGTGACGCCACGCGAATATGCACGGTGATATCTGGGGTTTTCCGGATTTCAGGCTGCGGGGTTGGCGCTACGACCCCGCCCCCTTGCGCGGTGGTTCCGCGCAGGCGTGAAGTGCCGCATCGAAGGATGCCGACGACCTTTGGCAGGGGCATAACCTGCCGAAAGGCTGCCTGGAAAGGACGGCCGCCATCGGCAATCATTGCTCATAGGCGATAGATGGAGCCTTCGCCCCAGGAGAGCTTGCCCCGTGCTGAAGCGATGGTCCATGGTCTTCCTTTCGGGGCTCGTCGCGATCACCGCAGCGAATGCGGATGAACCGACAACCGCGGTGCCTGCTGCAGCGTCGGGCGTCAAGGAGACGCCCCAATTCTGCCATGAGAACCCCGGCCCGTCCCTGGTGACCTTGTTCGTGCCGTCTCATGTGGCGGGGGAGGTGAAGGTTACCTTCCGGCAAGGTTTGCGCAATGCTCAAGGCATGGAAGGCAGCCTGAAGATTTGGCTCGCGGAAACCTTGTCGGACATGCAATGGAGCCATTGCGCGCGAGACCAGCGGGAGCCGTGGACGGTTCCCATCAGGGCGTTGAATGTTGAAAGGCAACTGGATCTGTACGTGTCCGAGTTCCCGGTTCCGAACGGTCCCGGCCGGGTCGCATGCAAGGTCCTGCCGGTCAATGAGCGGCCCCTCCGCCGGCGTTTCTCCCTCACGCTGCGCTGCGATGTTCCCGGCGGCGCTCCTGCCGAATACCGGATGGACCTGGCGACCGTGACGATCAATCTCCCTCGGGGACCGGCAAGGCAATAAACGGCGGTGTTCCTCGCGCCGCCGAGCAGCACCGTCACGGTCTTACGCGGTCCAGGATAAGTGATGCCAGGTGATCGTAATTCTTGTCGAAGTGGTGGTCGCCCGGCAGTTCCAATATCTCGCCGGCCGGTCCGGAAAGCTGCGTGCAAAGGGAATTCGGCGCGTCGTCATGGCCGTAGACGCAAAGCAGCCTGTTGGTCTTGACCCCGGCCATTTCCGGCAGTGTCGGTCTGGCGCTGGCATGAGGTTTGTCATGCAGCCAGTCGCCCCAATGGATTTCCCAATTTGCGTAACGCCCTGGGCTCAGCAGCACGGTGAGGTCAACCCTGGATACCTCGGGCTCGGGCAGGCGCGCCATGATGAAGGGAAGGACGGCGGCGCCGAAGGAAAAGCCGATCAGCACGACACGCCGCTTGTGCCAGATCATCATGTAGTGGTCGAGGGCCGCCTGGAAATCCACGGTGGTTTCCTCGGGGCTTCTCGTCCTGTTGAAATATTTGTAGCAATCGAAGCCCAGCACGCTGTAGTCGCGGCCGGCGACGATTTCGGCAAGCTGCTTATCGAGGTCGGCCCATCCACCGTCACCGGAAAGGATGACCACAAGGGTGTCCTTGCCGCCGCCCGGCACCGGGTATTCGACCAAGCTGCCGGGCGGCAGCTCAGGCGGAGACTGCGCCAGCGCGGGACCGCAGAGCAGGGAGGCGAGGACCGTCAGGCCGGCGGCAATCCGACGAGCGCCGGTCATCAACCACCTCCCGTGAGCGCGACCACATTGGCCATGGTGATCATCGGCCCCACCGAACCGGAGGCAACGACGTACCGCGGTTCCCATATCGGGTGAAACTTGCTCTTGAACGCGCGCAGGCCTTGGAAGCCATAGAAGCGGCCGCCATGTTCCCAAAGCACGCCGGCCAGCCGGTGCCAAGACGAAGAGAGCGGCGTCCGGGAGATTCCGGCCAAGGGGGCCACGCCAAGGCTGAATACGCCGAATCCGGCATCCTTGAGATACAGTGCGAGCCGGGTGAAGATGTACTCCATGGCATAGCGTGACGCATCCGGGGTGTGGCGCATCAGCCCGACGGTGGCTTCCTGTCGCAGGTCGGTGGTCATCAGGGTGACGAACGCTACCGGCTTGCCGGCCTGGCGCAGCAGCGCAACGAATTGCGCCGAGACGAAGGCGGGCGTAAAGGCGGCTACCGAGAAGGCCTTTTCATTCGCCTTCCGCGCTTCGAGCCAAGCGCCGGACACCTCGGTCAGGGTGTCCATGACCTGCTCAACCTGGCCGGGAGGGATGATTTCCAGGTCGAATTCCTCGCGCTCTCCCCGTTTCAGCACATACCGCAGCGCAGATCCCGCCGAACCCTGGGTCGAGAATTGGGCCAGGTCGATGCGGGCTTCTTCGCCCAGCTTCATGACTTTCAGACCCGCATCCAGATAGAGCGGCAGGCTGTCCGGTTTGACCTCGTAGAACGCCACGCGGCCGCCATGGGCGTCAGCCAGTTCGACGAATCTCCAGATCAGTTCAGGCCATTCGTCCCGTGGCCCTACCGGGTCGTACAAGGCCACCCAGCTCCGCCCGCGCTTCGCATACATCAGCATCGAACGGCCCGAGGCGGAAAACAGAAAATCCTTGTCGCCCATCAAGGCGAGCATCGCGTCGCTCCGCTCCTGGCGCTGGATGATCGCCATGGCCTGGTCGAGCTGTTCGGCGCTCGGCGGGGTGAACCGGCCAGCTGCCGGACGCAGCAGCTGGCCCAGGGCGCCGCCCAGCATGACCAGTGTTGCACCGAGAAGAGCCCGCATCGCTCGCGGCGCCTGCGCGTCGAATTCGAACTGCCACCAGAGTTCCCTCGAATACTGCACGTCGCGGAAGGCGAACAGCAGGATCCAGATGGATGAGGCGACGACGATGCTCACCCCGACGAACCAGCCCAGGGTGAACGGCTGGCCGAGGAAGGATGCCGACCTGGTGAACTGGCGGCGGGTCGCCAGCAGCAGCAGGATGAAACAGGCGATCACCAGCATTTCGCCGACCGCGAGCCCCTTTGCCAACGACAGGGCAAGATTGGCGGTCGCCAGGCACACCGCGAGCCACCAGGCCCCGTCGAGCCGGTGGAACAACCCGCGCGAGACGAACAGCAACACGACGCCGGTCAGGCTTGCGACGAAATTCGAGAATTCGATGGCCCATAGCGGCAAGGTCGCGTGAAGGGCGGCGAGCCGGCTGCCGAACGCCGGCGTCGCCCCCGACACCACCAGCATGGCGCCGATGGCGAACGTCACCACACTGAGGAAGGTCGGAGCCAGCTGGCCGGCTTCCTGAAGAACCTTTCGGCCGATCCCGGGGGGTATCGACCTTCCGGCGATCCGCCACATCTCCGAGGCCGCCAGCAGCATTGCCGCAAGCAGCAGGGGCAGTGCGAAATAGATGGCGCGATAGGTCAGCAGCGCTGCGGCGGTCTGGGTGGGCGACACGTGGCGGCCAAGGGCGAAGACCACGACTGCTTCGAACACGCCGAGTCCGCCGGGGACGTGGCTGATGACGCCAAGTGCCGTCGCCGCCGCGAACACGGCCGAGAAGGTGACGAAATCGATCCGGCCATCGGGCAGCAGAATCCATAGCGCCGCTCCGGCGGCCACAACATCGACTGCCGTGAGAACGACCTGAGTCATCGCCAGTCGGCCGTCCGGCACCTTGAGCCGCAGCCGCCCGAATTTCACCTGCCCCGGCCGGCGGGCGCAGGCGCCCAACAAGGCGGCGACTATCGTCAATGCAGCGACCCCGCCGGCGCGGACGGCCAGGGGCGCAATGTCGAACAGGCGGCCGATGGCGTTGCCGGCCAGCAGCGCGCTGCCTGCGGCCACGGCGACGAGGCCGACACCGAAGCCAAGGGTGATGAACAGCATGACGAGCGCCACTTGTTCCGGGGCGACGCCCGCCGCCCCGTAGACGCGGTAGCGCACGGCTCCGCCGCTCAGCGCGCCGAAACCGACCGCGTTGCCCAGCGCCGAACTGCAAAAGGATCCGAGCAACAAGGTGGCGCGAGGGACGTCGGCCGCGGCATAACGCAAGGCGCCGACATCCCGGCCGATCAGGGCAAGAAAGCTGACCGCCGTGGCGGCGATCGAGGTCCAGACCATGCTCTGGGGCATATGGCGCACGGCGCGAACCATCGTATGGTAGTCGATGGAGCGCGAAGCGCCGTGCATCATCGCCAGGACCAGGCCGCAAACGACCAGGGCGGCCAGGGGTGCCATCATTCTTCGAAACATCGTCGTTCGCTGCAGACTTGCCGTGGCCGAAGAAGCCGACGCATCGGTCACCGTTTGCTCCCTGGTTGGATCTCGGATGAGCGGAATGCAACCTTCCCGCACGGAGCGGACTGGCTAAGCTATTTACAGAAAAACCGCGGCGATCACCAACGCAATGTCATCATGCCGCCCTAAAGATGCCAGAATAGCCGTGGATGCTTCCTGCCAAGCGCGTCCGGAGCGAGCCCGGCGCTCAGCAAGTGATGGCAAGCAGACAAGCGAGGACGGTGGGATTTATTGAATCGCGCGACAATGTCGTGGGAAAGGATGCTCTCCGTAGCGTTCAAGGGGCCGTTGGTTATTGCGCCCCTTTGTTTTGCTGTAGATCAGCCGACGTCGCCTTGCGGCACTGGCCGGCTGGCCAAAGCGATCTTGGCCGATGTTATCACCGCCGCGAGTTCGCCGGCGGTCACTCTGTCGCTCTGCATCATCAGGCGAATGATCGGATCGGCCAGCATGGAACTGAGCTGGGGCTCGCCGACCCGCCAGGCTTGCCTGTCTCGGACAGCGGCCTGCGGCCGGTCGTTCCCGGCGTGGCCGCTCGAGGCCATGGTATCGTCGCCGGGGAGGGTGACAGCGTCCGATTGCCGTCCGCAGTCGGGGGCGGCGATCGTGACCGCCGCGCCAATCAACCAGGTTCGAAACATGTGCCGCCACATCGTGGCTCTCCTCCGAAGGGGGGGTCAGGGGCACGTTAGGGCTGGAATGCGGCAAAACTGCGGTAATACGATCGGGCCGCGGCCATTCGGCGGGGCAAGCCGGTCAGGTCGGCATCCCGCCCTTTGGTGGCGACGTCTTTCTGTCCCCGGCCAGTGGCAGGGTGATGCTGAAGACCGAGCCGCGACCCAATCGTGATGCGACCCAGACGTCCTGCCCCAGGAGATGCGCGGTCCGCTCGACGATGGAGAGGCCGAGACCGAGACCTTTCGCCTTGTCCCGCGAGGGGTTGTCCAACTGATAGAAGTCTTCGAAGATCATTTGCAGCTTGTCCGGGGGAATTCCACAGGCGGTGTCGAACACCTGAATAAGAATCCGGCTGCCGCGCCGACGGCATCCGACCAGAATGCCCCCGCGTTCGGTGTAACGGAACGCGTTATGGACCAGATTGCGGATCATGCGTTTGGCCAGGACGCGGTCGGTTTCGACCAATGCCTCGACGGGGAAGGCTCTGAGGCTCAGCCCTTTCCCTGCCGCCAGGCTGGAATATTCGCCGATCAACTCTTGGACCAGGTCGGCAACCGCAAACACGGTGATGTTCGGGGTGACTGTGCCCGCTTCCAGCGCCGAAATGTCGAGGAGGGCCGAAAGCAGTTCCTCTCCGGCCTGCACCGACTTGCGCAGCAGGTCCGCGATCGTTCGTGCCTTCGGCGGGAGCTCCAGTTCCTCCAGCAGTTGCATATAGAGATTCATCGCCTGAAACGGCTGGCGCAGGTCATGGCTGGCGGCGGCGAGGAAGCGCGACTTCGCGGCATCGGCCTGCGCGGCCTCTGCCCTGGCAGTGGCCAATTCGCGCTGCGCCAGGCACGTCTCAGGATCGAGGTCGGCCATTTCCTGCCGCCCGGCAAGATCCATGGCCGAGGAATCCCAGCCGTTGACCGCCAGATAGCACTTGCCGTTGTGCCCCTGCCTTGCCGGCAAGGCCGCCAATGTCCGAACTTCCCCCTCTCCGGGTGCCTGCGCGGCAGCTGCCGAGGGGGGGTGGAACTGGCCCAGTTCCTTTTCGAGCAAATTGGTCCGCTGGCGAATGATCCTTTGCTGGCGCCCCATCTTCAGCAGATTGCCCGCCCGTGTCCGGAATTCGCGATGATCGATGGGTGACAGGAGGAAGTCGGTTGCTCCCGCTTCCAGGGCGCGATACCGGAAATCTTGGTCCTCGTAAGCCGTAATGACGATGATCGGGAGGTCCGGGTCCGGCAGTTCCCGGCGGCAGCGCGCGACGAATTCGGCACCGTCCATCTCGGGCATGGCGAAATCCGTGATGATCAGATCGGGTGGCCTATCCTTCATCGCGGCAAGGGCGGTCAAAGGGCGATCGAACGCCTTGGTTTCGGTTCCCGCCTCCAGGGACCGGGCAAGGCGACACAGGATATGGCGATTGGTGGTTCGATCGTCGACCACGACAACCAGCGACACGCCGGCCCTCTCCTTTCCTATAACTTACGAACTAGCCACGACTTACCTATGTAATATCAATGAGGTCTTGTCTGTGGATTGAGCTGCGCGGAAGGATATACGGTGCAGTTGTCAGTAGCAATCATTGTCTGCGTTGCGAATTGCCTCTGCAGGACATCCATGGAGGAAGTAATGCCCAAATTTTTTCGTGATCATTTCGTTGCAGTCAAGGCGGACGCGGCTGTCAATTCATTGGCATGGTTGGAATCAATAGGAAATCTTGCCGAATTGGAGGTCCGCTATGAGGGCGAGGGGCAAATCCTGTGGAAGTTCATGAATCCCATCGGCCGCGCATGTGCCACCCCCGGCCTGATCAATGATTGCCTGACTGTCATGCAAATGATCGAAAGGGTCAGGGCCCCGATTTCCTATCTGGTCACCGGATCCAGGCGGCCGGGGATTTTCAATCTCGGAGGGGATCTGAATCTGTTCCGGAAAATGATCCAGGAGCGCAACCGCGAAGGCTTGCGCCGCTATGCTCATGCCTGTGTCGACATTCAATACCGTCGCTCGATCAGGATGAATCTGGCATTGTGTACCATCGCGCTCGTCCAAGGCGACGCGTTGGGCGGTGGTTTCGAAACGGCCTTGTCCCACGACGTGATCATCGCGGAAAAGTCCGCCAAGTTCGGTCTGCCCGAGATCCTGTTCAACTTGTTTCCCGGCATGGGCGCCTATAGTTTCCTTGCCCGGCGTCTGGACCCGGTGCGCGCCGAGCGCCTGATAACCAGCGGTCGCCTGTATTCCGCCGAGGAGCTTTACGAGATGGGCGTCGTTGACGTCGTGGCCGAGGACGGCGCCGGCGTTGACGCGGTTTACGGCTATATCGACACGCACCGTCGGGCGAGAACCTCGCGTCTGGCTATCGCTCGGCTCCGTGGCATGGTCTCGCCGGTAACCCGGCAAGAGTTGGAGGAAATCACTGATCTCTGGGTCGATACGGCGCTGGCGCTGGAGGCGCGCGACCTGCGCAAGATGGAACTTCTGGTCGCTGCGCAAAATCGCCGAAGCCTCAGGCCCGCCGATGCCAAGGAAACAGCGCGCGCCATCGCCTGAGCCGACCTGGTCCCGCGGCCTCTTCTCCTCCGTGCGAGGAGAAGAGGCCGTTGGACCAGTTCGACCGTCCGGTCAGTTCCCTCCCGGCGTATTGAGGCTGACGGCAGTCGGTTCCGTCGTGCCGTTTCGACCAAGATAACGGGTCATATCGCGGCGATAGGCTGTCACCTCCTTGCGAAGGCGGGTGCAGAATGTCCGGCCTTCGCCGGCCAGGTCGGCGGCAATGCCGGCTCCCGCCTGGCAAAGGCGACTGACCAGCCGCGCTCCGACATTGGCCGAACAACTGCGCAAAGCATGGCAATCGGCACGGAACTGCCGTCCCTCGCCTTGCTCCGCCCACCCCTCCATCGCATCGATCAGGGCTTCGGCATCGGCAAGGAAGTCTCGCACCAGTTCCTGCACCATCTGGTTATCGCCGAGTTCCACCAGCGCGTCGATGATGGACCAGTCGACCGGCGAGGCGGCAGGGCCGTTGTAGCCCGGGTGCCTGGTAAGATCGGAGACGTTCGTGCCGGTATAGGGAGAGCGTGGCTCGCCGTTGGGCGTCAGGCGATCGATCATCGACAGCAGGGCGGTCGAGACCACTGGCTTGGTCAAGTAGGCGTCGACGCCTGCCGCTTCGCAAGCCCGGCGTGTCCTGATCGTCGCGTCCGCGCTCAGCGCGATGATCGGCAGCCGGGGGCGGTCGGCATTGGCCATGCGGTGAAGCTTCACGATCTCGGTCAGCGGCGTGCCCGGCATGTTCACATCGGCCACGACGATGTCATAGCCGCCCCGGCCGAGCGCCTCGAGCAATTCATCGCCGGTACTGACCACATCGAGCCGATGCCCGGCCTTCTCCAACACCTTGGTGACCACCTTGACATTGATCTGGTTGTCCTCGGCGACGAGGACACGCAATTGGCGTTCCGCAGCCGGGCTGATGGGCTTTTCCCGGTAAAGGCCGTGGCCGGCGAACACCAGGCAAGCGCGAAGCAACACCGCCCAATCTCCGGCTGGCGCATTCCGTTCCAGTTCGGCCAGCGGCGAAAAGCCGGCCGATTTCCAGCGACCCACGGCCAGAACCGGCACTCCCAGTCCCTGGGCGCCGGCGATCGCCTCGGGCATGCAGGCCGCCGCGTGCTCGGCGACGACCATGGCGGCAGGCTTGCGGATTGTCGCCGAATTCAACGCAACCAGCGCCTCGTCTTGCGTGGTTGCGACGCTTACGCGCTCGACCAAGGCATTCGGTTCGGCCGGCAACCCGTCAGCGTCCGGTAGGAGGATCAGGTGCAGCGGAAGGGGCAAATCGGGTTGGAACAGCAGTGGGGCGACGGGAAGATTGAAACGGAAGAGGCTGCCGCTGCCCAATTGGCTTTCGGCCGTGATGCTGCCGCCCATCAATTCGGCGAGTTGACGCGAGATGGCAAGGCCTAGGCCAGAGCCGCCGCGATGGCGGCTTTCCTTCTCGTCGCCACCTTGCACGAAGGAATCGAAAATCCGCTCCAGGTCATCTGTCGAAATGCCGGGGCCGGTATCCTCGACCTCGAAACACAGTTGGTCGGGCCGGCCTGAAACGCGCAGTTGCACGGTGCCGGCGTCAGTGAACTTGATTGCATTGGCAAGCAAATTGGTCAGGACCTGGCGTGTATGCGGCCAGTCGGCACCGATCATGGGCGGAACGCCTGTGGCGATCGACACCGAAAGCCGCAGTCCCTTTTCGGCAGCCTGTGGTCGCAACACGGCGATCAATTCCGCCAGACTCCGATGCAGGTCGACCTCGGTGACCGCAATCGTCGTTTTTCCCGCCTCAATCCGGGAAAAATCCAACACCGAGTCGATCAGGGACAACAGAGCTTGGCCGGACAGTCCGATCGTACAAGCCATGTCGAGCTGTTCATCGTCCAGGCGGGTTTCGGACAGAAGCTCGGACATGCCGATGATCGCGTTCAACGGGGTCCGCAGTTCGTGGCTGACCACGGCAAGAAAGCTGCTCTTGGCGAGGCTGGCCGCCTCGGCCTGCGCCTTCGCCGTGGTGAGTTTGCGGATCAAGCCGACCGCGTAAGTGGGGACGACGATGAGCCCGATCAGCAGGCCGGCGGCGAGTGAAGGGTGTTCCCGCCAGACGGGTGTCACGGTGGCCGCCGCGGCAAAGCCGAGGAAGGCCATGACGGAGGATGCAATCAGGTATGGGGCGCCGTAGCGAAAGCCGTTCCCCAGAATGATCCAGGGATACAAGAAGAAGAAAAGGCTGGCGCTCTCGCCGCCATCGTGAACCAGCAACGAGGCGAACACGAAGTCGGTGGTCATGGCGAGGAGCCGGCGAATTGGACTTGGCGCGGGGCTGATGATGATCCACAGCACATATGCTGACGAAAGAACTCCGTAGCCAATTCCATAGGAACAAAGCGCCGCCCAGATTTCTCCGCCGATCAGCGAGAAATAGACTGCCAGCACGCCGACGATCCCGACCCGGATCAGCGCTTGTTCATGTTCGCTGTCTTCGCGGTTCCTCAACCGCGTCATCAGCCGGGGAAGTGGATTGTCCATGCCGGATGTCGAGCCGCCTGTTTCCGTTAGCAGGCTCCATGATAACGAGAAGCGGGTGGGAATGTCAGATTTTGCGAGCGCCTCAGTGCCACAGCGTTGCCAACAGCGGCACCAGCAGCGCCGTGGTCAAGCCGTTCAGCCCGAGCCCCAGGGCGGCGAACGCCGCCGCGGTCTCATCGCGCGGGGCCACCTGGGCGGCGGCGATGCCGCTGCCGGCGACGCCGGCGGCAAGGCCGTGGGACCGCCAGTCGGCGATGCGCAGGCGGCGCAGCAGTTTGTCGCCGATGATCGCCGCGGTGATGCCACCGATGATGGCCAGGGCCGCGGTCAGCGGCGGGCCGCCGCCGATCTGCTGCGAGACGGCCATGGCGATCGGCGTGGTGGCGGCCTTCGGTGCCATGGACAGCGCCACGGCGCGCGAGCCGCCGAGTACCGAGACGATGGTCACGCCGCTGACGATCGCCGTCAGCGAGCCGACCAGCAAGGCCGGGCCAAGAGCCGGCAGGCTGTGCCGTATACGGCCCAGGTTCCTGGCCAGCGGGATGGCCAGGGCAACTGTGGCCGGCCCGAGCAGAAAATTGATGAACTGCGCCCCGGCGAAATAGGTGGCATAGGGTGTGCCGGTGGTCACCACCAGCATGGCGACCAGCAGCACCGCGATCAGCACCGGATTGGCCAAGGGGGTGCCGCGGCAGGCCCGCTGGATCATCCGGCCGGCCTGGTAGGCCGCCAGCGTCGCCGCGAGCCACAAGAGCGGTGACTGGGACAGGTTGAACCACAGCGTCCCCAGCGTCGCGGTCATGGCCGGGCCTCCTGTTTCGGCGACGGGGCGGCGGGTTGGTCTGTCTTCCCGCCGGTCTCGACCCGTTGGCCGAGCCGCTGCATGACGAGGGCGGTGACAATCAGGCTCAGCACCGTCGAGCCGATGACGGCGGCCAGGATGGGCAGCCATTCCTGCCTCAGCAAGTCGGCTTGGGCGATGATGCCGACACCGGCGGGAACGAACAGCAGCCCCATATGGGAAATCAGGGTCTCGGCGGTGCGGTCCAACGACGCGCGAAGTGAGGTTGCGGCCGGCATCCGCCTGGCTCCGGCAATCAGTGCTCCGGCCAGCAGGAACATGCCGATCACCGGGCCGGGGACAGGCAAGTGGACCGCTCCGCGCAAAGCTTCGCCGATCAGGGCGCAGGCTATGAGAATGAATATGGCCGACGGCATCTTCGCCTCCTCGTTTTGCCAAAGATGGCGCCAAGCCCTTGTTTGCGGAATGGCTTTGGCGGAAAATGATTTTTGCGGAAATGGGCAAGATGGAGCGGTATGGACTATCTGGCCGCCATGCGCGCGTTCGTGCGTGCCGTCGACCTTGGCAGCTTCTCGAAGGCCGCCGCCGAGGAAGGGCTGAAGGTTTCGACGGTGTCGCGCTATGTGAGCGCTCTTGAAGCCGATTTGAGCGCGGCTTTGCTCAACCGCTCGACTCGGCGGATGCACATGACCGAAGCCGGGGCCATGTTCTACGAGCGGGCCCAGCAGATTCTCGCCGACGTCGAGGAGGCCCGCACCGCCACCGCCTCGCTGAACGACCGGCCGCGCGGCCTGCTGCGGATCAACCTCCCCGGGGCCTTCGGCCGGCTGCACATCGTGCCGCATCTGAAGGATTTTCTGTCCGCCTATCCCGACCTCAAGGTGGATGCGACGCTGACCGATGCGACGGTCGACCTGATTGAGTCGGGGAGCGATGTCGCGGTTCGGATCGGCGCTCTGACCGACTCCACGCTGGTGGCCCGGCGCCTGGCGCCGCATCGCCGCGCCCTGGTGGCCGGTCCGTCCTACGTCGAGGCACAGCCGTTGGTGGCCGCGCCCGACGATCTGCGGCGCCACGAATGCCTGATGTTCGCCTTGCAGCCGTCGGGGGCATGGTATTTTCGCCGCCGCGGGTCCGGCGACGAGCCACTGACGGTGCCGGTCGGCGGGCATCTGCGGGCCAATGATTCCGAGGCGTTGCGCGGCGCGGCGCTGGCGGGGCTGGGCATCGCCCTGCTGCCCACCTGGCTGGTGGGAGAAGACATCCGCGCCGGGCGCCTGCTGCCCCTGCTGCCCGAGTGGGATGGACTGATCTCACCCGGGCCGGAGCGGGCGATCTGGGGCGTCTATCCACCGAAGAAGGTGGTCTCGCCGAAGGTCAAGGTATTCCTCGATTTCCTCGCCCGCCGTTTCGGCAGCCCGCCCTATTGGGAAGGCCGCTGAAGCGGTGAAGGCATCCGTCGAGACGGCCCAGCGGACCTCCTCAGGATAAGGGCAACCCATTGATTTTCCCCGTCCTGGGGAGCCGCAAAGGGCGGTGTCTCGAAGGATGCGTCATCCATCGGAATCTCACCATTAGGCTTCGAACAGGTCGGGCGGATCTGCTGCGGTAGCCGGCGCCATATGGTCGACCCCGATGCCGATCAGGCGGAAGGCGCGGCCGTCGGCCTCGCGGCCCAGCAGCCTCAAGCCATGTTCCAGGATCAGGTCGCCCCGTTGAGTCGGGTGGGGCAGGCGGCTTTGCCGGCTAAGACTGTGGAAGTCCGACGTCTTCAACTTGAGCACCACCGTCTCGCCGGCCAGCGAGGCTCGCTTCAGGCGCTGCTCCAGCCGGCCTGCCAAGTCTTCCAGCGCTGCGGCCAATGCCGGGTAGGCCGATTGATCGCGGGAAAAGGTGGTTTCCACCGAAATGCTTTTCGTCGGCCGGTCGGCCACGACGCGGCGCCGGTCTTCTCCATGCACCAGATGGGCAAGAGCCCGGCCGAACTTGCCGAAACGTGCCGACAGCGCGTCTTCGGGCATGGCCTGCAACTGGCGGACTGAGGTGATGCCGGCCTCGGCCAGCCGGCGGGCCGTGGCGGCGCCGATGCCGTGGATCGTGGTGACGGGGAGTGGCGCCAGGAGGGCCGTCGCCTCGGCCCGGCCGATGACCGAAAACCCCTGCGGCTTGTCGCGGTCCGATGCCAGCTTGGCGAGGAACTTGTTGTAGCTGAGGCCGACCGAGACGGTGACGCCCACCTCGCGCTCGACGGCTCGGGCGAGGCGCGCCAGCAGGATGGCCGGCGCGCGGTCGACGAGGCGGGCGCCAGCCGATAGGTCGAGATAGGCCTCGTCCAGGGATACCGGCTCGACCAGCGGTGTCGCCTTGAGGAACAGGCTGCGGATCTGCGAGCTGGCCTGGCGGTACTTCGCCATGTCGGGAGGGATGACGACGGCCTGCGGGCAGAGCTGAAGGGCCTTGAACATGGGCATCGCCGAGCGCGGGCCGTACTGGCGGGCGATATAGCATGCCGTGGTCACCACGCCCCGTCCGCCGGGATGGCCGACGATGACCGGCTTGTCGTTGAGAGCGGGATCGTCCCGCTTTTCGACCGAGGCGTAGAACGCATCGCAATCGATATGGGCGATGGAGAGGTCGAGAAGTTCCGGGTGAGTCACCAGTCTGGCCGATCCGCAATTGGTGCAGCTCGCGGCGTCGGCATCGATCAGATGCGCGCAATCTCGGCAAAGGCAGGCCATGGCCTGCCCAGTCTACCCACGATCGGCTTGTTCAGGGAAGCGGCCGGCGATCAGGCGTCCTTGCTGGCCTGGTAGCGGCGGATCATGCTGGCCAGTTCGTAATTGAGCGTCGAAAAGACGATCCGTATCTGCGTCTCGCTTCGTCCGACCATGTGTCCGTGCACCTGGACCGCCCGGTTCATGTCGAGGAACCCATGGGTTCGCGGCACCACCCAGAAGTCGACGTTCTTGTCGGTGAACTCGGCGTCGGGCCGGTTCAGGCAAATGCCTGCGGCGGACATGTTCACCACCGGGACGATCTCGTTCCCGACCAGGGCGAAGACATCCTCGGGGGCCAGTCTCAGATGCCGCCGCAGGTCGATGATATTCGCTGCTTCCATGGCAGACCTCCCTCAACTCCGGCGGGTGACCGACCGTTTCTCGATCCTGGCCATTCTGTTCCGCCTGCGGACCGGCCGATATCCCCAAACAGGGACAAGGCCAAACAGGGGGAACCGAGGCGATCCCGCCCGGCGCCTGAGGGGGCCTTTGCAGGGCCGGGACAATCGAGTTCCAGCGATTGCCCAGGGGCGGATCGAATTCGCCGTGGACAAAATGGGCCGGTGGATGTTTTGTTATAACGTAACTCGTTTGCGTTTCCGGCCTTTCATCGATGGAACCGTTTCTTCCAAATGTTTCGCCGTTCGTATGGGGGGTCGGCCGCCGTTTGGTCGTGGTGGTGGCGGCCAGCCTTCTGCTGTGGTTGGCGGTCGGTTGGGCCCTGGACTGGTGGAGGTAGGCGCATGCCTGCGCTGATCGAGTTGCGCGACCTTACCATCACCTACGATCGCCATCCGGCGGTTCACCATTTGAGCGGGCAGTTCCGCCAAGGAAGCCTGACCGCCGTGGTCGGACCGAACGGCGCGGGCAAGAGCAGTCTGATCAAAGCCGTCGCCGGTCTGCACAAGCCCAGCCAGGGAGAGGTGGTGTTCCACGGGGCCGGGCCGCGCGACCTCGCCTATCTGCCGCAAGCGGCCGCTATCGACGAAAGCTTTCCCATATCGGTGTTCGATGTGGTGCTGATGGGGCATTGGCGACGCGCCGGCGCATTCCGGCCGATGGCCGGGGCGATGCGTGAAGCCGCCGCGTCAGCCCTGCACAACGTCGGCCTGGACGGCTTCGAACATCGTCCGTTCGGTTCGTTGAGTGCCGGACAGCGCCAGCGGGTCCTGTTCGCCCGCCTGCTGGTCGCCGATTGCCCGCTGATCATGCTGGACGAACCCTTCACCGCCGTCGACAGCCGCACCACGGCCGATCTTCTGCGCCTGGTCGAGCGATGGCACGACGAGGGGCGGACGGTGATCGCCGTCCTCCATGATTTCGAACAGGTCCGGCGACACTTTCCCGAAACCTTGCTGCTGGCGCGCGAGGCGGTCGCCTGGGGGGCCACCGCCAAGGTGCTGACCACCGAAAACTTGCTGGCGGCCCGGGCGATGAGCGAAGCCTGGGACAGCGAAGCCGATATCTGCCGCGGGGCGGCATGACCGTGGTTTATGACTGGCTGATCGGGCCGTTCGCCGACTTCAGCTTCATGCGCCGCGCGCTGGTGGCCTGCCTGGCCCTGTCTTTGGGGGCCGGCCCCGTCGGGGTCTTCCTGGTGCTGCGCCGGATGAGCCTGATCGGCGACACCATGGCCCATTCGGTGCTGCCCGGTGCGGCCGTCGGTTTCATGGTGGCCGGGCTGTCCCTGCCGGCCATGAGCCTGGGCGGGTTCGTCGCCGGGGTGGTGGTGGCGCTGTTTTCCGGCCTGGTGACCCGTTTCACGCCGCTCAAGGAAGACGCCAGTTTCGCCTCGTTCTTCCTGATCTCGTTAGCCATCGGCGTGCTGTTGGTATCGACCCATGGCAGCACCGTGGACCTGATGCATGTCCTGTTCGGCAGCATCCTTGGGGTAGACGATACCTCGCTGCTGCTCATGGCGTCGGTGGCGACGCTCAGCCTGGGGGCGTTCGCGGTGATCTTTCGCGGCTTGGTGGCGGAATGCTTCGACCCCTCCTTCCTGCGGGCGCTCGGCGCCCGCGGCGGGGTCTATCATACGGTGTTCCTGATCCTCGTCGTGCTCAACATGGTGAGCGGTTTTCAGGCCCTGGGCACGCTGATGGCGGTGGGCCTGATGATGCTGCCGGCCACCGCGGCGCGCTTCTGGGCCCGCGAGGTCTGGAGCCTGATCGCATTGGCGACCGCTGTCGGCCTTCTGTCCGGGTACGCCGGGTTGGTGTTGTCCTACCAGTTGAACCTGCCGTCCGGGCCGGCCATCGTTCTGGTCGCCGGCGGCTTCTACCTGTTCTCTCTTCTCGCCGGGCCACGCGACGGCATGCTCTACCTGATCCTGCGGCGGCGGCACCTGCGGTCCTAATCCGGATCGAAGGCGGTGCGGTAGTCGAGCCTGAGCCCGATGTCCTGCTCCTCCTTGCGAAGCAGGCAGTTGCCTACGGCCAACAGGTCGATGTCGCTTCCCATGAAGCAGCGGAAGGCATCCTCGGGCGTGTTGACCATGGGCTCGCCCCGCACATTGAAGCTGGTGTTGAGCAGGACCGGGCAGCCGGTCAATTCCTTGAAGCGGGACAACAGGGCGTGGAAGCGCGGGTTGGTCTCGGCATCAACCGTCTGCGGGCGGGCCGATCCGTCCACATGGGTCGCCGCCGGGATCTCGGATCGGCGCACCGGAGCGACCAGCAGCATGTA
Source organism: Pseudomonadota bacterium (assembly GCA_021793155.1). Lineage (GTDB taxonomy): Bacteria > Pseudomonadota > Alphaproteobacteria > Rhodospirillales > Magnetospirillaceae > DUZF01. The sequence continues at coordinate 20,468 of JAJYTF010000033.1, read as the reverse complement.
GGGGGAGGCGACCGGAAGCTCGAACCATTGCGCCGCGTCTTCGGCCAGCACGGCCGGGGCGAACGGGCGGAACGGCTCGCGGAATTTGACGTCGCGGTTCAGGGTCTCGCGCATCGTCGGCCGCCGCGGGTCGGCAAGGATGGAACGGTTTCCCAACGCCCGTGGACCGAATTCCAGGCGCCCCTGCATCCAGCCCACCGTTTTTCCTGCCGCCAGGGCGGCGGCGGTGCGGCCGGTCACGCCGTCCTCGTCGACCGTCAGGTACACCGCGCCCGCTGCGGCCAGCCGGCGCTCGACGTCTTGCTGAGTATAGGCGGGGCCGAGATAGCCCCCGTCCATCCGGTCGTGGCGGTCGTCGGCCCGGCGTATTCCGCCCAGAGCCATATGGTAGGCCGCCAGCGCCGCCCCGATGGCGCCGCCGGCATCTCCCGCCGCGGGTTGTATCCACAACCGCTCGAAGACGCCCTCGCGCAGCAGCTTGCCGTTGGCCACGCAGTTCAACGCCACGCCGCCGGCCATGCACAGGTCGGAAGCGCCGGTGCGCCGCGCGGCCGCGCGAGCCAGGCGCAGAACGAGCTGTTCCGTCACCCGTTGGATCGAGGCGGCGACATCCATATGGAACTGGTCCAGCGGTTGGGCGGAGTGTCGGGCAGGCCGGCCGAGCAGGTGCGCGATATGCTGGTCGGACAGAGCAGCTTCGTCGAGGCGAAAGGTTCCATCCTCGGAGAGCCCGTCGAGCATCTCGAAGATCCGGTCGGTGAAGCGGGGCCGCCCATAGGGGGCGAGGCCCATGACCTTGTATTCGCCGGACTGGGGTTTGAACCCGGCATAGCGGGTGAAGGCCGAATAAAGAAGGCCAAGAGAATGAGGATGCGGCACTTCCTCAATCATCTCCAGGCGATTGCCGTCGCCCAGGGCCAGAGCGGTGACGATTCCCCGGCCGATGCCGTCCATGGTGAGAACCGCCGCCCGCGGAAAAGGGGAGGGGAAGAACGCCGAGGCGGCGTGAGACAGATGATGGGCGCCGAACCAAACACGGTCCGCCTGTTCCCGGCCGGGGATCAGCCCGCCCAATTCGCGGAAAACGGGGTCGCCGGCCGCCGGCCGGTCGGCCGAGGCGATAAGGTCGATCCCATCGATGCCGCAACCGCCGGCAGCCAGGCAATAGGCGATGGCGTTGCGGGGGAAGCCCGAGTCGTGCTTCCGCCGGCTGAATCGTTCCTCTTCGACGGCGGCGACGATGCGGCCATCTTCCACCAGGGCGGCGGCGCTGTCGTGATGGAAAGCGGAAAATCCAAGAACGCGCATCCCATCTGAATAGCATTGCCGACCGATCGGGGTGAAGGCCTACTCCGTCGGCGAATGACCGGCCGCGATCCGGCAGAAAGCCTGGAAGAAAGAATTGTGCGTTGCACCCCAATACGTTAGCCTTCCCTTTCGAGGCACTCCGAATCCTTGACGAGGGAAGCATGACCGAGATCCACGACAAGGTCCGCCGGCGCGCATTCGAGATTTGGGAGGCCGAAGGGCGTCCCCAGGGCCGCGATGTCGAGCATTGGCTGCGGGCCGAAGCCGAGTGCGCCGCCAATACCGAAACGGCAGCGAAGCCGAGGAAGGCCACAATCGAAAGGAAGGCGGCGCCGAAAGCGGCGGCGGCAGAGACGACGAAATCGGTCAGGACGGCGAAAGCGGCCAAGACGACGAACACCGTCAAACCGACCAGGACCTCTGCCGCGACGAAGGCCGGAAAGCCGGCCAAGGCCTGATCGGCGCGCCGACCGCTCATCCCGTTTTTTTTGCTCTCGCATCAGAGTGCGCGTTCGACCGATCGCCCTGGGCATCCCTTTCCGAGCCTTGCAACCACCCCCGCGGAAGGACTAGGTTGCCCTTCTCATATTCGGAAGGACGCCATGAACGACCGCGAAATGTACGCCGAGTTGAACGCTCTTCTGGGAGCCATCGGCAAGGCCTTGGACCTGACCTCGGAGCAGACGGTGAAAGCCGTGGAAGCGGACGAGATCGCCATGGAAATGAAGGTCGACGAGCGCGGCGAGCGATTCATCACGGTCAGCTTCCAGGGCCGATCGGCGCAGATCTACCAGGGCGCCATTCGTTACACCCCCGAGGCCGACGAGGATGAGGACGAGGATGAGGACGACGAGGCGGGATGCGGTCACGGTGGCTGTGGCTGCGGTTCCGGCCGCGGACGGTGACGATTCGGCGAGCCGGCGGTCACGCCGGCGCCGTCACAACAGGGTTCCGGTGAACGGCAATCTGCCGTCGCGGTCCTCGATCTCAATCACCCACAGATCCCAGTCCCGGTCCACCTGCCGGGCGATATAGGCGTCGGCCTGCTGTTCGGTCACCGCGTCGGGGCCGGTTCCGCGCAGCCAGGCGAGGTTGCCTTCGGCGGTGCGGACCTGGGTCAGCACGCGAAAGCCACCGCCCCGCAGGTTCTGCTTGATCAGCACCGCGCCCGCGTCCTCGTCGCCCTTGCGGACGACGGTGGCGGTCATCCCCTGGGCCTGGCATGCCCGCACAGTGGCCGTGATCCACAACTTGGCTTTCAGGCGCGCTTCGGCCATCCTTCATTCGTCCTTGAACCATATGGAACCTGTCGGAAACCGGCTGCCTTTTCACGCGTCCGGAAGGATATTCGCAGACACCGTGGCGCGGAACTCCGGCTCTGGACTTTCGCCGGCAGCCAGGATCGGCATCATTCCGGTCGCGTCATTCTCGGCCACCGCCGGATCACCCGCACTTCGAATAGCCGCAATTCGAGCAGGTGTCGCAGCCTTCCTGACGGATCAGCGCCGGCTGGCCGCATTTCGGACATTGCCGCAGCGGCTTGTGGCCGACGACAGCCGCCATCTTGCCGGTCCCGGGGGGCTGGTCGGCGGCGGGGTCGGGCAGGAAGCCGATGCTGATCATATGCCGTTCGATCACGTCGCCGATGGCTGCCAGCAACGACGGCACGTATTTGCCGCCCATCCATTGCCCACCGCGCGGGTCGAACACCGCCTTCAATTCCTCGACGACGAACGAGACATCTCCGCCGCGCCGGAATACCGCCGAGATCATGCGGGTCAATGCCACCGTCCAGGCGAAGTGATCCATGTTCTTCGAATTGATGAACACTTCGAAGGGGCGCCGCCGGCCATCCTGGATGATGTCGTTCAGGGTGATGTACATGGCGTGGTCGCTGTCCGGCCAGCGCACCTTGTAGGTGGCGCCGGGAAGTTCCTCGGGCCGGCTCAAGGGCTGGGTCAGATGGACGATGGCACCGGCGTCGAAGGCGTCCTCGGGTTTGAGGCGCGCCGGTTCCAGGGGCAATTCCGCCTGTGGACCTTGCCCGGCCGGTTCCTTGCGCACTTCCAGCACGGCCCCGGTGATGTCGTTTGGCCGATAGGTGGTGCAACCCTTGCAGCCGGATTCGTAGGCCTGCAGATAGACATCCTTGAAGGCCTCGAAATTGATGCTTTCCGGCACGTTGATGGTCTTTGAGATGGAACTGTCGATGTATTTCTGCACCGCTGCCTGCATGACCACGTGGTCGCCGGGGGTCAGCGTCTGCGCATCGACGAAATAGTCGGGCAGGGTGGCGGCCTCGCCGCGCAGGCGGCGATAGAGGCGCACCGCGTAGTCGCTGACCTCTTCCTCGCGGCGGCTGCCGTCGGGCATCAGCACATTCCGGCTGTAGCTGAAACTGAACACCGGTTCCAAGCCGGACGATACGTTGTCGGCGAACAGCGAGATGGTTCCCGTCGGTGCGATGGAGGTGAGCAACGCATTGCGTATGCCATGGCTGCGGATGGCCGCCTGCACGTCGGCGTCGAGGCTCTTGATGGTTTCGCCCGCCAGATAGGCGTCGGCGTCGTAAAGGGGGAACGGCCCCTTCTCGGCGGCTAATTCGGCCGAGGCCAAATAGGCTTCGCGGCGCAGCACCGACATCCACCGCTCGGTGAGCCGCACGGCTTCGCGGCCGCCGTAGCGAGCCCGGCACATGATCAGGGCGTCGGCCAGGCCGGTCACTCCCAGGCCGATGCGCCGCTTGGCCTTGGCCTCGTGCTGGTGCTGGGGCAACGGATAATTGGAGACGTCGATCACGTTGTCCATCATTCGCACGGCGACGCGGACCAGCCGGGCCAGTTCGCCCTCATCGAGGGTGGCACCGTCCTCGAACGGCTTGCTCACCAGTTTGGCCAGATTGACCGAGCCCAGCAGGCAGACGCCATAGGGTGGAAGCGGCTGTTCACCGCAGGGATTGGTCGCGTGGATGTTCTCGCAGTAATGGAGGTTGTTCAGCCGGTTGATGCGATCGATGAAGATCACGCCCGGTTCGGCATAGGTATAGGTGGCGCGCATGATGCGGTTCCACAGTTCGCGCGCCGGCAGGCTTTTATACACCACGCCGCCGAATTTCAGTTCCCAGGCCTCGTCGGTCTTCACCGCCGCCATGAACCGGTCGGTCACCAGCACCGACAGATTGAACATGCGCAGCCGGCCGGCCGTCGCCTTGGCCTCGATGAAGGCCTCGATGTCGGGGTGGTCGCAGCGCATGGTCGCCATCATGGCACCGCGCCGGGATCCCGCACTCATGATGGTGCGGCACATGGCGTCCCACACATCCATGAAGGAGAGCGGCCCCGAGGCGTCGGCTCCGACCCCTTTGACCGGGGCGCCCTTGGGCCGCAGCGTCGAGAAATCATAGCCGATGCCGCCGCCCTGCTGCATGGTCACCGCGGCCTCTTTCAGATGCTCGAAGATGCCGGCCATGTCGTCCGGGATGTCGCCCATGACGAAACAGTTGAACAACGTCACTTTGCGGCCGGTTCCGGATCCCGACAGGATGCGGCCGGCGGGCAGGAAGCGGAAGTCGGTCATCGCTTCGAAGAACGCCGTTTCCCATGCCGCGCGGTCGGCCGGCTCGGCTTCGGCCAGGGCGGCAGCCACCCGGTGCCAGCTGTCTTCGATGGTTTTGTCCACAGCTTCGCCGCCGGGACCCTTTAGCCGGTACTTCATATCCCAGATTTGCTGGGAAATGGGCGCCATCTGCGTCATGACCGACCTCCACCCATGCCGACCACCCCTTCCGCCCATGCCGACGAGGGGCTAAAAATCAAGCGGTTTCAATGCCAAAAGCCGGAGTCTAGGTTCACCGTGAGGAACCGTCAAGGCCCATGTTCTCATTTTGTTTCCACATTGCTCTCGACTTGCAAGCTCTTGATATCGTTCGACCGGTCCGGGTTATCCACTTCATCCACGGGCGGGTGGGATATTAACAGATTTATCGCTCCACAGAGTTATCCACAGGATGCGAGGCCGCCGTCCCCGCCGGCGGAGTCCCGGTCACATGCGGAAAGCGGCGGCATGCCTCGGCTTCGAGGGCGCGGGTGGCGGCTTCGATGCGCCGCTCGAGTTCCGCCATGAAGGTCTTGCGGTCGAGACCGGGGGGAATGGGCGGCAGGATTTCCAGCGTGATGGTGCCGGCCCGGCGCAGAAAGGCATTGCGCGGCCAGAACAGGCCGGAGTTCAAGGCGACAGGGACCAGAGGAACGTCCAGGCCCGCGTACAGCATGGCGATGCCCGAGTGGTATTCGCCGGCCATTCCCGGCGGCTGCCGGTGCCCCTCGGGGAAGATGACGACCTTGCGTCCCTCGGCGACCGCCCGGCGCGCGCCCTCGACCATCAGTTTCAGCGCCTTGACGCCGGCCTTGCGGTCGATGGGTACCTGGCCGGTCTTTCGCAGATACCAGCCGATGAAAGGCAGCGACAGCAGCTCCTTTTTCAGGATGAAGGCCGGATCGGCCAGCAGATGGTGGAAGATCATGGTGTCCCAGGCCGACTGATGCTTCGCGGCGACGAGCGCCGCGCCGGGCGGCAGGTTCTCCCGTCCGCGGACTGAAAAGGCAAGGCCCAGAACCAAACGCTGCAGCAGCAGCGCCCCGTCCAGCCAGAATGCCGCGCAGCGTTGCATGAATCGCCGCGAGGCCAGGGCGAGAAGCGGCAGGTAGAGCAGGGCGAGGAGCAGGGTCCAGGGCAGAAACAGCAGTTGATAGAGGGCAGAACGGACGGCGGTCACGGCGATTCCTCCAGAGGCTCGGCCCAGTGCCTGATCTGGCCGGCCAGATATTTGGTATATTCCGAGGCGATGAGATGGGCGGTGCCCGGCCACATCCACCATTCATGCGACTTCACCGCGTCGGGAAACACCGGATGAGCGATGATGGTGGCCTGTGGCATGGCGTGCCTGAATTCCATCAGGCTGCGCCGCATGTGGTAGTTGGCGGTGACCAGGCGCAGCGAATGAAAGCCCTCGGCGCGCATCCAGGCGGCGGTCTCGATGGCGTTGCCCACCGTGTTGTCGGCCGCGTGCCCGAGGACGATGCAGCATTCCAGTTCGTCGGGCTTCTGTCGCGACAGGCGCAGCAATTCGGCCACGTCGATGCCGCGGTAGACCCCGGAAACGAACAGTTTGCGGCCCTTGTGCTGGCGCAGCAGGGACAGGCCGGTGTCGAGCCGCTCGGTGCCGCCGGTCAACACGACGATGGCGTCGGTGGAGGTGGCGGCATCGTCCACCTGGGCCGGCATGTCGGCGGCATACCAGATGAAGCCGGCCAGCCACGCCGCCCCCAGCAGCAGGGGCAGTCCGGTCCAGCGGAACAGCAGCGAGGCGGGGCGGCGGCGGCGCATGGAGAAAGCCGGTTCCAGGTTAAGGCATCCGGGCCAAGGTCCGGTGGACCGTTGCCCGCGCGGTCAGCATGGCCAGCAGAGCGGCGAAGGCGGGCAGTGACAATACCGCCAGCCAGCCGGAAAGGGGTAGCGACAGGTCGGCCAAAAACCCGCCTTTCAATTTATGGGCGCCGAGGCCGATGGCCGCCAGCACCGGCAGGGTCAATCCCAACCCGACGACGCCTCCCCGGAAGCCCAAGGTGAAGGCCCGCTCGGCGAATTGCCGCGCGATATAGGCGTCGGCGGCGCCGATCAGATGCAGCACTTCGATGACTTCGTGGTGAACCGCCATGGCCGAGCGCGTGGCGTAGAACACCGTGGCCGAGGTGACTCCGCCGATCAGCACGACGACGCCGATGGCCAGCCACTCGATGCTGCGCGACAGGCCGATCAGTCGGGCCAGCCAGATGCGATGGTCGTCCACGGACGCCCCGGGAACCGCCTGCGACAGCTGCTTGCCCAACGCATCGAGGTCGACGGGGATGTCGGGTTGCAGGGTCACGTCCACCATGGCCGGCAACGGCAGTTCCTTCAGCAGTTCGCTGTTGCCCAGCCATGGCGCCAGCAGCCCGACCAGCTGTTCCTGGGTCAAGGCGTGGGCGTCGGCCACGCCGGGCGTGCCGCCCAGGATGCGCAGCGCCTGCTCGACGCGGATGCGCGTCTGTTCCGCCGACTCGCCCGCTTCTCCGGGGGCGGCGGCGATCTCGATGGTCAGCGTTCCCGACACGTCGCGGTCCCAGCGATTGATCAGGGTGGACAGGATGAACACGCCGGCCAGGGCGACGGCGCACAGAAACACCATCGGCGCCACCAGCCACGGCAGGAATCGGGTGGAGGCATCGTCCTTGAGCGGCAGGTCGGAGCGGTGGCCGAACATGCGGAAATCCGCCTCAGCCCAGGCGCAGATGGCCCTGCTCCAGATGGAGCCGGGGGTGGCGCAGGCGTGAGACCAGGTTCTCGTTATGGGTGGCGATCAGCACCGTCGTTCCCAGCTTGTTCAACTCCTCGAACAGATACATGAGCCGCATGGCGATCTGATCGTCAACGTTGCCGGTCGGTTCGTCGGCGACCAGCAGTTCGGGCCGGCCGATCACCGCCCTGGCGATGGCCACACGCTGCTTCTGTCCACCCGAAAGGGTCGGCGGCTTGGCGTGGATCTGGTCGGTCAGGCCCACCCAGTCCAGCAGGTCTGGCACGAATTTCCGCACGTCCTGTTCGCTGGCGCCGGCGACGCGCAAAGGCAGGGCCACGTTATCCAGGGTCGACAAATGGTCGAGCAGCCGGAAATCCTGGAACACCACCCCGATGCGCCGCCGCAGAGCCGGCATCTGGTAACGGCGCAACGTGCCGACGTCGCGGCCGAACAGCACGATGCGCCCGCGGTTCGGCCGCTGGGCGAGGTACATCAGGCGAAGGACCGAGGATTTTCCCGCGCCCGAGGCGCCGGTAAGGAAATGGAAAGATCCCGCCGGCAAGGAGAAATCAATGTCTTGGAGGATCTCCGGGCCGTGCTCGTAACGGACGCCAACGCCATGGAACTGAACCACGTTGGCTGTGTCTGCCGTCTCCCGTCGCACGTTTCTACCTCTCTCAGACGGCTCGCAGGATTACATGGGTCAGCCCCTTCGTCCAGCGCGCGCTTGTGTTGCAACAAACGCCCGCATATAAAGAAAAATATTCTCGTTGGTCGCTTGGCGCGATGATCATCACCTGCCCGAACTGCGCTACCCATTTTTCCGTTCCCGACACGGCCCTCGGCTCGCACGGACGAACCTTGCGTTGCGCCCGCTGTGGGCATAAGTGGCATGAGGATCCCCCGATGCGGATCGACGAGATCCCGCTGGAGGCGCCGCCCTCGCCAGCGCAGCGTACGCCGCCGCGCGGGACCCTGGCCGACCGCGTGCAGCCCAACACGCAGTCCGACATGCAGCCCGGCACCGCGCCGGGGGGCGAGCCGGGGTTCAGCCTGGACAGCGGCGGCAACGCGGCGATGGATTTCGGTTCCGTGCCGGCCGAGAGCTCGGGTTCCGGGCAGGAGTCAGGCACCGGCGGCGATGAGGATCCGTTCGCCAAGATTTCCGAACTGATGATGGCGCGGCCGCCGGAACCCATCCCCGACGTCTTCGCCACTCCGGTACCCAGACCGGCGCCCCGGCGGAAAGGAGCGGCCGGCCTGTGGCTTCTGCTCGTCCTGCTGCTGGCTTTCGGCGCCGCGGCGGTGTTCTATTTCCTGCAGGACCGCATCATCGACCATTGGCCGGATTCGGCCCGCATTTACGACGGCCTGGGTATCCGCAACGAAGTGGTGGGGGCCGGCCTGGCCTTCCGCAACTACAATTCGGAGCGGCTGGTGCAGGACGACAAGGAGGTCCTGGTCGTCCGCGGCGTGATCGCCAACACCACCGAACAGGCGCATGAGATCCCGCTGCTGCGTCTGGCGCTCTATAACAACCAGGCGTTGCTGCAGGAAAAGATCATCAGCCCACCGCAGACGACGCTCGATGCCCATGCCACGGTCGGTTTCCGCATCACCCTTGACCAGCCGGACGCCAACGCCACCCGGTTCGAGGTGACCTTCACCGCGCCCAAACCGCCGGAAGCGGCGAAGTAGTCGCTGCCGCGACGGCATCAGCAAGAAGGGCTCAGTCCGTTCGCAGGACGCCGGATCGTGAGGCGATTACGTCCAATTACGATCTCGAGCCCGAGCGACGCGGAGGCCCTGAAAAGGCATGGAGGCGGGTGCGCCTGAGCGCACGCGGCTTCAGAAAAACGATTTCAGCAGCCTTTGCAGGTATTCCCGTTCCGCCGCCGGGCGTTGAGCTTGGCCGGAGCGCTGACGCAGTTCGTCCAACACTTCACGCGCCTTGCTGGTGTCGGCCTGGTCCGGGATCTTCACCGAGTTCTCGTCCATGTTTCCCGGCCCCGGCAACGGCCGGCCCAACGGGTCGCGTCCGACACCGCTCATGCCGCGCATCATGCCGCCCATCTTGTCCGCCATCGCCTGCATGGTCTGGCGATTGCCCTCCTGGAGCCGGGCCAGCGCTTCCGTCTGCGCGTCGACCGCGTCCTCCATCTCGCCGTTTCCCAGCGCGCGGCTGGCGTCCCGCATGGCCTGCTCGCCTTGTCCGAGGGATTTGGGAATGTCGACCCCCAGGTTGCCCAGCGCCTGCATGGCCTGGCCGAGGCGCTTGCGCAATCCTTCCTGGCTGGCCACGGCGCCGTCACGATCGCCATTGTCCTGGCCTTTGCCTCTGCCCTTGCCCGCCTGCGCCTTGTTTCCCTGGCGACCGCCCTGGTCGCCAGGCGCCGGCATGTTGCCGAGCGGCGCCAGTTCGGGGTTGTTCGCCTGCTGGCTGCGACGGAAGGTATCGTCGAGCAGGGATCGTTGATCGCGGGCGATGGCCTGCAGGTCGTTCATCGTCTGCTGCGCCCGGCGCGCCTGTTCCGACGAGGCTTGGCCGGCCCCATCCATGCGCAATCCGTCGAGGAGCTGGCGCAGTTGCGACAGCATCGCCTGGGCGGCCTGCCGCGATCCGGTCCGCGACAGCTCGCGCATGCGGTCGAGCATGCTCTCAAGCTCCTCGGGGGTCACCACCCGGTCGTCGGGCCCGCTGGGCATGGGTTGCAGGCCTTGGCGATCGGCCTGCTGGGCCAGGGCGTCGAGATACTGGCCGATGGCTGCCTGCAATTGGCCCATCAGCCGTTCGATCTCGGCTTCCGGCGCATTGGCGGCCAGTGCGTCCTGAAGTTCGCGCCCGGCTTCGTCGAGGGCCCGCTCGGCGGCCGGCTTATCGCCGTCCTCGATGCGCAGTGCCGTTTCCCACAGCATGTCGATGACCGAGGGCACGGCCTGCACCGTCTTGTCGTATTGCAGACGGGCCCGGGCGGTGGCCAGGGATAGGAACACCACCATGTCGTTGCCGTAGGCTTCCGGCGTGGAGGCGATTTCGGCCAGGCCGGCCATCACCGGGGCGCGGGCGCCCGGTTCGGCCGCCAGCCGATGCCGCTGGGCGATGATGGCGCGGGCCACGGGATTGGTGAATTTCCGTTCCGGCAGCGTGACGGTAACCGCGTCCCCCCTTCCCTTCTGGCCGGCGCCGTCCTCGGCCTGCGGCTGGATCGTCACCGGCAGCCCGGCCCAGGGATGACCGGTCAGGTCGTGCCAGGCGGCTTGGCGCAGATCCTTGGGGTGGCCGCCGCCCAGCGGCAGATTGACCAGAAACGGCACGCCCGACGGCGTGTCGACGCGCGTGATCACCGCCTGCGCCCTGACCACTCCGTAGTCGTCATGGGCTTCGATGTCGAGCCGAAGACGGCCGTCCGCGTCCGCTTCGGGCGGGGATGCAAAGGCGATGCTGGGCGGCCGGTCCTGGATGACCGCCATGTTCCATGCGCCGATGCGCCTGCGCCCCTGGCGCACCGCCAGGCGGCTGCCTTTGGTCACCGTGGTCTCGATACGCTGGCTGTCGGCGTCGAGCGCCTGGAAAGGCTGGGCTTCGTCATCGACCATCAGTTGCGCATGGCCGCTGCCGCCTTGCAGTTCCGCCAGGATCTTGGAGCCGGCAGGAATTTCCAGAAGCTGGCCGGGGGGCATGGTGCCGAGCAGCATGGGTGCGATGCCGGTATAGGCCGGCGGCGTGATCCACAACTGAAGCACGGGCGGTGGCCCGCCGAGGCCGCCGAGCCGCGGTTCGAAGGCGCGCTGGAAACGGGCCGGGGCATCCTGCCATCCGCCGGCCATGGCCACCGCCAGCAGGAGAAGCGGGGCAAACCGCAGCCCCCAGGGATCGTGCTGGGCCAAGCCCGGGGAGGGCAGCCGCACTTTGAGCCGCCGCAGCGTCTTGGTCAGACGGTCCCGCTCGGTCTGCCACAGGGCGCGGGAGAAAGGGTCATCGGCGCCGGCGGCCAGCCGGTCGCTCAGAGTCTCCAACGGCCGGTGGAGCAATCCGCTATCCCGCTCCAGGCGTCGGCGGGCCAGCTCGGCACTGGGTGGGGACACTCGCCGCAGCCGCCAGGCCGCGGTCGCGGCCAAGGCCAGGAATGCGGCCAGAGTCAGCCCATGCAGCCATCCCGGCAGCATCGGCAGAAGGTCGAACAATGCGAGTGCCGAAAACAACGCTGCCAGGGCCGGCAAGGGCCAGGCCAGCGGCCAGATGGTCTCCCACCATAAGGCGAGCCTTGCCAGCCGCAGCCGCTGGCGCAGGCGGTCCTGCGTCCTCTGCGCGTCCCTCAGGTCGGCATCCTGCCGCTTCACTCGGCCGGTTGGTGCATCCATCGGGGCAAGGATTCCAGGGCCAGCATATCCTCATATGTAGGGCGGGCGCGGACCACCGCAAAGACCGACTCCTTGACCATCACCTCTGGTACCAGGAGGCGGGAATTATAGGTCGATGCCATCGTCGCGCCATAGGCGCCAGCCGTCGCGAAGGCGATCAGGTCGCCTCTCGCCAGGGCGGGCAGGCCGCGCTGCCGCGCGAATGTGTCGCCGCTTTCGCAGACCGGCCCGACCACGTCGACCGGCAGCAGTTCGGTGCCCGGCAGCGCTTCGTTGATGGGCAGGATTTCATGATAGGCGTCGTACATGGCCGGCCGGACAAGGTCGTTCATCGCCGCGTCGCAGACGACGAAAGTGCGGGTGGCGCCTTCCTTGACCCGGAGCACCCGGCTGACCAGGATGCCCGCATTGCCGACCAGCAGCCGGCCGGGCTCGACCACCAGCTGGCAGCCCAGGTCGCCCAGGGTTTCGCGGATGATGTCGGCATAGTCACCCGGCAAGGGGGGATTTTCATTGCGCGGGTCATAGGGAACGCCCAGGCCCCCTCCCAGGTCGATCCGGCGGATTGCCAGCCCGTCCGCTTTCAGCATCAGCACCAGGTCGCGGACACGGCGGAACGCTTCGCGGAACGGGTGCAGTTCGGTCAGTTGCGAGCCGATATGCACCGCCACACCGGTCACCTCGATGCCGGGCAGCCTGCTCGCCTGCTGCAACACCTGATGAGCCCGCGTCCATTCGATGCCGAATTTGTTTTCCTTGCGGCCGGTAGTGATTTTGGCGTGGGTATTGGCGTCGACGTCGGGGTTCACCCGTATGGCGATGGCGGCCTGCCGCCCCTTGCCGGCGGCCAACTGGCTCAGTTCCTCCAATTCGGCGTCCGATTCGACGTTGATCTGCAGGATGCCTTTGTCCAGGGCCAGTTCCAGCTCCCGCTTGCTCTTGCCGACACCGGAGAAGACGATGCGGTCCGGCGGCACGCCAGCTGCCAGCGCACGTCGCAGCTCTCCTTCCGAAACCACGTCTGCGCCGGCACCCAGTTCGGCCAGGGTGCGGATGACGGCAAGATTGGAATTGGCCTTTACGGCGTAGCAGATGGTTGCATCGAGGCCGGCGAGAGCATCGCGCAGGACCTCGAAATGGCGGACCAGCGTTGCCGTCGAGTAGCAATAGAACGGTGTGCCGACCTTGCCCGCAAGACGCCCGACGGGGACGTTCTCGACATAGAGTTCGCCGTTCTTGTAGTGGAAATGATTCATTGCGGGGTCATCTCCTCGGGCAGGCCGCTGGGTTGCATCGGTTGGACCGGGGGCAGGGGCGACATGGTCGGAGCGCCCAATCCTTGATCGAAAGGCGAATTGCCGGTCGAGGGCTGCGCGTTCGGCAGGTTCGACCCCGGCAGGACGCGGGTCTGCGCATCGAGGATGGTGGCGCGTACCGACGGGTCGATATAGGTCCCGGACGGCGTCAACTGGCCTTCCTTCGGCTGTGGTTGCTGCTGCTGGGCTTGCGGTTGCGCCTGCGGTTGAGGTTGCGTCGGGCCGAGCGCCGGATTGGGATAGACGCGCGGGTAGACGGTGTCCGGCGGCGCCTGCGGCCGGCCGGGCTTGCCGCAGCCGGCAAGGGGGGCCAGCGCCGAGGCGGCGACAAGGGCGATGATCAGTTTTCGCGCTGCGGCAGATGAGGCGATACGTCGCTTCCGCGGGGATGACGAATGTGGGGCAGCCATTTCCGTACGGTCCTCACAGAAAACGTTGGCGGGCCGCCTTGGCGGCGGCGATGACATTGGCCGGGGCGGTGCCGCCGAAGCTGGTCCGGCTGGCGGCCGAAGCCTCGGTTCCCAGCACGCCGTATAGCTCGCCGGTGACTCGCGGATCCACCGCCTGCAGGTCGATCAGTGACAGGTCCTCAAGACCGCAGCCCTGTTCCTCGGCCAGGCGGACGATCCGTCCGGTAATGTGGTGGGCCTGGCGGAACGGTACGCCGGCGACGCGCACCAGCCAGTCGGCGATGTCGGTGGCGGTGGTGAATCCGGCGCCGGCCGCTTCCTTCAGCCGCAGGGTATTGACCGAGAGATCGCGGATCATCCCGGTCATTGCCGCGATGGACAGTTCCATCGTGTCCGCCGCCTCGAACACCGGCTCCTTGTCATCCTGCATGTCCTTGCTGTAGGCCAGCGGCAGGCCCTTCATCACCACCAGCAGGGCGTTCAGGTCGCCGATCACCCGGCCGGCCTTGGCGCGGATCAGTTCGGCGGCGTCGGGATTGCGCTTTTGCGGCATGATCGACGAACCGGTGGTGAAGGCGTCCGACAAGGTGACGAAGCGAAACTGGGCCGTGGTCCAGATCACCAGCTCTTCGGCAAGCCGCGACAGATGCACGGCGCAGATAGCGGCGGCGGCCAGGAATTCGAGGGCGAAGTCGCGGTCTGAGACGGCGTCCAGCGAATTGGCCGACGGCCGGTCGAAGCCGAGTTCCCGGGCCGTTTGGTGACGGTCGATGGGGAAGGGGGTGCCGGCCAGGGCGGCGGCGCCCAGCGGGCATTCGTTCAGGCGGGCGCGGGCGTCGTGCAGCCGTCCGCGGTCGCGGCCGAACATCTCGACATAGGCCAGCAGGTGATGACCGAAGGTCACGGGCTGGGCAGCCTGCAGATGCGTGAAACCCGGCATCACCGCGTCGGCATGGGCTTGCGCCTTGTCGATCAGCGCAGCCTGCAGATCCTTCAAGGCACCGTTCATGCCGTCCAGCACGTCGCGCACCCACAGGCGGAAGTCGGTGGCCACCTGGTCATTGCGCGAACGGGCGGTGTGCAGCCGTCCGGCAGCGTCTCCGATCAGCTCGGCCAGGCGGGCCTCGATGTTCATGTGGATATCTTCCAGCTCGGTGCGGAAGACGAACTGCCCGCTTTCGATTTCCTGGCGGATCCGCTCGAGGCCGTTCTGGATGGCGGCTCCGTCCTCGGCCGACAGGATGCCGGTCTCCACCAGCATGGCGCAGTGGGCCTTCGAACCGCGGATGTCCTGGGCATAGAGGCGCTTGTCGAAGTCAATGGAAGCATTGATCCGCTGCATGACGGCGGACGGGCCGCCGGCGAAACGGCCGCCCCACATGGCGCTGGCGCCGGTCTGCTCTGGTGCTTTGGTCATTCTACGCTCTTGGCTCGTCGCTCTTCGAGATGGCTCAGGCGACGGTAACCTACATCGTTCCCGCCGCGGCGCAAAGGATTCGCACCCGTTATGCTGAAAGACCTAGAAGTCCACTCGGATATCGTGGGAAATGGCTGCACCGTTTCCGAGCAGGCGCCATTGCGGTTTCGCGACCATCCCGACCGCGCCGCTCAAATGCCACGCAGGCTTGCTGCAGTTTCGACCTTCAAACGAAGGCCGAAACCGCTCTAAGATGCCGCGCGGTTCAGGCAGACGGGGTATGTGGTGGTGGCATGAAGGATGGAGGGTTTGCGGAGAGCACGACCCGAGCGGCGGCGGCTGAACGGCTGGCATCGCTCGATTCCTTGCGCGGCGCGGCGATCCTGGCGGTTCTTTGCTCGCATTTCCTGGGGGTGCTGCATTTCGGCCAGGAAATCGACGACGCGATCGTCGACCTCGGCCGGGGCGGCGTCACCCTGTTCTTTCTGCTGAGCGGCTATCTGATCTTTCGCAATGTGCAGGTCCAGCCCCTGGGAACCTTCCTGTGCCGCCGCTTCTTCAAGGTGATGCCGGCCTATTGGCTGAACATCGCCATCATCCTGGTAGCCGACCTGTCCCTGGCCGGGGCGGCCCATTTTTCCGCCCGCTCCTATCTGGCCAGCACCTTCGCCGTCTCGGACCTGCTGGGGGTCGAAGCGGTCAGCGGGGTGTTCTGGACCCTGCTGATCGAGATCAAGTTCTACGCCTTCATCGCCATCCAGTACGCCGTGTTCGGCCGACGCCACCTGCATCTGGTGTTCGCCCTGCTGCTGCTGTTCGAAATGGCGGTGTGGGCCCATCGGGGGCATGGCAGCCTGACCCTGTCCTATTTCCCGGTGTTCTACCTGGGCATCGAAATCAGCCTGGCCGAGGCCGAGGGATGGAGCAGTCGGGCCGTACTCCGCCTGACCGCGGTCGCCTTGCTGCTGGCCGGCAGCTTGTATCTCTGCCTCGATCAACACCAACTGGGCGCGGCCGCCTGCCTGCTGGCCGGGGCCGGGGTGTTCGTCGTCGCGCTGCGCGCCGGCATCAGCAACCGGTTGGCCGGGTTCATGGGCGTGACCTCCTACAGCAATTACCTCTACCACTCGATCATCGCCGGAAGCTTGTTCGCCATGTTCGGCGCCGGCCGGGGGACGGGCGCCTTTCTGCCCGCGCTGGTCGCCGTCTTCATTGCGACCACGGTTGCTGCGACCCTCTCCTACCGTCTGGTCGAGGTGCCGATGGTCAATCTGGGGCGGCGGCTGACGGCGAGGCCGGCACCATGAGATCGTTTCTCGCCGCCCTGTTGGTCTCGCTGTCGGTCGCCTTCGCCGCCGGGGCGCAGGATGCGGGCGGTCCGGCGGCGCGGTCGATGTTGCCCGATCTGATCTTCGCCGACGGCAGCGGCATGCCGGTGCACCTGTCCCAGTACCGGGGTCAGGTCGTGGTGATCAATTTCTGGGCCGGCTGGTGCGGCCCCTGCGTCAAGGAGCTGCCCTTCCTCGACCGTCTGCAGAGCTCGTTCGGGCAGGTTCCGCTGACGGTGATGACGGTCGCCGAAGACCAGGGGGGCATCACTGCGGCGCGTCAGTTCTTCGCCCGCCAGAAGCTCGGCTATTTGCGCCCCTTCGCCGATCCCGGCGGCACGGCGGCGCAGTTGCTGGGGGTGACCGGCCTGCCCACCAGCATCATCGTCGACCGCCATGGCCGGCAGGTGTTGCGGGTTGCCGGCCCCTATCAGTGGGACAGCCCGCAGATCGCCTCCCGGCTACGGTTCCTGCTGGCCGAGCCGTGACCGAGGGCCGGCGAGTTCCCTACGGATCGATCGATACGTAGCGGAAGTAACCCTGGACGTCGTAGCTGTATTCGTCGAGGAAGTGGAGAGCTTGCGTGTAAAGCCGCTGTTCGGTGCCGACCGTTTCAAGCTTGTGCTGGATCTCGCTTCGACGTTCCGCGATCAATTGCGTCAGGATGTTCTCCGCGCCTTTCGTATGGATTTGGCCGGATGCGATATCGATCCGCGACAACAAGATGTTCAGGGCGTTAACACCCTCTGTACATATCTTGATGTGGTCGTTGATGGATGACCTCATCAGGGCAATGATATCCTGCTGCTGCGGGTCTTCGATGTGAAGAAGAACCTTCAGGAATACATCGCACAATATGGCATGCATTCGGATTTCGTCTTCGATGTCGGACGAGTCGACATCGTATTGTTCGCGTCGGTTGGCGTCGGATAGGACATCGAACGCCCGCTTGAGCCGCCGGAATTCCTCCGGGTCTCCCCCAGCATCAGGGTGAAGGATCTTCGCCTTCTGCCGGAATGCGGCCTTGATCGCCGAGGCCGTCGCCTCCTTGGAGACGCCGAGGATTTCGTACAGGTTGGGGTTCGGAGTTGTCATGTTGATCCGGATGATAAGCGAGGCTGTCTTCGGCGCAAAGGCTTGCGGATTTAAAGCGGTTTCTCTCGCTTCTCGCCCAGATCCCACAGCTTGAGGTCGGCCGGCCGGCCGCGGGAATAGTTGAAGCCGGCAATCTCGGCTACCAGATGGGCGCGATACCCGGCCGCCTGCATGGCCGTGTCGAATTCCGGTTGCGAGGCGGCTTCCACTACCGCGACGCCGTTCGGGTTGGTCAGCAGGAACCGGGCGGCGCCGCCGCCATCGGTCAGTTTGCTGTCGGTCCCCATCAGGAACACCAGGCTGGGCTCATGAAACCCGGCCGCCGCCACCGGTGTGCCGAAAGGCAGGGCTTCGGCCACCTGGCGGCTCAGCCACAGGCGGTCGAGGTGGGGCAGAACGGTCTGGTAGATGGCGCCATAGGCCAGCACGGCACCCGCCAGCGCGGTCACCACGGCGGCTTGCGGGCGGTTCCGCATGGCCAGAACGGCCGGTGCCACGCCAGCCAGCAGCGCGCCGACGGCGGCCGGCAGCGACAGCCAGGTGAAGCCGTCGCCCAGTTTCATCGGTGCTGCCACCGCGGCCACTGCCAGGACCAGCCCCACCAGCATCCAGACAGCGTAGAAGGCTTTGGCCCAGGCGGCTCTCAGCACCTGATCGCCGGCGCTGACGGCAAGGCCGGCCAGCAGGGCCAGCGCCGGATAGGTCGGCAGGACATAGTGGGGCAGCTTGGTCGGCACGATCTCGAACAGGACCCAGGCGGGCACGATCCAGGCCAGGCAGAAGCGCAAGGAGGCGCTTTGCCGCGCCTTGACCGCGCGGACGAAGCCGGGAACGGCGAACAGCGAGGCTGGCCACAGGGTGGCGGTCATCAGCAACAGGAAATAGCCGGGCGGCGCACCGTGGCTTTCCTGCGCGCCGAGCAGCTTGGGCAGCAGGTCGGTCTTCACCGCCTGACCGATGAACTGACCTTCGGTCGCGGTGCTGACGGCCGCGGCCCAGGGTCCGACGACGGCGGCCACGAGGATCAGGCCGGCCACCGGACGGATGCCGGTCAACCAGCCGATGCGGCGGTCGGCGATCCAAAGCGAGATCACCGTGAGCAGGCTGACCATCGGCACGATCGGCCCCTTGATCAGGATGCCCAGGCCCTGCGCCAGCCAGAAGGCCAGCACCACGCCGGTCCCCGGCTTTCTCGCCCCGCCGCGGCCGGCCAGATAGAACTGTCCCAGAACCCCTTGCGCGGCCACCGTACAGGCCAGCAGCACGGCATCAGTCTTGGCCTGATGGGCCTCGCTGACCAGGATGAAGGCGCCGGCCAGCAAGGCCGCCCCGATCAATGCAGCGGGCCGGCCAACCAAGGCCTGTCCGAAGCGGAAGGTCAGAAGCACGGCGGCCAGGGCGCCGAGCAGCGAGGGCAGCCGATAGGCCCAGATGGAATGCTCCGCGTCCAGCAGGCGGGCGCTGGCCGCCTGCATCCAGTAGATGCCAACCGGCTTCTTGGCCCGCGATTCCTCTTGGAATTTGATGCGGACATAGTCGCCGCTTTCCAGCATCTGATGCGATGCCTGGGCAAACCGCGATTCGTCGCGGTCGATCGGGGGAACGACGGCGATGCCGGGAAGATACAACGCCAGCGATACAAGGATCAGCAGGGCATAGGGTGTCCAGCCCCGGCTGAGCCGGTGGAGGATACCGCTGTCGACTGATTGCATGGGAATTTCACCACGGAGACACGAAGATCACGAAGGAACGCCGGGAATATATCCTCTGGCGGTCTCCATGTCCTTCGTGCCTTCCTGGTTAATGTTCCTATCAGTTTTCAACTACCGCGTCGGCAGCGGCTTCTCGCCGCTGTAGTCGTAGAAGCCGCGGCCCGTTTTGCGGCCCAGCCAGCCGGCTTCGACGTACTTTACCAGGAGCGGGCAGGGACGGTACTTGGTGTCGGCCAGTCCGTCATGCAGCACCTGCATCACGGACAGGCAGACGTCCAGGCCGATGAAGTCGGCCAGCTCCAACGGCCCCATCGGGTGGTTGGCGCCGAGTTTCATCGCGGTGTCGATGGATTCTACCGAGCCCACGCCCTCGTACAGGGTGTAGACCGCCTCGTTGATCATCGGCAGCAGAATGCGGTTGACGATGAAGGCGGGAAAATCCTCGGCGCTGACGGGGATCTTGGCCATGCGCAGGACCAGATCGCGGACCGTGGCGAAGGTGTCTTCGGCCGTGGCGATGCCGCGGATCAGTTCCACCAGCTTCATCACCGGGACCGGATTCATGAAGTGCATGCCCATGAACCGGCCGGGACGATCGGTAGCCGCACCGAGGCGGGTGATGGAAATGGACGAGGTGTTCGAGGCGATGAACGCTTCGGGCTTCAGGACCGGGCAGAGCTGCGCGTAGATCTGCTTCTTCACCGCTTCGTTTTCGGTTGCGGCTTCGATCACCAGATCGCAGTCGGCCATCATCGAATAGTTGGTGCCGGTCTCGATGCGGGCCAGCGCCGCGGTCTTTTCCTCCTCGGCCATCTTGCCCTTGGCGATCTGCCGGTCAAAGTTCTTGCCGATGGTGGCGAGCGCCTTCGCCAGGGCGGGTTCCGCCGCGTCGAGGAGCTTCACCTTGAAACCTGAGGCGGCGGCGACATGAGCAATGCCATTGCCCATCTGGCCGGCGCCGATCACACCGATGATCTGGATCATGGATGAGTCCCCACGGGTGTTGGCGGTTGCTTGATAGGTCACTTGTTTAACTCCGCTGCAAGCTGAGGCAGCGCCTGGAACAGGTCGGCGACCAGGCCGTAGTCGGCGACCTGGAAGATCGGCGCTTCCTCATCCTTGTTGATGGCGACGATGACCTTGCTGTCCTTCATCCCGGCCAGGTGCTGGATGGCCCCCGAGA
>JAJYTF010000010.1 GCA_021793155.1 Pseudomonadota bacterium | reverse complement strand
CAGGAAGCGGATCACCGGGTCGGTGCGCAGCTTGTCCCAGGCGCCCGACAGGGTCATCAGGCCGTTGATCATGCCGCCCCAGGAGGGCATCCACAGCATCACCGAGAAGGTCATGCCCAGGGTCTGCACCCAGTCGGGCAGGGCGGTGTAGTGCAGGTGGTGCGGGCCGGCCCAGATGTAAAGGAAGATCAGCGCCCAGAAATGGATGATCGACAGGCGGTAGGAATAGACCGGCCGCTGAGCCCGCTTCGGTATGAAATAGTACATCATGCCGAGAAAGCCGGCGGTCAGCAGGAAGCCCACGGCGTTGTGGCCATACCACCACTGGACCATGGCGCTTTGCACGCCCGAATAGATCTCGTAGGACTTCCACCAGGTGCCGCCGAAGATGATGGTGGGTACGGCCAGGTGATTGCCCAGGTGCAGCATGGCGATGGTAATGATGAAGGCCAGGTAGAACCAGTTGGCCACATAGATGTGCTGTTCCTTGCGCTTGTGCAGCGTGCCGACGAATGCGCCGAGATATGCGAGCCACACCACCGTCAGCAGCAGCGCGGTGTACCACTCCATCTCGGCATATTCCTTGGCGGCGGTGATGCCCAACGGGTAGCCGCCGATGGCCAGAACTATGACCAACTGATAACCCCAGAAGACAAAATTTCCCAGGCCCCGGCCGCCGAACAGGGCGGCCCGGCAGGTTCGCTGAACCACGAAGAAAGACGTGCCGATCAGCATGTTGCCGGCGAAGGCGAAGATCACAAGATTGGTGTGGACGGGGCGGAGGCGCCCGAAATTCGTCCATTCGAAACCAAGGTTCAAGGCAGGGTAGGCCAGTTCCCAGGCGATATAATCGCCCATGAAGAAGCCGAAAACACCCCAAAGCACCGTGGCAACGACGAACTTCCTTACTACATCGTCCACGTATGGTGATGTGCTCGTCCGCTGGCGCAGCGCCATGCTGTCTGCTGTCATTCAGTGACTCCTTGTCCCTTGGATCCTCTTGATGCCGGGAGCTTCGACCTGGTCTAGCCATGGCGCCGAAAGTCTGGCCTACACACCTAGCAATGATAATTAAAATATTTCTAATACACGCGGCGCCATCCTACCAGCAGGGAGCGTGCCGCTGTCAATATGGCTGTACGCTTTGCCATCGACCGGCCGGCAGAGTGCCGGTCGGCCGATAGCAAGCGCGGGGAAGGATGAGGGAAAGGGGGAAAGGGAAAAGAGTGGGAATGCGCCGTCCGGTTCAGCTCCGGTCGGTGTCTTCCATATCCTGCGCGGCCAAAGCCGCTACTCCGATCAGCATGGCCAGTTCGGCGAAGCCGGCATCCGCCGCTTCCTGCTCGAGATAGCGCAGCGACATTCGAATGCCTCTGGTCCGTTCAAGCTGCTTTTCTTCCCTGGCGGCGGGGAACAGTTGGATGACGTTGGCGCTGTGCATTATGCGGCTCTCCGAATGTCTTCGAGGTGGGGAACGAGTGAATCTGTGACGTTGCAGCGGTTGCGGACGCGTTCGAGGGCCTCGGTCGAGACCTCGGTGATTTCCCCCATGACGTCGAAGCCATCCATTCGGTGGGGCTCGCCCAGGCGGGCCAACTGCCACCCGGCCCGCTTCAGGATCCGTTCGACGCGCCGGTCCGATACCGATACGAGATGGGAAAGCCCCAGATGGCAGGCGAACTCCATGATGCCGGCAAGCAGCTCGCCGCAGACATTGTCGCAGCCTTCAAGCCGGTCGGGGCGGGTGTCGACGGCCAGCCGGCTGGCTTCCCAGATGCGGGAATCGACCGGCGGTCTGCCGTCGCGGGCCAGGTAGGGGAAGATATCACAGAGCAGGTTGGGGGCGGTGGTGGGCAACATCCGGCAACTTGCCACCGCCTGGCGCCGGGGATTGCTCACCACCAGATGGATGGCGCCGGGATGGTCGAACTGGTCGACCTCGCGCCCCGGCCGGCAATCCAGTTTCCAGCCCAGGCGCTCGACGAAGACGCTGTAGCGCAGCTCGAACATGGACTCGGCCAATTGACGATGGTCGCCGATGCGATCTCCGGGGATCACGTGCAGCATGTCTTCCTCCCCACCGGTTGCAGTGGGGAGAAGTGAAGCAAATGTCCGCGCGAAATTTAGCCTCTAGAAAACTAGAGGTTCGGGACGCGAGCCGGCCGGATATACTGGGAAGTCAGTCCAGGGAAATCAGCCCGAGCATGATAGCGCGGACGACGGCGTGGGTGCGGTTGGTAACGTCCAGCTTGCGCTTGGCGTTTTCGACGTGAAACACGACCGATGCTTCGGAAATGTGCAGGATGACCGAGGTCTCCCAGGTGCTCTTGCCGATCGCCGCCCATTGCAGGCATTCACGCTCGCGCGCCGTGAGCACGGATTTCTTGCGGGTCCCGCCGTAGCTCTTCTCGATCAGCATGGTGCCGGCGTGGTTGTGGTAGTAGAGCGCCAGCAGATGCAGGGTGTTGCGGAACTCGGAAAGGGTCTTTTCCGCTTCCTGCGGGGTGCCGGCCGGTACCACCGACATCATGGCGAATTCGCCTTTGTGTCCATGGATGGGGATGCTCATGCCCTTGGCGATACTAAGGTCGCTCGCCTCCGCATACAGCGTCACCTGTCGTCCCTCCAGCTGTCCAGGGCTGGCGATGTCGTCCCACAGGAAGGGAACCAACCGTTTCGGTCCGACGGTGATGATCGGATCGACCCTCACATAGTCCTGGGTAATGTAATGGTTTACCCATTCGTCCGGATAGGTGGTGATAACGTAGGGAAGATACGAGCCGACGCCGGCGATCTTTACGATGTGGTAGGTGAAATAGCGAAATCCCATGGCACCGACCGTTCGGTCGAACATGGTACGCAAGTCCTCGAACCCCTGCGCCGTCTGCAGATCGCTGACAAATGGCTCGAGAATTGCGTTCGCTTGCGACATCAGCCTGCGATGGCCCCCGGTTGAAACTCCCCCGCCAAGAGGTTATCGGGCAAAGGATCGGGTTGCAAACGGAACGGTATTTCGCCGACGTATGATCGCCTATTCGCCTATCACCGTTGTCGCGGGGTCCTGTGACTTCAGCACTGGTCGACCAGGATGACGAGAAGCCGCTTCGGTCCATGCACGCCATATGCAAGAGTCTGCTCGATATCAGCGGTCTTCGAGGGCCCCGAGATCAGCAGCAGGTTGGTCGGCATGCCGGCCGCCCATTTCTGTTCCCGCATGGCCTGCCAGAAGGTGTCGTAAAGACTGTTCACGTCGAGCAGGGCGATGTGCAGGGGCGGAACCAGTGACAGGCTGCGCGGCTGGTCGGCGTCGGTCCACAGGATCAGACTGCCGGTCTCGGCGATGCCGCCGCGGGTGCCGGTAATGCCGGCGGCGGACTGGGCGAACAGCTCCTCCTTCCATTCCGCCATGGCCTTGTCGTAGGAGATCAGCGGTACGCCGCCCGACCACTCGGCGGCCAGTCGGCGGCCGATCGCCGTCGCCGGCGCATAGATCAGGCCGGGTACACCTTCCTGGATCAGCCAGTCCCGCAGCGGCCCCAGCCAATCCTGGCCGCGGCAATCGAGGAACTCCGTGTGGACCGCCTCCATCATGCGCCGCAAGCGCTCCAGACGGTGTTCGGCGGTCCAGCCACGCGGCGAGACGACGGTGAAGTCTTCGGCCGGCGGAACGTCCTTGCCGGCGGCCGCGCGCAGGCGGCCCAGGATGGCTGTGCGTGCATCGGTCATTGGTTGGACACCTTTTCGCGACGAGCGAGTTCGTGAAGGGTCTGCGATGCGAAGCGAGGTCTGCTGCGCACAGAAGTCCATTCCTTCAGGAGCGGCATTCGGCCCGGCAAAGCCCAGCCGAAACGCGTGAGCAGGAAGGTGGTGAGGCGGTAGAGGGCGGGGACGCGATAGGCCAGCGCCCAGCCGCGCCATGTCCACGCCTCGGTGGGATCGGCGTGGCTGCCGGCGCCCTTGACCGCTCCGGGCTCAGGTCGGATCGCTT
The DNA here is from genome assembly GCA_021793155.1 of Pseudomonadota bacterium. Taxonomy (GTDB): domain Bacteria; phylum Pseudomonadota; class Alphaproteobacteria; order Rhodospirillales; family Magnetospirillaceae; genus DUZF01. The sequence goes on along the minus strand of JAJYTF010000010.1, from coordinate 147,385 downwards.
CGCCGCGCAGGCGTACCAGCAGGGACGCGATGGGGATCTCCACCGGGCAGACCTCCACACAGGCGTTGCATAGACTGGACGCATGAGGCAGGTCTCCGGCAACATCCATGCCCAGGATCTGGGGCGTCAGGATCTTGCCGATGGGGCCGGGATAGACGCCCGGATAGGCATGGCCGCCAACCCGGGTGTAGACCGGGCAGTGGTTCATGCAGGCGCCGCAGCGGATGCAGCGGAGCGTATTGCGCAACTGCGGGTCGGCGAAGACCCGCGACCGGCCGTTGTCGAGAATGACCAGATGGACCTCTTCGGGGCCATCCTTTTCACCCGGCCGGCGGGGGCCGGTGATCATGTTGACATAGGTGGTGATCGGCTGGGCGGTCGCCGAACGGGTCAGCAGCGAGAGCACCGGAGGCACCTCTTCCAGGCGCTCGACCACCTTTTCCAGGCCCATGACGGCAATGTGCAGCTTCGGGATGGTGGTACACATCCGGCCATTGCCCTCATTCTCCACCAGTACCAGGGTGCCGGTCTCGGCCACCGCCACGTTGACTCCTGAAACGCCGGCATCGGCCTCGGCGAATTTGCGGCGAAGCACCTGGCGGGCCAGGCCGGTCAGGCGGTCCACGTCCTCGGTGTAGGCGGCGTCTTTGATCTTCTGCGAGAACAGGCGGGCGATCTGCTGCTTGTTCTTGTGGATCGCCGGCATGATGATGTGCGACGGCTTTTCGTGGTCGAGCTGGATGATGTATTCGCCAAGGTCGGCCTCGATCACCTCGATGCCGTCGGCCTCCAGCGCGTGGTTGAGGCCGATTTCCTCGGACACCATCGACTTGCCCTTGACCAGCCGCGTGGCGTCGTGCCGGGACAGGATCTGCTTGAAGATGGCGTTGCCTTGGTCAACCGTCTCGGCCCAGTGGACGTGGACGCCGTTTTCGGTCAGTTTCGCCTCGAGTCTCTCCAGAAGCTCGGGCAGTTGCAGCAGGGAACGCGCCCGGACGGCGGCACCCAGCGAGCGGAGCGCGGTCCATTCGTCGCGGTCGGCGAACATGGCGGCGCGCTTGGTCATCAGGCCGTCCATGGCCCGGCGGAAATTGGCCCGGAGCTGCGGATCGGCCAGCGCCCGGGTTGCGGCGTCTCGGAATTCAGCGGCGGCCATGGGTGCGCTCCCACAGGAATTCGGCGATGTGCTTCGGGTGGGCCCGGCTTTCAGCCTTTTCCAGCGCTCCGCCGATGTTCAGCAGACAACCGCAATCGCCGGATACCACCATTTCAGCACCGGTTTCGGCAATGGCATCGATCTTGTCGGTGACCATGGCTGCCGAGACCTCGGGCTGACGGACCGAGAAGGTGCCGCCGAAGCCGCAGCATTCGCGTTCACGCGGCAACTCGACCAATTCGACTTTCGACAGCTGCCGTAGCAGGCTCTTCGGCTGGTCGCCGACGCCCATCTCGCGCATTGAATGGCAGGAGGGGTGCCAGGTAACCTTGGTCGGCTCGCCCAGGTCGTCGAATTTCATGTCGAGCACGTCGACGAGGAATTGGGTCAGCTCGTAGACCCGCGCCGCGAAGTCCTCGGCCTCGGCCTGCTCGGGCCGGCCGCGAAACAGCGAGGGATAGTGCTTTTTCATCATTCCGGCGCAGGAACCGGAGGGCAGGATAACCGGGTAGTCCTTGCTGAACAATTTGATCTGCGACCAGGCGACGGCGCGCGCCTCGTCAAGGAAGCCGGAATTGTAGGCCGGCTGGCCGCAACAGCTTTGGCCCTGCGGAAATATGACTTCGAGGCCGGCTGCCTGAAGCAGCTTGATGCCAGCCAATCCGGCGGCAGGGAAGAACAGATCGACGACACAAGTGCCGAAAAAATAAACTTTTTCCGGGTGGGACGGGTTTGGTGAGTGGTCCATGGCGGCCTCGTTGGACGGTGCTGGCGGGCTCTCAGCAGAGTCAGCATTTTCCTATTTGGTTAAAACTTTTTTCCGAATATGTAAATCGGTAAAAAGAATTTACCAGATAATTCTCGGCCGGCTGTGGGCTGCTGCAGCCTTACGGCTCGCGGTCGGCCACCTGGGCCAGGCTGTCTCGGCCGGCGCGGCGCATGGCAACCGCCAGGCGCTCGTCGGCTACCCGGCTTTCCTGCAACGCTTCCCGCGTGTATTGAATATGCTTTTCTGCGGCAATGCGGGCTGCTTCGGGATTGCGGTTCATGATCCCGTCATAGATCGCCTTGTGTTGGCGCAGCAGCAGTTCACGCACGCCCTCGCGCCGGTAGAGGCGGCTGCGGTCGTAGAATGCGTCCCGGCGCAGCAGCCCGAAGATGCTGCGCATGATATGTTCCATTACCACATTGTGGGTGGCGGCATAGATGGCCAAGTGGAACTCGGCGTCGGCGTCCGCCTCGACTGCCGGGTCGGCCTTGCGGTCCGCGGCGACGACTGCTTCATAGGCCGTGGTCAGGCGCGCCCGATCCTCATCGGTGGCCCGTTCGGCGGCCATGCGCGCTGCAATGCCTGCAACGATGAGGCGGAATTCCAGATAGTCGAAGGCCGACTCGGGATGCGACTTCAACAGCGCCGCCAACGGCATGGCAGGCTGTGGGTGCGCCACCACGGCGGGCATCTCGTCCGAGCGTCTGGATGAGGCGCTACCCGGCATGGTTTGTTCCCTCGTTAGTTTCCGTTTCAGGGGTGGCCAGACGTCGTAGCGACAACTCCAGGTCGCTGTCGGCTTTGTCGATTTCCAGCAGGGCCGAGCGGGTGAAGGTCACATGAGCTTCCGCCGCCGTCCGGGCCGCTTCCGGGTCGCCACGCATGACGGCATCATGTACTGCCCGGTGCTGCTCCAGCAGCAGATCCCGCACGCCTTTTCGCGTGTACAGCCGCTCGCGGTTGTAGAACACGTCATCGCGCAGCATTCCGGCCAGGCTTCCCATGACATGCAGCAGCATGACGTTGTGGCTCGCTTCATAGACGGCCAGATGGAAACTGGCGTCGGCATCGGCTTCGTCGGTTGGCGCCAGTTTCGTGTGGGCGGCCTCGATGGCGGCGAAATGCTTATGGATCAGTTCTCGGTCCACCTCACTGGCCCGCAAGGCGGCGAAATAAGCCGCCGCCCCTTCGACGAAGCCCCGGAATTCCAGATAATCGTAGGTACATTCCGGGCGGTTGTGCAGCATGTCCACGAGCGTCGCGCTGAAGCTCTCGCCCAGCACGGGTGCCACATAGGTTCCAGCCTTGCGGCCTTCCAGCAAGCCCCTGGCCTCAAGGAGGTCGAGCGCCTCGCGTAGCGATGGGCGCGATACATCCAGCTTCTGGGCCAGATCTCGTTCCGCCAGCAGCCGGTCGCCAGGCCGCAGAGAGCCTTCGAGGATGAGGGTTTCCAGGTGATTTGCGATGGCTTCGGCGAGTTTTGCCGGTCGGATGCGCCCTTTTGCCACGACCTCTCCGCGAACAATGTGAAGGCCAACTCATTTACCCTGCGTTCAGAATCCTGTCCACATTTGAGAAGGAAGTCACGCCAAATTTTTACCACAGGTCACCGGTTGGTAAAATGTGTTGACCATTATCCGCCGGAAGTCTACCGCATGGCCCGGCCTTTCGGCCGGTAAAAGGGCGGCGGGGCGGGAGTGAGAAGTGAGGGCTATGGGACCAGCCCGCTCTTGCGCATTTCGGTGAAGATCTTTTGCGTGGCTTCGCGGATGTTTGCCGGATCCCGCATGGCGGCTACGCCTTCGCGACGGAAAAGGGCGGTGATTTCCGACAGGAACTCGGCCCCGGCGGCGGCACCGAAAAGCTCGGCCATCCGCGTATGACCGAGCAGGCGGTCGACCGTGCACAGCACTACGACGGTTTCGCGCATCTTCAGTCCGGCGGCGGCGAGAGCGGCCAATGTGCGCCCACTGACGGCACTGACATGGGCGATGGTGCGGCGCATCTCGTTTTCGTCGATGTCGAAAAGGCGCCCCAGCCCCAGGGTCTGGCTGGCCTTCCACATCGCTTCGGCATTGACCCCGGGCCTCGCCGGCCGAGGGGCGTCGCCTGTCTCGCCGATGATTGCCGCCGAAGCAGAATCGTCATTTTCGTCTTCGGGCGGGAGCCCTTCCAGCAGGAGGGTTTTCAGTTGCTGAGGCTGACGATATTCCAGGATCCGCGGGCCAAGGCGGCGCACGACCGAGACCGGCAGAGGCACGTAATGGGGAATCAATGGAAGCTGCCACTCGTAGAGAAGGAATTCGCGTAATGCGCGGTAAAGGCTGTCGGCCCGGGTCGCCTTACGCCTGAGCCGCGGCACGGGGCTGCGCCGCAGGCGGGCGATCAGCCGCCGCCACAGGGACGGGGTGGCGGCGATGGGGCGTGTCGGCGCCAGGCGGGCATGGAAGTGACGCTTGGCCACTGCGCGCACGATCAATGCAACGACGTCAGCCAGGGAGCGACCGCAAGCAAGCGTCTGGTCCTCGCCACCTACGGGCCTGCCCCGAGCATCGACCAGAATATTATCGAAAAGTTGAGGTTTTTTTCTAAATAATTTTAAGCACTCATCGGTCAACACTGGGTTATTCATGATGATGTCGAACGCTTGTTCCCGAGTAAGGCGGCGAAACGCAGGAACATGTTCGAGAAAAATATCGATCACCGGCCCGCGCAGGATATCGTTGACGCGGCCGATTGCGGAAGCCGAGAGGGAGATCCTCTGTCCTTTCGATGAAGCAGTTGTCATGGAATATTATATAAGTCGACAATCGTGTCGTTTTCGCGGCATCAGTCTCGCACAATATTCAGACGAAAATCCAGCCTTCCCAACCCGTGGCCGCGCGCGTCGGTTGGATCTCGCGGCGCGATCCGGCCGACGGCCGATCATTGAGGCGGCTCTGGTGTTTGATCGGCAGCGGCGGGCCATGTCATTCAAGTGGCGGTGAGGACTCCATGGCGGTCAGAGATTCCTCGACCCGGAAACTGTGCTGGTTGCTGGCATTGACGCTGTCGGCCACTTTGCCGAAGTCGTTGCGGATTGAAGCCGCCCACGCGGCAAACCCGGCGGAAGGGGCGGGTGCACTGACCTCGGTCTACGTGACCCAGAGCGGGCCCAGCGCCTGTTCCCTGGCGGGGGTCACCATGGTCATCAATGCCTTGCGCCGGGCCGAAGGGCGGCCCGCGGTCAGCCAGCGGGCGGTGCTGTCGGCGGCGAACGACCCTCATTGGGTTGCCGAGATTGTCGCCGACGGTGAGGGCGTCACCTTCGCCGAACTGCGGCGCCTTCTGCAGCAAAGCCTGGAGGCATTTGGCTATGGGGATGCCGTGATCCGCAGCTACCAGCCAAACGCCGACGATGGCCACGCCTTGGGTGAATTGCGGGCCTTTCTTGCCGACGGCGATGGGCTGGTGCTGGCGGCCTTCGATCAGGGTGTCCTGATCGGTGACGCCGGTGCCGGGCATGTCTCGCCTCTCGGACAATACGACCCGGCGAAGCACCGTATCCTGGTCCTTGACGTCGACCGGCAGTTGCCCGGCCCCTATTGGGCCAGCGATGCGGCATTGTTCGCCGCCCTGATCCGTCCGGACCCCACTGACCCTACCGGAAACGGCCTGCTCAAGGTCATTCCGCCGCCGGTGCAGGCACGGAGGTCGGCTGCACCGCGTTGATGATGCGCCGGAACAGTTCCAGGTCGGCGGGGAAACGGTCTTCGCGCGTGTGCAAGGTGGCCGAATAGGCGAACGGCGCGGCGCCAGACTGTCCTTCGCGTTCCGTGACCGCCTCGACATAGACCTCAATCCAGCCGTCGTCGCGGTCGAGGCGGCAGGCGGATGAAGGCAGGCCGGCAATGCTCAGGCGATCGGGGGGCGGCCTGAGCACCCCTTGGCTCGGGTCGCAGTCGGCTTGCAACAGGCTGGTGATGTTCGGGATGAAGAACTGATCATAGGGATTGCCGAAGACGCCGACATAGGGGCGCGTCTGAGGCAAAGAACAATCACCGGTGCTTCCACTCAACATGATCTGGACCCCGTGGCTCAGTTTCGGGATCGCTCCGGCGCAGCTCGTCAACGTCGGCGGCGCTTCAAGCAGGAACCCGGCGGTGCCGATCGTTGGCTGTCGGGCCGCATTCATTCCAATATTTTCAGCCCCCGGCGCCTCGGCCTGGGGGCGCGGCGGTGCGACGGCCAAGCCGCCCGGCGCCGGGTGCACCAGCGAGGCGCTTGGCGAACCGAAAAGGAAGAATAGGGCGGTCAATCCTCCGTAGGCGCGCAGCACCATGAGAGATCCCCCAATCAGGTGGTCAGCGATCGGTGATATTGCCGCCACAGGTCGTCGCGTAAGGATCGCGTGACGCGGAGGAACCGATGTCCGCGCCGCCACCAGCGCAGCACATGGCGATAAAGCCTGACGCGCACCGAGCCGAACAGCCACAGCCCTGCCAGCATGAGCATCGACGTGACAAAGAAATCGAAGTCGCACCAAGTGCCGACCCGCGCTCCCACATAGACGCAGGCGAAGGGGGCGATGGCGGTATAAATCATCAGCAGCACGCCCAGGGCCGTAACCCCGGCGGCGATGGCCAGGTTGCACAGCAACCACGCCAGCGTGTAAAGCACCAATCGCAGCATGCCGCACCGTTGCCCGCGTTCCAGGTGAGGGGCGATCCTGCCTTAAAGTCGTGGCCCCGGAGGGCGGTGGCAATCCCTATCCAGCGGTCGGGCGGGCATAATATGCGGATTTTCCCGATTACCGGAGCAGGCCCATATTTCCAACACCGGCGGCGCCGATGACGGTGCGGCCGCCGTCCCAAATCATCGACAGGGCGACGTAGAGGATGATCGCCAGTCCGACATAGGCGATCCAGCGATGGCGATGGATGACCCTGGCAACCAGGCCCGCCGCCACGCCCATCAGTCCGACGGAAAGGGCGAGCCCGAGCACCAGAACCCAGAAATGTTCCCGCGCGGCGCCGGCAACCGCCAGCACGTTGTCGAGCGACATGGAGAGATCGGCAACGAGAATCTGCGTGACCGCCTGGCGCATGGTCTTGGTCGGCATCCTCTCACCGCCCGAGGCGCCGTTGCCCTGAGCCAGAGCTGCTTCGCCGGCCTGTTCTTCGCCAGCGGCGCGAATCTCACGCAACAGTTTCCAGGCAACCCACAGGAGGAGCAGCCCGCCTGCCGCCATCAGGCCGACGATGGCCAGAAGGCGCACGGTGAACACGGCGAAAAGGATGCGCAGCGCGGCTGCGCCGGTGATGCCGAGAAGGATGGCCCGGCGGCGCATCCCCCGAGGCAGCCCTGCTGCCGCCATGCCGACAACCAGCGCATTGTCGCCCGCCATGGTGACGTCAATGGCAACCACTGTCGCCAGGGCCACCAGATCGGCCCAGCCGATGCCCAGCATGTCTATCGCCCGTCCTGTCACTGCGCCGACCGGCGCGTCGAAAAATTTAACATCGTTTGCGGAACCGTGTCCTCGCGGCATCTCCAAGGCATTGGTCCAGAAGGCCTGGCGCGCCGCTTGCTTGTTGGCGGGCAGGCATTGGTAGGAGAGGTAAATGATGAAAATCGGGCTTGGTCTGGCCCGACGGCGCGTGGTCCTTTGAGGCGGTACATCCACTTGTCCGTCGCGCTTCTCTGCGTGATTTTTTCAGGAGCAGCTTCGGGGTGGCCGGGTGATTTGGCGGCGGCCGAAAACTGTTACGACGCCGCCGCCGACCTGGTGCGGTCGGCCCCCGCCGGGCAATGCGCGGGGACCGTCATCTCCGAGGATGAGGCGGCCAGGATCCGCCAGCGGCGCGTCAACCGGATACGGCAGGCCATGCAGGTACCGCCGTCGCCTTTCCCCGTGTCCCCGACGATGAGGATGAAGTCCGTTGGCACAGGGTTCTTCGTCACCCGCGACGGGATTCTCATCACCAATGACCACGTGGTCGCCGGTTGCACGGCGCTGACTGCCGAAACCTCGGCCGGCCTGTCGGTGCCAGCCAAGGACATCGGGCATGATCGATCCGACGACCTTGCCCTGCTGAAGATCGAGCAATCCGTTCCGGTGGCGGCGATCTTTCGTGACAACGATGTGGAGGAGGGGGAACGGGTCGCCGCGATCGGATACCCCGATCAGGGCATGGTATCCCTGAGGCCGGTACTGGCGGAGGGTGCTCTGACCACTGCCCGGCAGGCGCAGGGGCACCAACTGGCCTTTCATGCCGACGTCCGTCCCGGCAACAGCGGGGGGCCGCTACTCGATGGTGGTGGCCTGGTGATCGGAGTGGTATTCGCCAAGATCGACACGGTGAAGACCTATCAGGCGACCGGCCGGGTGGTCCGCGACGTGGGCTTCGCCATTTCCAATCAAGCTGTCGCCCGGTTTCTCCGCGGCTATCACATCGCCCGGGCGACTTTGCCTCCGGGGCCAGGCCTGAGTATGGCGGAAGTGCTGGCTCGAAGCAGCCCGTTCGTCGTCCGGATCGAGTGCTGGAACTAGCCCAGCAATACTACCTTGGGTGGTGGCGCGGCCTCGGCCTCCACCGCCAGCGATTCGGCGGCGACCTCGGGCGGTGACGTGTTGTCGGGATTGGCCAGGAGCGGCCTCTGCTTGGCCGCGATCTCCTGCGGCTGACTGGCGCCGTCAGTCGGTGGTCGGTTGAAGCGGCCCTCGACATAGGCGCCGGCTTCGACGCTGAGCCTGTCGTGGGTGATGTCGCCGACCACCCGGGCCGTCTTTGCCAGTTCGACCGTCCGAGCGGTGATCTGCCCGGTCACCGTGCCCATCACTCGTACCGTTTCGGCGCTGATTTCGCCGCAAATCGTCCCTTTGTCACCGATCACCAGAAGGCTGCAATGGACGTCACCGTCGACCCGGCCATCCACATGCACGTCTCCTTGGCTCACGATGTCGCCGGTCAAGGTGCAGTTCACCCCGACGATCGACGGCGTGAGCTGCTGGGTCGAAGATTTATTCGAGCGTGAGAACATGTTCCCCTGCCGTAATGAACTTCATGGGATTGGTCGGCTCGTCATCCTTGCGGACTTCGTAATGGAGGTGGGGTCCCGTGGTGCGGCCGGTGACTCCGACGAAGCCGAGGATGGTGCCGCGAGAGACCTTCTGGCCGGCGGTGACCACAGTCCTGGCCAGATGGGCGTAACGGGTCTGCAGGCCCATGCCGTGGTCGATCTCCACCAGCACTCCGTAACGGTCACGCCAGCCTGCCCAAACTACCTGTCCGTCGCCGGTGGCCACGACCGGCGTTCCCGAGGGCGCGCCAAGGTCGACGCCTTCGTGGATACCCGTCATGGCATTGATCGGGTCGTTGCGGGCGCCAAACGGGCTGGTCACCTCATAGTCGGAAAGGGGCGCGGCCAACGGAATCCTGCGCAACGCGGCGGTCAGGCTGTCGAGGCGGTCGGCATGCGTATTGAACAGGGAGATCGGGTCGATGCCGTCGCGAGCCACCTGCTGGCCGGGCTGGGCCGCGATGAACGGTCCGCCCCGGCCGTAAGGGCCGCCGCGGGCTATGCCGACCGACCTGGCGCCGACGCCCACTGAGTTCAGCGCTTTCTCCAACTCGCCGATTCGCACTGCGGTAATGTTGGCCGAGGTCTGGAGGAAAGCCCCGTGGCTCGCCTTCAGCCGGGCGAGCGCCTCGCCAAGCTGGATGAGGCGTTGCTGCAGAACCTGCTGCTCGGCCTTTCCGCCATCCTGCAGCGAGCCGATGATGCGCCGGGTATCGCCGTTGTCGGTTCCTGCGGGGGGGCTCGGCGCCGGCTGGGCGGCGGCGGTGGTCCGGCAGCCGCTGGCATCCGGATCAAGCCTGGGCATGCCGGCGACGATTGTGCCGCGTTTGCCGGGCGCCACGTTGTGCTCGGTAATGCGCAGCAGGCTGTCTTGAATGTCAGAGATCTCGCAGGTGATGCTGGAAAAGGTCGACTGAAACTCGTCAAGCCGGCCGAAGGCGGCCTGATAGCTGGCCTTTAGGCCGGCAAGCTCGGCGGCCCGCCGGGCGATCTCATCCTCCTTGCTGGCCAGTTGCGTCGCACCGTCGAAATAGGCAGCGGTGGCCAGCAAAGCCCAAAGCACGCAACCGGCAATGATGCCGGTGATCACCAACTGCTGGACGGTTCCCAAACGGAAGCAGCGGATGCGGCCGTGATCGCGGATAAGTACCTGACGTTCGGGGAAAAGGCGCCGGATGACAGCCTTTCGCACTGCGCCAAGACGCAATATAACCGGTCGCCGCTCCGCCAAGGTATCCCCCCCATCCCGGTGTCAAGCGGTGCTCGACGGCCCCCATCCATAGCCTATTGGTATGGGTTGGTGGCCTGTCGGATTGCCCCTGGAGCGCAAAAGTATCCCGTTCGAGGGGGGCTTTTGAAGCCCCAAATTACCAATTTTTTGGAACTGTAACTTTGTCAACAGGTTGCAGCGGAGTCTGGAACGATGGCCGAAATCTCCCTCCTGCCCAGGAGCGGCCGATTCCGGGTTGCGACCCTTACCGGCTGCGGCTACTGTCGATCGCGACGTGCGGCATTTGGTCACCTGCCACCGTCGGCGCAATCGATCAATCCCGTCATCTAGGAGGCTGTCTCCGCATTCCCTGTGGACCCGTGGGAATGCGGAGACAGCCTCCCAGGCCAGACCCCGTATTCAACGCGAAGGAGGCGGCTGCCGCCATGTGGGGAACGAGCGATGAGAGGAAAGGGTTGCGCGTCGCCCATTTCGGTCCGAAAAAGGGGCGCGGGGTGCTCACCACTCAGGACGTCCGGAAGGGCGACCTGATCGAGCGGTCGCCGGTGCTGATCATCCCGCAAAAGGATCGCGCCCTGGTCGATCCGACCGTCATTTTCACCTACGTCTTCATGTGGGAGCATGGCACGGTCGAGGAAGATCTTTATCGGCATGAGGGCCGGGCTGCGATCGCACTGGGATTCACCAGCCTGCTCAACCATTCGTACGCGCCCAATGCCAAATTCCTCCGCCATATCGACGAACTGACGATCGACCTGGTGGCGTTGAGGGATATCGAGGCGGGCGAAGAGATCACCATAGACTATCAGATGACACTCTGGTTCGATCCCAACTGAAATGCGGTCCAGCTTCGATCCGTTTGCCTTGCCCGCCCACGGCGGGGATTTGGCTACCGCCGAGATTCGCTTCGGCCGGCCGGCCGGGGGCTGGCTTGACCTGTCCACCGGAATAAACCCATTTTCCTATCCGTTGCCGGTTCTGGATCCTGCCGTATGGGAGCGCCTGCCCAGCGGCGGGCTGGAGGAGGCGGCGCGCGTCGGCGCCGCGGCCGCTTATGGCGTGGCGGATCCGGAAAGTGTCGTGGTGGCCGCCGGATCGCAGGCCGTGATCCAGGCATTGCCGCGGCTGCGTCCGTTCTCGCGGGTGGCGGTGGTCGGCCCGACATACGGCGAGCATACCACATGCTGGAGTAACGCCGGCCATCAACTGCTTCCGTGCGAGACCCTCGACCGGGTTGCCGACGCCGAGGTGGTGGTGGTGACCAATCCCAATAACCCGGACGGCCGGAAGCACGATCCACGACGCCTGCTGGAAGTCGCTGACGGGTTGGCGTCGCGCGGTGGGCTGCTGGTCGTCGACGAAGCATTCGCCGACTGCACGCCGGAACTGTCGCTGGCCGGGATGGTGCGCAGCGGGGTGATCGTGTTACGCAGTTTCGGCAAGTTTTTCGGACTGGCCGGCCTGCGGCTGGGCTTCGCCATCACTGAGCCGGGGGTTGCCAGGCTGTTGCGGCTGGCTCTGGGGCCGTGGTCGGTCAGCGGTCCAGCTCTGGCCGTAGGCGTGGCCGGCCTCGCCGACCAAGCCTGGATCGCCGAGACCCGCCGCCGCCTGGCCGGCGAAGCGGCGGCTCTGGACGGATTGCTGACCCGTGCCGGCCTATCGGTGGTCGGCGGCACCCATCTGTTCCGGCTGGTCAACGCGCCGCGGGCCTGGGCGCTTTATGAACATCTTGGGCAGCGGGGAATCCTGGTGCGCCCCTTCGCCGCTTCGCCCCGTTGGCTGCGCTTCGGTCTACCCCCCGGCGACAAAGGCCGCCAACGCCTGCGAGATGCCCTGTCCACCTGGGGTGGATAGAAGAGGCCCGGACAGCCACTGGGCGTGGCTGCGCCCCACCCGGCGCCTGAGGGCCAACTATAACGGCATCAGATCTTCGAAATAGAGATAGGCGTCGGCCGAGTCGACCATGATGCCGTCGAAGCCGAGGTCGACGAGACCCTGCATGTATTTGCCGACCAGGGCCTTCCATTCGGGGTTCCAGTATTGGACCACCGTCTCGCCGGGATTGAGGGGGTCGGGGGCGACCAGCCAGGATGGATTGCCGATGGTCCATTCCCGCTTCCAATAAAAGCGGGTGTCGGCCGCGCGTCCCACCGGCAGGTTGGCAAGAACCAGGCGTCTGGCGCCGAGTTCTTTATATTTCAGGGATTTCACTTCCGAAGATGTCAGTGGCTCGGTGCCGCGCCAGAACGGGTCGAGCAGCAGGACGTCATAGTTGGTGGCCGCCAGCGCTGCGACCCAGTCGCTACGGCTGCCAAACGACTGGGAGTGCATCATCGGCAGGAAATTCCGGGCCAGGCTCATATCGGTGACGTGCTGGGCGTTTTCGTGTTGCGGCCGCTCCTTCGGAATAACCGCCAGCGCCTTGTCCTTTTCCGCATCGAAATAGCTTACCGTCTTGGCCCGGCTGAGCTGCCTGGCCGCCTGGGCGCGCAGCTTCGCATCGCGGCAGTACTCTATGGTCAGGACCCTCCGGCCTTGGCTTTCCAGCATGTCGACGGCATTCATCAAATAGCGTGTCACGGCCGCGTCGGTCGGCTGGTCGGCGTGGTCGCGGCCGTAGAACAGGCCGTCGATCACCATGCCGTCGATGGCTTCCAGGCAAGGACGGATGATACTGCCCATCGGAGTATATTTGCCGGCTGCGCTGCCGTCCGGATCGCGGTCACCTTCCCAATCCGACTCGCGTTTTTCCTTGATCAGCAACTCAGGCGCATTGCGCAGCAGGACGATGAAGTCGGATTTGCGCCGGCGCCCATAGGCCGCCAGTTCCACGACGATGTCGCGCATCAGTTGGCGATGGTTGGGGATGTTCTCCAGCGGCACATAAGGGATGTCGCGGAGCTTCCGCTTGTCGTTCTTTTCGGGCAGAACCATGCCGTTCACCCGAACATCCGCGCGCGCCGCGGCCGCGGCCAGAAGCGGCGTCAGGGCGATTGAGCCCAGTCCCAGGGTGAAGCGGCGGCGACCGATCATGGGAGGATCTCCGAGACATGGCGGGCAATGGCGAGCGACGCGGTGATGCCCGGGGATTCGATGCCGAAAAGATTGACCAGCCCGGGAATGCCGTGGTCGTCCGGTCCATCGATGACGAAATCGCAAGCCGCTTGCCCCGGCCCCTGGATCTTCGGCCGGACGCCCGCATAGCCGGGGCGCAGGGCACCGTCGGGAAGGCCCGGCCAATAGCGGCGAATGCTGGCGTAGAAGCGGTCACCGCGGCTTGCATCGACCTCGTAGCTTTCCCGCTCGACCCACTCGACGTCGGGGCCGAAGCGGCCCTGGCCGCCAAGGTCCAGCGTGAAGTGCACACCGAGGCCACCAGCCTCGGGAACGGGATAGACAAGATGGGAAAACGGGCGCCTCCCGCTCAGCAGGAAGTAGTTGCCTTTGCACAGGTGGAGCGGCGGCACCCGCTCAGCCGGCAGTCCGGCGATTGCAGCGGCCAGCCTCTGCGCCCCCAGCCCCGCGGCATTGATCACCCGTCGGCATTCGAGGCGGCAAGGTTCAGTGCCGCCGACATCGAGAAGAATTCCGTTCTCACCCGCCCGTCCGCCTTGTACCGGACTCTTCAGCGCCAGCGCTCCACCGTGGGATTCGATATCGCCCAGCAGAGCCAGCATGTAGCCGTGGGTGTCGAGGATGCCCGTTGAAGGCGACCACAGGGCGGCGCAGCAGCGCAGTTCCGGCTCCATCGCCCGGGCGCGGCTGCCGCTCATCTGCTCCAGGCCGACGACGCCGTTGGCCTGGCCGTTGTCGAAGATGCCGGCAAGCCGTTGTTCTTCGGCTTCATCGGCGGCGACGATCAGCTTGCCGGTCATGGCATGGGCGACGCCGTGGGCGGCCAGGAACTCGCGGAGCAGGCCATTGCCCTCGACGCAAAAGCGCGCCTTCAGACTGTCGTTCGGGTAGTACATCCCGGCATGGATGACTTCGCTGTTGCGCGAACTGGTGCCGGTGCCGATCGCGTCGGCGGATTCGAGCACCACCACCTCGAGACCGGCCAAGGCCATCGCACGGGCGACGGCCAGCCCGATGACGCCGGCCCCGATGACGGCACAGTCCACGCGATCAGTCATTCGGCCTATTCCTTGGTGAGTGGATCTTCATCAATGCGGCATCGACGGCGGCTGTCAATGCCAAGCTGCGGTGATCGGAACCGATCACCGCGCCCTCGCCGGGCGGGGTGCATCCGCACCCTTTGCCTACGCTCCAACGATGGCGCGGGCCTTCAACGGGCCAGCGAAGTCTCGATGAGTTTCGCTCATCGAGACTTGATATGAGCTTGGTTGCACGGTTTCGTCACCCTGGGTAGAGTGCCGCCTGGCAGTAATTCGGCGGAGCCATGATGACTCGAAAGGCCCATGTCATCGTTGTCGGCAATGAAAAAGGGGGGACCGGCAAGTCGACGGTGGCCATGCACCTTGTGGTCTCGTTGCTTTCCCTTGGCGCCTCAGTCGGCAGCATCGATCTCGACGCGCGCCAGGCGACCCTGACGCGCTACATGGAGAACCGCCGACGCCACGCGGGGCGGGGCAGCCCTCTGGCCCTGCCCGACCATGCCGCAGTGCCGCCGACCGAGAATGCGGCTGCTGATGAAGCGCGGTTCCTCGACGTCCTTGAGTGGCAGCGGAGTCGGCATGACGTGGTGGTGATCGACACGCCGGGGAGCAATCACCCGTTGTCGCGTCTCGGCCACTCCTTTGCCGATACGCTGGTGACCCCGCTCAACGACAGCTTCATCGACCTTGACGTCCTGGCCACCGTCGATCCGGATAGCATGAAGATCAGCCGGCCCAGCCACTACAGCGAAATGGTGTGGGAGACCAAGAAGCTGCGTGCCCTGCGTGGCGAGCGCACGGTCGTTGAATGGGTCGTACTGCGCAATCGCCTGTCTACCCTGGATGCCCGCAACAAGCGGGAGATGGAGCGGCTCCTGGGCGATCTGTCCAAGCGCATCGGCTTCCGCCTGGTCGGCGGGCTTTGCGAGCGCGTCATCTATCGTGAGCTTTTTCTCGAAGGCCTCACCCTGTTGGACCTGGGTGAGGGCTCGGGCGTCGAGATGAGTCTGTCGCATGTGGCGGCGCGCCAGGAATTGCGGCGGCTGGTGGACAACCTGGGGCTGGCAGCGATCATGAAGGGTGAACAGGCGGCGCAGGGCTAACTCCGATGTGACGCGGGCCTTCCGTCGCCGACCCTGGGGACCTATCTGCAAAGATCATGGCCAAAGACAAAGACGACGGATCCTTGCCCACCAAGTCGTCGACCTCGGCGGTCGACGAGTTCCTCAGCAAGGTCGCGGCGATGCCGGCGACGGCCGCCATGGGGCGTGGTCGGCTGGTATTCGCCATGGATGCTACCGCCAGCCGCGAGCGCACCTGGCATCAGGCGTCACGAATCCAGGAGGAAATGTTTTTGGAGACTGCCCGATTGGGCGGCCTGGACGTGCAATTGGTGTATTACCGGGGCTTCAGCGAGTGTAAAGCGAGCCGCTGGCTGTCCGATGCGGACTCCCTGCTGGCGGCCATGCGCAAGGTGGATTGCGTCGGTGGCCAAACGCAGATCGGTCGGGTCCTCCGGCATACCCTGCAGGCGACCCGCCAGCAGCGGGTCAACGCCCTGGTCTTCGTGGGCGACTGCATGGAGGAGAACGTCGACGAACTGTGCGCCGTCGCCGGCGAACTGGGGTTGATGGGCCTGCCTGCGTTTCTTTTCCACGAAGGAGACGACCAAGTCGCTGCCCGAGCTTTCGCCCAGATGGCCAAATTGACCGGAGGAGCCTGCTGCCGTTTCGACGCCTCCAGCCCGCAGCAGTTGAAGGCGCTGCTGGGCGCCGTCGCCGTCTACGCGGCGGGCGGCCGCAAAGCGCTGGTGGATTACGGCCAACGTCGGGGCGGCATCGTGCTTCAGCTAACCCATCAGATGAAGGGCGGCTGACCAATGCTCCAAATTTTCGTCGGGTTCATCGTGTTGCTGGCGGTGATGATGGTGGCGCATTGGTTCGCCACCACCCCGCCGGTCACCGTGATCAGGACGGCAAAATGGACCGGGGCGGCGCTGGTGGTCGGCGGAGGCGTCCTGCTGGTCGCCACCGGACGGATCGGCTGGGCGTTGGCCGCGGTGGCCGGGTTGGTGCCGTGGGTCGTCCGGCTTGTCGACATGCACAGCCTGTATCGCACTCTCCGCCTCAATTTTCATCGCATGTCGGGGGGGCGGCGAGGAGCCGGGCGCAATTCACGGGTGGAAACCCGCTTTCTCAGCATGACGCTGGATCATGACAGTGGCGCCTTGTCGGGCGAAGTCATGGAGGGCCCGTTCCGCGGGCGCAAGCTGTCCCAACTGTCTTTCGACGAGGCGGTCGAGCTTTACCGCCAATGCGCTGCCGACAGCCAGTCCGTTCAGGTGCTGGAAGCCTGGCTCGACCGCACCTGGCCGGATTGGCGCGAGCGTCCGTCGGCCGGGCAGCCGCGGACCGGCGGCGGCGCCATGACGCGCGACGAGGCATACGAGGTGTTGGGGTTGTCGCAGGGAGCCAGTCCCGCCGAAATCAAGGCAGCCCACCGGCGTCTGATGGGACAGCTGCATCCCGACCATGGCGGCTCGAATTACCTGGCAGCGAAGATCAATCAGGCGAAAGACATCCTGCTCAGAGACTGATGGACCCGTTGCTTCCGCGGCGCTGGCGTGGCACAAACACTCTCGACATTCCGTGCCGCCGGCAGTCCGCGCGGCATTGTGAACCCTGATACTGTGAGGGATTAGTTCATTATGTCGCGTCGCGTGCGAAAGTGCGTATTCCCCGTCGGCGGCATGGGCACCCGTTTCCTTCCTGCCACCAAAGCGATGCCAAAGGAAATGCTGCCGGTCGTCGACAAGCCGTTGATCCAATACGCCGTCGAAGAGGCCATCGCCGCCGGGATCGAGCATTTCATCTTCGTCACCGGTCGCGGCAAGGCCGCTCTCGAAGATCATTTCGACCATGCTCCCGATCTGGAACGAACCCTGCGTGAACGTGGCAAGACCGCGGAAATCGAGGCAGTGACCTCCTGGATGCCCAAATCCGGGCAAGTGTCCTATACCCGCCAGCAGGAGCCTCTGGGCTTGGGCCATGCCGTCTGGTGCGCCCGTGATCTGGTGGACAACGAACCATTCGCCGTCATTCTGCCCGACGACCTGATTCTCGCCCGCACCGCCTGCCTGAAGCAGCTGGTCGATGCGCATACCGAGGTGGGCGGCCATGTGGTGGCCGTGGCCGACGTGCCGCGCGAGCACACCAAGCGGTACGGCATCCTGGACGTGCAGACCGATGACGGACGCCTTGCCCGTGCCAAAGGGCTGGTCGAGAAGCCCGCTCCCGAGAACGCGCCGTCGACCCTTTCGATCATCGGCCGCTACATCCTCCATCCGCGCGTTTTCGACCATCTCGATAAGCAGGTGCGTGGCGCCGGCAACGAGATCCAGCTGACGGACGCCATCGCCAAGACCATCGACAGCGTACCGTTCCACGGCCTGCGCTTCGAAGGGCGGCGCTTCGATTGCGGCGACAAGGTGGGTTGGCTCCATGCCAACGTCTCCTTCGCCCTGACGCGCCCCGACCTGTCGGCCCAGGTCGCAGAAGTGCTCAAGGAATTCAAGTGACGGTGGGATGAGCCGGCGCCGCTCCGTGCGGGCGGGCTTCCATTCCGTTTCCGCATGCCCGTGTCCGCGGGCATGCCGGATGCGGGCACGATAGAATAAGGGGACGACTGCAATGCGTATCGCCATGATCGGGACAGGCTATGTGGGTCTGGTGTCCGGTGCCTGCTTCTCGGAATTCGGCATCGACGTCATTTGCGTCGACAAGGACGAGGCGAAGATCGAAGGGCTGAAGCAGAACCGTATGCCCATCTACGAGCCCGGCCTCGACACCCTGGTGGCCGACAACGTGAAAGCCGGGCGGTTGTCCTTCACTACCGACCTGAAGGCCGCGGTGGCGCAGGTGGATGCAGTGTTCATCGCGGTCGGCACCCCCAGCCGGCGCGGCGACGGTCATGCCGACCTTTCTTATGTTTACGCCGCCGCCAGGGAAATCGCCGATGCGCTGAACGGCTATACCGTCGTGGTGACCAAATCTACCGTGCCGGTGGGTACCGGGCGCGAAGTCGCGCGGATCATCCGCGAAACCCGACCCGATGCGGATTTCGACGTTGTGTCCAATCCCGAGTTCCTGCGCGAAGGCTCGGCGATCAACGATTTCATGCGCCCCGACCGGGTGGTCATTGGCACGACCTCGGAGCGGGCGCGGGCGGTCATGAAGCAGCTCTACCGTGTTCTCTACCTGATCGAGACGCCGATCGTCTTCACCGCGCTGGAGACCTCGGAACTGATCAAATACGCCGCCAACACCTTCCTTGCCGCCAAGATCACCTTCATCAACGAGATCGCCGACCTGTGCGAGGCGGTGGGCGCCGACGTCCACGACGTGGCGAAGGGCATCGGTCTCGACGGGCGCATCGGCAAGAAGTTTCTTCACCCCGGCCCGGGCTATGGCGGTTCCTGCTTTCCCAAGGACACGCTGGCGCTGGTGCGCACGGCCCGCGACAAGGGCTCGCCATTGCGCATCATCGAAACGGTGGTGGCGATCAACGACGAACGCAAGCGCCGGATGGCCGACAAGATCATCGCAGCCTGCGGCGGTTCGGTGCGCGGCAAGACCATCGCCGTGCTGGGCCTGACCTTCAAGCCGAACACCGACGACATGCGCGATTCACCCAGCCTGGAAATCGTCCCGGCCTTGCAGCGGGCCGGCGCAACGGTGCGCGCCTTCGACCCGGAAGGCATGGAGGAGGCGCGCCGCATGCTGGACGACGTGATGTTCTGCGACAATGCGTACGATCCGCTGGAAGGCGCTGACGCCCTGGCTATCCTGACCGAATGGAACGAATTCCGGGCCCTTGACCTGTCGCGGGTGAAGAGCCTGTTGAGAGAGCCGATCATCGTCGATCTGCGCAACATCTACAGCCCGGACGAGATGAAGGCGGCGGGATTCCGCTATAGTTCCATCGGCCGTCCGGGCAGTCTGGCCGAAGCGGCGGTCGCCAAGGCCGAGGTCTAACGCGTTATCCGCTGCGCTCCGAACGCTATGCCTGCGCGTTCGGCCGCGGCCGGCTCGAACGCCGCCACGCCGGCAAGGTTCTGAAGCAGGATGCGAGTGGATCGACACGGTGTTTAGCCAGAGGGGCGACGCAACGTCGATCGGGAAGGCGCTGGCGGTAATCGGGTGCGCCCGGCAGTCCGCACGAAGTGGCAATGTTTCGCCATGGCTTCCGCAAAGGGCAGGGGGCCGGGGGTGCCATGTTTTTCCGGCAGTCCGCGGTTCGTGGATCCCTGGCTGTACTCGGCGGGCGCGTTGGAGTAAACCGTCCCATTGCCGCAATAACGGAGTCGCCGATGCCGATTCTCGTCCGCCCCACTGCGCCGTTTGCCGACCAGAAGCCGGGCACGTCCGGGCTGCGCAAAAAGGTCACCGTATTCCAGCAGCCGAACTACCTGGAAAATTTCGTGCAATCCATCTTCGACTCCCTTGAGGGATTCGGCGGCCAGACGTTGGTGCTTGGCGGCGATGGGCGTTTCTTCAATCGCGAGGCGGTTGACATCATCCTGCGAATGGCCGCGGCCAACGGCTTCGGCCGGGTGCTGGTCGGGCAGCGTGGCATCCTGTCGACGCCGGCGGCATCCTGCGTCATTCGCAAGTACCGGGCGTTCGGCGGCATCGTGCTGTCGGCCAGCCATAACCCCGGCGGCCCGCACGAGGACTTCGGCATCAAGTACAATATCGGCGCCGGCGGCCCCGCCCCCGAGAAGGTGACCGAGGCGATCTACGCGCAAAGCCAGGCTATCGGCGAATACCGCATCTTCGAGGGCGGCGCGGTGGACATCGACCGGCTGGGCAGCCAGCGGCTCGGCGAGATGGCGGTCGAAGTGATCGACCCGGTGGCCGACTATGCCGGGCTGATGGAGGAACTATTCGACTTTCCGGCCATCCGGGCTTTGTTCGCCTCGGGTTTTCGCATGCGCTACGACGCAATGCACGCGGTGACCGGCCCCTACGCCCATGCGATCCTAGAGGATCGTCTGGGCGCGCCGGCCGGCACGGTGGTCAACGGAACGCCGCTGCCCGATTTCGGCGGCGGCCATCCCGACCCTAACCTTGTGCATGCGCGCGACCTGGTGGCCGCGATGAGCGGAGCGGATGCGCCCGACCTGGGGGCGGCGTCGGACGGCGACGGCGATCGCAACATGATCCTGGGGCGCAATTTCTATGTGACTCCATCCGATAGCCTGGCGGTGCTCGCTGCCAACGCCAGGCTGGCGCCGGGCTATGCCGGCGGCCTGGCCGGCATCGCCCGCTCCATGCCGACCAGCCAGGCAGCCGATCGGGTTGCCGCCGCCCTCGGTATTCGCTGCTTCGAAACCCCCACCGGCTGGAAGTTCTTCGGCAACCTGATGGATGCCGGCTTGGCGACATTCTGCGGCGAGGAGAGCTTCGGTACCGGCTCCAACCACGTGCGTGAAAAGGACGGCCTGTGGGCCGTGCTGCTGTGGTTGAATCTGTTGGCGGCACGTCGTCAACAGGTTGAGCAGATCGTCCGCCAGCATTGGGCTACCTATGGGCGCAACTATTATTCGCGCCATGATTACGAAGCCCTGGGCACGGCCGAGGCAGACGGGCTGATGGCCGATCTGCGCGGAAGCCTGACCGAACTGCGGAGCAAGCGATTCGGCGAGTACGTCGTAAGGCTGGCAGACGATTTCGCCTATACCGATCCGGTGGACGGCAGCGTTAGCATGAAACAGGGTATCCGAGTGGTGTTCTCCGACGGCTCGCGCATCGTCTACCGCTTGTCCGGCACTGGTACCGAAGGTGCGACCTTGCGGGTCTATGTCGAGCGCTTCGAACCAGATCCGGCGAAGCACGACCAGGACACGCAGGTCGCTCTCGCCGGTCTCATTCGCCTAGCCGACGAGATCGCCGGCATCGCCTTGCGTACCGGCCGCAGCGCTCCCACCGTGATTACCTGAGGATCGGCTTTGCTGAGGTTGTTCGATGGGCCAGAGGCATCAATTCGACCCCGTCGTCCTGCGTGGCTATGATTTCCGCGGTGTTGCCGGGAAAGATCTGACCGCCGCCGACGGCTATGCCGTGGGCCGCGCATACGGCAGCGAACTGGCGGCGCAAAGGGGCTCGGTAGTCTGCGTCGGGCATGACGGGCGCCTGTCCTCGCCCGAGCTGGAACGCGCCGTGGTCGCCGGGCTGGTGGCCTGTGGGCTCGAAGTCCGGCGTGTCGGCCTGGGACCGACGCCCATGTTGACCTTCGCCGTGCGGCGGCTGGAGGCGGCTGGCGGAGTGATGGTCACCGGTTCGCACAATCCGCCGGAATACAACGGCTTCAAGCTGGTCAGGAACGGCCTGTGCCTCAGCCGTGACGAGATCGGGCGAGTCGCCGAGCGGGCCGCTTATGGCGAATACCTCAGCGGCGAGGGGCGGGTGGTCCAGCAGCCGTTTGCGGTCGAGTATGCAGGTCGGTTGGCCGAGGAATGGGCTGCGGCACGCCCACCGACGGTGGCCTGGGATCCGGGCAACGGCGCTGTGGGCGCGGTGCTGCCCCTGCTGCTGAGCCGTCTGCCGGGCCGGCATGTGGTGATCAACGGCAAGGTCGATGGAAATTTTCCGGGCCATGACCCTGACCCGGCCGAGCCCCGGCATCTCCGCCAGTTGCAGGACGTGGTGCTGACCGAGTCGGCGGACCTGGGAGTGGCCTTCGACGGTGACGGCGACCGGGTGGTGGCGGTGGACGATCAAGGTCGCGCGCTGGCCGCCGACCAGATGCTTGCCTTGTTCGCCGAGGAAATCCTGGCCGAGCGGCCGGGGATGGCGGTGGTGGCCGACGTCAAGGCGAGTGATGTTCTGTTCGACGAGGTGCGGCGCTTCGGTGGGAAACCGGTGATGGCGCCATCGGGACGTTCGCAGATCCAACGCAAGATGGCCGAGGTCCGCGCATTGCTTGGCGGCGAAATGTCGGGGCACATCTTCTTTACCGACCGCTATTACGGGTTCGACGACGGCCTTTACGCGGCCTTGCGGCTGATTTGTCTGGTTTCGGGGCTGACCGGCGAGACGCTGGCCGGCCGCATCGACCGGCTGCCGCATCGCCTTAATACCCCGGAAATCCGCCTCCCTTGCCCGGATGACCGCAAGTTCGGGGTGGTCGAGGAAGTGCGCATGCGGCTCACCGTCGCCGGAACTCCCTACGACGGGATTGACGGGGTAAAGGTAAGGACCTCCCATGGCTGGTGGCTGCTGCGCGCCTCCAATACCGAGCCGGCTCTCACCCTGCGCTGCGAGGCGCTGTCGCCCGAGGGACTGAAGGAATTGCGTCGCCAGATCAACCTGCAGCTGCGCCTTTCCGGGATGGAATTGACTTAGGGGATGGCCATGAGCGACTTCGCCCTTTCCGATTTGCCGCTTCAACTGGTGCCTTTCGATGCCGGTGCCAAGCGTAGCGGACTGGTGATCGTCGACGAGGTCAACGGATTTGCCGGTGTGGGATGTGGTCCCCTGGCGCCACCGGTCCCGGATCCGCGAGTCGATGGGATGGTGACCGAGACATGCGAGCTTGCGCGGCGCTTCGAAGCTGAGGGGAGGGTGATCCTGGCCTTTCTGGACACCCATGTTCCCGGCAAGCCCGAGCCGCCCTATCCGCCGCATTGCGAGATCGGCACCGGGCAGGAGAACCTGGTTCCGGCGCTGCGATGGCTGGAGACCAGCCATGCGGCGACGTTGTTGCGCAAGGACTGCATCAACGGTTTCGTCGGCGGCATCGACCCGGAGAGCGGTCGCAACAGAGTGGTCGATTGGGTGAATGGCCATCGGCTGGAGGCGGTCGTGGTTGTCGGGATCTGTACCGACATCTGCGTCATGGACTTCGTGCTGACGCTGCTTTCCGCTCGCAATCACAGTCTGATGCCGAGCCTGACGGATATCGTCGTCTACGAACCGGCCTGTGCCACCTACGATTTACCCCGCGCAGCGGCAGAGTCGATGAGCCTGCCGCCGACAGCCTCCCATCCGCGGGAGGTGGCGCACCATATGGGCCTTTATTTCATGGCGTCGCGGGGCGCGACATTGGCCTCGACACTTCGGTAAGAGCCCCTTCGGAAATGATGGAGCCAATTCCGAACAAATGCCAAAGCGTTGTCCGCTTCGTTCCGATACGATGCTCGCGCCTCCGGCCAGGCGGGCTTGAACGCCGCCCGGGCTCGACCTTCAAACGAAGGCCGAAATCGCTCTGGCATTTGCCGGCAAGGCCGGCATCGTTCTGGCATTTGCCGGCAAGGCCGGCAGTGTAGCGCTATTTCGTCGCCACGTTCACACCCAGGTTGATCACCTTGCAGGCCATGTGGCTCTTGTTGAGGCGGCTGCAGGCCTTGTGTGCGGTGTTTTCGGGGAGGCCGATGACGCGGGCGCGGTAGATATGGTGACGGCCCTTGCTACGGGCGACGCTGACTTCGCCGTCCGCAACCAGCTTGCCCAGCTTGCGGAAAGCCGCCTCGGCGGCGCTGCGCGCCTTTGCCGACTGGCTATACGCGCCGACCTGGATGGCCCAATTGTCCTCGTCAGCATCACCGGCTGCGTCGTCGCTGTCGTCCGCGGCTTTTGGCGGTCGCGCCTTGGCGATCTTCCTGGCGGCCGGGGCGGCCTTGGCCGACGCCATCGCCCGCATGACCGCACGGGTATCTGCGCCGGTGTCGTCGGCATTGATCTGTTGCGCCGCGCCGCTCGCGGTCGTTGCCGATTCCTCGGCCTGATCGGGCAATTGTGCCATTTCCACTCCCGACGCGCCGGCTGGCCGGGCGAAGGCGGCATCCAGCAGATGCGCCATGTGGCGGTCACGGGCCGCGGCGCTCTGTCCGCCAAACACCACACCGATCAGCCGGCGGCCGTCACGCTTGGCCGATTCCACCAGATTGAAGCCCGATGCGGCGATATATCCGGTCTTGATGCCGTCGGCGCCCGTGTAATGCTCCATCAGGTGGTTGTGATTCCTCATGACCTGGCCGTTGTAAACAAATTCGCGGGTCGAGAAATAGTGATAGTACTTGGCGTGATTGTGGATCATCGCCCGTGCCAGGGTCATCATGTCGCGCGCCGTGCTGACGTTCGGCGGCCTGGGCAGGCCCGAGGCGTTGCGGAATTCGGTTTGCCGCATGCCCAGTTCACGGGCTTTCCGGGTCATCTTCTCGGCAAATCCGCTTTCGCTGCCGCCGATGAACTCGGCCACGGTGACTGCGGCGTCGTTGGCCGATTTGGTGACGATTCCCAGAATCGCATCCTCGACCTTCAGGCTGTCACCCGGCTCGAGGCCCAGCTTCGACGGGGCCTGCGCGGCGGCATGGGCCGAGATCGGCATTCGGTCGGTCATATGCAGGTGGCCGCTGTCCAGTTCGTCGAACAGCAGGTAGAGCGTCATGATCTTGGTCAATGAGGCGGGAAAATTCCGCTGATCCACATTGACCGCGTGAAGAACCTCGCCTGTGTCGGCATCGACCACCATGGAGGCGTATTTCGCCTGAGCCGGGGTGGCTGCTCCAGCGATTACAATAGCGCCAATGATGAACAGAGAACTCGTGATGCGACGCAAGGCCGCAGGGAACAGGTACGACAATATGACCTTGCACGCGCTCAATTTCACGTCCTGTTGCCGGGCATGGGAGCTGGACGAAAACGTAGAGTTCACCATAAAAAATCCACAGATCCGTGTCCATACTTTGGATGAACGGATCTAGCATTTTTCGTGGGCGTCCCATTGGCCGTCCGAGATAAGGCATAAGCCATTCGAACGCCTGCCGGATCGAGCCAGGTAATCCAGAACGCGGAGACAGTATGCCGACCTTCGGCTTAGGAATGGGTTAATGCTGGCGTGACAAGTTTATGGCGGTGATGCTGCGGTGCACAAATTCTGTTGACGACACCATTCCAATGCTGCATAAGTTATTGATCCTACATGGCAAAACAGCCCGCTCAGACGACTGGTGCGGGCTACGTCTCGTCTCGTCTCGTCTCGTCGAAGGAGCTGACCACCATGAGCACCGTCAAGACCGCCAAGGCCGCCACAACCCCCTCCGCCAATGGCGTGAAGCAGATCGAAGAAGCTGTCGCCGTGCATAAGGAAGCCATCGAAAGCGTGGTCAATGCCGGGTCTGCGGCGTTCAAGGGCTATGAAGATATTTTGCAGTTCAATCGCGACAATGTGGATGCCCTGGTGAAATCCGGCGGCATCGTCGCTCGTGGCATGCAGGACCTGTCCAGGTCCTTCGTCTCCCTGACCCAGGAGTCCATCGACGAGTCGGTGGCCGCGGGCAAGGCGCTGTTCGGTGCCAAGACCTTCAAGGAGGTCATGGACCTATCGACCTCGATGGCCAAATCGAACTTCGATAAGCTGGTGGCCGAGGGGACCCGCTTCGGTCAACTGTCCGCCAAGCTTGCAGAAGAGGCCTTTGCCCCGTTGAACGGTCGCATCGACGCCGCCGTGCAGCAATTCACCCGGCCGATGCTCTGAAGGCGCCCGCGAAAGCGCTCTCGAATTCGGCGGCACCGCCGAAAGATGTGTCCTCCTGCGGCTGTTGCCGGGTAGGATGGGGCCGGGCCCGGTGGAGGCACCTCCACCGGGCCTTGTCGTTTGCAGCACAGCAGGCTTGAGAAAGGGACGTAACCGATGGCGCTCTGGCGAAGAGGGGGCTTTTCCCCGGCCATGCCACACCAATATTATAATCGTGTTCCGACAGCGACACTGGTGAACCGATTAGCGCGCATGAGCGGCAGCGACAACGATAGAACGAATGACGACGGCACCCATACCGGCGTGGTGATCAAGACCCGCCCCAAGACCAAGCGGCCGTCGATGTACAAGGTTCTGATGTTGAACGACGACTACACACCGATGGAGTTCGTCGTGCATGTGCTCGAACGCTTCTTCGCCAAGAACCGCGAAGAGGCCACCCGGATCATGCTGCATGTGCATCAAAGGGGCGTCGGTGTCTGTGGGGTATACACATATGAAGTGGCGGAGACAAAGGTGACGCAGGTCATGGATTTGGCCCGGCAGAACCAGCATCCGCTTCAGTGTACCATTGAGAAGGAATAGATGCCGATGCTGTCGCGGAATCTTGAGCAGAGTCTCCACCGAGCTCTTGCCCTGGCGTCTGACCGCCGCCACGAATACGCGACTCTTGAACACCTGCTGCTTTCCCTGACCGACGACCAGGACGCCATTTCCGTGCTTCGCGCCTGCAACGTCGATCTCGACCGATTGCGCCGGGATCTCACTGATTTCATCGACAGCGCGCTGGCCGATCTGGTGACCACGCGCGTCGGGGATCCCAAGCCCACGGCCGGCTTTCAGCGGGTTGTCCAACGGGCCGCGATACATGTCCAATCCTCGGGCCGCGAAGAAGTGACGGGGGCCAACGTGGTGGTCGCCCTGTTCTCCGAGCGCGAGAGCCACGCCGTCTATTTCCTGCAATTGCAGGACATGACCCGGCTGGATGCGGTGAACTACATCTCCCACGGGATCGCCAAGGCGCCGGGGCGAAGCCAGTCGCGTCCGGTGCACGGCGCCGATGAGGATGCCAAGGCGGACAACATGGTGAAGAAAGGGCAGGAGGCGTTGAACGCCTACTGCGTCAATCTCAATCGTAAGGCCATGCAGGGCAAGATCGACCCGCTTATCGGGCGCGAGCCGGAAATCGAGCGGACCATCCAGATCCTGTGCCGACGCTCGAAGAACAACCCGCTTTACGTGGGCGATCCCGGCGTTGGCAAGACGGCGATCGCCGAAGGGCTGGCCCGCCGTATCGTCAAGGCCGAGGTGCCCGACGTGCTCAAGCAGGCCACCATATTCTCGCTGGACATGGGGGCTCTCCTTGCCGGGACTCGCTATCGCGGCGACTTCGAGGAAAGGCTGAAGGCCGTCGTCTCGGAACTGGAGGCCCTGGATGGGGCTATCCTGTTCATCGACGAAATACATACGGTGATCGGCGCCGGGGCCACCTCGGGTGGCTCGATGGATGCGTCGAACCTGCTCAAGCCGGCCCTGGCTTCGGGTTCGTTGCGTTGTATCGGCTCAACCACTTACAAGGAATACCGGAACCACTTCGAGAAGGACCGCGCCCTGGTGCGGCGCTTCCAGAAGATCGACGTCAACGAGCCTTCGGTCGAAGATTCGGTGAAGATCCTGCACGGGTTGAAGCCCTATTACGAGGCGCATCACCGGGTCCGCTATACCAATGACGCGATCCGCGCGGCGGTCGAGCTGTCGGCCCGCTATATCGGCGACCGCAAACTGCCGGACAAGGCGATCGACGTGATCGACGAGGTCGGCGCCGCCCGCATGCTTTTGCCGGAATCCAAACGGCGCAAGACGGTGACCGTGCGCGACGTGGAGGAGATCGTGGCGAAGATCGCCCGCATTCCTCCCAAGAGCGTCTCGACCAACGACATGGAGGTGCTGAAGACGCTCGAGCGCGATCTCAAGACCATGGTGTTCGGTCAGGACAAGGCCATCGATGCCTTGGCCTCGGCCATCAAACTGGCCCGCGCCGGTCTGCGCGAGCCAGAAAAGCCGATTGGCTGCTATCTGTTCTCGGGACCGACCGGTGTTGGCAAAACCGAGGTGGCACGGCAGCTTTCGCGGATCCTGGGTATCGAACTTATCCGCTTCGACATGTCCGAATACATGGAACGTCATTCGGTGTCGCGGCTGATCGGCGCGCCGCCCGGCTATGTCGGATTCGACCAGGGCGGGCTACTGACCGACTCGGTGGACCAGCATCCGCATTCGGTGCTGCTGCTCGACGAAATCGAGAAAGCCCATCCGGACCTTTTCAATATCCTGCTGCAGGTGATGGACCACGGCAAACTGACCGACCACAATGGCAAGACGGTCGATTTCCGCAACATCATCCTGATCATGACCACCAATGCGGGAGCCTCGGACCTCGCCAAGCCGGCTATCGGCTTCGGCCGCGAAACCCGCGAGGGTGATGACCAGGAGGCGATCCAGCGGATGTTCTCGCCCGAGTTCCGCAACCGCCTCGACGCCACGATCGCTTTCGCCCCGCTCTCCCTCGACGTGGTGACCAGGGTGGTCGACAAATTCATCATCCAGCTGGAGACCCAGCTGGGCGATCGTGACGTGTCGATCGAACTGTCGGATGCCGCCCGTGGCTGGCTGGCCGAGAAGGGGTACGACAAACTTTACGGCGCCCGGCCGCTGGCCCGCATCATCCAGGAGTACATCAAGAAGCCTTTGGCCGAAGAACTCCTGTTCGGCCGCCTGTCCAAGGGCGGAATCGTCAAGGTCGACGTAAAGGATGGCCAGTTGACATTCGAGTTTCTTGAAGGAGGGCACAGCCCCAGCAAGGAACCGGAAATGGTCGATTAGGCGGAAGCAGCCATAGATCCTTCGCTTCGCTCAGGATGACCACCCGTCCGCGTCATCCTGAGCCCTAAGGGGCCCGCCCCAAAGGCGGCCCCAAGGATAGGCTCCGCAAAGGATCCTGTGACCGGCCAGGAGGCTGCAATTGTCCGCCGTTCGTGCTCGCGTCTGGCCGGGTTCGCCGCACCCCCTGGGGGCGGCCTGGGATGGTGGCGGCGTCAATTTCGCCCTCTTTTCGGCCAATGCCACTTCGGTCGAGTTGTGCCTGTTCGATCCTTATGGGCGGCGCGAACTGGAGCGCGTTGCCCTGCCGGAGTACACCAATGAGGTGTGGCATGGCTACCTGCCGGACGTTCGGCCAGGCCAACTTTACGGTTACCGGGTGCATGGCCCTTGGGAGCCGCGGGCCGGGCACCGGTTCAACCCGAACAAGCTGCTGCTCGATCCCTATGCGAAAATGCTGGTTGGCGGTATCCGCTGGTCCGATGGCCATTTCGCCTATCGGATCGGCCATCCGCGAGATGACCTTTCCTTCGACCGGCGCGACAACTCCCGAGGTATGCCGAAATGCCAGGTGGTGGACACCGCCTTCACCTGGGGCAACGAACGGCGTCCCGAAACCCCCTGGCAGCAGACCATCGTCTACGAGGCGCATGTCCGCGGGCTCACCAAGCTCCATCCCGATGTGCCGCCCAGCCTGCGTGGGACTTTCGCTGGATTGTCCTGGCCGCCGGTGGTCGCGCATCTGAAGCGGCTCGGCATCACCGCCATCGAGTTGATGCCCGTCCATGCCTTCGTCGACGACCGGCTGCTGCTGGAGAAAGGGCTGAGAAACTATTGGGGTTACAACAGCATCGGCTTTTTCGCCGTCGAACCGCGCTATCTCGGGAGCGGGCAGGTCGGCGAATTCAAGGCGACGGTTCGCCGGTTGCACGACGAGGGCATCGAGGTGATCCTCGATGTAGTCTACAACCATACCGCCGAAGGCAACCATCTCGGCCCGACCCTGTCCTTCCGCGGCATCGACAATGCATCCTATTACAAGCTGGTGCCCAGCGATCCCCGCTACTGCTGGGACTCGACCGGTTGCGGCAACACGCTGAATGTCAGCCATCCGCGAGTTCTCCAGCTGGTTCTGGATTCGCTCCGCTATTGGGTCGAGGAGATGCATGTCGACGGTTTCCGCTTCGATCTTACCTCGTCACTGGCGCGGGAGGGCTTCTCCTACGATCCCGGCGCCGCCTTCTTCGATGCCATCGGCCAGGATCCGGTGCTGTCGAAGGTCAAGCTGATCGCCGAGCCGTGGGATCTCGGCCATGGCGGCTATCAGGTCGGTGGCTATCCGCCCGGCTGGTCCGAATGGAATGGAAAATACCGTGACACGGTACGTCGCTTCTGGAAGGGGGATGCCGGCCAGGTTCCGCAGTTGGCCTCGCGCCTTTCCGGTTCGGCGGACCTGTTCGGCCACCGAGGTCGTCGGCCCTCGGCCAGCATCAATTTCATCACGTCCCATGACGGCTTTACGCTGAAGGACCTCGTCTCCTTCAACACCAAGCACAACGAAGCGAATCTCGAGGGGAATGCCGACGGGATCAACGAAAATGATTCGTGGAATTGCGGGGCCGAAGACGACACCGCCGATCCGGCGGTGCTCGAGTTGCGGGCTCGTCAGAAGCGCAATCTGTTGTCAATGCTGCTGCTCAGTCAGGGAGTACCGATGCTGCTGGCCGGCGACGAGATCGGCAACAGCCAGGATGGGAACAACAACGGCTATTGCCAGGACAATGCCATTTCCTGGATCAAATGGGACCAGCCCGACCTCGCTCTGCTCAGTTTCTTGCACCGCGTGATCGGCCTGCGCCGGAACCATCCCGTATTCCACCGGGCGCGCTTCTTTCGCGGTCGGGCGAACGGCCAGCCCCCGGATATCCTCTGGCTGAACCCGGAAGGGCGAGAGCAGAGTGACGAAGACTGGGCCTTCGGCGAGGCGCGGACGTTGGGCATGTTGCTGACCGGTGATGCCGGGGCGGGCGGCGAGTACTACTACGCCACTGCGGCCGGCGAGCCGGAATCAGACCGTCCGTTCATCGTCCTGATGAATGCTCACCATGAAGAAATAGCCTTCCTTCTGCCCGAGGCGAAGAAAGGCTGGCGGCGGCTGATCGATACCGCGCTGCCGGACGGGGTGGCGGACTGGGCCGGTGGTGCGGCCTATCCCCTCCAGGGCCGGTCGCTGGCCGTGTTGATAGGTTGAACATTAAGTATAAATCCAAATGAGAAAGTAGCCTGAGCGAAGCAAAGCGATTTTTCATAGACAACCATGGGCGTTCAAGCTTCCCAAGCAAACCGAAGCGGGGATAGGCTGGAGCGGGTATCCCTTTCGGCCCAAAGTCGGCTACGTCGTCTTTCAGCCCTTTTTGCTTTATTGGCTGTTCCGACGATCGTAGAATTCGTCCAAAAATGAGCGTCGAAAAAAATCTGCGGTGGGGACATGTCCGACAACGAGAAACCGACCGTTCTGATCGCCGACGACCACCCGCTGTTCCGCGAAGCCCTGCAACGGGTCGCCGCCGATGTATTCGCCGATCACCTGATCGTCGAGGCCGACAGCTGCGACAAGGCGTTGGCGGTCGTCGATGACGACAGTATCGAATTGATCTTCCTCGATCTCAACATGCCCGGCATGGACGGCTTCAACGGCTTGGTATCGCTGCGGAACGCCGCACCGGCGGTGCCGATCATCGTCGTATCGGCGTCCGAGGACGTCAGCACCGTGCACCAGGCGATCACTTGCGGCGCCGCGGGGTTCATGCCGAAATCGCTGGCCAAGGACGAAATGGTGGCGGCGGTCCGCTATGTCCTGGACGGCGGCATCTACTCGCCGGCAGTGGGACCAGGGCGCGACAAACGCCAACTCAGCCCGGCCGATGCCAAGTTGCTGGAGGGGATATCCCAGCTGACCCATCAGCAGCGCATCGTCTTGCAGATGCTGGTCGGAGGCCAGCCCAACAAGCAGATCGCTTACGAACTCAGCATCGTCGAAAGCACGGTCAAAGCCCATGTGTCGGCGATCCTGCGCAAGCTGAAGGTTCATTCACGCACGCAGGCGGTGATCAAGGCGAGCAAGATCCTGTCGCTGCTGGGCGATCTGAAAGAGGGCAAATCGCCGCCGCCGCAGGCTGCGGGCGACCACGCGGCGCGAACCATGTACGACTAAAGCGAAGTGGAAACCGCGCTCGGTCTTATCGGCAAGCGCCGGACCAGAAGGTGCCTGCGGCGATGTCGTGAGCGCCGCCGGTCAGGTCGGCTCCGCCGGTTTCCGCCATCAGGGCGAACAGGCGGCTGGCGTCGGCCTGTTCCGCCGCGTCCCATCCGTCTCTGATTCCGGCGCGGAAGCGCTGGCGCAAGGCGACCAAGGTGGCGTCGTCCTCGGCCGCCGTCAGGGGGCGCAGCCTTTCCCACTCGCTATCGGACCGCCACAGGATGGAGTCGGCTTCGCGGATGGCTCCGAGGAACTTCTCGAGACCGCCCGGATGTCGGGCGATCCAGGTGTCCGGGACCGCATACCCCAGCATTGGCACCGTTCTGGTGAAACCCAGGCCCTTGATGACCTCGTCCATCGTCGCCAGGCTGCGAAAGCCGTGCACCGCCAGACGGGCGGCGAAGGGCCAATAGGTAAGGATGGCGTCGACGCGCAGGCTCGCCAACTCCTGCGAGAGCAGGGGTGGGGCGGCGAAGACGATGGTCGCCCGGTTTGCGATGTCGCCGCCCATTTGGCGGCGGCTAAAGGCTCGCAGCAGGAGCCACGACTTGTCGAGCGGGCCGCCGGCCACACCTAGCCGCTTTCCCTTGAGGTCGGCCAGACTGCGGATCGTGGAGTCTCGCGGCACCAGGATCTCGCCCAGCGCCGCGCTGTGGGGCACGAAGGTAATGCGTCGCCCGGCCAGGCGCTGCCGGGAAACCCACAGCCAGTCGGTCAGGATCGCATCGACCCCGCCGGCTTGCAGCGCCACTTCGCCCGCTGCCGGGTTGGCCAGGTCGACGGGGTCGACGACAATGCCGGCCGCACGATCCAAGCCATGGCTGCGCATCGTGTCGATTTCCCAGGCTGCCGCCCCGAATTTCACCAGCCCGATGCGCAGATGCACCGGCTCGGCGCCCACGGCCGGCCAGGGGGACATCGCGGCGAAAACGATGCTCAGTGCAAATAGGACCTGCCGCAGCATTCGATGGCCACTCCGTCTGTCCGTCCAGTCTAGAGAGCTGCCGAGAAGCCGCGGAGTCCGACTTTGGTGTTATACCGCGCCCTCGGCCAGGCGGGTTTCCCGGAAACCCTTGGCTGTCGCGCCAACGATGGCGGCCAGCGAAGTCTCGACGAGCTTCGCTCATCGAGACTTGAGATTACCCGCTCGTCCGTTGCCCACCGTCAGGCGGATGGATATGGGCGAGGAGCGAGCGCAGGCGGGCGGGCTTCAATGGCTTGTTGAGAAGGTGATAGCCGGCGCCGCGGACCAAATTCTGGATTTCGTCCGTACGGTCGGCGGTCAGCACGATGCCGGCGATGGTGTGCTGGTACAGGGCCTGGACGGTGCGCAGTGTCTGCAGGCCGGTATCGTCGTGGTCCAGATGGTAATCGGCGATGACCACGTCCGGGGCATGGTCCGAATATCGCAGTTGCACCAACGCCGCGGCGGTATTGGCTGCGACCTGCACTTGGCAGTGCCAGGACTGCAGCAGTGCCTCCATGGCGGCCAGTTCGGCGTTGTCGTTCTCCACCACCATGACCGAGAGGTCGGCCAGCCGGTCGACCGCTGCCGGCAGATTGAACCTGGCGGTGGGCACCTCGCTCTCTTGCGGGCTGCCATAGGGCAGCAGCACGGAAAAGACCGACCCTTTGCCAAGCTGCGAACGAACGAACACCTGATGCCCCAGGCAACGCAGGATCCGATCGACGATGGCAAGGCCCAGCCCCATGCCGCGATCCTTGCCGTGGGTGTCGGTCCCCAGCCGGTGAAATTCCTGGAAGATGTCGCCCAATTTGTCCTCGGGGATGCCGATGCCCGTGTCCCAGACCTGGACCTCGATGCCGCCACGGCGGCGGCGGCATCCGAGCAAAATGCGGCCGAACGGCGTGTAGCGCATAGCATTGCTGAGGAAATTCCGCAGGATCCGGCAGACCAGCACCGGGTCCGATCGAACCACCATGCTCGACGGTACGCAACGGATGGTCAGGTGTCGCGCCGTGACCTGCGGCAGATGCTCGTTGACCAGGGACAGCAACATGCTGTCGATGCAGAAATTGGAAATCTCCGGCGTATAGGCCCCCGCATCGAACTTCGAGATGTCGAGAAGGGCGCTTAGCAGCTCATCGACCGAGTTCAGCGCCGAGACGACATTGTGGACCAGGTTGCGGTTGCGTTCGGCCATGCGCGATTCGGCAAGGGCGGCGGCGAAAACCCGGGCCGCGTTCAGCGGCTGCAGCAGGTCATGGCTGGCCGCGGCGATGAACTTCGTTTTGCTCATGTTCGCCCGTTCCGCGTCCCCCTTTGCCGCGTTCAAGGCTTGCTCCGCCTGGCGGCGTTCCTCCACCTCCTGCTTGAGCTTGAGGTTCAGCGAAGTCAGTTCCATGGTGCGCTCGGCGACTCGGCGTTCCAGGCCCTCCTTCGCCTCGCGCACCTCCTCGGCCGCCCGCTTGCGCTCGGTGATGTCCTGGATCAGGGCGAAGAAGCCCAGAACTCCGCCATCGGGCCCGAAATGGGGGACATAAGTGGCGGTGGCGTGGCGAAGGCGTCCGCGCGCCGTGCTCAGATCGAGTTCGAAGCTTACGCGCTGGCCGGACAATGCCGCCTCGACGAAATGGCGTCGGCCGTCGTAAAGCTCGGCGCCCAGCACGCTGCGCATGGGGCGGCCGTTGATTTCGCTGCGTGGCCGGCCGAACCAGTCTTCGTAAGGCTTATTGGTGAAGCGGTAGTGTTCCTCGGAATCGACATAGGCGATCAGCGCCGGCACCGCGTCGGTGATCAGTCGGATGCGGTATTCGCTGTCGCGCAACGCCCATTCCGACCGCTTGCGTTCGGTGATGTCGGTATAGGTGCTGACGATGCCGCCGCCCGGCATGGGGCCGACCCGGATTTCCAGGACTCGGCCGTCGTCGCAGATCTGCTCGATGCCGAAGGTGTCGAAATGGGCGGGTGTGGGGTCGAAGCCGAACTGCAGGAACTGGCAGCGGATTTCCGGACGGTTGATGAAGTCGCGAAGGGGCTGGCCAACGTGGATTTCCTCGGCCGGTATGCCCAGCAGGTCGAGGAAGCGCTGGTTCCACGCCACCAGTGACCGGTCCCGGTCGATCACCGAAATGCCCTGGGATATGTTGTCGAAGATCGCCTGCAGAAGAGCGCTCTTGGCCGCCACCTCGCGCTCCCGTTGGCGTTGCTCCGACAGCTTCACCGCGGTGATGTCCATGTAGATCGCGACGCTTCCTCCGTCGGCGGTGCGGCGCTCGCTGACCTGGACCCAGCGGCCGTCACTCAGCTTCAGAACGAACACGCCGATCGGCTGGCGGTGGTAGCGCACCCGCTGCTGCAGCGCGATGTCGACGGAAAGATCCTGGTCGGCGAACAGCCCCAGGGCTTGGGCGTGGTGGAGCAGCGCGACGAAAGGTATTCCCGGTACGATGACCTCGGTCAGGCCGGGCCAGATTTCGCGGTATTTGGTATTGCACATGACCAGGCGGTCATCGGCGTCCCACAGCACGAAGCCTTCGCTGACCGATTCGATGGCCTCGGCCAGGCGCATTTCTGCAGTTTCAGCCTCTTCCTTGGCCGTATTGAGGGCGCGGTTGGTCTTCTCCAGGGCATGCAACGCGTCCTCGAGTTCCATCGTGCGGTCGCGAATACGTCCTTCCAGGACGATGGCGGTCTGGAACAGCGAGAAGGCATTGCCCTGGAAATCCATGCTACGTTCGACGCGGTCGATCAGCACCTTGTTGATCTTCCGCAGCTTGGAGTTTTCCCGCTCCAGCTCGGCAACGTGCTGCACCAGTTCGTCGTACGGCGGGATTACGACATCCATCTCAGTCGCGCCGTCCGATCGCCACGCCGGTAAAGGTCTGGTTCACATGCATTGCGTGGAACTGCTCTCCGTAGGTGTTGAAGCCGATGACGTTGTGGGCCGCCATGAGTTTCGACGCCCTCTCCATCCCGCCTTTTTTGCGGAGTTCGAGGTTTCGCAGAATGCAATCGCAGCCGATCACGACTTCCGGCTGCATCACCTGCCTGCCGATCTCGTCGAACAGGCGCGCCAGGTCCGCCTCGATATCCGTCGCCGTGGCCACGCTCAGCACGATCCCTTCGTCGATCGCGCAAAAAAACGTGAGGCTGCCGTCCGAATTGACCTTCTGGATCGAGCGTACATAAGGCACATTGCCGACCCGCACGACTACCGGATGGTTCGCAAAGATCATCGGGGTCAGCCGCTCGGTGCTGACGCCGACCATCCTGGCATATTCCTCCGCCGCCGGCTCGGCGTTGATTTCGGTGACGATGCGCCGTACCGGATCGGCGGCGGTGACCACCATCTTCTCGCCCGAAATGCCGAAATGCTCCGTCTTGAAGACATGGAATGGGTGGTTGGTGGCGACCAGGATGAGGACCGCCGAATATTGGTGGAATGTCCCGTCCCACAGGACTTTCGTGGTGGCGAAGGACAGCTCGTCGCCGGCCGAGCCGCCGAACAGGGGGATCGGTCCCAACTCGCGATGCAGGGCGCTGACCACCGACTCCTCGCAGGCGGCCAGCCCGTCGATCAGCAGCATGGCGAACATCTTCTCGATCGGCCAACCTGGAGCCTTTGCTTCGATGCCGCGCAGGCATCCCTGCACCAGTTGACGGCCGTCGGCGACTGAAAAGCCACGGATATCCTCGACTCCGCGTGCCGCCGCGACGAAGTCCGGGGCGGCCAGGCTTACCCCGGCGACGCTGTTGTGCAAATAGCCTGACGGCGTGATTTCCCCGGCTGTCGTGCAGCCGACGACCGGAACGCCGGGGAAGGAACTGCTGATGGCATTGGCCAGCGAATCCTGGGCAAGGGCCGGCGAGCAGAACAGCATGACCAAGGACAGGTCGTCCTGGATCAATCCGGCCCGCAACTCGTCGACCGCCTGCCTCGCCGTTTTTGCGACGGTCGCAGTTCGGCGTATCCGTTGGTCAAGCCCTGGTGGTGGTTTTGCAGTCATCTCAGCGGGTCCCAGATTGTAAGCTCCGGGTGCAGATTACCATGGTCGAAACGGACAATTCATCGCTCTGCCTGCCGATGCGCGTCGGGTCCCGTGGGCGGCGGCCCCGCAGCGTCCAACTCCGCAGCTTCGTCGTCGGTGAATACCCGTCCGCGCGTCAGGAAGCGGACGCCCTCGGGGATTTCCAGCGAGAAGGACGCGCCTCGGCCCGGAACCACGTCGATGATCAGCTGTGTATGGGACCACAATTCAAACTGGGCGCCGCCGATGTAGAACGGACAATCCTCGATACTGCCCAGCAACACGTCACGCTCGCCGATGCGGAATTCACCCTGCTTGTAACACATTGGAGCGCTGCCGTCGCAGCAGCCTCCGGACTGATGGAAGACGAGCGGGCCGTGCTGCGAGCGCAGGCGCTGGATCAATGCCGCGGCCTCGGGGGTGACGGTGACTCTGGCTGGCATTTCTTCCCTCCCCGGGGCAAAGGCGGGGGCGGCGCATGGCACCGTCCCCGCACAATGGGTTACATCAGTTCGGTTCCGCGGTCGTCTTGTCGGCGATGCTCAGACGCCGCGCGGGCTTGGTGCGCCTTCGGCCTTCAAACGAAGGCCGAAACCGCTTTGAGATCAGAAGAAGCCAAGAGCGTTCGGGCTGTAGCTGACCAGCAGATTCTTGGTCTGCTGGTAGTGGTCCAGCATCATCTTATGCGTTTCGCGGCCGATGCCCGACTGTTTGTAGCCGCCGAACGCGGCATGCGCCGGGTACAGATGGTAGCAATTTGTCCAGACGCGACCCGCCTTGATTTCGCGGCCCAGGCGATAAGCCGTGTTGCCGTTGCGCGACCACACGCCGGCGCCCAGCCCGTAAAGAGTGTCGTTGGCGATGCGCAAGGCGTCCTCCACGTCCTTGAAAGGAGTGACCGACACCACGGGCCCGAAGATCTCTTCCTGGAAGATGCGCATCTTGTTGTGGCCGGTGAAAACCGTCGGCTTGACGTAGTAGCCATTCTCCAGGCCGCCGCCCAGATGGTTGCGTTCACCGCCGGTCAGGCACTTGGCGCCCTCTTTCTTGCCGATGTCGATGTATTGCAGGATCTTCTCGAGCTGGTCGTTGGAGGCCTGCGCGCCGATCATGGTCGCGGGGTCGAGCGGGTGGCCGGTCTTGATCTTCTCGACGCGGGCGACGGCGCGTTCCATGAATTTATCGAAGATCGATTCCTGGACCAGGACGCGCGACGGACAGGTGCAGACTTCGCCCTGGTTCAGGGCGAACATGGCGAACCCCTCCAGCGCCTTGTCGAAGAACGCATCGTCGGCATCCATGACGTCGGCCATGAAGATATTGGGCGACTTGCCGCCCAGCTCCAGCGTCACTGGAATGATGTTTTCCGAGGCGTACTGCATGATCAGGCGGCCGGTGCTGGTCTCGCCGGTGAAGGCGATCTTGGCGATCCGCGGGTTGGATGCCAGGGGCTTGCCGGCTTCGACGCCGAAGCCGTTGACCACGTTGAGGACGCCGGCGGGCAGCAGATCTTTGACCAGGTCCATCAGCACCATGATGCTCATGGGCGTCTGTTCGGCCGGCTTCAGTACCACGCAGTTGCCGGCGGCCAGCGCCGGGGCCAGTTTCCATGCGGCCATCAGGATCGGGAAGTTCCAGGGGATGATCTGGCCGACCACGCCCAGCGGTTCGTGGAAGTGGTAAGCGACCGTCGTGTCGTCGATTTCCCCGATCGAGCCTTCCTGGGCACGGATGCAGCCGGCGAAATAACGGAAATGGTCGATCGCCAGCGGGATGTCGGCGGCCCGCGTCTCGCGGATCGGCTTTCCGTTGTCCAGCGTTTCGGCGATGGCAAGAAGCTCCAGGTTCTGTTCCATCCGGTCGGCGATCTGGTTGAGGACCTGGGCGCGCGCCGCCGTTGACGCCCGACCCCAGGCTTCCTTCGCCGCATGCGCGGCATCCAGCGCCTTTTCGATGTCCTCGGCCGTTGAGCGGGCGACTTCACACAGAGCCTCCCCATTGATCGGGCTTAAATTGGTGAAATATTGCCCCTTCACCGGGGCCACCCAGTCCCCACCAATGAAATTCTCATACCGGTTCCTGAAGCCGCCCTGCTTGCGCACGGTCTCGAGGGCCTGTTGAAACATGACGTCGCTCCTCCTCATGGGTTTGGTCTGTATCCGATGGCCTGACTCAGCACCGGCAACAGTTTCGCGTCAATCCGACCAAGGTATGAATTCTGCCGATCGAGCGCCTGTATTCGACTAAAGTCGCAGGGAAAAAATAGGATGAGGGGAACTTGAATTATTCTATTTCTTTGTTTCATTCAAAGTTGAGGTGGCCTTTGTGCCATTTCAGGCCAAAATGTTCCCAGGAATGGTGAATGGTGGAGCATGTGAATTGGCTTTTTTCGTGGATTTTCGCTGCCATCGTCACAGTCGCCGCCTCCACGGTTCTGGCTTTTGCTTGATGCCAGGAACCGCGATGAGCGCAGGCTTGGCGCGTCGCTGTCAGGCTTTGCCGGCATCGCGGCGCCCGAGCGCCGCGGGCAGAATGACCGGGAGGCCGCTATGGAAGCTGGGGCAGGGACGGGTGTCGAGACCCTTCGCCGTTCGTCTCGGCGAAGGATCTCGGCGGGTGGTTTCCGCGGTGGGTCACAGGCCCAGATAGGCTTTCCGCACGTCGTCGTTGTTGAGAAGGTCCTGGCCGGTTCCAGCCAGAACAGTGCGCCCGGCCTCCACAACATAGCCGCGATGCGCGATGCGTAACGAGTGCTGAGTGTTCTGTTCGACCAGCAGGACCGTCACCCCACTGGCATTGATTTCGGCGACCACTCTGAACATCTCCTCGACCATCAGCGGGGCCAGGCCCAGCGACGGCTCGTCGAGCATCAGCACCCTCGGA
Source organism: Pseudomonadota bacterium (assembly GCA_021793155.1). Taxonomy (GTDB): domain Bacteria; phylum Pseudomonadota; class Alphaproteobacteria; order Rhodospirillales; family Magnetospirillaceae; genus DUZF01. Next base: position 107,500 of record JAJYTF010000010.1, on the reverse strand, counting down.
TTGGCCATCAGGCCGCGGCCGATGGCCACCATCTGCTGCTCGCCGCCCGACAGCGTTCCGGCCAGCTGTCGACAACGTTCGCGGACGCGCGGAAAGATGGTGTAGACGCTCTCCAGACGGTCCTCTCGTCCCGCTTTCGGGGTGGCATAGGCCCCCATCAGCAGGTTGTCCTCGACGGTCATTTCAGGAAACAGACGCCGCCCTTCGGGCACCAGTACAAGGCCGGAGCGGACGATGCGGGCCGGGCTGGCGCCGTCCAGCCGCTGGCCTTCGAATTCAATACGTCCCGCCTTCGGTGCCAGCAGGCCGGCCAGCGTCTTGAGTGTTGTGGTCTTGCCGGCACCGTTGGCGCCGATCAGGGCGACGATTTCACCCCGCGGCACCTCGAAGGACACGTTCCACAAGGCCTGCAGCCGCCCATAGGCGACTTCGAGATTGCGCACCTGCAGCATCAGGCTTTCCCTTCCCCCAGATAGGCCCGGACCACGTCCGGATCGCGCACCACCGCTTCCGGCTTGCCATCGGCGATGGGCACGCCGTGGTGCAGCACCAGGACGCGGTCCGAGATGCGCATGATCGCCCGCATGTGGTGTTCCACCAGGATCACCGCGATCCCCTCCGACCTGAGCCGCAGCACCAGATCGCAGGCGGCTTCCACTTCCGTGGCGTTGAGGCCGCCCATGGGCTCGTCGAGGAACAGAATCTTCGGGCGGGTGGCCAGGCAGCGGGCGATCTCCAGCCGCTTCTGCTGCGCCAAGGTAAGATCCGAGGCTGCGCCCTCGGCCTTGTCGGTCAGGTCGAGCAGACCCAGGATGCGCCGGGCTTCGGCCGTCGCCTCGGCCCGCCGGGGGTGGTGCAGGAACGCAGCCAGGGTGACGTTTTCCAGCACCGAGAGCTTGCGGAACGGCTTGACCACTTGAAAGGTGCGGGCGATTCCCCGCTTGACGATGGAATGGGGCTTCAGCCCGACGATGTTCCGTCCTTCCAGGCGCACCTCGCCGCTACTGGGCGGGATGAAGCCGGCCATCAGGTTGAAGGCGGTGGTTTTGCCGGCGCCGTTTGGCCCGATCAGGCCCAGAATTTCGTTGGCCTTGAGGTTGAAGGACAAGCCGAACACGGCGCGCAGCCCGCCGAAATTCTTGCCCAGATCGGTGACTTCGAGCAGAGACATGGTCAGCGCTCCCGCACCTGTTTGAGTGCCAGCCGAACCCGGCCCCAGATGCCGTCCGGCAGGTAACGGATCACCAGCATCATGAACAGCCCGTAGAAGATCAGATGTCCGGACTGGAACTGGGAGCGGAAGGTCTCGCTGATACTCACCAGGACGATGGCGCCGACGATCGGACCGGCGGTGGTGGCGATGCCGCCGACCACGGCGATGAACACCATCTCCACCGACAGAGCCACTGAGAACACCGCATCGGGGTCGATGTAGCGGAAATAGAGGCCGTAGAAGCCGCCGGCCAGGCCGACGAGCATCGCCGATAGGGCCAGCGCCAGGACGCGGGTGAGCACAGTATCGATGCCCACCGCCTCGGCGCTCTCCAGATCCTCGCGCACCGCCAGCAGATAGGCTCCGAGCCGCGAGCGGGCGACCAGATGGGTAAGGCCCATGCCCAGCAGGGCCAACAGGGCGATCAGGTAATAGAAGGGCAGCTTGCTTTCCCAGTTCACCGTCTGGCCGAACAGCGACAAGGCCGGCAGATGCGTGATGATCAGGCCCTGCGGGCCGGCGGTCAGCTCTTCCCAGTTCAGTGCCACCAGGCGGATGATCTCGGCCACCGCCAGGGTGGCCAGCGAGAAATAGGGTCCGCGGAGGCGGAAACAGATCAGCCCGATGGGCACCGCCACGACCATGGCCAGCGCCCCGCCTGCCACCAGGCCGAGCCAGGGCGAAAGGCCGAGCTTCAGGTAGAACAGCAAGGTGGTATAGGCGCCAACACCCAGGAAGGCCGAATGGCCGAAGGAGACCTGCCCCGCGAAGCCACCCAGCAGGTTCCAGGACAGCCCGAGCAGCGTCGAGAACAACACCATGATCAGCAGGTGATGGACGAAGGAGTGGGTCGACAGCAGCGGCGCCGCGATGAAGACGGCGACCAGCAGGCCGGGAAGGGCAAATTTCGGCATTACGACCTCCCCACGCCGAACAGGCCCTTCGGCCGGAACAGCAGAACCAGCAGGAACAGCACGAAGCCGATGCCGTCCTTGTAGGCCACCGAGATGTAGACGGAGCCCAGCGACTCAACCAGGCCGAGCAGCACGCCGCCGGCAATCGCTCCGGGGATCGAACCCAGGCCACCCAGCACGACGATGACGAAGCATTTGACGATCAGGATCTCGCCCACCGTCGGGTACAGATAGAGCGACGGTGCCAGCAACACCCCCGATGCTCCGGCCAGCGCGGTGCCGAGGCCGAAGGTGATCATGTCGATGCGCCCCACCTCGATGCCCATCAGCGCCGCGGCTTCCGGATTCTGAGCGGTCGCCCGGATCGCCCGGCCGGTATCGGTGCGCGACAGGAACAGCGAGAGCAGGGTGGTGATGACCATCGCCAAGGCGAAGGCGATGGCCAGCGGCACCGATACCGAAATGCCGAAGGGCCGGGCCGGCAGCATGCCATAGGAGAGGTTGATGTTGCGGTAGTCGCCGGTCCACAGCAGCAGGGCCAGATTGGCGATCAGCAGCGACAGGCCGGCGGTGTACAGCAGCGAGTTGAGTTCGCCGCCGGGGATGATCTTCCGCAAGAGGAAGCGGTAGACCACCATGCCGAAGGCGAACATGGCCGGCATCCACAGCAGCAGCGACAGGAACGGGTCGAGATGGAGCAACGAATAGCTCCAGTAGGCGCCGAACATGCCCAGCATGACCATTTCGCCGTGGGCCATGTTGATGATGCGCATCACACCGAAGACGATGGTCAGGCCGACGGCGATCATGGCGTATAGCGTCCCGGTCAGAACACCGCTGACTAGGCTTTGCAAGAACATTTCCATTCAGGCACGCCCTTCGCAAGTGCCCCCTTGGCCCCCCGGAGCTCTATGTGTCGGTGGGCCAAGGGGAGTGGCGGATTTCGACGGCTATTCGGGGAAGGCGTACGCCGTCTCGGCGTTGTCCTTCGGATAGACGTTCAGAAGTTGCCCGTTGCGCCACTGGGCGAGGACGGAATGTTCGGGCGAATAAATGTTCTGATTGGTGTACTGGTCGCCGTTGGGGCCGGTCCAGTTGCCGAACTTGGTCTTGCCGAACGCCGTCTGCATGTCCGTCGTCAGCAAGGCCTGCCGGATGGCATCCCGATCGGCCTCCAGGTTGCCGGTCAACTTGGCCCGCTTCAAAGCATCGGCGATCACATAGATGACCGAATAGCCCTCGACCTCGTGCTCATGCGGGTGCAGTCCATACTTGGCTTGATAGTTCTTGTAGAACGCCGCGGTCAGCGGGTCGTTGGGATTGCCCGACCAGGATGCCGAGGAGAACACCTTCTCGGAGAGCGGACCCAATTGGGTGGCGAAGTCTCCCACGCCGAATCCGCCGCCAAAGCCGACGAAGGCCCGCGGTGTCACGCCGATCTCCTTGGCGTGACGGGTCATCAGGATGGCGTCTGTGGTGGCAACCGCCATCATCAGCAGATAGTCGGGATTGGCGGCCTTTACCTTGGTCATGATCGGTTTGAAGTCGAGGGTGTTCACCGGATAGGCCTCGTCGGCGACGATCGGCACGTTCTTGGACTTCAGGAAGGCAATGGTGGCGGCGGCGATAGTCTTGCCGAACAAAGTGTTGTCATAGACCACGGCGACTGACTTCGGCATGGCGCCGGGGACTTCGGTGATGAACTTGTGGAAGGCTTCCGGATAGATCGAGCCCGGGGGGTTCTGCCGGAAGACCCAGTCCCAGCCCTTGGCGGTGACCGCGTCGGCCGAGGGGTGGTCGACCAGATAGGGGGTCTTCAGGCGCTGCGCCACCGAGGCGATCTCGATGGCCTGGCCCGAGGCGCGGCCACCCGTCAGGATCAGCACCTTGTCCTCGGTGATCAGCTTTTCGGCCACGGTCGCGGCCAGCGGATTCTTCGCTTGGTGGTCCTCGATGACGATCTCGATCTTGCGGCCGTTGACGCCGCCCTTGGCGTTGATCTCTTCAATGGCCATGCTATAGGCCTTCTTGAACTTGTCGCCGAACGGCGCATCGGCGCCGGTCATCGGCTGGGGTGCACCGATCTTCAGGGCATCCTCGGCGAGAGCCGCCGAACTGATGACGGTCAACGACGCCGCCAGCAAACAGCGCAACATTTGCTTCATTTGCTTCCTCCTAGGTAAGTTCAACGGCTTGTTCAGCTCTTGCGTCTTTTCTTTTCTTTTGCCTCTGTCATCCCAAGAGGAGGGAGGGACTGGGCAATTGCACAAGAATGCTCCTCCCTCCGGTCGTCGGAATGATGCGGCCTTCAGTGCGTCGGCATGACGAACGGGTTCGCCGACAGCACTCCGGCCTCCGGCCAGCGGCTGGTCATGGTCTTCAGGCGGGTATAAAAGTGCACCCCTTCGGTGCCGTGCACCGCATGGTCGCCGAACACCGAGTTCTTCCAGCCGCCGAAGCTGTGGAAGGCCATGGGTACTGGGATAGGCACGTTCACCCCCACCATGCCGGCGGCGATGCGCCGCGAGAATTCCCGCGCAGTACCGCCGTCGCGCGTGAATACGGCGACACCGTTACCGTATTCATGGGCATTGACCAGGTTGATCGCGGCATCGAGATCGGGCAGGCGGACGACGCCGAGCACCGGCCCGAAAATCTCCTCCTTGTAGATGCGCATCGACGGCTGGACCTTGTCGAACAGGCAGCCCCCCAGGAAGAATCCGGCCTCGGATCCGGCGACCTTGAGATTCCGCCCGTCGACCACCAGTTCGGCGCCTTCCGAGACGCCGAGATCCACATAGCCCTTGACCCGGTTCCAGTGCTCGCGGGTAACCAGCGGACCCATTTCCACCGCCGGGGTTGTGCCGGGGCCCACCTTCAGGGTGCGGGCGCGTTCGGCCAGGCGGGCGACCAGACGGTCGGCGATATCGCCCACGGCGACGGCGATCGAGATGGCCATGCAGCGTTCGCCGGCCGAGCCATAGGCTGAGCCGATCAGCGCCTCGACCGCCTGATCGAGGTCGGCATCAGGCATCACCACCAGATGGTTCTTGGCGCCGCCCAAGGCCTGGACGCGCTTTCCATGGGCGGCGCCGGTGGCATAGATGTGGCGGGCGATGGGGGTGGAGCCGACGAAGCTGATCGCCGCCACCCGGGGGTCGGTCAACAGGGCGTCCACCACCTCGCGGTCGCCGTGCAGGACATTGAAGACGCCGTCGGGCAATCCGGCCTCGGCCAGCAGTTCGGCCATGCGCAACGAGGGTGACGGGTCGCGTTCGGAAGGCTTCAGGATGAAGGTGTTGCCGCAGGCCAGTGCCACCGGGAACATCCACATGGGCACCATCACCGGGAAATTGAACGGCGTGATGCCGGCGCAGACGCCCACCGGCTGGCGGATCGACCAGCTGTCGATGCCGTTGCCGATCTGGTCGGAAAATTCGCCCTTCAGCAGATGCGGTATGCCGCAGGCGAACTCTACCACTTCGATGCCACGCGTCAGCTCGCCCCTGGCATCCGAGAGGATCTTGCCGTGTTCGCGGGTGATCAGCGCGGTTAGTTCGTCGGCATTGCGCTCCAGCAGCTCCTTGAACTTGAACAAGACGCGGGCGCGGCGCAGCGGGGGGGTGTTGGCCCAGGCGGGCAGGGCGGCTGCAGCCGCGGCGACTGCGGCTTCGACCTCGGCCGGCCCACCGAGGGGGACCTTGGCTGCCACCTTGCCGCAAGCCGGTTCGAACACGTCACCCCAGCGGCCGCCGGATGCGGGGAACGGCTTGCCGCCGATGAAGTGGGAGAGCTTTGCGGGCTGGGTCGGGTCGAAAGAGCTTGCAGTCACGGGCGCCTCGTTCATATTGTTGTTGTTCAAAATACTGAACTTGCATTCTGTATTTTGAACGATTCGCCCACGGAGCTCGTCGCCTGTCAATGAAAAAAGCATCCCCCCATACTCGCCGTAAGGTCGAACGAGACGAGCCTGATCGCCCGAAGGGCTCGGTCCCCGCCGTGTTCCGCGGCGTGCAGATCTTGGATTTGCTGGCGGCCAGCGGCGAAGCCCTGACGCTGGCCGAGATCACTCAGCGGGTCGGCCTGCCCAAGAGCAGCGTGCTGGCCTTGTGCACCAGCCTTGTCTCGACAAATCTGGTCCGCCGCACCGAGCAGGGCTATGCCCTGGGGCCGCGCGTCCTCGACTGGGCGCACACCTATCTCAACACCACCGACATCACCAAGGAGTTCGTCCGCACCACGGACGAGCTGGGCACGCTGCGTAAGGAAGGGGTGGTGCTGGCGGTCCTCGATGGCACCGACACGGTTTATGTGGGCTGCCGCAACGGCGTGCAGCCGCTAGGCGTGACCTATCGCATCGGCATGCGCCTACCGGCCCATTGCACGGCCTCGGGCAAGGCGTTGCTCAGCACGCTGCCGGAACCGCGCCTGCGCGAGCTGTTCGACGCGCGCCCGCTGCCGGCGCTGACGCCGCACAGCCACACCGACCTGGCTGGCCTGAGCCGTGACCTGGCCGAGGCGCACCGGCGTGGTTACGCCGTAGACCGTGAGGAAACCCGTGAAGGGATGGTTTGCGTCGGCGCACCGATCTTCGACGCTACCGGCAGCCACGCGGTTGCTGCGGTGGCCGTCAGCACCCTGGCGATCCACGCCGACGGCCATCTGGACGAACTGGCTGCCTCGGTCAGCGAACTCGCCCGCCTGCTGTCGCGGCGCCTTGGCGGCCGCGTGCCGCGGCTGGCGGTACCTGAGGCGGATTGAGGGGCAGGGCGCGGACGGGTGCCCGCGCGCACCTTGAGCAATCGGTCTACCTACCGAACCCGGTAGTAACCATAGGGATACGCATATGCGTAGGCTGGTGCCGCATAGACGACGGGCGCTGGTGCCGCGTAGACGACGGGCGGCGGTGCCGCATAGACGACCGGCGGAGGGGCTACGACGACCGGCGCGGGAACGGCGACGGCAGCCAGCGGTGCCGTAGCGATCGCGGCGGCCGCACCGACCACGGCGGCCGTGCCGAGGACTGCGGCGCCGATAAGGCCGGGGCCCCGGTGCCAGTGATCGTAGGCGAACGCCGAAGTCATCGGTGCGCCCACCAGGGCGGTGGCGACGGCGGTGGAGAATGCGATTCTGCGGAACATTGTTTCCTCCTGTCGTTCCACGGCATCCACCATAATCCGCCGCTGTGACGGGAATAAGGCGTCTCGGTTTCATTGTGTTTCAGTACCGCAGTCCGCTCTCTGGCGAGAAACCTGATTGTTACCGTCTTCCGGCACCCCATATGGTCGATGATCGCAGCCGCGCATTTGAACCGGCGACAACGACCAAAGGGTGAATCATCCTGATCGCAAACCGAATCAAGTCGTGGGCGACATTGCTCGCAACCTCGCTGCCGCTGGCCTGGGGTCTCGAACGTGCCACTTTGCCGGCGGCATTCCTTCTTGGGCCAATGATCGCCGCCATTGGCTTCGGCGTCGGCGGAACAAAACTGCAATCTCCCCCATGGGCGTTCACCTGTGCGCAGGCCATCATCGGTTGTCTGGTGGCCAGTGACATGAATGCCTCGATCCTGGCCACGGTATGGCATGATTGGGCGACCATCCTCGTGGTGATTTCCGCCACCATTGCCGCCGGGGCGCTCGCCGGCTGGACCCTGGCCAGATTGAATGTCCTGCCGGCCGCCACCGCCGCCTGGGGCTCGTCGCCCGGCGGTTCCAGCGCCATGGTGGCGATGGCCCAGGAATATGGGGCCGATGCCCGCCTGGTGGCCTTCATGCAATATCTGCGGCTTACCATCGTGGTCCTCAGCGCATCCGTCGTTTCGCGCTTTCTGCCCCATTTCGGGCCGGCGACGATGGCGACCCTGGCGCTGCCGAAGGTGGCGCCGGTTGCCGCCGGTTCATTCAGGGAACTGCTCAAGACCTTCGGCGTGGCCACCTTCGGCGGCGTGGCGGGGCGACGTCTCCGCATTCCGGCGGGCCCCCTGCTCATCTCGATGCTTGCGGGCGTCCTGCTTCAGGCGAATGGAATCGTCAGGATGACGTTGCCGCAATGGCTGCTGGGGGCGGCTTATACCGCGGTGGGGTGGCATATCGGCCTTGATTTCACCCGCGAGGTCATCGTCCATGTATGGCGCGCTCTGCCGCGTGTCTTGCTGGCGACATTCATGCTGATCGGCTTCTGCGCGGGCTCCGCATGGGCCCTGACCAGGCTACTCCATGTCGACCCGCTGACCGCCTATCTGGCCACCAGTCCGGGTGGTCTCGGCTCGATGGCGATCCTTGCCGTTTCGAGCCAGGTGAATATTTCTTTCGTCCTGGCCGTCCAAACCGTGCGGGTCTTCGTCGTGGTCCTGACCGGACCACCAATCGCCAAGCTGATCACCCGGTTTTCCTAGTGGTGAAAATCCGACGGATGGTACCGCCACCAGCCGTCGAATTTTCACCACAATTCAATTGGTTGGTGGGCCGCCTGATCCAGGCGCTTGGGGACCAAGCGTCTGGGGCGGACCACTAGCGCGGTGACTCAATCAGAAGGGGTCACTGCACCAGGGTGGCATAGCCCCTCGCCGGGCCGGGCCATTCAGCCCGGCGAGGGGCAAAGACCAACTGCTCAGATGGATGTGGGAACCGGATCGGGCGCTGCGCTTTGCGGCTCGGCCGGCGGCATAAGAGGCTCGGCAGCGGAAGGCGGAAGTTCTTCTCCGGTCTGCGCCGGAGCTGTCCTTTCACCGGTGGAGGGCCTGGTCTGTGCGGGGTTGGGGGGGGGCGCCTGCAGCACCTCGGCTTTCGCCGACTGCTCGCGGCGCAGGCCGCGTTGGCGTTGGTCCAGCACCAATACGTCATGACGCAGGCCGTCGAGGATCTTCAGCGTTTCAATTCTGTCGTTGCGCCATTCCTCGGCGGCGGCACCCAAACGTTGCTCCACCGCGGCGGTGGTTTCGGCGACCCGGCGCTGGTGGTCGGCCTGAAGCCCGGCCTTGATCTTGTCGATTTCCTCGATGAGATCACGCTTGATCCAGCGCAGTTTCTTGTCGACGTCTTCATGTATCTTTTTCTGGCCGTCGTCCATTTCGGCCTTGATTTCAATTTTTAACTGATAAGCGCTCTTGACCAGCGCCCCCATGTGGACGACCAGGGCTCCCCCGATGACTAGGACAAGTCCGGCAGCCAGGCTGATGAGAGTTACGGTCCAGAACTCCAAGTCAGTCCTGCTCGAAAAACGGTTCCGGGGCTTGGACGAAGAACCGCTCGGGCGCGTCGGCAAGCATCTGCACGGCCAGGGTCCCGTTGGCCGAGCGCACGATCATCTCGCAGAACCATTGGCCGTCGCCAAGCTTCATCGGGGTGCCGATGGCAATGCCGACGACATTTTCCACGTCCATGCTGATGCTATGGTTGTCGAGGAACGATACCGACGCGACGGTCTTCGCTTTCGTCATTGTCTGCGATCCGATGCCAGCCTGCGCAGGTTGCGCCTACACCACGCTGGCGCAACGGGATGACGGCGTCAAGGCCTTGTCAGCGCGGAAAAATATGCACCGAGACGCGCCGGTTGATTGCCTGGTTTATCGGCAGCGGGTTGCCGTTGACATCGCGGTTGGCCACCTTGGGCTGCGTATCGGCGAAACCCGAAGCGCTGAGCCGCGTTGGTGTGATGCCGTCCTGGATGAGCTTGCGCACGACCGCCGTCGCCCGGGCGGTGGACAGTTCCCAGTTGGATGGGAACTGCGGCGTATTCACCGGAGTGTCATCGGTGTGGCCGGCCACCTCGATCTGGAAAGCGGAATAGCGGGCCGAATTCAGGGTTTCGGCCATCTTGGTCAGAGCCGGCAGGAATTGGTCCTTCAGCTTGGCCGATCCCGGTTCGAAAAACGTGCCGGCGTCGAAATCCAACACCAGCCCCCGGTCGTCGGTACCGATGGCGACCTGGGTGTCGTCGATCTTCATTCCCCGCATCAACTGACCCATTTCGGTCTTCAGTTGCTTGATCGGCTGGGTGCTTTCCCGCTTGCCGATGTCCTGGGCCATTCCCCCCTTGACCTGTTCGTATTTCACCGGGTCGATGTGAGACATCGAGATGAGCAGGACGAAGAACGCCATGACCAGGGTGATCATGTCGGCATACGACATGAGCCAGTCTTCTTTTTCCTCCGGCTTCACTGGCGGCTTGATGGACATGCGGTCAGCCTTGTTTGCGCAGCATCTTGTCGATGTCGAAGTGCAGCGCGGGATCGAGGAAGCTGTTCATCTTGTCCTGGATGTAGCGCGGACTGCGGCGTTCGGCCAACAGGGCCAATCCTTCCGCCACCAGGTATTGCCGGAACCGGACAATCTCCTCGCGCTGCTGAACCTTGCTGGCGGTCGGCATCAGGATGATTCGGGCGAATGTGACGCCGTACAGGGTGCCGAGCAGGCCTACCGCCATGCCGGGGCCGATTTTGGACGGATCCGTGCCCATGTGGTCGAGCATGATCACCAGCCCGACCAGGGTGGCGATCATACCGAAGGCCGGCGCGTTGTTGGCCATGTTGCGCAGGATTTCCGCCGGCACGAGATGGCGGTGGAAGGTGGTCTCGATCGTGTTGGCCAGAATTTCGCGGACTTCCTGGCCGGTGTAGCCGGAAATCACCAAGTCGATGCCAAAAGCCAGGAATCGATCTTCTTGCCGCAACTTCTTGGCGTCGGATTCGAGCCCGGGAAGGCCCGCCTTTTGAACCATGTAACCCCAGCGGATCATCCGGCCAACTTCGTTGGTCAGGATGGCGCGCCCGACCTTCTGCTGAAAGAAGATCGAAGTCATGATCTTCATCGCCTGCAACACGTAACGGGGTTCGAACGCGACGAAGGTGGCTGCGGTAGTGCCGCCGACGACCATGATGAAACCGGCGGCGTGAAGGAAGACCCAATAATTGTCGGTGTTGAAGACGATCGAGCCGAGGAACAACCCGATGCCGAGCAAGAAGCCCAGGACGGTTGGAAGCGACATTGGCCGGACTGCCCCTTCTGTTGATCGGCCTAAGACATACAAACCCATTGTGGGCCATAAGTGTCAACCGAGCAATAAGAACCACCGAAAGGCGTATGTCTTTACTGAGGCGATTTGACATTCACAAAGCGCAAACTCGGCTGTGCCGGCCCCCTTGGTTCGGGGCGGAGCTTGACAGGCATCGCGGCGCGATCCGGCTCATTCAATAGATTTATTGAGTGCTGAGTTGCCGTGAGGATTGCATGACGATTGTTATCATGCTCAACGATCCGCCCTACGGCATGGAACGCTCGTACAACGGCCTGTGGTTGGCTCCGGCGCTCAAGAAGAATGCACCGGATACCGAAAGTCGCCGTCTTCCTGATGGCCGGTCCCCGTGATCCGCGCCCTGGCTTGCGAGCTCTTCGCCGGCCGCGCATGAGCCGGTGTGACGCACTACACCGTGGCGGCCACTGGTGTGCGCAGGTCGAGCATGACTTCGACGATATCGCCCTCCACCAGGCGCACGCGCTTGAAGCCAAGGCTCTCGACGAATTTCAGCATGCGCGTGTTGTCGGTCAGCACTTGGCCGATGATTTGCCCGGTACCGCGCGCCCGGCAATAGCGGATCATCTTCAACATCAGCTTGCGCCCGAGTCCGGTGCCCTTCAGATCCGAGCGGACGACCACGGCGAACTCGGCCCGTTCGTTGTCGGGGTCGCTCATGGTGCGCACCACACCCCAGGTCTCGTTGTCGGCGTTGTCCAGGGGCACGGCGACGAAAGCCATTTCACGGTCGTAGTCGATCTGGGTGAGGCGGGCCATTTCCGAATGAGGCAGTTCGCCCACCAGCCCGAAGAAGCGGAAGCGGATGTCCTCGGGCGTCAGCCTGGAGACGAAGATGTGGTGGTTCGGCTCGTCCTCGGGGCGGATGGGACGGACCAGGACCTTGCTACCGTCGTTGAGGACGATGATCTCTTCCAGGTCCTTGGGGTAGGGGCGGATGGCCAGGCGGTCGGAATTGGCCGGCGCCGCGGTAACGCGGATGCGGGCATCGACGGCGATCACGCCCTCGGCGTCGGCGAATAGCGGATTGATGTCAATCTCGACGATCTCGGGGATGTCGATCACCAGTTGCGAGATCTTCATCAGCGACATGCAGATGGCGTCCATGTCGGCCGGCGGCCGGTCGCGGTATCCCTGCAGCAGCTTGCAGACGCGGGTCCGCTGGATCAATTCGCGGGCCAGGCTCATGTTCAAGGGGGGAAGGCCGATGGCTGCGTCGTTGATCACCTCGACGGCGGTGCCGCCCTGGCCGAACATGATGACCGGACCGAAGATGGGGTCGGTGGTGACGCCGATGATAATTTCCTGCGCGCCGGAACGCCGCGCCATGCGCTGGACGGTGAAGCCATGGATCCGCGCCTCGGGGAAGGTGGCGGCGACCCGTTCCAGCATTAGGTTGCCGGCCTTTTCCACCTCGAATGGGCCGGACAAATTCAGCCTGACGCCGCCGACATCCGATTTGTGGGAAATATCCGGGGACAGGATCTTCAATGCGATGGGGCCGTCCATCCGAGCGGCGATGCGGCTGGCGTCGGCCGGCGTACGGGCGATGTGGGTTTCCACCGTCGGGATGCCGTAGGCCGACAATACCGCCTTGGCTTCGGGTTCGCTCATGAACTCGTTGCCGCTGGCCAGGGTGTTTTCCACTACCAGCCGGGCGGTGGCGGTGGCCGGCGTGAAATCGGCCAGCGCCGAAGGCGGGGTCTCCATCAGCATTTCCTGGTTCTTCCGGTAATTCACCAGGTGCATGAAGGCATGGACGGCGGCGCCCGGCGTCTCGTAGGTCGGGATGCCGGCCTCGCGCAGCGTGCGCCGGGCCGGTCCGACCTGCTCCTGTCCGACCCAGCAGGTCATGACATTGGCCTTGTGCGACTTGACCGTCTTGATCACCTGCTCGGCGATTTCGCTGGAGGAGGTGATGGCTGTCGGCGTGTGCATCACCAGCACCGAATCGACTTCGGGGGCCTCGAGCAGGACGTCGAGGGCGCGGACATAACGTTCGCCCGAAGCGTCGGCGGTGGTGTCGACGGGGTTGCCGTGCGACCAGAAGGCGGGCAGGAATCTGTCCAGCTTGGCCATGGTCTCGGGGCTGAGTTCGGCCAGCTTGCCGCCGATTTCGACAAGTTCGTCCACCGCCACGATGCCGACACCGCCACCATTGGTGACGATGGCCAGCTTGGTGCCACGCGGCGGCCGCGAGCGCGACAAGGTTTCGACCGCGGTGAACATTTCTTCCAGGTCGTACACCCGCAACATGCCGGCACGGCGCAGTGCCGCGTCGTAGACGGCGTCGGCGCCGGCTACGGCGCCGGTGTGGGAGGCCGCGGCGCGGGCACTTTCCGGCACCCGCCCGGCCTTGACGGCGATGACCGGCTTGTTGCGCGCGGCGGCGCGGGCAGCCGACATGAAATTGCGGCGCTGATGGATCGATTCGATGTAGAGGAGGATCGCCCGGGTCGAGGGATCGGATCCCAGATAGTCGAGCAGGTCGCCGAAATCGACATCGGCGCAATCGCCCACCGAGATGAAATGTGAGAAGCCGATCCCTTTCGGGCGCGCCCAGTCCAGTACTGCCGTGCACAGCGACGAGGACTGTGAGACGAAGGCGATGCGTCCCGGTTGCGCCGGCTGCTGGGCATAGCTGGCGTTAAGGCCGATGGACGGAACCATCAGGCCGAGGCAACCCGGGCCCAGGATGCGCATGCGGCAGCGGCGCGCCACCTCCAGCATCTCGGCCTGCAGCGTTTTTCCGCTGGCGGATTCGGTCGCCGAAAGGCCGGTGGCCATGACGATGGCGGCACGGGTGCCGCGTTCGCACAACTTCTTGATTTCGTCGACCACGCCGGCGGCGGGAATGCACAGCACTGCCAGATCGGGAACGACGGGGAGGCTGGCGACGTCGGGGTAGGCGAGCACTCCGCCGATTGCCTGATGCTTGGGATTGACCGGCATGATCGGGCCGGAAAACCCTCCCTGCAGCAGATTGCGCATGACCACCGCGCCGACGGCATTGGGCCGCGGGGTGGCGCCGATGACGGCCACAGACCTTGGGCGAAAAAGACTGGAGAGATTGCGAACGCTCATCGTGGCCTCGTCGTTCCGGGGGCTGTCGACCCAACTGCGCAAGTGTAATAGACACTAGGTCTATTCGTCATGCCCCCGAACGACCGGGGTGCAGGCATCCGGGCTGTCCCCATCCCTTCTCCGCTCCGGCCACCGCCACCCAAGCGAGCGACGGGGCGAAGGGCTTCCAGGAACTAGAGTAACCACAATATTGTGCGGCGCAACATAAATCCGCTGGTTCAATCCTCCGTCAGGCCGTGGCGAATGCTGGTGGTAATCGGCATGAGCAGGTAGTCGAGCAGGGTTCGCTTCCCGGTGACCACCATGACCTCGGCCGGCATACCAGGCGACAGGCGCACATTCGGCGCCTTCGCCAGGGATTCTTTGTCTACGGCGACCCGTACCAGGTAGTAGGGCGGCATATCGCTTCGCTCCCGCAGCGCGTCGGCCGAGACCTCGACCACTTTGCCCAGCACCATCGGCATGCGCCGCTGGCTGTAGGCATTGAGGCGGACCTCGGCCGTCTGTCCGACCTTGACCGAGGCGATATCGTTCGGCCGAAGATGGGCGTCGATCAGCATCCGGTCGTCGCTGGGGACGATTTCCATCAGGTTCTCGCCCGGTTGCACAACACCGCCCAGGGTGTGCAGGTTGAGTTTCACCACCGTGCCGGCGATCGGCGCCCTGACCACCGTCCGGTCCAGGACGTCCTTGGCCGCCCTCAACTTCTCGGATGTATCGTAGATCTTGGTTTCGGTGTCGCGCAGGTCGGTGACCGCCTGGTTCAGCCGCTGGACGTCGAGCTGGCTGATCCGGAGTTGTGTTTCGCCGATGTTCTGCCGGGCGCGGGCCATCAGGGCGATGGCATTGCCGCGGTCGCCGTCCAGCTTCTCCTCGTCCCGTTCCAGCGCCAGCAGCCGTGGTTTGCGTTCCTGCCCGGCGGAGACCAGCATGCGGACGACGCGGATCTCGTCTTCGAGAAGATTGATCTGCGCTTCCGCCGCTTTGCGCTGGGCGTCCAGGCCACCAATCTCGTCCTTGAACTGCGAGATTCGCGAAATCAGTACGTTGCGCTCGCTGACCAAGGCCTCCTGGCGGGCTTGGAACAGCCTTTCCTGCCCCGCCAGGATGCGCTCGACCTCGCCGTCGGCGTGGCGTCGCTGCTCCAGGTCGGCGGGGAATTGCACGTTGGGCAGCCCGTCCCGTTCCGAACTCAGCCGCGCCGCCATGGCCCGCAAGGAATCCAATTCTCCCTGCAACTGGTCGGTCTGCGCCTGGGCCCTCGTCCGATCGAGGCGGAACAATACCTTTCCCGGCTTCACCGTGTCGCCTTCCTGGACATCGATCTCCCGCACGATGCCGCCTTCCAGATGCTGGACCACCTTGTTGCGCCCATCGGCCCCGACCACGCCGGGAGCGATCGCCGCGGCGTTAAGCGGGGCCAGGCCGGCCCAGGTTCCGCCGCCGCCGAAGGCCATAACCGTGACCAGCAGGCCGACCCGGATACGCTGCTTCGTCTGCAGCCGGATCTGCGGCCCTGCCAAGGGGGGAAGGGTGCCGGCCGGAACGAGATCGTTCATGCTCCCTCCTTCGCTGCTGCCGGAGCGGCTCCCGACCCCGACCCCGTTCCAACCGGGGCAAGAGGCGGGCCGGGCCGATGCGGCCGCAACAGCTGAGGCAGAACATCCTCGCGCGGGCCGAAGGTTTCGGCGACGCCTTCCCGCATCACCAGGATCTTGTCCATTCGGTCCAGGACTGATGGCCGATGACTGATCAGCACCACCGTCGCGCCGTCCGCCCGCACTGAGTCAAGGGCCCCGAGCAGCGCCTGCTCGCCTGGTACGTCGAGATTGCTGTTGGGTTCGTCGAGGACGATCAGCCGCGGCCCGCCGTAAAGCGCGCGGGCCAGCCCGACACGCTGCCGCTGCCCGCCCGATAGCCGAACGCCACCGTCCTCGATCGGTGTGTCGTAGCCCTGCGGCAGGCGCAGGATCAGGTCGTGGACGCCGGCCCGTCGGGCCGCTTCGATCACTTTGTCGGCGTCTGGTTCGCCCATCCGCGCAATGTTCTCGGCGACGGTGGCGGGCAGGAGTTGCACGTCCTGAGGCAGGTAGCCGATATGCGGCCCCAGCTTGGCGGGATCCCACAGGCGGACCTCGGCACCGTCGAGCCGGATGCTGCCGGCACTGGGCGCCAGCACGCCCACCAGCAGCCGGCCCAAGGTGGTCTTCCCTGCTGCCGTGGCGCCGATCACACCGAGCGCCTCGCCGGGGGGCAGGGCCATGCAGACGTTCTTCAGGATCGCCCGCCCGCCGGGAGCGATGTAGTAGACCCGGTCGACCAGCAGCCGGCCCTGGGGCTCGGGCAACGACAGCTTGCCCTGGCGGACCGGCATGGCGGCCAGGCCACGATCGATGCGCCGCCACGATTCCCGGGCGCTGGCCAGCGCGCTCCAGCTCCCCACGGCCACCTCGATCGGCGCCAGTCCGCGGGCCATGATGATCGACGCCGCGATCATCATGCCGCCGGTGATCTTCTGGTCCATGGCCAGCGAGGCTCCTGCGCCCATGGACAGGATCTGCACGGCCAGGCGGGCGAACTTGGAGGCTGCCGAAAACTGGCCGATGCGATCGCCGGTCTCGCACTGCAGGGCCATGATGCCGCCGTTGATCTCGTCCCACTGGGCAGTGAGGCGCGGCAGCATTCCCATGGCGCGTACGGCATCCGCCGTGAGCATGCAGGTCTGGGCGCGGTTCAGAGCCGTCACCGAAGCCATATTGGCCGCCGACAGCATGCGCCGCGTCGCCAGAAGATTGGCTGTGGCGAGCAACAGGAGGCTGCCTGCGCCGGCCAGCGAGATCCATCCGAGAAGCGGGTGGATGAAGAAGATGACGCCGATGAATACCGGCACCATGGGAATGTCGAAGAATGCCACCGCCGCGCCCGAACCGACGAATCCGCGCAACTGGGCCAGATCGCGCAATCCCTGGGCCGAACGGGCGTCGCCGGCGCTCGTGTCTTCGAACCCGGCCGCCAGCAGTTGCGGGCTGAGTTTGGCGTCCAGCCACAGGCCGACGCGCTGAAGCACTTCTCCCCGGATCATGTCGAAGGCGGCCAGCACGGCGAGCGCCCCCAGCGAAGCGATGGTAAGCATGACCAGGGTCTCGTGACTGCGGCTGGTCAGTACGCGATCGAACAGCTGGAAGGTGAACAGGGGCACCGTGAGCATCATGATGCTCTCCCCCAAGCCGAACAATCCCGCGGCCCATAGCGCCCCGCGGCAGGGTGCCAGGGCTTGGCGTACCTGCTCGGGCGCCCCACTCATGCCGCCCTCTCCGGATGGAACGGGAAGGGACCGGACGAGGTGGCAGACGCCATCGGAAAAATCATCGCATCACCATCTGGTTGGTGGTCACGCGACTTAAACGCCGTTATGGGGGAGTGGGTTTCCTCCTTGCGGCTCTTCTACCTCGCCCTGAGGTTCAATCTCGCTATTGGAAGGGGGGCTCCTTTCGGGTTCGGGAAGCGCTTATGGCCAATCGGTTGCGCTCGTCAGGGCGGGGTTGTCGGTGTGATCGACCAGGATGCGGCGGACCCGCTCCTGCCACAGTTCTCCCAGGCGCGCCTCCTCGCCGGCGTCGGCTTCGCCGTCGGCCCAGCGCTGCAGCAGGTCGCGCATCGCCGGTTCGGACGGTACCACGGTCGGGTCGAAACGGAGCGCCACCCCTCGCCGAGTGTCGGCACGGCGCAGGCCCAGGGCCCCCGGCACCGATGCGCCGAAATGCAACAGGTGGCGCCGGTCGAAGCGGCCGGCGATGCCCTTGAAGCCGTCGAGCTGGCGGGCACCGGTGACCAGCGAGGCGACGGCTGCCATGACTCCGGTGGTGCCTTCGTCCTCGTCGCCGGGCAGATGGACGTGGATGGTTCCGCGTTGGGGAAGCGAGTCGGGCCACAACCGGGCCAGGCCGACTCTCAGCATCAGCCATGTTCCGGCGATCGTCGGGCAGGAATGGCCGGCCAGCCGCGCGGCGTCGGCATAGCGGTAAGTCAAGGTTCCGTCCCCGGCGCCGAGAAAGCGGGTAAGGGGATCGAAAACCGTAATGGGGGGTACCTGATCGAAAAAGGCGGGTAGGCTCATCGTGGCGACACTCCGTCGGTTGACCGGAGAGCAGCCTGCCGACACCGCGGTCGTTCCGCCTTGAGCTTGGGCAATGGGCCGTGCACGAAAAAGGCGGAGGCCTTCCGGCCTTCCGCCCTTCGAAGGCGCCCGGCCGTAGTCAGTGCGACTGCCCGACACCTTTGAACACGTCGGCCATGCTGGTGTATTGCTCGTCGGGCATCTCGTTCAACGCCTGGATGACCTCATTGTCCGCATTATTCTTCTTGGCGTGTTCGATCAGGTCGTTCTTGTTAGCCGGAAAGTCTATGCCGCTCAGCGCCTGGGCAATGGTCGCCGTTGAATGGGAAGCAAGAGGCATGGTCTTTCTCCTTGCGTAGATGGACCTTATGCCACAAACGCAAGGGTTCGCCGGGAGTTCCCAATCCGGCTCGGCGGTGCAAAATACGCAAAATGCGGGCTAGCTCCAGGGAGGCTGGTGCTCGCGCGGAATCACCGTCGGAATGCGCCCGCGGCGGACCAGGCGGGCGCCGCTGACCGCGAAGGCGCGGCTTCGGGCGCCGCCGAACAAAGGGATCCCGGGACGGCGGAATATCGGCAGAAGTGTCAAGCCGCAAAGGAAACCGCCGACATGGGCCCAGAAGGCGACGCCGCCGGCAGCGGCCGGCGCCATGGCGGCGCTGCTCAATTGCAGCAGGAACCACAGGCCGAGCACCAGCAGCGCCGGCACATTGACCAGGCGGACGAACAGCAGGATCACCACCAGAACCCGTACATTCGCCCTTGGGTGGAGCAGTGCGTAGCCGCCCAGCACGCCGGCGATGGCGCCTGAGGCGCCGATCATCGGCATTTCCGAATCAGGTGCCATCAGCGCCTGGGTAAGGGCCGCCGCGGTCCCGCACAGCAGGTAATAGACGAAGAAGCGAAACCGTCCCATGGCGTCTTCCACGTTGTCGCCGAAGATCCACAGGAACAGCATGTTGCCGAGAATGTGCAGCCATCCGCCGTGCAGGAACATGGAGGTCAGCAACGTCGCCCAGGGCGGGACCACCGCCAGTCCCGGGGCCAGCGACGCTTTGCCCAGCACTACCGCCGGCACCATGCCGAGCGCCAGTGTAGCGGCTCGCTCCATAGCCGGCGGCAGCGACAGCTCCCACAGGAAGACCGCGGCACAGATACCGATGATCAGCCAGGTGACCACGGCGGCGCGTTCAGTGGGGTTATCGTCGGAGAGGGGTAGGGTGAACATCGCGAACCATCCCGGCGAACAACATATGATTCATCATATGAGAACGCCGGGACGTTGAGAACGCCCGTGGTCCACCCCAGACGCTTGGTTCCCGAGCGTCTGGGTAAAGCGGCCTACCCACTGACTGAATTGCGGTGGGAATGGGCCTGGTCGAAGGAATCAGTCGCCTCGCTGGCCTTTCAGCATGTCGGTGACGGTAACGCCGAGCCGATCCTCGACGACCACCACTTCGCCGCGGCCGACCAGCATCTTATTGACGAAAAGGTCGATCGGCTCGTTGATCTTGCGGTCCAATTCGACGACGGCGCCACGGCCCAGCTTAAGCAATTGCTTGACCTGGACGTTCGCATGTCCGAGGACTGCGTACAGTTCAACCTGAATGTCGTAGGCGGCCTCCCGCCCCGCGCCGCCAGCGCCCAACATGCCTTCCGTCGTATCGTCCTCAGCCATAGAGCCCACTCCCGCAAGCCATGTGCAAATATTGCATACTTTCGAAGGGTAAAGTCACCATATAGATGAAATCCCTTAATAAGATCCTTGCGGAGTTTCGATGAGCATCCCCAGTCAAAACCCACCCGCCGCCATCCTGTTCGATCTCGACGGCACGCTGGTGGATAGCCTGCCAGACTTGTTACGCGCCATGAATGGCCTGTTGTCCGAGATGGGCCGCCCCCCCGTCACCATCCAGCAGGTGCGTGGATGGGTAGGCGACGGCGCCGCGCCGCTGGTGGAGCGGGCGATGCTTGCGACGGGCGGGCCGTCGGACATTTCCCTGCCGGAACTGGTCAAGCGGTATCTCGGCCATTACGAGGGCAACACCGCCGTCGACACCCGCCCCTTTCCCGGGGTGGAAAGAACTCTGCAGCGGCTGAAGGCGGCAGGGCATCCGCTGGGCGTCTGTACCAACAAGCCCACCGCCCTGTCCCTTGAACTGCTCGATGCCTTAGGGCTTTCCAGCCTGTTCGGGGCGATCGTCGGCGGCGACACGGTGGCCGCACGGAAGCCCGACCCCGCCCATCTGCGGGCGACCCTTGACGCCATGGGAATGGAGGGGCGCCGGGCCTTGATGGTAGGGGACAGCGCCAACGACGTCGCTGCCGCGCGCGCCGCCGGCATTCCCGTGGTGGCGGTGGCTTTCGGCTATTCCCGCATCGACCCGAAAGACCTGGGCGCCGACGTGCTGATCGAGGATTTCACCACCCTTCCCGATGCGGCCGCCCAATTCCTCTAATTCTAATCTCACACTGTTTGCCTATTGGCCGGAAACGCCGTATGGATATGCGGGCCATTTTATAATGGGATCAACATGGAGCTGTGTCCTGACTGCCGCAACATCTGTCCGTGGTGTGGCTGTCCGCGGTGGCTGACAAGGCAGAACGGCTGTGGTTCGGTTGCCGCGGGCAATGCCTCCAAGGCCTGCAAGAAGGCGCGGCGGCTGAAAGGTGTGCCCTGTCCGCGTTGCGGCGGCGGGAGCAGCGCCGGCGATCAGGTCGACGGACAGAAGTCTTTGGCGCCGGCCGAGGGGTAGTCCTCGATCGGCGTCAGGGTTCTTTCCGGGGGCAAAAAGACATCACTTCGGCTCGGCTCAGGGTTCCGTCGTGGTCCGCGTCGAGATGGGCAAAGGTTTCTTCCGCCTGACGGAGAAAATCCTCGCGGCTGACTTTGAAGCGCAATGACGTGTCGGCAGACATTACCGGATCAGCGGTGACGTCCACCAGATTGCCGCTTGGCCGCGGCGATGGCGGATTGCCGGCGGCAGCCCCCGGACCCAGGCGACGCGACGTGCGGTCGTCGCCGGCCTGAGGGGGGTGCTCCGGCTGGATCGGGTCTTCGTAGGGGGCCCGGAAGGTGGCCAGGTCGGCGGCCGTGATAAAGCCGGTATGGCCTAGATCCATGCGATCGAACTGGTGGTTCGCGTCGGCCATGAAGACGTCGTGACTGATCGACCCGTCATGGCTTGCGGTGAGGCTCTTCATCCACCCCGCCAAGGCGTCTTCACAGGCCGGATGGCCGAGAATTCCGCCGGTCAGCGGCTCGCCGTTAGGGCTGTACAGCCGCTGATAGCCGGCCGATGCGTGGTCGTGGCCGTGCCCCCAGAGGGTGCCCCCGGTGCAGGCCGCAAGGGCGACCGTGGTCGTTGATAAAAGCAGGAACGAATTCAGGCGGTTGCGTAGAGCCATAGGTCCGGAATCGATAGTGATGGGGCCGGCCGCAACTATAGGCGTGGGCCACGCGCCGTGCCATCGCAATCTAGATGCGGTAATGGGCCTTGTGCCTGGCGCAAGGCCCATTACCGCATCTGGGGCTGCAGTCCCGGGCCGATCCGGTAGGTGAAGCCGATCATGACGCTGTGGGCGGCATAATTGAAGCGCATGATGGAAGGTTGGCCAAGAGACGCGGACTCAAAAACTCCAACACGCTCGGTGGCGAAGTAGCGATAGTCGGCGTTGACCGACAGCCTTTCGTTGACCGTATAGGAGACGCCGGCGATACCTTGATAGGCGAAGCCGGTCTGAGGTCTATCGACGACCGTCAAGCCGGTGGCCGCCGAATGGACATTGACTGCATTTATCCAGGCGCCGCCGCCGCCGCCGCCGATGTAAGGGGTGAATGCCGTGCCCGTGTGGATGTCGTAATAGACATTGGCCATGGCGCTGGCCACGCCCAGGTGGCCACGCAGGTCCGCCGAGCCGAACGGTGAGATGAATTGCGAGACGGCGTTGTCCCGCCACCCGAGTTCGCCTTCCAGGCGGATCGGTCCCCAGCCGTAGCCGACCGTGCCGAGAACCCCGTAGCCGAGGTCGGTGGCAAAATCGAACGAGCCGAAATCATCAGTGTTCTTATATTGGGGCACGATGTTGAAGCCGGCCCCGATGCCGAGATACGCGCCATCCTGGGCCGAGGCGGCTGCGGCAAGGCCGGCGGTCAGGCCGGCGGCGAAAATGGCCGTAACTGGGCGCATCGGCGTTTCCCTCCGAGATGAGCGAGCGACCTTCCGCTTCGAGCGGCTCCGGCCTTCGTTTGATGGCTGGGACCGCGAAACGTCCGCGCGCTCCTGGCGCGCAATAGTAGAGCTTTGCCGGCAAAACCGGCTGAATGGCGCTTCAGCGTCGCGGACAGTGCCTGCCCCTGCGAAGGCGGGGGATGACCGTGAAAATGATTAGTCTCAGCCGGCGGGGCGACTCAATCTTGCCGACGGCCTATGGCCGTCAGGCAGCCGACTCCACCGGCTTTCGGCGAACGCCCCCGAGCACTGGCCCAGAACAGGATTCCAAATACGACAAGAGCCCAACCGGCATCCCGGCTGGGCTCTTGCGAGAATTGGCTCCCAGGGAGGGATTCGAACCCCCGGCCAAGCGGTTAACAGCCGCTTGCTCTACCACTGAGCTACCTGGGAATGGTCGGCCCGCCTTTTCGGCGGCCCTCCGCATTCGATGTTCTTCCCACGGCCGGTCGGCGCTGAAAGCCGCCCGGTAGGGCAGGGCCCGCCTTATAGCAAGGTCGGGAAGCGTGGCGCAATGCCTTTTTCAGGCTTTCGCGTTGCTTCCCGCAAAGCGGCGGGATTTGGAGGCCGAGGCCGGAATCGAACCGACGTACAAGGATTTGCAGTCCTCTGCATAACCACTCTGCCACCCGGCCCCTGCCCGGAAACCGGCGCTTGCGTGCCGCCATCCGGTCGTGAGGCGCCGTTTATAGACATTCCCCCGGGCCCGGTCAAGCGGTGCCTCTGCCAAAAATCTGCCGTGGTCATGCCGTCCACTGGACATTCGGCCGACAAGAACTGGCCGGCGGGCAGAGTACTTAAGAATGTCTCCACTGTACGGGTTCATACCAGAGCAGGATTGTCTTCACACGAGCCGGCCGTTATAACTCGCCATGCCGAGCCGCGAGTTGCGCGGCTGCTTCCGCCTCCGCAGGGCGGATGACTAGGATTTCGGGGAGCCATCGACGATGAATTTTGCTGCCGCCCGACACAATATGGTGGAAAGCCAGATCCGCACCAACAGCGTCACCAATCCCGCGGTGATTCAGGCACTCGACGAGGTGCCGCGCGAGCTGTTCGTGCCCAAGCAACTGCGCGGTGTCGCCTATTTGGACGAGGACCTGAACCTGGGTGGTGGACGCAGTCTGATGGAGCCCAGGGTGTTCGCCCGTCTGCTTGACGCGGCTGCGATCACCAAGAGCGAAGTAGTGCTGGATGTCGGATGTGCCTCGGGCTATTCGGCCGCCGTACTGGGCCGCCTTGCCAGCACGGTGGTGGCGGTGGAAAGCGATGCCGAATTCGCCACACGCGCCAGCGCGGCGCTGGCCGAACTTTCGGTCGACAACGTCGCGGTGGTGACCGGTCCCCTGGCCGAGGGCGATGCATCCCATGGCCCCTACAACGTAATCGTCCTCGAAGGTGCGGTCGCCGAGGTTCCCCAGACGCTTTTGCGGCAGCTGGTGGACGGTGGTCGGCTGGTCGCCGTCGTCTCGGGTGAGACGGGGGTGGGCCGTGGGACCGTGGTGCTTCGCACGGGCAACACCTTTTCCAGCCGCGTTCTGTTTGACGCCTCGGTTGGGCCGTTGCCCGGTCTGCAAGCGAAGCCCGGCTTCGTGTTCTGACGCCGCCGGCACTTCCGGCGGCATACGGGGCGTGGTGCGTGCCCCGACGGTATTCCCCGGCCCGACGCGGCCGGGGCGCGCTTTTTCGCGCGCTGTGGAATCTTAGAAAACATCGCAAAGTACTTGATATTTATACGTTGGCAGATATCGTATCCCGTGGTGTTCCATGGGTGAAAAGACGATTGGCCTGGCTCGCGTCCCAGTTATCAGGTGACAGATGCAGACGAATGCATGCGTGAAGGCCGGTTTTCTCCTGGCGGCAGTAGGGTTTTGCGGCGCGGCCGAGGCCGAGACATTGCAGGAAGCCCTGGTCTCCGCTTACACCACCAATCCAACGCTTTTGGCCCAGCGCGCGCGCCTGAGAGCGGCTGATGAAGCCGTGCCTCAGGCCCTGGCCAACTGGCGTCCCACGGTGAAGCTGACGGGCGACGTCACGCGGACCAACTTTGCGACGAATACCAATCCGGTGGTCGGCCTGGTTGGCGCGACGGCGATTTCGACCTCGAAAGACTATGGCGTCACCATCACCGAGCCGATCTACCGCGGTGGACGGACGGTGGCCCAGACAAAGCAGGCCGAGGCCCAGGTCGAGGCGGAGCGGGCGTTGCTGGACTCGACCGAACAGACGGTCATGCTGAACGTCATCACCGCCTATATGAACGTCGTCGAGTACAAGGCGGTGCTCGAACTCAGCATCAATAACGAGCAGGTTCTGCAGCGCCAGCTCGACGCCACTAACGACCGGTTCCGAGTGGGCGAAGTGACGCGGACCGATGTGGCCCAGGCCGAATCGCGATTATCGGCGGCCCACGCCGATCGTACGCAGGCCGAGGGCAATCTTCGGGCGGCGGTGGCCAACTATATCAACACGGTCGGGCACTCCCCGGAAAACCTGGTGGCGCCGCCGCCGGTTACCGATCTGCCGAATACGGTGGACGACGCCCACTCCCGCGCCCTGGTGGATAACCCCAATATCCGCAATGCCCAGTACACCTATGACGCGGCGAATTACGGCATCGACTTGATCGCCGGCGAGTTGCTGCCCACCGTTACCTTCAACGGGACGGCCCTCAAGAACTTCGAGTTCATCGGACCCGGCACCTACGAACAGGAGGTGCAGGGGTCCGTCAATTTGACCATTCCGCTCTACCAGCAGGGTCAAGAATATTCGCGCCTGCGCCAGCAGAAGCATACTGCCGGGCAGGACCGAATCAACGTGGATGTCACCCGGCGCGATACCGTGGAATCGGTTACGCGCGCCTGGGAGGCGCTGGAGACGGCGCGAGCCCGCATCGTTTCCTATACCGATCAGATCCGCGCGGCCGATGTGGCACTGGAAGGTGTCCAGCGCGAATCGCAGGTCGGTTCGCGGACGGTCCTTGATGTGCTGAACGCCGAACAGGAATTGCTGAACGCCAAGGTCAATCTGGTCCAGGCCCAGCATGACGAGACCGTCGCCGCCTACCAGTTGCGGGGCACCATCGGCCGGCTCACGGCCAAGGCCCTCGCCCTGCCGGTGCCGTTCTACAATCCGGATAAGCATTACGACGAAGTGCGCGAGCAATGGGCGGGGACATCGGTGTCGCCAAACTATGGCGATTCGGTAAAGTAGGTCTGTGCTGAGGGAGGAAGGACGTCTTGCTTCCCGGTGTAGCCCAGGTGGGGAACGGTTGAGCCATGAGTGACGACAAGTCGCAACAAGAACCCTCGATGGAGGACATCCTCGCCTCCATCCGACGGATTCTGTCGGAGGACGACGCCGAAGAGGCGACTAAGGCCGCCGCGCCGCCCAAGGCTGCGCCGCCCGCGCCGCCCAAGGCTGCGCCGCCCGCGCCGCCGAAAGCCGCCCCGCCTCCTCCTCCGCCGCCGCCTGAGCCGGAGCCCGAACCGGAACCGGAAATGCTGGCCTTCGAGCCGGATGCCGAGCCTGAACCTGAACCCGAGCCTGAACCTGAACCCGAGCCTGAACCCGAGCCCGAGCCCGAGCCCGAGCCCGAACCCGAACCGGAAGAGGACGTACTCGAACTCACTGACGAGATGGTTGCCGACGAGGAGCCGCGATTTGAGGAGCCCGAGCCGTTCCGCTTCGATTCGGTGGCTCGTTTTGCCGAAGCGGCGGGCCGGGACGAGGTCGACGAAAGCATCCTGGCGGCGCCGGTCCGCGAGGCTTCGACCAACACCATCGCCGAATTGGCCCGCGCCGTGGCGCTGCAGCGCGGTGTCGGCCTGGGCGACGGCGGTCTTACACTTGAAGACCTGGTCCGCGAAATCCTGAAGACCCTGATCAAGGACTGGCTCGATCAGAACCTTCCCTACATGATCGAGCGCATCGTGAAAAAAGAGATCGAAAGAATGGTCAACCGGGCTGAAAAGCTCTAAAACGGCCATCGCGGCCGGCCCTCCGATCTCGCGTTCGCGCTGCCAGGGGCCGGCCTCTCTCATTCCCTATGCGTTTGTCTGGAAATGACCGCATCATTTCCGAACAAACGCTGAGCCCGAGCGGCGCTTGAGCCACGGCAGGCGCGGAGGCGTCTGCCGCAACTGAAACCTTCAGGGTCCGTCCGTAAATGACGCAGTTGTTTCCGGATGGGCTCTATGCAGTCGGAGTAGCATCGAGCGATGCTGGATAAGACCTATCGACCTGCCGAGGTCGAGCCTAAGCATTACGAAAATTGGGAAGGGGCGGGGCTGTTCGGTGCTCGGCCGGAATCGAACGCGCAGCCCTACACCATCATGATGCCGCCGCCCAATGTGACGGGCAGTCTGCACATGGGCCATGCGCTGACTTTCACCTTGCAGGACATCCTGATCCGCTATAACCGCATGCGGGGCCGTGACGCGCTGTGGCAGCCCGGCACCGACCATGCCGGCATCGCCACCCAGATGGTTGTCGAGCGCCAGATGGCTGCCGAAAACCTGACCCGCCATCACCTGGGGCGAGAGAAATTCGTCGAGCGGGTGTGGCAGTGGAAGGCCGAGTCCGGCGGTACCATCACCCGGCAATTGCGGCGGCTGGGCGCATCACCCGACTGGGCGCGCGAGCGCTTCACCATGGATGAGGGCCTGTCGGCGGCGGTCCGCAAGGTGTTCGTCGATCTCTACAAGCAGGGATTGATCTATCGCGACAAGCGGCTGGTCAACTGGGATCCCAAACTGCACACCGCCATTTCCGACCTGGAGGTCGAGCAGCGCGAAGTGCAAGGGAACATGTGGTACCTGCGCTATCCGGTGGATGGGGAGCCCGGGCGTTTCATCACGGTGGCGACCACCCGGCCCGAGACCATGCTGGGCGACACCGGCGTCGCCGTGCATCCCGAGGACGAGCGTTACCGGGACCTGGTGGGGCGCATGCTGCGCCTGCCCATCGTCGACCGGCTGGTTCCGGTGGTCGCCGACGCACATTCCGATCCGGAAAAGGGCACCGGCGCGGTGAAGATCACCCCGGCCCACGACTTCAACGACTTCGAAGTCGGGCGGCGCCATGACCTGCCGATGATCAACGTGCTCGACCGCGACGCGCGGATCAACGAGAACGCGCCGGCAGCCTATCAGGGGCTGGACCGCTACGAGGCACGCAAGAAGGTGGTGGCCGAGTTCGAAGCCCTGGGCCTTCTGGAAAAGATCGAGCCGCACACCCTGATGATGCCGTACGGCGACCGATCGGGTGTGGTGATCGAACCGTGGTTGACCGACCAGTGGTTCGTCGACGCCGCCACCTTGGCCAAGCCGGCCATCGAAGCGGTGGAATCGGGGCGCACCCGATTCGTTCCGAAACATTGGGAGAACACCTATTTCGAGTGGATGCGGAACATCCAGCCTTGGTGCATCTCGCGGCAGATCTGGTGGGGCCACCAGGTACCCGCCTGGTACGGGCCGGACGGCACCTTCTTCGTGGAACTGGATGAAGCAGCCGCCGCTGCCGCCGCGGCCAAGCATTATGGCAAGTCGGTCGAACTGGTGCGCGACGCCGACGTGCTGGACACCTGGTTCTCGTCGGCGTTGTGGCCGTTCTCTACTCTGGGCTGGCCGGAACAGACGCCTGCCCTGGCGCGCTATTATCCCACCGACGTGTTGGTCACCGGCTTCGACATCATCTTCTTCTGGGTTGCACGGATGATGATGATGGGCATTCATTTCATGGGGGACGTGCCGTTCCGCGACATCTACATCCATGCCCTGGTCCGTGACGAAAAGGGCCAGAAGATGTCGAAGTCGAAGGGCAATATCATCGACCCGTTGGAATTGATCGACAAGTTCGGCTGTGACGCCCTGCGCTTCACCCTGGCCGCCCTGGCGGCGCAGGGCCGCGACATCAAGCTGGCCGAAAGCCGGGTCGAAGGATATCGCAACTTTGCTACCAAGCTGTGGAACGCCGCCCGTTTCTGCCAGATGAACGAATGCCGGGTGGCCCCCGGTTTCACGCCGTCCACCGCCAAGGAGCGGGTCAACCGCTGGATTGCCGGCAAGCTGTCGGAAGCGGCCGAGCGGGTTGCCCAGGCGATCGACGGATATCGTTTCAACGACGCAGCCAACGTGGTCTATCACTTCGTCTGGAATACCTTCTGCGACTGGTATCTGGAATTCACCAAGCCGATCTTCCAGGGCGCCGACGAGGCGGCAAAGGCGGAGACGCGGGCCACTGCCGCCTGGATGCTCGACCAGATCCTGCACCTGTTGCATCCGTTCATGCCCTTCATTACCGAAGAGTTGTGGGAACAACTGGCGGAGGCACGCGAACGCCTGCTGATCAGCGCGCCCTGGCCGACACTGGCGTTTCACGACGCCGAGGCGGAAGCTGAAATGGATTGGCTGGTCAAGCTGATCTCCAGCGTCCGTGCCGTGCGGGCGGAAATGAACGTGCCGCCGTCGGCGCGGGTGCCGCTGCTGGTCAAGGGCGCTTCGGCGGAAACTCTGCAGCGGCTGGCGACCCATCGCGACATCATCCTGACTCTGGCCCGCGGCGCCTCTGTCGTGACGGTGGCGGAGGCCCCGACGAAGGGCGCTGTGCAGGTGGTGGTGGATGAGGCGACAGTCCTTCTGCCTCTGGCCGAGGTCATCGACTTGAATCAGGAGAAGGCGCGCCTGGCCAAGGAAATCGCCAAGCTGTCCGGCGAGATCGATAAAGTCGAGAAGAAGCTGGGCAACCAGGCCTTCGTCGCCAAGGCGCCGCCCGAGGTGGTGGAGGAACAGCGCGAACGCCGCGACGAGTGGGCGGCCGCGCGAGCCAAGCTGACGGAAGCCCTGGAGCGTCTGGCGGCGGTGTAGCCCAGTCTGCCATCCTTCGATAGGCCGCCCTTACGGGCGGCCTATCGAGCATGAGGTCTCATATGATCACAACCTGGGTCTCGAAGGACGCCATTTACACCGCCCGGCAGATGATCTCGGTCGGGGCAATCAGCCCCCGCTCCACCTGATCCATCAGGTTGGCGGTCTTGCTGCCAGCCTCGGCGCCCATGACGATGTGCAGGCCAAAAAGAGGCGCTGCGGCGTCGCCCTGGGCGGCGCGGGCTCGCATGGCGGCGAAACCAGCCAAGGCGA
The DNA here is from genome assembly GCA_021793155.1 of Pseudomonadota bacterium. Classification (GTDB taxonomy): domain Bacteria; phylum Pseudomonadota; class Alphaproteobacteria; order Rhodospirillales; family Magnetospirillaceae; genus DUZF01. The sequence continues at coordinate 77,768 of JAJYTF010000010.1, read as the reverse complement.
ATTCGCGCCGGCTGCGCCGGCCGACGATCTCGAAGCCGGCCTGCTGCAGCAGCGCTCCATAGGTATTGGCCGTGGCCAGGAAACTGGTATCCGGCGTCGAAGCCCAGGGCAGAGGATAGGCCAGAGACCCCTCGGCTTCGCGCATCACGTCATAGATGCCGAACACCGCGCCCGGGCGAAGCACCCGCCGCACTTCGCCGAATAACTGGCCCTTGTCATCGATGTTCATGCCGACATGCAGCATGATGGCGCCGCCGAAGCTGGCCGGGGCGAAGGGCAGGGCCACCGCGCTGCCGTGGATGAACGACACCCGGTGGGACAGGCCGACGAGGCGCGCCAGTTCCGTCGCAACACGGACATATTCCTCGGTCAGGTCGATCCCGGTGACCCGGCAGTCCCGCTCGGCGGCGAAATAGCGCGATGCTCCACCGAGTCCGCAGCCGATGTCGAGGAGCGGTGTTTTGGGCTCGACGGGCAGGCGGCCGGCGAAGTCGATGGTGGCCGGTCGGCCGCCGATGTGGAATTCGTCGACGGGAGCAAGATCGGCTGGCGCCAGCCGGGCGAGGTCCTTCCCGGCGGCTGCAAGAGAATCCAGGATGGCCTCGGCCAGCCCGCCATGGGTGTAATGCTGCTTCAGCGCATCCATTTAGCCGCCACTCTTTGCCGTCTCGGCCGCCGCAGTGGCAGCGATTTCCGACATGGCGCGGTCGGCGGCGATACGGGCCTCGGCCGCCTTCACCCACGGCGCCGCCACCCGGGCCGGGTCGCCCTGCAATCCAGCCAGTTCCTGCACCGCCTTGGATAGATCTCGCTCCTTGAGCCGGGCTTCGGCGCGGGCGACGGTGGCCGGGATTCCGTCGCCCTTGCCGTCGATCCGGCGCACGCTGACCAGCGAGGTCATCTTGTTGAGTGTTCGCTGCCAGAAAGTGCCATCGGCAGGCACTACCGCGGCTCGCACGATGTCGTTGGACAAGGTGGGAAATGCGGCGATGAGGCTGTCCTTGCGCGCCACGCCGGTTGGCGCGTCCGCGGACAGGGTGTCCAGCGCCGCCGCATCCTCGGCCGGCGCGACCCGCCGCGCCGCCCGCAATTCGGTCTCGAAAGGATCTCCGCGATCCACCGCTTCCCGCAACTGGCCGACCACCAGCAGCAGTGCCTGCGCCGACTGGTGACGCGAGGCGATTTCCCGGGCCGTCTTTTCGGCCGATTGCGCCTGCTCGGCCAGGCGCAGGATAGTGCCTTCGGGCGGCATGGCCCGCCGTAGCGCTTCCACTTCACCGTTCAGGCGGGTGACGTCGGCGGCCAGGCGGTCGTTCTGTTCGGCTACGGCGCCCACCCGCGGGTCGGCGGTCGGCCCATGGGTCTGGGCTTCCAGGGTGGCGACCCGCTGCGACAGCGACTGCACGGAGAGGGCGGTATCGGCGCCACCCGCGGCGGCCTGTTGCCGTTCGAGGGCCGAAAGACGCGGATTAAGGTCGTCGATAGCCCGTTCGAGGACGGTGAGCCTGCGATCGACGGGGGACAGCGCCTGGGCGCGCAGGCCCGGCCAGACCGCGGCAAGTCCGCCCGCCGCGAGCACCGATACGGCAATGCCGCCGGCCAATCCACCGAGAAATCCCTTTAGCGCCGGCGACAGAGGCTGGGCCGGTCCGGCCGTTGGATTGGCTTTCGGCGACGTTTCGGTCGCGCTGGTTTCCGAGGAGGGGGCCCCCGACGTTTCGGATGGGGCTTGCTGGTATTGCGTCATCTCGCTTCCTCGCATTCGCGTTGCCGGGACTATAGCAAAGCAGGCTCTTGTGGCGGAAAGCAAAATCCGGCACGCCACGCCCTGATGAGCGTGGTGGCTCACGCTTCTTCGCTAAATGCGAATGCGTCGCAATATCATCTTGAATCCGGAGTGCGGCTCCCATAACCTCAAGGCGAAATGTCGGCTTGGCCGGACACTACCGTGGAGATCCTTGATGAACCGAGTTTGGGTAATCGTCCTTTGTGCTGCGGCTAGCGCCGCGCTGGCCGGTCGGGCCCGCGCGGCGGGCCATTGGACACAGGTCGCCGAACAGGTGGCCGCCGAAATCGACCATGCCGAAAGTGCGGCGGCGGCCGGCCACGCCGAAGAGGCCAAGGAAGCGGTGATCTCCGGCTATTTCAACCAGTTCGAACAGAAGAAGATGGAAATCGCGGAACGTTCGGCCCTGGGCATCGAGCATGTATCGGCCGTCGAGGCCCTGTTCCACGACCTGCACAAGGCCATCGGGGCCAAAAGAGGGACGGCCGACCTGCATTCTGTGGCCGAGGCGTTGCGCCAGTCGCTGCGCTCGGACGGCAAGGCGCTGGACGCGGCCGGTATCGGCCCGGACGGTTTGGCGGGGGGCAAATGATACACCGGGAGTGCGTCAACAGCGAACCAACCGCCGCGGCGGCTCTCGAGCGGTTTTTCATCCGTCACCGGGACCGCTTGCGCTTCGTCCATTTCGGAATGTTTCTGGTGTTCGTCGCGGTCATCTTCGTTCCTCTGCTCCAGCCTGATCCGCCGGGCGACGCCACGCCGTTCACCGATTTCACCACTTTTGCCAATTACGCCTTGTGGGGCCTGTGGTTCCCCTTGGTGTTCCTTTCGGTGATCCTCACCGGGCGGTCCTGGTGCGGCCTGTTTTGCCCAATGGGGGCGGCGTCCGAATGGGCCAACGGGGTTGGGCCGCGGCGGGCCATTCCGCGCTGGCTGCGCTGGGAAGGAACGCCGGTGGCCAGCTTTTTGGTGGTCACTGTCCTGGGGCAGACGCTGGGCGTTCGCGACCATCCCGAAGGCGCCGCCGAATTGTTCGGCGGAACCATGGCGGCGGCGGTGCTGATCGGCTGGCTGTACGGCAGGAATAAACGGGCCTGGTGCCGCCACATGTGCCCCATCGGCCTGTTGCTCGGCGTGTTCTCTCGTTTGGGCGTGGTGGAATTCGCGGCGCGGTTCCGCCTGCCCGGCGGCGAAGGTTATACGGAAAAGGGCGTTTGCCCGACGATGATCGACCTGGCCCGCAAGACCGAGTCGCGTCACTGCATCGAATGCTTCCGCTGCGTCAATCCGCAGGCCAAGGGCGGGATTCATCTGGAGTTGCGGCGCCCCGGCAGCGAGATCGAAGCGATCCGTTACCATCATCCCAACGCCGCCGAGGTGTGGTTCCTCTTCCTCGGCACCGGCATCGCTCTTGGCGGCTTCCTGTGGTTGGTCTTGCCCCAGTTCCAAGACCTGCGGCAGGCCCTGGGGGAATGGGCGATCGGCCACGGCTGGCTGTGGCTCGCCAAACCCGGGCCATCCTGGTTGATGAGTGTGCATCCGGCCCGTCACGAAGTGTTCCTTTGGCTCGACTTCGTTCTGATCACCGGCTTCATGCTGGCGGTGATGGCGGTCATGACCTCGATTCTGGCGATTCTCACCATTGCCGCCGCCCGGTTGGCCGGGCAGGGGAATGGCGAGGCGTCGGTTGCCCGCCGGTTTACCGAACTTGGCTACCAGTACGCGCCGGTGGCCATGGTTTCTCTGGTCATCGGACTGGGCGGCAAGCTGTTCGAGCCGCTGGGTTTCACCCCCTTGGGGATGGGCGGTGTCCATGCGGTGAAGGGGACGTTCTTCGCGCTGGGTCTCCTGTGGAGCATCCGCCTGGGCCGGGCAATTCTCTGCCGCCAGGGTGTCGGCGGAGCTCGGCGATGGGCGGCCCTGCTACCCGGCCTGCTGGGCAGCGTGTTGGTCGGCCTGGGGTGGTGGCCGGCGGTTTTCGGGTTGTGACCATGGTGAGGAAAGGAAAATGGCGAGAATGCGAACATCGTTGATTCTGGTCGCCGCAATGGCGCTGACCACAAACGCGGCCCTGGCGGCCGAGCGCCCGATTGGCGAGCCGGTGGAACTGAACGGGATGCGGGTGGCTGCCGTCTATCTGCAGGGCGTGGTGATGGCGCCGCAAACCGACCAATGCGGCCCGGCCGATGCTGACATCCATCTCGAGGCGGACATTCATGCCGAGAAGGGTAATCCCAACGGCTTCGCCGCCGGCGAGTGGATCCCCTATCTGGGCGTCAGCTACGAATTGACCAAACCCGGGAGCGATTTTTCGTCGGAGGGTCCGCTGGTCCCCATGGTGGCCGACGATGGTCCGCATTATGGACGCAACGTCAAGCTGGCCGGGCCCGGCAAGTATCACCTGGCCGTCAAGGTGGATCCGCCGTCCTATAACGGCTTTTATCGCCACACCGACAAGGAAACCGGTGTCGGCCAGTGGTGGCGCCCCTTCATCCAGGAATGGGACTTCACCTACATCGGCAGCGCGGGAAAGAAAGGCGGGTATTAGATCAGCTTCTCGTCCATCCTGACCGCCACGCTCAAGCGCCGCGCAGGCTTGTCGCACATTCCGCTTCGGGGTGAAGCGGAATGTGCTCTATCGCACCAGCGCTTGTCTCACCAGAGCGAGGAAACGCTCCGGCTGCTCGGCATGGGGCCAATGGCCCGACTGGCCAATCTCGAAGATTCCCGCCCGCGGGAATAGTCTGCGGATCGCCCCCTCATCCCGCGGGCGAATGTAATCCGAGTGTTCCCCCGCCAGGAAGGTGGTCGGCCCGGTGAAACTCTTGTCACTGGGGGGGAATGCGGTGATGGCCGGAAGGTTGGCGCCGATGCCGGGCAGGTTCAAGCGCCAGCGGAACCGGCCGTCCTCGCTGACCAGATTTTGCAGAAGGAAAGCGCGTAACAACGGATCGGGGATCGCCCCGGCCAATTGCGCGTCGATGTCGGCACGCCGATGTCCGGCAGCGAGGTCTACCGCCCTCATCGCTGCCACATAGGTCGGGAAGCTGTCGCGCACATAGTCCACCGGCGCGATGTCGACGACGATCAGCCGGTCTACCAATTCAGGCTGTTGCAAAGCCAGGACCATGGCCGCCTTGCCGCCCATGGAATGGCCGAGCAGGTCAGTGGGAGCCAAGCCGCGGCGTTCGATATAGCCAGCGACGTCCTCAGCCATCCGCTCATAGGTCATCTCCTCGGCCCAGGGCGACGATCCGTGATTCCTCAGGTCGAGGGCATGGACTTGCCGGATGTCGGCCAGCCCCCGGGCAATCGAAGCCCAGTTGCGGGCCGAGCCGAAAAGCCCATGCAAAATCACCAGGGGCGAACCTTCACCGGTGATTTGCGCATTCAACTCCATCAGGGTCCCTCGCCGCTGTGACGGGTTGCGCCCGTGCCGCCACTTCGCGGTCGCGCCACGGAGGCCACGCAAAGGATTTGTGGAGCTTCGCCCACCAGAAAAACCCCGTGCTCTCCGCGGTGGATTTAACACGGCCACCCGCCCTTGTCGCAACCACGGAACAAACAACACTCGCCGATGTTGACTCGGCAACAAAAATGCATAACGATGTGTACAAATAACGTCTATTACACCAATACAATGTTAAATAAGCGAGGCCAAGCCGTGAGCACAGCCGCCATCATCACCGACAAGATTGAACCCCTGGTCCGCCTGTCCGACCTCGACGAATACAAGCGCGGGCTGGTCCGTCGCCTGGAAGGCGAGTGGGACGAGGAAACCTGGACGGCGTTCCGCGTGCGCTTCGGAGTCTACGGACAGAAGCAGCCAGGGGTGCAAATGGTGCGCATCAAGATCCCCGGCGGGGTCGTCCCACTGGCATGGTTGGGAGTTCTGGCCCACTTCAACCGACAATTCTGCCAAGGCGACGTCCACATTACGACCCGCCAGGACATCCAAACCTATTTCGTACCGTTGGAGCGCACCGCCGAAGCGCTCGGATTTCTCTACTCCAACGGCCTGACCACGCGCGAAGCCTGCGGCAACACATTTCGCAACGTCACCGCCTGCGCGCTGGCCGGCAACTGCCCGCGCGAACATGTGGACGCCGGCGCGGTGGCGGAACGGGTGGCGCGGACCTGGATCCGCAACCCGCTGGTCCAGCACATGCCGCGCAAAGCTAAAATCTCGGTCTCGGGATGCGCCACTGATTGCGCTGCCGCGCCGATCCACGACATCGGGCTGATCGCGACGGAACGTGAGGGTCAGAAGGGATTCAAGGTGCTGGTTGGCGGGGGGCTGGGTGGCCAGCCGCGGCCGGCGATCCCGATGCTCGATTTCGTCACCGAGGATGAACTGGCGACGGTGGTCGAGGCGACCGCGCGGCTGCACCAACGCTACTCCGACCGGATCAACCGCAATGCCGCGCGCCTGAAATTCGTCGTCAAGCGGTTCGGTGAGGAGAAATTTCGCGCTCTGTTCCTCGAGGAGTTCGAACGGCTGAAGGGCTTGCCCCAACGGCCGTGGCAGCCGCTGGATTGGCGGCAACCGACCGAGGCGGCGGTCGAACGCACGCCGATGGGGGTGGTGAAGCAGCATGACGGCCGCTTTGCTGTCGTGGCCAACCCGCCACTGGGCAACTTGTCGGCGGCGCAGTTGGACGAATTGCTGGCCATCGGCTATGCCATCGGCCTTTCCGAAGTGCGAACCACCCGCGACCAGAATCTGGTGCTGCCCAATGTGCCGGCAGATTGCCTGGCCGAGGTGATCCGCCGCCTGGAAGCCATCAACATCCTGGTTCCAGCGAGTTCCGCCGAGACCGCCGATGTCGTCTCCTGCCCGGGAACCACCACCTGTCGCATCGGCATCACCAACTCGCCCGGCTTCGGTCGGGCGGTGTGGGAGGACGCGCAGAACGATCCAACCGCTCGAGCGATCTCGGTGCGCATCTCCGGCTGCCAGAACTCCTGCGGGCAGCACCATATCGGGGATTTCGGCTTCCACGGCTTGGCCAAGAAGATCGACGGCCAGCCGGCGCCCCACTACCAGGTCCATATCGGCGGCGACGGCCGGGCCGGTGCGCAGGCTGAAGTGGTGGGCATTGCCGGGCCGATCATCCCGGCCAGGCATGGTTTGGCGGCGTTGCGCCTGTTGCGCCAGGGCTATGCCGCCGGCAAGCTGGCGGGCGAGAGCGTCCGTGCCTGGGTCGAACGGATCGGCAAGGACGGTGTCGTTGCGCTGCTGTCGTCCCTCGACGGCGTCGAGGCAGAGCAGACCTTCACCGATTGGGGCGACGCCGATACCTTCAAAGGCGCTCCGGGCTTGCGCGGTGAATGTGCGGCACCGTTCGCTTCTGACGACGTCCTGGACGACCTTGCCGACGACGCCCTGATCCGCTTCGACCGCCATTTGGTCGCAGGGCGCTGGGACGGCGCCCTGCAATCGGCGGAGGATGCCGTGGTGTTCGCGGCGAGGCGCCTGCTGCACCATGCCTACCAGTTCACCCAGGACGAGGATCCGGCCGCCGCCATCTTCGAGCGCCTGCGCGATATGGCGTCGCCCGCCGTGCTGGCCGCCTTCGACCGGGTCGTCGGCGAAAGGCTGGTGGCGTTGTCATGCGGGCGGGCCGAGAACTACCGCGAAGCGGTGGCCACCTTCCTCGATACTGCCAGCTCGATCATCCATGGCGCCGATGCGGCGCGGGATGCCGCCGAATGAGTCCGGTCAATCGGATCGGCTCGTTGCGCCTGGCCTACGGTCACCTGGATGGGAGCGACCTGTTGCGGGCGATTTGCCAGGAGTTCCCCGGCAGAGTGGCGGCGGTCAGCTCGTTCGGCGCCGAGTCGGCGGTGCTCCTCGCCATGGTGGCCGAGGTCGATCCAGGTCTGCCGGTGATCTTCCTCGATACGGGCGAACTGTTCGACGAGACCCTGGCCTACCGTACCGAGTTGTCGCGGCTCCTCGGGCTGATCGATCTGCGCGTCGTCCGCCCGGCGCCGGCGCGTCTCGCCGAGGCCGAGGAGCTGTGGCGCAGCGATCCCGAGGCCTGTTGTCACCTGCGCAAGGTATTGCCGCTGCGCCAGGCGGTGGCCGGATTTCAGGTCCTGGTGGACGGCCGCAAGCGGTTCCACGGTGCAGAGCGCGCCCAACTCCGTTCCATCGAGCCGGGCAACGAGGGTCAGCTCAAGCTCAGTCCGCTGGCCTCGTGGAGTCAGGCGCGTATCGATGCCGCCTTCGATGCGTTGCGTCTGCCGCGCCACCCACTGGTGGCGCAAGGCTATCGTTCCATCGGCTGTTGGCCCTGTTCCAGGCCGACCGAGCCCGGTGAACCGGTACGGGCCGGCCGCTGGGCCGGTTCGGCGAAGACGGAATGTGGAATTCATAAGGTAGGCACGACGCTATGAACAGCGACCTCGACGCCCTGGAAAGCCAGAGCATCTTCATTCTCCGCGAGGCCTTCAACCGCATCGACAAGATCGCCATGCTGTGGTCGATCGGCAAGGACTCCAACGTTCTCCTGTGGCTGGCCCGCAAGGCGTTCTTTGGCCATGTGCCGTTTCCCGTGGTGCATGTGGACACCAGCTACAAGATCCCCGAGATGATCGAGTTTCGCGATCGGGTGGCCCGGGAATGGACTCTGCCGTTGATCATCGGGGGGAACAAGGCGGCGTTGGCCGAAGGCATGCACCCGCACCAAGGCCGGGTAACCTGCTGTTCGGCCCTGAAGACCGAACCCCTGAAGCAGATCATCCGCGAGCACGGCTTCACCGGGGTCATCGCCGGCATTCGACGTGACGAAGAAGGGACCAGGGCCAAGGAACGGGTGTTCAGCCCACGCAATGCGGCGGCGGAGTGGGACTTCAAGGATCAGCCGCCGGAGTTCTGGGACCAGTTCAAGACCGACTTTGCCCCGGGCACCCATCTGCGTATCCATCCGCTCCTGCACTGGGGTGAACTGGACGTCTGGCGCTACATCGAGCGGGAGAACATCCCGGTAGTCGACCTCTATTTCGCCAAGGATGGCCGCCGCTACCGCTCGCTCGGCTGCGCGCCCTGCACCGGAACGGTGGCAAGCTCGGCCTCGACGGTGGCGGAAATCATCGAAGAATTGCGCCATACCCGGGTTTCCGAGCGGTCGGGACGGGCGCAGGACAAGGAATCGGAAGACGCCTTCGAGCGTCTGCGCTCGCAGGGATACATGTAAGATGCCGCACGACACCTCTGTTCTTTCGACTCCGGCCACGCTGAAGATCGTCATCGTCGGCCATGTGGACCACGGCAAGTCGACCCTGGTCGGCCGCCTGCTGCACGAGACCGATTCCCTGCCCGAAGGCAAAGTGGACTCGTTGCGCGAAGTCTGTGCCAAGAGGGGCATGCCGTTCGAATGGGCCTTCGTCATGGACGCGCTGCAGGCCGAACGCGACCAGGGGATCACCATCGACACGGCGCAGATCCCGTTCCGCAGCGCGCTGCGTCCCTATGTCATCATCGATGCGCCGGGCCACAAGGAGTTCCTCAAGAACATGATCACCGGCGCCGCCAGCGCGGACGCCGCAGTGCTGGTGGTGGACGCCATCGACGGGGTCCAGGAGCAGTCGCGCCGCCACGGCTATCTGCTGCACCTGCTGGGCTTGCGCCAGCTTGCGGTGGTGGTCAACAAGATGGACGCGGTGGACTTCTCGCGGGAGCGTTTCGATCAGGTTTCCAGCGAGATCCGCGCCTATCTGGCCGAAATCGGCGTGACGCCCACCGAGATCATTCCCATCGCCGCCCGCCATGGCGACAACGTCGTGGCCCGTTCGACAGCGACTCCGTGGTATGCCGGCCCGACGGTGGTCGAGGCGCTGGACGGCTTCCGGGCGGCGGCGGCACCGACTGATCTGCCGTTACGCTTCCCCGTGCAGGACGTGTTCAAGTTCGACCACCGCCGCATCATCGCCGGGCGCATCGAGAGCGGCCGGCTGAAGGTGGGCGACCGGCTGCTGTTCTCGCCTTCGGGCAAGACCGCGCGGATCGCCTCGATCGAAAGCTGGAACCGGGAGATGCCGGCCATCGCCGCGGCGGCCGGGCAGTCCATCGGCGTCACCCTGGACGAACAGATCTTCATCGAGCGTGGCCAGATCGCCAGCCTGATCGACGCCGCTCCCACCGCCACCGATCTGTTCCGCGCCCGGCTGTTCTGGCTGGGGCGGACGGCGCTGTCGGAGGGACGTCGGTACAAGTTGAAGCTGGCCACAGCCGAGCACATCGTCACCGTCGAGAAGGTCGAGCGGGTGATCGACGTCACCGACCTGGCTTCGGTGAGCAACGACCGGGTGGAACGCAATGCAGTGGCGGAAGTCGTGCTGCGAGCCCGCGGGCCGGTCGCCCTCGACCCGTTCGCCGACAATCCGCGCACCGGCCGCTTCGTCCTGGTCGACGATTTCGATATTGTCGGCGGCGGCGTCATTTCCGCCGAAGGGCTGTCGACCCAGTGCGGTGCCGCCGCCGGACAGCCGGCAGACATCACCGCCGTGGCCCACAAGGTCACCTTGCGCGAGCGCTGGCTGACCAATCGCCACAAAGGCGGCATCCTGTGGCTGACCGGACTGTCCGGCGCCGGCAAGTCCACAATCGCGATGGAGGTCGAACGGCGCCTGTTCCAAAAGGGCTATCAGGTCTTCGTGCTGGACGGCGACAACCTTCGTCAGGGGCTCAACGCCGATCTCGGCTTCAATGCGCAAGACCGGGCCGAGAACATTCGCCGTGTCGGCGAAGTCGCCCATTTGTTCGCCCAGGCCGGGATGATCGTCGTCACGGCCTTCATCTCGCCCTATCGCCAGGACCGGGAGCGGGCGCGGGCGGCAGCTCCCCGGCTGTTCCACGAAATTCACGTGAAAGCCGGCGTCGAGACCTGCGAGGCCCGCGATCCCAAGGGTCTTTATGCCAAGGCCCGCCAAGGCGCCATCGCCGAGTTCACCGGTATCACCGCGCCTTACGAGCCGCCGCCCCACCCGGAACTGGTGGTCGACACCGAAGCGCTCGACATCGAGGAGGCGGTTGAACAGGTGATCCGCTATGTCGAGCGCGACATGCAGCGCGACGACGAGGCTGCCGTCCTGCCGCCCTTGCAGCCGGATGTGGCGCTGTAGATGGGCGAAAGCGAGGTATTGGCAAGGTGCGAAATCCGCAGATGATGCAGATGAGCGCAGGTATCATTGCGCGAGCAACCTGCGGTATCTGTGTCATCTTTGCGGATTATTTTTCGGATTGGCTGTGGCCACCGCGGGGATTATCCCGCGACCGCCGTCAGGGTGCGGTTGTTCTGCAGGCGATCGATGATCGCGTCCAGGGCCAGCGGCTTGCTGTAAAGGTAACCCTGGATGATGTCGCAGCCGTAATCCTTCAGGATTTCCATCTGCTTGGGAAATTCGACGCCTTCGGCCAAGGCCCGCATGCCCATCGAATGCGCCAGGGTGATGATGGTGACGGCGATGGCCTCGTCCTTCGGATTGTCGGCGATGTCGACGACGAACGACTGGTCAATCTTGAGAGTGTTGACCGGGAACCGCTTCAGGTAGTTCAGCGAGGAATAGCCCGTTCCGAAGTCGTCGATCGACAGCTTGATGCCGAGCGCGCTCATGCGGTCAAGGTAACCGACCACGTTTTCCGGGTCGTTCATCAAGGTGCTTTCGGTAATTTCGACGTCGAGATGCCGGGGATTGATTCCCGTGTCGTCGATGGCGCTCTGGATCAGCGCCAGCACATCCACATCCCCGAACTGTTTGGCCGAGATATTGACGCCGACCGTCACATCCTGAAATCCCATCTCCTCCAGGCGGCGCAGATCCTGGCAGGCCTGGCGCAGAACCCATTCGCCCAAAGGCACGATCAAGCCGGTCTGCTCGGCGATGGAAATGAAGCGCGACGGCAGCACCATTCCCAATTGCGGGTGCTTCCACCGTACCAGCGCCTCCAGACCGACGATCCGACCGGTGGCCACCTCGACCTGCGGCTGGTAGTGGACGATCAGCTCGCCGCGCTCGATGCCCCGGCGCAATTCGTTTTCCAATGTCAGCCGCTCGACTGACTGGCTGTGCATGACAGGATCGAAGAAGCGGAACAGATTCCGGCCGGTGGCCTTGGCGAACATCATGGCGGCGCTGGCGTGGGTGATCAAATCCGATGGGACGCGGGAATGATCGGGATACAGCGCGATACCGATATTGGCCGTCAGGGTCACTTCGCGGCCGCGCAGGGTGAAGGGCCGCGAAATGGACTGGAGAAAGTCTTCCATCGCCTGCACGATCTGGTCGCGGCGGTGCACCCCCGTGATGATCAGGGTAAATTCGTCGCCGCCGAACCGCGCCACGGTATCGCTCGGCTTGAGGCTGCCGGCCATTCGCTGGCCGGCCTCGATCAGCAGTTCGTCCCCGGCGGAATGGCCCATCACGTCATTGACCGTCTTGAATCCGTCGAGATCGATGAACCATACCGCCACCATGGTGTGGTCGGCTTCCGCCCGCTCCACCGCTTGCAGCAACCGGTCCTGCAGCAGGCGGCGGTTGGGCAGGCCCGTCAGCATGTCGTGCGTCGCCGAGTGGGCCAGGTAGTCCTCGAAATTGCGCCGTTCGGTGACGTCGCGGACCATCGCCGTGAACAGTGTTCGGTCGTCCAGGTGGCATACCGACAGCGAGATTTCCGCCGGGAAGATCGTTCCGTCCTTGCGTCTCGCCGTCACTTCACGGCCCATGCCGATGCCCGAGGCATGCCGGGAGGCAAGATAGCGCTCGATTCGTTGCTGGTGTTCGGCGGCATCGACCGGTGTCATGAGGATTTCCACCGGTTGTCCCATCGCTTCCGGTGCGCCATAGCCGAACATCGCTTCGGCAGAGCGGTTGAACGTCTCGATGCGGCCTGTTTCGTCGCACACCAGGATGGCGTCCACCGCGGTGTCGAGAATGCTGTTGAGGCGCTTGAGCTGGGCGGCGGTGTCGCGGGTGGCGCGGGTCAGCTCCGAGATGTTGCGCACCAGGACCAGGACCGTGCCGTCCCGTTGGGGTGCCGCCGCAGCGGATACCAGCACATCGACGCTCTTGCCCGTGGGGCTGATGAATTTCATCGGCGTCGCCGCCGATTCGCCGATCAGCGGCCCAAAATTGTCGTCGCAAAGAACCTGATAATCCGCATGGACGAAATTGCGGAAGGCCGTGCCTTCGATATGCGATGCGTGGGGGCTGCCCAGCAGGCGGACGCCGGCGGCGTTGACGAAGGTGACGATGCCCTCGCGGCACAGGCAGATGGTGTCCGGCGACATCTCGATGATGGTGCGATAGCTCTGTTGCTCGGACCCCATCGCCGCTTCGACCGCGGCCAAGCTGGAAAGGTTGTCGATGACCTTCAGCAAGTCGAGGCCGGATGCGTGGATGTCTGCCAGATATTCGTTGATTTTGGCGTTTTCGATGGGGCCGCAGATGCCGCCCGAGATCATTTCCGACAGGCCGAGAATGGTATTCAGCGGGGTTCGCAGCTTGTAGCTGGCGCTCTCGATGAGTCGCTCGCTGGGCGCTGTCAGCCGCTGTGCGGGAGCTGCCGTGGAGAGGTCCCGGCACAACGCGGTGATGACGCTCTTGCCGTCCTCGCCCTTCATCGCCGCCATCGAGGTCTCTACGGGGAAAGTCGATCCGTCACGGCGCCGGTGCAGCTCTTCCAGGTGCAGCACTTCGCCCTCGGCCAGCCGGCGCTGTATCTCTTTCGTCTGCGTGCCGGCCTTGGGAAGGGCGATCTCGCCGACGTTCTTGCTCAGCAATTCGTCGCGGTTATAGCCAAGTCTGTCGCAGGCCACGTCGTTGACTTCGAGCAAACGGCCATCGTCCTGGTAAACCAGGATCGCATTGGGAGAATGGTGGAGAAGGCGTTGTAGCCGCAGGCCGGTCTCCCAGGCCTGGCGCACCATCTGTCGGCGTTGACGGATTTCATTGGGTAGCCACAGGCGGCCAAGGACCAGGAGCATGGCGCAGGCGGCCACAAGGTCGACGAGTCCCGGAAGCAGGCCCAAGCCTGGTGGCGTCATTGCCGCCGCCACTATGTTTCCCGAACCATGGCCGACCGCGCCCAGCCTCAGAGCCCCAAAATAGGCTGCCTCGATAACCCCGCGCCCGGCATCCAGGGCAAGCACCAGCAGCAGCAGCCGGAACGTCCGATCCAAACCTTTGCCCCGCTGCAAATGGCAGCTGAACACAACGAGACTCGCCATCCACAATAGCGGCGAAGCTACGGTGACCACCAGATTCGGGACGCTTGCCGGGAACATCCTCTGTCTAGAAAGCCTCTGCGAAGGTGTGAGCGTCTCACCGCTCAGGACAACGGCGGCGCGAAATCGTTAGAGTACAAAGAGTGGCGCAAATGCGCAGCTATTTCCACGAATTTGTGAATAATTTCATGTTTCGGGCGTTCTTCCGCCGCTCGGCAATCTGGCCAGGGTCGCTGCAAGAACCTCTTCAAACTCTGGCGCCATATCCCTGCCGTCCGCGCCGTTGCGACAACGGCATTCGATCTCGCGGGCAACGGAGGCGAGCGCCACGCAGCCGAAATTGCTGGCGACGCCGGCCAGGCGGTGAGCGGATTTCCCTGCGCCGTCGCCGTTCTCCTCGCGCCACCGGAAACGCAGCAGGTCCGCCGCCTCCAGGATCGAGCGCCGCGCCAACTCATACAACTCGCCCAGCCTCTGCGGCTCGATGGCCTCGGCCAAGAGTCGCAGATGCTGCTCGTCGATGATCGGCGTGGCGAGGGGCTCCTCCGTCCGGGTGGGCGCGGAAAACGGAGCCAGGGCCGAATCGATGGTGTTCTTGCGCAGCGGCTTTTCGATGGCTCCGTTCATTCCCGCTGCAAGGTAGCCGCGAACTTCCTCACGCGAGCAATTGGCCGTCAAAGCCAGTATGGGAACGGCGGCCTTTCGGTGGTCCGCCAGCGCCCGAATACATCGCGTCGCCTCCAGTCCATCCATGTCCGGCATCTGGATATCCATCAAGACGATATCGAAGTCCTGATTGGCGGCGGCATGAACGGCGGTGGTTCCGTTGAAACACGATGTCACATGGTGCCCGGCCCGGGTCAGGAAGGCCTCGGCAACCTTGTGATTGATCTCGTTGTCCTCGACCAGAAGGATGGACAACGCAGAGCGTGCCTTCGAGGGTGTCACTTCGTCCGACCTGCTCGCCGGCCCCGGAGGGGTCGGAAACTATTGGATGATGCTTTTCTTACACTAAGGCGTCGCGCAACATTCAGCAAATCTTTTGCGATGAAATGTTGAGTGCCGATGTAAACGGCTATTAAAAGGGATGTGCGCCTCGCTGTTATCGCCCTGGGATGGAAGTATCGAAAGTTGATATTCCTCCTTTGAGTGAGCGTAATTGGCCGCGGGCGAGAGTGTTTACAGGTAAAACGAACGGCGATTGAGTGCGGCGGCGCTAAATCAGCACCAAACCACTAAGCGAATTGCGCGACCTGAGCAGCCGATAACGGCCGGCTGTAGTGATAACCCTGAATGATGTCGCAGCCTTGCTGGCGCAGGAATTCCATCTGCTCGACGGTTTCGACGCCCTCGGCGACGATATTCAGGTTGAGGCTACGGGCCATGGCGATGATCGCATTCACCAGAGCGCGATCATTGGGATCGGTCAGGACATCGCGGATGAAATTGCGGTCGATCTTGAGGGTGTGGAAGGGATAGCGCTTCAGGTAGCTGAGCGAAGAATATCCGGTGCCGAAGTCGTCAAGGGATAGGCGCACCCCCAGCCGATCCAGCTGTTCAAGAACACCGGCCGTATGGTTGGGGTCGACGATCAGGAAGCTTTCGGTGATCTCGAGTTCCAGCCGGTCCGCCGGCAGTCCGCTTTCCGCCAGGGCCCGCTCGACCGACTCCACTATTCCTGGATGGCGCAGCTGACGCGGCGAGGTATTCACCGCGATGACGATGTCTTTGCCCGAGTCGATCCAGGCTTTCGCCTGCCGGCAGGCGGTGCGCAGCACCCAGTCGCCGATCGGCACGATCAGGCCGGTGTCCTCGGCAAGGGGGATGAAGCGGTCGGGCATCACCAGGCCGAGAGCTGGGCTGTTCCAACGCAGCAGGGCCTCGCAGCCGACCATCCGATTGGTCGCCAGGTCGAGCAGCGGCTGGTAATGCAGGAACAACTCGTTTCGCTGCAGCGCATGCCGCAGATGGGAGTCGACCTCCAACCGCTGGGCAGCCTGCTGGTTCATGTCGGGGGTAAAGAAACGATAGGTGTTGCGGCCGCTTTCCTTCGCCTGCGTGAGTGCGACGCCGCAGTTCTGCAGCAGCAGGTTGGGGTCGAAGCCATCGTCGGGTGCCACCGTCAGCCCCATGCTGACGGAGACGAAGATTTCGCCGCCGCCCGCCTCGAAGGGGTGGCTGAATGCCTCGAGAACGCGCCGCGCGACGACGTCGGACGGATCGTCGACGCCCCGATCGACCAGGATCAGGATGAACTCGTCGCTTCCCAGCCGGGCCACCGTGTCGGTCTTGCGCACGCAGGCGAGCAATCTGCGGGTGGTTTCGATGAGCACCGCGTCGCCGACGGTATGACCCAGGGAATCGTTGATCAGCTTGAAATGGTCGAGGTCGACCTGGACGAGGGTCAGCGGGCGGCCGTCCCGCTGGGCCTGGTTCAAGGCCTGGCAAAGGCGGTCGAAGGCCAGGATGCGGTTGGGAAGGTTGGTCAATTGATCAAAATTGGCCTGGTGCAGCAGGCGCTGTTCATAGCGCTTGCGCAGCGAGATATCTTCCGACATGGCCAGCAGATGGGTGACCTTGCCGTTGCGGTCGCGGACCGGTGACACCTGGGTCTGGGTCCAGTAATGCTCGCCGTTCTTGCGCCTGTTGTGCAGCTCGCCGCGCCATTCACGGCCCGAAAGCACGGTCTCCCACAGATCGCGGTAGACCGAGTCGGGCATGTAGCCCGACTTCAGCAGACGCGGGTTCTCGCCGAGCACTTCCTCGGGCTCGTAGCCGGTGACGCTGCAGAAGCGCTGGTTGACGTATTCGATGGATCCGCCCCCGTCGGTGATGATCACCGCGATCGGGCTCTGTTCCACCGCCAGGGACAGCTTCGAGAGCTGCGTCTCGGCGTCTTCGCGGCCAAGGGCGCCGCGCAGCGCGGCGATCAGATTGCCGCACGAGTTGAACAGCGGGGCCAATTCGACGGGCAGATCATGTTCATAGCCGGCTGAGGCGCCGCTCAGTTCCATCAGGCCGGTCAGTTCCTCGCCGGCGTAAAGCGGCACCGCCATGCGGTCGGGCTGGATTACCACCTTGCCTTCGGCCAGCGCCCTGGGCAACAGCCGGTCGTCCGGGCGGTGCGGCCGCCCGGCGCGGTATTCCGAGCGGAGCGTTCCAAGGGCGTCCGTGCATACCTCTTCGATCAGGCCGTCACGGCTGCCGGTAACCTGGATCGCGACCTTCAGCAGGCGGTCGAACAGCGCCTCGGGGTCGCGGTCGCTGATGAACTGGTCCTGCAGCAGATTGACTGCCTGCAGGACCTCATGCTTGCGGCGGAGCGCGGCTTCCGCCTGCTGGTGCGCCGTCACGTCGGCCATGGCGACGATCACTGCCGCGTCGCCTTCATAGCCCAGCGGGCTGGCGCTGAGCTGGATGAGGCGTGCCGAGCCATCCTTGGCGCGCAAGCGACGTTCCTGGGTCGATTGCGTGGTGCCGCGACGCAGGAAGTCCAACCCGGCGGATGTGTCCAGGGGATCGACGCAGAACCCTGATATCGGCTGGCCGGCCAGGTCCTGCGGACGGTATCCCGACAGTTCGCCGATCCAGGCGTTGGCATGCAACACGATGCCGTCGCTGCGGCGCACCACCGCCAGCGGCACAGGGATAGACTCGATGACCAGCCTGAGGCTGCTTTCCCAATCCCGCCGCCGGTCCGATATCTCTCGCGTGCGGCGCGATACGATGTGGCCGACGCCATAGACCACAGCCCCCGTGACGGTCACGAACAACAGACTGACGGTGGTGCCGGGCCACTCGGGAAACCACGCGTCGAGAGTAGGATTCGGCCAATATCCCACTCCGAAAGGCAACCTGCCCAGGGCGACGAAAAACATCGCGGTAACCGCCGCCACGATGGACGGAAGCGCCTTCCTGACCTGTGTCCGTACCATTATGGCGCCGTCTCCGGCCTCTGATTCCCGTTGGGCTGTGGCAATAGGTTCGGCCTCCGATCCAGGCGTCCCGTGTGAGCGGGGCGTGCGAATGGAGGAGCATTATCCCATTTGGGATACTCCTATAGGATGGCCCGAGCCTCAAGCGACAATGATGTTAAAATGTCACACGCCCGCCGGCGATGGCGCCGGCGGGCGTCCCAAACTTGGCGGAGCGGTTGTCGAGACGAATTCAGTCGCCGTTGCTCAGGCGAAGATCGTCCACGACGTGGCGGACGCCGGGGATGTCAGCGGCGGTCTGCACTGCTTGCTGCCGGGCCAGCCGCGTATCGACCAATCCGGTGAGGCGGACTTCGGCGTTTTGCGTCGTCGCCGCGATATCGGAGCCGGCCAGAGTCGGATCGCGGCTCAGCGCCGCCGTCACCTGCGAGTTGATTTGGCTATCGTTCGTCGGCGATGTGGATGCTTGTTGGGAGCCCATCGTCGAGCAGGCCTGGATGCCGGCGGCGAGGACAAATACGCCGGCCAACCGGATAAGTTGCGCGGATATTGTCATGTCGTTCTCCTCTGTCTTTGAACCGCAAATACATGGGGCTTGCGGCAAAACGACCAATGGAGAGTTAATCCGCGAAAAGATATGGTGTCGCGTTACCAAGTTGCAAGGGGCTGTATATATTTTCAGTTTAATGAAAAAATCTTCATGAGGTTATTGTCATGGCCGTCGGGCCCGCCCCAATTTTATTTAACGGGGGCGGGCGAATATGCGGCTCTTGGGTCGGCAGCGCTTCAGCGCTCTTTGAACGAATTGGCGAAGCTGTCGGTCAGCGGGCGCAGCAGGTAATCGGCGGCGGTTCGTTCACCGCCTTTGACCAGCACCTCGACCGGCATGCCGGCCTGGATGTGGCGCCCTTCGAGGCGAGCCAGCTGATCGGCGGGGACTTCGATGCGCGCGGCATAGTAGGGTTGGCCGGTGCGCGGCTCGACGATGCGGTCGGCCGATACGGTGGCGACCTTGCCCTCCAGCACCGGGGAATTGCGCCCGCGTAATGCCGAGAAGCGCACCTCGGCCGACTGGTTCGCCTCGACGGCCTCGATATCGCCGGCTTGTATCTGGGCGTCGATGACCAGGCGATCCCCCACCGGCACCACCTCCATCAGTTCCATGCCGGGGGTGATGACGCCGCCCCGCGTGGCGATACGGAGGTTCTGCACGCTGCCGGCAACCGGAGCCACCACGTCCAGACGGCGCACCGTGTCCTGGGCGGCACTCAGCTGCTGGCGTAATTCGTTCATCCGGTTCTGGGCGTCGTCCAGGCTTTTGGCCACCTCCTCACGGAAGGCGTGGCGCACCTCCAGCAATTGCATCTCGGTTTCCGAGACGGTGTTGCGGGCCCGTGCCTCGGCGGCGCTGCTGGTGCCCATTTCACCTTCCAGGCGGGCGACATCGCGCTCCATCGCCAGAACCTTGTTCTTCGGGTAATAGCCCTTGCCGGCCAGTTCGCGAAGGCCGTCCAACTCCCGGTGCATCAGGGTGATCTGGCGTCCCAGCGCGGCTTCCTGGACCTTGTCGCCCTCGATTTCTGCATTCAGTTCGGCAATTCGCTGGCGAAGCACCGAATCCTGGGCTTCGAGCTTGCTCCGCCGCTCGTTGAACTGCGTCCGCTGCGCCGCCATCACCGCATCCGCGGTACCGCCGGCGCGCCCGGTCAGTTCGGCCGGAAAGGCGATGGCCGGCAAGCCGTCGCGCTCGGCCTGGAGCCGGGCCAGCTCGGCCAGCGTCGCGTCATACTGGCCTTGGAGCAGTTGGAGATTGGCTCGCGCCTTGGCATCGTCGAGCCGCAGCAGAACCTGGCCCGGAACCACGACGTCGCCATCCGTGACCAGGATGTCTTTGACGATGCCGCCTTCCAGATGCTGGATGACCTTCCGCTGGCTTTCCACCGCCAGCTGACCATGGGCGATTACCGCGCTGTCGAGCGGCGCCAGGGCGGCCCATGTGCCGAACCCGCCGAACACGACGGCGATGACGGCGGCGCCGGCGAGGATGCTGCTCTTGAGCGAACTGGACACGGCCAATTCGGGCATGGCGTTGCCTTGCGGCATGGTGAGGGCGTTCATCGGATTGCTCATCGGATCAGACCATGGCTGGCGCGACGGCGGCGGGAACCGGCGTCTGGCTGGTGGACGGCGGGGCGACGGTGGGGGGAACGACGGTGGGGCGGGCGAAGCGCGAGAGGATCTCGTCGCGGGTCCCGAATGCCTCGACCTGGCCGTTGTTGAGCACCAGGACCTTGTCCACGGCGGACAGGATGCTGACCCGGTGGGAAATGATCACCACGGTCGAGCCCTGGTGGCGGGCATGGGCGACGGCTTCGATCAGCGCCTGGTCGCCGGCCGTGTCCAGATTCGAATTGGGTTCGTCGAGAACCAGCAGGGCCGGGTCGCGGTAAAGGGCGCGAGCCAGGCCGAGGCGCTGGCGCTGCCCGCCCGAGAGGGACCGGCCGCCCTCGCCGATGCGGCTGTCGTAGCCTTCCGGCAGGCGCAGGATCATCTCATGGACGCCGGCCTTGCGCGCGGCGGCCACGACCGCCTGGGAATCCATCACCTGGAAACGTGCGATGTTCTCAGCGACGGTTCCGTCGAACAGCTCCACATCCTGCGGCAGATAGCCGATATGCGGTCCCAGATGCTCGCGGTTCCATTGGGACAGCTCGGCGCCGTCGATGCGGACGCAGCCGGAATAGGCGGGCCACACGCCCACGAGGACGCGGGCGAGGGTGGATTTGCCGGCGGCCGAAGGACCGACCACGCCCAGCACCTCACCCGGTTCGATGGCAAAGGAGACGCCTTTCAGCGCGGGGAGCTTGGCGCCCGGCGGCACGGCATAGGCCTGTTCGACCGCCAGCGCGCCGGCCGGAGACGGCAGCGGCATGGCGTCTGGCGTCGCCGGAACGGCGGCGAGCAGGTCCTTAAGGCGGTCCCAGGCGGTGCGAGTGTTGATGAAGTTGCGCCACTGGCTGACTGCCATTTCGATCGGCGCCAGGGCGCGGCCCATGATGATCGAGGCAGCCATGATGGCGCCTGCCGACAGTTTGTCATGAATGGCCAGCCAGGCGCCGACCCCCAGAATCCCGCTCTGCAGCAGCAGGCGCATCACCTTCGAAGCGGCCAGAAGATAGCCACCGTGGTCGCCGGCGCGCGCCTGCAGGGCGAGCATGCGATGGTGGCGGCCCATCCAACGGTTGGCGATGCTCGGCATCATTCCCATGGCCTCGATCACTTCGGCGTTGCGCAGGCTGGTCTCGGCGAAGGAGCTGGCCGCCAGGCCATAGGCGGCGGCATGTTTGAGGGGCTTGCGGGTAAACTGTTCGTTGGCCAGGGCAAGGGCCAGGATGAACAGGGCGCCAGCCAGCGACACCCAGCCCAGCAGCGGGTGCATGGCGAAGGCCAGGCCGATGAACATCGGCGCCCAGGGGGCGTCGCAGAACACCAGGACGCCGGCGCCGCTCAAGAATTCACGCACCGCGTCCAGGTCACGCAGGGCCTGCGCCGGGACGCCGCCGGGAGTGCGCAGGCTGCGGCTGAAAACGGCGGCGAACACACGCTTCTTGAGCATTGCGTCAAAACGCAAGCCGGCCCGCACGAGGATACGGCTGCGCACCATTTCCAGGACGCCCATTGCGCTCAGAAGGAAGGCGGCGATGATCGACAGCATGACCAGGGTCGTCACGTTGCGGCTGCCCAGCACCCGGTCATAGACCTGCATCATGTAGATCGGCGAGACGAACAGAAGCAGGTTGATGCAGAAGCTGAACACCCCGGCGGCAATGATGGCGCCGCGGCAGGCGCTTACCGCGGTGCCGAGTTCGCAGTGGTGCGATGCCGGGTAGGCATTGTCGGACGGTGGCCGGGGGGCGGCCTTGGCGGCGGACGCCGCGGCCGGGGACAGGCGGCTGCGGAAGGCGGCGATGGGGTGGCGGGCACGGTCGAGTGACACGGCCGGTCCTTTCCTGCTGTTGAAGACATCTTGTTTCGGAAGTCCTAACGACGCTATGGCCGGCGCCTTAACGAGGGGTTAAGCCAAACGGGCAATCCCGGCTCTTTCCAAGGGAATAGGCAGGCTAAGAAGTGGTACTCCGATAGTTGGGAGACCCTATCCCTGAGATTGAACGACAGCGCCCCGAGCCGTCGGCCGAGGCCGGCGCTCGCCCGATCCAACGGCGGGACGAAAGGCGCGCTTCCAAAATCGCTGTGGACGGACAATGCTGCCTTGCGGCCCCATGAAAGGGCATTCTTTGCGTGTCTTCGGCTTGCGGTTTTGTTATACGCCTTTGGATGTGTTGGGCCAGCCGGACGGCTGTGGCGACGGGGAAAGAACTAAGGCAATGATTTCACAGGGTTTTCCAAAAGAACAGGGGCTGTACGATCCGCGTTACGAGCACGATGCCTGTGGCGTCGGCTTCGTCGTCGACATCAAAAATCGAAAGACGCACGGGATCGTTCGCCAAGGATTGGAAATCCTGGTGAACCTCAACCATCGCGGGGCCGTCGGGGCGGACCCCCTGGCCGGCGACGGCGCCGGCATCCTGCTGCAATTGCCCGATGCACTATTTCAGGCGGAAGCCGCGCGCCTTGGCATCGCCTTGCCTGCCCTGGGCGGGTATGGCGTCGGCATCGTGTTCCTGCCACAGGACGCGGCGGCCCGTCACCAGGCCGAGGCCATTGTCGCCGAGACCGTGGCGAGCGAAGGGCAGGTGTTCCTGGGCTGGCGTGACGTGCCGGTCAACAGTGCGATCCTGGGCCCCAGCGTGCGCGCCGTCGAGCCGATGGTGCGCCAGTTCTTCATTGCCAAGGGCGCCCGGACCGCCGACCAGGACGGCTTTGAACGCAAGCTGTTCGTCATCCGCAAGCAGATCAGCAACGGCGTGGCCCAGAAGCTGGGTGACGCCGGCAAGGACTTCTACATCCCGTCGCTGTCCTCGCGCACCGTGGTCTACAAGGGCATGTTGCTGGCCCACCAGGTCGGCGAATACTACAAGGACCTGTCGGACGAACGGCTGGTCTCGGCCCTGGCGCTGGTCCACCAGCGATTCTCCACCAATACCTTCCCGAAGTGGAGCTTGGCCCACCCGTTCCGCATGATCTGCCACAATGGTGAAATCAACACCCTGCGAGGCAATCTCAACTGGATGGCGGCCCGCCGGCACGCCATGAACTCGGAACTGCTGGGCGCCGACCTCGACAAGCTGTGGCCGCTCATCCCCGAAGGCCAGTCGGACTCCGCCTGCTTCGACAATGCCCTGGAACTGCTGGTGCAAGGGGGCTATTCGCTGGCCCATGCCATGATGATGCTGGTGCCGGAAGCTTGGGCCGGCAATCCGCTGATGGATGAACAGCGCCGCGCTTTCTATGAATACCACGCGGCACTGATGGAGCCATGGGACGGCCCGGCCGCGGTCTGCTTCACCGACGGCCGGCAGATCGGCGCCACCCTTGACCGCAACGGCTTGCGGCCGGCCCGCTATCTGGTGACCGACGATGACCTGGTGGTGATGGCCTCCGAGATGGGCGTGCTGCCCATTCCGGAGGAGAAAATCGTCAAAAAGTGGCGCCTGCAGCCCGGCAAGATGCTGCTGATCGATCTCGAGCAGGGGCGCATCATCGACGACGCCGAGATCAAGGCTGAGCTGGCGGCGGCGCATCCCTACGCCGAACTGCTGGCGGAAACCCAGATCGTGCTCGAAGACCTGCCGGCCAAGGTGCAGCCGGTGGCCCCCGATCCGGCCACCCTGCTGGATCGTCAGCAGGCCTTCGGCTACACCCAGGAAGACCTGAAGTTCCTGCTGACGCCGCTGGCTGTTTCCGGTCAGGAGGCGGTGGGCAGCATGGGAACCGACACGCCGCTGGCGGTGCTGTCGTCGAAGCCGAAGCTGCTTTACGTCTACTTCAAGCAGTGCTTCGCCCAGGTGACCAATCCGCCCATCGATTCGATCCGTGAAGAGGCGGTGATGAGCCTGGTCAGCCTGATCGGCCCCAGGCCCAACCTGCTCGGCCGGCCCGAGGATAACCGCCGCAAGCGGCTGGAAGTCCGCCAGCCGATCCTGACCAACGAAGACCTGGAGAAAATCCGCGGTATCAGCGACCACGCCGATAACGCCTTCCGATCGGTGACGCTGGACATCACCTGGCCGGCCGCCGACGGGGCCCCGGGCATGGAGCGGGCGATCGGGCGCCTGCGCGCGGAAGTCAGCCGGGTGGTCGCCGAAGGGGTCAATATCCTGATCCTTTCCGACCGGCAGGTCGGGCCGGACCGCATCCCGATCCCGGCGCTGCTCGCCACCTCGGCGGTGCACCAGCACCTGATCAAGGAAGGGCAGCGCACCGAGGTCGGCCTGGTGGTCGAGACGGGTGAGGCCCGCGAGGTCCACCACTTCTGCCTGCTCGCCGGCTATGGGGCCGAGGCGATCAATCCCTATCTCGCCTTCGAGACGCTGGAGGCGATGCGGCCGAACCTTTACGACCCGCCGTCAGCCCAGGAACTACGCAAGCGCTTCATCAAGGGCGTCGACAAGGCGGTGCTCAAGGTGATGGCCAAGATGGGCATCTCCACCTACCAATCCTATTGCGGGGCCCAGATCTTCGACGCCGTCGGTCTCTCTTCGGCTTTCGTCGAGTCCTATTTCACCGGGACGGCGTCGCGCATCGAGGGCATCGGCGCGGAAGTGATTGCGGAAGAGGCGGTGCGCCGCCACCGGGCCGCCTACGGGGCTTCCCCGGTGCTGCGCAGCATGTTGGCGGCCGGCGGCGAATATGCCCATCGTCTGCGCGGCGAGGACCACATGTGGACCTCGGACACCATCGCCGCCCTGCAGCATTCGGTACGCGGCAATTCGCGCGATCGCTTCCGCGAATTCTCGCGCATGGTCAACGAGCAGAATGAACGCCTGTTGACGCTGCGCGGCCTGTTCGAACTGAAGCCGGCCGGTGCGCCCGTGGCGCTCGCCGAGGTCGAGCCGGCCAGCGAGATCGTCAAGCGCTTTGCCACCGGCGCCATGAGCTTCGGGTCGATCAGCCGCGAGGCGCATACCACGCTGGCCGTCGCCATGAACCGCATCGGCGGCAAGTCCAATACCGGCGAGGGCGGTGAAGAGGCCGAGCGGTTCCTGCCGCTGCCCAACGGTGATTCCTTGCGCTCGGCCATCAAGCAGGTGGCCTCGGGCCGATTCGGCGTGACCGCCGAATACCTGGTCAATGCCGACGACATCCAGATCAAGATGGCGCAAGGCGCGAAGCCGGGAGAGGGCGGCCAGTTGCCAGGGCATAAGGTGGATGCCGTGATCGCCCGGGTCCGGCATTCGACCCCCGGAGTCGGCCTGATCAGCCCGCCGCCGCACCACGACATCTATTCGATCGAGGATCTGGCCCAGCTGATCTTTGACCTGAAGAACGTCAATCCCAAGGCCCGGATCAGTGTCAAGCTGGTGTCCGAGGTGGGGGTCGGCACGGTCGCCGCCGGCGTGTCGAAGGCCCGCGCCGACCATGTGACCATCTCGGGCTATGACGGTGGTACAGGCGCCTCGCCGCTGACTTCCATCAAGCACGCCGGCAGCCCGTGGGAGATCGGCTTGGCCGAGACCCATCAGACGCTGGTGCTGAACCGGCTGCGCGGCCGCATCTGCGTCCAGGTGGACGGCGGCTTGCGGACCGGCCGTGACGTGGTGATCGGAGCACTGCTGGGGGCCGACGAGTTCGGTTTCGCCACCGCGCCGCTGATCGCCGCCGGCTGCATAATGATGCGCAAATGCCACCTCAACACCTGCCCGGTGGGGGTGGCCACCCAGGATCCGGAACTCAGGAAGCGTTTCATCGGCCAGCCTGATCATGTGATCAATTTCTTCTTCTTCGTTGCCGAGGAAGTGCGCGAGATCATGGCCTCGCTCGGCGTGCGCAAGCTGGCCGAACTGACCGGGCGCACCGATCTCCTCGACGCCCGCAAGGCGGTCAACCATTGGAAGGCCAAGGGGTTGGACTTCTCGCGGCTGTTCCACAAGCCGGAAGCGGGCGCCGGCGTCGCCACCCGCAATTGCGAGGCGCAGGAGCACGGTCTCGAAGAGGTGCTTGACCGCAAGCTTATCGAACTGGCCAAGCCGGCCCTCGAACAGAAAAGGCCGGTACAGGCCAGTCTTCGCGTGCACAACACCGACCGTACCGTCGGGGCCATGCTTTCCGGCGATGTGGCCAAACGCTACGGCCATGCCGGCCTGCCCGACGACACCATCACCTTCCACCTGTCGGGCACCGCCGGGCAGACCTTCGGCGGGTTCCTGGCCAGGGGCGTCACCCTGGAGCTGACCGGTGAAGCCAATGACTATGTGGGCAAAGGCTTGTCGGGCGGCCGCATCGTCATCATGCCGCCGGCCCAATCCCTGCTGGTGGCCGAGGACAACATCATCGTCGGCAACACCGTGCTGTACGGCGCCACCGACGGTGAATGCTATTTCCGCGGCGTCGCCGGCGAGCGCTTTGCCGTCCGCAATTCGGGAGCGACGGCAGTGGTCGAGGGTGTGGGCGATCACGGCTGCGAATACATGACCGGTGGCATCGTCGTGGTGATCGGCCAGACCGGCCGCAATTTCGCCGCCGGCATGAGCGGCGGCATCGCCTATGTGCTGGACGAGACCGGTGATTTCCAGCGGCGCTGCAACATGGCGATGGTCGAGTTGGAGCCGATCGCCGCCGAAGAGAACGTGCCGGAGGCGCAGGACTGGTCCGGCGGCGAGCTGGAAGGCCACGGCCTGGTGGACGTCTCGACCGACATGACCCGCTACGACGCACTCAGGCTGCGCAGGCTGATCGAGAACCACCGCCGCTACACCAACAGCGCGCGGGCGCATGACATTCTGCTTCACTGGGATTATTACATGCCCAAGTTCGTCAAGGTGATGCCGGTCGACTACCGGAAGGCGCTGGAGGCCATGCAGAAGGCCCAAGGCTCCGAGCGCGTTCTGGCGGAGGGCTGCTGACATGGGCAAGCCGACCGGCTTCAAGGAATTCGCACGCCAGGAGCATACCAACGCCCCGGTGGCCGAGCGCCTCAAACACTATCATGAATTCACCGCTCCCCTGGATGCCGCGGACTTGAGCCGGCAGGGGGCGCGCTGCATGGATTGCGGCGTGCCGTTCTGCCACACCGGCTGTCCGGTCAACAATATCATCCCCGACTGGAACGACCTGATCTATCGGAACCGCTGGCGCGATGCGCTGGAGGTTCTGCAGTCGACCAACAATTTCCCCGAATTCACCGGCCGTGTCTGCCCGGCGCCTTGCGAGGCGGCCTGCACCCTGAACCTGCAGGACAGCCCGGTGACCATCAAGGATATCGAGCAGGGTATCGTCGAGAGGGGTTGGGCCGAGGGGTGGATCGTCCCCGATTCCTGCCGCCCGCGTACCGGCAAGAAGGCCGCCGTAGTCGGCTCCGGCCCGGCCGGCCTGGCCGCCGCCCAGCAACTGGCCCGCGCCGGCCATGCGGTGACGGTATTCGAAAGGAATACCAAGCCGGGCGGCCTGCTGCGCTACGGCATTCCCGACTTCAAGCTGGACAAGGCGGTGATCGATCGCCGCCTGGCCCAGATGGTCGCCGAGGGTGTGGTATTCCGCACCGGGATCGAGGTGGGAACGGCGATGCCCGTCGCCGACCTGCTGCGCGACTTCGACGCCGTACTGTTGACTGGCGGCTCGGAAAAGCCGCGCGACCTGCCGGTACCCGGCCGCGATTTCGACGGCGTGCATTTTGCCATGGAATTCCTGGCCCAATCCAACCGTCGCGTGTCCGGCGAGCCGATCGGCGGGCCTGAAATCCTGGCAACCGGCAAGCATGTGGTGGTGATCGGCGGCGGCGATACCGGGTCGGATTGCGTCGGCACTTCGAACCGCCAGGGTGCCCTTTCGGTCACCCAACTGGAGATCATGCCCAAGCTGCCGGCGGCGGAGAACAAGCTGCTGAGCTGGCCTCTGTGGCCGATGAAGCTGCGCAGTTCGACCTCGCACGAGGAAGGCTGCGAGCGGCGCTGGAGCGTCACCGCGCAAAGCCTGGAAGGCCGCGACGGCCGGGTGACCGCGCTCAACGGCATCGAGGTGGACAGCCGCATGCAGCCGATCGCCGGTACCGAGTTCGTCCTGCAGGCCGATTTGGTTCTCCTGGCCATGGGATTCGTCCATCCTGTGCATGAAGGTATGCTGAGTGCGCTGGGGGTGGAGAAGGACGCCCGCGGCAACGTCAAGGCCGACACCGAGGGCTACCGTACCTCGGTGGACAAGGTGTTCGCCGCCGGTGATATGCGCCGCGGTCAGTCCCTGGTGGTCTGGGCGATCCGCGAAGGCCGCCAGGCTGCCCGCGCCGTCGACGAGTTCCTGATGGGCCGCACCGACCTGCCCCGATAACTAAATTCCTCCCTCTCCCCGTTGGGCGCGAAGCGCGCAGACGCGAATGCTGGCCCGCATAAGCCGGAGGGGGAGAGGGTCGGGGTGAGGGGCATCGGCGTCTAAGGCCAAGCTGCGGCGATCGGAACCGATCCTCGCGGCCCAGAACCGTCGGCGATCACCGGTCGTACTCGGTGGCGGTCACGCCCTCCGGCACAAAGGCACCCGGCGGTATCAAGCCGGGTGAGACATAGGCGTGGTGCAGGGCGTCGAGTTGCGCCCACAGCAGTTCGGTTTTGAAGCGCAATGCCGCCAGCGCTTGGCGCTGCTGGGCCGGGGTGACGGCATTGTCCAGCACATATTGCAGGCCGAACCGGACATCACGCGGCGCCTCGTCCAGGCGCTTGCGGAAGTAGGACAGGGTCTTGTCATTGGCGAAATCGTAATTCGCCTCGAAGCCGCTGATCCGTTCGCGGTGAATGGCCGGAGCGAACAGTTCGGTCAGCGACGAGGCCACCGCCTCCAGCACCGAATTCCGGGCGACAAAATTGACATAGGCGTCGACCGCGTAGCGGGTCGCCGGCAGGATGCCTTCCTGCGACACGACGTAGTCGCGGTCGAGCCCCAGCCCGTCGGTCAGGCGAAGCCAGCGCTCGATGCCGCCGACCTTGCCTTCGTCCGTCCGGCCGTCCTCGCCCAGGCCGTCATGGTCGAGGACGCGCTGCAGCCAGGCGCGCCGCAAGGCGGGATCGTCCATGCGCGACATGATGGTCAGATCCTTGCGCGGAATCGACACCTGGTAATAGAAGCGATTGAGCGCCCAGGCCTGGATCTGCCCCTTGGTCAGCTTGCCGCCGTGCAGCAGCTTGTGGAAAGGATGGAGGTCATGGTATTGGCGTTCACCGATGGCATAGAGCCGGCGTTCCAGTTCTTCGCGGGACAAAAGCTGGGTTATCTCGGTCATAGCGGGAACTCCATGCCGTCGTAAGTGATTTCCCATCCTGCCGCCTCGGCTTGGTGCCGCTCGGCCGAATCGTGAAGCAGCACGGGGTTGGTGTTGTTGATGTGGATGAACGCCTTGCGGGCGATATCGAGGTTGGCGAAGGCGGCGATGGTGCCGCCGGAGCCCGACATCGCCATATGGCCCATGCGGCTGGCACTCTTGGTGCCGGTGCCGGTCACCAGCATCTCGTCCTCGGTCCAGGTGGTGCCGTCGAACAGCACCAGGTCCGCTCCGCGCAGGCGCTCGGCCAGCCAATCGGGCATGGAAGCGCAGCCCGGCACGTAGAAGAACGACTTGCCGTGGCGCCAGTCCGTCACCTTGAGCGCCACCGTGTCTTCCGGGCGCGAGCCGTAATTTGCGTCGGCGGACGGGTCTTCCAGATAGAGCGCGACCTTGCCTGGCACCGCGAAGGCTTCCACCTCGATGCCCAACTCGCTTCCCCGCGGTCCTGCGGGGCGGAACGGCTGGTCCAGCTTGACGGGCCGGCGGGCCACCAGTCCGGCGCTGAGGACCTGGAACACCGAGTTGCTTGCGAGGACGTCGTGGACGCGACCGGTGGCGTAGACGCTGAACGGTTGCGCTTCGCGAAGGGTCAGCAGGCCCGCGATATGGTCGATATCGGCATTGGTCAGCACCACCGCGGCCAGAGGGCTGCCACGCAGGCCCCGTTGTGGATGCAACGCGGGATTGCCGTTGATCTGTGCCCTGAGATCGGGAGAGGCATTGAGCAGCACCCACTGGCTTCCGTCCGCCGTCACGGCGACCGAAGACTGGGTACGCGCTTGGGCGAGCGGATCGCCGGCGCGTGCCCGCCGGCAGCCTTCGCAATTGCAGTTCCATTGGGGGAAACCGCCGCCGGCGGCCGAGCCGAGAACGAGGATCTTCATGCTGTTGGCGTCCGCTATGGCAATGGTGTCATCACGAACGCAGCGATGCGGATCACCATCCTGCCGCCGGCATTCCGGGGCGCGTCGCTACGCTCGCAATGACATTTGACCGAACGGCGGTAAGTCGCAGTCGGACTTATAGCGCCGCGCAGGCGTAGGAGTTGATCTCGGTGCCGACCGCGATTTCGACGACCCGGGGTTTGCGCCAGATTTTCATGGAAGACCTCCCGTAATCCGCAATGGTGGAGGGAAGAGCCCGATTTGTGCCGGGCCCGGCAATGTCACCCTACCGGTGTGGGGATTCGGCCGCCATCCTACCTTGGTCTAATTCCAGATCGGGCGGCCTGGGCGGCAGTCCCGTGGTCGCTCCCGTGAACATAAAGCGAATGACGCTCCGTAAGGTGTCCGGTCGGTCGCGGCAGTCGGATCGCGTAGCGGGGGGGTCGCGAATGATCGGCCAGCAGAAGCTGCGGGTTGAACACGCTGTTGAACTTCCAAAGCATGCGGATGAAATTGGTCTGTCCGCGCAACAGGCGGCCGGCCGCCAGCGCGGCGGTTTGCCGCAAAGCGGTCCAGCCCAGGTGTTTGTGGTGCAGTACCCGCTGTGTCTCGACCAGTTCGGCATAGAATTGGTCGAGCGGCAGGCGTGTTGGCAGAACCGCATGCTGGATGTCGAACAGGCGGTAGTCGCGGGTGGTCAGCCGACGGGTTTCGGCCAGCCAACTTTCGGTGCCCGGATAGGGCGTGTTGACGCTGATATTGACGATCTCGGGCACCTCCAGGCACCACTGCCGGACAAGGTCGAACCGTTGCCGGTCCCAGTCGGGATCGGCGATCAAGTTGACTGCGACTTGGACGCCGAGAGAGCGGGCGAATTCCAGGGCTTCGAAATTGGCGCCCAGCGGGATGCGCTTGCGGAATTTCGACAGGCCGTCGGCGTCGATCGCCTCGAGCCCGATGAACAAGTATTTAAGGCCGAGGCGCTGCCACAGTTGGAATACCTCTCTGTTTTTCAGCAGGACGTCGCCGCGGGTTTCGAGGTAGTAGCTCTTGCGCAGTCCCCGTTTCAGCACTGCCTCGCCGATAGCCAGGCCGTGCTGTTCCTTGATGAACGCCACGTCATCGACGATGAACACCCCCGGCTCGCGAATCGAGGCCAGGTCTTCCACAGCCCGCTCGGGGCTGACCATGCGATAGCTGCGCCCGTAGAACGTCCAGGCGCTGCAGAAGGCGCAATCCCAGGGGCAGCCGCGCGAGAATTCGATGGAGGCGGCGGGATCCAGGTGGCCGATGAAGTATTTGCGGCGGTGGCGCAGCAGGTCGCGTGCCGGCAGGCAGGAATCCAGGTCGGCGACGAAGGAGGGCTGAGGACCTTCGCCGTCGGCGCTAACCACGCCGGGGATCGTGGCGAACCCGGTGCTCCCTGCTTCGACCGCGTCGAGGAGCGCGGCGATGCCGGCTTCGCCCTCGCCCTTCAGCACACAGGCGATGGCCCCGTTCGATTGCTCGATCATGTCGCGCGCGACGAACGAGGCACTGTGTCCGCCCGCCAGCACGAAGACGCCGGGAAGCCGGCGCGCCGCCTCTTGAGCCAGATCCAGGACCTCCGGGACATTGGCCAGGTAGTTGCAGCCAAAGGCGATGGCTTGCGGCCGCCAGGTATCGAGGATGCGACGAAACGCAGCCTGGCTTTCCACTTGGAGGTCGATGATGCGCACTTGGTGCCCGGCACGGCGCGCGGCCTCGGCAACGCATTCCAACCCCAGAGGCTCCAGCCGCAGAAAGATTTTGGTGTACATCAGGGGGCCGGGATGGACCGCCAGGAACCGCATCCGCCGTCTCCGTGGTTGCTTGCCAACAGGGAAACGGGTTGGCGAAGGGAAAGGTCGCCGTCCATCGGTAGGGCGCGCGGAAAAATCATCCATACGATTATGCGCGGGGCATGGCGATCGGCCTGGCGGCCTGCGCCTTTTGTTCCTCCACGAGCCGGTGGTTCCGGGTGCGTCCTCTCCCTTAGTTAATCTTGCAAATTCTCCGCAAAGGCCTATTCTATATATGCAAATATGCTAATATGATGTCGTGATTTAAGCAGAAATGGTATTGTCGTTAAATAATCGATGCCGCTCTTGAAGAAGGTTGTCGGGATCGAACTTGCGGTTCTGATCTGTCGATCGTGTTGTATTTGCGGTTTTGCCTCCGGTGCATAGTCGGCGGGGCGGCGCCGTTCTTTTGGAGTGTGTGTTCAGGCGCGAATGGGCAGGAGCTGCGGGAATAACCAGCGGCTGCTTCTTCATTATCTTAAAGGTAGAAGAGCCTCTTCAAGAAAAAAGGCAGCGAATATCTATGGAGGATGGTCTGCAACCCCGCCCCGGTCATCATTGTTAAAGGATGTTCGTCCCTGCGTTGATTGCATCTGGGCGTCTTGTCAGGAGAAGTAAGATGGCAATCCTTCGAGCCCTTGCGTTGACCGCGGCTGCCATGTTCCTTGCCAGTTGCCAGAACCCGGGCAGCCCGCCACCGGATTACACCACATTCAACGACCACGGCTCGTATATGAACCAGACTTTCGAGGAGGCGGCCGCTCGGCCCGTCGAAGCCCATGACGCGGCCGCGGGGCAGCCCGGCTAGTGGTGGGCACCTGACGGATGGTGATGGCGCTATTCGTCAGATGTTCACCACCAGCGGCAACCAGACCGTGACCTTGGTCGGCGGCCCCGCGTCGACGTCGAGATCGCCGCCGTGGGCCCGGGCGATGGCCAGGCAACTGGCCAGCCCCAGCCCCGTTCCCCCGACACGGGTGGTGAAGAACGGTTCGAACAGATGTTCGTGCGCTTCCGCTGAAAAGCCGGGACCGTCATCGGTGACGGTGACAAAGGCCATTTCGCCTTCCCATCCCAGGCCGATCTCGATCCGGCTGGCAAACGAGCGCGCATTGTCGAGCAGGTTATCGAGCATCTGCTCCAGGCGATAGGGGTCGGCCAGGGCGAGCAGCGGCGCCGGCGGCGGCGTCACACTCAACGCGACTTCCGCGTGGCGTGCCACCCAGCGCTCGGCAATGCCCTGGCACAGTGGGCCGAGGTCGATCTGCTGGCGGGTGAGGCGGATCGGCCGGCCATAGGCCAGCAGGGCTTCGATGGTGGCGATCGAGCGGTCGCAATGGTGCAGGACCAGCGCCATGTCGTCCTGCAACTGTCTGTCGATGTCGCGGCGGGCGGCGACCAGCCGCGCCACGTTGCTGATGACCGTCAGCGGATTGTTGAGGTCGTGCGCCACCCGTGCCGCCACCCGGCCGATGGCTGAGAGCTGTTCGCGGTGCTGGGCCTCGCGTTCCAGGCGCCGCAGGCGTTTCAGGTCGTCTGACATCTTGTTGAAGGCGCGAACCAGTTGGCCCATGGCGTTACCGTCACCGCCGGTCACCGTCCGCCCGAATTCGCCCCGACCGACGGCCAGGGTGGCGTCGATGACGTCGAACACCGGTCGGAACAGGCGCCGCAGGAAGATTGCGATGGTCGCCACCAGCAGGACGCCGAAGCTGGTCATGACGAAGGCCAGCACGGTCTTGACGTCGGCCAAGGCCTCGCCGACCTCGTCCGGCGCGATGATGTCGATCGCGACATCGGCGGCGGCGCCGGCGACGGCCGGCACGCGAATGGCGCCTTCCGGCGGCGGGCCGGCGCGGGCGATGCCGACCACCACCCCTGTGCCTTGGCTGGGGCGGAACAGGGTGGTCAGCGGCTTGGCCAGTTGCAGGCGGGCGAAGTCGTGCCCTTGGCGTCGCAGGCTGACGACGGCGACCAGCCAGATATCGTCGCCGCGCCGGACGGCGGCTGTGTGGGCGCCTGACGGGGTGTCGCCGGTATCGATCAACTGCGGTCCGTCGCCGGTAGCGGCGATCGGTCTGCCGTCCATCGCCCATAGCGACACCGAATCAAGGCGGAAGGCGTCGGCGATATGGGTCACGGCCGATCGTAAGGCCTCTTTTTCACCTTCCAGGTTGAGATAGTTGTAGGCACTATTCACCAATTCGCTGTCCTCGACGAGGAGCCTGGCGATACTCTCCAGTTGTGCCAATTGGTCGGCGACCGTCCGTTGGGTCAGACTGGTGAGGCGGGTAAGGCGGACGTCGTGAACCACGGTGAAGCGAGATTTGACGAAGTGGTCCACGCTGACGAACAGGACCGCGGTGGTAAGTCCGACCGAACCGGCCAACGCCACGACGGCCCGGATCCACAGCGTGCGCCACCACGGCGCCGCCAGCGCGGTCGGGGCGGCCGGTTCGGGGCTGGGATGTGTTGTCAAAGGGTCGGAAGCCGTCGGCATGCTGGAGGTGAAGAGAATTGTCGGCACGAGTGCATGAGCATGGCTCAACCATCGAAGATGGAAAAGGGGGCCTGACTGATATCATAATCGTCGAAGACGAACCGGATGTCGCCTACATCCTCAAACGGGCCATCGAGTCCTGCGGCGATTTCCGGGTCCGCCTGGCCAAGTCGGCCGAGGAATTCGAGGCGGAAATGCTGCGCCAGCCGCCCGACATCCTGTTCACCGACCTGATGATGCCGCGCGTCGACGGCTTCGAGGTGATCCGCCGCGCCCTGGTCATCGATCCCGACCTGCCGATCGTGGTGATCAGCGGCTACTCCAGCATCGACAATGCGGTCAATGCGGTGAAGGAGGGGGCTTTCGACTTCCTGCCCAAACCGTTCAGTCCCGAAGCGTTCCAGCTGGTCTTGGCCAAGGTCGAGCGCGAACGCGGCCTGCGCCGCCGCGCCCGCGAGGCGGCTGCCCGCGATCCCGAAATCGAGGCGATCAAAGGCAACAGTCCGCTGGTGCACCGCCTTCGCGAATGGATTTTCCGCATCCGCGACACCCAAGCCAATGTGTTGATCGAGGGCGAGAGCGGCACCGGCAAGGAGTTGGTGGCGCGGGCCATCCATGCCGGGCAAGGGCCGTTCCTTGCCATCAACATGGCCGCGGTTCCCGACAACCTCGCCGAGGCCGAGTTGTTCGGCTATCGCAAGGGGGCGTTCACCGGGGCCGTGGCCGACAAGAAGGGGCTGATGGAGGAGGCGCATCGCGGCACCCTGTTCCTCGACGAGATCAACGCCGCCACCATGCCGATGCAGGGCCGGCTGCTTCGCGCCCTGCAGGAACGCAAGATCCGCCCGGTGGGCGGCACCGCCGAGGTGCCGGTGGACTTTCGCCTGATTTGCGCGGCCAACCGGCCGCTCGAGGAACTGGTCAAGAGCGGCGAGTTCCGCCGCGACCTGTATCACCGTCTGAACACCCTGGCGGTCCGCATACCGCCGCTTCGCGAGCGGCGCCTGGACATTCCGGTGCTGGTCGAGCATTTCGTGCGGCGCTATGCCCAGGCCCATGGGCGGAGGGTATGCCGCTTTTCGGCCGAGGCGATGGCCAGGCTCGTCGAGGGCGATTGGGCCGGCAATATCCGCGAGCTGGAGAATGCCGTCGAACAATCGGTGATCCTGTGCTCGGGAAAAATGACGGAAATACCGGTGACCGCCCTGCCGCCGGCGTTGGGAGGACAGGGCTGGCAGTTCGGCGAGGAGGGCGAAGTGGAATGCCGGCCCAAGACGCTGGCCGAGGTCGAGATGGACTATATCCTGACGGTGCTGAGCCGGACCGACGGCAACAAGGCCGAGGCGGCACGCATCCTGGACATCGGCTACAAGACGCTGCTGCGCAAGCTGGATGCGTCGAGCGGCGGAGAAGCCGGATGAGGGTAGTAAATAAATACCATTGCCACAGGCGATATGATGATGCTAGAACACATCAGCACGCTCTAATAACAGAATTATCTAATAATTCTGGGTCAAAATGGCAACGCGCAATAGTAGAATAGGTCGAATTGACCATTCCACGCGGCGTTCTTATATGTGACCGACAGCCCGCGAACCTCCCCATATCTCTGATAACGCCTCACGGTTCCCGTTTCCTTCGGGTTACTCCTTTTGGAGTTGAAATGTGGCATTTACGTTGCTTCTTCCCGGTTGGGAAACGGCGGCCTGCGAAGGATGCCGCCGACGCTTGGCACTGGGGAGAACGACAGGATGTTGAAGGACAAGGAGACCGGGTCGGCCACGCATCCATTGGCGACAGCGCAAGAGGAGACTCGGTCGCGAGACGCGTTTGCCCGGCGTCAGGGAAGACCGCGCAGACGGGCGATGCGGCAATTGGCTGCCGGTATGGTGCTCCTGGCGGCATCGAACGGCGCCGCCCAGGCCACCGAAGGCGGCGGCACGGCATATTTCCAAGGTCAGAAGACGACCAATCTCGGCATGTTGCCGCCGGATGGCTTTTCTTATTCGGAACTGAATCTCTTCTATGATGCCAACAAGCTGGCAGGCCGCTATGGTCAATCATTCCTGCCCAAATACCATCTCGAGATCGAACAGTTGGGGGGGCGTTTTTCCTATGTCTTCCCCGAGGATTTTGCCGGGACGAAATGGGGTATGACTCTCCAGGTTCCGTTGCAGACGATGTTGCAGAAAAAATCCCAAGACGACGTCCATTTTCCCGTCGACCGGCGGCAGTGGGGTGTAGGAGACGTAAAATTCGCTCCAATTCAGATGGGTTGGAGTGGTGACACGGCGATCGGGCACATTGATCATAATGTCCAGGTTTACTTCAGCGCACCGAGCGGGCAGTTCGACCCCAACTATCCTTTCAACATTTCACGTAACTACTGGAGCTACTGGGTATCGTTCGGGCAAACCTGGAAACCGACCAAGGATATCGATATCGGCTTCATGCCGAGCTATATCAAGAACATGGAAGACCAGCATACCCACTATCAGTCGGGCGACGAATTCGAAGTCGATTACTACGCCGGCCATCGCATCGCAGGCGATACCTGGTTCGATATCAATGGGTATTACTACAAGCAGGTGACGGGGGATACCCAATACGGCAGGCCGGTCGTCATTCCTCACAATCCGGGGGAGGGCTTCATGGGGCGCGTTCTGGGCATCGGGCCCCAGATCCGCTTCCCGTTCTTTGGCCTTGGCGTCATCGCCAAATGGCAGCATGAAATGTTCGTGGAGAACCGGCCGCAGGGCGACCGGGTGTGGCTGATCTTCTCGGGGCGTTTCTGAGCAGCGGGGGAAAGGGGGCGCCAAGACAAAGAACTGGCATCCCGAGCGGATGCGAGGGATCTCCTGCGGTCAGGAGATCCTTCACTTCGTTCAGGATGATGGTCGGCGGGCCGGGGGCACCGCTGAGCAAGTGACGAGCGCCGCCGACCTCGCTACTCGAGCCGGAGATCAGAGTACGTCAACCGGCCTTGGGCCGAATGCATCGCGGGTAATCAGAGTTGAGCAGCCGCGTGCCGACGACGGCGAACTGTCGCTCGCCGCCTGAGCAAGGGCGCCAAACCCAGCATTCCCACGCACAACAACGGCAGGGGCGAGGGCTCGGGGACCGATGCGACGGCCGGGTTGACCGTCGCGAACAGGTCCGGAGTGCCGTTCGGGTCGAACACGCCATTGACCTGGTAGGTGGTGAGGGTTGTGCAGCTGGTGCTGCGGGTAATGACGCCGTTATTCCAGTCTGTTTCGCATTCGACTTTGGAGAATTGCTCGGTGTCACCTGGGCCTGCGGTGGTGATTTCCCACATGCCGGGGTTCGGGTAGGTGAGCGTCAGAGGAAATGTGCCGACGGCTGAGAAATCGAAAAAGTGGGGCCCCAAGCCGGGAGTGTTTCCGGCTAGTGGTGAAAATCCGACGGATGGTACCGCCACCAGCCGTCGAATTTTCACCACAATTCAATTGGTTGGTGGGCCGCCTGATCCAGGCGCTTGGGGACCAAGCGTCTGGGGCGGACCACTAGGACCGCAGCGAGAATCGGTGGACCGGGGCTCAGTATCGATGCTGTTGTATTGAACTGCAGTTCAGCGCAGGCATTGAGATCGGTAGCGCAGCTTGTCACTTGATTATGGGTCGGTTCGTCTATGAAGGTGGGTATGCCGGTAGTCGCCGGAAGGGGAATGAATGTAATGCCGACGTCAACAGTAACACTGCCGCCAGCTACGATGGTGCTCGGCGTGGTGAACGTCAGGCTCGTCTGGATGTCGGCGCGGGCACCGGCCGCGGCGAAAAGGAATGTCGGAACGGCAAGGACCAGGCTACGCACGGCTCTGCGCATGAAACACCTCCTATCGGTTGCCACTCGGGATTGCCGCCCACTGGCCTGGATGTCCCGACGCAATACTCGTGCCGCAACGCATTCCTGTGCGAAATCATGCGGTTGGAGGGTAACAAAAAAAACAATGTCAGTCGTTCCGACTCTTCATTTCGACATACCTCGAAAAGGGGCGGAGCCTGGTAAATTGTTGTACATAGCCAAATATTGCAATAACACGAATATTGCCCATATTCCGAAATGACCATGGTGGCTGACGTTTACCGGGGCTCTTCGCTCCGCCGTCGGGTAAAACTGGCAAAATCCTCGCCCTGGCCTTGGACCACCCATTGGAACATCGCCAGGAAGTCTTCGGGCCCCAGCAGGCCCGGCATGCGCGCGGTTTCGATATCGGGGCCGGTGCGCCCGGCCACGGCGGCCGGATCCTTGGGAAAGAACTGGATCGTCGGGGTCAGGCGAATAACGTATTTCTGCGCCAGGCGGCTTTCCGTCTGGCGGCTGCCGTCGAAGTCGATGACCATGCGCGCCCCGTGCAGATCGAGGTCGACCATGACGAAGTGGTCGTTGATCCAGCCTGACACCTTTGGGTCGGCCAGGTAGCTGTCGTGCATTCGACGGCAATAGGGGCAGCCAGTCTGTTCCCAGACGACCGCGAAACGTTTGCCGGCCGCCGCCGCATCACCCAACCGGCCGGGCAGGTCGACGGCTGCGCCATCCACGGCCGCCACTGCGCCGGCCGACAAGGCGAGGGCCACGGCGGCGGTCAGCAGGCCGCCTGCCCGGATGGCCTGCCGCGGCGTCATGGAGCGACGTAGGTCCAGCCCTTGAGCTGGCGTTCGAGCAGAGTCGGGACGCCGGCCGGGGTCATGGTCACCCCCGGCAGCAGATCGGCCGCGGTCTTTTTCAGGGAGCTCATGGTTTGGCCGCAAGCCAGGAATTCTACGTGATTGTAGGTGGCCGCCGATACGCGGTCGGCCACTTTCGATCCCTTCAGCAGGGCGTCCACACCGGGGCCGAAGGCGACCACCGCCACCTTGATATTGTCCGGCCCATAGAAACTCTGCGAATTGAGGGCGTTGTTGAGGACCAGGTTCACCTTCGCCGGATCGCTCGAGTCCAGCTGGAGCAACAGCTTGCGCGGGTGATCCCAGTCCGGCGCCGGGTCGGCCATGTCCTCCGCCATGGCGGGAGCCAGGGACATGAGGGATGCCGTCATGCAGGCGGCCAGGAACAGCTTCATGGATTGTCTCTCCGGTTCATAGACGCGTTCGATAGTGAATCAGCCCGCCCTGGCCAGGGCGGGCAGCGTGTCGACCAGCCAATTGGCCAAGTTGCCGGCGCTGCCGGTCAGGATCATGGCGCCGGTGGCGATCAGCGCTCCGCCGATCACCAGCTCGACCTTGCGCAGGTGCCGGCGAAACCGGCGCATCCAGGCCAGGAAGGGCTGCGTGGCAAAGGCAGCGGCGAGGAACGGCAGGCCGAGGCCGGCCGCATAGGCGGCGAGCAACAGGATGCCGCCGGCGGTTCCGTCGCGGCTGGCGGCGATCATCAGGATAGTGGCCAGGATCGGGCCGACGCAGGGGGTCCAGCCGAAGGCGAAGGCCAAGCCGACGACGAATGCGCCGGCCAGGCCGGGCGGTCGTCGGGCGACCTGGAAGCGCTGGTCGCGGTCAAGCAGGCCGAGCCGCAGCAAGCCGCAATAATGCAGCCCCAGCAGGACGATGACAGCACCGGCGGCCGGCGCCAGCCAACGCATGTTGGCGGCGAGCAAACCGCCGAGGGCCGAGGCTGAGGCCCCCAGGGCAACGAAGACGGTGGCGAAGCCGGCGACGAAGGCCGCTGCCGCCCCTACCACTTTGGGGTCCACGGCCGCCACCTTGGCGGGCTGGTCCAGCCGGCCCACCGCCGCCCCGCCCAGGAAGCACAGATAGGCGGGGACCAGTGGCAGCACGCAGGGCGAGGCGAAACTCAATGCTCCCGCTCCGAAGGCGGCGGCAAGGGAGACGTCCAGGGTTGCCATGACGCGCCTCCCGTTTCCTCAGCCGCGGACCAGTACGGCGCGCAGGGCGCCACCGAAGGTTCCCTGCTCGAGATATTTGAGGCCCAGAACGCCGCCGCCGATGATGGACAGCAGGGCCAGCAGCGAGCCTGCGGCCAGGGTCGACATGCCGGTCAGGCCCTGGCCGATGGTGCAGCCCAGAGCCAGCACGCCGCCGACCCCCATCATGGCAGCCCCGGCCAGATGGCGGAGGGTGTCGTTGGCGCTCTCAAAGCCCTCCAGCCGAAAGCTGCCTGTGGCCAGGGCCGCGGCCAGCGAACCGGCGATCACGCCGCTCACCGTGCCGATGCCGAAGTTGATGGTGGCCCCGCTGTATGTCATCAGGTATTCGACGCTGTCGCCGATGGGCGCGATGAAGGTGAAAGACGCCAGCCCGGTGGGCGAGAAGTCGTCGTTGCCCAGCACGCCGGTAATCCACCAACCGACCGGCACCATCAGGCCGATCACCAGGCCCGAGAGCACTTTGGCCGGCGACGCGCGGAAGTCCCGGTCGCCGAGGCAGAACAGCAGCAGCCCGGCGGTCAGCGGCGCCGCCAGCAGCCAATGGCTGGCGGCAGGCGACAGGCCGGTAAGCCTGGCCAGCATCTCGGGCATGCCCTGACCAGGCAGGCCGCGGTTGCCCAGGTTGACGTTGGCGGCCGCCTCCATTTGCACACGGCCGACGGCGATCAGGCCGCGCAGCGTCATATAGGCAAAGATGCCGATGACCAGCAGGACCACCACCGACTTCAGATTTCCGCCGCCGATGCGCACCAGGGTCTTGTTGCCGCAGCCGCCGGCCATGGTCATGCCGAAGCCGAACAGCAGGCCGCCCAGGATGGCGCCCAGCCAGCCGAAATTGGGGGTCAGGTAGATCGACTTGGCGGTATCGATCATGCCGGCGGTCTGCATCGCCTGGGTGCCCAGGATGGCGACGGCGATGGCCAGCAGCCAGGCGCGCATGCGCCGCCAGTCCTCCATGAAGACGATGTCCGAGATGGCACCCATGGTGCAGAAATCGGTCTTGTTGGCGACGGCGCCGAACACCATGCCAGCCAGGAAGCCGGCACCGGCGACGATGGTGCTGATGGGTAGCTCGCTCATGGGGTTCTCCTTACGCGCCGACGACCTTGACCAGTTGCCCATCGGGCACGGTCACCACCTTGCGCTCTTCCAGATGCTTGCCGATCACGTCCCATACCGGCGGTCCCTCGGTGCCCTGGTTGACCGAGGCCCAGCCGGCCACCTGGTAGGTCTTGCCGGGGTCGATCGGCTTGCCGTTGCCGGTCAGGCGCATGTCGGTGATGCGCTTGCCGATGGGCCGGGAGGGTTCGATGGTGTAGCTCATGCCGCCGACGCGGACCATGTCGCCGCCCTGCTGGTAGTAGGGGTCGGGGTTGAACAGGTTGTCGGCGACGTCCTCCAGGATGTCCTTGATCGCCTTGCCGGTCATGGCCATGCGATAGGCGGCGGGATAGGTGATGGCGGTCTGGTTGTAGACGTCCTCGACGGTGATGTCCTGGCCGGGCAGCAGCGTCGCACCCCAGCGGAAGCCGGGCGACAGGGCGATTTCGGCGTCGCGCTGGTGCAACAGCGCCTGGCAGATCAGGTCGTCCCAGGTGCCGTTGAAATTGCCCCGGCGGTACAGAAGCGAGTCGGTGCGGCCGAGGACGCGCGATAGCTCGGCCGTGTGCGGCTGGCGGATCTTGGCGATCTCAGCGGCCATCTCGGGATCGGGCGTGATGGCGTCGGACAGCACCGGGATGAGCTTGAAGGCGTAATCGGCGACCCTGCCGTCCTTGACCTCGAGGTCAAGGCGCGCCAGGAATTTGCCGTGCGATCCGGCGGCCACCAGCAGGGTCGGGCCGACCTTGACCACGGCGGGGATGGCGTCGTGGGTATGGCCGGTCAGGATCACGTCGATGCCTTTGACCTGCTGGGCCATCTTGCGGTCGGCATCGAAGCCGTTGTGGCTCAGCATGACCACCAGTTGGGCTCCTGCGGCGCGGGCGGCGTCTACCCGCTTTTGCATGTCCTCCTCGCGGATGCCGAACGACCAGGTGGGGATCATCCAGCGCGGATTGGCTACCGGCGTGTAGGGGAAGGCCTGGCCGATCACCGCCACCTTGACGCCACCCCGGTCGAAGAAGGAAGTATGGCCGAACACCTCCTCATCCCATTCGGAGTCCCGGACATTGCTGGCCAGGAAGGCGAATCCCAGCTTGTCGACCAGTTCCTTCACCCGGTCCTTGCCATAGGTGAATTCCCAGTGGCCGGTCATCGCGTCGACGCCCAACAGCCGCATGGCGTCCACCATGTCCTGGCCCGTGGTCTTGAGTGCGGTGTAGGAGCCCTGCCAGGTATCGCCGGAATCGAGCAGTAGTGTGTTGCCCGGGCGTTCGGCGCGAATCGCCTTGACCAGGGTGGCCATGCGGTCCAGCCCGCCGACCCGGCCGTAGCGCCGGGCCAGCGCGGTGAATTCGTCGCTGGTGAACATGTAGGCGGCGCGGGTGCCGGCCTTCAGCCCGAAATGGCGCAGGAAGTCCTTGCCGGTCAGGTGCGGCGGCAGGCCGCGCGCCTCGCCGACCCCGATATTGATCGACGGTTCGCGGAAATAGAGCGGCATCAGCTGGGCATGGATGTCGCAGAAATTGAGCAGGGTGACCTGCCCGACCGGCTTGAAGGCCAGCAACTCGGCCTGGGTGACCGCACCGTCTTCGGTGGCTCGCGCCAGGCCGGCGGGCAGGGCGGCGGCAGCGGCTGCCGCTACCTGAAGGAAATCGCGTCGGGTGAGCATGAGCGTTTCTTCCTGGCCGGGTTCCGGCCGATCTGGGGTGAGAAATGCAGGCTATTTGCGGACCGAGGGCGTCTCCACCGGCAGCCCGTTGCCCCGGGCTGCCACGTAGAGTTCAAGCACCACGGCCTCCTCGGTGTCCGGGGAAAGCGCTTCCGCCTTCATGCTTTTGAGGCAGATGCCGAAC
Organism: Pseudomonadota bacterium; assembly: GCA_021793155.1. Classification (GTDB taxonomy): domain Bacteria; phylum Pseudomonadota; class Alphaproteobacteria; order Rhodospirillales; family Magnetospirillaceae; genus DUZF01. Next base: position 34,329 of record JAJYTF010000010.1, on the reverse strand, counting down.
TGGCGCTGGACCGATCCCAGGGTCTCCCAGGAAAGGCGGTAGGTGGGAAAGCCGTTGCTCTGCCCCTGGCTGACGGTGTCCAGTTGCCGGTGCCCTTCGTTGTCGCCATGGCACGAGGCGCAGGACATCCCGCTCTGGCCGCGCGGCCGTTCGTAGGCGTCTTTGCCCTCGGCGAAGAAGGAAGCGGCGGGCCCGTCAACGGCGACGTTCATCGGCAGGCCGTGCGACTGGTTCTTGATGAAAGCGGTCAATGCCAGTAGTTCGCGGGATTCGGCCGGGAAGGGCTTGGCCTGCATGGCCCGTTGGCGGCAGATGTTGATGCGCTGCTCGATGTCGATCAGCTTGGCCAGACGGGGATTGAACTTGGGATAACCGGTGGCGATGCCCTTCATCGTCGATGCCGCCGCGCCATGGCAGGACTGGCACGACTTCCCGGCGCCGCCGTCGGCCGTTGACCACAGGCGGCCGCCTTCCTCGACCCAGGCGCCGCCCGGGTTCTGAAAATCGTCATCCTGCATGGTCTGGGTGTCCGGGGTGGAATAGAGGTAGCCCGAACGCTTGTCGCCGGCGCTGTACTTGGCGCGATTGGCGTCGTCGGCGTGTGCGGCTCCATGGAACAGGAGGGCGGCAGCCACTGCCGCCCCGGCGATCAAGCGTTTCATCGGGCAAGGCCTCCCCGGCCGCTAGTGGTCCGCCCCAGACGCTTGGTCCCCAAGCGCCTGGATCAGGCGGCCCACCAACCAATTGAATTGTGGTGAAAATTCGACGGCTGGTGGCGGTACCATCCGTCGGACTTTCACCACTAGGACACCGTAATGGGAGCCGAAGTCTTGTAGACCGATCCATCGTCATCGGACCAGGCGAAGTCGAAATTGCCCGACTCAGTTGCCTTGACGAAAAACGACAAATATGGGTTGGCCGAAACCGCCGTGTACCAGTCGGAGCGGAATACTTCCTTACCGTTCAGGCTGCAGACGAATTTGTTGATGATCTTGCGTGGGATCACCTTGCCGTCCTTGTCCTTCCGCTGGCCGGATTCCATGTCGTGATTGATGGTGGTCTTGATCTCGATAATTTCGCCCTTGGTGGCGGTGGCGGGTACCTTCACCCGCGGCTTCATTTCTGCCATATCCGTTTCTCCCTTGCGCTCAGCCGCCGCAGCCGCCGATGGTTACCTTCACTTCCTGCTGCGCCTCAAAGGCCTTGCCGTCGGCCATCACGGCGACGGCGCGCACCGTCTGCGTCTTGGCCAGCCGCATGCGCATGGTCACCTCGGCCTTGCCGTTGGCCGGCGACAGATAGAAGGTGGCGACCTCGGGGAAGGGGTTCTCCTCGGCGATGACATGGATGGCCTTGACGTAGTCGGCTTCGGTCATCGGACTGTCCACCGCGACCGAGAACTGCACCGAGTTGCCGTTTTCGGCAATCTGCGGCAGGCGCAGCGTGACGCGGCCGGCCGCCGGCGTGGCGCCGCCGGTGATCTTGGCGATCGCCGCCTGGGCCTCGGCGGGGGTGGCCTGCGCCCAGCGCGGCAGGGCCATCAAACCGATTCCCGCGGTTCCGATCAGTATTTGCCGCCGGGTGAGTGCCGCCCGGCCGAGCGCCCTATCAGACATCTTTGCTTCTCCTCGCCTCTTCGTTGGTGGCGCCTGTCAGTGCCGGAATGTCGTCCGGCGTCGTCACGGCAATGAGGAGAGCAAACGGCGTGCCAGGGCGGGGCCCCTGGTGGTGAGAATGTGACGAATGGTGGCGGTGCCATTCGTCAGATTCTTGCTACAATTCAATCGGTTGGCTGGGCCCCGCAGTCAGACGCGGGGCGGTCAGGGGTCTGGGGCGCACCACTAGGGATGCGCGTTCCGCCAGGCGGCAATTGGGTCGATTTGGCCAATCGTGGCGGAGCGATGGGTCAAAACACCATTTTCTCCGCGTGGGGAAACTGCTTGAGCTTTGAGAGCAGGTATTCGAAGTCGGGGTCGTCGAATATGGCTTCGAACATGCATCACCGCGGTTCGCAGGATCCATCGCCTGGATTTCCGCCAACACCGGGGTGAAGGGCGAGGGCTTGCCCGGCAACCTGTCCGGCTTCGAAGGCTTTCAGCGCAACCTTCTTCCCCGACGCTCGTCCGCGGCGAAGATTGAGGTCAAGCTTGGCAAATTCAGTATCAACGACCGCGCGCCGGACGACCACGAGGTCGCGACCGCTGCTGATCCGAATGGCTTCATCGCGCTCCATCTTCATGGCGCTCAGCTTGTTGGCAATGGACACCGCCATGCCGAACAGGAATGATCCCTTTTCGTCATGACCGTAACGGATGAACCGCTGATTGCGGGCGTACTGCATCCAGGCGGTCTGCATGGCGGTGGCGATCACGTCGTAAACGTAATGGGCCATTTCGATGCTGGGCCGGAGTCCGAAAAAGACGTAGCGGACGCGTCCGGTTTCATCCTTTTCCTGCCATACCTTGCAGTCGCAATACTCGGCAATCGCGGGGATGCATGACGAGATGGGCTGGCGCTGCTTGCGGTTGGTTTCAATGGCCGACTGGGCGCATTGCTCCTCGCGGATTTCCAGGTCGCTGAGGGACAGATCGTGCCGGTCGAGCAATTCTGCGACCTTGGCGGCAGCAGCGAGGGCTTCCTCTTCCGTGCAGCCATTGGCGGTGGTTTTTTCCCGAAGCGCCTGAAGCCGGGCTTTGAGTTTGTCGAGGTCGGTCGCCATTACCATGTCCAGTCTGCTCGTCGCCGCGGAGGCTTGCTCCGCACGATCATGGCCGACTCCGGCCGCAGCCGCTCGACGGCGTCAGCGGTGAGCTGTTGCCACTGTCGTCAACAAGATAAGGGAGAAGCGCAGAGGCTTCTCCCATATATCTTACAGAGCCTTCAGGTTGACCGCCGAAGATTTCCCCTTCTTTTTGTCCATTTCTTCATCGTAGGAAACCTTTTGGCCGTCGTGCAGAGTGCTAAGACCCGCCCTTTCAACCGCCGAAATATGCACGAAGACATCGCTGCCGCCGTTGTCGGGGGTAATGAAGCCGAAGCCCTTGGTCGAATTGAACCACTTAACGGTACCGTTTGCCATTTGAAGTCTCCACGTGTGATGCCTATAGGTCTAGCTGCTGAAGGACGCGGGAGAAAGCAATTTTAGCTTCCGACGATCCGGCGGCCTTCAATGGCGGGTCATTGCGGGTTGTTCGCGGGTATCCGCATCCTCGGCATATTGGTCGTCCACCGGTCGATTTGGTGGGTCATTCGCGACGGCGATTTTGAATGGCGCCGGCAGCGAACAAGGGATGGCGACCGATGGAGCCGGGTGGGCCGAATTGAGGCTTGAAAGGAACACACTGGGAACGTGTGTGTGAGTGCATTGTGGGATTTGGGCGCGGAATGCAGGACCAAATTGCGGTTTTATTGCTCTTTCCGCGCTTGCCAAAATCGGCCGAACCCCCTAGAACTGCGACCCTCGGGGTGTAGCTCAGCCTGGTAGAGCGCTAGCTTTGGGAGCTAGAAGCCGGAGGTTCGAATCCTCTCGCCCCGACCATTATCCTATTGAAAATCAACGATCTTTTTGTTCGCATCCGTTCCGGTTTGCCACCATCAAAAGTGGGTCTGGCGCTCTTACTGTGCCGATCCATTTGGTAAAGAAGCAGCGCGCGCCAAGTCGCGAGTGGCTGCGATCAGCTTACCAGGTTGCTGAAGCCAAAAACTCCATAGAACGTCTGGCGAGCCTGGGTCAGCACTGCTGGCGCGTGTCGACAAACGTCTGCAGCGCTGTTGCCATCTCCTCGATCGCATCGTCCCACCGGTTCGGCGCGGGCTGGCGGAACAGCGTGAGGCTCGGGTACCAGGGCGACGTCCTGCCCTTATCGAACCATCGCCAGTCCGAGGTATAACGCAGCAGCAGAAAGGTCCGCACGCCCAGCGCACCGGCCAGATGGGCGATGGCCGTGTCGACGGTTAAACGAAACCGCGGGCCATCGGGATGTAGGTGATGTCCATCGCCCACGCTTGGTTGACCCGGGTGATAGAGCTGATCGGCGACGGCTCGCCCAAACGGTCGGTGAGGGGGCCGAGGCCGACGACGCCGGTTGGGTCAGCGTCCGCCACCACACGGCTCCGCCCACCCTGCCGGTGCAGGATGGGGGGCGGCGCCACCTGCAGCTTTCCAATCGGAGTGGTGCCAGCCACCCTTGAAATGTAGAACCGAGTGCGACATATTGGCGTTGCGGGGCGCGCAGGGGGACGGGCGGCGGTGAAGATCTACAAGAGCAAGTGGTTCGTCCGGTTTGCCAGAAAAGAGCGTATTCCCGACGCCAAGCTATGCGAGGCCGTGCAGAATGCGGAAAAGGGCGTGATCGACGCGGACTACGGCGACGGTTTGATCAAGCAGCGGATCGCCCGGCCGGGCGAAGGCAAGTCAGGCGGCTATCGGTCCATCATTCTGTTCAAGAAGGGCGAGAGGTCGTTTTTCGTCTACGGCTTCGCCAAGAGCGACCGGGACAACATCGACGAAAGCGACGAGCGGGACTTCAAGGATCTGGCCAAGGTTCTGCTGGATACCTCCGATGAACAGCTCGCCGATCTGATCGAGGCTGGGAAGTACCAGGAGGTTCAGTGCGATGAGCAAGCTGAAGGCTAGGGGCTACAGGAGCGACATCAAGGCGGCGATCCACGAGACGGCTCTGGACCTGCACGAGGCCGGCCTTATCGACAAGCAGACGATGCGGCGATTCGACCAGTCCTGTCTGACCCCGATCCGAAAGTTCACGGCGGAGGAGATCCGCGCCCTCAGGGAACGCGAGCAGGTGAGCCAGACCGTGTTTGCGGCCTATCTCAACGTGACCAAGGATTCGGTCAGCCAATGGGAGCGTGGCGACAAGCGTCCCGCCGGCCCGGCGGCGAAACTGCTGTCCATCGTCGCGGAACGAGGCTTGTCGGCCATCGCTTGAGCCAGGAGGGCGCGCCGCCGTGGCTGTTGCCGCTGTCGCCGCCTGAGATATCCTATGGGATGTTTATTGGAGATCGATCAGATGATGGCCGAGTTTGCCGCCTTGTCTGAACCGGTGGAGGTCCATTTCCTATGGCGACCTCAGTTGGCAGACGTGAAGGATGAAATGGTGCTTGAGGCCGCAATTAACGGACGAGCCGATGCGCTGGTGACCCACAACGTCGATGATTTTGCGTCGGCGGCACACTTCGGTTTGCGAATCGTTACGCCGGCAGAGTTTTTGGAAGGGTTGCGTGGATGAGCAAGGCGACATATCCGCTTAAGCTACCTGCTTCCATCAAGGCAGCGGCTGCCCGGCTTGCCAAGGCCGATGGCGTTTCTCTCAATCAATGGATCGCCACAGCCGTCGCGCAAAAGGTCGGGGTAGTGGAAACGGCGGAAGGCTTTCTCGAGCAGCGCGCTGGCGCCGCCACAGGCGATGGATTTGCCCGCTTCTTGGAAAGGGTGCCGGCTGTCGCACCGGAACCGGGTGATGAGTTGCCCACCCATCTCCAATAGGCGGGCGTTCGGTCGTCGACCTTCCGACCGTCGAGATGTGATACCTTGGCGACGATCGACATGAGCAAGGTGTTCACCAACGGCGTGAAAAATTTGAACTGCTGATCGATGAGTGTTTGAGCAAGGAGCTCGCCCATCCCGAGCATCGAAGGTTTGCCACCGCTGTCGTAACCCATTGATCCGTCATGGGGTGAACGGGACCGGAACTCTGGCAAGCCTTTCTGATTCCATGGTAGAAAATCCATCTTTGGGAGCTAGAAGCCGGAGGTTCGAATCCTCTCGCCCCGACCATATTTTTCAAAGCGTTGCCAAATATATTATAATGTCCCTTATACGGGTGGGCCTGTTACCCGGCCCAAACCTGCCTTCCGGCTAGGTGAGTCAGGGCCTGTTACCCCCCGGTCCAAGGCCTCTTTCGCGGCCTTCATGTGGTCGGGGTGATGGTGCCAGAATCCCCGTTCGCCGCTCGCATGAGCAAGCAACGGCCGGCAGGCATCGGCCAGGGCGTCGATCCTGTCCGGATAGTTCCTGACGCAGTAGTAGATGTCGTGGGCATCCTTCTGCTTGTAGCGTCCGTGCAGGGCGAAGCCTTTCATCGCCAGCAGGGCAGGGATGGACGCGACGGCGATTTCCACCCGGTTCCTGCCGCCCCTTGGCATCGGTCCGTCGATTGCCACCATCTGGTAGAAGCGTAGCGCCAAATCGGCGCCGGACGCCCGCTGCACGGCGAACTCGGCGATGAGCGGCGGAACGTTTTTCACAATCTCGGCATCGCGCGGCATGAGGAAATCGACAACCACGTCGATCGGGCCGCCACCATCGTCGGCGGGAACCTGGCGCACCAGTTGGAAACGCCGGAGTGACTGCCGCTGTTCGTACCCCTCGCCCATGAGGGCTTCCACCAATGTCGCGTACTCGCCATTGCCCAGCGCCTCGGCATCGAGGCCCAGGTCGACATCGAGGGTGCCGACATGGGGCATCTCCTCGTTGCCGAGCAGGAGCCACGGCACCGCTCCGCCGATGACGGCGAACTTGCCGCGGAAGCTGCCCAGGATCTGGCCGATTTCCAGCGGCACTGCCTTTACCGCCGCAGTCGTGCGGTCGTCATAGTCGGCCGCCGACTGCGGCTCGGGGGGAGCCATCGGGGCCATGCAAGTCTTTCTTTTCGCAAATGCTCGGCAGCCTCGCGGCCGCGCTCACCGGCAGCGGCGAGGTCGAGATAGGTCTGGACCGGACTGGTGCAGACAATTCCGGGGGCGGGTTCCACCGCATCGTGGAGAAGGCCGCGATCCTTCGGCAGGATGACGAGCACATTCTCGCCTTTGGTGGTGGCGGAAAGCTTCAGTTCGATCCGCAAGGCATTCAACCCGGCGTCGTCGGCATAGAAATACTGGGTTCCGGCCCGGGCATAGGGCGCCAACCATTTTGCGGCCGAGAACGAGGCCAACAACGCAAGGCCACTCTTATTGCCGGCATCAAGGCCCTTTCGCGCAGCCTCTTCGAACGCGCTGCCGTGCAGCGTGGTGTAGAACCCCAGCCGCCGGCCGGCAGGGGGTTCATAAACATTCCGCCAGGAGTCGAGGAGGGCATCCGGTTCGCTGAGAAACAGGCCGTCCTGATCGGCGTTCGCCCATTCCCGGTCGAGCAGGGCGTTGCGGACATTGCTGACATGGCCGAGGCTGACATCGGCGGCTGCGGCCAGCTCCGCGACCCGCCACGCCCGCCGCGGGTCGCGCAACATCACCCGCAGGACCTGGGCGGATTTCGGTTTGAAAATGGATTTGAGTTCGCGCCGCTCGGCGGGCGGCTTGCTGGCGACGAGACGTTCGATGAACACCCCATCGAAAACCAGGCGAGCATTGCCTTGCAGATCGAGGAAGCCGACTTGGTGTTGTCGGCACAGCGCTTGCGCTTCGGGCGACAGATAGGGCGCGATGAACAGGGGGACCGCGGCATCCCCCAGAGGGGCAGCGTACTCGCGCAATTGCAGCAAGGCCGTCCGCACATGGCGCGGCTGGCCGCTGGCCTTGATCTCGCAGATGAGGGTGCGGCGGCGGCCGGAGACATCGATGTGCGCCAGGATGTCGGGCCACTTCCGCGGTGCAACGTCCACGGCCGTCAGCGCGATCACCGGCACCTGCGCCAGAAGCTCCCTCAGGGCCGCTGCCGCGCGGTACTCAAGCTCGTTCATTGAACAGGCTGCGTTCAGCATTTGCTGAAAATGGCCTTTTCAGTGAATGCCGTCAAGCGGACTTTCACCAAGTCCAGCCATTTCAACGAACGCTGAAAAGGGTGCGTTCACGATCGACCAGAGGCAATGTCCCCCGAAATTGGTTTGGCACATGGCCGGTAACGCATTGATTCGCATGGGGGGTGAACGGGGCGCGAACATTGCCAAACTCTGACTCGTTATGCCCCACTTACCCGGCTGACACCCTGGTTCATCGGCCGCCGAGGAATTGCAGCGGCCTCGCGGGCCAAGGACAACGCGGGGATTGCTCATTAGCCAGCGCCGCCGGCACCATTGTCGTAAGCGGGTATGACCAATCGGAATACACTTCCCCGTCCAACCCGGGATGCAAAGCTCACCTGGCAGCCCGTCTGCTTGCACAAATGGTTGATGATGGCCAATCCGAGGCCGATGCCTTTGCTCGCGTCTCGCGCCGGATTGTCGATTTGGTAGAACTCGTCGAAGATGTGGGCGGCTTTGTCGGGTTCAACGCCGATCCCGGTGTCCCAGACTTCCACCACGGCGTTCCCCGCTCTGCGGCGGATGCCCACCAGCACGCCCCCGTCTTTGGTGAATTTCAACGCGTTCGCGACAAGATTGAAACACATCCGCCGCAACGCCGACCTGTCGATGGATGCCTCGACCGCGGGCATGAAGGCTTTGAGAGCAACACCCTTGTTGTCCGCGACGAGGCTGAGATCGGCGACCACTTCGGCAATGACCTCATCAATTTTCGTCGCGGCCGGAACAACCTGGATCTGACCGCTTCGCAGCCGTGACATCTCCAGAAGCTCGCCGAGCAGATCTTCGGCCGATTTGATGGATTTTCCAAGCAAACCCAGGGCAGGGCGCTGGTGATCTGCCGCCGACTGATTCAATACTTCGAAAAACAGCCGCATCGCCTGGAACGGCTGGCGAAGGTCGTGGCTGGCTGCCGCGAAGAAGCGCAACTGGGTTTGCGCCGCCTGCGCGGCTTCGGTCTTGGCGGCGGTGGTACTGTCGAGAGCGATTGACAGCAAGCGTTGGCTCTTCCGCAAAGCCTCCTCGGTCTGGCGCAGATCCTCATTCTGCATTTCCAACTCGATCTGGTGCACCCGCAACTCGTGCACCAGGCGTCGCAGGTCGGATGCCTTCTTCGGGACGATTTCGGGCGAGGCCGCCACACGTCTCTCGGCGCGCCGACGCAGCTCGGAGTTTCCGCTCATGCACTTCCGCCCCCATCAATCTCGGAACATTGCTTCCGCAGCTTGGCTTCCAACTCCTTGGTCTCGGTAATATCGATAAAGGTGATGACCACGCCGTCAATCAAGTTTTCAAGCGTGCGGTAGGGCATGATGCGGGCACGGTACCAATGCGCGTTCCGCGTGGCGATCTGCCGCTCCTGGAACACCAGGGTGCGAAGCACCTCGCGGGCATCGGCGGTGAGCTGGGGATAGTCGAGTTCGGTGACGATATCCGAGAGGGGACGGCCGATGTCGCCGGGGATGAATTTGAACAATTGGGTGGCGTGCGATGTAAAGCGGCGCAGCCTCATCTGATTGTCGACGAAGACGGTGGCGATTTCGGTGCTGTTCAGGAGGTTGCTCATGTCGTTGCGCACGCTGGTCAGTTCATCCACCTTGGATTGAAGTTCGGCGTTCACCGTTTGCAGTTCTTCGTTCAGCGACTGCAGTTCCTCCTTTGAGGTGGTCAGTTCCTCGTTTGTGGATTGAAGCTCCTCGTTGGTGGATTGCAGTTCCTCGTTGGCCGACTTGTATTCTTCGATCGAGGTCTGCATTTCCTCAAGCGCCACCCGCAGCGCCTCGCGGGTCTGCTGCAGTTCGTGCTCCATCGCCGCGGAAATTGTGGTCGAGCGCCGCCGGCCGCGACCAGGCGGCTGCGGCACATCGCGAAACACCACCAACACCCGGCCGCGCAAGGGTTCGGGCGACGCGATGCCCTGCAGGATCACATCCACCACCTTGGTTCCGCCGTTGGTGCCGACACGCAGGCCGTTCAGGCAGACCGGCTCGCTCTGGCGCTGGGCGTTGCGCACGGCCCCAATGAGCGCCTCGCGCAGGCCGGGGCGAGCCATGGCGTCGATGTTCATGTTGACTTTGCCGGCGGCGGGTTCCAGGTAATTCCCGACGCGGCCACTAATGTAGAGGATATCACCATCGCCGTTGACCAGAACTGCCGGCGGTGCGAACTGTTGCTGGATCATCTGATCGGTCAGGTATTCCATGCTGCCGCGCCTGTCGTCTGGGACGGCTTCGGCGATAGTCCCCGCAGTCCGAGGCGCAGGAATCTGTCCACCGGGAAACTCTACCGATGCGCGTAATGCCCGCGGCTGAACGCGGCAAAAAATTCGCAACTTGCTGTCGATGGGTTCGAACAGATCGGTAAAGTTTCCCACCGTTTCGGCAGTGCCCAGCATAAGAACGCCGTCGCTATTCAGCGCGTAGTGGAACAGTGGCAGTAACTTCTTCTGCAGGGCCGGGTTGAAATAGATCAGCAGATTGCGGCATGAGAGGACGTCCAACTTGGTGAACGGCGGATCGGAAATAATGTTCTGTGGCGCGAAGACGACCATATCGCGTATTTCCTTGCCGACACGCCAGCCGCCGTCGTCGGAAACGAAGAAGCGCGACAACCGCTCCGGCGTCACGTCGGCCGCGATGTTGTCCGGGTAACTGCCACGCCGCGCCTTGTCGATGGCATCGGCGTCGATGTCCGTCGCGTAGATCTGCAGCGTGAAACGGCCCTCCGGCCGGTGTTTTTCCAGAGCCTCGCGAAACGCGATGGCCAGGGAATAGGCCTCCTCGCCGCTGGAGCAGGCTGGCACCCAAGCCCGCAGAGCGGCACCGCCGGGATGGCGGGTGAACAGCTTCGGAAGCGCCGCGTCGCGCAGGGCATCCCAGACCGTCGGGTCGCGGAAGAAATTGGTGACTCCGATCAGCAATTCCTTGAACAGAATGTCCAGTTCCTGTGGGTTTTCCCGCAGGTGGCGGACATAGGCGGCGATGCCGTGTATCTGGTTCACATGCGTGCGGCGCTCGATGCGGCGGTAGAGGGTGCTGGTCTTGTAATCGGCGAAATCGGCCCCGCAACGGTCGCGCAGCAGGCCGATGATCGTTTGCAGCGCCGACAGCGCGCTCGGAGCCACCGGTTCGCCGTCAAGGTCCTTCCGTCGCGGCACGTGGGCGAACGCGGCAAGCATTGCCGGCAATTCGGCGGCGCGCCCAATGACGTCGGCCAGCCCGGCGTCGATGGCACTTCTCGGCATGCCGTCAGCCTTGGCGTCGGCCGGGTCCTGCACCAGCGCAAAGCCGCCTTTTTCCTTGATGGCACGCAACCCCAGCATGCCGTCCGAGCCCATGCCTGAGAGGATGACCCCGATCGCTTGTTCCTGGCGGTCCTCGGCCAGGCTGCGGAAAAAGAAGTCTACCGACAAGCGCAGGCCAATGGGTGGTACAGGGTCCAGCAGGTACAGGGTGCCGTGCGAGAGCGAAAGCTCTTTGTTGGGTGGAATGACGTAAATAAAGCCGGGCTTCACCTTGGTACGGTTCCGTGCCTCCCGCACCGTCATTTTGCTGAAGTTGCCGATGAGCCCGGGCAAAGTGCTGGTGTGGCGTGGATCGAGATGCTGCACCACCACAAAGGCCATGTTGCTGTCAGGCGGGACATTGCGAAAGAACGCCTGCAGTGCCTCCAGGCCACCTGCGGAACAGCCGATGCCAATGATGGGGAAGTTCCGGGCGTCTCCCATGGCCTCCGACTTCTGACCGGTGGTATCAGGTTTGGCGGGGGGCGGGGCAGAGGTGGCGTTAGTCTTGGCCATGGGGCTTCCGTTCAAAGGACGATGGAAGATGGCGTCGGCCGATCGGCAGACCATATCCCTCTTCCAACCAAGGGTAGCCCACTCTATTTGGCTTCTTGCTGGCACGCCACTACCTCACCGGCCGATTGGGCTGAGGAAAGCCGAAGCCTGGAATCCACATCATAACGTATGGAAGGTTTGAACCCTGCACGATCCGTCAAGTCGCGCGATTGGGGCGGAGAAGGCTGCTGGGCGCAACAACAGAACTAATGTTGCGGGCAGATGTTATTGCAGGCAGAAGCGGGACTCGGAATGTCGTCACACGGCCGCGGGGGCATCAATGACGCTTTCGGAAAAAGAAAAACGCGACATCGTTTGCCTGACGGCATCCCAGGGCGGCATCGAGGCGTTGCGCATTATCCTCGGGTCGCTGCGTGCCGACATTGCTGCAGCGATATTCATCGTCATGCATATCGGTCGTCATCGCAGCATATTGCCGGAAATCTTATCGAAGCCCTCCGTGCAATGACCCGAAATGGCGCCATCGGCATCGTCGAGGATCCCGAGGAAGCGCGGATGCCGGACATGCCCAAGCACGCCCTCGAAGGTGACACGCCGGACTACTGCCTGCCGGTTCGCGCGATCGGCCCGTTGCTGAATACGCTGATCGGCTGATCACGGCATCAGATCCCCGAGCGGCAAGATCCGGCTTTTGCTCTGACCGCCGTGAGGTAGCCGTTCCGGAACTTATGGCCCAGGGCGGCCGGCGCAGCCATTCGGCGCCAAGGTCGGCTACGCAGATCAGTGCTGCTCCACCGACCCGCCACGATGGACCAGCATGCGGATTGCCGGCACTGTTGATTCCCGACCTCAGGACCGCGCTCGGCTGACCGCCGAGCGAACCTGTTCGATTATTCGAGGCAATCAGACTCCGCCCCACCTGGGTGGTGTCGGCGACGGATGGCTCGTCGGCAGGCTGTTGACGGAAAGACCGTTGTTCAGTGCCCAGATTGCTGCCTGGGTACGGTTGACGGTCTGTATTTTCTTCATCAATCCCTTCAAATGCACCTTCACGGTGGCCTCGGTGATATTGAGCGCCTTGGCGATGACTTTGTTAGGCTGGCCGGTCAGCAGCTGACACAGTATTTCGGTTTCCCGGTTGGACAGGCGACCAAGCTCTGTGGACGCGTTGGTGGGAGGTGGGCCGGCGCCATTGACCAGCAGCGCGGCAAGCCGTGTTGGAAACACTTTTTCTCCGAGGAGCACGAGCCGCAGGGATTGCGCGAGGGCGTCGGGCGAAATCGCCTTCAGCAAATAGGCGTCGGCTCCGGCCTCGAAACAAAGGGCCAAGCTGTGCACGTCGTCTGCGCTGGCGGCAAGAACCGCCAATTTCACGGTGGGAACTTTTTCCCGCAATTGTCGAAGCGCCGACAGATCACCGTCCGTCGTGCTGAAGTCGACGAGGATCACTTTGGGAAGCATCCCCGCTTCGATCTTGCGCACCGCCTCCTCGATGCTCTCCGCTTCACCCACGACGGCGAAATCAGCCTCATTCAGCAGGGGCGTCACCCCCTCGCGGAACAGCCGACTTTCATCGATGACGAGTATGTCGACTTCCTGCATGGAAGCGCCTCTGGGGGGTCCGGGTTGAAACTGCGAATAGGCGCGAAGCCAGACGGAGCGCGAGAAAATGCGGTGGCGCCATCCACTGCGGATAAGAAGCTTAGTCGCTTTTCGTGTGGATAATCCATCTCCTGTAGGGAGTAGCGCGGATGGTAGCCGTGGGCCTCCTGTCGGTTGCTACTGCTGGCGGTTGCGTCCCTCTCCGTGCACGCCGCATCCGCCCGGAAGGCCGGTTTCACGCCGCCTGGGCCACGAACTGAACGGCGGCCGTCGCGGTGATGCACGGAGAGGAGAACAGATCCCCTCTCCAGGCCCCCCGCGCGGTACGGGTGGCGACAACGGCCCAGAGGCCGGCCAGGCAGAGCACCAGAACCGTACCGGCGATGGTGAAGAAAGCCAGATGGGTGGTCCGCGCCAGTGCCAGGGTGGCCAGGGAATAAACGCCCAGCGGAAAGGTGAAGCCCCACCAGCCCAGGTTGAACGGCATGCCGCGCCGCAAATAATGCACGGTCTTCATCGCCGCCAGGATCAGCCACCAGACGCCGTAACCCCATAGGATCAGGCCGCCAATGACACCGGCGCCATAAGCCACCTGGCCGACCGCCGCCAGACCCGCGGCCCCGAACAGTCGCGGCGCATCGCCCCCCAGCAGCAGCAGCCCCAGGGCACCGGTTCCGATCGGCCCCAAGGACAGCCATCCCGACGCCGCCATATCCTTGCCGGGCAGGTTGTGCACCACCAGCCGCAGCAGAAGGATGGCCAGGACACTCATGGCCAGCGGCACCGACAAGGCCCAAAGGACGTAGCTGGCAATCAGCACGCCGAAGCCGTCCGCATCGCCCAGATGCGGCGCCAGCAGCCCGCCGCTGGCTGCCGCCACTTCACAGGCGACGATCGGCAGCAGCCACACCGCTGTCATCTTTTCCACGCTGTGGTCCTGCCGGGTGAACATGAAATAGGGGATCAGGAGGCCACAGACGACCGATATTCCAGCATCCAGCCACCACAGACCGTGTGCCAGAGGCGCCGCCCGGTCGCCCAGGAAGGGCGCCCCGAAGGCCAGGATGCCGTTGATGATTGTCGCCAGCCCCATGGGGATGGCGCCGAAGAACATCGACATCACGGAATGATGGAAGATTCTGCGGGCTTCATCGAAACACAGCAGCCAGCGCGCCCCGTATAATCCGGCAAACAGCGTGAACAGGGCGATGTTGGCGAGCCACAGCGCCGTCCCTGCCTGGTGCAAGACCGGCAGGCCCAGGGGAAACTGGTTGAGGGCCAGCCCCAGCACGCCCGTCCCCATGGTGACGGTGAACCAGTTTGGGGTGAAGTGGCGTATGATTCGGGGAATTTCGACTTTGGCGGCGAGTCCCAGATTCAGGGCCGCGCCGGCTTCTGCCTTGTTCATGACGGCGACATCCTTTGTTGCGATCCGCCCGGGAGGGCGTCAGAACCGGACTTCAGGATCGCCAAAGCCGATCAATCTATCCAATAGATGATTTTCATGAATCAATCTTAGAAGTAGATTGGTTGCCGATGTGGCATCGCGCACATCCCGCCGCTGCGCAGGACGGGGCAGCCCGCAGTTTCCCCGGCTTTTCCGAGATGACAGGACCTTTCCCGATCGTGACGCTGGACCAATTACGCATCTTCGTCGCCGTCGCTGAGCGCCAACACATGACGCAGGCCGCCCAGGCCCTGAACCTCGCTCAGTCAGCGGTCAGCCATGCCATTGCGGCCCTGGAGGCGCGCCATCAGACCCGGCTGTTCGAACGGGTCGGCCGGGGCATCGCGTTGACCGAGGCCGGAAACGTGCTGCTGGCTGAAGCCCGGGCCCTGCTGGCCCAGGCGGAAGCAGTGGATTTGGCTCTCGGCGACTTCGGCAGCTTGAAGCGAGGCACGTTGTCGGTGCTGGCAAGCCAGACGATCGCCAGTTATTGGCTGCCCCGCCATCTGGTAGCGTTTCACGAAGCCTATCCCGGCATCACGGTGCATCTGCAAATCGGCAATACCACCCAGGTCGCCGAGGCTGTAGGAAACTGCAAGGTGGAACTGGGTTTCGTCGAAGGCGTGGTATTCACGGGCGATCTGGTATGCGTGCCGGTCGCCCGCGACCAATTGGTCATCGTGGTCGGGCCGCGCCATCCCTGGGCCGCAGGCCAGTCGCTGACCCCAAACGACCTTCGGCACGGCGCCTGGGTTCTCCGCGAGCCGGGCTCGGGGACCCGCTCGGCCTTCGAGGATGCCTTGTCTTCATCCGGCCTCTCGCCCGCTGACCTGCAAGTCGCCATGGAATTGCCGTCGAACGAGGCGGTTCGGGCCGCGGTCGAGGCGGGCCTGGGCGCCACAGCCCTGTCTGCCTCGGTCGCGGCCTCAGACATCGAGGCCGGCTTGTTGTGCTCGGTCAATTTCCGCCTGCCTGACCGGAATTTCTGTCTGCTACGACATCGCAGCCGCTACCAGACCCGCGCCGCCAACGGCCTGGTGGAAATCGTGCTGCCGCGGCATCCGCCGAGCACGGCCTCGGCCGATAACACGAAGCCTCGATGAGCGAATCTCATTGAGCCTTGGCGGGTCCATTTTGAGACTTTTTCGCGCGTCCTATGGCGCAATCCGGCCGGCGAACGAGCCGATCCGACATCAATCTAAGCAGTAATTCGTATATGTTTATGGTCACACATATTGTATAGTTTTAGCTTGTGGGATGGGTGAGTGAATTGGGTGGCAGCGCATGGAAAATGTCGTATGCCTTGCGCATTATAGAGATGCTCTAGTTCTTTGTCGGAATCTTGGCCGCTATGCGGCTTTGAAGCATTCAAGAACTCTCATCGACAAATATGTATCTGTCGGAGACGTCAAAGCCGTAGAGCGTTGGGATGCGATTGCTTCGGCTATCGAGCATGTCGACCACAAGCGCCTGGCCAGGCGGAGATTTAGGGCTCACTAACCGGCCGTAGTCTTCCTGCGCCGGTTTTCCGGCGTGGGCTTCGTCGCTTGGCCAAACTCTACCCTCGCTCGAAGTGCCGGATGGCGCCGGCCACCCCAATCCGCACCGGCGACGCTCTCGGCAAGGTCTTCGCCCAAACAAACGTCATCGGGAGAGCGGCTTTCAGTTCAGCCGTCCACGCGAACAATGACGTCGACACGCCGGATCGGCATGCCTGCCGGCGCCTGCGGAACTTTGCTCAGCGCCACCAGATGGCCGGGGATGTCCTCCAGCCGCCCAGACTTCCCGTAATAGAAGTGGTGATGGTCGGAGGTGTTGGTGTCGAAGTAGGAGCGGCCGGCATCGACGATGATCTCGCGCAGCATTCCGGCCGCGGTGAACTGGTGCAGCGTATTGTACACCGTTGCCAGGGAAACCCGGATGTTGCTGGCCAGGGCTTCGCCGTGCAATTGCTCGGCGGAGAGGTGACGGTTGCACCCGTCGAACAGCAGCTTGGCAAGGGCCAGGCGTTGGCGGGTAGGCCTCAGGCCGGCGGCGCCCAGCTGGTCCAGCGCCTGACTGAATGGTCGGTGACTCATGACGGTCATGGCGGCTCAGCCTCACCATTGGTTGTGCATTCTATATATTAAAAAATGATTCATTTATCAATTGGAATCGCCGCGCGCGGGATTCCGGCATGGCATCGTTTGATCTCCGCCGTCGGCGAAGGGCGCGGTTTGATCAAGGCCGATGCCCATAAGCCGACAGAAGCCACCTTGGCGGCCATTGCTTCGGCATTGCCTTGCTGGCGCCGTTCGGGCGCGCAAACGGCGCGTCGCACAAATAGTGGGCAATCCTGTGGGTAAATGTCGTGCAGGGATATTCCGACATCGGCCGATCAACCGGGAATCTGCAGACATTTCATTGTGGCACAGCACTTGCAAGACTGGTCAACGCGACTAGGGTTCCGGCCGCCGGCAGGCGGTGATGACTGGTCCGAGAGTCGCAATCCGGCCGTTTCCTTGCACGAAGAGGCCGGACACACGGCGGGATAAAAGCCCGGGAGGTTCAAACCGAAGAGGGGGACGCGTCGGTCCTCTTCGGCGCGGCCCTCCCCGAGCGCCCGCCGAATGTGCCGAAGCGGCCTCCGGAGACACCCCTCGATACGGAGGTACGAAGTATGGCTGTTTCCTTTAAGCGCATTGCCTCGGCCGCGGCCGCGTTGGTCCTGTCGTTCGGACTCGCCTTGCCGACGCAAGCGGCCGAGAAGAAGGATTTCAAGATCGCCTGGACCATTTATGCCGGCTGGATGCCCTGGCCCTATGCACAGCAGGCGGGCATCGTGAAGAAATGGGCCGATAAATACGGCATCAACATCGAGCTGGTGCAGGTCAACGACTACGTCGAATCGATCAACCAGTACACCGCCGGAAAGTTCGACGGGGTCGTCGTGACCAACATGGACACCCTGACCATTCCCGCCGCCGGCGGCGTCGATACCACCGTACTGATCATCGGCGACTATTCCGACGGCAATGACGGCGTCGTGCTGAAGAAGGGCAAGACGCTGAAGGACATTAGGGGCCAGAAGGTCAACCTGGTGGAGCTTTCTGTGTCGCACTACCTGCTGGCCCGCGCCCTCGATTCGGTGAAGCTGGCGGAAAAGGACATCAAGACCGTCAACACCTCCGATGCGGATATCGTGGCGGCGTCGAACAGCTCCGATGTCACCGCCCTGGTCACCTGGAATCCTCAGTTGGCAGAGGTTCTGAAGGCGCCGGGCAGCGTCGAGATTTTCGACTCGAGCAAGATCCCCGGCGAGATCATGGACTATACGGTGGTCAATACCGAGACCCTGAAGGACAACCCGGCGCTGGGAAAAGCGCTGGTCGGCGCCTGGTTCGAAACAATGGCGATCATGAACAAGAACGACGCGGCGGGACAAGCGGCGCGCGCGGAGATGGCCAAGCTGTCGGGCACGGATCTTCCGGGCTATGAGGCCCAGCTCAAGACCACGCACATGTATTACGAGCCGAAGGCGGCCGTGGCGCATGCGCGCAGCGCCGACATCGTCAAGGCCATGGATCTGGTCCGCACTTTCTCCTTCGACCACGGCCTGCTGGGCGAGGGGGCGAAGAGCAAGGACGTCGTCGGCATCGTTTTTCCCAACGGCAAGCTGTTGGGTGATCCGGACAACGTCAAGATGCGGATCGACGACAGGTTCCAGGAGCTGGCGGCCGACGGCAAGCTGTAATCGACACCGGTCCAGGGGAGACAGGCCTATGGCGCGGCGACTGATTAACCGGCATCCGACCAGGATTGGCATCGTATACCTTGGGCTTCTGCCCTTTGTCGTGCTGATCGCGCTTTACGCCACCGGATCGGCCATCAGGCTGGCCGACAATCCGACCGACAAGCTGTTGCCGGCGTTCTCCACTCTGGCGGCGGCGGTCGACCGCGTAGCCATGACGCCGGACCGCCGCACCGGCGAAATCCTTCTTTGGGTCGATACGGCCGCCAGCCTCACCCGCCTCGGCCTGGGGCTGGCGGTCGCCACCGCGCTGGCACTGCTGGTCGGCATCGCCAACGGGATCCTGCCCTATGTGCGAGCCGGGCTGTCGCCCTTCGTGGTGGCGTTCTCGATGATCCCGCCGATGGCGGTGCTGCCCATCCTCTTCATCGTCTTCGGTCTCGACGAATTGTCCAAGGTCGTGCTGATCGTCTTCGGCATCGCCCCGACGATGATGCGCGACTTGAAGGCGCGCGTCGAAGAGATGCCGCGCGAGCAGCTGATCAAGGCACAGACCTTGGGGGCATCCAGCTGGCAGATCGTGCTGCGGGTGGTGCTCCCGCAGGTGCTGCCGCGGCTGATCGATGCGCTGCGCCTGTCGCTGGGGCCGGCATGGCTGTTCCTGATCTCGGCCGAGGCCATCGCGTCCGAAGTCGGGTTGGGTTACCGGATCTTCCTGGTGCGGCGCTATCTGGCAATGGACGTCATCCTGCCCTATGTGGCCTGGATTACGCTTCTCGCCGCCTTCGGCGACGTTACGCTGCGCATGGTGAGCCGCAAGCTCTTTCCCTGGGTGGAAGGGGAAAGGGGGCGGTCATGACGCAAGTATCCGTCGTCAATCTGTGGAAAGAGTTCGAGGGCCAGGTGGTCATCGAGCGGGTCAACCTCGAGGTCGCGCCACATTCTTTCATCTCCATCGTCGGGCCTTCGGGGTGCGGCAAGTCCACCTTCCTGCGCATGCTCCTCAGCCAGGAGGCCCCGACTCGCGGCGCCATCCGCATCGACGGGAAGTCTCTGCCTGCGGAGCCCACCGAGCAGCGGGGCGTGGTGTTTCAGCGCTACTCGGTGTTCCCCCACCTGACGGTGCTGGAGAACGTCGCCTTCGGCCTCGAAGTGGCGGCTTCGCGATTGCTTGGGCGACTTTTCGGAGCCAGGCGCCGCGCCGCCTTCGAGGGTTGCCGGGGGATTCTCGAAGAAGTGGGGCTGGATGCGGCACGCGACAAATATCCGGCCCAGTTGTCGGGCGGCATGCAACAGCGCCTGGCCATTGCCCAGGCGTTGATCAAGAAGCCCAAGGTGCTGCTGCTCGACGAGCCGTTCGGGGCGCTCGACCCCGGGATCCGCAACGACATCCACCAGCTCATGCTGCGGCTGTTCGACGAGACCGGCATGACCGTCTTCATGGTCACCCACGACCTGCGCGAGGCCTTCAAGCTGGGCACCCGGCTGATCGCTTTCGATCGTTACCGCACGCGGCCCGAAGAGCGCGAGCTCTACGGTGCGACGGTCACCTTCGACATTCCGCTCGATCGGGCTACTGCGGGCGAACGGCGTCAAGCCATGGACGAGATCGCACCCAGGGTGTCGGCGTCGGCCGACCTCTGATGTCACCGCCCGGCCGGGACGACCCGGCCAGACAAAGGGCGCTTTCGGCGGGACGGCCCGCAGGAGGACGCGATGACCACTTTTTACCAAGATGAACTGCCGGGCGGCACCCACTGGTCGATGGTGATCAAGCGCGGCATGGCGTTGCGCCTGATCGACAGCGAGGGCGGCGCCAATGTCGGTATGCTGTTCTACAACCCGGCCAATCTGCTGGAGCGCTACAACGCCCCCGACACCCTGAAATGCCAGCACACCTTCAAGTTGACCCGCGGCAACTGTCTTTATTCGGACATGGGGCGGATCTTCTGCTCGATCGTTGAAGACAGCGTCGGCTGGCATGACACCGTCTGCGGTAACACCACCAAGGCGATCGTCGCCCGCAAGTGGGGCGTCAAGGACTACCAGACATCGCGCAACGACTGGACTCTGAACGGGCATGACAGCTTCCTGGTCGAAGGCGGCAAGTACGGCCTCGGCCGGCGCGACCTGGCGGCCAACGTCAACTGGTTCAGCAAAGTGGCGGTGGCGGAAGACGGCACGATGCGCTTCGATCCGGCCAACACGCAGGCGGGTGACCATGTGACCCTGCGCTTCGAGATGGACGCGCTCGTGCTACTGCACACCTGTCCACACCCGCTCAACCCGGCTTCGGCCTATCCCCGCAAGCCGGTGGTCTACCAGTTGCTGACAGCCCCCGCGGCGGCCGAAGACGACTACTGCCGGACCTTCCGCCCGGAGAATGGGCGAGGCTTCGAGAACAACCGCCTTTTCCACTTGTGCGGCACCACGGCGGAGGGCTGAGCAATGATCAAGGAAAGCGCCCTGAACCCCGCCGCTGCCCGCTATCGCAAGATCATCCCGGCCGGCGGCTATTGGATCGAAGAGATCAAAGCCGGCGAAATCCTGCGGATCGTCGACGTCGAGGGCAACCAGGCGGCCGATACGCTGTTCTACTCGGCCGCCGATCCTTCCGAGCGATACTCGGCCACAGATACCGTCCGCGAGCAGGCGAACGTTTACCTTGGGGTCGGCAGCAAGCTGTTGTCCCAGGACGGCAATGTGATGCTGGAGATCATCGCCGACACCGTGGGCCGACACGACACCCTGGGCGGCGCCTGCGCCACCGAGTCCAACACGGTCCGCTACGCCCTCGACAAGAAGACCATGCATGCCTGCCGCGATTCCTGGCTGCTGGCCCTGGCCGAGAACGATCATTTTGGCCTGACCAAGCGCGACCTTGCCCACAACATCAATTTCTTCATGAACGTGCCGATCACCGCCGAGGGCGGGCTGACCTTCGCCGACGGCGTCTCGGGCCCCGGCAAGTATGTGGAAATGCAGGCGGTAATGGATCTGATCGTACTGATCTCCAACTGTCCGCAGCTCAACAATCCCTGCAACGCCTACAACCCCACGCCGGTCGAAGTGCTGGTGTGGTTGCCCGCCGCCTGAAGGGAGACTGGAATGTTCGACAAGGTTCTGGTCGCCAATCGCGGCGCCATCGCCTGCCGTGTCTTCCGCACGCTGAAGCGGATGGGTATTGGTACCGTTGCCGTCTACTCCGAAGCCGATCGCCACGCCCGCCATGCGCTGGTCGCCGACCAGGCCATATGCGTCGGGCCGCCGCCGGTGGCGCAAAGCTACCTGGACGTCGACCGCATCGTCGCTGCCTGCAAGGCCAGCGGCGCCCAGGCCGTGCATCCCGGCTATGGCTTTCTGTCCGAGAACGCGGCCTTTGCCGAGCGCCTCGGTGCCGAAGGTATCCGCTTCATCGGCCCACGGCCGGAACACATGCGCCGCTTCGGCCTCAAGCATACGGCGCGCGAGGCCGCCGCGACCTGCGGCGTGCCGCTGCTTCCCGGCACCGGACTGTTGTCCGGGATCGAGGAAGCCGGGGCCGAAGCAGGGCGCATCGGCTATCCGGTGATGATCAAGAGCACGGCGGGGGGCGGTGGCATCGGCCTGCAGCTCTGCCGGTCCGAGGCCGAGCTGGGGCCCCTGTTCGACTCGGTGCGGCGGCTGTCCGAAAGCAATTTCAAGGATGGCGGCATCTATCTTGAAAAGTTCGTGGCACGAGCCCGTCACATCGAAGTGCAGATCTTCGGTGACGGCAAAGGCGGTGTGGTGGCCCTGGGCGAGCGCGATTGTTCGCTGCAGCGGCGCAACCAGAAGGTCGTCGAGGAGACTCCGGCGCCCAATCTTCCCGCTGCGACCCGTCAGGCGATGCTGGCGGCGGCGGTGCGCCTCGGCCGGCAGGTCTCCTACGAATCCGCGGGCACCGTAGAGTTCATTTATGACGATGCCGAGGATCGGTTCTATTTCCTGGAGGTGAATACCCGCCTCCAAGTGGAGCACGGGGTTACCGAACAGGTAACGGGGGTCGACCTGGTGGAGTGGATGGTGCGCCAGGCGGCCGGCGAGTTGCCCGAGTTGTCCGCGCCCGAGCCGAAAGGCGCGTCGATCCAAGTGCGTCTTTATGCCGAAGACCCCGGCCGGAACTTTCTGCCCTGCTCGGGTCGGCTGACCCATGTGGAATTTCCCGACGACGCCCGGGTGGACGCCTGGGTCGACACCGGAACCGAGATTTCTCCCCACTACGATCCCATGCTGGCCAAGATCATCGTCACCGGTGCCGACCGGGGCGAGGCGCTGGCCCGGCTGCGCCGGGCTCTCGGTGCGACACGGGTCTACGGCATCGAGACCAACCTCGACTATCTGACGGCCATCGCCGACTCGCCGATGCTGGCCTCGGGCGCAGTCAGCACGCGGGCGCTGGGCGATTTCAGCTATGCCCCGTCCACCGTCGAAGTGCTGGCTCCCGGTGCCCAGAGCAGCCTGCAGGATTGGCCGGGCCGGCTGGGGTTCTGGGATGTCGGCGTGCCGCCCAGCGGACCGATGGACGCCTTGTCGCACCGTCTGGCCAACCGGCTGGTGGGTAATCCCGAGGACGCGGCGACGCTGGAAATCACCCTGAACGGCCCGACCTTGCGGTTCAATGCCGACGCCACCATCGCCCTGGCGGGCGCCGACATGGCACCGAAGCTGGACGGCGCACCGGTGCCCTATTGGCAGCCGGTTTCGGTCGCTGCCGGCCAGGTACTGGCCGTGGGGCAGGCTCGCGGGGCTGGCAGCCGGGCTTACCTGGCCGTGCGGCACGGCTTCGATGCGCCGCTTTATCTTGGCAGCCGTTCGACCTTCGCGTTGGGACGCTTCGGCGGCCATGCCACCGGATGCTTGCGCACCGGCGACGTGTTGCGGCTCAACCGCAACGGGGCGGAAATGCCGGTGGCCGACCCGCTGGCCGCCGAAGCGCGGCCGCGGATTGCTCAGGAGTGGCGCATCGGCGTCCTGATTGGTCCGCATGCGGCGCCGGATTTCTTCACCGCAGCCGACATCGGAACGCTGTTCGAAGCCGAGTACGAGGTTCATTTCAATAGTGCCCGGACGGGTGTCCGCCTGATCGGCCCCAAGCCGGACTGGGCGCGCACCGATGGTGGCGAGGCGGGACTGCATCCGTCGAACATCCATGACAATGCCTATGCGGTGGGGGCGCTTGACTTCACCGGCGACATGCCGATCATCCTCGGTCCCGATGGTCCGTCGCTGGGAGGCTTCGTCTGTCCGGTGACTGTCTCGATGGCCGAGTTGTGGAAGGTCGGTCAGCTGACTCCGGGCGACAAGTTGCGGTTTTTCCGTGTGGACCAGGAGCAGGCCTCGGCGCTTCGTGAGGCGCAGGATCGTCTGATCCATAGCCTGTCGGCGGTGGCCATGCCGGCCTTGGCCGCGCCCAAGGTGGAGAGCCCGGTACTCGGCACTCTGCGTGAGGGCAACGACGCGGTGGTGCTTCGCCAGGCCGGCGACGATAATCTGCTGGTCGAGTTCGGGCCGCTCGAACTGGATCTCGCGCTGCGCTTCCAGGCCCATGCGCTGATGGAGCGCTTGAAGGCCGAGCGTTTGGCCGGCCTGATCGATTTGACGCCGGGCATCCGGTCGCTTCAGGTCCATGTCGATCCGACCAGGCTGCCGCTGTCCCGACTGAGGGACATTCTGGCCGAGGCGGTGGCCGAACTACCGCCCGTGGATGCCATCAAAGTGCCGACCCGCATTATCCATATGCCGCTGTCATGGGACGACGACGCGACCCGTCTTGCCATCCGCAAATACCAGGAGCTGGTACGGCCGGACGCTCCGTGGTGCCCCTCAAACATCGAATTCATCCGGCGTATCAACGGGTTGCCGGATGAGCAGGCGGTCAGGGACATCGTATTCGGGGCCAGCTATCTGGTCCTCGGACTGGGCGACGTCTATCTGGGGGCGCCGGTGGCGACGCCGGTGGACCCGCGCCATCGGCTGGTCACCACCAAATACAACCCGGCCCGCACCTGGACACCGGAGAACGCCGTGGGCATCGGTGGCGCCTACATGTGCATCTACGGCATGGAAGGGCCGGGCGGCTACCAGTTCGTCGGGCGGACCGTGCAGGTGTGGAACACCCACCGGCAAACCGCCAATTTCACCGACGGAAAACCGTGGCTGCTGCGCTTTTTCGACCAGATTCGTTTCTATCCCGTCAGCGCACGGGAACTGGCGGAGGCGCGTGACGCATTTCCGCAGGGCGGATATCGGCTGCGCATGGAGGACGCGGTGTTCTGTCTGGCCGACTATCGCGGTTTCCTGGCCGACAACGCGGCCTCCATCGCGGGTTTCAAGGCCCGCCAGCAGGGCGCCTTCGAGGCGGAGCGCCAAAACTGGCTGGATATGGGGCTGGCGGCCTATGTCAGTGAGGACGGCGCCGCCGTAATGGCCGAGAACGAGGCGCCGCTGGCGCCGGGCCATGCAGCCGTGGAATCGCCGATTCCCGGCAATGTTTGGAAGGTTCTGGCCGAGCCCGGCATGCAGGTCGCGGTGAACCAGCCGGTGGCGGTGGTCGAGTCGATGAAGATGGAAATGGAGATCCGAGCCCAGACGGCCGGCATCGTCCGCGAGGTGCTGTGCAAGCCCGGTAAGACCGTCCAGGCCGGTCAGCGCCTCCTGCTGATCGAGGAGGTCCCCTGATGGACATGACAGTGGAGGGGGTCGCCGCTCATTTGGCGGATGGCGGCACCGCTGAAGAGGTAATTTGCGAGTCGTATCGCCGCATCGAGAGCTGCCCGGACACGGCGGTGTGGATCACGTTGCGGCCGAAGGACGAGGTGTTGGCCGAAGTTCGCCGCTTGGCGCCAGGCTTGCCGCTTTACGGCATTCCCTTCGCCGTGAAGGACAACATTGACGTGGCCGGCCTGCCGACCACGGCGGCTTGCCCGGCCTTCGCCTATCATCCTTCCGAGGATGCGCCGGCGGTAGCGCGGCTGCGGTCCGCCGGTGCCGTGGTGATCGGCAAGACCAATCTCGACCAGTTCGCCACCGGCCTGGTGGGTACGCGTTCGCCCTATGGGGCGCCGCGCTGCGTGTTCGACGAGCGCTATGTCTCGGGCGGTTCCAGTTCGGGTTCGGCCGTTGCTGTGGCGCGTGGCCTGGTCGCCTTTGCGCTGGGCACGGACACCGCCGGCTCGGGCCGCGTTCCGGCCGCCTTCAACAACATTGTCGGGTTGAAGCCGACCAAAGGACTGATCAGCACCCGCGGCGTCCTGCCCGCCTGCCGGTCGCTGGATTGCGTGTCGATCTTCGCCGCCGGTTGCGGCGAGGCGGCTGTCCTTCGCCGTCTTGCAGAGGGGTTCGACGCCGACGATCCGTTTGCCCGGATCTCGGTGCCGCGACGGTTGCCGTCGGCCGGTCTGCGGGTCGGCGTTCTGTCGGCGAAGGACCGACAGTTTTTCGGCGACCGCCAGGCGGCAGAGCTTTACCAGCGGGCTGTGGAAGCGCTTGACGGCGAGCCGGTGGAGATCGACTTCGCCCCGTTCCGAGACGCCGCAACGTTGCTCTACGGCGGTCCCTGGGTCGCCGAGCGCCTTGCCGCCTTGGAGAACGTGCTGGCCAGGCAACCCGAAAGCCTCGATCCGACGGTCCGGTTGATTGTCGAAGGGGCGCGGGGGAAGACGGCCGTGGACGCCTTTCGCGGCATTTACCATCTGGCCGCGCTGAAGCGCCGCGCAGATGCCGAATGGTGCAAGATGGATGTGCTGCTTCTGCCGACCACGCCGACAATGTATACGGTGACTGCGCTCATGGCCGATCCCGTCGCCCTGAATGCGAATTTGGGCCACTACACCAATTTCGCAAATCTGCTGGACTATTGTGCCCTGGCGATTCCCGCCGGGTTCACCAAGGCGGGGCTGCCTTTCGGAGTCACGCTTGTCGCTCCTGCCTTCGCAGACGAGGATTTGACCTTCATCGCCGACAGCCTGCATCGGCGACTGGAGCCCAGCTATGGCGCCATGCGGGCTTGCCTGCCCGCCACCCCGCCCCTTTGGGCCGCCGACGGGCGCGTGCATCTGGCCGTCGTTGGGGCCCATCTGTCCGGCCAGCCGTTGCACAGCCAGCTCGCCGAGCGCCATGCCCAATTGATCGCGCGCACCAGGACGGCACCGGAATACCGCCTGTATGCTTTGGCCGGCACCGCCCCGGCCAAGCCTGGTCTGGTATATGAGCCAGGCTTCGCCGGGCCGGGGATGGAAGTCGAGGTCTACGCCCTTGACGAAGCGTCGTTTGGCGGTTTCACCGCTCTCGTCCCGCCGCCTTTGGCCATCGGCTCGCTGCGCCTTGCCGACGGAACCGTGGTCAAGGGCTTCGTCTGCGAACCCGCCGGGCTGGCCGGCGCCAAGGACATTACGGCTTATGGCGGATGGAAGGCCTATCTGGCGAGCGGACAGCAGTGAATTGGTGTCGACGCGGGCTTTGGCACGACATGTCGGATGGTGCTTCAGTCGTCGTCAATCGAACGGATGACCCGCGCCGGATTTCCCCCGGCAAGAGTATTCGGGGGAACGTCCCTGGTGACGACCGACCCTGCGGCGACAACCGAGTTTTCGCCTATGGTCACCCCGCCGATAATCGTCGCGCCGGCGGCGATCCAGACGTTTCTCCCGATCACGATGGGCTTGCCGATCGTCACGGCGCGGCGTTGCGCGGGGTCAAGGGGATGGCCCGCCGTGATGATGCTCACGTTCGGCCCGATCATCACATCGTCCCCGATGTCGAGGCCGCCGAGGTCGTAGAAAGTACAGTTCTGATTTACGAAGACATTATGCCCGACGCGGATTTCGCTGCCGCCGGCCGTATAGAACGGCGGGATCAGCAAGAAGCTTTCGTCCACCTCCTTGCCGATGAGTTGGCTGAACAGGGCGCGGATTTCGTCGGCATCGTCGAAGGTCAAACGGTTGAGCGCGGCGGTGATCGCCATCGCCCGTTTGACGTTTGCCAACATGGCCGCTGATTCCGGCGTCCTCCGGCGAATGATCTTGCTGCCGTCCTTATTCGACATTCGCTGTTTGCCTCGGCGTACGGTTGAGCCTGCGTTTCGGCGCGGGAGGTCGGCACCGGGATTGGCCAAGTATAGGCACAAAGCGCAACGCCCGGAATCCACCGTCGAAGGCCGGCACCTGTTCAAGCGGCTCGTGCACCCCCGGGGCTTTGGGGTATAGGGAGAGGGCCACAGCGGCATGTCGCCGGTATGGGCTTGCGAGGGGGCGAATGACGGTTCGCATCGACATGGGTTTGACGGCGTCGGGGACGGCGGCGACGCTCGATCTCGAGGAATTGCTGGCGACCCGGCTGCTGGTGCAGGGCAATTCGGGCTCGGGCAAATCGCACCTGTTGCGCCGGCTGATCGAGCAGAGCGCGCCTTGGGTGCAGCAGGCCATCATCGATCCCGAAGGCGATTTCGTCAGCCTGGCCGAAGCCTTCGGCCATGTGGTGATCGAGGCGGGAAATCTCCGCGAAGCGGCGCTGCAGATGGTCGGCGGCCGCGTCCGTCAGCACCGGGTGTCGGTAGTGCTTAATCTGGAGAACCTGGACGCCGAGGCGCAGATGCGCCACGCCGCCGCCTTCCTCGGCGGACTGTTCGACATCGATCGCGACTACTGGTTTCCCATGTTGGTGGTGGTCGACGAGGCGCAGATGTTCGCGCCATCGGTCGCCGGCGAAGTGTCGGACGAGGCGCGCAAGGCCTCGCTGGGGGCCATGACCAATCTGATGTGCCGGGGCCGCAAGCGCGGCCTGGCCGGCATCATCGCCACCCAGCGCCTGGCCAAGCTGGCCAAGAACGTGGCGGCCGAGGCGTCCAACTTCCTCATGGGTCGCACCTTTCTCGACATCGATATGGCCCGCGCCGCTGACCTCCTGGGTATGGAGCGCCGTCAGGCCGAGGCTTTCCGCGACCTGCAGCGCGGACATTTCATCGCCTTGGGGCCTGCCCTGGCGCGCCGCCCCCTGTCCATTCGCATCGGCGAAGTACGGACCGCGGCCCGCGCCGTGGGCCCCCGCCTGATGCCGCTTCCGGAGACGCCGCAGGAGGATGCCCGCGAGTTGCTGTTCAAGCGCGACGAAAGCGAGGTTCCGCGCTATTCGGTGCGCCGGCCACCGCCCATGTCGACCGCCGAAATCCTCCAGCAACTGGCTCAGTCGCGTCCACCCGCAGCGACCGCGGCGCCGGGATCCGAGGAAGCCGGCGCCGATACCGAAGACGATCAGCCTTGTGCGTATCCTTGCGAGCCGGACGAGGTTCCGGCGACGCCCCGCCGGCCGGCGCTGCCGCTGCGCCGCGCAATCACCCAGCAGGGCAGCTATGATGCCATCCTGCAGGAATTGCTGACCGACCCCGATGCGCTGTATCGATCGGTCTCCGTCCTCTATCAGGATTTCCTGGTGAGGTGCCGCAGCCATGGACTGAATGGCCGCATGCTCGATCTCTCGACCTTCCGCCGCAAGCTGGCCACCGCACGGGCCAGCGTCGCCGGGACCGATTTCGACGGGGCGCCGGCCGATGCCGAGGCGTGGAAGAAGGCGCTGGCAGTCTCCGCCGGCTTGGCCGAGGATGTCCACGGCGTTTTCCTCCTGCTGGCCCGTGCCGCCCTGGACGGCCGGCCCTGCCCACCCGACCTGACGATCGCCACGGCGCTGGGCAGCCGATCGCCCCGCCGGGCCCGCAGCATGCTCGCCTATTTGGAACAGCAGGGCCTGATCGCCAGCTTCGAAGAGATGGATGGCAGCCGTGTCATCGCCCTGCCGGGTCTCGAATGGCAGACCGCCCCCGGCGATCCGAACGCAATGGATGCGGGGGCCGATGTGGGGGACGATATGGGGAGCGACGGTGCCGAGACGGCCTCAGGATTGGGCGATATCTCATCCCGCGGGCGATAGCAGCGGGCGTGCCAGCATGCAACCCGAGGACAGCTCCTTGCACGTTTGGGCAAAAGCGGGTTACGTGGTCTTGCTGTAAGCTTTTCCTCTATCGCTTACCGGATATCAGGCTTTGCTCCGACATAGTGTCGGCCAGCCTCGGTCCGGTGACATGAAAACCAAGGATGTCATGAAGTTCCCTGTCCCTCCCTCCGTCGTTCCCGTCGACAACATCCTGCCTGACGAGCCTTTGCTGATGATGGGTGCGGGGCCGGTTCCGATCCCGCACAAGGTGGCATCGGCCAATTCCGTGGTGATCAATCACCTGGGCGACACCATGAACAAGGTGATCGACCAGGTGAAGACCATGGCCCGCTATGTGTTCCAGACCTCTTCGAGCCATGTCATGGGGGTCTCGGGGCCAGCCTCGGCCGCCATGGAAATGGCGATCGCCAATCTGGTCGAGCCCGGTGCGCGCGTGCTCAGCGTCTGCAACGGCGTGTTCAGCCGGCGCCTGGCCGAAATGGTGACCCGGGTCGGCGGCGAGGTGGTAAGGCTCGACGCTCCGGAAAAGGAATGCGCCCGGGCCGAGGCCGTCGCCGAGATGTTGAAACAGGGCCGCTTCAAGGTTCTCACCCTGGTCCAGGGCGAAACCTCGAATACGGTATGGAACCGCGAACTGGTGGAAATCTGCCGTTTGGGCAAAAGCCACGGCTGTCTCAACGTGGTCGATGCGGTCTGCACCTTGTCGACGATGCCGATGGAAATGGACGACTGGCTGGTGGATGCGGTCATTACCGGTGGCCAGAAGGGCCTGTCCTCAATTCCCGGTGTGTCGCTGATCGCGTTTTCCGACGATGCCTGGTCCTGTATCGAAAGGCGCAATGCGCCCATGGCCCATTGGTGCCTGGATGCCCGGCTGGCCGATCAGTTCTGGGATAAGAAGGCCTACCATTACACCGCGCCCGTATCCGGTATCCTGGCGCTCCACGAGGCACTGCGCCTGATCTGCGACGAGACCCTGCCCATCCGGTTTCGTCGCCATGCCGTCTGTTCCGCCGCCCTGCAAGGAGGGGTCGAGGCCATGGGGCTCAAGCTGCTGATCGCCCCGGAATCCCGTCTCAATTCGGTAATCGGCATCACGGTTCCCGAGGGGATCGACGCCAACAGGATCCGCCATGTCATGTCGGAACTTCACAAGGTCGAAATCTCGGGGGCCTTCGGTTTGAACATCCTGCGCATAGGGCAGATGGGCGAACAAAGCCGCACCCACAACCTGTTCCGGACTCTTCATGCGCTGGGATCGGCCATGCGGATCGAAGGCGGCAAGGTCAACATGCCTGCTGGGATGGCCGAAATGGAACGGATTCTGGCCTCGGGCGCATAGGCTGCCGTCAAAGGCCTATGGTGCGGCGGGCCCAGGCCAGGTCCCAGACCCGGCCGCGCTCGGCGTCGAAGACTAGCCAAGGATCGGCGGCGGCGGTGAACCAGTCGCCGCGCCGCATCTCGTTCTCCAGTTGGCCGGCGGCCCAGCCGGCATAGCCGAAGGCGACGAGCGCCCGCTTCGGTCCCTTGCCGCGGCCGATGTCGTGCAGGATCTGGGCGCTGCTGGTGATCGCCAGGCGGTCAGTGATCGATTGGGTTTCAGGACGGTGATATTCGCTGCTGTGCAGGATGAATCCCACTTGCGGCTCGACCGGCCCGCCCAGGAATAGCTGGACGGTTCCCTTCGCCTTGCTGTCCGGCGCGCCGATGGCATCGAGGACCCAGCCTACCGGATGTTCCGTCATCGGCCGGTTGATGACGATGCCGAGCGCTCCGCCCGAGCCTTGACGGACGATCAGGATGACCGCGCGGTGGAACATCGGGTCGCCGATGCTTGGCGCGGCAACCAGGAGTTGGCCGGTCAGCGGGCCGGGCGCCGCAGCGAGCGGCGCATCCGCGCCCAGGGCGGGAAATGCCCAGCCCAGCAGCAGAGCGACGAACAATAACGGCCGAAGAACGCGGCGCACGGCATTGCTCCACGCGCAGTGTCGACGAACCATTCACGGTACCACCGCGCGAGGCTTCCGCCATGCGAATTGTGGGCGGGATTTCACCGAATCTGCGGAAGCTTCGCCCACCCCCCTTTTCCCACCTGGACGTCCTCCATCCCGAAATAACTTCCGGCGCGGGCCGATCCCGATTGTCTGCTGCCGTCGAACTGGGCAAGAATGCGTTCCGGCAGGGCAGGGGAGTGGCTTCACGGCGGGAACAACCGCCGGCGAGGTATGGATGAAAGCGTTCGGCAAGGCTTCGGAAGGGTCCCGACTGGAGCGCATGAAAGGGTCGCCGCGCTGGTGCGACGGCGCGTTCCGCAACCCCTTGCCCATATTGCCCGGCTTGCGCGATCCGGATGCGGCCCGCCCCACCCTGAGGGAATTCCTGTACGGCGGTGAACGGCGAGTGCCGGTGGGGCCGTTGCCCTCCGTCGATCCGAGGGATGTCTGGGCGCGCCCGGCCGATAGCGGCCTGCGTGTCACCTGGCTCGGGCATTCCACCGTGCTGATCGAGATCGACGGCCTGCGAATCCTCACCGACCCGGTCTGGGGCAGGCGCGCGTCGCCCTCGCGCCTGCTGGGGCCGAAGCGCTTCCAGCCGGCACCGGTCGCGTTGCCGGCCTTGCCGCCGCTGGATGCGGTGCTGATCTCGCACGATCATTACGATCATCTGGATTATCCGACCATCCGCGCCCTATCCCGGCGCGATCCGCTGTTCGTCACCTCGCTGGGCGTGGGGGCGCATCTCGAGTACTGGGGGATCCGGCCGGAACGCATCGTCGAACTCGACTGGTGGGAAACGACGACGCTACCCCATGCCGATCTCGCCATTACGGCGGCGCCCTCGCAGCATTTCTCCGGCCGCGGTTTCAACAACCGCAACGGCACGCTGTGGTCATCCTTCGTCATCCGGTCCGGCCGGCACGGCGTATTCTTCAGCGGCGATACCGGCCTCACCACCGAATATGCCGCCATTCGCCAGCGGTTTGGCCCGTTCGACCTGGTCATGCTGGAAGTTGGCGCTTTCCACCCGGCCTGGGGTGATATCCACCTGGGACCGGACAACGCGTTGAAAGCGTTATCGCTATTGGGCGGCGGCCCGTTCCTGCCGGTGCACTGGGGAACTTTCGCGCTGGCCATGCATGCCTGGGACGAGCCGCCGGAAGCGTTGTTCGCCGCCGGCGTCGCGACGGGGCTGAGCCTGCTGATGCCCATGCTGGGACAGGCGGTGGAACCGCCGCATGGCTTGAGCCTCGAGCCCTGGTGGCGGAGGGTCGAGCAGGGTGAACAGGCGGCCACGCCTAAGGCGGAGCCGGCGACGCTACCCGAAACCATGTCCTGGCCCATCGACTGAGGCGCCGTCTGACACAGATCGGCCCCGCGGGCCAGGACGAAGTGGCGGCCTCTCGCCGCTCCGGCGGAACCCCTTTTGGCCGCGGGTGTTCAGGGTATCGACTGCTGTCTTTTCGAGCAGCGCGAGGGATTTCGCCGATTCGGGGCGGAATCGCTCATTTTTCCGGCTCCTTCGGGGTGACGGGTAGAAGGGGGCAGGCCACTGATGGAACCGCATCCGACCGACAGGAAACCCGCTGCAGTCCCGCCGCGGGCGCGGATCGTTCATCGAACTCCCGGCCGGGCGCGGTTGCGCGTCGAAGGCCATCGCCACGACCGGGCCTATTTCCATGGGATTGCTCAGCGGCTGCAGACGGTTCCAGGAGTTTCATCGGTTGAGACCAATGCCGTGACCGGCAGCATCCTTATCCACCACACGGCGGAGATCGGACCGCTATTGGAGCACGCCAGACGCAGCGCCATCCTGGTGATGGCCGGCGAAGGCGCCGTCATGCGGTCGCTGTCGCGCATCGCCGACGCCGTGACCACCGGTATGGACCGGGAGTTGCGCAGGATCTCGGGCGGTCAGGTCACCTTGCCGCTCGCCCTGTCCTTCACCTTCTTCCTGATGGCGATCGCCAAATTGGCGCAAGGCGATTTTCGCGCCTCAACCCTGCATCTGCTGCTCTCCGCCGTCCAGGCCGCAAACGCCCGTTCCCGTCCAGAAGAGGGCGAGGAAATGGCAGAATCTGCCGGCGAAATCGCCTGATCGGCCGCCTGCCGGACCGGTCAATGGCCTCTCAGCGCCCGCGCGTCCTCGGCGCCGAGGCGTAGAATTTCTCCGGTCTGGCGGTTCTCTGCCAAGGCGGTGCCGTCCTCGTGGAACGTCACCGTCCAGCCGAGAACCACCATTTCATTGCCCCGCTGTTCGGTCTCCGCTTCCGAGATCTCGCGGTACACCTCTTCGGCGCTGAAAAGGTGATTGGCAGCCGCGATGGCCCGCACCTTCAATCTCTCGCTGGCGGCGCGAACCCGTTCCGTGATCCCGATGACGTGGGAGTAGTGGTGACCATTGCCGAGGACAACCATGGCGCCCCCTTCCCGTGAGCGACCGGCAAATGACATGCCGAAAATTGCTCTACGTACCGTAAGCCTACGCCCGCGCGATCGCCGGTGTCAACGACGCGCCGGGCGATAAATCGCCAATAAGTCGATGCGGTTTACAATGTCATTCTCTGTTGACGCGAGATCTCGTGGAAGACGACGGCCGCCCCGGATGCGACGGGCCTGAATGAACGATGGACGCTTTGCTTGCGCCGGTATTCTGGGTACGCTGATCTCGCTCATTAGGAGAGGGGGCCGAAGGATTATCCAGTCTTTCGGCCTTTTCCATCAGGGATGGCCAAGCAGGTTCATCGCATGAAAAGCCAGGAAATTCGTCGTCGCGCCATTCCTACGCTGGTCGGGTTTCTTCTGGCAACTCTTTGGATTTTTGTCGGCTACTGGTCGTTGTCGGAGCGCAAAAGCGTCTATGAACTGACCGGCGCCAGCTTGACGCAGCTCACCGCCTCGGTCACAGTGAGGTGGCCCCGCAAAACTGGACAGGCGGCTTAAGTGGAGCTTCTATCCCACCAACACGAGGAAGGAGCACCGCGAATGACGAAGAGAACCCGCCGAAATCACAGCGCCGCTTTCAAGGCGAAGGT
>JAJYTF010000032.1 GCA_021793155.1 Pseudomonadota bacterium | reverse complement strand
CCCAGCAGCACGGTGAGCACCGCTGTGACGAGGACGGCCTGCTTCATTTGCTTCAACATGGGGGTGCCTTTGCTTTCTTCCGTCAGGCCAGGCCGAGGGCGGCGACGACGAGGTCGATCGCCTTGATGCCGATGAAGGGAACCACCAGACCGCCCAGGCCGTAGACGAGCAGATTGCGGCGCAGCAGCTCTTCGGCGCTGGCCGGGCGGTACTTCACCCCCTTCAGCGCCAGGGGGATCAGGGCGATGATGATCAGGGCATTGAAGATGATGGCCGACAGGATGGCGCTTTGCGGGCTGGCCAGGTGCATGATGTTGAGCGCCTGCAACTGCGGATAGCTGGCGATGAACAGCGCCGGGATGATGGCGAAATACTTGGCCACGTCGTTGGCGATGGAGAAGGTGGTCAGCGAGCCGCGGCTCATCAGCAATTGTTTGCCGATCATGACGATCTCGATCAGCTTGGTCGGGTCGCTTTCCAGGTCGACCATGTTGCCGGCCTCGCGCGCCGCCTGGGTGCCGGTGTTCATCGCCACCCCGACATCGGCCTGGGCCAGCGCCGGGGCGTCGTTCGAGCCGTCGCCGCACATGGCGACCAGCCGGCCCTTGGCCTGTTCCTCGCGGATCAGCGCCAGCTTGCGCTCGGGCGTGGCCTCGGCCAGAAAGTCGTCGACCCCGGCTTCGGCGGCGATGGCGGCGGCGGTCAGCGGGTTGTCACCGGTGATCATCACCGTGCGGATGCCCATCTTGCGCAGCGTCTGGAAACGCTCGCGGATGCCCGGCTTGATGATGTCCTTCAGATAGACGACGCCCAGCAACCGGCCGTTCTTGCCGACCACCAGCGGCGTGCCGCCGGCCTTGCCGACCCGTTCCACCGCCATATTCAATTCGCGGGGCGTCACCGTCACCGTACCGCCGCCGGCAAGTTCGGCCGACCATTTGAGCATGGAGTCGACGGCGCCCTTGCGTACCGACTGGTCCGGCAGGTCGACGCCGCTCATGCGGGTATGGGCGGAGAACGGGATGAAGGTCATGGCTTCGCGCTTCACCTCGGCTTCCTGCAGGCCGAACTTTTGGATGGCCAGGGCGACGATGGACTTGCCTTCCGGCGTGTCGTCGGCCAGCGAGGCGAGGAAGGCCGCCTCGGCCAGCTCGCGCTCGTTGACGGCGGCCAGCGGGATGAACTCGGCGGCCTGGCGGTTGCCGAGCGTGATGGTGCCGGTCTTGTCCAGCAGCAGCACGTCGATGTCGCCGGCCGCCTCGACGGCGCGGCCCGACTTGGCGATGACGTTGAACTTGACCAGGCGGTCCATACCGGCGATGCCGATGGCGGAGAGCAGCCCGCCGATGGTGGTGGGGATCAGGGTGACCAGCAGGGCGATGACGAACACCACCGGCAGGGCGGCATTGGAATAGGCGGCGAAGGCCGGCAGGGACACGCAGACGATGAGGAAGATGAGCGTCAGGCCGACCAGCAGGATGGTCAGGGCGATCTCGTTGGGTGTCTTCTGCCGCTTGGCCCCTTCGACCAGGGCGATCATCCGGTCGAGAAAGGATTCGCCCGGGTCGGTGGTGATCTGGACGACGATGCGGTCGGAGACGACGCGGGTGCCGCCGGTGACCGCCGAGCGGTCGCCGCCCGATTCGCGGATGACCGGGGCGGACTCGCCGGTGATGGCCGATTCGTCGACGGTGGCGATGCCCCATACCACGTCGCCGTCGCCCGGAACGATATCCCCGGTCTCGACCGTCACCAGGTCGCCGGCCCTGAGATTGGCTGCCGGAACCGACTGCCATCTGGCGGCGCCAACCGTGGCGACCTTCTTGGCCACCGTGTCGGTCTTGGTTTTGCGCAGAAAATCGGCCTGGGCTTTACCGCGCCCTTCGGCCACCGCCTCGGCGAAATTGGCGAACAGCACGGTGAACCACAGCCACGCGGCGATCTGCCCCGTCACCATCAGATGAGCGAAACCGCCAATGGCCAGGTCGCGTAGAAACACCACGGTAGACAGCAGGGCGACGACGCCGGTGGTGAACATCACCGGATTCTTCACCAGCTCCCGGGGGTCAAGCTTGCGGAACGAGCCGGTCAAGGCCTCCCTGGCGACGGCCGCATCGAGGAGGGGTTTGGATCGCGGGCGATGGATGCTCATGGGATACCTCAGAAGCTGGTGCCGGTGGCGAGCATGAGTTGCTCGACGACGGGGCCCAGAGCGAGAACGGGGAAGAAGGTCAGACCGCCGACCACGACGACGACGGCGATCAGCAGGGCGACGAACAGCCCCCCATGGGTGGGGAAGGTGCCGGCCGACGGCGGCACGATCTTCTTGGCGGCGACCGATCCCGCGATGGCCAGCGTCGGGACGATCACCAGGAAGCGGCCGATCAGCATCGCCAACCCCAGCATGGAGTTCTGGTACAGGCTGTTGCCCGAGAAGCCGGCGAAGGCCGAGCCGTTGTTGCCGGTGGTCGAGGCATAGGCGTACAGCGCCTCGGTCAGCCCGTGCGGTCCGGGCGCGCTGATGGCCGCCACCCCGGCTGGCAGCACCACCGACAAGGCTCCCAGGCCGAGAACCGATAGCGGGAATACTACAATGGTCAGCACCGCCAGCTTGACCTCCTTGGCCTCCATCTTCTTGCCGAGATATTCCGGCGTGCGCCCCACCATCAGCCCGGCGATGAAGACCGTGACGATGACGAAAATGATCATCCCGTGCAGGCCGGCACCGACGCCGCCGAAGATCACCTCGTTCAGCATGATATTGAACAGCGGCACCATGCCGCCGATCGGAGTGAAGCTGTCATGCATGGAATTCACCGCGCCGCAGGAGGTGGCGGTGGTCGTTGCGGCGAAGATGGCCGAGTTGGCGATGCCGAAGCGGACCTCCTTGCCTTCCATGTTGCCGCCAGGGGCGATATCGCTGGCAGCCATGTCGACGCCAAGCGGTGCGAACAGAGGATTACCCCGTGCTTCGGCCCAGTAGCAGACGCCGATGCCCACCACCAGCATCAGTCCCATCGCGATGAACAGGGCGCGGCCCTGCCGGCTGTCTTTGACCAGGCGCCCGAAGGTGACGACCAGGCCGGCCGACACCACCAGCAAGGCCCACATCTGGACAAAGTTGGAAAGTGCCGTCGGGTTCTCGTAGGGATGGGCGGAGTTGGCGTTGAAGAAGCCGCCGCCGTTGGTGCCCAGCAGCTTGATGGCATCCTGCGACGCCACCGGCCCCTGGGCGATGGCCTGCTTGGCCCCTTCGAGGGTGGATGCGGTCGCATAGGCGTCCAAATTCTGCGGGACGCCTTGCCACACCAGGAACACCGTAACGACCACGGCAAGCGGCAGCAGGACATAAAGGATGCCGCGGATCGCATCGACATAGAAATTGCCCACGGTCTTGACTGACCGGCGGGAGAAGGCGCGCGCCAGGGCGACCGCCACCGCCATGCCGGTGGCCGCCGAGGTGAAGTTGTGCACCGTCAAGCCAGCCATCTGGCTGAAATAGCTCATGGTGCTTTCGCCGCCATAATTCTGCCAGTTGGTGTTGGTGGTGAAACTGACCGCCGTATTGAAGGCCAGACCGGGTGCCACCGCAGCCTGGCCGGCCGGGTTCAACGGCAGCAGGGCTTGGAGCCGCAGGATGCCGTACATCACCAGAAGGCCCACCAGGTTGAAGGCAAGCAGGCCGAGCGCGTAGGCCGTCCAATGCTGTTCCTGTTCCGGGTGTATGGCGCAAACCCGGTAGAGAAGTCTTTCCACCGGGCCGAGGACCGGCGAAAGCCATGTCCGTTGGCCCTCGTACACCCTGGCCATGTAGAGCCCGAGCGGAATGGCGCCGGCAGTGACCGCGGCGCAATAGAGGACGATTTGCAGGATACCGGCGGCGTTCATGGGTCGATCCTTTAAGCCAGGCTAGAAGCGCTCGGGACGGATGAGCGCGTAGGCGAGATAGAGGAGCAGGCCGAACGCCACGGTGCCGCCGAGAATGAGATCGAAGGTCAATTGCCAGTCTCCCTCAAAGATGGTCGCAGGCCCGCACGAATGCCGCGCCGAGGGCGAAGAAGGCGATCACAGCCGCAAGGAAAAGGACGTCCTCCATGGGACTCTCCGGAAAAGCGATGTTCATCTGGGGTAACGCCGTTCCCCGTTAAGGGTCCATGCGGAAAACGGTTCCGCGCATAAAGACGGCGTAAAAAAACGCGACGCCGGACTTGTCGCTTCGCCCTGCGCTTTAGCGGTACCTCTTCTGTGGGCTCCGAGATCCCCCGAAATCATGGCATCGTCCCGTTCGCCCGGGGTGCCCCGGTCGAAAGAGTTAATCACGTTTCCATACATTTATCTTTTGCGCGGATCGCTACTTCGAAATTGCGTGCCGCCGGAAATTGCCTGGGAGTGCCGGCCTCCATTCGGCCAGCCGTGCTTTTCGGGCGTCGGCCAGTCGACCAATTGCAGGACAGGTCTGCCCAGCCGGCCTGCCGGTCTATCCGTCAATTGCTTCATCGTTTTCCATTGCCGAGAGGTACGTCATGTCCCATCCCTCTGCCGAAGGCCTGCGTGAGGTGAAATTCAGTGCCCGCCGCTGGCCCTCGCGGCTCGTCCGGCTGGCCGTTCCGTTGGGCGCGGCATCCGTCGCCTCGGCTGCCGTTTGGCTGCATTTTGCTTCCCTCGACGTGGTCACCGAGGCGGAAGGCCGGGTAGTGCCTTCGCAGCAGGTTCAGCCGGTGGCCGCGGCCGATGGCGGCATCCTGCGCGAGGTGCTGGTGGCCGAAGGCGATCATGTGACGGAAGGGCAGGTCCTGGCTCGCCTCGACGATGCGGGCGTTCAGGCCGAGATCGACGCCGGGAAGGCTCGCCGGCTGGTCCTGGCGGCCCAGGAGGCGCGCCTCGACGCCGAAGCCAATGGTGCGGCACTGCATTTCCCGGCCGATTGGGCGGCGCACGCCCGGGATGCCGAGACCCGCGAAAAGGAACTGTTCGCCGCGCGCCACGCCGAACTGGAGACCAGCATCCAGATTCTCGAGCGCCAGTTGGTTCAGCGCCAGGGCGAGCAGGCGGTATTGCAGGCACGGCTGCGGACGGCCGAGCGCAGCCTGGGCCTGCTCGACCAGGAACTGGCCATGGGGCGGGAGCTGGCCGGCCAGGGTCTGAAATCGCGCGTCGAGTTGCTGCGGCTGGAACGGCAGGTCAACGATGCCGAGGGCGAGGCAGACATCACTCGCAGCCAGTTGGCCGCCGCCAGTGCCGCGGTCGATGAGGCGCAGCGCCGCATCGACGAACGCCGGCAGGCCTTTGTCGCTCAGGCCTTGCAGGACCTTGGCAAGACCCGCGCCGACATGGCTGTGGTCGACGCCTCCCTGGCCCGCCTGGCCAGCCGGGCGGTGCATTACGAGGTGCGGGCGCCGCGTGAAGGCGTGATCCAGCATATGGAGATTTCCAAAGCGGGCGGCCTGGTACGCCCGGGCACCACCCTGATGGCGCTGGCTTCCGAGGATGGGTCGGTTTTCATCGAGGGCAAGGTCAGCCCGGCGGATTTCGGCAGCCTGCGCCCAGGGCAGACGGCCTCGGTGCAGATCGACGGACCCGGCCAGGCCTGGGGTAATCTGCCGGCGACGGTGGAACAGGTCAGTCTGGCGGAACGTGACGGACGGCCGAGCTTCGTCCTGCGCCTGCGCACCGCGGCGTCGGTGGCCTCGGACGGACAATCCCTGGCCATCGAGCCTGGGACGGCGGCGCGTGTCGACATCACGACCGGCCACCGCTCGCTGTTCGACTATGTCGTCGCCCAGGTCAAACAGGCCGGGCTTCAGGTGGCGATGGACCGTTGAGGGCGCAGGAACCCAACCTTAACCGATGAGCTTTAGGCTCAGCGCCATCGAACTGACAATCCCTGGTCATTGCGAGCGTGCCGAAGCAATCCGGAGCCGTGCCGTTGCCCCTGGATCGCGTCACTCGGCTCGCGAGGACGAGGCGTCAGTGTGTCCCAGACAAGAACACTCATGGAACCTTTGTTGCGCTCCGACAGCACGATTGCCGATCCATCTCCACCGTTCCAGATCCGCGGGTCGAGCTTCACCCTGCTGACCCTCAAGGTGACCAATCCGCGCAGCCGGACCTTCTTCGGCCAATTGGCGGCGACATTGTCGCTGGCGCCGGGGTTCTACCGTTTTGCCCCGATCGTCCTTGATTTTGGTCCCCTGGCTCGCACGGCTCCGTTCGACCTGACGGCGTTCTGCGCCGAGCTGCGCCGGCTGGAACTGATTCCGGTCGGTTTCCAGGGCGCCACCGCCGATTGGGAGGCGGCGGCCCTGGCCGCAGGGCTGTCGGTCTTCCCGGCCGGCCGCGCCACCGAGGCGAAGGCCGTACGGGGACGCGGGGCGCCGCTGTCGCGGCCGGGTACTGCCCGGGTGATCGCCGAACCGGTCCGTTCCGGCCAGCAGGTCTACGCCCGGGAATCCGATCTCATCGTGACCGCCCAGGTCAGCCGCGGCGCCGAACTGCTGGCCGACGGCCATATCCACGTCTACGGCCCGCTGCGCGGCCGGGCGCTGGCCGGAATGGGCGGCGATCCCACCGCCCGCATCTTCTGCGGCGCCCTTGACGCCGACCTGGTGTCCATCGCCGGCACCTATCTGGTCAGCGAGCAAATGGAATCGAGCCTGATCGGCAAGCCGGTACAGATCCGTCTGGCCGGTGACCGGCTCGTTTTCGAACGGCTGTAAAAGCAGAAAAGGATATCACCTTGGCAAAAGTCATCGTCGTCACTTCCGGCAAGGGCGGAGTGGGCAAGACCACCACCTCGGCGGCCGTCGCCACCGGGCTTGCCCTCCGCGGGCACAAGACCGTCGTCATCGATTTCGACGTGGGCTTGCGGAATGTCGACCTGATCATGGGCTGCGAACGCCGGGTGGTGTTCGACTTCATCAATGTGATCAATGGCGACGCCAGGCTTGCCCAAGCATTGATCAAAGACAAGCGGGTTGATACCCTGTCGATACTTGCAACATCACAGACCCGCGATAAAGATGCCTTGACCAAGGAAGGCGTCGAACGGGTTATGGCCGAGCTTTCTGCGGAATTCGATTATGTGATTTGCGACAGCCCTGCCGGCATCGAGCGCGGCGCCTTTCTCGCCATGTATTTCGCCGACGAAGCCATCGTGGTGACCAACCCCGAAGTTTCCTCGGTGCGCGACTCGGACCGCATGATCGGGCTGCTGACCAGCAAGTCGCGCAAGGCCGAGCAGGGCGAGGCGATGGCGCAGCACCTGCTGATCACCCGCTACGATGCCGAACGGGTGGAGAAGGCCGAGATGATGAAGGTCGAGGACGTGCAGGAGATTCTGGCGGTGCCGCTACTCGGCGTCATTCCCGAATGTCCCTCGGTATTGCAGGCCTCGAACGTCGGCATGCCGGTGGTGCTCGACGACAAGTCGCCGGCCGGCAAGAGCTACCTCGCGGCGGTCGGCCGCATCCTCGGCGAGGAGGTGGCCATCGCGATTCCCCGTTCGTCCAAGCGCGGCTTGATCGACCGCCTGCTGCGGAGAAGCGCATGAGCCTGTTCAATCTGTTCAGTCGGCCGCAACGCGGCACGGCGACGGCGGCGCGGGAGCGCTTGCAGATCCTGCTGGCCCATGAACGTGCCGGTCTGTCCGGCGCGGATTTCTTGCCCAAGCTGCAGCGCGAGATCATCGAGGTGATCCGCAAATATGTCGAGATCGACGACCAGCGGGTGCAGATCAAACTGGACCGCGA
Source organism: Pseudomonadota bacterium (assembly GCA_021793155.1). GTDB lineage: Bacteria > Pseudomonadota > Alphaproteobacteria > Rhodospirillales > Magnetospirillaceae > DUZF01. Next base: position 48,742 of record JAJYTF010000032.1, on the reverse strand, counting down.
GCAGAACCTGTCGATCCTCGAGGTCAACATCGAGCTGCCGGCCGCGAGCCGCGGGGAGGAGACCCGCTAGAGCGGCTTGGTCAGGATGACCGCGGAACCGCAACAGACCTGCGATTCGGCCTTGCGTCCTTCCCCAAAAGAGACATATGAATCCTTGGCGAAAAGAGCACTTTCCTGTCCCGAGCTTAAGCGGTATCACGTATGTGTTAGGACGAGAAAGTTGTTCTGCCGAGGGGCGGGCCAGATCGAGCCGGGCCGCAGGCCGCCCATACAACGGAAACAAGAAAACCCTGTCGTTCGCCACGGTTACCTTGCCGGTGCGGAACGGCGATGCTGGATGTCATGAATCAGATCACCCCGTCGATCCTGCCGCCGGTCTTTGCTGGAAAGCCGGACCAGTCATTTCTGCGCGATGAACTGCTGCCCGAGATTTTCTCGGCCACTGCGACCCGCCAGCCATCCCATCCCGTCGCCGTATTCGACGGCCGCACCGTCACCTATGGGGAACTCGACGCGGCGGCCAATCGCGTGGCGAGCGCGCTCAAAGCGCGCGGCATCGGCCGTGGCGCCTTCGTCGGACTGTGGATGGCGCGGTCGTTCGATCTGCATGTCGCCCTGCTGGGCATCCTGAAGGCGGGCGCCGCCTATCTGCCGTTCGATTTCGATGTTCCGGCCGAGCGCGTCGCCGCCTGTCTCGACGACTGCGGCGCCGCCGGCCTGATCATCGACAGCCTGACCGCAGCCAAGGCCGGTTCGCAACCGGCGGCGATTCTGCGTTTTGCCCAGCTCAGGGATGGCGCGCCGTCGACCGAAGCCCCGGATCTGCGAGCCGCCGGCCTGACCCCGGCCGACCCCGCCTATGTGATCTACACTTCGGGCTCCACCGGCCTGCCCAAAGGCGTGGTGATCAGCCACCGAAACATCTGCCACTATCTGCGCTCGATCAACAGCATCTATCAGGTGCAGGCCGACGACGTGGTGTTCCAGGGCGCCTCGGTGGCTTTCGACCTGTCGCTCGAGGAATTTTTCCTGCCCTATCTGGCGGGGGCCCGGATGTGGATCGCCAGCCGCGACACCTTGCAGGAGGTCGATCGGCTGGCCCAGGTGATGACCGAGGCCGGTATCACCGTGATGTCGGCGGTGCCGACTCTGCTCGCCATGCTGACCGCCGACGTGCCGAGCCTGCGGTTGATCGTGCTGGGCGGTGAGGCCTGCCCGCCGACGGTGGCCGCGCGCTGGTGCCGGACCGGGCGGCGCATCCTCAACAGCTATGGTCCGACCGAGACGACAGTGGTCGCCACCGTCGCCGAAGTGCGGCCGGACGAGCCGGTGACCATCGGCCAACCTATTCCCAACTACAGCTGCTATGTGGTCGACGAGGCGTTGAACCTAGTCATTCCGGGTGCCGAGGGCGAACTGCTGATCGGCGGCCCTGGCGTCGCCGGCGGTTATCTGAAGCGCCCCGAACTCACCGCGGCCAAGTTCATTCCCAATCCGTTTCGCGTCGACGGCGCCGATCCCATTCTCTATCGCTCGGGCGATGCCGTCAGCGTCGACGCGAAAGGGAATCTGGTGTTTCACGGGCGGATCGACGATCAGGTGAAAATCCGCGGTTTCCGGGTCGAGCTGGGCGAGATCGAGGCGCGGTTGTCGCAATGCGCGGGGGTCGGCCAGGCCGCCGTGGTGATGCGCCAGGATGACGGCACGGACCGTCTGGTGGCTTTTCTGCTGGCTCTACCCGGCGCCAGCCTCGACCGGGCTGCCTTGCGCGATGCGTTGCGGGCGCAACTGCCCAGCTACATGGTACCCTCGCATTTCGAAGTGGTGGCCGAACTGCCGCGGCTGACCTCGGGCAAGGTCGACCGCAAAGCCTTGCAGCGGGCGACGCTGACCGCCGTCGAGGCCGAGCGCCAGGAAGAACCGGCGACGCCCACCGAAGCTGCCCTTCTTTCCGCCGCCCAGCGGGTCTTTCCACGCCAGGCCATCCCTTTCGAGGCCGATTTCTTCGTCGATCTGGGGGGGCATTCGCTGATCGCCGCCCGCTTCGTCTCGGCGGTCCGCGAGGTTCCGGCGCTGTCCGGCCTCACCCTACAGGACGTCTATGCCGCCCGGACCTTGAGGGCCATGGCGACGCGCCTCGATCAGCGCGCGGCCAGCCAGCCGCGAGGTGAAGCGGCGGCACGATCGCTGGCCTTCGAGCCGCCGTCGCTGCTCCGCCGGTTTCTCTGCGGGCTGGCCCAGGCGGCGGCATTGCCGTTGATTCTGGCGCTGACCACCGCGCCTTGGCTGGGGGTGTTTGTCGCCTATGAATTCTTTTCCGGCGATACGCATAATTTCGTCAGGGAAACCTCGGCCTTTCTTGCTGTTTATGCGCTGATCAACATCAGCACCGCGATTATCGCCATCGCTGCCAAATGGCTGGTCATCGGGCGCACCAAGCCGGGGCGCTACCCGCTCTGGGGCGTCTATTACTACCGCTGGTGGCTGTCGCAACGCTTCATCACCATGGTCCATGTCAAATGGTTCCAGGGCACGCCGATCATGCGGCTGTTCCTTCGCGCCCTGGGCGCCAAGGTGGGTGATGAAGCGCTGATCCACGACTTCGAGGCCGGTGCCGTCGACCTCGTGTCCATCGGCAAGGGCGCCACCATCGGCGGCAAGGCGCAGTTCGGCAATGCCGAAGTGGTTGGCGACGAGCTGATCATCGGCCGTATCGCCGTCGGCGACGACGCCTATATCGGCACCTCCTGTGTCATCGGCGCCGACGTGACCGTCGGCGAGGGTGCCGAACTGCACGACCTGACCAGCCTGGCCGGCGGTACCACGGTCGGCGCCTGGCAGGTGTGGGAGGGCTCGCCCGGCCGCCAGGTCGGCGAGGTGGACAAGGAATCCTTGCCGGCGCCGGCGACTGCCGGGCCAGTACGCAAGACGCTGCTGACCGCCCTTTATGCCGCGATGCTGGTGCTGCTGCCGCCGATCACGCTGATCCCGGTGATCCCGGCCTTTTACCTGTTCGATAATCTGAGCGACGCGATTACCAGCGTGGTTTCGGTCAGCTATCTCTATTTCCTGCCGGTGCTGGGCTGGCCTACGGCCATGGCGCTGATCGCCATCACGGTGCTGCTGATCGCCGCCGTGCGCTGGACCGTGCTGCCGCGTGTCGATGCCGGGACCTATTCGGTCTACAGCTGGTTCTACGCCCGCAAGTGGATCGTCGCGCTGGCCACCGAGCTGACGCTGGAGACGCTTTCCTCGCTCTACGCCACCGTCTACATGCGCAACTGGTACCGCCTGATGGGGGCGAAGATCGGCAAGGACGCCGAGATTTCGACCAATCTTGCCGGCCGTTACGATCTGACCGAGATCGGCGAGAAATGCTTCATCGCCGACGAAGTGGTGCTGGGCGACGAAGACGTCCGACGGGGTTGGATGTTCCTGAAGCCGGTCAGGACCGGGGCGCAGGTGTTCGTTGGCAACGATGCGGTGGTGCCGCCGGGAACCGACATTCCGACCGGCTCGCTGATCGGTATTAAGTCGCGTCCACCGGCCACCAATGAGGAAATGTCTCCCGGCGATATCTGGTTCGGCAGCCCGCCGATCAAGCTGCCGGTGCGCCAGCGCTTCGATGACGTGGCGGCCAATTGGACCTACGAGCCGTCGCGCCGGCGGCGTTTCGCCCGCGCGCTGTTCGAGGCCTTCAGCGTATCGCTGCCCACCATGCTGTTCATCACCTTCGGCATGCTGGCGGTGGAGGTGCTGGCGCCGTCGATCCTTGGTCGCGACTACGGCACCCTGGTGCCGCTGTTCATGGCCTCCAGCGTGGCCATCTCCTGCGCCCTGGTGCTCGCCGCGATCGCGGTCAAATGGCTGATGATGGGTGCCTACAAGCCCACGGTGAAACCGATGTGGTCATGGTGGGCCTTGCGGACCGAAGCGGTGGCCGTGATGTATTGGGGCATGGCCGGCAAGGTGCTGCTTGACCATTTGCGCGGCACGCCCATGCTGCCTTGGGCGCTGAAGCTGTTCGGCTGCAAGTTCGGCCGCGGCGTATTCATGGACAGCACCGACATCACCGAATTCGACTGCGTCGAGGTCGGCGACTTCGCCGCGGTGAACGGCATGGCGGCACTGCAGACTCATCTTTACGAAGACCGGGTGATGAAGGTGGGCCGGGTCCATGTCAATCGTGGGGTCAGCGTCGGCAGCGGCTCGACGGTGCTCTATGACACCAGGATCGGTGAATTCGCCCGTATCGGCGCCTTGACCATCATCATGAAAGGCGAGGAAATCCCCGCCCATAGCGAGTGGCAAGGCGCCCCGGCGCAAACCGTCGCGGCCATCCAACCGGCCGAGCGTACGGTGGCGTCGGCGGCCGATGCTCCATTGCCCGCGTTGTCCTGCGGGGCGATGTCCGGCTGACTACCCCCTTTTCGGTAATGACAGGCTACTCCCCTCTGGGACACCCTACCTCCAACGGGACTAGAGCAGAGGCGGTAGCCTGAAATGGTGCAGATTCTCGGTTTCGATGCGACGGAAGAACACTCCATCCGCCACCTGATGGGGCGCTTCCACGCCGGCGACCATCGCCTCGGCGAGCTGAAGCAGATCGAGAAGGCGCACCTGCCCGGCTATGACGGCAAGGTCATTCCGCGGCGTACCGGCTGCGGCGACGGGCTGGAGATGACCATGTATCTGTCTTCCTGCCGGCCATTCACCATTGCCCACGAACTGGCCCATGTCTCGGACATCGCCATTCGTCGTCGGGAAAGCTTGGCCAACCTGACCTGCGAGATGCCCTCGCAGTGGCATCTTGCCTACAAGATGTCCTCCGAGTACTACGCCAACCGCATTGCCTGCAGTTATGCCGATGGTGACGACTGTTTCCGCGCCTTCAAGAGCGACGCCGCCGGCCTTCTGTCGACGGCCGGGCAGAAGGACTGGGGTTCGTTCCTGGTCTACTATTCCCTGTTGCTCGGCGTGCTGCACGGCATCGGCAGGATGGAGATGGATCCGCTCAAGATGGTCCGGCCGAAAGCCCATGTTCCGGTGCGCGTGCTGAAGGGGATGGCCCACTTTCGGCGTCAGGCGGAAGGCTTTTTCGATAGCCATCCTCGGCTGGAGCTGGCCGCCGCCTGACCGGCGGCTCTGGCGTGGATGGCCTGGGTCTTGGGGTTTTGGGCGAACATCACCACCGGCCGGTGATGTTCGTGGGTGAGCCGACGCATGTTCTCGATCGTGTCCCGGTCGGGATTGTCCATGTCGACGACGATCACGTCGGGGCTAAGCTGTTCGGCCTGATGCGGAAGGCCGGCGCCCGTCTCGAGGACGGCAACCACATCGAACCCGTTCGCTTCCAGTGCCTCTCTCACCGATGTCGCCCGTTCGGTCTCATCATCCACCAGGATCACGCGCGGGGACATTTACGCCTCGCGCCAGTTCACGGCTGTTCCTGTTGCAGATGGCGTGCCAATCCTGGGTTTTTCGGCGCATCAAGAAGTTGCCCGATCATGAGGGCGGAGGACATCACTCGCGGTGACTATAATTTAGTCACACGGCAACGACTGCATAAAAAATAGACATTTCAGCCCTTTCGACAGGTTCCTTGACTCCCGGCCCCTTTGTTTTATAGAACATAATAAGAACATTTGGCCTGTGGTGAGGTTCCAGTGGCCCCCGTTTCCCTAGCCCAGCTGCGGGCCCGCATCGCCGCCCAGGAAGGGGGTGGACGGGACGATGGGGTCCGGCCATTGTCGTTCGGCCTAGCCGAAATCGACAGGATTCTGCCTTGGGGGGGATTGCCGCGCGGTGGGCTGCACGAAATCGTTCCGGCACCCCTGGCCGACGGCATCGAGCACGGGGCGGCGCTGGGTTTCGCCGCCTGGTGGCTGGGCCGCCTGGCAGCCTTCGAAGGCTTGGGCGGCCCGGTGCTGTGGGTGACGGCCGGCGATGGCCTTTATGCTCCTGGTCTTGCCACCCTGGGGCTGGCGGCCGAGCGTCTGCTGATGGTGCGGGCCGACGGCGCAAAACAATCGCTGTGGGCGATGGAGCAAGGGCTGCACTGCCGGGGGCTGGGCGGCGTGCTGGGCGAGGTGCGGGGCCTCGATCCGACGGCCGCCCGCCGGCTGCAGCTTGCCGCCCGGACCAGCGGAGTCACCGCCCTGCTGCTGAACCGCGGCGATGCCTGCGGCCCGGCGCTGACCCGCTGGCGCGTCGGCCCGGCAGCCGGCGCCGGCCCGGCTGGGGAAGGTGTCGGCCGGTGGCGCTGGTGGGTCGAGCTGATCCGCTGCCGGGGCAAGGGAACGGGCGAGAACGGCATCGTCGCCGCCTGGCTGCTGGAGTGGGACGACGAGGCACACCGTCTCGCCCTGGTCGATGGTCGGGATCAGTCCTCCGCCAGTCTGCCGTCGAAATGGACGGCCAGCCAGACCGTCGGCGTGGCCGGGTCGGTCCGCTCCACCCGATGACGCTGATGCGGCGGGATCAGCAGGTAATCGCCCGCAGTCAAATGCCGCGGCTCGGCCTCATCAGCGAACCGCAGCACCGCCGAGCCCGACACCACCATCACCCATTCGGCCTGGTCCTGGTCGTACCAGAAATCCGGCGGGCTGGCCTGGCCGGTCGAGACGATGCGCTCGATGCGCAGCCCCGGCGCGGCGGCCAGCGCGGTCACCACCTCGTCGGCAGGCCGACCTGGAAGATTGGCGAAAAGATTGCCGGCCATGGTCTGCATTATCACCTTCCCTCAGCTTTCAGCCATTCCGTTTCCCAGGCATGATGCCGTCGGTCGCCACTGTTGAAAGAACCGGCCCATGCATCTGCGACGCCTTGCCGCTTTCCTGGGACTGGGCGCTCTTCTTGCGCTGTCCGGTTCGGCCGGCGCCGCATCGCCGCCACCCATCGCCAGCAGGGACGGGATGGTGGCCAGCGTACATGTCCTTGCAACCCGGGTCGGCAACGAAATCCTGCGTCGCGGCGGCAACGCCATCGACGCCGCCGTCGCCATCGGCTACACCCTGGCCGTCGTCTATCCGGCGGCGGGCAATCTGGGCGGCGGCGGTTTCATGACCATTCGCTTCGCCGACGGCCGCACCACATTCCTCGATTTCCGCGAGAAGGCGCCACTGGCGGCCACCGCCGACATGTATCTCGACCAGGCCGGCAACGTCATTCCCGAGGCCAGCATCCTCGGCTATCGGGCCGCCGCCGTACCGGGCAGCGTTGCCGGTTTCGATCTGGCCTTGCGGAAATACGGCCGCATGAGTCGCCGGCAAGTCATGACCCCGGCCATCGCCCTGGCGGAAAAAGGCTTCAAGCTCACCGATTCCGACGCCGCCGGCCTCATGGCGGCGGCCGAAGATTTCCGCAAGGACCCGCCGAGCGCGGCGATCTTCTTGAGCCATGGTCAGCCCTATGGTCCCGGCGACGTCCTGGTGCAGAAGGATCTGGCGAAGGTATTGCGCGGGATCGCCCGGCTGGGGGCGGACGGATTCTATCACGGCCCGGTGGCCGAGAAGATCGTGGCGGCCAGCCGGGCGAATGGCGGGCTGTTGAGCAAGACCGATTTCGAGCAGTATGCGGTCCGCGAAATGAAGCCGATCGCCTGCAGCTACAAAGGCTACACGCTGTACTCGGCTCCACCGCCGAGTTCAGGTGGCATAGCCTTGTGCGAAATATTGAATATTCTTGAGCCCTACCCGCTGCGCGACTGGGGATTCAATTCGGCCAAGACCATCCATTACATGGTCGAAGCGATGCGGCACGCCTATGTCGACCGCGACAGTGCCCTGGGTGATCCCGACTTCGTGCAAAACCCGGTCGGGCATCTGCTCGACAAGGGCTACGCCGAGGCCGTCCGCGCCAGGATCGATCCCGACAAAGCCGGCAATTCGCAGGATCTCGGCCCCGGCACGCCGCCGCATGAAGGCAGTGAAACAACCCATTATTCGGTGGTGGACAAGGACGGTAACGCCGTCGGCGTGACCTATTCGCTCAACAACTTTTTCGGCGCCCGTGTAACTCCCGCCGGTACCGGTATCCTGCTCAACGACACGATGGACGATTTCACCCTGAAGCCGGGGGTCCCCAACATCTTCGGATTGGTGCAGGGCGAGGCCAACCGGATCGCTCCGCACAAGACGCCGCTGTCCTCGATGAGCCCGACCGTGGTCACCAGAGACGGCAAGGCGGTCATGGTGCTGGGCAGCGCCGGCGGGCCGCGCATCATCACCATCGTCCTGGAAACCTTCCTCGACATGGTGGATTACGGCATGAACGTGCAGGAGGCGGTCGATGCCCCGCGGATCCATCATCAATGGCGGCCGGATGAGATTTTCGTCGAGCCTTTCGCCCTGTCCGCCGATACCAGGGCGGTGCTGGAAGGCATGGGCTACAAGTTGGTGCAACAAAATCCGTGGGGCGATTCCATCGCCATCCTGACCGGCGGCCCGGCCATCGGCAAGACGGAGGACGGCTATCGCTGCTTCGGCGGCGTGGATGATCGCCGGGCGGTGCGTTACTGAGGCGGTGCACCCTCCCGCCGCAGGATCGCGTGGCTGAAAGCCAGGAAATCGCCCAGATGGCGTTCGATCACCGCCACGGTGATCGGCAGTTGAAGCGTCTGGTAGTCGTGAACGGCAATGTTGCGATAACCGACCATGCGCTGCAGTACGGTGGCAAGGTCAGGGGCGATCCGCCCTGCCTGGGCCAGCAAGGCGAACACGTCGCGGGCGCTCTGGGGAATGCCCAGGCGGTCGCGGCGGATGACGGCATGTCCCATGTCGAGGCAGGCCTCGCAGGCGCGCTGGATATTGAGGACCGCCGCATCCTGCCGGGTGAAGTCGATGGCGAACGAGGCCGGATCCTTGTGATATTCATCCTTTGCCCGGGTGACGCAGCGCTCGATGGTGGCTGCCTTGTTGAGCAGAACATTATCCACCATGAACGCGTCCTTCTCGTTGAATATCGGCGATCAGCGGCGCGCGAGCCTCGTTGAGCGAGGTCATTTCCGCCAGGATGAAGACCTCGTAGAGATCTGCTTCATCGCCCTTGGCGAACAGGCGGCGGCCGGTGGTGACGATCTGCCACTGCATCACCGTGCTGGCGGCACGCAGGTCCAGCAGGTCGACGTCGGCGCCCAGTGCCCGGGCAATCCTCTCACCGGTCTCCCACAATCCGACCGCATCGCGGTGCTCGGGCAACAGAACGGCCAGATCGACGTCGCTGGCAGCGCATTCCGCACCCTCGGCGCGACTGCCGAACAAATAGGCCGCCGTCACTTCAGGCAGCGCGTCCCGCAGGGCGGAAAGTATATCGGCGTCGGATAGGGCGGTCATGCGGCCCTCGGCCCCACGGCTCCTGATGGAAGACGAGATGAAGATAGTTCGTCTTGCCCGCTTCACTCAAGCCGTCCGGTAGATGTTGGCTCCCGCAAGCGCCGGGCGCGGGCCTCGATCTTCACCGCTATCTCGTCTGTCGATCATCCGGGTGACCGGCCCCGAGAAGCCGCCCGCGGAGATGCCACATGGGTCCGCCGGGAATGAAGGCTCTTAGCGCGGATCATGGGGGTACGGCTGATGGCGTCAGCACTCCGCGGCGGATCTGGTCCTGCTCGACGGCTTCGAACAGGGCCTGGAAGTTGCCCTCGCCGAAGCCCTGGTTGCCGCGGCGCTCGATGACCTCGAAGAAGATCGGGCCGATCAGGGTGGTGGTGAAGATCTGCAGCAGTAGCCCACCCCCTTGCGCCGGCCCGCCGTCGACCAGGATGCGATCGCGGCGCAACTGCCCGAGGTCCAGGCCGTGGTCCGGCAGGCGGTTGTCGATCGCTTCGTAATAGGTGTCGGGGGTATCGAGGAACGGCACCCCGCCGGCCTTGAGTGCCGCCACCGTGGCGGTGATGTCGGCGGTCGACAAGGCGATGTGCTGGACTCCTTCACCATTGTACTGCTGAAGGAACTCCTCGATTTGCGAGCGATCGTCGGCCGATTCGTTGATCGGGATGCGCACTCCGCCATCGGGGCTGGCCATGGCCCGGCTGCGCAAGCCGCTGTGGCGCCCAGTGATGGCGAAATAGCGGATCTGCTCGAGAGCGAAGGCGCGGTGATAGAAGTCCGCCCAGACATCCATGCCGCCGCGGCGGACATTGTGGGTCAGGTGGTCGATGGTCAGCAGGCCGTGTCCCGCCGTCGCCCTGCCGGTGTCGGGGAACGCCTCGGCCAGGTAGTCCAGCCCTTTTCGGTCGAGAAGATAGAGGACGGTGCGGTCGACCCCTTCCAGCGCCGGCAGCGGCAGATCGGGCCGGGAGAGGCTGAGGTGGCCGCCGCAAGCCAGCGCTTGGCGTTCCGCCGTCCGGGCGTCGTCCACCACCAGGGCGAAGCCGCTTACTCCGGGGCCGTGCCGGGCGGCGAAGCGCGCGGCGAACCCCTCGGGCTCGGCGTTCAGCAGGAAGAGGATTTGCCCTTGCCGCCATGCTTCCACCCGACGGCTGCGGTGGCGCCCGGCCGGCGTGAAGCCAAGGGTGGCGAACAGCCGGCGCAGCCGTTCCGGTTCGGGGTCGGTGAATTCGACGAAGCCGAAGCTGTGGGGAAATGCCGTCATGGCCGGGCCTCCGCGGCAAGGGGAATACATCGGTCCTCGGCGCAGGCCTCGCCGGGGGCGAGAGCGGGCCGGGCGGCGACGCGCTTGTAGATGGCGGAGAGATCGCGGTCGAGGGCGGCGAACAGGTCGCGATAGTCGTCGATGACGAAATAGGTTTCCTGGAAGGCGTCGATGCGATACCGGCTGCGCATCACCCGTTCAAGGTCGAAGGCGATGCGGCGCGGCCGGGGATCCTCCAGGCTGTAGAGCACCTCGGCCCGCGAAGAGACGATGCCCGATCCGTAGATGCGCAGGCCCTGCGGGGTGCGGATCAGGCCGAACTCCACCGTGTACCAATAGAGCCGGGCCAGGTTGTCGAGCCGGTTGCGCCCCAGTGCCGCCAGCCCCTGCCGGCCATAGGCCGCCATGAAATCGGCGAAGATGGGATTGGCCAGCAGCGGCACATGGCCGAAGACGTCGTGGAAGACGTCGGGCTCCTGGATGTAGTCCATGCGCTCGGCCGGCCGGATGAACCGGGCGGCAGGGAAGCGGCGAGCCGCCAGATGGGCGAAGAACACGGCATCGGGGACCAGGCCGGGAACCGCCACCACGCGCCAACCGGTGCGCGGCCATAGAATCGCGTTCAGGCGCTGGAAGTCGGGGATGCCGTCGCCGGCCGTCCCCAGGATATCGAGTCCGGCGAGGAATTCCGTGGCGGCGCGGCCGACCAGTTGGGCTTCCTGACGCCGGAACAAGGTGCGCCAGCGCTGGTGCTCATCGGGAGCGTAGGCCGGCCAGTCCTGGTCGATGGTGAAATCCGCCGCCGGGCGCTCTGCAGGCATCCCAAGCATGTGAGAAACCTCGCAAAAGGCATAGTTGTAAAGTGGGAGGAGGCGGCCGCGGGATCAACAAGGGAACGCTGTCCGGACGAGGTCACGTCCAGGATCTTTCGCCCGGTTGCCATTCGGGCGGATGGCCAGACCGCAGGCCGGTCGCTCGTCCAGTTCCGGCGAGCCGGCGTGATTCCCAATGTCATTGCGCATCGGCTCCGGCGGTTTGGTTTCGCAACTTGGCGTGGCTCCCATGACCTATCTCGACAGTTGCCGTCTATTGGAGATTGGCGAGCGATCCTCGGAATTCCTCAACCGGAATCCCTTTCCCTGGATGGGACTGCAGGGTGTTATCCGACAGGATAAATTCCAGAGCCTTTGTGCCGAATTGCCGAGGCTCGATCTGTTCAAGCCTGAATTCGGCAATGGGCGTGGCCACGGCCAGCAAAGTCACGACCGCTATGCCCTGCAGTACCATCCGCGATTGGATGGCGATCTGTCGCCGATCTGGCGGCAGTTCATCGGAGAATTGCAGGCGCCGGCGTATCTGGCATTCCTGCGCACCATCTTCGACATCAAGCCGCAGGAACAGCCCGTCCTGTCCATGCATTGGCATTTCGCGCCGGCCGGCGCTTCGGTTTCTCCCCATACCGACGCCAGCCGGAAAATCGGCTCGCATATCTTCTACTTCAATACCGAGGAGGATTGGGATCCGGCTTGGGGCGGACAAACCGTGGTCCTGGACGACGAAGGCCGGCTGCCGTCGCACTCGGCGCCCGATTTCGAAGCCCTCTCCCAGGTTGCCGCATCCGAGATGTTGGGCAACCGCAGCTTCGTCATCAAGCGGACCAAGCATTCCTGGCATGCCGTAAGACCCATCGCCTGCCCGCCCGGCCGGTTGCGCAAGGTGTTCATCGTGGTCGCCAACCGCCTGAACTTTCAGGTCCTATGGCGGCGTGTGCGGGGCAAGGATCCGGACGGATATCCGCTTTGAATCGCTTGCTTGACTCGAATATGTGCACAAAATAGAACAAAGCATGAACAAAGTGGTGGGGCGATGAAACGCATTGTCTCCGTCTGGCTGCCCCGCCTGGCCACCGACCGGCTATGCCGGCGCGTTGCCGATTGGCGGGACGAGCCCCTGGCGACGGCGACCGCAAATGGCCGCCGGCTGATCCTGGCGGTCAACCGGCCGGCCAGGCTGGCCGGCCTGAAAGCCGGCATGACGGTGGCCGACGCCCAGGCGGTGGTGCCCGGCTTGCGCCTTGCCCCGGCCGATCCGGCAGCCGACCAGGCGCTGCTCGGCCATCTGGCCGAGGCTTGCATCGCCTATACGCCATGGGCGGCTGTCGACAACTGGGGCGAAAGCGGCGAGGGCGGCGGCCTGTGGCTCGACATCAGTGGCTGCGCCCATTTACGGGGTGGAGAGGAAGGCCTGCTGGCCGAATTGCTCGGCCGGCTGCGGCGCCTGGGTTTCGCAGCCCGCACCGCGGCGGCCGACACGCCCGGCGCCGCCTGGGCTTGGGCCCGCTTCGGCGATGCCGGGCATCCCGTTCTGGCGCCTGGCAGCCAACGGAAGGCCTTGGCCGGCTTGCCGGTGACGGCGTTGCGTTTGCCGCCGGAGACCGCTGCCGGGCTGGTGCGCCTCGGCCTGAGAAGCGTCGGCGATCTCTACCCCCTGCCGCGCGCCGCCCTGGCTGCCCGTTTCGGCCGCCATGTCGCCTTGCGCCTGGACCAGGCCCTGGGGGAGCAGGACGAGCCCGTCTCGCCGCTCCGGCCGGTCGAGGAGCCACGGGTCCATCTGGCCTTTGCCGAAGCCATTGCACGGCGGGAAGACCTGGCCGCCGCCACCCGTCACTTGCTGGAGCGCCTGGCCGGGCTGCTGGAATGCCGGCGGCTGGGGGTGCGGCGGCTGGAACTGGCCGCCTTCCGCCTCGACACTTCGGTCCGGCGCCTGGCCGTCGGCACCAGCCGGCCCAGCCGCGAGCCCGGCCATCTGTTCCGCCTGCTGGCCGAACCGCTGACCGGCCTCGATGTCGGTTTCGGCATCGAGATGTTGCTGCTGACGGCGACCGAGACCGGGCCGCTGGAGGCCGAACAGACCAGCTTGGCGCCGGAAGCCACGGGCGGAGCGGGCGAAGACGAGTTCGCCCGTCTGCTCGACAGCCTGAGCAACCGGTTGGGCTTCGGCCGGGTGCTGCGCTTCGCGCCGCGGCAAAGCCATTTGCCGGAACGCGCCGTCCGCCGCCTCGACCCGGGGGCCCGCCTGCCCATCGCGGAAACCTGGCCTATCCTCCGCCGCCCGCTGTGCCTGCTGTCCCGGCCCGAGGCGGTGGAAGCGGTGGCGCCGGTACCCGACGGCCCGCCGCTGCTGTTCCGCTGGCGCCGCCACAGCCACCGCATCCGCCGGGCCGAGGGTCCGGAACGCCTGTCCGCCGAATGGTGGCGGCAGAACGCTCCGGACCGCGACTACTACTGCGTCGAGGACGAGGCTGGCCGCCGCTTCTGGCTCTTCCGCCAGGGCCTTTACGGTGAAGGCGGCCAGCCACGATGGTTCCTGCACGGGGTGTTTCCGTGAATTACGCCGAGTTGCAGGTGACCACCAATTTCACCTTCCTGCAGGGCGCCTCCCATCCCGACGAGATGGTGCTGGCCGCCGCCGCCCTGGGGCTGTCGGCTATCGCGGTGACCGACCGCAACAGCCTGGCCGGGGTGGTGCGCGCCCATGTGGCGGCGAAGCAGGCGGGCTTGCGCCTGGTGGTGGGGGCGCGCCTCGATCTGACGGATTCGGTGAGTCTGCTGTGTTTTCCCACCGACCGCGCCGCCTATGGCCGCCTTTCCCGGTTGTTGAGCGAGGGCAAGCGCCGCGCCGCCAAGGGCCAATGCCGGATCGGCCGCGAGGATGTGGCGGCCTATGGCGAAGGCCAGATCATCGCCGTCCTGTCGCCCGACTGCCCCGACGCAGCGTTCGCCGCCGATCTGTCCTGGTGGGGCGCCCGCTTCTCCGGCCGCTGCCATCTGGCGGCCCAGCGGCGCTTCCGCGACGACGACGCCCGCCGCCTCGCCGCCCTGGCGGCCCTGGCCGGGCAGGCCGGAACGCCGCTGCTGGCCACCAACGACGTGCATTACCATTCACCGGCGCGGCGCCCTCTGCAGGATATGCTTACTTGCATCCGCGAAGGCTGCACCATCGCCGAGGCTGGCTGGCGGCTGGCGGCCAATGCCGAACGCCACCTGAAACCGCCGGAAGAGATGGCGCGGCTGTTCGCCCGGTATCCGGAAGCCGTGGTCTGCAGCCTGGGCATCGTCGAGCGCTGCCGCTTCAGCCTCGACGAGTTGCGCTATGAATATCCCGTCGACGACGCCGACGACGGGACCACGCCGCAGCAGCGGCTGGTCCGCCTGACCTCGGAAGGCGCGGCACGGCGCTATCCCGGTGGCCTGCCAGAGAAGGTGAACGCCGCCATCGAGCACGAACTGGGGCTGATCGAGCAACTGGCCTACGCCCCCTATTTCCTCACTGTCCATGATCTGGTGCGCTTCGCCGAAAGCCGCGGCATCCTGTGCCAGGGTCGCGGTTCGGCGGCCAATTCGGCGGTGTGCTATTGCCTGGGCATCACCGCCGTCGATCCGGCCCAATTCGACCTGCTGTTCGAACGTTTCGTCAGCGCGGCGCGCGACGAACCGCCCGACATCGACGTAGATTTCGAGCATGAGCGCCGCGAGGAGGTGATTCAGCATATCTATGCCAAATACGGTCGCGAGCGGGCCGGACTGGCCGCCACGGTGATCCATTACCGGCCGCGTTCGGCCATCCGCGACGTCGGCAAGGCGCTGGGGCTGTCGATCGATACGGTGGCGGCGCTGGCCCGCAGCCGCTGGGGGCGCAGCCGCGACCCCGTCGCCGAGAGCCATCTGCGCGATCTGGGCCTGGACCCCGCCGACCGTAGCCTGCGGCTGGCCCTGGCCCTGGCCGGCGAGCTGACTGGCTTTCCTCGCCACCTATCCCAGCATGTGGGCGGCTTCGTCATGACCCGGGGGCGGCTGGACGAACTGGTGCCCATCGAGAACGCGGCGATGGAAGGGCGCACCGTCATCGAATGGGACAAGGACGACCTGGATGCCCTGGGCCTGCTGAAGGTGGACGTGCTGGCGCTGGGCATGCTGACCTGCATCCGCAAAGGCTTCTCTCTGTTGCGGGAACATGGCGGGTCGGCGGTGGATCTGGCCACGGTGCCGCGGGAAGATCCGGCGGTCTACGAGATGCTGAGCCGGGCCGATTCCGTCGGCGTGTTTCAGGTGGAAAGCCGGGCCCAGATGACCATGCTGCCGCGACTGAAGCCGGCCTGCTTCTACGACCTGGTGATCGAGGTGGCGATCGTTCGCCCCGGTCCCATCCAGGGCGACATGGTGCATCCATACCTGCGGCGGCGCCAGGGCAAGGAGCCGATCGACTATCCCTCGCCCGAACTGGAGGCGGTGCTGGGCAAGACCCTGGGCGTGCCGCTGTTCCAGGAGCAGGCGATGAGGCTGTCCATCGTCGCCGGCGGCTTCACCCCGGCCGAGGCCGACCAGTTGCGCCGCGCCATGGCCACATTCCGCCATGCCGGCACGGTGGCGGCCTTCCGCGACAAGCTGATCGACGGAATGGCGGCGCGCGGCTACGACCGTTCCTTCGCCGAACGGGTGTTCCGCCAGATCGAAGGCTTCGGCGAATACGGCTTCCCGGAAAGCCATGCCGCCAGCTTCGCCCATCTGGTCTATGTCTCGGCCTGGCTCAAATGCCATCACCCGGCGGTGTTCGCCTGCGCCCTGCTGAACAGCCAGCCCATGGGCTTCTATGCTCCGGCGCAGATCGTCCGCGACGTCCAGGAACACGGCGTCGAGGTCCGCCCGGTGGACGTCAATGCCAGCCGCTGGGACTGCACGCTGGAAGCAGGGGAAAATGCCCTGGCGCTCCGCCTGGGGTTCCGCCAGGTCGGTGGGTTTTCCCAGGCCGATGCCGATGCCGTGGTGGCCCGGCGGGCCGGCGGCTATCAATCGCCCCATGCCCTGTGGCAGCAGGGCAAGCTGAGTCGGCCGGCGCTCGAGGCGCTGGCCCAGGCCGATGCCTTCGGTTCCATGGGATTGTCACGCCGTCAGGCATTGTGGGCGGTGCGTGCCTTCACCGCGCCGCCGCCGCCGCTGTTCGCCGCCGCCGGGGTCGAGGCGCCGGCGACCGGCCCGCCGGTAGCCCTGCCGGCGATGGGGCTGGGGGAAGAGGTGGTGGAGGATTATGCCGCCCTGAAACTGTCGCTGAAGGCCCATCCGCTGGCCCTGCTGCGCGCTGCCCTGTCGCGCCTGGGCATTGCGCCGGCGCAACGCCTGCAGCAGCGCCACTCGGGGCGCATCGCCGTGGCCGGGCTGGTCCTGGTGCGCCAGCGCCCGGGCAGCGCCAGCGGGGTCATTTTCATGACGCTGGAGGATGAAACCGGCGTCGCCAACATCGTCGTCTGGCCACCGCTGTTCCAACGCCACCGCGCCGCCGTGCTGACCGGCCGGCTGCTGCGCGTCGACGGCCGGGTGCAGCGTGAAGGGCAGGTCATCCATGTGGTGGCGGAGGCCATCGCCGACCTGACCGGCCATTTGCGCTCCCTGGCTGCGGCCACCGAGATGAAGGCGGTGTCGCGGGATTTTCACTAGCCCGGAGATGTCTTGCTGCCATCACGTGTTGGCGATATGGTGGTGTCATCTACACAGGTGCCAAAATGCCGCTCAACATCCGCAGCGAAACGGTAAATCAGCTTGCCGAGAAATTGGCCGCGCGCACCCATACCAGCAAGACTGATGCCGTAAGGCTGGCGCTGGAGAACGAATTGCGCCGGCTTGACGAACGGATTCCCCTCCGCGAAAGGCTTCGCCCCATTCAACGGCGGGTGATGGCGCGGCCGCCGACCGGCCTGGAGGCCGACAAGCAATTCTATGACGAGCTGAGCGGAGAGACGTGATGTTCGTCGATGCTTCCGCCATCGTCGCCATCCTTACCGACGAGCCCGAAGCCGAAGCCCTGATCGATCGATTGGACCAAACCGACGCCCCTTTTACTTCGCCGATCGCCGTTTTCGAGGCCGTTCTCGGTATCTGCCGCAAACGCCACGCCAGCGTCGAGGAAGCCGGGCAGGACGTCGGCGACTTCCTTGCCGTGGCAAAAGTCGCACTGGTGGCGATTACGGCACAGGATGCGGCGACGGCGCTCGACGCCTTTTCCCGCTACGGCAAGGGCCGCGGCCATCCCGCGCAGTTGAACCTCGGCGACTGCTTCGCCTACGCCATGGCCAAGAACCACCGAATGCCCCTGCTGTACAAAGGCGAAGATTTCGACAAGACCGATGTTAACTATCTGCTGGCGTCGCGGTGACCGCTGAGGCAACCAAAACCTTAAAAACGCCATCAATTGACACGGTATGATTGAGTATCCCTCATCGATGATACTATCAACCATGTAAAACTGACGTGAGCATGTTGGCTCCGGTCAACGATCAGGATATCCCCGCCGCCTTGGCAACGATGTGCGGGCCCGCCGTGACTCTGGCGCGTTTCAAGAAGCAGAGCACCGGCTACCCATTGCCGCTGGCGTGGATTTCCATCGTCCGCACGCCGGGGTCGGCGGCCGGCGGATTGGTCCGAGTTCAGTCCGGAAACTATTTTTCGCCTACTCTCGACGTGCCCGATGCTCCGCTATGCCTTGCCATTCCCTATCCGGGCCTCTACGCGGCTCGCCGCCTCCTCAAGCTATGGCCGCAGGTGGTGGGAGGGCCGCAGCCCCGAAATTATCGCGTGCAGGAGCATTCGGCGGTGCAGCCACGACCGGGCCAAGCCGAGGAAACCTCCGACGCCCTGGCCGAGCTTGCAGGAATGATTGCTCGCCCGCGCCGACGAAATCATTCGGCCAGGCCGGATCACCCGCTAAATCCACCCCAGCAGCCGCCACCACAGGAAATCGAGCGGCAAAAGGACGAAGACGGTGATCGCCGCCAGCAGCAGGCATAGCGTCTGGGCCGGGCGCATGCGTTCGCCACCCAGTTGCATGGCCACCACCAGCGGGGCCGATTCATAAGGCAGCAGCGGGTTGGAGAAGCCCAGCACCTGGCTCATGATCACCGTCTGCAATGGCAGGCCCGAGGCATGGGCCATCTGCGCGGCTAGCGGCGTCAACACCGCCGGCACGCCGGGCAGGGTAGTGGTCAGGCCGACCAGCATGCTGACCGTCGATAGGCTGGCGAAATTCATCGCCGGGGCGCCGGGGGCCAGCGGCAGCAGATCGAGGATGGCCGAGGCCAGGCGGGTGCCGAGCCCCGATTTGTCGACCAGGGCGCCCAGGCCCATGATGCCAGCCACATAAAAGATCGAACCGTAGTTGATCTGTTCGCCGAAGGCCTTCCGTCCGACCAGTCCGACGCCGGGCATCAACAGCACCACGGCGCTGGCCATGCTGATCCAGGCCGGGCTGATGTGATGCAGCGAATCGCTGGCCCACAGAGCCAGGGCGACGGCCAGCAGCAAGGCCAGCCACCGCTCGTCCCGATGCATCGGGCGGGCCGCCGCGGCAGCCATCGGCTGCGGGCGATCGGGCCACAGCCAGACGATGAGGGGAATCATCACCAACGTCTTGAGCAGGCCGAGCACCGGGAAATGCAGCAGCAGATAGGTGCCGTAGCTGGGAACGTAGTGATAGGCGTTTTCCGCCGCGCCGATCAGCACCACATTGGGCACGTTGGCCGGCAAAATGGCGAAGGTCCCGACATGGCAGCCGAAGGCGGCGGCAAGAATGACGCCGGTATGCCCCTTGCTACCCGGCGCAAAGCCGTAGCGGGCCGCCAGGCTCAAGGTGATGGGCATCAGCAGAACGGCACGCCCCATGGACGACGGCATGAGGAATCCCAGCGCCGTTCCCACCAGGGTGACGCCCGTGATGACCCCCCAGTAACTGGAGCCGAAGGCGCCGGCCAGGCGGTTGGCCAGACGTTCGCCCAGGCCGGTGGATTTTACCGCCACCCCCACCACCAGGCCGCCGAAGATCAGCCACAGCGCCGCTGATTCGAAGCCGCCGAAGATGACCGTAGGCGCCGCCACCTTGAACAGCATGGCAAGGGTGAAGAATGCCAGAGCCGTGATGTATTCGGGCAGGGCGCCGGTCGCCCACAGCCCGAGGGCCGCCAGTGACAGGGCGAGGGCTTTGCTTTCGCCTGCCGGCAACGGCGAAGCCAACAATACGGCGCCGGCGGCAGCCAGGGCCGAGCCGGCCACCAGATGAGAGGTCGAGATGCGATGGAGCATGGCTATTCCGAAAGTCCAGGTGCTCCATGCCCTTTTTGCGGGGGTGCTGTCAAGCCCGGCTGCCGGAGGGCCAGGGCCCGGGGCAACCAGCGGGCAAGGATCTCTTCCAGCGCCTGTTGGCGAAGCGGCTTGATCAGTTGGCCCTGCATCCCGGCTTCGGCGCAAAGTTTGCCGGTTTGCGGCAGGGCGTCGGCGGTCAGGGCGATGATCGGCACATCCTTGGCGCCGCCGGCGCGGATGGCGCGGGCCAGGTTGACGCCGTCCATTTCCGGCATGTGGAAATCGGTCAGCACCAAGCCATAGCAATCATGCCGGCGGAAATATCCGAGGGCAGCTCGGCCATCCTCGGCCAGGTCGTAGACCATGCCCAGGCGGTCGAGCATCTTGGACAGGACGATGCGGTTGATCAGGTTGTCTTCCGCCACCAGGATGACCGAGCGCTCGGCTTCGGCGCGCCGGCGGTCGGGGGCACGGAAGGCCTGAGGTGACGTGCCGGCGGATGCGGGCGGCGGCGAGGCGCGGCCGGTGCCGGCGGCGATGATGGCGAGCAGCTCGTTCGCCCGGACCGGCTTGCGCAGCATTGTGTGGCCGGCCGCCATGTCGAGGTGATGGAATGGCACCAGCCGGACCCCGGGCCGGCCGGCCGGCGGGGCATCTCCCTCGTAGAGGACGAAGTCGGCTTGCCCGGGGTGGTCGGCCAGTATAGCGCCCCGCGCCAGCAGCAGCCGTTCCAGTGCCGCCTGCAGCGGCGCCTGGACCAGCACCGCCAGCCGGCAGCCGTCGAGGCGCGGCATCGGCGGCGGCGTGACGGCGGTTTCGGCCGGACGCATCGGCACGGTGAAATAGAACCGCGAACCTTGGCCCGGCGCGCTGTCGACGGCGATGTGGCCGCCCATCAGTTCCACCAGCCGTTTGCAGATGCTCAATCCCAGTCCTGTTCCGCCATAGCGCCGGGCCACCGCGTTGTCGGCCTGGGTGAACGGGTTGAACAGCCGTGTCTGGGCCTCGGCGGTGATGCCGGGTCCAGTGTCGGCGACCAGCAGATGGAGGCCGTCACCTGACCCTTCGGCGGCCAGCAGGATATGCCCGTGATCAGTGAATTTCACCGCATTGCCGGCCAGATTGAGCAGGATCTGGCGCAGCCTGGCCGGATCGCCCCACAGGCGCTCGGGGATGGCCGGATCGATGTCCACCACCACCTCCAGGTTCTTTTCCCCGGCGGCCGGCGCCACGATCTGAGCGACGTCCTCCACCACGGTCGCCAGGTCGAAGGGGACCTCGTCCAGCGAAAGCCGGCCGGCTTCGATGCGCGACAGGTCCAGGATGTCGCCGATGATCGACAGCATGCTTTCGGCCGAATGGCGGATGATCGACACCATGCCGCGCTGTTCACCGTCCAGGGCCGTCTGGTCGACCAGTTCGGCCATGGCCACCACTGAATTCATCGGTGTGCGCAGTTCGTGGCTCATCATCGCCAGGAAATCCGATTTGGCGACGTTGGCCGCCTCTGCCTCCACCTTGGCCGTCTTCAGTTCGTCGATCAGTCGCTGGTTGTCGAAGCGCAAACGGATCGACTGGCTCAGCACGCGCTCGGCGGCGCGGCTGCTCAAGGCCATGACCACCAGGAAGACACCGGCCATCAGTGCCAGAATTTGCATCGGCCGCTCGCCCGAGGAGGCATAGGCCACGATGAAGCCGCCCATGGTCGGGACGGCGAAGGACAGTAGTGCCGGCGTATAGGCCGACAGGCTGGCCAGCGAAGCCGCGGTCAGGCCGGTCTGGATGATGGCGACGAACAGGCCGTGGGAATAATTCCCGGGCACATAGGCGATCACGCCGAACACTGCCCACATCAATCCCGACAGCAGGGTGTTGAAGGTCAGGATATAGCCCCAGAGGCGGCTTTTGTCGGGATCCGCCGCCGATCGCCAATAGACCGGCAGCATGGCAAGGCGCAGAAGGGCAACCAGGATGAACGCCGCAGCCCATTGCCAGGCCGCGAGCCCGATGACTCCCTGGCTGCCGGCGGCGGCAAGCAAGGCGATGGCGACGCCGGTCACGGCCGTGAAGGGAAGGTTGCGCGCCAGTACCTGCACCTTTTCGGCGTGCACGCGTGCTTCCGTTGCCACGGTGGAGGGCTGCATTTCCACCCCTTGGGGTACTTCGTCCCGATTATTTTGGCTGACGGCGCCGAACTTTGCCAGCCCGGGGCCGGCCTTGGGGCTAGATCTCGATCTGGTCGCCCAGTTCGACCACCCGGTTGATCGGCAGCGAGAAGAATTCCATGGCCGAGGCGGCGCTGCGCGACATCCAGGCGAAGAGCTTTTCGCGCAACGGTCCCATTCCCGGCTTGTCGGTCGAAATGATGGTCTCGCGGCTCAGGAAATAGGAGATTTTCATCGGCTCGTAGAAGAAGCCCAGTTGTTGCGAAGTAATATTGGCCAGTGTTCGCGGAATATTGGTTTCATCCATGTAGCCATAATGCAGCACCACGCGGTAGATGCCGTCGCCCAGATGATCGTTGGTAATTCGTTCGTCCTGCGGTACGTGGGGAATGTCGTCCACCTGCACGGTCATCAGAACGGTGTTCTCATGCAGGACCTGATTGTGCTTCAGATTGTGCAGCAGCGCCGGTGGGATATTGTCCTTGACGCTGGAAAGGAACACTGCGGTGCCCTTGGGCCGCGAAATATTGGGGCTGCCCAGGACCGAGCGCAGGAAACCCTCGACCGGCATCGACCCCTCTTCACGCCGCGCTGCGACCAGTTCCCGCCCGCGCTTCCAGGTCATCAGCAGCACGAAAATCAACGCCGCCATGGCCAGGGGAAACCAGCCGCCATGGACGATCTTGGTTGCGTTGGCCAAGAAAAACGACACGTCGACCACCAGGAACAAGCCCAACATGGCATAGGACCACCGGCTTCGCCATTTCCACAGGAAAGCGGCCACCATGGTGACGAGAATGGTGGTGATCGCCATCGTGCCGGTGACCGCGATACCGTAGGCCGCGGCCAGGTTGGACGAGGACTTGAAGCCCAGCACCAGGATGATCACCAGCACCGACAGGGTGCCGTTGAGGAAGGGGATGTATATCTGCCCTTTCTCCTTGGCCGAGGTGTGGAGCGTGCGCATGCGCGGCAGATAGCCAAGTTGCATGGCCTGGGCGGTCACCGAGAAGGCGCCGGAAATGACCGCCTGCGACGCGATGACGGTGGCCGTGCCGGCCAGAATCACCAGAGGCACCCGGGTTGCCAGCGGTGCCATCAGGAAGAAGGGATTTTCCAACGCCGCCGGGTCGGTCAGAAGCAGCGCTCCCTGGCCGAAATAGTTGAGGATCAGCGCCGGGAGGACGATCAGGTACCAGGCCAGGGCCACCGGGGTTCGGCCGAAATGGCCCATATCGGCGTAGAGCGCCTCGCCGCCGGTCACCGCCAGCACGACCGCGGCCAGGGAAAGGAACCCCGCGGTTCCGTGGTGCCAGAGGAACAGCGCCGCGTAATGCGGGCTCAATGCGGCAAGCACCAGCGGCGCCTTGGCGATGCCCTTCATGCCGAGGATGCCGAGAATGGTGAACCAGACGATCATCACCGGCCCGAACACGATCCCCACGGTGGCCGTACCCTTGCGCTGAATGGCGAAAAGTGCCACCAGGATGGCGATGGTGATGGGAATGACGTAGCTTTCCAGGCTCGGCGTGGCCACCTGCAGTCCTTCGATGGCCGACAGCACCGAGATCGCCGGAGTGATGGTGGAATCGCCATAGAACAATGCGGTGGCCATGATGCCGAGTGTGGCCACCAGCGGGGTCAGCCAGCGCCGCCCGCCGTCGCCCGCCTGGTGAAGCAGGGCGTAAAGGGCCAGGCTGCCGCCTTCGCCCCGGTTATGGGCACGCATGGTGACGATGACGTATTTCACCGAGACGATCAGCATGATCGACCAGAAGATCAGCGACAGGATGCCTAATACATTGTCCCGGTCGACTGTTAAAGGATGCTCTCCGGCAAAGCATTCGTGCAGCGTATACAGCGGACTTGTGCCGATATCTCCGTAAACAACGCCCAGGGCGCCAATAAACAAGCCGCCAAGCGACGATTTCTCGGTCGTATTTGGGTGTTGGGTTGGAGCCATGAAAGCGTTCCGCTAAATTAGAATTATACTAGAAAAGTGAAGTGATTTGCTTTCCTGCCATCCATCCCGATATTCATCACCGCCTGTGGGGGCGTCGCGCCCAGCAAGAAGCCTCAAGCCGCGCGGTTAGGCAACACTTTTCATAAAACGCGTGGTCTGCCGGACCATGTCACCGGCCGCGGGGTTCCCGCCGGAGTCGAGCGGGACGGCCTGCATCTCGCGCGGCAGCGTCAGGTGGCGCCGCAGGGCGATTTGGTCGGCTCTCGGGGACGGCGCCTATTGGAGGAGGGCGTGGGGATAGCCGGAAGCGGCTTCCGGCGCGACCGCCGCCGATGCGGACAGCAGGGTCTGCAGGGCGCGGCGCAGGTCCTTCGGCATGACCGGCTTGTGCAGTACCACCGATCGGCTTTCGACGATCTCGCGCAGGCGGTCCGTCCCGGTGTCGCCGGTCACCACGATGAACGGGATGGGCGCGGCGAAGAGGTGGCGAAGCGCGCGGACCGCCTCCAATCCCGTCCGGCCTTCGCGCAGCCGATAGTCGGCGAGAACGGCTCTCGGCGGGTGGCGCACCACCGTGATCGCTTCTTCCAGCGAGGATGCGGTCACCGTCTCGAAGCCCCAGGCTTTCAGCAGGCCGGCAAGGGCGCCGGCGACATGCGCTTCGTCGTCCAGCACCAGAATCGTGCCGGGCGGGTCGTCGAAGGGGATTTCGGCGACGCTTCGGGGCTGGGACGGTGATTGCGTGGCGGCAGTGGGCACCGAAACGGCGAAGCTGGAGCCGTGGCCGGGTGTCGAGCGTACGGTAACCGGGTGTTCCAGCAGCCGGCTCAGGCGGGCCACGATGGCCAAGCCCAGCCCCAGCCCTTTCATGCGGTCCCGTTCCGGGTTGGCCACCTGGAAGAACTCTTCGAAAATGTGACCTCTGGCATCGTCGTCGATGCCGATTCCACTGTCGTGCACGACGATGTTCAAATCGGTGCCCGCCCTCCGGCAGCCGATGAGGATGCCGCCATGCTCGGTGTAGCGGATGGCATTTTCCACAAGATTGCGCAGGATGCGGCCCAGCAGCACGGGATCGCTGCGCACGACGGTATCGCAGGCGGCGACCCTGAGGCGCAGCCCCTTGGCCTCGGCCAGAGGCCTCATTTCGGCGCCGACCTGATCCAGAATCGTCGCGATGGGGAAGGTGGCAAAGTCGGGTGTCACCACCCCGGCATCCAGCCGCGAGACGTCGAGCAAGGCGTCGAGCAGGCTCTTCAGGCTGTCCAGCGAGTTGCCGAGATCCGTCACGGTCGCAGCGGCCGGATGAGCCTGAAGTTGCATTTCCAGAAGCGAGGTGAAGCAGACCAGCGCTTGTACCGGCTGCCGCAGGTCATGGCTGGCCGAGGCGAGGAAGCGGGTTTTTGCCGCCACCGCATGTTCCAGTTCTTCCTTCGAGCGGCGGAGCTGCTGCTCCGCCTCCTTGGCTGCGGTGATGTCGGTTTGCGAGCCGGCGATACGGCAGGGAGTGCCGGTCGGATCGATCACGGCAAGGCCGCGCGTCAGCATCCACCGCCAGCTTCCGTCCTGGTGGCGGATCCGGTACTCGACGGCGAAATGCGGCGTGCGGCCACCCAGGTGGTCATCCAGGCTGCGGCGCAGAGCCACCACGTCGTCGCGGTGTACGCGGCGGAACCAGACATCGGGCCGGTCGCCGGGTTGTTCTTTGGGAAACCCCAGCATCTCCACCCAACGGGGCGAGAAATAGATGCGGTTGGTCTTCAGGTCCCAATCCCACAATCCGTCATTGGCGCCCCTGGCCGCCAGGGCGTAACGCTCTTCGCTGGCGCGCAAGGCGTCTTCGGCGCGGCGGCGGGCGCGCCGGCTTTCGGTTTCCCGCAGTTCGCGTTCCGTCGCCGGCACCAGTCGCGCCAGATTGGTCTTCAGCAGAAAATCGTGCGCTCCGGCCTTCAGAAGACTGACCGCAGTTTCCTCTCCGATGGCGCCCGAGACGACGATGAACGGGCAGTCGCACTGGAACTCGAGATAGATGGCGAGGGCGTCGGCGGCGCTGAATTGCGGCATGGCGACGTCGGAAATCACCACATCCCAATCCCTCTCGCCCAGCGCCGCGCACATTTCCCTGGCGCAATCGACCCGCTTTGTGGCGACACCGTACCCCGCCCGCCGGAAGCAACGGGCAATCAGGATGGCGTCGTCCTCGTTGTCGTCGACGATGAGGAGGCTGAGTAGGTCACCGGCCATGGCTTTCCTATCGCGGCGGCGGTTCGTTGAGGATCAGCCAATACAGCCCCAGCTGGCGTACGGCCTCGGTGAACTGCAAGAAGTCGACCGGCTTGCGGATATAGCTGTTCGCCCCCAGTTCATAGCCGGCGATCAGATCCTGATCTTCCTTCGACGAGGTCAGGATGACTACGGGTGTCAGCTTCGTCGGGCCGGAGGTGCGCATTTGCCTCAGCACCTCGATACCGTCGACTTTCGGCAGCTTGAGATCGAGCAACACGATGGCCGGCGGGGCATGTCCGCCGCCGAACAGGTAGTCCAGCGCTTGGACCCCATCGCGAGCCACCACCACCTCATTCTGGATATTGTTCTTGGCCAGCGCTCGCAATGTCAGCTTTTCATCGTCAGGATTGTCTTCGACCAGAAGAATCGGGCGCAGTGACATCTGAAGCCTCCGCTATTTCAAAGTGAAATAGAACGTCGCGCCCTGTTCGACGGCGCCTTCGGCCCAGATTTCGCCGCCATGCTTGTGGACGATCCGCTGCACCGTGGCCAAACCGATTCCCGAGCCGGAATATTCGTGCATCGCATGCAGCCGCTGGAATGCGCCGAACAGCTTGTTGGCATAGGCCATGTCGAATCCGGCGCCGTCGTCGCGGACGAAATACGCGGTGCGGCCCCGGGCATCGACGAAGCGGCCGAACTCGATTCGGGCGGTATCGTGCTTGCTGGTGTATTTCCAGGAATTGCCCAGCAGATTATTGAGCACGACCTGCATGAGGTGGGGATCGGCATCCGCACGGATGCCTTCGGGAATGGAAAAGACGACCTTTCTCTGCGGGTCTTCCTGGTGCAGGTCTTCGGCGGCGGAAGCCACCATGGCGCTCAAGTCCACCTCCCGCCGCTCGATGCTGGCCCGGGTGACGCGGGAAAGGGCCAGAATGTCATCGATCAGCTGGGCCATCCGCTGGCTGGCTGCCCGAATCCGGTGCAGGCTGTCCTGAGCCTCATCGGGCAGGTCGGCGGAGAAATCCTCCATCAGCATCTGGCTGAACCCGTCGATGCTGCGCAACGGTGCCCGCAGATCGTGGGAAACCGAGTAGGAAAAGGCCTCCAACTCGCGATTGGCATTTTCGAGCTGGGTGGCCCGGTGCTTCAGGTCGGCGTTGAGCGACTTGATGGCGTCTTCGGCCCGGCGGGCCTCGGAAACGTCGCGCAGGATCGCCGTGAAGGTGGTCCTTCCGCGCAGCCGCATGCGCGATATCGAGGCTTCCGCCGGAAACACCGTCCCGTCCTTGCGGCGGCCGGCGATTCCGCCGCGCTCGCCCATCTGCCGGGCGCTCACCTCGGTCCGGCCGAATTGGGCGATCTGATGCCGGTGCGTAGGGCGCGCGCCCATCGGCAGCAGCATGTCCAGCGGCTGGCCGATGGCTTCTTCGGCCGTGTAGCCGAAAATCCGTTCAGCGCCTTGGTTGAACAGAATGATCCGCTGCGCCTCGTCGATCGAGATGATGGCGTCGGCGGCGATCTTGAGGATGCCCTCGAAAAAACTGCGCGAGACGAGAAGATCATCCTCGGCCTTGATGCGCTGGGTAATCTCGAAGGCGATCACACCCAGCCGGGCGTCACTGCAGTCCTTGGGCAGGGGGACGCGGTTGAACAGGTAGCTCCGCTCGTCCTCCCCAACGCGGATCACTTCTTCCTGGGCCGAGGTTCCTGGTCCGTCCAGGGCCATTTCGTCATGCTGGCGAAGGCGCTCGGCGATGTCACGGGGAAACAGGTCGAAATCCGTCGCTCCGCAGATCGGCTTGCCGGTAACGTTGAAATCCTTGATGAATTGAGAGTTGGCAAAGACGTAGCGACCATTTGCGTCCTTGGCGCAAACTATAGCGCCGCTGGTATTTACCAGTGTTTGAAATAGACCTTCGGTCATATTTGCGGATCTGCCCACACACCAAGGGGTATTGCGGCATTATATGGAATGCCATGAGAATAGGCAGGCCGGCAGATGGGGTAACCAATAGGTGGCATGCCCTGGCCTGATGTGGGCGCGTAAGGAAAGGCTGTCGTGCATTCGTCCCCTGACCTAAAGTGTCTGTACATTCGGGTGTATTTGAGAGGGGCCGCCGGCATGAAGGCGAGAATCATCGGATTGACCATGGCGGCCTTATGGGCGATGGCGGTACCGGTCCAGGCCCGTGACCAAATTCGCATCGCCAGTTCGTCCACCGTGTACCCTTTCGCGGCGACGGTAGCGGAGCATTTCGGCAAGACCTCGGGATTCAAGGCCCCGGTTATCGAAAGCACCGGGTCGGGCGGCGGTCTCAAGCTGTTCTGTGCCAGCGTCGATCAGGAAAGCCCGGACATCGCCAGCGCCTCTCGCCGCATCACCGATAGCGAGATCAAGGCCTGCGCGGCCAACGGCGTCACCGATATCGCCGAGATCACCATCGGTTACGACGGCATCGTGGTGGCCAACGCCAAGCCTGGAAGCCGTTTCGAGCTGACGCGCCGGGAGTTGTTCCTGGCCATCGCCAAGTCGGTGCCGGTCGAAGGCCGGCTGGTGCCCAATCCCTACCGCAAATGGGACGAGATCAACCCCGCCCTGCCGCATGAGGACATCATGGTATTCGGGCCGGCGCCCAACCACGGCACCCGCGATGTTCTGGACGCATTGGTGATGGAAGCGGCCTGCCGCAGCTTCCCCGAAATCGGTCGCCTCGACCCCAAGGCGGAAAAGCAGGCCTGCGAAGCCATGCGCGAAGACGGCGCGTTTATCGAGGTCTCGGAAAACTACACCATTACTTTGCGGAAGCTGCTCGCCGAGCCGCGGGCCGTCGGAATCCTGCCGTTCAGCTATCTCGACCAGAACGGCGACAAGATCAAGGCGGCGTCGCTGGAAGGACAAGTTCCCAGCTACGACAATATCTATACCGCCAAGTACCCGCTGTCGCGCCCGCTGTACATCTATGTCAAGAAGGCCCATCTTGGGGTGACCGCCGGAATCCGGCAATACCTGGCGGAGTTCACCTCGGAAAAGGCCTGGGGCAAAGACGGCTACCTTGCCGAGAAGGGCCTGATCGCCTTGCCCGATGCCGAGCGCAAAATCGAAGCGGCAAAGGCCGCGGCGCTTCCCAATCTGAACTTCTGACGAGCCGCCTGGCTGGCGGCACATCGAAATATTTCCAGATATTTCTTCTGTGCATGGCTGTGCCGTCTTGATCGATGCTGCCCCCGCTTGCAATATCGTCTGCACTGGGCGTTGCCGCGACCGTCGGCATCCCGACGGCCAACTGACGAGGGAGGATCACCATGGCCAAGACCCCGACCGGATCGCCGCCGAAGGGCAAGCAGACCGCCACTCGTCGGGCGGCCGCGGCGAAGGCGGCGGTCACGCCGGCGAAGCGGGTCGCGGCTGAGCAACCGGCGCCGGTGAAAAGAGAAAGCGTGCCGAAACCCGTCGGCCGGAAGCCGGAAGCCGAAATGCCCGCGCCCGAAATGCCCGTGCCCGAAAAACCCTCGAACGCAGTGGCTGCGCGGGCGGAGACCCCGGCCATGGGGCTGGACAGCTCGCAGTTCGTCGCCTTTGCCGGGCAGGCGCTGCAGCAATTCTCCCAGACCATGCGTCTACAGGCCGACGCCTGGGCCACCCTCTCCAAGACCTGGCTCGACATGATGGACAGCCGGCGGAAATAGGCGCTCATCACCCTTTGCCGGCGAAGCCGACAGGGCGAGACGAATCGTTATCCCGCTTGCCCGATGCGCCCCGCATCGGGCAAGCGGGCTGCCTGCTGCAGCGCCAAATTCGTCTCCGTGCCGGCGGCGCGGGTATCGGCAATGCGGCCCCGCGGAGCGGCGCTAACGCGGCTTCCTCAAGCACAGCGAACCCAGGTACAGGCGGTCGATGCGCACCTTGCGGAAGGTCTCGATCGCCACCGTCGGCGACAGGATGATCGGCTGACCGCGCAGGTTGAACGACGTGTTCACCACGCAATGCACCCCTGTCAGCCGGCCGAAACTGCTGATGAGGTGGTGAAACAATCGGTTGCGGGCGGCGTCGACCGTCTGCATTCGTGCCGACCCGTCGACATGGGTCACTCCCGGCAAGCGGCTGCGCCATTCGGGCCGCGTATGGCAAGTGGCCAGCATGGTGTCGAAGATCGGCGAGGGAACGAAGTCGAAATATTCCGCGGCGCGCTCCATCGTCACCGCCGGCGCGAATGGCCGAAATCCTTCGCGCAGCTTGATTACGGCGTTCAGGCGGTCCTTGATGTCGGGTAGCAACGGGTTGGCCAGGATCGACCGATTGCCCAGGGCTCGCGGCCCATATTCCATGCGCCCCTGGAACCAGGCGACGATTTCGCCCTCGGCCAGAGCCTTGGCCGCATCGGCGGCGGCCACCCATTCGCTGCCCAGTTCGGCCACGTCGAGGCCTTCGGCGGCGCGGGCGACGGCCGCGGCAACCGCTTCGGCCGAGTAGGACGGGCCGTAGAAGGGAAGCTCGCGGTGGTTTGCCGGCGACAACTCGTCGCCGATATGGCGGGTGGCGATCATGGCGGCGCCCAACGCCGTGCCGTCGTCCCCCGCGGCGGGCTGAACGTAGACCTGGTCGAACAGGCCGCTCCGCAGAAGTTTGCCGTTGAAGGTGCAATTCAATGCCACGCCGCCGGCCATGCACAGGTTCTTAAGGCCGGTGCGCCGCCGCCAATGGGCGATCACGTGGAACAACATCTCCTCCAGGCATTCCTGCGCCGCCGCGGCGAAGTCGCAATGGCGTTGCGGCAGATGTTCCGAACTCTGCGGCCGTTCGATGACGTTCTCGGCGAGGTGTCGCAGGAACCCGCGGTAGTAGGGATCCTTGCCGGCGTCCATCCTGGTCAGATCGACGGAAAAGCGTCCCTCGTCCTTGACGTCGACGATGCTGGCGAAGAAGTCGCGGAAGCGATCGGGATTGCCGTAGGGTGCCAGGCCCATGACCTTGTATTCGTCGGCGTTGAACTTGAATCCCAGGTGCACGGTCACCAGACCATAGAGAATGCCCAGGGAATCCTTGGCGAGAAATCGATCCAGCGGTTGGAAGCCGCCGTCGCGGAAGGCGTAGACGGACAGGGATTCGATTTCCCCGACGCCGTCGCAGATGACACACAGCGCCTCGTCGAAGCCCGAGGGAAGGCAGCAGCTTCCAGCATGGGCCAGATGGTGCGGCACGGCGAAGAATTTTGCCGGCGGCAGCGACAGGTCCAGCTTGTCGCGGAACAATTCGATTTGCCGTTCGGGGGCGAGGACCTGCTCGTATTTGTTCCCGGCAGAAAGCAGTTGGGCGTGGCGGGCGAAGGCGAAGCCGTGGGCCACCAGATCGATCTCGCCGGGGGATACGCCCGCCGTTTTCAGGCAATAGAGAATGCTGTCGCGGGGAAAGGCGTTGCTGTGCTTCTCGAAGGAAAATCGTTCTTCCGCGGCGGCGGCGACCACCCGCCCGTCGACGAGCAGCGCTGCCGCGCTGTCCAGCCCTTGGACGATCCGTTCCTCACCGGGTCGAAGGTCGTTGTCCTGCCGCAGATGGCGCACCGACGCATCAAGGCCGCTGTAGCCGAGCACGATCATGACTTACCTCGTTCAGATAGCGGGTCAAACCGGCGATGGACACAAGATCGGCGGGGTCTGCCTCGAAGAAATCGACCCGCAGGCCGAGTTCTTCCTCGATTACGGCGATCAGTTCGAAGAACCGAGTGCTGTCGAGGTGGCCGCCTTCGAGCAAATTGTCTTCCTCGTCGAGGTCCGGCACGACGCCGTCCGCCTCGGCGAGGAAACGTTCGACGATGTGGCGCAACCGACTGTCCAGTTCAGCGCTCATCAGGATCGTCTCCTATGGCAGTTTCGCGCTTTATGAAGCGGGTTGCCGATCCAGTTCGCCGGCCAGAGCCCTGCGGTCGACCTTGCCGTTGGCATTCAGCGGCAGGCTGTCCCTCCAGAGAATCCGCGACGGGACCATGTAATCGGGCAGCACCCGGCGGCAGGCGGCGAAAAGGGCCGCTTCATCGCGCTTTTCACCCAGGATGAAAGCGACCAGCCCGCTGGCGGCGCCGTTGGCCGCCGGCCATGGCACCGCCGCCACGCCGTCGCAGCCCGAGGCGTCGCGCAGGGTCGACTCCACTTCACCCAGTTCCACCCGATAGCCGTTCACCTTGACCTGATGATCGATGCGCCCGATGAAGTGGAGGACGCCGTCGCCGCCCCGCTCCACCAGGTCTCCGGTGCGGTACCATCGATCGGCCATCGCCGGCGAAAGCTGGACGAACTGCGCGGCCGTCTTTTCTGGGGCGTTCAGGTAGCCCTCGGTCACCTGCGTGCCGGACAGGCATAGTTCCCCGCGCCCAGGCCCGGTCAGTACCCGCCCGCCGTCGCCGAGCAGGCAGTGCCGCTGCGAGGGAAACACACGACCGATGGGAACCAGGCCGTTGCGGCTCGCATTTGGTCGCCGCTCGGCGGGCCACTCGTATTCGGCGATGGCGACGGTCGCCTCGGTCGGTCCATAGAGATTGATCAGCCGCGAACCCGGCGCCGCCTTGCTCCAGGCTTCGGCCGTCGCCACCGGCAACGGCTCACCGCAGAACAGCGATAGTCGGAGTCTGGGGAAGGCGCCGGCCCTGAGGCTGTTCCCGCGCGCCATGAACATCGCCACCGATGGGACGGAAAACCAGGCGGTAAGCTGCCGGTCACGGATGAATTTCGCAGGATTGACCAAGGTCGCATCCCCCACCGGGCAAAGGCAGGCGCCGGCCGACCAGGTGGCGAAGATGTCATGGACGCTAAGATCGAATGTCATGTCGAAGGTCTGTGAGGCGCGATCGCCCGGTACCAGCGGGAAGCTTGCCGCGACATGGGAGGCATAGGCCTCGAGATTGGCGAACGATACCGGCACGCCCTTGGGCTGGCCGGTGCTGCCCGAGGTGAAAAGGAGATAGGCGGTGGCCTCGGGCCGTAAGGGACGCGGCAGGGACGGATTGCCGCCGGCACTCCGGCTGCCGACGAAGCGATGCGCTGGATAGGCGCCTTCCAGCCCGCCGAATCCACCCGGTTCGGCGGCAACCAGGGTAAAGGCGGCTCCGTCGCCAATGGCATCCAGCAGGCTCTTCAACACCTCCAGGCCTTCCTTGCCGACGACGACGACGCGGACGCCGCTTTGGTGCAGCATCGACGCCAGGCGCCCCGCCGGAAACTTGACGTTGAGCGGCACATAGCCCCTGCCCGACAAATGGGAGGCCAGCACCGCCACATAGGCGGAAAAACTCTTGTGGGCCAGAATTCCGACCAGGCCGGAGCCCATTTCCAACTCGTCCACCAAGCCGGCCAAGGCAAAGGCCGAGTCGATCAATTCGGCATAGGATCGGCGCCGGCCGTCGAGATCCAGTGCCGGACAGTCGCCGCGTTGATCCAGGATCCTGGCTAGCAGTCGCATGGTACCTCGGCACTCCGGGATTGCGATTCAGCCTATTGAAGAAAGAAATACTGAAAGAACCACATGAACGCGAATGTGGCGGGAATCGTTAATGTGCATGCCCACCACATATTGGCAATAGATGTAATAACGCCAATGATAATTGATGGTGCAATCAACATTATAAATATGTATAATTTTGGATTATTATTTATAATATCGGATATCCTCATATCAGAATATTTTCTATTTTGTAATGCCGGCAAAGTTTCTGGGTTTTTGCTGGTGGTGGCACCGTGGCGAGGTGCTCCGGCAGCGGCGAAGTTCGGCCGACATTGCGCCGCCGGCTCTTCCCCCAGTTCCGGATGGGCCGCCGCCCAGGACAGCATGGCCGCACGGTGCCAAAGGACCAGGGTCTGGCGCGGCCGGAACTTGCCCTGGCGATAAAGTTCTCGCCGTTTCGCGCTGCCGGCCATGAACCCGGCATCGGGCGGGGCCGGCTCCATGTCGACCAGAAAGGCACCCTGTTCGATGAAGAAATCGTGCAGCCAGGCCAGATGTGGAATCGCCTCGCCGACCGCGGCACAGTGGTACCACGAGACCGACATCAGGCCTTTCACCTCTGGGCGCAGGGCCATCGTCTGGGCCATCCGCCACAGCGACCGCTCATGCTCGCTCTTCAGCACCAGATACGGGTTGGCTCGCCACGCCCACAGATGGGGGGTCAATACCGGCCCCCGGCCGCCGAACCGGCCGGCGACGACCCGGATCAGTTCGGGCAGCGCGAAGGGGTGGATTTTCAGTAGCCAGGATCGCGGCAAGCCGGTGAATTCAAAGGCCAGCTGGTTGGCCGGATACCAGCGCAGGGTCGCCACTTTGGCCATCTGGTGAAAGGCCCGGGTGGTATGGTCGAAATAGGCCGACCATTGCGGCATCGGGCGGGTGACCTGCAGGCAGGCCGCGCAGACCCGCTGTTTGGTCATATCGTCGATGGGCTCGCCGGCCAGGCGTGGCAACGCTTGGCGAAAGGCCTGCAAAAGGACGTAGCGTTCGAGGGTGCCCGGAGGAAAGGGAGACCGCGCCGCCTGTACGGCCTCCGCCAGCCGCTTCACCCGCCTCAGCTGGCCGCCAGCCTCGGGAAAATTGTCGAGGAGCGAGAAACACCCTTCGGGCCGCCGCAGGGCCTTGGCCTGCCCTTGGGCGAAGCCGGACAAATCCCCCTCCACCTGATCCCGGCACATCGCCAGCGCGATGTCGACCTGGTCGGCCAAGGATTGCGTCCGGGCAGAGGGAGATTTGGTCATTGCTCTCCACCAAAACATTCGGAAGTGAATGGATTGTCGGAGCGTAAAAATAAGTAATCATGTCATCGTGTATTGATATGACTTAATATATAACTGTATCGGTAATGCCGATCGGCATATTTATCTGATGTATCTATACATGCTTGTTGGTGTTGGATAAACGAGGCAATGGGAGCACGCCAAAATGGGCAAATTCGGCCGATCGTCGCCAACTTCCGTGTGTAGTGTCAGCATCCCATCACTTTCTCCAGCGTCGCCGGCAGGCTGCGGATGCGGCGGCCGGTGGCGTTGTGGATGGCGTTGAGGATGGCCGGGGCGACGCCGACTAGGGCGATCTCGCCCACACCTTTGACGCCCAGGGGATTGACCCAGGGGTCTTCCTCGGGGACGAACAGCGCCTCGATCGACTGCACGTCTGCGTTCACCGGCACCAGATAGTCGGCCAGCGAGGCATTCATGATCTTGCCGAAGCGGTCATCCCACTGGCCTCGCTCGGTGAGAGCCATGCCCAGACCGCCGACCATCCCGCCGATGCATTGGCTGCGCGCCGTTTTCGGATTGACGATTCGCCCTGCGGCATAGACTCCCAGCAGCCGCGGCACCCTGATTTCGCCCAACTCGGCGTCGACCCGCACTTCGGCGAAGACGGCGCCGAAGGCATACATGGAAAACCGCCCGGCCGCATCGTCCGGCATGGCCTCCGTTTCGGCGGTCAGACAGTCAAGGCGGTGGCGCGCCAGCAACCGGGCGTAAGCCTGTTGCATCGCTCCGCGGTCTTGCGGCAAACGGTTCGGGTGCTCCAGGTCCAGCGCCTTCGCGCGAAGGGCGCGGCATGCCGCCTGGACGGCCGAACCGACGCTGGCCATGGTCATCGAGCCGCCGTGCACCGGGGCGGGCGGCATCAGGGAATCGCCCAATTCGAATTGCACGGCGTTGATTGGCAGGCCGAGTTCGTCGGCCGCCACCTGGGTCATCGAGGTGTAGGTGCCTGGTCCCATGTCGCTGGCCGCGCTGGTGACCGACGCCGTGCCGTCCGCCCGCAATTCGGCATGGGCCGTCGCGGGTGCCCGGTGGGCCGGATAGACGGCGCTGGCCATACCATAGCCGACCAGCCAATGCCCATCGCGGCGGCTGGCCGGTGCCGAAGGCCGCCTCGACCAGCCGAAGCGCTCCGCTCCGATGGCGTAGCATTGGCGCAACGACTTGCTGGACCAGGGCAGGTTCTTATTCTCGTCACGTTCGGCATAGTTGAGCAGCCGCAGTCTCAGCGGATCCAGATCGCAGGCCTCGGCAAGCTCGTCCATGGCCAGCTCCAGGGCCAGGGTGCCGGTAACGATTCCGGGGGCGCGCATCGGGCAGGGCGTGTTCACGTTCATCGGCGCCAATCGGTAGTCGGCGCGCAGCGTCGGGGTCGAGTAGAGCATGGCCGGCGGCTCGATCACCATTTCGGCGTATTCCTCATAGGCCGAGGTCTGGGCGACCGCCTCGTGGATCACGGCGGTAAGCCGGCCATTGTCGTCGGCACCCAGGCGGACGCGCTGTACCGTGCGTGGACGGTAGCCCACCGAGGAGAATTGTTGCCGCCGCGTCAGGACCAGCTCGACCGGGCGATTGACCAGCAGCGAGGCCAAGGCCGCGGCGGCGACATGCGGCCAACTGCGCAAGGCCGAGCCGAAGGCGCCGCCGACGAAGGGGGAAATGACCCGCACGTTGTCATCGGGGATGCCGAACACATGGGCCATCTCGGTCCGGTCGTTATCCACCCACTGGGTCTTGTCCCACAGGGTGAGGTGGTCGTGATCCCACCTCGCGATGGTGCCGTGCAATTCGATGGCACAGTGGAATTCCGCCGGCTGCTCGTAGCTGGCGTCGACGCGTCGCGTCGCGGCGGCGAAGGCGGCATCGGCATCACCTCGCCGCAACGCGCCCGGCTTGCCGCCGGGGTGCCGCGATTCCTCCGGGGGACGGGCCTCCAGGCTGGCATGACTGAAGTCGCTGGCGGCGTTGCCAACGGCATAGCTCGCCCGTACCAATGCAGCCGCCTGAATCGCCTGTTCCGGCTCTTCGGCAACGACCAGCGCTATGGGTTGGCCGGCAAACAGCACCTGGTCGTTCTGGAACACGCGTAGGGCTTCGCCGGTTTTCGGGTCGACGATCGGCCGCGGATCCATCGGGGCATAGGCGAGCTGCGGCGCATTTCCGTGGTGGATCACCGAAATCACCCCAGGGATCGCTTCCGCCGCGGTGGTGTCCAGCGCAGCGATGCGACCCTTGGCGATGGCCGCGGTGACGATCGCCCCATAGACGACTCCGGAGGGGCGGAAGTCGGCGGCATAGCGGGCCTTGCCGCCGACTTTCGCCGGACCGTCGACCCGGTCGATCGGCTGCCCAACGCTGCCGCTCATGCCAGGCTCCCCGCGTCGGCCAAGGCGCGGACGATGGCGCGCTTCATCAGCTCTACCTTGAATGCGTTGAATTGCCGAGGTTCCGCTCCCTGGGCGGCCAGTTCGGCCGCGGCATGAAAGATGGACCGATCCGCACGGGCGCCGGCCAGGGCTTCTTCCACTTTTGGCAGGCGCCAGGGTTTCGTCGCCACGCCGCCGACGGCGACGCGCGCCTGGCGGATGGTGTCTCCCGCCAGGTCCAGAGCTGCCGCCGCCGAGGTCAGCGCCCATTCGAAGGAGGCCCGGTCGCGCAGCTTCACGTAAGTTGACCGTCGGCTGTAGGGGGCGGCCGGCACGAATATCGCGGTAATCACCTCGCCCGGCTCCAGAACGGTCTCGATTTGCGGCGTGTCGCCGGGCAACCGGTGGAAATCGGCCAGCGGCACTTCACGCTCGCCGTGGCGTGCTCCGAGAACGACCCGCGCCTCCAGGGCGACCAGGGCGACGGCCAAGTCCGAGGCGTGGGTGGCGATACAGGCCCGGCTGCCGCCCAGGATGGCGTTGCCCCGGTTCTGGCCGTCCCAGGCCGGACAGCCGCTGCCCGGCTGCCGCTTGTTGCAAGGCATGGCGGCGTCGTGGAAATACAGACAGCGCGTATGCTGCAAGAGATTGCCGCCGACAGTGGCAAG
This sequence comes from Pseudomonadota bacterium, assembly GCA_021793155.1. Lineage (GTDB taxonomy): Bacteria > Pseudomonadota > Alphaproteobacteria > Rhodospirillales > Magnetospirillaceae > DUZF01. The sequence continues at coordinate 10,858 of JAJYTF010000032.1, read as the reverse complement.
GTTGCGCAGCTGGGGTGAAGCACCGGCCAGCAGTGCCTCGACGACGGCGGGGTAATCGCGCCGCAGGCGTTCGTCGTCGGCCGCGTCGCTCATCCGCGTCAGCGCGCCCAATCTTACCCCGGCAGCTTCATGGCGGATGCCGCCCAGCGGCAAGTCGTTGATGTCGACAAGGCGGTTCGCCCTCCGCACGCCCTCCTTCAGCAGCGGCAGCAAGTCGGTGCCGCCGGCGATGAACTCGGTGCCGGGTTGGGCTCCCGCCGTCGCGGCCTCGCCGATGTTCCGCGGCCGGCTATAGGTGAAGGGGAGCATGGTTGGTCGATTGATGGGCGGCCTGCTTGATCGCCTCGACGATGTTGGGATAGGCGCCACAGCGACACAGATTGCCGCTCATCCATTCGCGGATTGCCGCGTCGGTAGGCTCGTGCCCTTCGCTCAGAAAAGCGACTGCCGACATGATCTGTCCCGGCGTGCAGTAGCCGCATTGAAAGGCATCCTGTTCGATGAAGGCGGCTTGCACGGGATGCTGTTCGCCGTCCTTCGCCAGTCCCTCGATGGTGGTGATGTCCTTTCCCTGCTGCATCACCGCAAGGGCCAGGCAGGCGTTGATCCGTCGCCCGTCGGCAAGGACGGTGCAGGCGCCGCACTGACCAAGGTCGCAGCCCTTCTTGGTTCCGGTCAGGCCAAGATGGTTGCGCAAGGCATCGAGCAGGGTGGTGCGCAGGTCGATGCGCAACCGCTGAAGCTGACCGTTGATGGTCAAGGCGATTTCGGCAGTCTGCGCTTCGGGGGGCGGCGGCGCCGGCGACGGTTGCGCGGCGGCCGAGCGTTGGCCGAAGCCGAGGCGCTTGGCCGCGGTCAGCAGGAACGTGGCCGAGGCCGAGGACAGCAGGAACACACGTCGGGACCAGCTCGGCATCGCAGGGTGCCGTCATTTCAAGTGGCGGAAGCTGAACACCGAACAGCGGAGCCGGGCGGGCGGTTCCATCGGACCGGGATCAGGTGATCACCTTCCCGACATAGGGGCGCTTTCCCTCGGTGGCGGCCTCGGCGGACGCTTTTTCCAGATGCTGGCGCGTGATCGAGCGAAGATTGTTCGACAGGTTGCGAATCAACTCGATCAGCAGCGGATGGGCCTTGTCCAGGCTCTTCTGCAGGATCTCATTGCTGATCAGCACCAGAGTGGTTATCGCCGCGGCGCGGGCCGAGGCCATCCGCGGTGCCTCGTCCAGCAGGGCCATTTCGCCGAACAGCCGGCCCGGCCCCAGGACCGCCAGGCAATGTTCGCTGCCGTCGGGGCGGGTGCACAAGATCTCGATCTTACCCGACTGGATCAGGTAGGCCCAATTTCCCTCATCGCCTTGCGAAAAGACGATGTCGCCGGGATAAAATACCAGCCGGTCATGCACGGGCTTGACAGCCATAATCCGCTCGAAGCGCCCCTCCAGGGCACTCGGGTGAACCGATTGCCCCTTTCAAATATTGGCCCCTCGGCGCCGGGCGCCCGCATTTGCGGGCTTGGCTTGCGCGTGCAACGATCGCGCGGGCCCTCAGCGAGCCAACGCGTTACCGGCTTTCCCCTTCACGGTTTCCGCGCGCGTACACCCCATTGCCCTGGCGCTCCCCCGCCTGCGAGACTCCGGCTTCGGCCGGTACCGGTATTTTATCGCAGTCCGCGATGGCGATCGCAATATTCGTCATGACAGTTCCAAGGGCGATCGCGTGAAAGCGATTGCCCTGATGACAGTCGGCCGATGATGAGACATCCTTCCTGAACTGTTGACCGGCGGCGGATCGTGGGATGGCGAAAGAACCCGAACTGGTGGCGCGCAATCGCCGTTTGGCGGAAGCCGGTGATCCCATTGCCCAGTTCAATCTGGGCAACATGTACCGCATCGGCTACCAGGTGAAGGCCGACCGCGACCTGGCGGTGAAATGGCTGAGTGCCGCCGCCGCCCAGGGCGGGACGGTGGCGCAGGCTATGTTGCGCCAGATGGGAGTCGACATCCCCGTCGAGGCTGTCCCGGAAGGGGGCGACGTGCCGCCGCCGGAAGTCGTCGCCGATCCGTTGTGCTTCGACCAACCGGCGGACGATCCGGCCGCCTTGCAGGCCGCCGCACGGACCGGCTCCGCCGATGCCCAACTGGCGCTCGGCGACGCCTATCGCAAAGGCGTCGGCGTTACGGCCGATCCGCAGGAGGCGCTGCGCTGGTACCGGCTGGCCGCCGATCAAGGCTTGGCGCAGGGCCAATGCGCCGTCGCCATGATGTACGAACTCGGGCTGGGCGTCGGCCAGGACGTTGCCGAGGCCAAGGCCTGGTATACCAAGGCGGCTCGGCAGGGCGATCCGCAGGCGCAATTCAACCTGGGCAATATGATCCGCCAGGGCCGGGGCGGCGCACCCAATCCCGAGGTGGCGGCCAAGTGGTTTCGCAAGGCGGCGGACCAGGGCGACCCTGCCGCCCTGTTCGCCCTGGGGACGCTGTGCGAGACCGGCAGCGGCGTGCCGCGGGACGCCGAGCAGGCGGTGGAATACTACCGAGCCGCCGCCGAGCAGGGGGATGCCGAGGCACAGTTCAATTTGGCCAATATGCTGCGCGAAGGACGCGGCACCCCTGCCGACCCGGCCGAGGCGGCGGCTCTTTACCGGCGCGCCGCCGAGCAGGGCTTGGCGACGGCACAGTTCAATTTCGCCCTGATGCTGGCGACCGGCCGGGGCGTGCCGCGCAACGAGGCCGCTGCCACCGCATGGCTGCGTCGCGCCGCCGACCAGGGCCATGCCGATGCCAGCCATCTTTTGGCCGAGGCCGAGAGCCGTTCGCGGAGCGAGAGGAGCGGTCGATGACCGGCCGGGCGACCTCCTTCGAAGTGCAGGTCCTGCAGGAAAAGCGCTGGGTGCTGACCGAGGTGGTCGAGGACGAGGCTACCGCCATCCAGTTCGCTGACAGCCTGCTCAACAAGAGCAGCTATGAAGCGGTGCGCGTGGTGCGCGACTTCAAGCGCATCGACGGCCTGCACAGCGAGACGGTGGTCCATGAGAAGGCGTCGTCCGGCCAGAAAATCGACATATCGCTCACCCCGGTGGCCGAGGCGCCGGTCTGCACCGAATTGGGCGATCTCTACGGGCTGTCGTCGCGGATGGTGATGGGCCGGCTGTTCCGCCGCTATCTCGACGAGGCGGTGATCACCCCCACCGAACTGCTGCACAATGCCCGCGAGCTTAAGCGGCTTGGCGACAAGGACCGCCTGTTGATGTCGGCGGTCGATTCCATCGCCACCCTGCAGGCCCCGGGCGGTGGCGAAGAGGCAAAGGCCCGCCGCGAATTTCTCTACAAATCCTGGGACCAGCTGTTCGCCCGGGCGCGGCAGGCCGCACCGGAAAAGCCGCCGAAAGAGAAGACGCTTAAAGAGCTGTCGGCGGCGGCGGCCAAAGCGGGCGGCGACAAGGATTTCCGATGCCTGGTCCTGATGTCCGCGCGGCTCCTCGATCAGCGCGCTTGGCTTGCCAAGCTGGACACTGTGTTGGGCTGGGTGGCCGAGGAGGATGCGCCGCCGTGGATGGAAGCGCTGGACGGCCTGATCGCCGATCTTCTGATGCCTGCCCAGGCGATCCAGGATCTGCTGGGCTTCCAGCAGAACCTTGGCGCCGCTCTCTGCCATATCTGCGACCTGGCGGAAGGCACGGCGCAGGCGGCGAAATTCGCTTCCGACGCGTTCACTGCGGTCAACCAGCTGTTTTCCGCCGGCCGACTTCCCCAGGCGAGAGGGGCCCTGGTCAGCCGCGTCACACGGGAATTGCGCAGCACCAATCCCCTGTCGCGCAACGAGCCCGAACAGGAATATGAGACGTTCGTCCACATACTGAACCGTTTGGTCAGCCATCAGGGCGTCCTGGGCGGACCGGCCATGGCCGATTCCATGACTCAGCGCTATGTGCGCTTCCACAACATGGGCGGTATTCCCGGCATGGTGAACGCGGTCGATGAGATCACCGGAATTCTTGGGGACGGCTGCCGCACGGTGCTCTACCTCACCGCCCTGGTCGAATTGCCCAGGGCGACCGCCAGTTTCGGCCCGGACCTGTTGCGCCGCCTGGGAGAACTGGCGCGCGGCCGCGAACATATCAACGCCTGGGTGCCGTTGCGCCTGCCGCCGCGCGACCGCATGGCCGCGCTTACCCAATGCCATCAGGCAATTTGCGGCTCGGCCGCATTGCCCGACCGCCTGAAGGCCGACCTGGCCGGCCGCGCCGATGCAGTGCTGGCCAGCTATCTCGAGGACGACCAGGTCATCGAAAAGATCGACAAGCCCGAAGATCCGCTGGCTTTCCGCGCATTGCGCCTGGTCAAGTTCTGCGCCTCGGGCGTGCTGATCGCCGGCAAGTCTCTGGACATGGCCCATCAGCGGGTTCTCGGCCATTTACGGCAGCCGCAGTTCGAAGAGAAGTTTCTGGCCAGCATACCCGACGCCAGCCAGGCGGAGCGGCACCTGCGAGAATTCCACCGGTTGCTGATGGAGTCGGGCTTCAAGGGTTAGAGCGGCGTCTCTCGCGTCGCGGCCAGGATGGCCGCGAAACCGCCATGGCATCTGGAACTGTGCGCCGGCTCCCGCGTTGAAGGAGTATCCGCCCGGTCGGCGGGAACCCTGGCTGGAGGCGACGCCATGGCCGACGATGCCGCCCTGTCCGGCGTGCCGGACGCACGCAACGCAATGAACGACCTGTTGGCGCGTAACTGGTGGGCGTTGGCGGTGAGGGGCGTCTTCGCCCTGGTGTTCGCCGTGCTGGCCATTGTGCTGCCCGGCATCACCCTGCTGTCGCTGGTCCTGTTGTTCGCCGCCTATATGCTGGCCGATGGCATTTTCGCCATCGTCGCCGGGATCCGGGCGGCCAGCCGGCACGAACGGTGGGGGCTGCTGCTGCTCGAAGGAATCGTCGATATCGCCGCCGGCATTCTCGCCGTGCTATGGCCGGTGGCCTCCGTTCTTGCCTTCGTCCTAATCTTGGGGGCGTGGGGGGTGGTCAGCGGTATCGTCATGGCCAGCGCCGCGTTCCGCCTTCACCTTGCCCATGGCCGCTGGCTGATGCTGCTCGGCGGGGTCGTCTCGGTGATTTGGGGCCTCCTGGTGGTATTCTTTCCCTTCGCCGGCGCCTTGGTGTTGACCTGGTGGCTGGCGGGATACGCTCTCGTCTTCGGGATCACCTTGCTGGCTCTGGCTTTCCGACTGCGCCGGCGCCATCACGAGCAGCCGCCGATGCGGACGATCTCAGCGGTCTGAGCCGACGCACCCGGATTGCCCCTCGCACCCGCGAGGCTTATCAACACCCCGCAACCCGTGGACAACTTGCCTGATCTGACGCGATCAGGCCGCACGATTTCTCTCGCGCCGCGATCAGACCGCGAACCTGCTTCCATGTGGGGCGTTCGGGGAGCGGTCGGCAGGGCGATTTGTCGATGGGAGCGCTTGCACCCCTTCTGCGTTATTCAGAAATGGTTAACACCAAGGTACAGAAGGCCCGTCTGAGCAATGAAGACGGAACGGGATGAGCAGTGCTGCCTTGGTAGGGGTCCGGATGACCAGTGGATGCGTAACCGACAGAACCGAACTCGGCGGTGAGCCGTGGTGGATTGTCGAGACGGGCGACGGGCTGCGCTATCATCTCCGACCCAACCAGTTCCGCGGCTGCGTGCCCTGGATCGGCTTGAAGGGCAGCGTCGGTTATATCCAGGGCGCCGTTGCCCTGGTGCAGGTCTTCATTGCGGCCGAACCGAGAAGCGCGGTGCCCGAGCGACGCCCGTAACTGCTGATCGGCGCCGCAAAGGGAACCATCCATTCACTCGGGTGTTCGAAAGAACATCCGATCGCTTATCGCATCCTCGAAATCTCGTGAACCCTGTGGATTTACGGCGGCGTGACATATTACTGGCTGCGACGACGTGGTTGTTTTGCAGCCATCGCGCCTTTGCCCGGCCGCGCGGCAAACGCCGCCTGAGCCTGGTGAACGAAAACACCGGCGAGACTTTCGACGGCGTTTATCGGGACGAAGCCGGACTCATTCCCAGTGCGGCCAGCGATCTAGCCGTATTTCTGCGCGATCATCATGCGAACAGGATTGGCCCGGTCGATTTGGACATGCTGGATTTCCTGGCCGATGTCATGGCTGCCGTCGGGCAGCGGAAAGCGGTAGTCCTGTCCGCCTACCGGACCCCTGAAACCAACGCCATGCTGGCCGCCACGACGTTCGGTGTTGCCGAAAACAGCCAGCACATCTTTGGCCGGGCCATCGACGTCACCTTAGACCGCCGGCTGACGGATGCCGTAAGGGCGGCACGGCGGATGAAACGGGGCGGCGTCGGCTGGTATCCCGATTCGCACTTCGTGCATCTGGACAGCGGGCCGATCCGGAATTGGAATCTTCGCTTGCACGGCATCGACAAGGCCCTGGCAGGACGGACGCTTCGCCATGGGCGCACCGTGGCCGAGCGCGCCGCCGTTCACCGGGCCGTGGCTCGCCGCGAGTTCCTTGCCCGCTCCGGTCTGATCGGCCGTGGGCTCCCCTGAGCTGTCGGTCCGGCGTCCCTACCCATCTATCGCGGCGGAAAGGCTATCCGCAGCTTGGTTTGCACAGACGGCAGCCCGGGATCCATTTCGCAAAGATGCGCGAGCAGATTGTGGCTGCATCCGTCACCTGGGTGTTCACCCGGAGCGCCATGTGCTTCGCAGGATATCCGGCTGCCACTCTCGGATGATGGGCCTGCGTGCCTGCTCTAGTGGTGAAAATCCGACGGATGGTACCGCCACCAGCCGTCGAATTTTCACCACAATTCAATTGGTTGGTGGGCCGCCTGATCCAGGCGCTTGGGGACCAAGCGTCTGGGGCGGACCACTAGTCCGGCCAGCGATTATGCAGCCATAGCCATTGACCAGGGCGGTCCCGTACCCAGCGTTCGACAGTCTGGTTGATCCTCAACATCATCTCGTAGACGTCCTGATGCACATCGCCGCTGTTCGGTTGGGGAATTGGCGGCTCCAGGATGACGCGAAAATGGGCCCCGCCCATGCGTTCGATACGGCCGGGCACCACCGGACAACCAAACTTCAAGGCCAGACGGGCGACCGCCGGGGCGGTCATCGCCTCGCGTCCCATGAAGGGTACGGAGATCCCGTCGTTCATCTTCTGATCGACCAGCATGCCCAGATGGCCGCCGCGTCGCATGACTTCGACCAGCTTGCGGCTTCCTTCGGCGCCTTTGGGGATGAAACTTTCCGCCGCGACACCGCGTCCTTTGCGGAACAGCCGCTCTACCCATGGGTTATTGGCCGCGCGGTAGACCACGTGGACGGGTAGTCCCAGGCGGAACGCGACCGGCCCCGACAGTTCCCAGCCGCCGAAATGGGCGGAAATGAGCATTCCCGGCAGGCCATCGTCGCGCAAGGCTTCGACATGTTCGGCGCCAAGGATCTCCAGCCGCTCGGCGGCGATGCGTTCAAGATGGGGAAATTCCCCGACTACCCGCCCGACATTTTCCCACATCTCAAGCAGGGCCATTTCGATCTCATCGCCCGTCATCCCGGGAAAGGCGCGTCCGAGATTGCGTCGGGCTCGACGGCTGACCTTGAGGGGTGGTCCAATCCTGCGGGCCAGCCATCCGCCCAACGCCGAGGCCCAGTCGAGTGGCAAGGCGGCGAACAGTCCCCATGCCAGATAAACGCCGCAGGCTTCGGCGGCTTGCCGAACATCCCGAGCGTTCAGGCATGCCGCCCCGCGCCGCCGGCTGGCGGCCAGCATTTTGGAAAACGTTGCTGCAAATCCATCCAAGGTTGGTCGCACCCTCCGGTCCACGAGTCACGACCGCGCCGCTCTTTTGGCCGCCCGCTGTAACCGTTCTAATACTACAATTGAAGTTACGGAAGAGTTAGTCGCGGGCACCAATGGAATGTGCCGGCAGGTTTCGGGTGCGTGCGCCGCCAGGGGGATCAGGCGAGGACTTGCCTCGGGCCAGGCCACGGGCAAGAAAATCCTATACTTCCACGGGGAATGACGACGCTCCATTGCCGCGTCGACGAAACGGACGGCTGAGAAGGGCGCCGGCTCCGATGTCGTCAAAAGACTGGGCGCTCGTGAATCTCATTGCATCGAACTTTTCCAGGACACAGGATGCGTCGACAGTCTTGCATTCCATGCCTCGGATGAACCGCGTATCACCGTTAAGTCACAACGTTTCCGCTATATCACCGGTCAATGGTTCGCCAATATCCTACCGTCGGGATATTGATGGATTGCGGGCTGTTGCAATTCTTTCGGTGATTTTGTTCCATGCCTTTCCCACAGCCGTTGCGGGAGGATTCGTCGGTGTCGACGTATTCTTCGTCATATCCGGCTTTCTCATCTCGGGCATCATTTTCGCCGGCTTGCAGGATGGCCGCTTTTCCCTGCGGATGTTTTACGTCCGCCGCATCTGCCGTCTCTTTCCCGCTCTTCTGGTGGTTCTCGCCTTCTGCCTGATTGCCGCCTGGTTCATCCTTCTACCCGATGAGTACCGGCAGCTCGGCAAACATGTGGGCGGGGCCGCCATCTATATGTCCAATTTCGTGCTGAGACGGGAAGCCGGGTATTTCGACACCAATGCCGATCTCAAGCCGCTGCTGCATCTGTGGTCGCTGGCGATCGAGGAACAATTCTACATCGCCTGGCCGTTCGTCGCGGTGTTCGCCTATCGACGGCGGATCGACCTGTTCAATCTGATCGCCTTTCTGCTGGCGGTCTCCCTGGTCTACAATCTTATCCGGATCACCCGGAACCCGGTCGCAACCTTCTTTCTGCCGGGCACACGGGCCTGGGAACTGTTGGCCGGGGTGCTGCTCGCCTCTGTCGGCCATTTCGGCTGGACCGGCATAGGACAGCGGGTGGTTGCTGCGGTGCCGTGGCGCATATCCGCCGACTGGCGAGCAACGGCGGGGCTGGCGGCGATCGTGCTTCCCGCGGCTCTGCTCGACAAGACAAGCCTGTTTCCGGGCTGGTGGGCGACAGTGCCGACCGTCGGAACGGTCTTGCTCATTTCGGCGGGGCCGTCGGCCTGGATCAATCGCACCGTGCTTGCCCATCCAGCCATGGTGTTCATCGGCTTGATCAGCTACCCCCTTTATCTTTGGCATTGGCCGCTGCTGTCACTGGCGCACTTTGCCGATGGCGGGCGGTCGCCGTCGCCATTGCTGCGCGCCATGTTGCTCGGGCTTTCGCTGCTTCTTGCGATTCTTACCTACCGGCTGGTCGAACGGCCGATCCGTTTCGGCGCCGCCCCGCGATTGCCCACCGCGGCCACCCTCGCATTCCTTTGCCTCGGCCTGGGGGTCGCCGGGCAGGGGATCAACGAGGGTTGGGTGCGCCCCTACGCAAGCCGCTTCGGTGTCGACAAGGTGGTGCTGGCGGCGGGCGAATGGGCTTATCCCAGCCCCGACATGGAGCGCCTCATCTTCGATGGGCGCACTATTTGGCGTAAGACCGGCAGCGGCGGTTCCGTGTTGTTCCTCGGCGACAGCAATGTCGAGCAGTACTGGCCGCGGGTCCGGGCGCTGCTGGCCGGCGCACCGGGTTCCTACAAGACAGCGCAGTTCCTGACCGGCGGCGGTTGCCCGCCAATTCCGGCCGTGGAAGAGCCACGTCATCCCCATTGCCGCGGCTTGACCGAAGCCGCCCAGGATTTCGTCGAAAAGAACGGCGTCGATACCGTGGTGATCGCCGCCCAGTGGTGGGGGTATTTTCAGTCGACCGCCTATCGAATCGACGGTCTTCCGCTTTCCGGCCCCCAGGCGGCCGACCGCGCCATGGCCTCGTTCAGCAGGTTCATCCGGCATTTTGTGGCGACCGGCCGGCGCGTCTATGTGGTGCTGAATATTCCGATAAGTCCCGAACTCGACCCGAAAAGCCTCGTCGACCGTTCAACCTTCATGTCCTTCAGCATCAAGGCCGGCGGCGTTCGGTTGACCCAACTGGAAGACAGCTTCGGCGAGACTTCGCGCCGCTTGCGCGCTGCCGCCATGCAGGCGGGGGCGACGGTCATCGACCCGCTGAATTACCTATGCGACCAACAGGGCCTCTGCCCGGCCACCACCGTGGACGGCGACCCGATATACAAGGATTCTTCCCATCTGCGGCCGACTTACGTCCGCAGTCATGTCAAGTACCTGGATGCCATCATGAGCAGGGACAAGGTCTGAATCCGATCCCCCGTCCGTGAACGCGATGGCCGGCGACGGCAGCTGGCCAGCCCTCGTCGGGCGGTTGGTCGAATTTCAGGTGGATACGGTCGTTCGTCACCATCTGGACCGCCGTCGCGATCGCCCGAAGGGGCGTTCGTGGAAAGTGAGGGGAAGCAACGCGCAGGGGATTGGAATTACTTTGTATTAATACTATATAAGATACAATCCTTTCGATCCGTCGCTGTTGAGTGAGGTACAATGAATTATGTCCAAGAAGCGTGAATCTCTTGAGGTGGGGTTCGCCTTTATAAAGGCGGGAGACCGTCAGAATAACGTTTGGATTGTCGATAGAATTTGGACTCATGTTGATGGTTTGCTTTATGCAAATCTTAAACGTGAGAGAAATCAAAACGATGTTATTACGGTTTCCGTATCGACCTTGGTGGATCGTCTGTATTGGCGGCGGGTCGAACATGCGGCGGCCGCCTAGAGCCGTGCGCGCTCAGGCGCACCCACCTCGAAGTTTTTTTCAGGTCCTAGTGGTGAAAATCCGACGGATGGTACCGCCACCAGCCGTCGAATTTTCACCACAATTCAATTGGTTGGTGGGCCGCCTGATCCAGGCGCTTGGGGACCAAGCGTCTGGGGCGGACCACTAGTG
>JAJYTF010000053.1 GCA_021793155.1 Pseudomonadota bacterium | reverse complement strand
AATGGTCGGACAAGCTGGGCGTGCCCCGTCTCTCCTGACCTCAACTCCTCGAACCGCCCGGTGCGGACCCGCATGCCGGGTGGTGTGGCAGGGGAGCGATCCGTCAGGATCGCCCCCTATGCCGATCGTTGCCAATTACGGAATTACGGTGACAGTGCATTTAGGATTGCGGTGACAGTTTACTTTTCTCGCGACTCCTGGCAGAGTAACTGTGTGTTCGCGATCTTGGCGGAGTGAGGCATGGCGCGGATTGCGCGGGTGGTGATCCCGGGGTTGCCGCACCACGTCACGCAGCGCGGCAACCGGCGCCAGCCGGTGTTCTTCGATGAAGCCGATTATCGGCTTTACCGGTCTTTGATCGCCTCGGCCGCGCGCGCCGCCAAAGCAGAGGTTTGGGCCTACTGCCTGATGCCGAACCATGTCCACCTGATCGTCACGCCAAGCGATCCCGATGGTCTTCGCAAGACCTTCGCCGACGCGCATCGACGCTACACGGGCACGATCAACGCGCGCTTCCAGTGGACCGGGCATCTGTTCCAGGGGCGCTTCGGCGCCGTCGCCATGGACGAAGCGCATCTGTGGGCGGCGATCCGTTACGTGTCCCTCAATCCGGTCGCGGCCGGTCTCGTCCAGCGGGCCGAGGACTGGCCCTGGTCCAGCGCAAGGGCCCATCTGGCGGGACGGGATGACGATCTGGTCATCGTCGCCCCGGTGCTGCGGCGGATCGACGATTTCACCGCCTTTCTGGCCGCGGCTGGCGACCAGGCAGCGACCGCCAGGTTGACGCGCGCACCGACAATCGGACGCCCACTAGGCTCGCCGGAGTGGATCGCCGGCCTGGAAGCAAAGCTTGGCCGCCCGCTCGCCCCGCGCAAACCTGGTCCCAAACCCCGCCTTGCCGAAGCGGCCGCAGGAGACCCGCCAAGTTTATTCAGTAAACTGGCACCGTAATCCCGGCACCGTAATCCCCAGCCGCTGCTTTGGCCGGGATGGGCTGGTCCGGCGGAAAAACCTCTGCCTCATCGGCCGACAACCTTGCATAATGTCGTGGCCGCCTCAGGCGCGGCGCGAGGAGATGACCAATGCCGATGGGCAGCAACCTGGATGGTTCAGTTGGAGGCGTCCGCGTCGACAGGCGACGGATCGGTGACCTGTGCCGCCGGTTCCGGGTGCGCCGTCTCGACCTGTTCGGGTCGGCGGTCTCGGATCATTTTGATCCTGAAAGCAGTGACATCGATGTCCTGGTTGAGTTCGAGTCGCTCGGGCCGGCCGATTACGCCGACGCCTATTTTGGCCTTCGCGAAGGCCTGGAAGCCTTTTTTGGCCGAAACGTCGACCTCGTCACCGAATCCGCCTTGGCCAATCCATTTTTTCGGGAAAATGTTCTTGCCACCCGTCAGGCTTTGTTCACGGAGAAATGATGGGGCACACTCCCGAAAAGCTCCTCTGGGATGCCAAGGTCGCCACCGACCGCATTTTCCGCTTTATCGCCGGCAAGTCGTTTGGCGACTACTTGGACGACGAAATGTTGCGGGCCGCGGTCGAGCGTCAGTTCGAGATCATTGGCGAGGCTCTGACGTCGCTGAAACGGACGGCGCCGGACATCGCGAACCAGATTCCTGAACTGTCGAGAATCATCGCCTTTCGCAATGTGCTCATCCACGAATACGCGGCGGTTGATAATCGTTTGGTATGGGGTGTCGCCGAAGGAAAGCTGGAAGATCTGCGGTCGAGTCTCGACCGATTGCTTGCCGAGGCAAAGCGGTCGTGACATTGGCTTCCGAATGAGCCAGCCTCTTGCTGAAGCGATATCATGGCCATGAAACGTCCCACCGATAAGCAACCGAAGGGTTTTCCCGCCCGCCAGGGTCCTTTTCCGGCGACGACGGCATCCACCGTCGCCTCCCCTCCGTGAAATTCGCCTGACCGGGACGCCGGGTAGCGCCAGTTTTCGGTCAGCCCAGGTGCGACACCTTGGAGCAGGCGGGAAGTTCTTGTCGAAGTGCCCGTCGACATCGACAGGCAGAGAACCCAGCCTTCCATGTCGACATCGGCGGCCTTGTCCGGCAGGGCAAGGCCGAACCGATGGCGGTAGAGCTGGGGGAAATTGAGGTTGGCCAGGAACACATTGCCGTTTTCATCCTTCAGACGGAAAACCGGGTCTGACCAGAAGTCTTCCAGCATGCCGATCTGCCCGTAGAGCTGCGCCTCGTAACCGGGGTACAGGGTCTCCGGCAGATGGTCGGTGCTCTTGATTTCCAAGACCCGCACCGCAGGGCGATCCCCGCCCCGCACCATGACGAAATCGGTTGCGGGGACAGTTTACTTTTCTCTCGACTCCTGGCGGAGTAACCGTGTGTTCCCGATCTTGGCGGAGTGAGGCATGGCGCGGATTGCGCGGGTGGTGATACCGGGGTTGCCGCACCACGTCACGCAGCGCGGCAACCGGCGCCAGCCGGTGTTCTTCGATGAAGCCGATTATCGGCTTTACCGGTCTTTGATCGCCTCGGCCGCGCGCGCCGCCAAAGCAGAGGTTTGGGCCTACTGCCTGATGCCGAACCATGTCCACCTGATCGTCACGCCAAGCGATCCCGATGGTCTTCGCAAGACCTTCGCCGACGCGCATCGACGCTACACGGGCACGATCAACGCGCGCTTCCAGTGGACCGGGCATCTGTTCCAGGGGCGCTTCGGCGCCGTCGCCATGGACGAAGCGCATCTGTGGGCGGCGATCCGTTACGTGTCCCTCAATCCGGTCGCGGCCGGTCTCGTCCAGCGGGCCGAGGACTGGCCCTGGTCCAGCGCAAGGGCCCATCTGGCGGGACGGGATGACGATCTGGTCATCGTCGCCCCGGTGCTGCGGCGGATCGACGATTTCACCGCCTTTCTGGCCGCGGCTGGCTACGAGGCAGCGACCGCCAGGTTGACGCGCGCACCGACAATCGGGCGCCCACTAGTGGTGAAAATCCGACGGATGGTACCGCCACCAGCCGTCGAATTTTCACCACAATTCAATTGGTTGGTGGGCCGCCTGATCCAGGCGCTTGGGGACCAAGCGTCTGGGGCGGACCACTAGGCTCGCCGGAGTGGATCGCCGGTCTGGAAGCAAAGCTTGGCCGCCCGCTCGCCCCGCGCAAACCTGGTCCCAAACCCCGCCTTGCCGAAGCGGTCGCAGGAGACCCGCCAAGTTTATTCAGTAAACTGGCACCGTAATCCTCGATCGGTGCACCGTGATGCTTCCTGGAAAATCGTGCAGTCCATACCATCCGCTGCTATGAATGGAGGCGGAGTTGCTTGCCGTCAAGCTATCGACAGGGAGTGGGACCGATGCCCACAATTCTTCGAGAAGGAGCCTATCGGTTTTTCTTCTACAGCGATGAGGGCGATCCGCGGGAGCCGGCGCATATCCATATCCGGCACGGGTGGGACGAGGCCAAGTTCTGGTTACACCCCGATGTCTCCCTGGCTTACAATGAGGGCTTCGACGCCCGAACGCTCAACCAACTGCAAAAGTTGGTGGAACTTCACCGCGACGAACTCGAAAGGGCTTGGCATGAGTATTTCGCCTAAGGCGCTGCGCTTCGATGAAAACAACATGTGGGTCGAACTCACCGATGGCCGTACCGTCGGCGTGCCTCTGGCCTGGTTTCCGCGCTTGCTCCATGCCTCGCCGGAGCAGCGCGAAGGTTACGAACTGAGCAGCCGAGGCATGCACTGGGACGCTCTGGACGAAGATATATCCGTTGAAGGCATTTTGGCAGGCCGGGGCGATCAGACCAGAACTCGCCGCACGGCCGCCTGACGAATCCGGAAAGCATAATTGCAATTACGGTGACAGTGCATTTAGTGACACAAGTCGGCCATCGGGCCATAATTGCCCATGGCTCGCCTTTCCCGTGTCGTCATGTGTGGACGGCCCCTGCGTTGCAAGGGCAAAGTGAGTGATGGCGCGGCCAGGTCGGGTGCGGTCATGTGTACGGCCTGTTGGTGCGGCACGCATGGCCGCTGGCCCTGATGAAATCCGCTGAACGGCTCCCGAAATCACTCCCACGAGCTTTCCGCTCGATGACGATAGTGGGTTTTTCCGTTCCTCGGTTCGACCGATCGTGCTCATCACGCGCTTGCCCTTACAAAGTGTCCCGTGCTGTTTCGTTCTGGTTCATCGTGCCGAGCAATTTTTTTAGGCTGCGGCGGCTTGGTAGTCGGTTTGCTTGGCGAGGATCGCCCAGGCGATGCGGGCCAGCTTGTTGGCATAGGCGATGGCCGCCTCCTTGGGGGCTTTGGTCTTCAGCAATGCGGCGAGCCAGGGGCAGACGCCGGCATCTTTGCGGACGCGGCGGATCGTTCCGAAGGCGGCCAGGACCAGGAGTTGGCGCACGTAGCGATCACCGGCCTTGGTGATGCCGCCGAGGCATTGCTTGCCGCCGGTGGAATTCTGGGATGGCACCAGCCCCAGCCAGGCGGCGAAGTTGCGCCCGTTCGTGAAGCGCGCGGGATCGCCGATGGTGGCCGCCAGCGTGCTGGCGATGAGTGGGCCGATGTGGGGAATGGTGGCGAGGCGGCGGCTGTCGGCGTCGCCCTTGTGCCAGTCGACGATCCGGCGATCCAGGGCGTCGATCTGTTCCGTCGCGGCGCGCCACTGGGCGGCCAGGGGCGCCAGGGCGTGGCGGGCGAGGGCCGGAAGCCGCCGGTCCTCGGCATTGTCGACGACGGCCAGCGCGGCAGCGAAGCCGGCCTCGCCGACGGCCGAGATCACGCCGAACTCGGCGAGGTGGGCACGCAAGGCGTTGGCCAACCGGGTGCGCTGCTCCACCAGCAGCTTGCGGCTCCGGTGCAGCATCAGCACCGACTGCTGCTCCACCGCCTTGATCGGCACGAACCGCATGCTGGGGCGCGTGACCGCTTCGGCGATCGCCGCCGCATCCGCCGCGTCGTTCTTCTTGCCCCACTTGACGTAGGCCTTGACCCGAGGCGGGGGCATCAACCGCACCTCATGGCCCAGCGCCGCGATCTCGCGCCCCCAATAGTGCGCCGACGCGCAAGCCTCCATTCCCACCAGACAGTGCGGCAGCTTGCGGAAGAACTTCAGAACCTCACCCCGCCGGAGTTGCCGGCGCACCACCACATTCCCTGCGTCGTCGACGCCGTGAACCTGAAAGACGGTCTTGGCGAGATCCAAACCGATCGTGCTAACCTGATTCATGGACGGCCCCCTCTATGTGGCGTTTCAGCACGACCACCTTATGGCACTTCGATGCCGGGGAGCAGGGGCCGTCCACCCCATCATTCCCGGACTGCCGCACCACGTCACCCAACGCGGCAATGGCGGCGGCATACGCCTCCGGCGACTACATCATGCAAGACATCGCTGAACACTTCGGCGCGCATTATGCGACGGTGAGCCGCGCCGCGAAGCGCGGAATGCCGAAGATGCCATAGCGCAGAACCTGCCCCCCACCGGGCCCCAAGACCGGCCCCCCACCTGGCCGCCCCCTGCTGCCCCGGCTTTGGCCTATGGTCCCGTGCCGCACCAGGATTTCGCGTCATCGGACAGGGTGGCAATCAGATTGGCGAACTCCTCCAGTCTGTCTTTGCCGGGCGCCGGCTTCAGCGTGCCGGCCTCTGACGGGTAACGGAAGGTTGTCGCGAACTGGCTGAGATAATCCAGTTCCACCAGATCCGCCTTCCATTCATGCCCACCGGGAAGCAAGGCGACCAGCTGACCGATATTGTGCCCGGCCCCGGCATGAATGGCTTCGGCAGACAGGATTGCCTTGACCAATTTCTCGGCCGCCTGCTGAAGATGAAAAGCGCTGGCCCGTGGCACACTGCCCATCAGCAGCCTTGCCGCCGCCAAATCCTCGTCCAGCGCACGAAAATATCCTTCGACCACCGGATTCATGGCGCGGCCCTTCGGCGGCGTTCGGCTCGAGACACATAGATCTCGTGCCCCTCTTCGTGAACGGTGCGGATCAACGATCCGGCGGCATCGCGAAAACAGGTGAAGTCGGAGGCGCGGCAGGCCGTGATATCGACGCCAACTCCGGCTCCGATCACCGCTTCCGCCATCTGCCCACGCCTGGTATCCAGGTCGACGGAGTCGTCATCGGGAAACACCGCCATCAGATCGAAATCGCTGTCCGGCCGCCCACTGCCTCGCGCCCGACTGCCGAACAACCAGATCGCCTGTGGATGGGCCGCGAACACAATACGCCCCGCCAGAAAGTCCAGAGCAGCCTGGGCACTCTTGAACGGCCCGACGGGACGCTGGTCCGGCGAAGCCGACAACGACCGCAGCGCGGCCTCGACCTCGTCGGCACGCCCGCGACGCAACAGATCGAGCATCCGATTGAGGATGTCATTATGCGCAGGGTCGATACGAACCGATCTGTTGGGCAGGACCACGACGATAACTCCAAGGCCTCGGCGACGCGTTACATGAGTGTAACGCATTGGTGACCCGCCGCCAATCCGGAAGGAAGAGCAGGAATGGGGTCATGTGAGGACGGCCCCTGCGTTGCAAGGGAAAAGTGAATTGATTTTGCCGCATGGCCAACCACGATTCCCTCTATCACCGCCTGTTCTCCCACCCTCTGATGGTGGCGGAACTCATCAGCCAGTTCGCGCCCGAGGTGGCAGCCATCGGCCTCGACTTCACCCGTCTGACGCGGGTCAATGTCAAATTCCACACCGGCCGCGGCCAACGCCGCCGGGAGCGCGATGTCATCTGGCGGCTGCCGACGGCCGGCGGCGGCGACATCTATCTGTACCTGCTCCTGGAATTTCAGAGCGACAGCAACCGGTGGATGGCGGTCCGCGCACAGGTCTATGAGGGCCGGTTGTGGCAGCAGATCATCGACGAATCCAAGCTGAAGAGCGGCGAGCGGCTGCCGCCGGTGCTGATGCTGGTGCTTTACAACGGCGAGCGGCGCTGGTCGGCGCCCACCGACCTGGCAGACCTGGTGACGCTGCTGGCCGGTTCACCGCTGTGGCTTTGGCAGCCACAAGTCCGCTATTATCTGTTGGACACGCCCGAGTTGGCCCGGCGCCAGCGGCCGGGGGTCAGGTCTTGCATTGCAGCAGAAGCCATCGCCGGCATCACGGCGCTACGCCGGCAAAATCACGGTGGACGAAATGCTCTCGGCCCGCGACGAAGGTCGTCGCTGCTGATGCCTTTCGTCATCGACGCATCGGTCACAGCCTGCTGGGCATTCCGCGAATTGCAAGACCTGCCCCTCTGGTGCGCTACGCCAACGCTATGCCAGTGGCTGTTGGTGGCCGTGGCGAACGCGGAGAATTTGCACCCGACCACCATTGATCCGATAACGGATGACGTAGGGCCAGATCACCAGCAATTCGCGGCGGCCACCGCTGAGCGGCCGCCCGCGCTCCGGAAAACCGCGGAGTGCGTCGCCAGATTCTTTCAGCTGGCGTGCCAATTCTTTGGCGGCGCGAGGGTTGAAGCCCGCGATGTAGTCGTAAATCCGGCCGATGTCGTGCAGCGACGCCGGCGACCAAATCACCCGCATTTGGGTGGTGGCAACCGATTGCCCTTTGCCAGTTCGTCCAGCCAAGCCGATACCTCGGCATGCTCGACACCATGGCCGGCATCAAGTTGCGCTTCTGCTTCGAGGAGCGCTTGCTCCTCCGCATCCGCGTCTTCAAAATCGAAAATGGAGGCAGGGCTCACCATCCCTTCAATGTAGCCCCTCTGCCATCCGATTTCCAGTTTTCGCACATGCGGGGTCACATGCATGCGGGGTCTCGCGAAAAAGAACCTATGGGATTACGGTGACGGATTACGGTGACACTCCATTAATTGGGATTACGGTGACACTCCATTAATTGGATTATGGTGACACTCCACTAATTGACGTCAGCCCCTGGATGGGCCAACATCGCCCATGGCTCGCCTCTCCCGTGTCGTCATCCCCGGACTGCCGCACCATGTCACGCAACGCGGCAATGGCCGCGCCCAGACCTTCTTCAGCGACGACGATTATGCGCTTTACCGCGATTTGCTGGCCCAATCCTGCCGGGCGGCCGGCGTCGAGATCTGGGCCTGGGTGTTGATGCCCAACCATGTCCACCTGATCCTGACGCCATCGGACGCCGATGGCCTGCGGCGCGCCCTGGCCCCGGTGCATCGCCGTTATGCCGGGCATGTTCACGCCCGGAACCAACGGACCGGCCACTTCTGGCAGGGGCGCTTCGGGGCGGTGGCGATGGACGAGCCCCATCTTGCGGCGGCAGTCCGGTACGTGACACTCAATCCCGTACGGGCGCGGTTGGTGGAGCACCCTGCGGATTGGCCGTGGTCGAGCGCGCGGGCCCATCTGACCGGGGTGGACGACGGAGTGACGACGCCGGCAGCGGGGCTGCAGCGATTCCCGCACTTCGCCGAATTCATCGCCGAGGGGGTGGACGAGGCGATGTTCAGGCACCTGCGCCGGGCGGAAAGCATTGGTCGGCCGATCGGCGACGAGGCGTTCATTGCCGCGTTGGAGGCGATGAC
Organism: Pseudomonadota bacterium; assembly: GCA_021793155.1. GTDB lineage: Bacteria > Pseudomonadota > Alphaproteobacteria > Rhodospirillales > Magnetospirillaceae > DUZF01. Next base: position 4,413 of record JAJYTF010000053.1, on the reverse strand, counting down.
CGACAGGCCGCTGCGCCCGGCGCGGCGCGGGCCCAAGCCGCGGCGACAAAGCGAAGCCAACCCAAAGGCGGACAGCGGAGGGCCGTCGATCGACGTGCGCTCAGTGGACCACAAGGAGGCCTGATCGATGCCCACCCTCAGCGTATTTTATGGCATCCTGATTCAAATGTTTTGGAACGATCACGCGCCCCCGCACTTTCATGCTCTCTATGCGGATGACGAGGCGCTCATCGACATCCGCACGTTAGAGGTCATCGAAGGGCAGTTGCCCCGCCGAGCGCTGTCCCTGGTGCTGGAATGGGCGCAGGAGCACCGCACCGAACTGATGGAGGACTGGGACCTATGTGCGCACAGACAGGCGCCGAACAAGATCGCCCCGCTCCCCTGATCCGCCCTCGGATGCCATGGCGGGTTGCCAGTGCCACGGCATTGGCCGGGTTTCGGCTTCGCGTTCGATTCCTGGACGGCACCGAGGGCACGGTGGACATGCACTCCCTGGTGCACTCAGCGAATGCCGGTATCTTTGCCGCCTTGGCCGATCCTGGGTGGTTTGCCCAGGTTTTCGTGGAATACGGCGTGGTCACATGGCCAGGCGAGATCGACCTCGCGCCGGACGCCATGTATCGCTCCATCAAAGCATCCGGAGAATGGGTGTTATGACGGATTGCGGCTAGTGGTCCGCCCCAGACGCTTGGTCCCCAAGCGCCTGGATCAGGCGGCCCACCAACCAATTGAATTGTGGTGAAAATTCGACGGCTGGTGGCGGCACCATCCGTCGGATTTTCACCACTAGCCGCCGCGTGCGGAAAAGGGGCCGTAGTGGATTGCGCCGAAGCGATGTCCATGGCTCCGGGAGATCCCTCGCCTGCGGCTCGGGATGACATGCCGAAGGCGCTCCGCAGAGGCGCCGAAAGAGGATCTGGCGTTTCCCCATATTTCCTTTTCGGCAATGACGGCGCCGCCCCGGCATGCTACAAGGCGCCATGGCCGATCACGACGCCCTTTACCACCGCCTGTTCTCCCACCCGCTGATGGTCGAGCAGCTGCTGCGCGACTTCGTCCCGGCGGCGATGGCGGCGGGGCTCGACTTCGGCCGGCTGCAGCGGGTCAACGCCAAGTTCCATGCCGGCCGGCGCCGCGAGGGCGACGTCGTCTGGCGATTGCCGACGGCGAGCGGCGGCGACATCTACCTGTACCTGCTGCTGGAATTCCAGAGCGACAGCGACTGGTGGATGGCGGTCCGCGCCCAGGTCTACGAGGGCCTTCTGTGGCAGCACGTCATCGCCGAGACCGGGCTCAAGACCGGCGAGCGATTGCCGCCGGTGATGATGCTGGCGCTCTACAACGGCGAGCGGCGCTGGTCGGCGCCCACCGACCTGGCGGACCTGATCGCGCTGCCGGCCGATTCGCCGCTGTGGCATTGGCAACCGCAAATCCGCTATCATCTGTTGGACATGGGCGCCTTTGCCGGCGACGAATTGGCCCGCAGGGATAGTCTGACGGCCCTGCTGTTCCGGCTGGAGCAGCGCCATCCGCCGGAGGAACTGGAAGGGTTGATCGACGAGGTCATCGGCTGGTTCGGCCGGCATCCCGGGGCCGATGAGATCAAGCGCCTGTTCACCGAACTGGTGCGGCAGGCGATCGAAGATGAAGGGACGGCATTGGCGGTTCCCGACGATCTGCTGGAGATGAGGACGATGCTGCCGACATTGCGCGAATCCTGGAAGCGGGAATGGCTGGCCCAAGGCAAGGCCGAGGGACTGGCCCAAGGCAAGGCCGAGGCCCTCGTCCGCCTGATCGAGAAGCGGTACGGACCTCTGCCGCCGGCGTCTCGGGAACGGATTATGTCCGCCGATGCCGCGACGATTGAAGCTTGGCTCGACCGGGTCATGGACGCCCCCAGCCTGGAGGCGTTGTTCGGTCAGCCGAACTGAGCGGGCATCCGTCCGCGGCGGAAACGAGATTCGCTGCCCCGCCATGTGGCGGAATAAGGTCATGCGCAGGGGCCGCTGCAAGACCACTCCCCGCCGCTGATGCGGCCGTGCCCGGTGATCGGCCTCGGCCGATCAGTGGATGTTTTTCCGGAGGTTCGATCCATGGCGCCTCAGATGCCGCCGGTTGCCAATGAGGCAGCCTCGTCAGAGGATGCGAACCCGTCCGCACTTGCTGACGCACCGCGTCAGGGCTGTTTCATGGACGCCGTATTGAACGAGATGCGGAGCTTCGTGAGAGCCGTGTCGGATACCCCTTGCCCCGGTGCAACCTTCCTCGAGATGGCGACATGCTCGAATTATTGGTGCACTGACGAAAAGGATAGCGCCAAACGGGTGGCGATGATGGTTCTGTTGACGGTGTTCGGCGCACTGATGCCAACATCGGAGAAAGCATCGAAATTGGCCGCAGATTTGGCTGCAATGACCGCGACGGATCTTTTTGCGCGCATTGACGCTTATGCCCCGCAGGGGCTGACAATTGAACACGCAATGTTGGGGCCCTATGCGAACCTGGACAGCATCATCCTCTTCGTCCACAAGAGGATGATGTCCGTATTGGACGTGGCGGCCAGGGACAAGAGGACGAACATGCAGTGCGCGACCAGTGTCGAGCCGATCGGCATCGAAAAGGGCCGGGCCGAGGGCAAGGCCGAGGCTCTTGTCCGCCTGATCGAGAAGCGGTTCGGGCCGCTGTCTGACGATGTGCGTGATCGGATCATGTCGGCCGACGCCGCAACGATCGGGCAGTGGCTCGACCGGGCGATCGATGCGCCCGATGTCAAATTGGTCCTCGACATTACCCACTGAGGCCTGTTGCCCTTCACCGACATCTTGCCCCGTCTCGCGGGTGGCGAGGGCATGAACCGCCAAGTCGCCAAGGTTCCCCATTGCGCCGCAGGCGGTTTCCACCACCGCCGCCGCGTTTCCGCCGTGATTACGGTGACAGTGGCTTTATTGGCGCGCGCCGGACGTCGGGCGTGATTGCCTTGGCCGCCGCCTCAATGGCGGCTGGTTGGGGCGGCTGGTTGGGGCGACTGGTTGGGGCGGCTGGTTGGCCGATTTCCCTGTTCCTGCGCCCGTTGAGGGCGCGGCCAAGGGGCCGGATGGCGCCGCCCGGCGAGGGGCTATGATAAGCCTCGTGCAGTGAACCTTTTGATTGAGTCACTGCACTATGTTGCGCTCAACCCCGTGCGGGCACGGCTGCTGGACCGCCCCGAGGACTGGATGCGGTCGAGCGTGCGTGCCCATCTCAGCGGGGTGGATGACGGAATGACGGCGCTGGCGCCGGTGGCCACATGCTTCCCGAACTTTGCGGACTTCCTCGCAAGGGGGGAGGACGAGCCGATGTCCGAGCGCCTGCGCCGCGCCGAAAGCATCGGCCGGCCAGTCGGCGATGAGAGCTTCATGGCCGAATTGGAGGCTCTGACCAAGCGGCCCCTGAGGCCGGCGCGACGCGGGCCAAAACCCTCGCGACAAGCAGAAGCCCGTAGCGAAGACCCTGTTTATCGCCTCGCCGCCATTTTGCCCAGTGGTTCTCATTTTGACAGAACAGGCCGGCGGTAAGGGCGTTGGGCGATAACCCAACATGCTTTTCGGCGGCGGCGCTGTGAGTTTTTCACCGCCAAGCGCCCTTCCGGCGAAGGGCTACGCCAAGAACGCCAAGGCACCGAATCCGCGGAGGCGACGCGGCTCCCACCATTCTGTCCCCTTGGCGTCTTGGCGAGCCCGCCTTTGGCGGGCGCTTGGCGGTTCAACCTTTGTCGCCAGCGCCAGAACAGTGGGTGGCCCAGAGGCACAGCGTCGTTAAGAAAGTGCTTCCCCCCTGACTCGGAAAACGCTCACACGCTGTTCGGCATGACGAAGATCCCCTGCGACAATCACATCCGGCAGACGCTCGACGGGGTACCGCCGCATCAACCGCCTTCCCAACCTTCAGACTGATCCGCCGACCAATGAAACCCGCCGCCGTCACATAGTGAGATGCCGCTGCATTTTGCCGGCTTGACTTGGTCGCCTGGCTAGACCAGACTAGGCCATTCCATCGGGCTCGGGAGGACGCCATGCCGTCAGTCAATATGTTGGAAGCCAAGTCTTCCTTGTCCCGTCTGGTCGAGGCCATCGAGCAGGGGCGGGAGCGCGAGATCGTCATTGCGCGCAACGGCCGTCCAGCCGCCAGGCTGGTACCGATGGACAGCGCGCCGGCGGGCAAGCGCATCGGCGTCGCCAAGGGACAGTTCGAGGTGCCGGACAGCATCGACACCTATAATGCGGAGGTGGCCCGCCTGTTTCTGGGCGGTCGGCAGCCTTGAATCTCCTTCTCGACACCCACGTCGCCCTGTGGGCCATCACCGATAGCCCGAAGCTGTCGCTCAAGGCTCGCGAATTGATCGAGTCGCCCAGATCGGTCATATGGATCAGC
>JAJYTF010000009.1 GCA_021793155.1 Pseudomonadota bacterium | reverse complement strand
CGAAGCTTGCCCGCCGCTGGACCCGAAAGCCGCGCGCCAAGAAATAACCGCGGCATCTTGTGCTGGTAGGGATTACGCCAGATTACGGGGAAGAGCGGTAGGCGGCCTCGGCCGGATGCTTACGATCTTTTTGGTCAGCGCTGCCGAGCTCTGCGGCGATGAATTCTTGCAGCCGCGAGTTATCGAGACTCCGGCTGTCAAGTGAATACGCGTTTTCGGCCGGTGAAATCGGTGCGGGGTTATAGCTTGCACACCCCATTAGAGGACTGACGAAGCAAGCGGCGATCAAGATCATGCGACACCGCTGCATTCGGTCCCCGACAGCCAGTTGATTTGCCGAGTATAGCGGGGTTAGCTGAAGCAGCGCTGACGCTCAGATAACGAAATCGTAATCTACAAGAGAGAGTTTCGCATAAGCAGTTAGGCGGACGCGGGCAAAATCAGCCTTACCTCAGTGCCACATCCAACTTCGCTGTCGATCTCGACATGGCCACCGTGTCGGGTCGCGATGCTCTTGACCACCGCCAAGCCCAGCCCTGCATTCTGCGACGAGCCCCCACGTGCCTGATCGACTCGGTAAAATCGTTCGAAGACGCGTGGCAGATGCTCCGGCGCAATCCCGCATCCGGTGTCGCGGACACTCACGGTCAGCCCATTCCGCTCGGCGTGCGCGGCGAGGTTCACGAGGCCGCCTACCGAAGTGTGAGCGATAGCGTTTGCAATCAGATTTCCGACCGCTTGCTGAAACAGGGTACGATTGAGATTGACGTAGACGCCATCGGCCGCAGAAAGGTTCAGTTTGACGCCTGCTTCCTCGGCAGCGGCCTCATAATAGGTCTCGACCTTCTGCAACTCCTGACCGACGTCGATCTTCTCGCGTTCGAGGGCGTCCATCGCGGTATCCGAGCGGGCAAGAAACAGCAGCGTCTTTATGAGACGGGAAATGCGCGCGCTTTCTTCCAGGCACGATTCGAGAACGCTGCGGTATTCTTCCCCGGATCGGGACTTGCTGAGCGCCACCTCGATTTCGCCACGCAGATTATTGATCGGCGTCCGCAGTTCATGCGCCACGTCGTCGGAAAACTGCCAGACGTGCCGAAAGGACTGCTCCAGCCGGTCAAGCATCCCGTTGAAGGTTTCGGCCAGCCCGAAGAGTTCAGTGGGCAAGCCCTGAGATTCGATTCGCTCATGCAGGGTTGTTGCCCGGATGCGTGCTGCGGTGCGATCGATATTTTCGATCGGTCGCATACCGCTCCTGGCGATGAGGTATCCGCCAAGCGAGCAGAGAATAAGTGACGCCCCGAGGACAAGCCATAGGCGCTCGCGGTATCGCGCCAGGAGATACTCATCGTGCTCTCGGTCCATCACGACCTGCATGAAGCGCGGCCGCTCGCCAGCGCTCTGGCCAGGTATGCGGATAATCAGGCTCAGGAACGGCTTCCCGGAAGGCGAAACGATGTCGCGCGTCTCGCCATCGCGCGTCTCGATCGCGGCGAGTTCCGCCTCCGAGGGCGGCGGAAGCTGTCGCGCCATTCCCGGCGTCTGGGTTAGGACATGTGCTCCGGCATTAAGGACGCGCAGATAGATTTCCGGCTGGTGAGGGGGTGCCCAAGAAGGTCTTTGCTCCGCTGACGCCTGGTACTGCGCGGTTGGTGAAGGCGCGAGCAGGAGCAGCGCGTTGTTGAGGTTGTCGGCGAGATCGCGAAGATCCTCCCGATACATGCTATTGACCAGCACCCAGTAAAGCAGTCCGGTTGCGACTACGATCAGCGCGAAAGCGGAAAGCGCATACCAAAGAGTCATACGCACGGCGATCGACACCGATCGCCAGGATCGTGGTTCTGCCTTGTTGGCTATTTCAGGTTCGCTGTTCGAGAACATAGCCGACACCGCGGACAGTATGGATGAGTTTGCAATTGAAGGGTTCGTCAACTTTTGCGCGCAGCCGGCGCATGTGGACTTCGACGACATTCGAATCGCTGTCGAAGCTGATGTCCCAGACCTGCTCCGCAATCAGGGTTCGGGACAGGACGTCGCCGACCCGGCGCATCAGCAGCGACAATAGCTGAAACTCTTTCGGCGTAAGATCGACGGGACGTCCAGCACGCACCGCGCGATGTCGGTGCAGATCCAGCTCAAGGTCGGCGACACTTAATACTTGCGACTGTCGTACAGGTCCGCGGCGCAGGATTGTCCTCACGCGCGCGAGAAGCTCGGCGAAGGCGAATGGTTTGACGAGGTAGTCGTCGGCTCCAAGCTCAAGCCCCTTAACTCGGTCGTCCACCGCATCGCGCGCGGTGAGAAACAGGACCGGCGTCCCTATCTGTCGACGACGCAACTCGCCGATGATGCTCCAGCCGTCGCGGCCAGGAAGCATTACGTCCAGGATAATTAAGTCATACGATCCTGTCTGTGCGAGATGGGCGCCATCGTCCCCATCATCGGCGACGTCTGCGACGAAGCCGTTCTCCTCTAAACCACGCTTCAGGTAAGCGACGGTCTTGCGTTCATCTTCGACAATCAGGATCTTCATCAGAGCTCCCTGATAGGCCGCGCGTTCGAGATGGGATAGTGCCGGCTCTGGCATTTCGACCGATCACGCCCGCGCAACGGGAATTGCCGTCTGGCACCTGGACACTAATGCCAATCCGCATCACGGTTCGGAAGGTATCCCTGAGCGGCACCCATCGTGGGGAGTATACCGCTGACGAGTCCCTGTATCCTGGCCCATACGTCCCGCCAGCTTACAGATCGCTCACATTTGTGGCGACGACGAGTGCTGTTAGCAGCGCGCTGGCCACAGTCCGCCTGTAGCTTCTTCATTTCATTAGAAAATCTCGAGCGAGCGCTCGACCCAAACCTTAGCAATGAGGAGATGGCGCACCCGACAGGATTCGAACCTGTGGCCTCCACCTTCGGAGGGTGGCGCTCTATCCAGCTGAGCTACGGGTGCATCTCAATTTCGCCTAGCCCGACCGACCTATGAGGGTCAACGGATTCGGCCATCACAAACCAATCCTACATCGCGGCCGCCGGGCGACTACGCCCCATTATCCGCTATTCCGCGCCCGTTCTCCGAAAACTGCTTACGCGGTGCTTACGCGAAAATTTTTCGGGGTTGGGCGGCGTCTCAGGATCACTCAAGCTACTGTTTTCACGAACCCTTCTTCAGTTACTCACTCACGAAACACCCTTGACATCAGCCTTCGGAGGGCAGCGCTCTATCCAGCTGAGCTACGGGTGCTGCTCATGAACCGGCCGGCAACCGGCGCGGTGGAAGGGACCGTATAGCGCATCCCGATGCCGGATGCAAAGGGGGAGAATGGAAAACGCGCGGGCCCTCCGGCGGCAGAGGTCGTGAGTTCGAATCTCGCCGGGTGCGCCAGTGCTGTGCCGGGGATGTGGCACGGAAGAGCCCCATGACCATCCCCCCGTACTTGGCCTTCCAGTTGTAAAACGTCGCCTCGGAGATCCCGTGCTTGCGGCACAGATCGGCGGTCTTCATGCCCGCCTCATGCTCCTTCAGCACGCCGATGATCTGATCTTCCGTGAACCTGCTGCGCTTCATTCGTCCGTCCTTCCATAAGGGCGGACTCTAACTCAGACTGGAGGAAATTTCCGGGGGCAGGTCACGCTTCGGGTGCACTCGAAATGCGATCCAAGATCGCGCCGCCAGCGGAACCAAGTGATGACGGCTAACTCCGTGACAGGGTGCTCGATGACAGCTGTTCCACGCCTGTCGATTGCTGTCGTCCACCAGGATGAAGTCTTCGACATCAAAGGTTTCGGCGTTCGTCAAATGGATAATTCCCGACAGGTCGATGAAGCTGCAATGGCCTTCCCGCCATGTGACGGGCATCACTTGATTCCCTGTCCGGCCATGCGATGATGATGCTAATTCGAGGTCTCCTTGCAGGAAGGAATCCCCGCCTTGTCCGCTCCCATCGGCTCCGCGTCCGCGATCAATTCGCTCAATACCTTGTGGTGGAAGACCGACAAATCGCTGCGGAATCTGTCATCCGGCAAGAACCAATCCCTGCTGACCGACAGCCCTGGCGCCTATGCGGCGGCACTGGCCTACAATACCCAGGCGGCCAGCCTGACTGCCGCCCAACCCGGCGTCAGCCTGGCTTCGGGCTCGCTGTCCCTGGGGGTCAGCGCGCTGTCCAGCGTCAACAACGTGCTGCAGGCCATGCGCAACGCCGCGCAGGATGCGCTCAGCAATCCCAGCCAGTCGCTGCGCGGCGACCTGCAAAGCCAATACAATAGCCTGCTCGGGCAGGTGAACAATCTGGTATCCAATGCCGGGATCAACGGCATCAACCTGGTCTCGGCCATCCCCAGCACGCTGTCGCTGCCCAGCGGCGGCCAGGGCGGCAGCACGCTGACGGTCAACGGAGTCGCCTCCGATTCCGCCAGCCTGGGGCTGACTTCCGCCAACTGGAATTCGTCCGAGGCCATCCAGGCTACCATCGGATCACTCGACACCGCCATCAGCACCGTCCAATCAACTCTGGCCGGGTTCGGCGCGCCGATGGCGGCGGTGAACACCGCTCAGGCCATCAACTCCAGCACCATCCTGACCGATCAGGGCACGGCCCAGACCCTCAGCCAGTCCGACATAGTGCAGGAGTCCACCACCCTGGCCGGCCTGCGGGCCAGCCGCGCGGCGGCGGCGGCAGCCCTGGAAACCTCGATCAAGGCCGAACAGGCCAAGCTTTCGCTGCTGAAATAGCGCCGGTCCGCCGGACGCTCCGCCATCGCCCTGCAACCCCATCGCCAAAGCGATGATCATGTCCGTCTTCCATCATAATTGACAGTTGAGACGCCATCGCTATCCTGACGTCAGTTTGCATAATAGACTGATTATAACTAACGTCTGGGGTAGCTGATGCGTTATCTGCCTTATGTCCTGGTGGCGGCAATGGCCGTGCCCGTGCTGATCTGGGTTCTGATCAACAGCTTCGTCATCCACAACAGTTCGACCTTCACCACCGGCGACGTGGCAGTCCTGGTGTCGCTGGGCGGCTTCATGGTCGCAGCCTTCGTCATGCTGTCGAAGTGGATGAGCAAACACATCGACAATACTCCGGGCTGAAGCAAGGGGAGAGTTGGCGAAAGGTCAACCCCGGTCAGATCAGGAACAGGTTGTCGAGCGCGGCAAACAAGTCGTCCCCGAAACTGGGCCCCTTGCGCAGAATCGGGACTTTGCGCGGCAGCAGCTTCAGCCGCTCGTCGTCCGAAGCCAGGCTGGTGATGACCGCCATGGGAATGTTGCGGGTCGACGGCATGGCCGTCAGCCCGATGGCAAAATCGATGCCATCCAAACCCGGCATCACCGCCGAGACGATGACCAGATCCGGCATCGTCTGCACCACCATGGCGAAGGCCAGGACCGTATCGGGCACCACCGAGACCCGGTAGCCGCATTGCTGCAATTCGCGCTCGACGAAGTGGGTCTGGGTGCCCGGCGGCATGACCAGCATGACCTCGACATTGCGCACCTCGATGTCGCCAAGGTCGAAGCCCAGTTTTGGCGGCAGGCGGCGGACCATGGCCGAGGGATCGGCGTCCGCCGGCTGGCCGCCCTCCACCAACTGCAGCATCACGTCGAGGAACGCCTGCAGATCCGGCCAGGTCCGCGGCGGCAACGGGTCGCGGGCCGCGGTGAGATATTCGTCAAGCCGATGGGCGACGGCAGACAGACCACGGAACCCGAGGTTCGCCGCTTGCCCGCGCAGTTGCAAGGCGGAGCGGCGGAAGGCGGTGACCAAATCCGCTGGATCGGCACGCCCGTGGCGGCCGGCATCCAGCATTACATCCAGGGTCTGGACGGTCTCGACGGCCTCGTCGACGAATTCCTTGCGGATCTGCTCGACGAATTCTTCCGGAGAATCGGACGGATGCCTGGGCTCCACCTGCAACTCCCGCATTCTTTCAGCCATCGGTTCGGTCAAGTCTAACCCCTGGCCGGCGCGCCTCCAACGATTTCCCGAACACTTGCCTCGCGGCTGGTAGACGCCATGGCTGGCGGCGGATTGCGTCAAAAACATGTAATTCGTCGTCACTATTCGGGCGCAATTTTCTGCGATAACCCTTCCCAGACGCCGCGGCGACGCCCGGTGGCGACGATTATCGAAATGCAATCCTTGGCACGAGGAGGGGGACATGACGATCCCGATGGCGGGTTCCCGGGGAGTCGAACGGCTGTTGCTGACTCTTGGTGTTCTCGCCGCCGTTCTTGGCGGTCTGGACGCGACACCGGCAGATGCCCATGACGGCTGGCGGGGTGGCTATGGATGGCACCATCGCGGCTGGGGCGGACGCGGGTGGTACGGGCATTATCGCGGCTACTACGGCTATGGCGCGCCCGGCTACGTCTACGGCGCTCCGCCGGTCGTAGTGGCGCCGCCGGCCGTCATGTACGCGCCACCGCCGGTCATGGTGGCGCCGCCGGCTGCCATGTATGCGCCGCCGCCGGTCATCATGGCACCGCCGGTCGCGCCCTCGGTCAATCTGGTCGTTCCGCTGAACTTCCGGTGATCCGCGGGCAAATGGCGGAAGGGTCGAGGAACGCCCTTCCGCAGGCGGGAAATTGCCTCTAAGCTATTCCGGTATGCAATTGCGCTTATTGCGGGAAGTGGGGCGCTCATGAAGGAATTTCTGGTCCATTTGGACGGCGGCGAACGCGCCGGCCTTCGTCTGGAGGTAGCGATCGATCTGGCGAAGCGCTTCGGCGCCAGGCTGACCGGGTTGTTCGCCCAGGCCGAAAGCAACGCCCCCAGCGTGGTGGCCCGGCGGGCCAGCGACGGCCTGAACGCCGCCGCCGATCGGATTTCGGCGCAATTCCACAAGGCCTTGGCCGATGCCGGGGTTTCCGGCCAATGGATGCGCTTGAGCCATGGCGAGCCGGGCTTCGTTGTCGCAGAAACGGCCTTTTGCGCCCGCTACGCCGACATGGCGATCCTTGGCCAGTGGGAACAGGAAACCTCGCGCGTGCCGGAAGACTTGGCCGAGGAGGTGATTCTACAGAGCGGGCGGCCGGTCCTTGTCGTCCCTTACGCAGGCGAAGTCGCCAGCATCGGGAACTCGATCACCATCGCCTGGAACGCCAGCCGAGAAGCCGCCCGCGCCATCCATGACGCCCTGCCGTTCCTCAAAGGGGCTCGCGAGGTTACCGTGCTGGCGGTGCGCGAACCGGATGCGCCTGCACCTGCGGCAGATCTGCCGCAGGTCAATATTATCGAGCATCTGGCCGCCCACGGCGTCAGAGCCAAGGTCGAACGGCTGGTCGACGAAGAAATCGGCGTGATGGACGTCCTGCTGTCGCGGGCCTTCGATCTCGGTTCCGACCTGCTGGTCATGGGCGCGCACAGCGGCTCGGGCCTGCGGCGCGGCTCGGGCACCCGGTTCATCCTGCACCACATGACCCTGCCGGTGCTGATGTCGAATTGAGGTGTTTTCCGCTTCGCTCCGGACGTTCTGATACCAAGCCTGCGCCTCCGGCTATGGCAGGCTCGAACGGCGCAAAACCTACCTTGAATGGATAGTGCCCGCCAGTCCAAGCCGGCCGAAAGAGCACTGCGCTCCGACCGACGGACGCTGGCGCCAAGGCCCCCTTGGGCCGCATCATCGCCGGAAACATCGAGGCTCGCTCCAATGTCCGATCGTTTCCGCCGCCTGGCCCTGGCCGTCGCCCTCGCCGTCTTCGCCGCTGGCGAGGCGGCGGCGGCCGAGGTCCAGGAATTCAACGACCAGGAATTCCTGCGGGCCCAACAAAGCGGGCAGCGGATGCTGGTGGTTGTTCGTTCTCCGTGGAAGCCGGGAAGCCGCGACCTGGACGACACCCTTTATCGGCTGGCCGCGGATCCCGCCTATGACGATGTCACGGTGTTCGAGGTGGACTTCGACCGTCGCAGGGATGTGCTGCACCGGCTGAACCTGGCCCATGACCGGATCGTCGTCGCCTATCGCGGAGCGATGGAACGCGGCCGGCTGACCGGCCTGATCGACGAGATGGAACTGCGGCACCTGCTCGACGCCACGCGGTAGCTGGGCCAAGCTCCTGGATTTTCCTCGCCGGGCGCGCGGTCTCAACGGCCACCAACAAATTGAATTATATTGAGAATCTGAGGGATGGTGACGGCATCACCCGTCAGATTCTCAATACTAGTGCGCGTCGGCCCAGCTGGCGGCGACGCCGATCTCCACCAGCAGCGGCACCTCCAGGGCGGCCGCCCCTTCCATCACCCGTTTCACCACGGCTTTGGTCGCCTCGACCTCGGAGTCCGGGACCTCGAACACCAGTTCGTCATGGACCTGCAGCAGCATGCGGGCTGATAGCCGTTCGGCGGACAGCGCGGCGGGCAGGCGGACCATGGCCCGCTTGATGATGTCGGCGGCACCGCCCTGAATGGGGGCGTTAATTGCCGCCCGTTCGGCGAAACTGCGCACCGCCGGATTCTTGTCCTGGATCCCCTGGACGAAGCATTTGCGGCCGAACAGGGTCTGCACCCAACCCTGTTTCTTGGCCAGGTCGCGGGTGGCATCCATATAGGCGCGGATTTCCGGGTAGCGGGCAAAATAAGCTTCGATGTACTGGCGCGCCTCACCGTTGGAGATGCCCAGCTGCTGGGCCAAGCCAAACGGACTGATGCCGTAGATGATGCCGAAATTGATCGCCTTGGCCTTGCGCCGGACTTGCGGGTCCATGCCTTCGACCGGCACGCCGAATACCTGGGACGCGGTGATCGCATGGATATCGGCACCGTCGTGGAAGGCCTGCTTCAGCCCCTCGATGCCGGCCACATGGGCGACCAGCCGCAGCTCGATCTGCGAGTAATCGGCCGACAGCAGCAGATTTCCTGGCTCGGCGATAAAGGCGCGGCGGATGCGCCGGCCCTCTTCGGTGCGGATGGGGATGTTCTGCAGATTGGGGTCGGAGGAGGCCAGCCGGCCGGTGCTGGTGGCGGCCATGGCATAGCTGGTGTGAACCCGGCCGGTGGCGGGGTTGAGCTGTTCGACCAGGGCATCCGCATAGGTGCTCTTCAGCTTGGCGATCTGCCGCCAGTCCAACACCCGCTGGGGCAAGGGATGCAACGGCACCAGGGCCTCCAGCACCTCGGCGCCGGTGGCATAGGCGCCGGTCTTGGCGCTTTTCTTGCCACCCGGCAGGCCCAGCTTGTCGAACAGCACTTCGCCCAGCTGCTTGGGCGACCCCACATTGAACTCGACCCCGGCCAGCCGGCAGATCTCCGCCTCGTCCTCGGCCATGCGCCGGCCGAACTCCACCGACATGCGTTGCAGTTCGGCCTTGTCGACCTTGATACCGGCCCGTTCCATGGCGGCCAGGATCGGCACCAGCGGCCGCTCCATGGTCTCGTAGACGCTGACCATGTGCTCGGCGAGCAGACGCGGCTTCAGCGCCCGGTGCAGGCGGAGCGTGATGTCGGCGTCCTCGGCGGCATAGTCGCGCGCCTTGTCCAGCGGCACCCGGTCGAAAGTGATCTGCCCTTTGCCGCTGCCGCAGACCTCGGCATAGGTGATGGTCTTGTGGCCCAGATGCAGGCCGGCCAATTCGTCCATGCCGTGGCCATGGGCGGCGCCGTCCAGCACATAGGACAGCAGCATGGTATCGTCGATAGGATCGACGGCGATGCCGCAGACGGACAACACCTGCAGGTCGAACTTGATGTTATGCCCGATCTTCAGGACCGCCGGATCCTCCAGCAGCGGCTTGAGCCGGGCCAGGGTCTCGGCCTTGGGGATCAGCCGCGGACCGGCAGCCGTCCGCTCTCCGGCCAAGTCGAGGGTTCCCTGCGGCCCGCCCGGATTGTGCAGTACCGGGATGTAGCAGGCGCGGCCCGGTTCGATGGACAGGTTGACGCCGACCAGATCGCAGCGTAGCGGATCCAGGGAATTGGTCTCGGTATCCACCGCCACGATGCCGGCCCGCCGCGCCTCGGCCACCCAGCGCTCGAGGCTGGCGACGTCCAGCACCAGTTCGTACTCGGCCGCCGCCGGGGCAGACCGTGCCGCCGCCGGCCGTGCCGGTTCGGCAGCGGCGCCCAGCTTGGCCTCGAGCCGGGTGCGGATACTGCGAAAGCCCTGCAGGTCGAGGAATCCCAACAAGGCGTCCAGCTCGGGATCCCTGAGACCGAATCCGTCGATCGGCTCGGGCACCGGCACATCGTCCCTGAGGCGCACCAACTGCATCGAGATGCGGGCGTCCTCGGCATGGGCGAGAAGCGCTTCGCGGCGCTTCGGCTGCTTGATCTCGCCGGCTCGGGCAAGAAGGCTCTCCAGGTCGCCGAAGGCGTCGATCAGCTGGGCCGCGGTCTTCACCCCGATGCCGGGCACCCCGGGCACGTTGTCAGTGGGATCGCCGGCCAGGGCCTGCACGTCCACCACCTTGTCCGGCGCGACGGCGAATTTCTCGAACACCTCGGCCGGACCGATGACGCGATTCTTCAGCGGATCGAGCATCTCGATGCCGTCGCCCACCAGCTGCATCAGGTCCTTGTCCGAGGACACGATTGTCACGCGGGCCCCCTTGGCCACCGCCTGGCGGGCATAGGTGGCGATCAGGTCGTCGGCCTCGAACCCCGCCAGCTCGACGCAAGGCAGGTTGAAGGCCCTGACGGCGTCGCGGATCAGGGCGAACTGGGGCACCAGCTCAGGTGGCGGATCGGGCCGGTGCGCCTTGTATTCCGGATAGATGCGGGTGCGGAACGTCTCGCGGCCGGCGTCGAAGATCACCGCCACATGGTCGGCGTCGCTGTCGGTCAGCAGCTTCATCAACATGTTGGTGAAGCCGAATACGGCGTTCACCGGCACCCCGTCGGGGCGCGTCATCGGGGGCAGGGCATGAAAGGCGCGGAAGACGAATCCCGACCCGTCCACCAGATAGACGTGCCGCAACGGTGCTTGGGCCATGTCGACGATGCTCCGGCAGACGCGGGTGGATGCCTCAGCGCCTGCCCATCATATATTCAATGACCCTGCTCGGCGCTGGCGCCGGCGGCCAGAACGAAGGTGCGGCTGCAATAGGGGCAGACCACTTCACGCTCGCCGGGCTTGAAGGTCAGATAGACTTTCGGGTGGCCGGTGGCCGGGGCATTGCCTTCGCAGGCGACCGTGGCAGTGTTCACCGTGACGATATCCTTGGCCATGATGATCCTCGCTGAAACAAAAAAAGGCGGTCGGCGGCTGCCCTGCCCGTTCGTTTGGGGCCCGTCGAGAACCGACGGCGCCATTTCCGGACAAACGCTTGGCATTGACCCGTCGGCCCGGCGGATGATACCCATTGCGGCTGACCAATCAATTCCCTTCTGACCGGATGATAACCGCCACAGCCGAGCGGCCGTTGAGTTCTTCCCAACCCTCCGCCGTCGACATCGAGAGACTGACCAAGGTCTACCCGTCACGCGGCGGGCAACCGGCCAAACGGGCGCTGGACGAGGTCAGCCTGTCCATACCGCGCGGCAGCTTCTTCGGACTGCTGGGTCCGAACGGCGCGGGCAAGTCGACTCTGATCAATATCCTGGCCGGCCTGGTGGTGAAAACCTCGGGCACGGCGCGCGTTTGGGGTTACGACATCGTCACCGCCGAGCGTGACGCCCGCTCGTCCATCGGCGTGGTGCCGCAGGAGCTCAACCTCGATCCCTTCTTCACCCCGCGCGAACTGCTGGAGGTTCAGGCCGGCCTCTATGGAGTGCCCAAGGCCGAGCGGCGGACCGACGAGATCCTGGCGGCGCTGGGCTTGACCGACAAGGCGCATGCCTATGCCCGCACCCTGTCGGGCGGCATGCGCCGCCGCCTCCTGGTGGCCAAGGCAATGGTGCACAATCCACCGGTGCTGGTGCTGGACGAACCGACGGCCGGGGTCGATATCGAACTGCGCCGACAGCTTTGGGACTATGTGAAGGAACTCAACCGGCGCGGCACCACCGTCCTTCTGACCACGCACTACCTTGAAGAGGCCGAGGCCTTGTGCGACCGCATCGCCATCATCGACCGCGGCAAGCTGGTCGCCCATGACGACACCAGGGCGCTGTTGCGCCGGCTCGACAGCAAGGTATTGAGCGTGACCATTGACCGCGAGATCCCCGCCATTCCCCCGCAACTGGCCGAATTCTCCCCGGAACTGAAGGACGGGCGCCTGTTGACGTTCCGCTACAAACCCAGCCGGACCAGCGTCGCGGCGATCCTGGCGGGCCTGCAGGCGGCCGGCCTGGGCGTGGCCGACCTGTCGACCGAGGAGGCCGATCTTGAAGACATCTTCCTGCAACTGACCCGGCGCTCGGCCGGCGAACCGGTTTCCCGATGAAGATCCTGACCATCGCTGCCGTCATGTTCACCCTGCTCACCGCCGCTTGCGCCCCTACCATAAAATCCGCCGGACCGCCGGTCGCCGAACCGCAGCTGACCGCCGACGCGGTGCTGACCGCCGACGGGTTGGCTCTGCCGATGCGCTCCTGGCTGCCCGACGGCGACCCGCAAGCGGTCGTGCTGGCGGTGCACGGCTTCAACGACTACAGCAACGCCTTCGACGAGCCGGGCAAATTTCTCGCCGCACGGGGGATCGCCGTTTACGCCTTCGACCTCAGGGGTTTCGGCAACGCGCCCAACCGCGGCTACTGGGCAGGCCAGCAGGCGATGGCCGACGATCTCGCCACGGCCGCCCGGCTGGTCGCCGCCCGCAATCCCGGCAAGCCCTTGTACCTGCTGGGCGAAAGCATGGGCGGCGCCCTGGTCATGGTGACCATGACTCGCCCCGGTGCCCCCAAGGTGGACGGCGTGATCCTGTCGGCGCCGGCGGTGTGGAGCCGCGACACCATGAACCTGTTCGAGCGCAGCGCCCTGTGGTTCACCTCGCACACCATGCCTTGGCTCACCGTCTCCGGCAGCGGCCTTCACATCACGCCCTCGGACAACATCGAAATGCTGCGCCGCCTGAGCCGGGACCCGCTGGTGATCAAGGAGACCCGGGTCGACACCATCCACGGCCTGTGCGACCTGATGGACGAGGCGGCGGCCGCCGCCCCTTCGCTGCATGTGCCGACGCTGGTGCTGTACGGCGAAAAGGACGAAATCGTTCCGGCCGAGCCGACCTACCGGATGATGAAGCAGTTGCCCGACAATCCGGTCCCCCAGGTCAAGGCGGTCTATGCCGACGGCTACCACATGCTGCTGCGCGACCTGGAGGCCAAGGTGGTGTTGGGCGACATCGCCGCCTGGATCGAAAAGCCCGGCGCCGCCCTGCCCTCGGGCGCCGACCGCCGCGCAGCTACCGTGCTGGCCGGCGGGAAGCGTGAAAAACCGGCCGAGCAAGCGCCGGTGCGCGCGTTCCGCCCGGGCGCAGGCGACGAGGAGTGATGGCCGGGCGACCTCACTTTCGCCACAAAGACCGGCGATAGCTGACCCATGCTCAGAAAAACCGCTGCATTCCTGCGCGACCTGCGGGTTCTCGCCATGCCGTATTGGCGTTCGGAGGAACGCTGGGCGTCGGGCGGCCTGCTGGCCGTCATCGTCGCCTTGAACCTTGGACTGGTCTACCTCAACGTCCAGTTCAACGAGTGGAACAACCTGTTCTACAACGCGCTGCAGAACAAGGATTTCGACGCCTTCGTCCACCAGTTCATCCGCTTCGGCGTTCTGGCCGCCATATTCCTGGTGGTCGCCGTCTACCGCATCTACCTGCGGCAGATGCTGCAGATCCGCTGGCGGCGCTGGCTGACCAGCCGATATATCGGCGAGTGGCTGCACGGTCGGGCCTATTACCGCATGCAGCTTGCCGAAGGGCGTACCGACAACCCTGACCAGCGCATCGCCGACGACATCGGCAGCTTCATCGGCCAAACCCTGGTCTTGACCCTGGGCATCATGGAATCGGTTGTCACCTTGGTATCCTTCGCCGCCATCCTGTGGAACCTGTCCGGTTCCCTGTCGGTGGGTGGCGTGGTTATTCCCGGCTATATGCTGTGGGTGGCCGTGGTCTATGCGGTGCTCGGAACCTGGCTGACCCATCGCATCGGCCGTCCGCTGATCGGGCTGAATTTCCAGCAGCAACGGTTCGAGGCGGACTTCCGCTTTTCCCTGGTTCGCCTGCGCGAGAACGCCGAGGGCGTCGCCCTCTATGGCGGCGAGGCGGAAGAGGCGCGCGGCCTGATCGCACGCTTCGCCCATGTGGTCGACAACTGGTGGGACATCATGCGCCAGCAGAAGCGGCTGACCTGGTTCTCCTCCGGCTACGGGCAGGTGGCGGTGGTCTTTCCGTACATCGTCGCTGCGCCGCGCTACTTTTCCGGCGCCATCCAGTTGGGCGGGCTGATGCAGACCGCCTCGGCCTTCGGCCAGGTGCAGGGCGCCTTGTCCTGGTTTGTCGACGCCTATTCCTCCTTGGCCGAGTGGAAAGCCACCGTCGACCGTCTGGTCGGCTTCGAGCGCTCCCTGCAGGAGGTTCCCGGGCAGGCTGCCGCCGAGGTGACCCGCCGACACGCTCCTCCCGGCTCGGGCATCACCGTCGACGACCTGGACCTGCTGTTGCCAGACGGCACGCCCTTGTTGCGCGGCCTGACCCTCGCGCTGCCGCCCGGCAGCCGGACGCTGGTCGGCGGACCCTCCGGCTGCGGCAAAAGCACGCTGTTCCGCGCCATCAGCGGATTGTGGCCCTATGGCCGCGGCGCCCTGTCGTTGCCGGTCGGTGAGCGGATGCTGTTCCTGCCGCAAAAGCCCTATCTGCCGATCGCCACCCTGCGCAAGGCGGCGGTCTATCCGGACGCGCCCGAGCGCCATGACGACGAAGCCATCAGGCAGGCCCTTGCCGATTGCGGCCTTCCCCATCTGCGCGACCGGCTGGATGAAGAGCGCCATTGGGCGCAGCAGTTGTCGCCAGGCGAACAGCAGCGGCTGGCTTTCGCCCGCGCCCTGCTGCTGCAACCGCGCTGGCTGTTCCTTGACGAAGCCACCTCGGCCCTGGACGAGCCGTCCGAGACCGTGCTCTACCGGCTGGCGATCGACCGGCTGCCCGATACCGCCCTGGTCAGCATCGCCCACCGCCCCACCCTGGCCGCCTTCCACGACCAGCGCCTGGAACTATGCAGGACCGGTGACGCCACGCTCCCCCTGCCGCACACCCCATTGCAGGCCACGTCCTGATCTGGAAAAAATGTCATCCCGGGCCGGGCGGGTTCACTTCGAGGCGGGATACGACATGTGGCGGCGGCTCTTCCTTGTACTTTGGTGCGCAGCGATCACGACTCTGCCGAATCTCGCCCTGGCCGAGGACGGCATTGCGGGGGGTGACCATCGCCACGCCCAGGTGCTGGGCCCCAACATGTTCCGTGATTGCCCCGACTGTCCCGAGATGGTGGTGATTCCCGCCGGGCGCTTCGTCATGGGCAGCCCGAAGAACGAGGCCGGCCGCTTCGATACCGAGGGTCCGCAGCACACCGTCTCGCTGCGCTGGTTCGCGCTCAGCCGGTACGACGTGACGGTGGAACAATATGCCGCTTTCGTGCGCGAAACCGACCACGAAACCGCTCCCTGCGACTGGCCGGATGGGATCGCCTGGGACTCATCGGGATTCATCCCGCCTGACCCGGTGGTCTGCGTCAGTTGGAAGGACGCCCAGGCCTATATTGCCTGGCTGAACGGCAAGGTGGGCAAGCGGGGAGGGAAGTCCGCCGCAGGCGGCGGACCTTACCGCCTGCCAAGCGAGGCGGAATGGGAATACGCGGCGCGGGCCGGCACCGAGACCGCCCGCTGGTGGGGCAGCGTCATCGGTACCGGCAACGCCAATTGCAATGGTTGCGGCAGCCGTTGGGACAATCTGCGGCTGTCGCCGGTGGGCAGTTTCAAACCGAATGCCTTCGGCCTTTACGACATGCTGGGCGACGTATGGCAGTGGACAGCCGACTGCTGGAACGAAAGCTATGTCGGCGCACCCGCCGACGGCAACGCGTGGACCGCGGGCGACTGCAGCAAGCGGGTTTTGCGCGGTGGCTCGTGGAGCAACCTTCCCAAATTCATCCGTTCGGCTGCGCGCATCGGCGATGATGCCACTCACCACGGCTACGACTACGCCACCTATGCCGGCTTCCGGGTGGCGATGACCTTGCCTTAGGCTGCCAAAAACCTCCCGCGGGCATCATCATGATCGTCACCCCCGCGAAAGCGGGGGGTCATCCAACGGCAACAAGATCGAACAGGGACGACATGTCGGTCGCCCGTCCCGCCCCTGAATTCCCGCTTTCGCGGGGATGACGATGAAAAGACCGGTTTCTCCGGCGCTCTGGGCAAGTATTCGGGCAAAACCTCGGGCAGAAAATTCTCTACCGCACTGCCTCGCGCGGATTGAAATCGATGGTCAGATCGCTGAACGCTTCCGCATCCCCGGGCGGCAACTGCAGGGGAGAGGCGACCAGGGCGGCGCGCCGTGCGCTCTCGGCGGCGGCGCGATAACCTGGAAGCCCGGCATAGCGCGGATTCTCGACGATCTCGGCACTGGTCACCTGACCGTCGGCGGTCAGATTCAGATGCAGTGTGACCACCAGCCTGGCCGAGCCCAGGGCAGCCACGTCCAGTTCCCAATGGTGTTCGATCTGGGCGCGGATGAAATCCTTGATCCCCAGCATGCCGCGCCGGGCCCAGGCGCTGTCGCCCTCGCCGGCGCCCGCTTGCGGCCGCTCCAGCCCGCGCCTTTGTCGCCGGCCCAGCCCCGACTGGTTCTGCTTGCTCAACGAACGCAGCATGGCGGTGAAGTCGTCGGGCGGCGTGGGCCGTTTTTCCGGCTTGGTGGCACGGGCCGGGGCGGGTTTCACCGGCTTGGGTGCAGGCTTGGGCATAGGCGGCGGTTGCGGATGCGGCGGCAGCGCTTTTGCGATCTGCGGCGCGGCGGCGGCCGGCGCGGCTGGCGGAGCCGGGTGCGCCGTCGGCGGCTGCGGCTGGGGCGCTGCCGGCGCCTCCTGGCGCAGCGGGCCGGCTTCCGCCGAACCAGCGGAAGGAACGGTCACCGGGCCGATGTCCACATATTCGATAGGCGGTGGCAGGTCCTGGTACGGCGGCGGAAGCTCGGGCAAGCCGAATATCACCAGCAGCGCCACCAGGACATGCAGGACGAGCGAGCAGGCCATGGCCGCGCCCATCCGCTGGCCGCCCTTGTGGCGCAGGCGACGCCACCGGATCTTCACCCTCGCGCATCGGCGGGAAATCAAACCGGCCACTTCCGTCCCATTCCTGCGGCGTCCATCGGCGATCATCCGCAAACCCGCCCACCCACTCAAGCATCTTGTGCCCCGGGGGCCTTGGGCGGGCCATTGGCGCAGCATGGCGCCGCAGGCTATAACGAACCGCCATGAGGACCGACAATTCTTCCCCCGTGCATCCCCGCGCCGCCCTGGGTCACCGCGACTTCCGCCTTTTCCTGCTGGTCCGCCTGGCCTCCAACGCGGCCTATCTGATGCAGACCGTGGCCATCGGCTGGCAAATCTACGACCTGACCCACAGCCCCTTCGATCTTGGCTATGTGGGCCTGGCACTGTTTCTGCCGCAGGTCCTGTTGTCGCTGGCCGCCGGCCATGTGGCCGACCGTTTCGACCGACGCGCCGTCATGCGCCTGTGCCTGGCCGCCGAGGCGGCCTGCTCCGCCCTGCTCCTGGGCCTGAGCGTCGCCGGTCTCCAGCGGGTGACGCCGATCTTCGCGGTCCTGCTGCTGTTTGCCACGGCGCGGACCTTCGTCGGACCGTCGATGCAGTCGCTGCTACCGCTGCTGGTGCCGAAGCAGCACTTCCCGAACGCGGTGGCCTGGGGCTCTTCGGCCTGGCAGGTGGCGGTGGTCGCCGGACCGGCGATCGGCGGCCTGCTTTACGGCCTGGGCGCCAAGGCCGTCTACGGCACGGTGACGCTGCTGCTGCTGGCCTCGGTCCTGGCCGCCGGCGCCATTGGCCGCCGGCCGGCCAGTCCGCGGGCCGGCGGCCCGGCGGTGGAACGGCTGCTGGCCGGGGTGCATTTCATTCGTTCGCAGCCGGTGGTGCTGGGCGCGATTTCGCTCGATCTGTTCGCCGTGCTGTTCGGCGGGGCCACCGCACTGCTGCCGGTCTATGCCCGCGACATCCTGCATGTCGGCCCCTGGGGCCTCGGCCTGTTGCGCAGCGCCCCGGCCGTCGGCGCGGCCCTGTGCGGGCTGTGGCTGGCCCACCATCCGCTCAGGCGGCGGGCGGGACAGGTCATGTTCGCCTGCGTCGCGGGTTTCGGTCTCAGCACCATCATCTTCGGCCTGTCGACGCTATTCCCCCTGTCGCTGGTGGCGTTGACGGCGCTGGGCGCATTCGACATGGTCAGCGTCTATGTACGCCAGAGCCTGGTCCAGCTGAACACGCCCGACGACATGCGCGGCCGGGTCTCGGCGGTGAACATGGTGTTCATCGGCGCATCGAACGAGCTGGGAGAATTCGAGTCGGGCCTCACCGCCGGCTGGTTCGGGACCGTGCCGGCGGTAGTGCTGGGCGGCGTCGGCACCCTGCTGGTGGTCGCCTTATGGGCGGCGCGCTTCACCGAACTGCGCCGTGTCGACCGGCTGGACGACCTTGACAGCGCCGGCAGGGGTGCCGGCGCTGTCGAAAGCGGGACAATCAACTGATCAGATCGTCGCGGGCCAGTTCCCACACCTCGGGCGAGCGCCACAGCCGCGATTTCAGCAGTTCGCGCTCATAGACGAATTCCTTGGGCAGGCGATCGAAGAATTTGTCGAAATGTTCCTCGTGGGCGCGGGCTTCGGCAGCGCCGGCCTCGCGGTCGACCGCCATCAGCTCGTAGAACCGCGCCGGCGGAAAAGCGATGCCCTCCCAGGCCAGGTCCTCATAGCGCGGCATGAAGCCGAGCGGGCTTTCGACGCCGTATCCGCGGCCATGGACGCGGTCGACGATCCATTTGAGCACCCGCATGTTCTCGCCGAAGCCGGGCCACATGAACCGGCCATTGCCGTCCTTGCGGAACCAGTTGACCCGGAAGATCGGCGGCGGGTTGCACAGACGGCGGCCGATGGACAGCCAATGGCTGAAATAGTCGGCCATGTTGTAGCCGCAGAACGGCAGCATGGCCATCGGGTCGCGGCGCATCGCCGCCTGCCCGACCGCCGCGGCGGTTGCCTCGGAGCCCATGGTGGCCGCCAGATAGACGCCATGCGCCCAGTTGAAGGATTGGAACACCAGCGGCATGTTCCTCGATACGCGACCGCCGAAGATGAAGGCCGAGATCGGCACGCCGTTGGGATTCTCCCAGTCGGGATCGACGGTCGGGCATTGCGATACCGGGGCGGTGAAGCGGGCGTTAGGGTGGGCGGCCGGATCCTTCGAGTCGGGGGTCCAGTCGCGGCCTTTCCAGTCGATCAGATGGTCCGGCTTGCCGTCGGTCAGCCCTTCCCACCAAACATCGCCGTCATCGGTCAGCGCCACATTGGTGAAGATGGCGTTGGCCCGGCAGGCGGCGATGGCATTGGGATTGGTCACCGCGCCGGTCCCCGGCGCCACTCCGAAAAATCCGGCTTCCGGATTGATGGCGTAAAGGCGGCCATCGGCGCCCGGTTTGATCCAGGCAATGTCGTCGCCCACCGTCCAGATCCGCCACCCCTCGAAGCCCTTGGGCGGCACCAGCATGGCGAAATTGGTCTTGCCGCAGGCCGAGGGGAAGGCCGCTGCGACATAGGTCTTGCGGCCCTCGGGATCCTCGACGCCAACAATCAGCATGTGCTCGGCCAGCCAACCCTCGTCGCGCGCCATGACCGAGGCGATGCGCAGGGCGAAGCACTTCTTGCCCAGGAGTGCGTTGCCGCCATAGCCAGAACCATAGGACCAGATGGCCCGCTCTTCCGGGAAATGGGTGATGTAAATGTTCCCCGGATTGCATGGCCAGGCTACGTCGGCTTCCCCGGGCGCCAGCGGCTTGCCTACCGAATGGACGCAAGGAACGAAGTCGCCGTTCGACCCCAACACCTCCAGCACCGCCTGGCCCATGCGGGTCATCGTGCGCATGCTGGCGACAACATAGGCGCTGTCGGTGATCTCGACGCCGATATGGGCGATGGGGCTGCCCAGCGGCCCCATGCTGAATGGCACCACATACATGGTGCGCCCCCGCATGCAGCCTTCGAACAGCCGCGCCAGGGTCACCTTCATCTCGCGCGGGTCTACCCAGTTGTTGGTGGGACCCGCATCCCCCTTGCTCTTGGAACAGATGAAGGTCCGATCCTCGACACGGGCCACGTCACCGGGATCGGAGCGGCAGAGGTAGCTGTTGGGGCGCTTCGCGTCATTCAGCCGGATCAGCGTGCCGGCCTCGACCATCATCTGGCAAAGGCTGTCGTATTCGCTCTGCGAGCCGTCGCACCAATGGATCTTGTCGGGCTTGCAGAGCTGGGCGATCTCGTCGACCCAGGCGAGAAGCCTGAGATTGGTCGTGGTTCCCCCGCGGATACCTAAGCTCGTCATCCATGCCGCTCCGCTGAAAAAGGAATA
Organism: Pseudomonadota bacterium; assembly: GCA_021793155.1. GTDB lineage: Bacteria > Pseudomonadota > Alphaproteobacteria > Rhodospirillales > Magnetospirillaceae > DUZF01. Next base: position 138,480 of record JAJYTF010000009.1, on the reverse strand, counting down.
AGAATAATGTCCGAATCAGGATGGGGGCAACGACGAAGGGAATAGGATAACTATGATTTTCGTCTGGTTTTCTCGGCCATTTCCACCAGGGTCGCCCGGATTTCACCCAGTCCGCCGACCGGCGTGTCGAATGCAAGCCGCACCACCTCGTCGCCGAGAGCAAGGTCGCAGCCGTCCGGATCGATGGCCACCATCCGCCAGCCTTGACCCGGGCGGTTCAGGAGGCGGTTGGCCATCAGGGTCAGCGCCTCAGGCTGATCGCCGTTGAGCTGGGTGACAATTCCTTCCTCCACCGCCCCGATGACCTCGGCCAGCGAGGCATCGCAGGTAAGTCCCTGCTCGCGCCACAGGGCGCGGCCGAAGCCCCCGACCCAATGGGCCCTCTCGACCTCGACCCGGAATATCCCGAAGTCGGCGAAGCCGGCATAGAGGGCCGCCCCCGGGTGACGGGCGAGGAAGCGCCGCCGGTGAGCCGGGTCTTCGGACCGATGTATGCGCCCGATCAGCGTGACGCGCGGACCCTCCTGCGGATTGGCATAGCCTTCGGTACTGTCGAACAGCAGCGAGACGTTGGGATCGGCCTCGATATTGCGCGTGTGGTCGGCAAGGCGTGACAGCAACAGCAATGGGCTGCCGTCCACATCGGTGGCTACCGTGACCAGGGACACGTAAGGGCGGCCCCGGCCGGTCATGATGGTGCCGAGAGCGGCGCGCTTGGATTGGCGGACGACCCGGCGGATGACCAGGCCCATATCCTCGGGGATGGTTGCGGCCGGCGGTTCGGCCGGCGAGGGGGAGGCAGTTGTTTCCATGGCAGAAAGTTTGGGCTGCCCCGACGAATCGTCAAGCGCCCCGGCACGCGATTTCCGACGATTTCCAGCGAGCCCGGCGCGCCAAGCGCGCATTTCCGCCGCAATCGCGCCGACCCCCACCCCCAACGCGACACCCAACGCGACACCTTGGCAAGATCGGCGGAAGCAGCCAAACTAGGGCTGGTTTACCCTCGGTCCGAGGGCAGGACGAAATTCGGAGACCGCCCCTTGGCCCAGACCATCGCCCTGGTTGACGACGATCGCAACATTTTGACCTCGATCTCCATGGCCCTGGAGGCCGAGGGCTTCCGCGTGCGCACCTACACCGACGGCGCGGACGCGTTGCGCGGCATCACCGCGCAGCCGGTGGATCTGGTGGTCCTCGACATCAAGATGCCGCGCATGGACGGCATGGAACTGCTGCAGCGCCTGCGCAAGAATTCGGCGGTGCCGGTAATCTTCCTGACCTCGAAGGACGACGAGGTGGACGAGGTGCTGGGCCTGCGCATGGGGGCCGACGACTACATCAAGAAGCCCTTCTCGCAACGCCTGCTGATCGAGCGCATCCGGGCGCTGCTGCGGCGCGGCGAACTGGCGCGGGAAAGCGGCGATGCCACCGCCTCGCAAGCCGTCGCGCGGGGCGACCTGGTATTGGACCCGGTGCGCCATGCCTGCACCTGGAAAGGGCAGCCGGTCGACCTGACGGTGACCGAGTTCCTGATCCTGAAGTCGCTGGCCATCCGCCCCGGCCACGTCAAGAACCGCGACCAACTGATCGATGCCGCCTATGGCGAGCACATCTATGTGGACGACCGCACCATCGATAGCCATATAAAGAGGCTGCGCAAGAAGTTCCGCGACGTCGACACGGAATTCGGCCATATCGAAACCCTTTACGGCGTTGGCTATCGCTACCGCGAAGATCAGTGACCGACCAGGCACCGTTTCAACCGTCCGTCCGCCCAGGGTCCGCAACGCAGTCCCCCCCACCCCGCCGTCGGCGCCGCTGGCTGCCTTTGGCTTCGCCGCTGACCCGGCGGATCCTGGCGGTCAATATGCTGGCCCCGGTAATCCTGGTCGCCGGCCTGTTTTACCTGGACCGCTACAAGAACGAACTGATCGCCGCCGAACTCGAGTCGCTGCGCATCCGCGCCGAGATGGTAGCCGCCGCGGTGGGTGAGGGCGCGGTGCTCGACAACGGCATGGCCCTGCCCGAACTGTCGAAGCAATTGGCCCGGCAGATGGTGCGCCGCCTGTCGCCGCCGGCCCGCGTGCGCACCCGCCTGTTCGACGACGACGGCGCCGAACTGGCCGACAGCAGCATGCTGCTGTCGTCCAACATGGCGATCCAGGTCGAAGAACTTCCGCCGCCCGAGGAGGGCTGGTTCGCCAAGCTGTTCCGCCGCCTCTACGACTTCGTCACGGCCACCGGAATGGGCGAGGAGGACTATCCGCGCTACCATGAGCGCAGCCACCCCCGCGCCGCCGACTATGGAGAGGTGGTCAAGGCCCTGGCCGGCGACGCCGCGTGGGCGGTACGCAGCACCCGGGACCATCGGCTGCTCCTGTCCACCGCCGTGCCGGTGCAACACTACAAGGAAGTGCTGGGCGCGGTGATGGTCTCGTCAACCGGCGACGACATCGCCCAAAGCCTGTTCAAGGTGCGTCTGACCATATTCCAGGCCTTCGCCTTCGCCCTGTCGATCACCTTCGCCCTGTCCCTGTACCTCTCCGGCACCATCGCGCGCCCTATTTATCGTCTGGCCGCTGCCGCCGACCGCGTGCGCCGCGGCCACGGGCGACGCCACAACATTCCCGACCTGACCCGACGCCGCGACGAGATCGGCGACCTGTCGGGCGCGCTGCGCGATATGACTGAGGCGCTGTGGCGCCGCATGGACGCCATCGAGGCGTTCGCCGCCGACGTCGCCCACGAGATCAAGAACCCGCTGACCTCGCTCCGCAGCGCCGTCGAAACGGTATCCCGGGTGCAGAACCCCGAACACCAGCGCAAGCTGATGGCCATCATCCAGGACGACGTCACCCGTCTGGATCGCCTGATCAGCGACATTTCCGACGCCTCGCGCCTGGATGCCGAACTGTCGCGGGCGGAAGCCGGGCCGGTGCAGATGCGGCGCATGCTGGAAGCCCTGGTGGCGGTCTATCGCGACACCGGCACCGCCGACAGTGTGCGCTTCGTCGTCGACGCCGATCCCCAGGACGAACTGGTGGTGACCGGCCTGGAAAGTCGGCTGGGCCAGGTGCTGCGTAACCTTATCACCAACGCCATCTCGTTCAGCCCGCCCGAGGGTATCATCAGGCTGAAGGCTGTGCGCCGAGGCAACGCAGTGGTCATCGAGGTCGAGGACGAAGGGCCCGGGATCCCACCGAACAAGCTGGACGCCATCTTCGAGCGCTTCTATTCCGAACGGCCGAAGGACGAAAAATTCGGTACCCATTCCGGGCTGGGGCTATCCATATCCAAACAGATCGCGGAAGCGCACGGCGGCGGCCTCAAGGCCGCCAACCGCGCCGGCGGCGAGGGGGAAGTGACCGGCGCGCGCTTCATCCTCACCCTGCCGGCGGCCGAAGGCACGGCCGGTGAACGGTGATGCCTTGGTCCGGGACCGGTTCGAATGCCCGGCCACGACCCCCGGCCAGAACCGTTGACTCGCAACTGCGGTCGCTCCACTTTGGGCAAATGATTCGCTTACACGGCACTTGCGTTTCACTGGCGGAAGTGGGGGTGTTGCTGCGCGGGCCGCCGGGCGCCGGCAAATCGGATTTGGCGTTGCGTCTGATCGATGGCGGAGCGGAACTGGTGGCCGATGACCAGGTGGAGATCGAGGAACGCGGCACCGAACTGATGGCCGGCCCGCCGGCCACCATCGCCGGCTTGCTGGAGGTGCGCGGCTTCGGCATCGTGCGGCTGGACTACCGGGCGCCGGTCCGGCTTGGTTTGGTGATCGATCTGGTGCCGGCGGCCAAGATCGAACGCATGCCAGAGGAAGAGGTGGCCGAATTGTTGGGCCGGCCCGTGCCGCGTCTCGGCCTGAACGCCTGGGAACCGTCGGCGGCGGCCAAGGTTCGCCTTGCCGTGCGGGCTCAGACGGGTCGTATAATGCGGCTGCAATGATGACCGATGGTTCCTGCGACGCGCCCCAATCCTCTGGCGAGTCCGCCGGCGGCGACGATGCCGGCGAGGGGCGCGAGTCCGGCCGGCCGGCCGGGCCGCCCGGCAAGGTCGTGCTGATCACCGGGATGTCCGGGGCGGGCAAGACCCTGGCCCTCAAAGCCCTCGAAGACCTGGGTTACGAAGCGGTGGACAATCTGCCGCTGTCGCTCCTCGGCCTGCTGGTCCGTCCGGGAGAGCCGGGCCGCCCGCTGGCCATCGGCATCGATATCCGCACCCGCGGCTTTGGCGTGTCCTCCATGCTGACCGAAATGGACCGCCTGATGCACGGGCGCAGGCTCGACATGCGGTTGCTGTTCGTCGATTGCGACGATGATGTTCTTGGCCGGCGCTACACCGAGACGCGACGGCGCCACCCACTGGCCGTCGACCGCCCGCTGATCGACGGCATCCGCCACGAGCGCGAGCTCGTGTCGCCCTTGAAAGCGCGCGCCGATCTGGTGGTGGATACAACGTCGTTGCCGCCGGGCGAGCTGAAACGCTTCCTGGCCGGGCATTTCCGACTGGAAGCCAAGCCTTCGCTGGTGGTCTTCGTCACCTCGTTCTCCTATCGCCGCGGCCTGCCCCGCGAAGCCGATCTGGTTTTCGACTCGCGCTTCCTGGCCAATCCGCATTACGTTGCGCAATTGCGCCCGTTGACCGGCCGGGATCCCAGGGTCGCCGAATACGTTGAAAACGATCCGGGATTCGGGCAGTTCTTCGGGGCATTGGCGGCTCTGCTGGAGCCTCTGCTGCCACGCTTTACCGCCGAGGGAAAAAGCTACCTGACCATCGCCGTCGGCTGCACAGGGGGAAGACACCGGTCCGTCGTCATTGCCGAAAAACTGGCGCAATGGCTGCGCGACCACGGCCAAGCCGTCGACTTGCGGCACCGCGAACTGGAAGAGGGGGAAATGAAGTGAAGGCCGACCGATGATAGGAATGGTCCTTGTTACCCATGGCCGCCTGGCCGATGAGCTGGTGGCGGCACTTGAACATGTGGTGGGGCCACAACCGAATGTCGCCACCGTCTGTATTGGTCCCGACGACGACATGGAACAACGGCGGCTGGACATCCTGCAGTCCACCACCAAGGTGGATGACGGGTCCGGTGTGGTGGTCCTGACCGACATGTTCGGCGGAACTCCATCGAACCTCGCTATCTCCATCATGGACAAGGCGAAGGTCGAGGTGATCGCCGGGGTCAACCTGCCGATGCTGATCAAACTGGCCAGCGTCCGTCACCACGAGCGCCTGGCCGAGGCGGTGGCCAGTGCCCAGGAGGCAGGAAGGAAATATATCAATGTGGCATCCCGCCTGCTGACCCAAGACAATCCGTAATCTGGATTTTTCACCTGGAATTCGCATATGGACATGCCAGTCGATCCCTCATCCGCAACCGACGCTGCCGGCGACGACGATTTCATCAGCCGCAGCGCCACCATCGCCAACCGGCGCGGCTTGCATGCCCGCGCCGCCGCCAAGTTCGTCAAGCTGGCCGGCCAGTTCGATGCCCAGGTCGTGGTGTCGAAACGGGGCACCGAAGTGTCCGGCCTGTCGATCATGGGCTTGATGATGCTGGCCGCCGGCCCTGGTTGCACCATCGAGTTGCGGGGCAGGGGGACCGACGCCCAGGCTGCTGTGGAGGCCCTGGTTGCCTTGATAGACGCAAAGTTCGACGAAGACTGACCGACCCATGATCATCGAGACCGGCCAACAGACCAGCGGCAACACCGATACCGAGGAACGCGGGCCGGGTGGCGAGCGGCTGTTCGCCGGACTTGGCGTCAGCCCCGGCGTGGCCATCGGCGTCGCCCATGTGTACGACGCAGGCTGCGTTAATGTCCCGGAATACCGCTTGGCCAAGGATCAGGTCGAGGCCGAGAAAATCCGGTTCGCCGAGGCGGTAGCCGCCGCCAGCGCGCAGATCGGCAAGCTGCAGCACAAGGCCCGCGACCTGCCTGGTTCGTCCGGAGAGGAACTGGGCTACCTGCTCGACGCCTACCAGCAGATGCTGAAGGGCTCTCGATTGGTGCGCGGCGTCGAGCGGCGCATCGGCGAGGACCGGCTCAACGCCGAAGCCGCGGTACAGCAAGAGATATCGCAGATCGTCCAGGGTTTCGCCGCCATGGACGACGCCTATCTGTCGGCACGCATCGAAGACATCCGCGAGGTTGGCCGCCGCCTGGTGCGCAACCTGACCAAGGTTCCCTACCGGCCGTTCTCCAATCTGCCGAAAAATACGGTGATCCTGGCCGAAGAGCTGACCCCCGCCGACACGGCGCTGCTCGATCCGGCCAATGTCGCCGGCTTCGCCACGGTTCTTGGCGGCACCGCCAGCCACACCGCTATCATGGCCCGCTCGCTGGGACTGCCGGCGGTGGTCGGCATGGCCGGCATGCTGACCGGGACGCGCAACGGCCAGCCGGCGATCATTGACGGCAGCGCCGGCAAGGTGATCCTGAACCCCGGCTCCGACACCCTTGCCTTCTACCGCCGGAAGCGCGCCGAATTCCTGCGCCAGCGCCGGCAGCTGCAACGCCTGCGCAAGGTCCCCGCGGTGACGTTGGATGGTGCCGAGGTCAGCCTGCAGGCCAACCTCGAATTGCCGGCGGAAATCGACAGCGTGCTGTCTTCCGGCGCGCAAGGAGTCGGCCTGCTGCGCACCGAATTCATGTACATGAACCGCGACGACCTGCCGAGCGAGGATGAGCAGTATGTGGTCCTCAGCAATCTGCTCCAGCGGCTGGCCGGGCGCTGCCTGACCATCCGGACGCTGGACGCCGGCGGTGACAAGATCGCCCCGGCCATAGGGATCGTCGAAGGCCCCAACCCCGCCCTGGGCTTGAGGGCCATCCGTCTGGCCCTGAAGCGCCCCGAGATCCTCGAGACCCAGCTGGCGGCGATCTTGCGGGCCGGCGCCCACGGGCCGGTGCGCATCCTGATCCCCATGGTGACCTCGGTCAGCGAGCTGCTGGCGGTGCGTACCATCCTGCAATCGGTGGAACAGCGGCTTAAGCGGCGCCATATCGCCTATGCCTTGCCGCTGCCGCCGGTGGGCACGATGATCGAGGTGCCGGGCGCGGCCCTGGCGGCGGACGCCCTGGCTTGGCATTCGGACTTCTTTGCCATCGGCACCAACGACCTGACCCAGTACACGCTGGCCATCGACCGCGCCGACGAAGCGGTGTCTTCGCTTTACGATCCGCTGCATCCGGCCGTGCTGCGGCTGGTCCAGTTCGCCGCCGAAGCGGCGTTGAGGGCTCGCATTCCCGTCAGCGTCTGCGGCGAGATCGCCGGCGATCCCCGCTTCACAGCGCTGCTGCTTGGTCTCGGGATTCGCGACCTGTCGATGGCGGCGGCGAACCTGCCGGTGGTGAAGCAGCGCATCCGCAATCTCGATCTGGTGGCGGCGACGCGGCGGGCCCGGGTCATCATGGACCAATCCGACTCGGCGCGCATTGCCCAACTGCTGGACGACTTCAACGGCAACATCATCGGCGACGGCCTGTGACGGACGGGTTGTCCCCGCTGGCCGTGGCTGCTATACGCCGTTCATTATCCAAGTCTGGAGCGCACTCATGACTTTTGCCGATTACAAGGTGGCCGACCTCTCGCTGGCCGACTGGGGCCGCAAGGAAATCCGCATCGCCGAGACAGAGATGCCGGGATTGATGGCGCTCCGCGAGGAATTCGGCAATGCCAAGCCGCTCGCCGGAGCCCGCATCGCCGGCTGCCTGCACATGACCATCCAGACGGCCGTGCTGATCGAGACCCTGGTGACGCTGGGCGCTACCGTGCGGTGGAGTTCCTGCAACATCTTCTCGACCCAGGACCAGGCTGCCGCGGCCATCGCCGCCGCCGGCATTCCGGTGTTCGCCTGGAAGGGCGAGACGGAGGAGGAATTCTGGTGGTGCATCGACCAGACCCTGCGCGGCCCCGACGGCTGGACGCCCAACATGATCCTCGATGACGGCGGCGATCTGACCGCCGTGATGCACGACAAGCACCCCGAACTGTTGAAGGAGGTGCGCGGCATCTCCGAGGAAACCACCACCGGCGTGCACCGTCTGTACGAAATGGCCAAGTCCGGCCGGCTGCTGGTTCCTTCGATCAACGTCAACGACTCGGTGACCAAATCCAAGTTCGACAACCTGTACGGCTGCCGCGAGTCGCTGGTCGACGGCATCAAGCGGGCCACCGACGTGATGGTCGCCGGCAAGGTCGCCGTGGTCTGCGGCTTCGGCGATGTGGGCAAGGGTTCGGCGGCATCCCTGCGCAGCCAGGGCGCGCGGGTGATGATCACCGAGATCGACCCCATCTGCGCCCTGCAGGCGGCGATGGAGGGATACCAGGTGACCACCATGGAAGACGCCGCGCCTCTAGGCGACATCTTCGTCACCTGCACCGGCAACGTCGACGTCATCACCAGCGACCATATGCGGGCGATGAAGGACCGCGCCATCGTCTGCAACATCGGCCATTTCGACAGCGAGATCCAGATCGCCTCGTTGCGGAACTACAAGTGGCACAACGTCAAGCCGCAGGTGGACGAGGTCGAGTTCCCCGACGGCAAGCGCCTGATCGTCCTGGCCGAAGGCCGCCTGGTCAACCTGGGCTGCGCCACCGGCCATCCCAGCTTCGTCATGTCGGCCAGCTTCACCAATCAGGTCCTGGCGCAGATCGAGCTGTTCAACCACAGTGACAAATATGAACGGCAGGTCTATGTGCTGCCCAAGCATCTGGACGAGAAAGTTGCTCGCCTGCACCTTGGCAAGATCGGCGCAAAGCTGACCAAGCTGTCCGCCCGGCAGGCCGAATATATCGGTGTCAAGGTAGAAGGTCCGTTCAAGCCGGAAGCCTACCGGTATTAACTGTCATCCTGAGTAAAGCGAAGGATCTCCTGAATGCTGGAGATCCTTCCTCCCTCCGGTCGTCAGGATGACAAGACAGGGGACGCTTCCCGGAAGCCTTGTATTTTTCTGGCCGCACGGGCAACTTACCCGCATGCGGGAAACTCGGGTACCGGCCGCCGTCGCGGCCATCGCAGGGCTGGCCTCGTCGCCGGCGCTTGCCCAGGCCGGCGACCAGCGGGCCGACGATCCGACAGGACTGGCCATCGGTGCCGTGCTGCTGGTCGCATTGATTTTTCTGCCTATCGTGCTGTGGCTGCGCAGCCAACTGCGCCAGGCGGTGGACGAGGCATTGCGCCTGGACGCCGAACGGGCACGCATGACCGAAGTCCTGGCGGCCGCTCCCGACGGCTTCTATCGTTGGGACCTGGCCCCCGACGGCCGCACCACGGCTGAGCACTGTTCGCGCCGCCTGGCCGTCCTGCTGGGGCTGTATGGCGGCACCAATGCCGGCTATGCCGACGTCCTGGAGAGTTTCGGACCGTCCGAGGCGGCGGCTCTGGAAGCGGCGGTATCGACGTTGCGCCAGCAAGGCACCGGTTTCGAGCTGGAACTGGCTTTGCGTGACGGGCATCGCCGGGTGCTGGTAGTGGGCAGCCGCGCCGCCGACGCCGAAGGTCAGCCGCTGGCCGACGTTCTGTGGATGCGCGACATCACCGAAGGGGCGGCGGCGGTGGAAAGCCTGTCGCACGAACGCCGCGACCTCGGGACCGAGCGCGACCGCCTGCGGGCCTTGCTGGACGCCTTGCCGTTGCCGGTATGGCTGCGCGACGGCGACCTTGCCCTGGTCTATTGCAACCAGGCCTATGCCCGGGCGGTGGATGCCCCGTCGCCGACCGAAGCGGTCGAGGCGGGGGTCGAACTGGTGGCCGGCGGCACCGTGCGCGAAGCCCGCGCGCTGGCTGCGCGAGCTCGCGCCTCCGGGCTGCCGCGCAGCGAATCCTTCCATCTGGTCATGGGCGGGGCGCGGCGCCTGATGGAGCTGACCGAGGCGCCATTCACGACCGGCGGCGACGAGGGCCGCTACACCGTCGGCTTGGCCATTGACCGGACCCGCCAGGAAGAACTGCAAAGCCAGATTGACCGCCATGTGGCCGCGCATGCCGAAGTACTGGAAAATCTGGGCACCGCCATCGCCATCTTCTCGGCCGACACCCGGCTCGCCTTCTTCAACACGGCCTTTTCCATGCTGTGGCGGCTGGACGCCGAATGGCTGGGCACCGGACCGACCTACGGCAACGTCCTCGACGCCCTGCGTGACCACCGGCGCCTGCCCGAGGTGGCCTCGTGGCGCGCCTACAAGGAGGACGAGCTGCGCCAGTTCACCTCGCTGCTGGAATCGCGCGAGGATTTGCTGCATCTGCCGGACGAACGGACGCTGCGTCGCGTTGTCTCGGCCCATCCCTTCGGCGGCCTGCTGTTCACCTATGAGGACGTGACCGACGCCCTGGCGCTGGAGCGCTCCCACAAGACCTCGCTGGCAGTGCACCGCGAGACCCTGGACAACCTGCACGAGGGCGTCGCCGTGTTCTCCTCGGACGGGCGGCTCAGGCTGTCGAACCCGGCTTACGGGCGGATCTGGGACCTATCGCCCGAGGAGCTGGCCGGCGACCTCCATATCGGCGAGTTGATCGAACGCCACCGCGACTTCTTCTCGACGGCCGCCGACTGGCCGGCGGTGCAGGCCAGCATGCTGGCCTTGTTCTCCGAACGGGTGCCTCGCCACGGCCGCATCGAACGCTCGGACGGCGCCATCCTCGACTATGCCTCGGTGCCACTGCCCGATGGCGCGGTCCTTACCACTTGGCTCGACGTCAGCGATTCAGCCCGAGTGGAGAGAGCGTTGCGCGAGCGTAACGATGCCCTGGCGGCCGCCGATCGGTTGAAGAGCGAGTTCATCGCCAATGTCAGCGCCGAGGTCCGCACGCCACTGACCACCATCCTCGGCTTCTCCGAGATGCTGAGTCACGACTATTTCGGCAAGCTCAACAAGCGCCAGCAGGAATATGCCCGCGGCATCACCGACGCCGGCCAGTATCTTCTGCAGGTGCTGTCCGACATCCTCGACCTGGCGACCATCGAAGCCGGCCAGATGACGCTGTCGCTCAATGCCCTCGACATCCACGCCATGCTCACCGGTGTGCTGCGGCTGACCCGCGAACGCCTGCGAGAAAAGCATCTGGTGTTGAACTTCGACTGCCCGCTCGACATCGGCTGGATGGTCGCCGACGAGCGCCGCATCCGTCAGGTCCTGTTCAACCTGTTGTCAAACGCCGTCAAATTCACCCCGGCCCACGGCCAGATCACCCTGGCCTGCCAGCGCGCCAGCCCCGGCAACGGTGACGAGATCCTGTTCACCGTGGCCGATACCGGCCGCGGCATCGCCGCCGCCGAGCAGGAGCGGGTGTTCGGCAGCTTCGTCCGCGACCAGCGCCAGGAATCGCGACAAGGCGGCGCCGGGTTGGGCCTGTCGCTGGTGAAAAGCTTCGTCGAGTTGCATGGCGGCCGCGTCGAGGTGGCCTCGGCGCCGGGCGAAGGCACTACTTTCACCGTCCACATCCCGGCGGGGACCGAGGTGGAGAGCCTGAAGCTGGCGTAATACTTCGAGACGGCCGCGCCTTTTTGTCGGAGCCCCCAGTGTACACACCACCCGATTTCCACGAAGACCGGCTGCCTGTCCTTCACACGGCAATCCGCCAGGCGCGGCTCGCCACCCTCGTCACCCTGGGCGCCGAAGGCCTGGAGGCCAGCCATCTGCCGCTCCTCCTGGAGGCCGAGGAAGGCCCCAGGGGCAACCTCTACGGCCATCTGGCGCGGGCCAATCCGCAGTGGCGGCCAGGCATCGGGACCGTCCAGGCCCTCGCCATCTTCACCGGCGCCGAGGCCTATGTCTCGCCCTCCTGGTATGCGACGAAGGCGAAGGCCGGCAAGGCCGTCCCCACCTGGAACTATGTCGCGGTGCATGCCTATGGCGAGCTCGAGTTCATTCATGAGAGAGAACGCCTGCAGTCGATCGTCAGCAGACTGACCGAACGGCACGAGGCCGCGCGTCCGCACCCCTGGGCGGTGGAGGATGCTCCCGAGGACTTCGTTCAGGCGCTGCTCAAGGGAATCGTCGGCTTCAAGCTGTCGATCACCCGCCTGGAGGGCAAATGGAAGATGAGCCAGAACCGCCCCGAGGAGGATCGCCTTGGCGTCATTCGGGGACTTCGGACCGAGGGTGGGCCGGCGGAGGCGGCGGTGGCCGAGCTCATGGCGGCCAAGCCATGACCGAGCCGGTGCCGGGTGATCCCCGCCCCGCCATCGCGGCAGACGCCGCGCCGGTGCGGGCTCGTCCCTCCAACTATCCCGAGCCCTTCGCCTTGCGCATGGCCGGGCGGGAAAAGCGGCCGCTGGGCGACCTGTTCGGCCTGACCAATTTCGGCGTCAATCTGACGCGCCTGCCGCCGGGCGCCGTCTCGGCCTTGCGCCATGCGCACAGCCGCCAGGACGAATTCGTCTATATCCTGGAAGGGACCCCGATTCTGCTGTCGGACGAGGGAGAAACCGCGCTGCATCCCGGCTTGTGCGTGGGGTTCAAGGCCGGCTGCGGCAATGCCCACTGCCTGGTCAACAGAAGCGATGCGGATGTCGTCTATCTGGAAATCGGCGACCGCACCCAGGGCGACAGGGTCACTTACCCGGACGATGACCTCCAGGCGGTGTTGGCCTCGGACGGTCGGTGGCAATTCCGGCACAAGGACGGCACAGCCTATTGAACACGATCGCGTCGCGACCCTGCCAGTCCCTGCAGATCCGCATTGCCGCACCCCCGCTCCACACTGCCGCCGAGATCGGGCCGCTCAATGCCCCGGAACTCTCCTCTTATGCCGGCACACCACTGGTGGTCGAATGCTCGAAATGCAGCGCCTGGTCAGGGCGGGCGACCGGGAAGGCCGCCTGGGCGGCCATCGCCGCCTCCGAGAAGCCCTGCAGGATCAGCTTCAGCTTGCCGGGATAGCTGGCGACGTCGCCGATGGCGAAGATGCCCTGGAGATTGGTTGCCAGGGTCGACGGTTCGACGGTGATCAGCGGGCCGCTCATCGCCAGGCCCCATTGGGCGATGGGACCCAAGTCGCTGGCCAAGCCGAAGAAGGGCAGCAGCACATCGGCCGGCAGGCGGCGGATCTGCCCCTCGACGGTGGCCACCTCGACCGCCGTCAGGCGCCCGTTTTCCCCTTCAAGGCTCTGCAGCTGGTAAGGAATCACCAGGTCGACGACACCCTGCTCGGCCATCGCCTTCAGCCGGGCCTCGGACTCAGGCGCGGCGCGGAACTTCGGCCGGCGGTGGACCACCATCACCCGTGCGGCCATATCGGCCAGCGAAATGGCCCAGTCCACCGCCGAGTCGCCGCCCCCGGCGATGACCACCCGCTTGTCGCGCAGGTCTTCGCGCCGCTGCACCAGATAGAGCACGCTCTTGCCTTCCTCGTAGCGATGCAGGTCGGGCAGCGGCGGCCGGTTCGGGCCAAAAGCGCCGGCCCCGGCGGCGATCACCACCACCGGCGCCACCAGCCCCCGGCCGTTGGAAAGCCCCACCTCCCAGCGGCCGTCGGGCAGGCGCAGCAACGAATCAACCTTCACCCCCATATGGTAATGGGGATGGAAGGGTTCGGCCTGTTCGGCCAACCTCTCCACCAGGTCGGCGGCCAGGATGCGCGGAAAGCCGGGGATGTCGTAGATGGGCTTTTCCGGATAGAGGGCGGTCAACTGTCCGCCGATCACTTCGAGCGCGTCCACCACATGGCAGGACAGCCGCAGCATGCCGAATTCGAACACGGCGAACAGCCCCACCGGCCCGGCGCCGATGACGATGGCATCAGTTTCATACCGTGTTTCACGCGAAACGGTCATCCGGCAGGTCCTTCATTGGCTGGTTAGGTTTGGGCCACACAATGACCATGGCGGACGGTGGAATCAACCCGCGTTGCGCCGCACTGGCCGCCGGGATAAAAGCATTCCATGAAAATCGTCGAACTGAGCCTGGCGGACGAAGCCGCCACCCTGCGCCTGGCCCGGCAGCTGGCCGAGGCGGCCCGGCCGGGCGACGTGCTGGCGCTGGAGGGCGACCTGGGCAGCGGCAAGACCACCCTCGCGCGGGCCTTCATCCGCGCCCTGACCACGCCCGAGGAAGAGGTCCCGAGCCCCACCTTCACCCTGGTCCAGACTTATGATTGCGATATCGGAATGATTTGGCATTTCGACCTCTATCGGCTGAATCGTCCTGATGACGCCCTGGAATTGGACATCGAGGAAGCCTTCGCCGAAGGCGTCAGCCTGATCGAATGGCCCGAGCGGCTGGGCGCCTGGCTGCCGGCTGAAGCATTGCGGGTAAGCCTGGCCGCCGGGGCCGGAGCGATGGAACGCCGGGCCCGGCTGGCCGGCGGAGAGCGCTGGAGCAAGCGATTGTCGGAGATGTTTGGTGGCTGAGCGCGAAGACCTGATCGACCGTTTCCTCGAAAACCATGGCTGGCACCGGGGGGCTCGTGGCCGCTTGGCCGGGGACGCGTCGTTCCGCCACTACGACCGCCTGGCGATGGACGGCCGCAGGGCGGTGCTGATGGATGCCCCGCCGCCCAAGGAAGACGTGCGGCCGTTCGTCCACATTGCCCGGCACCTCGCCGCTCTGGGTTACAGCGCGCCGCAACTGCTGGCTGCCGACGAGGAAGCCGGCCTGCTGCTGCTGGAAGATTTGGGCGATGACACCTTCACCCGTCTGCTGGCGGCAGGCGCCGACGAATTCTCCCTCTATGCCCTGGCGGTCGATCTGCTGGCCGACCTGCACCGCCGTGGCCCCGCCGCCATCCCGGCCGGCCTGCCGCCCTATGACGACGACCGCCTGCTGACCGAGGCCCTGCTGCTGACCGACTGGTACCTGCCGGAAATGCTGGGCGCTCCGCTGGCTGATGGGCAACGGACGGAATACATCGAACTGTGGCGGCGGCTGCTCCCTACCGCCCGGCAGATGCCCGACACGCTGGTGCTGCGCGACTTCCATGTGGACAATCTGATGCGCCTGTCCGCCCGGACAGGCATCGCCGCCTGCGGCCTTCTGGATTTCCAGGACGCCGTGGCGGGACCGCTGACCTATGACCTGATGTCGCTGCTGGAAGATGCCCGGCGCGATATCGACCCCGCGCTGGTGGCCGCGATGAAGGACCGCTACCTGGCCGCCCGGCCTGGCCTCGCCCGCCGGGCCTTCGAGGCCTCCTGGGCGGTGCTGGCAGCGCAGCGTCATGCCAAGGTGATCGGCATCTTCACCCGCCTGTGCCGGCGCGACGGCAAGCCCATCTACCTGCAGCACGTCCCCAGGGTCTGGCGCCTCTTGGAAGCGGCGGTCGAACATCCGGCGCTGGCGGAGATGAAGACTTGGCTCAACAGGGTCATCCCGGCGGAACGCCGCGGAGTGCCAGCGGCATGAGCGTCCCCACCCACGCCATGATTCTTGCCGCCGGGCTGGGCCTGCGCATGCGGCCCTTGACCGAGCGGACTCCCAAGCCGCTCATTCCGGTCGCGGAACGCAGTATGCTGGACCGGGTTCTCGACCATCTGGACCAGGTCGGCGTGGCAAACCGGGTGGTCAACACCCATTGGCTGGGCGAGCAGATCCACCGCCACCTGGCCGGGCATCCGGGGATCGCCTTCTCCGACGAGGCCGACCTGCTGGAGACCGGCGGCGGCGTCGCCAAAGCCCTGCCTTTGCTGGGCGAGCGGGCGTTCTATGTGTGCAACGCCGACATCCTGTGGACCAACGGCTCCTCCCCCGCCCTGGCCCGTCTGGCCGCCGCCTGGGAGGACGCCCGCATGGACGGCCTGTTGCTGCTGCAATCCACCGCCACCGCCTTCGGCTATGAAGGCCGGGGTGATTTCCTCGTGGGACCCGACGGACGGCTGCGGCGGCGCGCGCCCGAAGAAACCAGCCCGACCCTGTTTACCGGGGTGCAGATCCTCCACCCGCGGCTGTTCGCCGGCGCGCCGGCCGGCAAATTCTCGCTCAACCTGCTCTACGATCGGGCCGCCGCGGCCGGGCGGCTTTACGGTATCCTGCACGACGGGGCGTGGTACCATATCGGCACGCCGCAAGCCTTGGCGGAGGCGGAGGAAATTATCCGCAGATGATGGAATTCATTGTCATCCCGAGCAAACCGAGGGATCTCTCGGCCTTCACGAGATCCCTCGCATGCGCTCGGGACGGCAAAGGGGCTCGGCGGTAATGCCGGCCAGTCCCAACGTCTTCACCATCCCGCCGGGTGAGAGCTTTCTCGACGCCTTGGCCCGCCGGTTGATGGCCGAGACCAGGGACGACCCGCTGGCCCTGTCGGCCATGCTGATTCTGCTGCCCAACCGGCGTGCCTGCCGCGCCCTGCGCGATGCCTTCCTGCGTTGCTCGACTGGCCGGCCGCTGCTGCTGCCGCGCCTGCGCCCCCTGGGCGACGCCGACGAGGAAGAGCTGAGCCTGGCCGACGATCTGGCCCTGGACCTGCCGCCACCGGTGCCGCCGTTGCGCCGTCAGCTGTTGCTGGCCCAACTGATCATCGCGCTCGGCGCCGGCCGCGGCGGACAGACGCCGACGCCCGAACAGGCGGCTCGACTGGCTGCCGAACTGGCCCGGCTGCTCGACCAGGTCCACACCGAGGGCCTGAGCTTCGACCACCTGGCGCGGCTGGTGCCTGCCGACTATGCCGAGCATTGGCAGATCACCCTCGACTTCCTGAAGATCCTCACCGAACACTGGCCGCAGATCCTGGCCGACCAGGGGTGGATGGACGCCGCCCTGCTGCGCAACCGGCTGCTGGAAGCGCAGGCCACCGCCTGGGAGGCAGGGCCGCCCGACCACCCGGTGATCGCCGCCGGTTCGACCGGCAGCATCCCCGCCACCGCCCGCTTGCTGTCGGTGGTTGCCCGGCTGCCGCGGGGCCGGCTGGTCCTGCCCGGCCTCGATTGCAGCCTGGAAGGCGGCGCCCTCGACCAGAGCCATCCCCAGTACGGCCTGATCCATCTGCTGAGCCGGCTCGGTCTCGACCCTGGCCAGGTCCCGCAATGGCCGGATTGCACTACCAGCCCACGCGCCTGGCTGGTGGCCGAGGCGTTGCGGCCGGCAACCACCACCGAAGCCTGGCGGTCCCTCGCCGGGCGCCCGGTGGACGACAGCCTGGCTGGCGTCGAGCGGCTGGACTGTCCCGGCCCGCGCGAGGAGGCCGGCGCCATCGCCCTGATGATGCGCCAAACGCTGGAAGATGATGGCCGCACCGCCGCCCTGGTCACCCCGGACCGCAACCTGGCGCGGCGGGTCGCCGCCGAACTGCGCCGTTTCGATATCGAAATAGACGACTCGGCGGGCCGGCCGTTGGACCTGACGCCACCGGGCGCCTATCTGCTGCTGACCGCCGCCATGGTGGCCGAGGACTTCGCGCCCCATGCGGTGCTAGCGGCGCTGAAGCATCCGCTGGCCACGGGCGGGCTGGCGCCGGGGGTTTTCCGTGCCCGCGCCCGCCGCCTGGAGCTGGCCGCCTTGCGCGGCCCGCGCCCGGCTCCCGGCATCGACGGTCTGCTGGCAGCCGTCGGCGGGAATGCGGAATTGGCTGTCTGGCTGGGCCGATTGGCCGATGTCGCCCGCCCGCTGACCGCCCTGATCGCCGCATCGGCGGCACCGCTGGGCGAGCTGCTGCGAGCCCATGTGGCCTTCGCCGAAGCCCTTGCCGCCGACGACGGCAGTTCCGGCCCTGACCGATTGTGGCGAGGCGAGGTGGGTGAGGCGGCCAACCGTTTCGTCGCCGATCTGGCGGAAGCCGCGGACGCCCTGCCGCCCGTGCCCGGCCACAGCTATCCCGGCCTGCTGCAAAGCCTGATGGCCGGCGTGGTGGTCCGCCCGGCCTGGGGCGGCCATCCGCGCCTGTCCATCTGGGGGCCGCTGGAGGCTCGCCTGCAGCATGCCGACCTGTTGATCCTGGGCGGGCTGAACGAGGGCGTCTGGCCGCCCGAGGCCGTTGCCGATCCGTGGATGAGCCGGCCAATGCGCCAGGACTTCGGCCTGCCCTTGCCCGAGCGCCGGGTCGGTCTGGCCGCCCACGATTTCGCTCAGGCCTTCTGTGCGCCCAAGGTGGTGCTGACGCGGGCCAGGCGGGCCGAAGGTGCGCCGACGGTTCCCTCGCGCTGGCTGTTGCGCCTGGACGCCGTGCTGAAGGCTTGGGGCATCGACGGCCGCTGGGCGGAAAGCCCGTGGACCGGCTGGCATACGGCGCTGGAGCGGCCGCGGGAATTCGCTCGTCCGGTGCCGCCGGCGCCGCGCCCCCCCTTGGCGGCACGACCCCGCCAGCTGTCGGCGACCGCCGTCGAGACCTGGATGCGCGACCCTTATGCGATCTATGCGCGCAAAATTTTGGGTCTCAAGGCGCTGGATCCCATCGACGCCGATCCCGGCGCTGCCGATTACGGCACGGCGGTGCACAAGGCGCTGGATGCCTTCCTCAAGGCCTATCCACGGGGCCGGCTGCCCGGCGGCGCCATCGACGAGCTGCTGGAAATCGGCCGGCAACAGTTCGGCGAAGCGCTGGCCCGGCCCGGGCTTCACGCCTTCTGGTGGCCGCGCTTCGAGCGCATCGCCGCCTGGTTCATCGCCCATGAGACGGACCGCAGGCAGACCGTCGCCCAAACCTACAGCGAGCTGTCGGGCGGCATCGAGATCGACGCCCCCGGCGGCCCGTTCCGCATCTCCGCCACCGCCGACCGGGTCGATCTGCTGGCTGACGGCACGCTCGCCATCATCGACTATAAGACCGGAGCCCCGCCGACGGCGCGGGAAGTGGCGGCCGGCTTCGCTCCGCAATTGCCGATCGAAGCGGCCATCGCCCGCCATGGCGGCTTTCGCGACCTGCCGGGGCGCCCGGTCAGCCAGTTGTTGTACTGGCGCCTGGGCGGCGGCAACCCGGGCGGCGAGGAACGCGCCGTCGGCGGCGACCCGGCGGCCCTGGCCGACCAGGCGCTGGACGGCCTGGCCGACCTGATCCGCGCCTTCGACGACGAGACCACCGCCTACCAGGCCCGCCCCCATCCCGACCGGGCGCCGAAATACAGCGACTACCTGCATCTCGCCCGGGTCAAGGAATGGGCCAGCATCGACGGGGATGGGGAAGAATGACCGTCCTCGACCCCGAAACGCCCCAGCGACGCGCCGCCGACCCGCACAGTTCGGTCTGGGTGGCCGCCTCGGCCGGCACCGGCAAGACCAAGGTTCTGACCGATCGGGTGTTGAGCCTGCTGCTGGCCGGAACACCGGCGCACCGGCTGCTCTGCCTGACCTTCACCAAGGCGGCGGCGGCGGAAATGGCCAACCGCATCGCCGAGCGCCTGGCCGACTGGGCGACCATGGGCGACGAAGCGCTGGCCCGCGAGCTGACCCGCCTGACCGGCGAGGCGCCGGCCGACGCCGCGATGACGACGGCGCGCCGCCTGTTCGCCCAGGTGCTGGACACGCCTGGCGGCATGCGCATCGAAACCATCCATGCCTTCTGTCAACGGCTGCTGCGACGCTTCCCGCTGGAAGCCGGTTTGGCACCGCATTTCCAGGTGATGGACGACCGCGATGCCGGTGAAATGCTGGCCACCGCCCGCGAAGAGGTGCTGGCGGCCGCCCGCCGGGCCGGCGACGGTGAGCTGGCGGCCGCGCTGGCCGCCGTCACCGCGGCGGTGCATGAGACCATCTTCCCCGAGCTGATGGCCGAACTGGCCGCCGAGCGCGGCCGTCTGCGCCGCCTGCTGGTCCGCTGGGGTTCGCTGGAGGCGGCGGTGACGGAAGCCTATCGCCGGCTCGGCCTGGTCCCGGACGAAACGGCCGAGGCCATCCTGGCCGCCGCCTGCGACGACCGCGCCTTCGATGGCGAGAGCTGCCGGAAAGCGGCCGTCGCGCTGGCGCAGGGCGGCAAATCCGACCGCGAGCGCGGCGTGCTCATGGCCGGCTGGCTGGCCGACCCGGCCGGCCGCCCGGCGGCCTTCGGCCAATGGCGTAAAGCCTTTCTCACCACCGAGGGTGAAATCCGCAAGACCCTGTGCACGCAAGGCGTCGAGGCCGCAATGCCGGGCACCCGGGCGATCCTGGAGGCCGAGGCGTTGCGCCTGGCCGCGGTGATCGACCGCCTGAAGGCCGCCACCACCGCCGCTGCCACTGCCGCCCTGCTGCGCCTGGGCCAAGCCCTGCTGGCCGCCTATGAACGGCACAAAGGCGGGCGGGCCATGCTCGACTATGACGACCTGATCCTGACGACCGTTGCGCTCCTGGAACAACCTGGCCGGGCGGCCTGGGTGCTGTACAAGCTGGACGGCGGGATCGACCATGTGCTGATCGATGAGGCGCAGGACACCAACCCCGACCAATGGGCGGTGGTCAAGGCGCTGACTGCCGAATTCTTCGCCGGGCGCGGCCGCCGCGAGGAAGGCAGCCGCACGGTGTTCGCCGTCGGCGACGCCAAGCAGTCGATCTACAGCTTCCAGCGGGCCGATCCGCGCGAATTCGAAGCGATGCGGGCCCGGCTGGCCGAAGCCGTGCCCGCCGCCCACGGCCGCTGGGACGAGGTGGCGCTGGAAGTCTCGTTCCGTTCGGCCCCCGCCGTGCTGCGTGCCGTCGACATGGTGTTCAATTCCGCCGCCGGGAGGGACGGCGTGGTGGCGCCGGGCGCCGCGGTGACGCACCGCCCGTTCCGCCATGGCGCCGCCGGCCTGGTCGAGCTGTGGCCGCCGGTGGAGCCGAAGCTGCGTGACGAACCAGAACCGTGGAAGCCGCCGGTCGAGCGGCTCAAGGGCGACAGCCCGCGGGCTCGGCTGGCTCGCCTGGTGGCCTTGCGCATCAAGGCCATGGTGGAGGGCGGGGAAATCCTGGAATCCAAGGCCCGCCCGATTCGGCCGGGCGACATCCTGGTGCTGGTACGACGGCGCAACGCCTTCGTCGAAGAGTTGGTGCGCGAGCTGAAGACCCTGTCCATCGCGGTTGCCGGGGCCGACCGCATGGTGCTGACCGAGCAAATCGCGGTGATGGACCTGATGGCGCTGGCCAACGCCCTGCTGCTGCCCGAGGACGACCTGACGCTGGCCACCGTGCTGAAGGGACCGCTGGTCGGCTTGACCGAGGAGCAGTTGTTCGACTTGGCCTGGAACCGCCCGGGGACGTTGTGGGATTCCTTACGCCGCCGCTCGGCCGAGGCGCCCTATGCCGAGGCCTGGGCGCTGCTGTCCGAGCTGCTGGGCCTGGCCGACCGCCTGCCGCCGCACGACTTCTTCGCCCATCTGCTGACCCGCGGCGGCAAAAGCCGGCTGCTGGCCCGCCTGGGTGCCGAGGCCGAGGACCCGCTGGACGAGTTCGTCAACCTGACCCTGGCCTATGAACGGCTGCATCCACCGTCGCTGCAGGGCTTTCTGCGCTGGTTCGAGGAAGGCGGGGTGGAAATCAAGCGCGACCTGGAACAAGGCGGCGTGGAAGCGGTGCGCATCATGACGGTGCATGGAGCCAAGGGCTTGCAGGCGCCCATCGTGTTCCTGCCCGACACGCTTCAAGTGCCGACCCGGCCGCCGCGGCTGTTGTGGCTGGGCGACGGCGAGGACGAGCTGCCGGTGTGGCCGCCCCGCACCGAGTACCACGACCAGACATGCCGTTCCGCCTCAGAAACGGCAGCGCTGGCGCGCGACCAGGAATACCGCCGTCTGCTCTATGTGGCGATGACCCGGGCCGAGGACCGCCTGATTGTATGCGGTTGGGCCACCCGCAAGGCAGCCCCCGGACATTGCTGGTACAACGTCATCCGCGAGGCGCTGGCGCCCGAGGCGGATGCGGTGGGCGACCCATTCCTGGCCGGGCGGATGGAAGCCGGTTCGGACCAGGTTCTGCGGCTGGCCAATCCGCAGGACGCCCCGGCCGAACGCAGCCGCGCCGCAGCCGTTCCACCAGCCGTCTCGGCGCTGCCCGGCTGGGCCTTGCGGCCGCCCCCGCCCGAGCCGTCGCCGCCGCGGCCGCTGGCCCCGTCGCGCCCCGACGAGGAACCGGCGGCGCGCTCGCCTTTCGGTGCCGACGACGGTGCCCGCTTCCGCCGCGGCCGGCTGATCCACCGGCTGCTGCAGTCCCTGCCCGAACTCGACCCGCCGCGGCGGAACGAGGCGGCCGCCCGCTTCCTCGGGCGGCCGGCCTGGAACCTGACCTATGCCGAGCAGGCAGCGATCGCCGGCGAGGTTGCGGCGGTGCTGGCGGACCCGCAGTTCGCCCCGTTGTTCGGGCCGGGCAGCCGGGCCGAGGTTCCGGTGGTGGGACAGGTGGGCGAACGGGTGGTATCGGGACAGGTGGATCGCCTGCTGGTCACGCCTGAGGAAGTGCTGGTCATCGACTACAAGACCGACCGGCCTCCGCCGGCCAAAGCCGATGGAGTGCCCGCGGTCTATCTGCGGCAGATGGCCGCCTATCGCGCCGCCCTCGCCTGCATTTATCCCGGCCGCGCGGTCCGTTGTGCCCTGTTGTGGACCGACGGCCCACGGCTGATGGCGCTGGACCACCGGTTGCTCGACGACGCCCTGGCCGGCCTCATCGGAGTGTGAAGGGCTTGCCTTTCGGCATAGCCGTGGCCACATCCGTTCGGTCCTGCGGCGCCTTGACGTGGCGCGGTTGCAAACTTAGAGTCGATTTTTCGTGAGCCGGGCGGCAGCGCTCAGGTGCAAGAATAGGTGAACCCCAATGAAGCAAGTAACGGATACCTCGTTCGAAACCGACGTGCTCAAGGCCAGCGGAGCGGTGCTCGTCGACTTCTGGGCGGAATGGTGCGGACCTTGCCGTCAGATCGCGCCGGCGCTGGAAGAGCTGTCGAAGGATCTCGCCGCCAAGGTGACCGTCGCCAAGATCAATATCGACGAAAACCCCCTGACCCCGGGCAAATACGGCGTACGCGGCATTCCCACCCTGATGATCTTCAAGGATGGCCAGGTGGCCGCCACCAAGATCGGCGCCCTGCCGAAGAGCAAGCTCTACGAATGGGTCGAGTCGGTCGTGTAACGACCGCCGCGGACAGCGCGTTTTCACGACCCCCGCCCCTCGGCCAGAGGGGCGGGGTTTTTCTTGCTTCAGGCGATGATGTCGACCAGCCGCGGGGTGCTGGAAGCGGTGGCTGCCGGCGCGGCGACGATCTGGCTGATACGGACGGAAACCGGCTGCCAGGCGACGCCAGCCTGCTTGGCCAGTGCGGCGCCTTGGGCGTTGAGCTGGTTGATGGCGGCGGCGGTCTGGGCCGAGACGCCCGAGGCGGTTTCCGGCATCAGCACGGCAATCTGTCTGGCCACCGCATTGAGGGTGCCGAGGACCGAAGAGACCGTTTGGCGGTAGGGCTGCAGCGCGGTGGCGGGATCGCCGCCCCCGGATTTGGCGATGCCGGCGACCGTCGAGACGACGGCGCCCAGAATGCGCGAGGCCTGCGTCGCCATCTGCGGCAGTTGCGTGGTGACGCCGGTCGTCGCCGCGGTATCGGTCTGCAGCTGCAGCTTGGCCACCAACTGGCCGGCCAGCTGGAGCTTGTCCTGGGGGTTGGAGGCCGCGTTCAGGTCCGAGTTCAGCGGAACGGCGAGACGCCCGTTGGCCGTATTGCCGAACGGTAGAAAGCTGTTGCCGACCTTATTCGTCGCCGCCGTGAACGGAGTGAGCCAACTGGTTCCGCTGATCGCCATGTCCCTGTCCCTTTTGACCGGCGACGCGGCAGAACTTGCCGCTGTGGACCCCGCCACCGAGCAGAAATGGCCTAGCAACCTGCCGAATTCCGCCCGTCTCGCCGCCGGTGACCCGTACTACGGCGACTCCAGGAACAAGATTCGTGCCAACCTGAACGAGATCATTCGTTTTGCTCAGGATGACAACCACTGTCAGCCTGAGCCGACGGCGAAGGATCTGGTCGGGATGACGGAAAACGCCCTACCCGTTGTCGGCGAGGACGGTGCCGGCCAGGTACAGGCTGCCGCAGATCAGGAGCCGCGCCGGCCCCGGCTGGGTGCCGAGTTCGGCCAGGGCCGCGGCAACATCGGCTGCCGGATGGGCGTCGATGCCGTCGGTACGAGCGACTTCGGCCACCTGCTCGGCAGCCAGGGAATTGGCCTCGCCGGGAATGGTGACCGCGGCCAGGCGCCGCACCAGCGGCGCCAGTGGTGCCAGGAATCCCTGGCTGTCCTTGGTGTTGAGCATACCCACCACCAGGTCGAGCGGGCGGTCGGTCCAGTGGGCGCCGATGAAGCGGGCCAGCGCTTGGCCGGCGCCCGGATTGTGCCCGCCATCCAGCCAAAGCTCGGCGCCGGGCGGCACCAGGGCGGCCAGCGGCCCCCGGGTCAATCGTTGCAGGCGGGCCGGCCAAACCGCGCGGCCAAGGCCTTGCAGGTCGGTCGGCACCGGCAGCAGGCGAGCGGCTGCCACCGCTAGCCCGGCATTCTGAATCTGATGCTCGCCCAGCAGCGAGGGCGGGGGCAACAGCAGGCGTTCGCCCGCTGTGGTGAAGGCCAGATGGCCGTCCGTGGCTTCCGCCACCCAGTCCTGGCCTTCCACCTGCAGCGGCACCCCCAGCCGGTCGGCCTCACGCCGGATGACCGCCATGGCCTCGGGCTCCTGCCGGGCACAGACGCAGGGTACGCCCGGCTTCAGGATGCCGGCCTTCTCGCCGGCGATGGCGGCCAGGGTCGAACCGAGATAGGCCTGGTGGTCGAAGGAAATGGAGGTCAGTACCGTGAGGGCGGGCCGGGCGATCACGTTGGTGGCATCGAAGCGTCCGCCCAGGCCGGTTTCCAGCAGGCAGAGATCGGCAGGATGACGCGCGAAGGCGAGCAGCGCGGCAGCGGTGGTCACCTCGAAGAAGGTAATGGGCTGGCCGGCGTTGACCGCTTCACATTCGGCCAGGATGTCGGTCAGCTCGGCATCACCGATGATCTTGCCCGCGACGCGGATGCGCTCGGCAAAGCGGACCAGGTGGGGCGACGAGTAGACATGGACGGTCTTCCCGGCCGCCTCGGCCATCGCCCGCAGATAGGCCAGGGTTGATCCCTTGCCATTGGTGCCGGCTACATGGAGGATCGGGGGGAGGCGTTGCTCGGGATTGCCGAGCGCCGCCAGCAGACGTTGGACGCGATCCAACGCCAGGTCGATGACCTTAGGATGCAGCGCCTTCAGGCGGTCCAGGACTGCGTCATACACCCGGCTCGGCCTCGAAGCTGTCGGGCAGATCGACGGCGATGGGCAGAAGCTGGCCGGCCGCACCGCGGTGCCGTAGCAGGCCGAGGGTACGCCCCAGGGTCTCGGCCAGCTTGTGGCGGTGCACCACCATGTCGACCATGCCGTTTTCCAGCAGATACTCGGCCCGCTGGAATCCCGGCGGCAGCTTCTCGCGGATGGTGGTCTCGATCACCCTCGCCCCGGCGAAACCGATGACGGCGCCCGGCTCGGCGATATGGATGTCGCCCAGCATGGCGAAAGAGGCGGACACCCCGCCCGTGGTGGGATCGGTCAACAGGACGATGAAGGGCAAGCCCTTTTCCCGGACCTTGGCCACTGCCACCGTGGTGCGCGCCATCTGCATCAGGCTCAGAATGCCTTCCTGCATGCGGGCGCCGCCCGAAGCCGGCACGACAATCAGCGCCGCGTCCTGCAGCACCGCCAATTCCGCAGCCGCAACGATCCCGTCGCCGACGGCGATGCCCATGGACCCGCCCATGAAGGCGAAGTTAAAGGCCGCCACCACCACCGGCACCCCGCCGACCCGGCCATGGGCAACCACCACGGCGTCCTGCTCGTTGGTCTTGGCCTGGCTGTCCTTCAGCCGGTCGGTATAGCGTTTGCTGTCGCGGAACTTCAGCGGGTCGACCAGGCCTTTGGGCAGCTCGATGCGCTGATAGGCGGCGCCGTCGAACAGCATGTCGAGGCGCGCCTTGACCGACATCCGCATGTGGTGGTCGCAATGGGCGCAGACCCACAGCGTCTTGGCCAGGTCGCGATGGAAGATCATATGGCCGCATTGCGGGCATTTGTCCCACAGGTTGTCCGGCACTTCGCGCGGACGGACCAGGCTTTGGATCTTCGGGCGGACGAAATTGGTAAGCCAGTTCATGACTTGCGCACCCCGGCAGACAACTCTTTGACGAAACCCAGCACCTCGCCAGCCAATCCGGGCGGCGCCTTACCCGCGGCATCGAGGCCGGAGGCCAGGCGCTGGACGATGGCCGAACCCACCACCGCGGCATCGGCCAAGTCGCCCACCTCGGCGATCTGCTTCGCCGTCTTCAGGCCGAAACCGACCGCCAGCGGCAGGCTGGTGTGCCGGCGCAGACGGGCCACCGCCGCGGCAATGGCTTCGCGGCTGGCCGAGGCGGTGCCGGTGACACCGGTGATGGAAACGTAGTAGACGAAGCCCGCGGCATGTTCGAGCACCGTCGGCAGACGCGCCTCGTCCGTGGTCGGCGCCGTCAGAAAGATGAAGTCGATGCCGATCCGGCGCGCCGGCCCGGCCAGCTCCTCGGCCTCTTCCGGCGGCAGGTCGACGACAATCAGCCCGTCCACCCCGGCGGCGGCCGCTTCGCGGCAGAACGCCTCGACGCCATGGGCGTAGATGGGGTTGTAGTAGCCCATCAGGATGATCGGCGTCGCGTCGTCCTTGGCTCGGAAGCGGCTCACCATTTCAAGGGTCGAGGCAAGGCCGGCGCCCGCCGCCAGGGCCCGGAGCGAAGCGGCCTGGATGGCCGGTCCGTCGGCCATCGGGTCGGAAAACGGCATGCCCAGTTCGATCAGGTCGGCCCCGGCGGCGGGCAAGCCGTCGAGGATCGCCTGGCTGGTGGCGGCGTCGGGGTCACCGGCGGTGGTGAAGGTCACCAGGCCGGCCCGGCCCTCGGCCTTCAGGGCCGCGAAACGGGCGGCGATACGGCTCATGAAAGGCCTCCCAAGGCGTTGTCGCCCAAGGCTTTGGCCACCGTCGCCACGTCCTTGTCACCGCGCCCCGACAGCGAGATCACCATCACATGGTGCTTGCCCAGATCCTCGGCGACCGTCTTCGCATAGGCGATGGCATGAGATGATTCCAGGGCCGGAATGATCCCCTCCAGCCGGGTGGTGAGCTGGAAGGCCTCCACCGCCTGATCGTCGGTAGCCGAGACGTATTCGACCCGCCCGATTTCGTGCAGCCAGGCATGTTCAGGCCCGATTCCCGGATAATCGAGGCCGGCCGAGATGGAATGGGCCTCGTTGATCTGGCCGTCGGCGGTCTGCAGCAGATAGGTGCGGTTGCCGTGGAGGACGCCGGGCCTGCCGCCTTTCAGCGAGGCGGCATGCTGTCCGGTGGAAAGCCCGTGGCCGGCCGCTTCGACGCCGATGATGCGCACGCTCCGATCGTCGAGGAAGGGATGGAACAGGCCCATGGCGTTGGAGCCGCCGCCGATGCAGGCCACCAGGCTGTCCGGCAGGCGGCCTTCGGCTTCCATGATCTGGCCGCGGGCCTCGTCACCGATCACCGTCTGGAAATCGCGCACCATGGCCGGATAGGGATGGGGCCCGGCTACCGTGCCGATCATGTAGTAGGTGTCCTCCACATTGGCTACCCAGTCGCGCAGGGCATCGTTCATCGCGTCCTTGAGGGTGCCGGCGCCGGCGGTCACCGGCTTCACCTCGGCGCCCAGCAGCTTCATGCGATAGACGTTGGGTGCCTGGCGCTCGATGTCGGTGGCGCCCATGTAGATCACGCATTTGAGCCCGAACAGGGCGCAGACGGTGGCCGTCGCCACCCCGTGCTGGCCGGCGCCGGTCTCGGCGATGATGCGGCTCTTGCCCATGCGCCGGGCCAGCAGCACCTGGCCCATGCAGTTGTTCACCTTGTGGGCACCGGTGTGGTTCAGGTCTTCCCGCTTCAGATAGATTTTCGCGCCGCCGAAGGCTTCGGTCAGGCGACGGGCGAAATAAAGGGGGCTCGGCCGCCCGACGTAATGCTTGAGATAAGAGGCGAGCTCGGCGGCGAAGGCCGGATCGGCTTTGGCTTGCGTGTAGGCGCGCTCGACCGAGAGGATCAACGGCATCAGTGTCTCGGCGACATAGCGTCCGCCGAAGATGCCGAAATGCCCGTTCTCGTCCGGTCCGGCGCGAAGGGTGTTCAAGGTTTCCATCAATCTGCCCGGGTCGGCCTGAAAGGGCGTTAATAAAGCACAAAGCAGCGCCGGCTGCGACCCGTCATTGCGAGCGCGGCGACGCAATCCGGAAACCGGCTGCGCGATCGGATCGCGTCGCCGCGCTCGCAATGACGGTCAAACTTGCTGCACGGCCGCAATGAACTTGGCGATGAGGGCCGCATCCTTCACGCCGGGGGAGCTTTCCACGCCTGACGAGACGTCCACCGCCTTGGCGCCCGACAGGCGGACCGCCTCGGCGACATTGTCGGGGGTGAGTCCCCCGGCCAACATCCAGGGGCAGGGCCAGCGTCGGCCATTCAGGATGGCCCAGTCGAAAGCGGCGGCGTTGCCGCCGGGCCGGTCGGCGTGGTCGGGCGCCTTGGCGTCGAACAGCAGCCAGTCGGATACTTGCGAATAGGCTTCGGCAAGTTCCAGATCGGCCGGGCCGGCGATGCCGACCGCCTTGATCACCGGCATGCCGTATTCGAGGCGCACCGCCTCGACCCGTTCCGGCGACTCTTTGCCGTGGAATTGGAAGAAGTCCAGACGGACATTGTTCATCACGGTATCCAGCAGCGCATCGTCGGGCTCGACGAACAGGCCTACGCGTTGCACCTCTTCCGGCACGAACTGCAGCAGCTCGGCCGCCCGCTCGATGGTCACATGGCGCGGGCTTTTCTCGAAGAACACCACGCCGACGAAATCGGCTCCGGCCTCGACCGCGGCATCCACCGCCTCTTCGTCGGTCAGCCCGCAGATCTTCACCTGGACGCCCTTGGCCATCACACGGCCTCCAGCTCGTCGAGGATGCGCCGGGCCGCTTGCGCCGGTTCGGCGGCGGCGGTAATCGGCCGGCCGATCACCAGGATGTCGGCGCCTTTGGCAACGGCTTCGGCCGGGCCGAGCACCCGCTTCTGGTCGTTGGCCGCCGCCCAGGTCGGACGGATGCCGGGAATCACCAGCTTGATGCCCGGCCCGCACAGGCGGCGCAACTCCTCGACTTCGTGGGGCGAGCAGACGATGCCGTCGACACCCGCCCCCTGCGCCAGCGCCGCCAGCCGCTTGACCTGGTCGAGCACCGTGCCGCCGACGCCGACGGCCGGCAATTCCGCCTGCCCGGTACTGGTCAGCACGGTGACCGCCAGGATGTCAGGGCGCCGCACTCCGGCGCGAACGGCCGCCTCGCCGGCGGACTGCACGGCGGCGCGCATCATCTCGCCGCCACCCGAGGCATGCACCGTGGTCATCGCCGGCGCCAGGGCGACGACCCCTCTCATCGCGCCGGCCACAGTATTGGGGATGTCATGGAACTTCAGGTCGAGGAACAGCGGCAAGCCGGCCGCCGCTACCGTACGGACACCCGTCGGGCCGTTGGCCGAAAAGAACTCCAGCCCCAGCTTGAGCCCCCCGACCAGTCCGGTCAGTTGCCGGGCCAGGGCCAGCGCGGCCTGGGCATCGGTGGTGTCGAGGGCGCAATAGATCGGGTTCATGGGGGTATGGGCAGGTTGCCGGCCGCAGGCGGCTCGGTGGGGTTTGGGGCGGGCGATGGGGCGGAAACCGCCGTCAGCGACTCCAGCTGACGTTCGAGGCTGGCGGCGCGGCGCGCCTGGGTGCGGGCGGCCTGACGATATTTGAGGCCGTGCCAGCCGGCGGCCAGCAAGCCCAACAGAAGACCGATGGCCAGTGGCGCCAGCACCGTCAGATAAGCCGGCAAGGACAGGCCTTCGTCGAGCGGCCATAAGGCGAGCGTCACCACCTCGCGGCTCGACAGGGCGAACGCCACCACCACGACGGCCAGTGGCAAGCCGATGATCCAGGACAGGAAACGCAAGGGGAGCCCCCCTTCTATTGGCTGGTGTTCAACCGCTCGCGCAGCTGCTTGCCGGTCTTGAAGAACGGCACCGCCTTTTCCGAAACATCGACGGCAGCGCCCGTTCTGGGATTGCGCCCCTGCCGGGCGTCGCGCTTCTTGACCGAAAAGGCTCCGAAGCCACGCAGCTCGACCCGGTCGCCGCGGGCCAACGCGGCGGCGATCTCGTCGAAAATGGTGGTGACGATGCGCTCGACGTCACGCTGGTAGAGATGGGGATTGAGCTCCGCCAGGCGGGCGATCAGCTCCGACTTGGTCATTGGCGTCCTTGGCTCCTGGTCTCGGGCGGTTCACCCAAAGCCTGCCAAAGGCGGGCCGGGCCGTCAAGATAAGCCTTTCAGATACCTAGATTTTTTCAGGTCAAGAAAAAGGCGCCCCCAATCGCTCGGAGGCGCCCCTTTTCATGCAGGCGAAAGACTTACTTGTCTTCCGACTGTGCCTTTTCTTCCTTGGCGCGGTTGAACGCCGCACCCAGGATGTCGCCCAGCGAAGCGCCGGAGTCGGACGAACCGTACTCGGCCATCGCCTGCTTCTCTTCGTCGATCTCGCGCGCCTTGACCGACAGGGTCACCTTGCGGGTGGCCTTGTCGATGGCGGTGACCTTGGCGTCGACTTTCTCGCCCACGGCGAAGCGGTCGGGACGCTGATCGGAGCGATCGCGCGCCAGCTCGTTCTTCCGAATGAAGCCGGTCATGCCCTCGACGGTGACTTCGAGGCCGTTGTCGGTGACGCCCGTCACCGTGCAGGTCACCACGTCGCCCTTCTTGATATGGGCAATGGCCTGCTTGAACGGGTCAGAGCCCAGCTGCTTGATGCCGAGGCTGATGCGTTCCTTCTCGATGTCGACGTCCAGGACCTTGGCCTTGACCACGTCGCCCTTCTTGAAGTCGGCAATGACCTGCTCGCCCGGACGCTCCCAATCGAGGTCAGAAAGATGCACCATGCCGTCGATCTCGCCGGGCAGGCCGACGAACAGGCCGAACTCGGTGATGTTCTTGACCTCGCCTTCCACTTCCGAGCCCACCGGGAACTTCTCGAGGAAGCCTTCCCACGGGTTGGACATGGTCTGCTTGAGGCCGAGCGAGATGCGGCGCTTCTGGGCGTCCACGTCCAGCACCATGACCTCGACCTCTTGCGAGGTAGAGACGATCTTGCCGGGATGGACGTTCTTCTTGGTCCAGGACATCTCGGAGACGTGGACCAGACCCTCGACACCCGGCTCCAGCTCGACGAAGGCGCCGTAATCGGTAATGTTGGTGACGCGGCCGACGAACTTGGCGCTCACTGGGTACTTCTGGTCCACACCTTCCCACGGATCAGCTTCCAACTGCTTGATGCCGAGGCTGATGCGCTGGGTGTCCGGGTTGAAGCGGATGACCTGCACCTTGACCGACTGGCCGATATGCAGGGCTTCACTCGGGTGGTTGATGCGCTTCCAGGCGATGTCGGTGACGTGCAGCAGGCCGTCGACGCCGCCCAGGTCGACGAAGGCGCCGTAGTCGGTGATGTTCTTCACCACGCCTTCCAGCACCTGGCCTTCCTTCAGGCTCTCGATCAGTTCGGAGCGCTGCTCGGCGCGGGTCTCTTCCAGCACGGCGCGGCGCGACACCACGATATTGCCGCGCGAGCGGTCCATCTTGAGGATCTGGAACGGTTGCGGGCTGCCCATCAGCGGCCCGATGTCGCGTACCGGACGGATGTCCACCTGGCTGCCCGGCAGGAAGGCCACGGCGCCCGACAGGTCGACAGTGAATCCGCCTTTGACCCGGCCGAAAATGATGCCGTTGACCCGCTGGTTGTCCTGGAAGGCGCGCTCGAGCTGCGTCCAGGCCTCCTCGCGGCGGGCCTTCTCACGGCTCAGCATGACCTCGCCGTTCTTGTCCTCGTAGCGCTCGACGAACACTTCGACTTCGTCGCCCGCCTTGATCTCGGCCGGCCGGCCGGGAGCGGCAAATTCCTTGAGCGGGATGCGTCCTTCGGACTTCAATCCGACGTCGATCACCGCGAAATCGCCGTCGATCTCGACGACGGTACCCTTCACCACGGAGCCTTCGAAGGCCCCGGATTCGCCGAACGTCTCGTCCAGCAGGGCGGCGAAATCTTCGGTCGCCGCAAATTCAGTGGCGGTAGCCATATGCAGTTATTCCTTTCACAACTTTCTTATCCTGGCCGGCCGGTTGTCTCCGGCGGTCTGAAGGCGAAACGGGAAACGACCGACGCCGCTCCCCCGCCTCCGGAGAACGGCTGCCCAATTTCGGCCCGGATACCGGTTCAGCCGGCAGGGCGTCGCTGGGAAATAATATCCACGGCAGCGGCAAAAGCCGCATCCGCATCGAGCTCGGAGGTGTCCAGCACGACGGCGTCGTCGGCCGGGACCAACGGAGCCACGCTGCGGGCGCTGTCGCGCTCGTCACGTTCCTTCATATCTTGAAGGACGCGCTCCCATATAGCCCGTTCGCCCTTGTCAAGCAACTCCTTCAAACGTCGCTCGGCCCGCTTTTCCAGGCTCGCCATGACGAACAGCTTGGATTCGGCCCCGGGGCAGACCACCGTACCGATGTCGCGCCCGTCCAGCACGGCCCCCGGCGGTCGCGCGGCGAAGGCGCGCTGGAAATCGAGCAGCGCCGCCCGCACCGCGGGAATGGCCGCCACCTTCGAGGCGGCGCCGCCGGCCTCCTCGCCCCGCAAGGTCGGATCGGCCAGGACGCCGGGATCGAGCTGCCGGGCCGCCAGTTCAGCCGCCGCCGGATCTGCCGGATCGCCCCCGGCGTGCAGCACCGCCATGCCTACGGCACGGTAAAGCAAGCCCGTGTCGAGGTAATTCAGCCCGAAATATCCGGCCAGCCGCCGCGCCAATGTTCCCTTCCCGGCCGCTGCCGGCCCATCGATGGCGATGATCATGGGGGGAATCCAGCCACGAAGGTTTGGAGACGCGAAGCCACAGGAGGGAGAAAACAGGGGCGGCTTCGCGGCTTCGTGGTGAACTTCTTCACGACTGCACCTCCGAAATCCGCGCCCCGAGTCCATTCATCAGCGAGACGAAGGCGGGAAAGCTGGTGCCGATGGCGGCCGCGTCGTCGATCTGCACCGGGCGCCGCGAGGCCATGCCCATGACCAGGAAGGACATGGCGATCCGATGGTCGAGATTGACCGCGATGGTGGCACCGCCCTCGGGCGGCCTGCCGTCACCGTGGACGATCAGGTCGTCGCCCTCCACCTGGAAGCGCACGCCGCAGGCCTCCAGCCCACGGGCGACGGCGGCAAGGCGATCGCTCTCCTTCACCCTCAATTCGGCAAGTCCCCGCATGCGGGTGGTGCCGGTGGCGAAGGCGGCGGCAACGGCCAGGATGGGGTATTCGTCGATCATCGAGGGCGCCCGCTCGGCCGGCACGTCGACGCCATTGAGCGGGGAATGGCCGACCACCAGATCGGCCACCGGCTCGCCGGCTTCGTCACGGGCGTTTTTCCACTGGATGTCGGCCCCCATCTCCTTCAGTGTTTGGAACAGCCCGCAGCGCAGAGGGTTTGTGCCCACACCCGGAACGGTGACATGGGAGTCGGGCACCAGCAGGGCCGCGGCCACCGGAAAAGCCGCAGAAGAGGGATCGGCCGGCACTTTGATCGCCCGCCCGGTCAGTTCGGGGTGGCCCTTGACCGTCACCGCGCGACCGCCGCCGGGCAGCGCCTCGACGTCGACTTCGGCGCCGAAGCCGCGCAGCATCAGTTCGGTGTGATCGCGGGTCGGTTCGCGTTCGATCACCGTCGTGGCGCCGGGGGCGTTGAGTCCGGCCAGGAGGACGGCCGATTTGACCTGGGCCGACGGCACGGGCAGTTCGTAGGAGATGGGGATGGCCGATGCGGTACCGATGACCGCCAGAGGCAAACGTCCGCCCGAACGGCCGACGAAGCCGGCACCCATGCGCCCCAGCGGCTCGCTCACCCGGCGCATGGGGCGAGACCGCAACGAGGCGTCGCCGGTAAAAATGGTGGTGAAAGGATGGGTGGCCACCAGCCCCATCAGCAGGCGCGCGCCGGTCCCCGCATTACCCATGTCGAGAACGTCGTCCGGCTCGGCCAGCCCGCCCGCGCCGCGACCGTACAGCACCCAGATCCCGTCGTCGCGGCGTGTCACTTCGGCTCCGAGCCGCCGCATGGCCTCGGCTGTGCGCAGCACGTCCTCGCCTTCGAGTAGCCCTTCGACGGTGGTCTGTCCCACGGCCAGGGCGCCGAACATCAGCGAGCGGTGCGAGATCGACTTGTCGCCGGGAACGCGCGCATGGCCCGCCAGAGGCGGGGCGGCGATGGATATGAGTTGCATAGACCGGTTGCCTTTTGGTGCAAATAATGTCGATCGACCAGGGCTCTGTAGCACAGCCGAAGGTCGGGAGGTAGGGCCGAAGAGGGAATGGCCGCAAGAGCTGCAGACCGTTACGCCGATTTTTCGTTTTGACACGGCCAAGGTAACGTGGCAAATGGCGCCGAAGGCAGTCTTTCGACGCAGGTTCAAGGAGGTCAAGGGTGGCAAAACCCGAATGGGGTGTGAAACGCACCTGCCAGAGCTGCGGCGCCCGCTTCTATGATCTGATGCGTTCGCCGATCATTTGTCCGAAATGCGAATCGGTGGTTGAGGTCGAAGTCACCTTCAAGCCCCGTCGCCAGTCGGCTGCCGCCGAAGCCAAGGCAGCGCCCAAGGTCGCGCCGGTGGTCCTCGAGGAGGAGCCGATGGACGGCGACGTCGAGGCGGAAGAGGCGGAAACCGCCGAAGACGAAGAGACGGAGATCGACGCCATGGACGGCGGCGACGACGACGAAAGCGGACTGATTGAAGACGCGTCGGACCTGGGCGAAGACGACGACGACATGGCCGAGGTGATGGAACACCTGGACGAGGATCTCGAAAACGAGATCTGACGGACCGTTTGGCCGACGGCGCGCAGGCCTGAATTTTTTGCTTGCGCCGCCAAAGCCAAATCCCTATGTTCCCGCACCTACGCGGCGCCGACCGCGTCCCATATTCCCGGGGCCATAGCTCAGCTGGGAGAGCGCTACAATGGCATTGTAGAGGTCAGGAGTTCGATCCTCCTTGGCTCCACCAAAGATGACAAGGGCTTCGCCGGAGACGGCGAGGCCCTTTTTCGTTGCGTGTTAGTGCAGTGTCAGGATGAGGCGATGACACCGTCTTCCCTTTCGCGCACGTGAAAGGGCGCCCACCCGGGGAGCGTCCCCCCGGTGAGATCCGCCGCATGCGGATAGTATTCGGCGGCCTCCGGGGCCACCGGAATTGACATTTCATTAGCTTCTCCTTCTTACCGTTCCCCGTGTCTGCCATCCAGCAGCGGACGGGACGAGTGGGGAATTCCAACCATGGGCTTTGCGCGCCTTTCGCCGGACTGGCAGGAGTAGCTACTGCACAACTTGTCGCGGGACTGCGGCCGCGACTCCCTTCTGAAGGCAATGACCCGGAGCGCCGGACTGCCGACGGTAATCTGCCGGCAGGCCGTCTACGAGGCAGCCGGACATTTGGCCCGGGCGCGGTTGTCCGGCGGCACCCCCGTCACCGTCGGCCGGCGGCCGGATCCCGCGATGACCGCCAACACCGGCGACGGCCAGGTCGACCCCGCCCTGGCCGAGCCCCGTGCCCATCTGGCCAATGGCGGGCAGCGGGTCGGCACCTTCGTCATCTACCTGTCCGACGTCGAGGCCGGCGGTTGCACGGTGTTTCCCGCACTCGGCCTCGAGGTCCGCCCGAAGAAGGGCTCGGCGGTATTCTTTGCCAATGTGGACGCCGACGGGACGCCTGACCGCAAGACTCTGCACGGCGGACAGGTGATGACCCGCGGGGTCAGGGACATCGCCACGACATGGCTCCGCGAATCGGTGTACGGCACGGCACAGGCCCCCGGCTGACGCCTTCGCCCTGCCGAAGGTCCAGGGTGGTGTTGCCTAACGCGGTTCCCGTCCCACATTTTTCCGAATGTCATCGGACGAAGGAAAAAGGAGAGGGTCGGAAATGTTTATCGCCATGAACCGCTTCCGCATCGCTTTGGGCAAGGAACAGGAATTCGCCCGCATCTGGAAAGACCGCGAAACCAACCTGCCTCAGGTGCCTGGCTTCCTTGCCTTTCATCTGTTGCGCGGGCCCTCGGACGAACAGTGCACCCTGTTCGCCTCCCATACTGTCTGGGCATCCCGGGAGCATTTCGAGGACTGGACCCGCTCTGAAGCGTTCCGCCGCGCCCATGGCGGCGCCGGACAGTCTGCCGGCCTTTATCTCGGCCCGCCGCAATTCGAGGGCTTCGAGGTCATTCAGGAAATCACCGGCACCACGCCCTAGCCGCCGGGGCGATCAGCCCGACATCACTTGACTGAATCCCCGAACGGCCCAAAATAGATAACTGGCGGTGCCACCCAGGACCGCCGGTTAAGGGCGCCGTATGGGCCCAAGACCGTGCTCGCTCGCATGAAGAGGAGGACGTGTTTCCATGACTCGCGTGTCATTGTTCAATAGCCCGCTGCTTCTTGGCTTCGATCATTTCGAGCGGGTTCTTGACCGAATTTCCAAAACGTCCGCCGAGGGCTATCCGCCCTACAATATCGAGCAGATCGGCGAGAACGGTCTGCGGATCACTTTGGCCGTCGCCGGTTTTTCCATGGACGATCTGCAGGTGTCCATCGAGGACAACCAGTTGATCATCCGTGGCAGGCAGGCCGAGGACGACCAGAACCGCGTTTTCCTTCACCGCGGCATCGCGGCCCGGCAGTTCCAGCGGGCCTTTGTCTTGGCAGAAGGAATCGAGGTTGTCAGCGCCGCCCTTGACAACGGCTTGCTGCATATCGATTTGCAGCGCCCGCTGCCGGAGAACCGCGCCCGCACCATCAAGATCGAGAAGGCCTTGCCGGAACGACCCGGCAATGCGGCGATCAACGTGGAAGCCGGTGGTCAAGGAACGCTCGCCCAGGAGAGGAGGCGGAACGATGAATAACGACTCCCACAAGTTACCGGGCCCGTCACGCACCATGTCGGCGCAGGACTTTGCGCTGTGGGGAATGCAGGACGTCGCTTATATCAAGCGCGTGGTGGTCAACGACGAAGTCGGATGGTCCATCCACGGCGCCGACGGTACCAACATCGGCATGGCGCCGGACCGCTCCCTGGCATTCGCCGCGGTGCGCCAGCACGACCTGGAACCGGTCAGCGTCCACTAGATCGGGGTCGCGGTCGTCCTCTGACCACGACACGAGGGAAGCCGCCCTGCCGGGCTCGCCGGCGAGCGTAATGAATGCGCGCAACGCGCGCAGGCCGGCCGCGGTTTCGGTCTTCAAACGGAGCCCGAAACCGCTCTAATTGAGGATCCCCGCCATACTTGGCCCTCGGACCAAGTCCGGAGGCGCGGCACGAGCGGCCGGTCAGGCCGCGCGGCTTGCTGGCGATTCGGTGAGGAGAGCGTAGAGG
This sequence comes from Pseudomonadota bacterium, assembly GCA_021793155.1. Classification (GTDB taxonomy): domain Bacteria; phylum Pseudomonadota; class Alphaproteobacteria; order Rhodospirillales; family Magnetospirillaceae; genus DUZF01. The sequence continues at coordinate 101,078 of JAJYTF010000009.1, read as the reverse complement.
CCTTCGGCCGTGTCGGTGCCCCGCAGCTTCTCGCAGACGCCTTTGTCGCGGAGCAGGCGGGAAACCCGGGCCAGAGCCTTCAGATGGTCAGCGCCGGCCGATTCGGGGGCCAGCAGCAGGAAGATGAGGTCGACCGGCTGTTCGTCAATGCTGTCGAAATTGATCGGTCGTTCAAGGCGGGCGAACAGCCCGTAAAGGCGCGGCAGGTTGGCCAGTTTTCCGTGCGGAATGGCGATGCCGTTGCCGACCCCCGTCGTGCCCAGGCGTTCCCGCTCCAGTAAAACGTCGAAAATTGCCCGCTCATGCAGGCCGGTCAGCTCGGCAGCCCGGCGCGCCAGTTCCTGCAGCGCCTGCTTCTTGCTGGTGGCCCTGAGGTTGGGCACCACGCTTTCCGGGCTGATCAAGTCAACAATGTCCATGATAGATCCTCATGGTGCTGTTGCGCCGCGTCTCCTGCCGGAGAGCTGCGCCAAGGGGCCGATCCCAACGATCGACGGTAGCGGCGTCCCGCAGCTCCGTCTGCAACACGGCCCGATGCCCATCCCCTGAACTGCTGCCGCGCCTTTCGGTGCGAGCGAGCCGTGCGCCCATAAGGGGGCGGACAATAGGCCGGTCGCCCAAACGAGTCAAGTAAGCGTCATGCGTGCTCCGTTTCATGGCGCTCCGCGTCATGCACACGTCAGTTTCCCATCATTTTTTCCCGGCGGCGCTGCACCGAGGAAGGAATATGCATCGCCTCGCGGTACTTGGCGACGGTTCTCCGCGCAATGTCGATACCGTCCGCCTTCAGGATCTCGACGATCTTATCATCCGACAATATGTCTTGCGGGCCCTCGTTGTCGATGAGGACCTTTATCCTGTGCCGTACCGCCTCGGCCGAATGCGCCTCGCCGCCGTCCGATCCTGCAATGGCCTGCGTAAAGAAATACTTCAATTCGTAGATCCCACGCGGCGTCGCCATATATTTATTGGCAGTGACCCGGCTGACTGTGCTCTCGTGCATGCTGATGGCTTCGGCAATGTCGCGTAACACCAACGGTCGCAGATACTGAATTCCTTTGGTGAAGAACGCTTCCTGTTGGCGAACGATCTCGGTCGCCACCTTGAGAATGGTGTTAGCCCGCTGGTGCAGGGACTTCACCAGCCAATTGGCTGATTGGAACCGCTCGGCGATATAGCCTTTCTCTTCCTTGTTGCGTGCTGCTGTGACCACTTTGGCATAGTAACGGGTATTGACCAGCACCCGCGGCAGCGTGTCGCTGTTCAGCTCGACGATCCAGCCACCGCCCGGAACCGGCCGCATCAGCACGTCCGGAGTAATCGGTTGGGCCACCACATGGTCGAAGGCCAGTGCCGGCTTCGGATCGAGCGCACGGATCTCGCCGATCATCTCGGCCAAATCCTCGGAGTCGACGCCGCAGACACGCATGAGTCCCGCCAAGTCGCGGCGGGCCAGCATGTCGAGATGGGCCAGCAGCGCTTGCATCGCCGGGTCCAGCCGGTTCTTGTCGCGCAGTTGCAGAGCCAGGCATTCAGCCAGGCTGCGGGCGAAGATCCCTGGCGGGTCCAGACGCTGGAGGCGCTGTAGCACCACCTCGACCCGTTCGACGGAACAGCCCAAGGCCCCGGCCGCTTCCGCCAGGTCGCCTGACAGATAGCCCGCCTCGTCGAGCATCTCCACAAGGTGGAGGCCGATCAGCCGGTCAGCCGGATTGGAAATATCCACGTTGAGCTGGCCGACAAGGTGGTCGCGCAGGCTGATTTGGCGCGCCAGGATGTGCTCGAAGTCGCCCTCGTCGTCGAGAAAATCGAGCCGCCCGCCGCGGCCGCTCCAGCCGAACAGCGTGTCTCCGCCATCGGCGGCACTGTCGTTGTTCCAAGTGTTGTCGTAGTCCAGGTCGAGCGGCGCCTCTTCCGTGTGGCCGGGCATGACGTCGACCAGCGGTTCCTCGGGCGCCGAGCGCGGGGCCTCGGCCTCGGCGGCCACGGCCTCTTCCGCGGTGGCGGCGCGTTCGCTCTCGTCGCGTTCGAGCAGGGGATTGTGTTCCAGCTCCTGCTCGACGAAGGCCGACAGCTCCATATTGGACAACTGCAGCAGCTTGATCGCCTGCTGCAGCTGAGGGGTCATGACCAGAGACTGGGTCTGACGCAGGTCCAACCGTGGAGTGAGGGCCATCGGGGTTCCGGTTAGTCCAGGCTAGAGACTGAAACGTTCGCCAAGATAGACGCGTCGCACCCCTTCGTGAGCCACGATCTCCGATGGATCGCCCTCCATGAGAACCATGCCGTCGTGCAGGATGTAGGCGCGGTCGATAATGTCGAGAGTCTCTCGCACGTTGTGGTCGGTAATCAAGACCCCGATGCCTCGATGTTTCAAATGGGCAACCAGGTCGCGGATGTCGGACACCGCGATGGGGTCGATACCGGCGAGCGGCTCGTCGAGAAGGATGAATGCCGGATGCGAGGCCAGGGCGCGGGCGATTTCGACGCGCCGCCGCTCGCCGCCCGACAGGGCCAGAGCGGGAGCCCGGCGGAGATGGGTCACCGAAAACTCGGCCAGCAGATCCTCGAGCATGGCCTCGCGCCGCTCCCGGTCTGGTTCGGTGACTTCGAGGATGGCGCGGATGTTGTCCTCCACCGACAGCCCGCGGAAAATCGAGGCCTCTTGCGGCAGGTAGCCGATGCCTAAGCGGGCCCGGCGGTACATGGGCAGATCGGTGATGTCCCGGCCGTCCAGCAGGATATTGCCGGCGTCAGGGTTGATCAGGCCGGTGATGCAATAGAAACAGGTGGTCTTGCCGGCGCCGTTGGGGCCAAGCAGCCCCACCGCCTCGCCACGCTGGACGCGCACCGACACGTCGCGCAGCACCGGCCGGCGCTTGAACCGCTTGCCGATATGCAGCGCCACCAGGCCGCTGGAATCGGCGCCCGCGGTCGTTTTCCCCTCGACCGCCGCGACTGTGGAGATGCCTGCGACCGTCATCACCTCGCCTTGGCGGGTTCGTCGGCGGCCGGCGATGCCGCAGTTGCCGCCCCATCCGGGGCGCTGGACCCCTGCTTTTTCTGTGGAACGAACAGGCCCTTGACCTGCCGACCGGCATCCCCCGGTGCCGCGGGGTAGAGGCGGCTGATGCCGGTATCAAGATTCACCACTGCGTATCCGCCGTTAAGCTGGTTGTTGTCGCGGGTCATCTTAACCGAACCGGTGACCGTGACGATACCCGTTTCCACGTTGTAGTCGGCGCGGTCCCCGGTTACGACTTCCCGCGGGGTGGTCAGGATGACGTGGTCGTAGCCATGGGCCCGCTGCACCGCCATATGGTGCTCGCTGTTTTCGGCGAAATCGGCCACCAGGATGTCGGCCTGGATGCGCTTGTCAGCTCGCACCGCCACGGCGTCGCCGCGGGCGACCGCCTGCTGGCGGTGCTCCCAGTACTCCAGGCTGTCGCGCGCGGTAATCAGATCGGTGGGGGTGACCATATGCAGATCCTTGCCGGTCAGAACCACCACCGCATCGTCGATATTGTAATCGGCGTGGTCGCCATAGGCCGTCTGGGTCTGCGTCGCGATAGTGACATGGCCGTCGGCCTCGACGCGCCAGATTTCGCTGTTGCCCCCCATTTCGGTGCCGCTGCCCGCTTGGGTGTCCTTTGGGGCGTCCTTGGGGGCGTCCTTCGCCTTGGGCGGGGGCGCGGGCTGCCCCGGCTGGGGCTGCTTGTCACGGTAGTGGGCGATCAGCACGTCGCCGGTGACGGTGACCCTGCCGCGGATGGCCTTGGCGTTGCCGCGGCCGATCACCGTCTTGGCATCCTGGGACAACTCGAGCCCCTGGTCGGCATAGACCTCGAGCGGCGTGCCCGATTTCTGGTCGGCAAAGTCCAGGCCGCCACCGGTGCCTGCAGCTCCGCTTTGGCTCTGGCCGGCTGCCGGAGCGGCGGGGCCGGCCTTCTGCCGGGCCGCGGCCGGACCGGCCAGGCCCAGCGCACTGGCCATCAGCAGCACGGCGAGGGCACGCTTCACGGCGACGAGTCCTTGCTTTTCGAGGTCCGCAGCACGGCCTTCGCCTTGCCGGTGAACAGGATGGTACGACCGCGGTCCCACAGGCGGAACCCCTCTCCCTCGACGGTACCGGCGGGACCCTTGGCGCTGGTCGCCTCGTCGCCGGCCGCGTTGCCCGGTCCCACTTCGATGCGGGCGCTCTCGGTATGCACTTCGTACCCTTTGTCCTGATGAAGGGCGACATGGCCCATGAGATCGAGGGTACCATCCTTCTGCCGAAAAAACCCTACATCGGAATTGACCACCACGCTGCTCCCATCCTTCTGGGTCAGGTCGGCCACCGGCTTTTCCAGCGCCACGACGAAAGTCTGCGGATCCACCTGGGTGCCGACCTTGGCTGTCACGGTGTAGGGCAGGTTCTTGTCGTCGGTACCGAAATAGCGCGGCTTGGTCATCGACAGGGTATCAACCGATTTCAGATTGAAATTGGCGAAAGCCAGCTTGAAGGCGGCGTCGCGCGGCGCCAATTTGGGCCAGACGACGACCAGGCCAAGCAGCGCCGCCGCCGTGGCCGGCAGCACCACCTTCATCAGCCCGACGAACCGGCTGTAGCCGGTCAACACCGCCAAGCCGGCGCCGTGCCCGAGGCGGCGGCGTCGCGATGTGGTTCGGCCGTTGCTGGTGACGCCGAACATCATGACGGATTCAGGCGATGCCTGCCCGCAGGCAGTCATGCAGGTGCAGGATGCCGATCGGCCGCCGGTCGCCCTCGACGACGAACAAGCTGGTGATCGAGCGCGCGTTCATGACGCGCAGCGCTTCGGCGGCCAGAGTGTTGGCCCCGATCGTCTTGGGGCCCGCGGTCATCACTTCGCCGGCCTGCCGGCCGAACAGTCCCGGCTCCAGATGGCGGCGCAGATCGCCGTCGGTGATGATGCCAGCCAGCCGCCCCTTGGCATCGAGGACGCCGACGCAGCCGAAGCTCTTGTTGGTCATCACCAGCAGGACCTCGCCCATCGGCAAGTCGGTGGGAACCAGCGGCAATTGCTCGCCGCTGTGCATCAGGTCGGCTACCTTGAGCAGCCGCCGGCCAAGCTGCCCACCCGGATGGAACACCTTGAAGTCGGCCGGCGAAAAGCCTTTTCGCTCGAGCAGCGCCACCGCCAGGGCGTCGCCCAGCGCCAACATCATGGTGGTAGAGCTGGTAGGGGCCAGGCCCATGGGGCAGGCCTCGCCCACCTCGGGCAGGATCAGCGCCTGGTCCGCCGCCAAAGCCAGCGCGCTGTCGGCCCGCCCGGTGATGGCGACCAGCGGGATGGCGAAGCGGCGCGAGTAGTTCACCACATCGGTCAGTTCCGGCGTCTCGCCCGAATTGGACAGCGCCAGAATGGCGTCGTGGGCGGTGATCATCCCCAGGTCGCCGTGGCTGGCTTCGCCAGGATGGACATAAACCGAGGGCGTGCCGGTCGAGGCCATGGTGGCGGCGATCTTGCGCGCCACATGGCCGCTCTTGCCCATGCCGCTGACGATTACCCGGCCGCCGCCGGCCACGGTCAAAAGGTCGAGTGCGCGGGCGAAGGATTCGCCAAGGCCAACCGCCAAGGTCTGCAAGGCCTCGGCCTCGGCCGACAGGACGCGCCGCGCCGATGCCAGATCGGCGACCGCGGTGGCCGGCGTCAGAATGGCTTCGCTCGAACTCATGGACGGTGGTTCCTCAAGATCAGTTTCGCAGTCATCCTGACCGCCATGCTCAGGCGCCGCGCGGGCTGACCGCGCTTCCGGCCTTCCAACAGAGGCCGGAAGGGCTCCAACCTGCAATATGCGTCGCCCTGCGAGGCCGGTCAAATCAATGGGCGAAGATGTCCTGCTCGGCCCAGCCGGCAAGATCGAGCGCGGCGCGGACCGGCAGGAAGCTGAAGCAGGCTTCAGCGAGGGCGCGGCGCTGCTCGCGCTCGAGCAACTCATCCAGCCGGCGCTTCAGCGCGTGCAGATGCAGAACGTCGGAGGCGGCATATTCGAGTTGCTGCGGCGAAAGCTGCGGCGCCCCCCAATCCGAAGTCTGCTGTTGCTTTGACAGCTCCACGCCCAGCAATTCGGCGCACAGATCCTTGAGGCCGTGGCGCTCGGTATTGGTGCGCACCAGCCGGCTGGCGATCTTGGTGCAATAGACGGGGGTGCAGACGATGCCGAAATGCCGCTGGATCATCGCCAGGTCGAAGCGGGCGAAGTGGAACAGCTTCTGTACCCGGGTGTCGGCCAGCAGGGTGCGCAGATGCGGTGCGGTATAGTCGCGGTCGGGAAAATGTACCACATGGGCGTTGCCGTCGCCGCCCGACAGCTGAACCACGCAGAGCCGGTCGCGCTGCAGGCTGAGCCCCATGGTTTCGGTGTCGATGGCCACGCTGTTGCCGAAGCCGAGGCCCGATGGCAGGTCGCCACGATGGTAAGTGATCGACATGCTGGACTCCGCTCGTAACCCGGTTGAAACGTGTAGCCCGAGCGGCGCTTGAGCCACGGCGGGCGCAGAGGCGTCCGCCGCTACTGACAACCGAAGGGTCCGTTAGGAAATAGGTCCGCCATTTCCTAACGGGCCCTAAGCTGCGTAGCCCGACGGCCCTTCCACGGGGGGCGGAGGCGTTACCGCTTCCGCCCCGTCCGCTGGAAGGTTTGGTGCCCAGGAGAAGACTCGAACTTCCACGACCTTTCGGCCACTAGAACCTGAATCTAGCGCGTCTACCAATTCCGCCACCTGGGCGCGACAGCGAACCACTCGGGCGCTTTCGCCGCCGGTCTGTTCGAACCATAAGCGATACTGCGCGCGGCGGGCGTGCCGAGGCGGAGAGGGATACTGGTATGCTCTGCCAATGTCAACGACTTTCCGCGGGATTTCCGGTGACACCCCGGGACCCTCGCGTGTTGCGTTCACCCGAGAGCTGTTTTAGCCTGAATTCCGAGATTTCAAGCGGATGTGCGATGGAGGCGCGCGATGGCGAATCGCTTGGCGACCGTGTTCGGCGGGGCGGGGTTCATTGGCCGGCATGTGGTGCAGCGGCTGGCCGCCGATGGGTGGCGGGTCCGTGTCGCCGGCCGCGATGCCGAGGCCGCGGCATTCCTCATGCCGCGCGGCGATGTGGGCCAGGTGATCCCCGTCTATGCCGATGTCACCAAGGAATTCTCCGTCACCGCGGCGGTGCAGGGCGCCGACCTGGTGATCAATCTGGTCGGCATCCTGTTCGAGCGCGGCAAGCAGACCTTCCAGGCCATCCATGTGGACGGCGCGGCGCGTATCGCGACCGCCGCAAAGGCCGCCGGGGCGGCCGCCTTGGTGCACGTCTCGGCGCTGGGGGCGGATGCCGCTTCGCCCTCGGCCTATGCCCGCAGCAAAGCGGCGGGCGAGGCCGCCGTGCGCGCCGCTTTCCCAGACGCCGCCATCCTGCGGCCGAGCGTGGTGTTCGGCCCCGAAGACGACTTCTTCAACCGTTTCGCCCGCATGGCCGGATGGACCCCGGTGCTGCCGGTTTATGTCACCGACGGTTTCACCTGTCGGAGGCGCACCGCCGAGAAGGACCTATGCCCGGTGTTCGGCAGTGGCGGAACCAAGTTCCAGCCGCTCTATGTGGGCGATCTGATCAACGCCATCGCCGCCGCCGCGGCCCCGCCCAATGCCGGCAGGACCTTTGAGCTGGGCGGGCCGAAGGTTTACAACCTGAAGCAGATCCTGGAATTGATCCTTTCGGCCACCGGCAAGCGGCGCGCCCTTCTGCCGCTGCCACTGGTCATCGCCAAGATTCAGGCGGCATTTCTGCAGTTCCTGCCGAAGCCGCCGCTGACCCCCGACCAGGTAAAGATGCTGGCGGCGGACAACGTGGTGGCGCCGGGCATGCCCGGCCTCGCCGAACTGGGGATCGTACCGACGGCGGTCGAGTTGATCCTGCCCACCTATCTGTCGCGCTGATCATTTGCGGGCAACCGACGCCCATAGGGCGGCCCGGAGCTTTGCGGAGGATTGGCGAGGCCCACGACCGCACAGATGCGCGTGTCCGGCCAATGGGCAGCGGTAAGACCTACATCACCCCCAGCGCCACCAGGCCGGCGCCCAGGACGAGGCGGTACAGGGCAAAAGGCAGAAGGCCGAAGCGGCGCACCCATGGCATGGCCAGGCCGGTGGCCGTCAGCACCAGCACGAAGGTCAACGCGGCGGCGAGGATGTCGCTGCCGCTCGGCCGGACACCCTGCAAGAAATATTCCACGGCTTCGCAACCGGCCATGCCCAGAAGAATGGGCAAATTGGCCAACAGGACGAAGCGGTAGGCGGCAGGGCGCTCCAATCCCATGACGCGGGCGGCGGTCAGACCGGCCGCCACCCGGCCGACGCCGGGCAGCAGAGCGGCAAGCTGAACCAGGCCGATAAGGATCGAGGTCAATGCGCCGAAATGCTCGACTCGCTTGACCGTCATGCACAGGCGGTCGGCCAGCCCCATGAGGATGGCGCAGACGATGGTGGTGACGCCGACCACGGCGAGGTCGGAAAGCTTCGGCACCGCATGGCCACCGCATGCCGAGGTGACGACGATCCAGGGTGCGGCAGCGAGCAGGGCCTTGACCAGCAGGCGAATGCCCGGTTCGACCCGGGCCTTGCGCAGTTTCCACAGGCCGTGGCTGATGGCGCCCATATCGCGCCACAGATATGTGAACAACGCCAGGGCGGCCCCCAGATGAATGGCCACGCCGATGGTGCCCGCACGCCAGCCGACAATCTTCGAAGCGAGAAGGGCGTGCGCCGTGGCGTCGATGGGCAGGACGTCGGCAACCCCCTCGACAACGGCAAGGATGACCAAATCTGGAAGATTCACCGCGTCCAACCCCCTGAATATAGGACTTTTAGCACATTATTACGGCTTTTGAAAAAGCCTCAGATAGTTCCGAAATGAGACCTATTTTTTGCATGGATATCCGACCGCGCCTATTCCACCCCCAAGATCGAAGCCGACAGCCTCTGTCATAGGTCAGCTTTATTGACCTGTAGCGCATTTTTTCCTCGATTTCCGCGCTGTTCTGGCGTAAGGAAGTCTCTCACCCTATGCAATGTTCGCCTCACCTGCCCCTGACGAAGGAGCCGATGGCCATGTCGTCGAAGATGCTGCAGTTCACCCGCCTCGGCGCGGCCATGCCGAAGAAGCGCAAGGCCGAGGACCGCCGCCATGATTTCCACGAAATCTACCAGCCGTTCCAACAGGAACAGGCGGAAGCCCAGGCATCGCGCTGCGAACAATGCGGCATCCCCTATTGCCAGGTGCACTGCCCGGTGTCGAACAACATCCCCGACTGGCTGATGTTGGCGGCCAACGGACGGATGGAAGAAGCCTATGCGCTGTCCTCGGCGACCAACAATTTCCCCGAGATCTGCGGCCGCATCTGCCCCCAGGACCGGCTGTGCGAAGGCAGCTGCGTGCTCGAGCAGAGCCGGCACGGCGCAGTGACCATCGGCGCCATGGAAAAGCATATTACCGAGACCGCCTGGGAAATGGGCTGGGTGAAGCCGCCACAGCCGGCGGTCGACCGGGAGCAGTCGGTGGGTATCATCGGTGCCGGACCGGCCGGCTTGGCGGCCGCCGAACAGCTGCGCAATCTCGGCTATCAGGTGCATGTCTACGACCGCCACGACCGCGCCGGCGGGTTGCTGATCTATGGTATCCCCGAGTTCAAGCTGGAGAAGACGGCAGTCGAGCGCCGCACCCGGCTGCTGGCCGAGGGCGGCGTGGTCTTTCACCTCAATTTCGCCGTGGGCCGTGACGCCTCACTGAAAGAACTGCGCCGCCGCCATTGCGCCGTGCTGATCGCCACCGGCGTCTACCAGGCCCGCGAGCTTGAGGTCCCCGGCGCCGGCCTGCCCGGGGTGCATGCCGCCCTGGACTACCTGATCGCCAGCAACCGGGTCGGGCTGGGCGACGCCGTGCCGGCCTTCACCGACGGCAGGCTGAACGCCGCCGGCAAGAATGTCGTGGTGATCGGCGGCGGCGACACCGCCATGGACTGCGTGCGCACGGCCATCCGCCAGGGCGCCCGCTCGGTCAAATGCCTCTATCGCCGCGACCGCTCCAACATGCCCGGCTCACGTCGCGAGGTGGCCCATGCCGAGGAGGAGGGGGTGATCTTCGTCTGGCAAGTGGCGCCGGAAGCCATCCTGGGAGACGGCAAGGTCGAGGGAGTCGCTTGCGTGCGCATGCGCCTCGGCATGGCCGACGCCTCCGGCCGCCAGGCGCCGAGCGCGGTCGAAGGCTCGCAGTTCACCATGCCGGCTGATCTCGTGATCAAGGCGCTTGGCTTCGATCCGGAAGATGTGCCGGCCCTGTTCGGCGTGCCCGAACTGGCGGTAACCCGCTGGGGTGCGGTCAAGGTCGACCTCAAGACCCAGATGACCAATCTGCCGGGCGTCTTCGCCGCCGGCGACATTGCCCGGGGCGCTTCGCTGGTGGTTTGGGCCATCCGCGACGGCCGCGACGCCGCCGCAGCCATCCACGACTACATCCAGGCTGAAATCTGCCTGGAAGTCGCAGAGTAGGTAAAAGGAGTACTCGCCGTGACCCATGTGCCGCCGACCGAAGGAGAGATCTTCGTCGCCCAGTACCGCGCCGACCAGGCGAAGCTGGAGGCCGCGGGCATAGACACCACCCCCCGCGACGCCTGCGGGGTCGGCCTGGTGGCCGCGCTCGACGGCAAGCCGCGCCGTTCGGTGGTGGTGGCCGGGATCGAGGCGCTGAAGGTGCTATTCCATCGCGGCGCCGTCGACGCCGACGGCAAAACCGGCGACGGCGCGGGCATCCATGTCGAGATTCCCCAGGATTTCTTCAAGGACCACATTCGCCACCAGGGCCATGAGCCGGTGCCCGGCCGGCTGGCGGTCGGCATGTGCTTCCTGCCTAAGACCGATCTCTCCGCTCAGGAGCGCTGCCGCTCCATCGTCGAGGCCGAGATCCTGAAGTTCGGCTATACCATTTATGGCTGGCGACAGGTGCCGGTGAACGTCTCGGTGATCGGCGAGAAGGCCAACGCCACCCGCCCCGAGATCGAGCAAATCATGATCGCCAACGCCAGGGGCGTCGACGAGCAGACCTTCGAGACCGAGCTTTACGTCATCCGCCGACGCATCGAGAAGCAGGTGTTGGCCGAGCACATCTCGGACTTCTACATCTGTTCGCTGTCCTGCCGCTCGGTGATCTACAAGGGCATGTTCCTGGCCGAACAGCTCTCGGTGTTCTATCCCGACCTGATGGACGAGCGCTTTGTCTCGTCCTTCGCCATCTATCACCAGCGCTATTCCACCAACACCTTTCCCACCTGGCGGCTGGCCCAGCCGTTCCGCATGCTGGCCCACAATGGGGAAATCAACACGCTGACCGGCAACCTCAACTGGATGAAGTCGCACGAGACGCGCCTTGCCCACGAACTGCTGGGCGACCATGTCGCCGACATCAAGCCGGTGGTGCAGGCCGGCGGTTCCGACTCGGCGGCGCTCGACAACGTGTTCGAGCTTCTGGTGCGGGCCGGCCGCGACGCCCCGGCGGTCAAGTCCATGCTGGTGCCGGAAAGTGTCGGCAACAACGCCACCATGCCGCAAGCCCATCGCGATTATTTCTCCTACTGCAATAGTGTGATGGAGCCGTGGGATGGCCCGGCGGCACTGTGCGCCACCGACGGCCGCTGGGTGATCGCCGGCATGGACCGCAACGGCCTTCGGCCGATGCGCTACACCATCACCGCCGACGGCCTGCTGATTGTCGGATCCGAGACCGGTATGGTCCGTGTCGCCGAACAGGACGTGGTGGAAAAGGGCCGGGTCGGCCCCGGCCAGATGATCGGCATCGACCTCAAGGCCGGCCGCTTCTATAAGGACCGACCGCTGAAAGACGTGCTGTCCGCCCGCCAGCCCTACGGCGAATGGGTCAGGCGAACCACCGAGATCGACAGCCTGATCCGCGAGCATGCCACTGAACCGGCCGAGCTTTCTGCCGACGACCTGCGGCGCCTGCAGTTCGGCTTCGGCATCACTATGGAGGACCTGGAGCTGATCCTTCACCCCATGGTGGAGGACGGCAAGGAAGCGGTGGGCTCGATGGGTGACGACACGCCGCTGGCCGTGCTGTCGCAGCATTACCGCAGTCTGCACCATTATTTCCGGCAGACCTTCAGCCAGGTGACCAACCCGCCGATCGACAGCCTGCGCGAATCGCGGGTGATGAGCCTGAAGACCCGGCTGGGCAATCTGGGCAACATCCTCGACGAGGACGAAACCCAGTGCGAACTGCTGCAGCTGGAAAGCCCCGTGCTGTCCACCGCCGAGTTCCGCGCCATGCGGGCCTATATGGGCGACACCGCGGCCGTGATCGACTGCACATTCGAGGTCAAGGGGGACGACCCCAAGGGCGGCGACGGTGCCCTGGCCCTCGCCCTGCGCCGCATCCAGCGCGAGGCAGAGGACGCGGTGCGCGGCGGCTGCACCCATGTGATCCTGTCGGACGAGAAGGTGGGGCCGGACCGTGCGCCGATCCCGATGATCCTCGCCGCCGGCGGCGTGCACACCTATCTGGTACGCCAGCAACTGCGCACCTTCACCTCGCTCAACGTGCGCTCGGGTCAATGCCTGGACGTGCACTACTTCGCCGTGCTGATCGGCGTCGGCGCCACCACGGTGAACGCCTACGGCGCCCAGGAAGGCATTGCCGAACGGCACCGCCGCGGCCTCTACCCGGGCCTCAGCCTGGAAGAATGCGTACGGCGTTACAAACACGCCATCGACCAGGGCCTGCTGAAGGTCATGTCGAAGATGGGCATCTCGGTGATTTCCAGCTATCGCGGCGGCTATTGCTTCGAGGCGGTGGGCCTGTCGCGCGCCCTGGTGGCCGAGTTCTTCCCCGGCATGAGTTCGCGGATCTCCGGGCTGGGCCTGGCCGGCATTCAGCACAAGGTCCTCGAGATGCATGAGAAGGCTTATGGCGGCGGGCCGGTAACCCTGCCGGTGGGGGGGTTCTACCGTTACCGCAAGGGCGGCGAGGCGCACGGCCAGGATGGCGCGCTGATCCACATCCTGCAGACCGCCGTGTCGACCGACAGCTACACCACCTTCAAGCGATATTCGGAAGGGGTGCGCAAGCTGCCACCCATCAGTCTGCGCGACCTCCTGGAATACAAGCCGGCCGGCGCTCCGGTGTCGCTCGACGAGGTGGAATCCACCACCGAGATCAGGAAGCGCTTCATCACCCCCGGCATGTCGCTGGGGGCGCTCAGCCCCGAGGCGCACGGCACGCTGAACATCGCCATGAACCGCATCGGGGCCAAGTCGGTGTCGGGTGAAGGCGGCGAGGATCCGGCCCGCTACAAGCCGGCACCCAACGGCGACAACGCCAATTCGGCGGTCAAGCAGGTGGCCTCGGGCCGGTTCGGTGTCACCGCCGAATACCTGACCAACTGCCGCGAGATCGAGATCAAGGTGGCGCAGGGGGCCAAGCCCGGCGAAGGCGGCCAGCTGCCCGGGTTCAAGGTGACGGTGGAGATCGCCAAGCTCCGCCACGCCACGCCCGGCGTGACGCTGATCAGCCCGCCGCCGCATCACGACATCTATTCCATCGAGGATCTGGCCCAGCTCATCTACGACCTGAAGCAGATCAACCCGGAAGCCAAGGTCTGCGTCAAGCTGGTTAGCCGTTCCGGAATCGGTACGATTGCCGCGGGGGTCGCCAAGGCCAAAGCCGACATCATCCTGGTGTCCGGCCATGTCGGCGGCACCGGGGCCAGCCCGCAGACCTCCATCAAGTTCGCCGGCCTGCCCTGGGAGATGGGTCTGTCCGAAGTGCACCAGGTGCTGACGTTGAACCGGTTGCGCCATCGGGTACGGCTGAGGACGGACGGCGGCATCAAGACCGGGCGCGACGTGGTCATCGCCGCCATGCTGGGGGCCGAGGAGTTCGGCATCGGCACCACCTCGCTGGTGGCCATGGGCTGCATCATGGTGCGTCAATGCCATTCCAACACCTGCCCAGTGGGGGTGTGCACCCAGGACGGCGAACTTAGGAAGAAATTCACCGGCACGCCCGAGAAGGTGGTCAACCTGTTCAGCTTCATGGCCGAGGAGGTGCGCGAGATCCTGGCCGGCCTCGGCGTGCGCCGTCTGGACGAAATCATCGGCCGTTCCGACCTGCTGGCGCAGGTCAGCCGCGGCTCGCCCCATCTCGACGACCTGGACTTGAACCCCATTCTGGTGCAGGCCGATTCCGGCGGCTTCCCCCGCTATTGCACCCAGGAAGGCCGCAACGAAGTGCCCGAGACGCTGGACGCCCAGATGATCGCCGACGCCCGCCCGGCGCTGGAGGAAGGCGAGAAGATGCAACTCACCTACACGGTGCGCAATACGCAGCGCGCCGTCGGCACCAAGCTCAGCCACATGATCACCAAGCGGTACGGGATGTTCGGGCTGCAGCCGGGCCACATCACCGTGCGCTTGCGCGGCTCGGCCGGCCAGTCACTCGCCGCCTTTGCCGTTCAGGGGCTGAAGCTCGAGGTATTCGGCGATGCCAACGACTATGTGGGCAAGGGCCTGTCGGGCGGCACCATCGTCATCCGCCCGCCGGTCTCCAGCCCCCTCGCAACCTCCGAGAACACCATCATCGGCAACACGGTGCTGTACGGCGCCACCGCCGGCAAGCTGTTCGCCGCCGGGCAGGCCGGTGAGCGCTTCGCCGTGCGCAATTCGGGTGCCGAGGTGGTGGTTGAAGGCTGCGGCTCCAACGGCTGCGAATATATGACCGGCGGCACCGCGGTGATCATTGGCCCTGTGGGCGCAAATTTCGGTGCCGGAATGACCGGCGGGATGGCTTTTGTCTATGATCCCGACGACGTGTTTCTGCACCGGGTGAACGCGGAAAGTGTGATCCACCAGCGCATCGAGACCGATTATTGGGAAGGCAAGCTGGTGGACCTGCTGCGCGAGCATGTGCAGGAAAGCCGATCGGCCCATGCCGAAGCCATTCTCCTGCACTGGGAGCGCGAACGTGAGCGCTTCTGGCAGATTGTGCCGCGCGAGATGCTGGGCCGGCTCGAGCACCCGGTGGCCCGGCAGCAGAAGGAGAAGGTGCTGGCGTAATCGGCGGCTCGACGCCAGATGTCAGATGACAGAGCGCGGCGTTTCTGGCATCTGACATCTGCACTCTGACATCTGATATCTCGCATGCGCACGCTTTATCACCATTGGCTCTGCCCGTTCTCGCGCAAGGTCCGAATCGTCCTTGCCGAAAAGAAGCTGGCGTTCGAGATGGTTGTCGAACGGACGTGGGAGCAGCGCCCCGAGTTCCTGGCGCTCAATCCGGCCGGCGAAGTGCCGGTGCTGGTCGAGCCCAACGGCGCGGTGCTGGCCCATTCGGCGGCGATTACCGAATTCCTGGATGAGATACAGCCCGATCCGCCGCTGGTGGGCACCAATCCGTTGGCCCGCGCCGAGGTCCGGCGCCTGGTTGGCTGGTTTGACGGCACCTTCAACCGCGAGGTCACGGTCAATCTGGTCGGGGAAAAGGTGATCAAGCGGCAGATGAGCCGCTCCGGCGGACCGGATTCGCGGCTGATCCGCATCGGTTATCAACTCATCCGCGACCACCTGGAATATCTGGGCTGGCTGACCGAACGCCGGCGCTGGCTGGCCGGCGATACGTTTTCGATGGCCGATATCACCGCCGGCGCCCATCTATCGGCGGTCGATTACGTCGGCGACGTGCCGTGGGAGGATTTTCCCGCCGCCAAGGACTGGTACGCCCGTATCAAATCACGGCCCAGCTTCCGCCCTCTGCTGACCGACCACCTGCCCGGCATTCCGCCGCCAGCCCATTATGCCGATCTGGATTTCTAGAGCATGTTGCGTTCGGGTCGAAGCGCCCTTCTCTCATCACCGCCGGGGCGAGCCCGGCAATGGCGACTGAGGGTGACCCGACCGTATTGCATCATGGCTGTCGCAGCCGGGTCGTTGCTCGGCTGCCTGGCTCTGGCGTTCCCCGCCCAGGCCGAGGTAATCCGCCGCCTGCCCACCGAGGAGAAGGTGGTGGCACTCACCTTCGACGCCTGCGAAACCAGGACGCCGGCGTATCTCGACAGGAAGATCGCCGACTACCTGGTCAGGGAGCGCATCCCTTTCACCATCTTCGTCAGCGGCCGTTTCGCGCGCCGCAACGGTGCCGCGCTGGCTGAACTGGCCAAGCTGGATTTCGTCGAAATCGAAAACCACTCGCTCGACCACGACAACCACATGGATCGCCTGCCCGACGGGGAAATCGGGCGCCAGGTCACCGATAACGACGCCCTGCTGGCCGAGATCACCGGCCGGCATACCCGCTATTTCCGCTTCCCCGCCGGCAATGTGGGGCCGCGCGCGCTCGGCGATGTGGAGGGCCTCGGCTACAAGGTTGTCCACTGGAGTTTCGAGAGCGGCGATCCCATCAAGAATCTCACACCGGATGCGCTCTCCCGCTGGGTGCTGGGCCGGGCCCGGCCGGGCGGCATTCTCATCTTCCACATCAACGGCCGAGGCTGGGCTACCGGCGAAGCGCTGCCCGGCATCGTCGACGCGCTGCGGGCCCGCGGTTACCGCTTTACCACCCTGGAACCATGGCTGCATTGACCGGCACCCTGCTGCGGCCGCTGGCCGACGAAGACATCGACGGACTGGCCACCGCATGCGCCGCCGTCGATCCTTATCGGCGGCTTGGCTTCAGCGCCGCAGGGTTGGCCGGGTATCTGCGGCGCGACGACCCCGCGCTCGCCCGTTTCGCGCTCGTAACGGGCGACACTGTGGCCGGAGTGCTGGCATTGCGCCGTCCCTGGCTGCGCGGGCCGTTCATCGAAATGCTGGCCGTTCTGCCGAAGGCGCAGGGCCACGGCCTTGGCCGTCGGGCGATCGAGTGGGCCGCGGCGCAGGCGGTCTCGTCAGGCGGCAACCTGTGGGCCACGGTCAGTGACTTCAACTGGCCGGCCCGCGCTTTCTACCGCCGCCTCGGTTTCGCCGAGATAGCGGAGCTGCCGGGCCTGGTAGCGCCGACCGCCGGGGAAATCCTGTTGCGGCGGACCGATCAGGCCGCCCCGTCGTAAAGGTCGTACAGTTCCGCATCCTCCCGCGATATCCGCCGGCGGAGCACCGTTAGAATCGCCCGAGCTTCATCGATGAAGGCCTTTGGATCGTGGGAAATGGCGGTGGGCCCCGGCCAGCGGCTGCGGAACCCGTCGAACTGCTCCTTTAGACCGCCCATTTCCCGCTGGAACCGCGCCGCCGTCTGGCGCAAACGGGGATCGGCGTGGTCAATCATCCGGGGATAGAGTGTGCTGTCCTCGATGGCCAGATGAACGCCGAACTTGCCGAACAGGGCGCGGAGCAGCGTCGCCGTCGGCCCCGCGTCGGCGGTGATGCGGACGAGGTCCAGCTGCGCGTCGATGCGCCCCGCCAAATCGCGGACCTCGGCATGATGTTGACGGAAGCTTTCCGTTCTGCTTGCCATCTCGGCCTCCTTTTGCGCTAGGCTTACCGAAGGACATTAGCGCGGACATCATTCCTTCGTCTTTGCGCAACCGCAAATAACATAGGAAATTCGTATGCTATGGGCACAGGACTGGATCTTCGCCGTAATCAGTTGTTCCAGGGGCTGAACGGCTGCGATTTGGCTGATCTCCTGTCCCGAGCACGGCAGAAATCCATAGCGAAGGGATCGGCTTTTTTTCACGAGCAGGAACAGGCTGCCCATTGCCACCTGCTAACCGGCGGCCAGATCAAGCTGACGCAGAACAGCGTCGAGGGTGGGCAGCTGGTGGTCCGTTTCCTGGGAGCCGGCGAAGTCTTCGGCTGGGCCATGGTCCTGGGCACAACCCACTATCCCGGAACGGCTGAAGCGGTCACCGACAGTGTCGCCCTGGTGTGGGAGGCCGAGACCATGCGCGAGGCGATGCTGGCCCATCCGACTCTGGCTTTGAACGCATTGGAGCTGGTCGGCGGTCGCTTGCACGAGGCGCAGGAGCGGCTGCTCGAACTGGCGACCGAACGGGTGGAACGGCGTATCGCGCGGGCCGTGCTCCGGCTGATGGCGCAAGCCGGCCGGCCGGCGGCAAAGGGAGTCGAGGTGGCGTTTCCGCTCTCCCGCCAGGACCTCGCCGACGCCGTCGGAGCCACCCTTCATACGGTCAGCCGCATCCTTGCCTCCTGGGAACAGCGTGGCGTC
Organism: Pseudomonadota bacterium; assembly: GCA_021793155.1. Classification (GTDB taxonomy): domain Bacteria; phylum Pseudomonadota; class Alphaproteobacteria; order Rhodospirillales; family Magnetospirillaceae; genus DUZF01. The sequence goes on along the minus strand of JAJYTF010000009.1, from coordinate 82,836 downwards.
CTGGGCGGCGGACGCCAGCGCCTGGTGGTATTGCTGCCGGACTGGCTGGAGGCCCTGGTCGATGACCGGGCTATTGGCCAGTTGTGAGAATCTGACGGATCGTGCCCACAGCACCCATCAGATTCTCACAACAATTCAATCAGTTGGCGGGGTGGTAAGTTCAAAAACTCCCCGCGTCCTTCGTTCCGGCCAGGATCGCCTCGACAAATTCGGGCACCACTTCGGTCGCCGGCCCGTAAATGGTCTCATGAAACAGGGTGGCGCCAAGCGAGGGTTCAAGGTTGAGTTCGACGGTGCGGGCCGGCCCGCGGCTCCGCACATGAGTGACGAAGCCGGCAGCCGGGTAGACGTTGCCCGAGGTGCCGACGGCCACGAACATCCGGCATTTGTGCAGGGCGTCGAAGATCAGCGGCATGTCGAGCGGCACCTCACCGAACCACACCACATGCGGGCGCACTCGGCCTTTGTGGCCGCAGCCCGGGCAAATGCTGGATAGGCCCATATCGTCGGACCAGGATGAGATTTCGCCACACAGATCGCACCGGCCTTTGAGCAGTTCGCCATGCATGTGGATGAGATTGCGGCTGCCCGCCCGCTCATGCAGGTCGTCGATGTTCTGGGTGATCACGACCACTTCGCCCGGCCATTCCTGCTCAAGGCGGGCCAGCGCCCGGTGCGCGGCGTTCGGCTGGGCGGTGCCGCTGGACAATTGGCGGCGCCGGGCATTGTAGAAGTCGTGCACCAGCTGCGGGTTGCGGCGATACCCCTCGGGGGTGGCCACGTCCTCGAGGCGAACCCGCGCCCAAACCCCTTCGGCATCGCGAAACGTGTCGAGACCGGACTCTTTGGATATCCCGGCCCCGGTCAGCACGACGATGGCCCCGTCTGCCATGGCATTCCCTTTCGACCTGTGGATGACCCATTATATGTTGGTCGGAAACGTTCTGTCCGGGGTCACTCGCTTGGTCAAGGTTCTCTTCGTCTGCACAGGAAACATCTGCCGTTCGCCCACCGCCGAAGGCCTGATGCGCGCCCATATCGCCAAGACCGGGCTGGGCCATTTGATCAGCGTCGATTCGGCCGGCACCCACGGCTACCATGTGGGCGAGCCGCCCGACCGGCGTAGTATCGCGACGGCGCGCCGCCGGCAGGTTGATATCGCCGGCCAGCGGGCCCGCCAGGTTTCCCCGGCCGATTTCGCCGATTTCGACATTATCGCCGTGATGGAGCACCGCCATCGGCAGCTATTGCTGGCGCAATGCCCGCCGGGGCTGGAAGACCGCGTCTGCCTGCTGATGAGTTTCGCCCGGGACGGCGATCCCCTGGAAGTTCCTGATCCCTATTACGGCGATGATGGATTCGACGCAGTGTTCGACATGATCGAGCGCGGCGTGCTCGGTCTGATCGACCATCTGCGCCGGACCCGTCGCATCGGCGCCGCAGGCGCATGACACCGGCCCTCGCCGCGGCGCTGTCGCCACGCCACGTCGTCCGCTCCACGCCACTGGCCGGCGGCTGCGTCGGCGAGGTACGGCGCCTCGACCTGGACGACGGCAGCCGGCTGGTGGCCAAGCTCGGGCCCGGGCTGGAGGCCGAGGCCTTCATGCTGCAATGGCTGGCTGATCATACCCGATTGCCGCTGCCGCGCCTCCAACACGCCTCGGACGAGGTGATCTTGATGGAGTTCGTTGAGACCGGCGGGGCGCTGGCGCAGGAGGACGCGGCAGACCATCTGGCGACCCTCCACCAGCACGCCTGGGAACGTTTCGGTTTCACAAGAAACACCGCGATCGGCGGGCTCGACCAGCCCAACCAGCCGGCCGACCGCTGGTGCGACTTCTTCCGCCACCAGCGCCTGCTGGCCATGGCCGATCAGGCCCATGCCGCCGGCCGGCTGCCGACCGCGCTCCGCCACCATCTCGACCGCCTGGCCGAACGGCTGGACCAATGGCTCGATGAGCCACCCGCTCCGTCGCTCATCCACGGCGACGCATGGGGCGGCAACATCCTGTGTCGCCACGACCGGGTCATCGCCTTCGTCGACCCGGCGATCCATTATGCCGATGCTGAGATCGAACTGGCCTTCGGCACCCTGTTCGGCACTTTCGACGAGCGCTTCTTCGCCCGCTATGCCGAACACCGGCCGTTGCGCCCCGGCTTCTGGGAAGCCCGCCGCGACCTGCTGAACCTTTATCCGCTGCTGGTCCATGTCCGCCTGTTCGGCGGCAGCTATGTGGGTGATGTGGAGAGGACCGTGCGGCGGTTCGTGTGAGATTATCGACCACGAGCCCGCCATGCGGCGATTCCCGCGCCTGGCGGCGTAAATTCGAAAAGGCGCCCGGTAATGCCGGGCGCCTTTATCGTCTTCAGCCTTACTCCCGGTTCATCCGGTTTTCGACCAGATCCTCGACCACTGTCGGGTCGGCCAGGGTCGAGGTGTCGCCCAGAGCCTGGAACTCGTTGGCCGCGATCTTGCGCAGGATGCGGCGCATGATCTTGCCCGAGCGGGTCTTCGGCAGGCTGGGGGCCCACTGGATGAGGTCGGGCGAGGCGATCGGGCCGATCTCTTTCCTGACCCAGCCAACCAGTTCCTTGCGCAGATCCTCGGTGGGATTGGCTCCCGCCACCAGGGTGACATAGGCATAGATGCCCTGACCCTTGATGTCGTGCGGATAGCCCACCACCGCCGCTTCCGCCACCTTCGGATGGGCCACCAGGGCCGATTCAACCTCGGCGGTGCCCATGCGGTGGCCGGAGACGTTGATGACGTCGTCAACGCGGCCGGTAATCCAGTAATAGCCGTCCTCGTCGCGGCGGCAGCCGTCGCCGGTGAAATACAGGCCCTTATAGGTGCTGAAATAGGTCTGCACGAAGCGGTCGTGGTCTCCGTAGACCGTACGCATCATGCCCGGCCAGGCATCCGAGATGCACAAGTTGCCTTCGGCGGCCCCCTTCAACTCGTTGCCTTCGGCGTCGACCACCAGCGGCTTCAGCCCGAAGAAGGGCAGGGTGGCCGAACCAGGCTTCAGTGCGATGGCGCCGGGCAGCGGGGTGATCAGGATGCCACCGGTCTCGGTCTGCCACCAGGTATCGACGATCGGGCAGCGGCCATCCCCGACGACGTTGTAATACCACAGCCAGGCTTCCGGATTGATCGGTTCGCCCACCGAGCCGAGCAGGCGCAAGCTCTTGCGGCTGGTCTTCTTGACCGGCCCTTCGCCCTCACGCATCAGGGCGCGGATGGCGGTGGGGGCGGTGTAGAAGATGTTGACCTTGTGTTTGTCGATCACCTGCCAGAAGCGCGAGCTGTCCGGATAGTTGGGAATACCCTCGAACATCATCGTGATGGCGCCGTTGGCCAGCGGACCATAAACGATGTAGCTGTGGCCGGTCACCCAGCCGACGTCGGCGGTGCACCAGAAGACTTCGCCGTCGTGATAGTCGAACACGTACTGGTGGGTCATGGCGGCATAGACCAAATAGCCGCCCGACGTGTGAAGGACGCCCTTCGGCTTGCCGGTGGAGCCTGAAGTATAAAGGATGAACAGCGGATCTTCGGCATTCATTTCGGCGGGCTTGTGCACCGGCGAGGCCTTGGCGCAGATGTCGTGGTACCAGACGTCGCGGCCGTGGACCATGTGGACGTCGCCGCCGGTACGTTTGACCACCACCACCGTCTTGACGCTCCAGCAGGTTTCCAGCGCCTTGTCGGCATTGACCTTCAGCGGCACCTTGCGGCCGCCGCGCAGACCCTCGTCGGCGGTGATCAGTACCGAGCTGTCGCAATCCTGGATGCGGCCGGCCAGACTGTCGGGCGAGAAGCCGCCGAACACCACCGAATGGATGGCGCCGATGCGGGCACAGGCCAGCATGGCCACCGCTGCCTCGGGGATCATCGGCATATAAATGGTGACGCGGTCGCCCTTCTTCACACCCTGCGCCTCGAGCGCATTGGCGAGGCGGCAGACACGCTCATGCAGGTCGCGATAGGTGATGTGCTCGGACTCGTTGGGGTTGTCGCCTTCCCAGATGATGGCGGTCTGATCGCCGCGCTTCGCCAGATGGCGGTCCAGGCAGTTGGCGGCGACGTTGAGCGTGCCGTCGGCGAACCATTTGATGTGGACGTTGCCGGTGAACGAGACATCCTTCACCTGCGTGTAGGGCTTGATCCAGTCGATACGCTTCCCATGCTCGGCCCAGAAACCTTCGGGATCATTGATCGATCGCTGGTACCAATCGTTGTAGGTCTTGGCGTCGATCAGGGCCGACTTAGCGAGGTCGGCGGGCACAGGGAAAAGATGGTTGTCGGTCGTATTCACAGGCGTCCTCCGCTATTGATCCAAGGCAGTGCTCGCGCACCCCTAGATTGTTTTTTTGCCGAAGTGATAAAGGATTATCGTCAATTGCCCATCACGAGACAAGCCCGAGGGGGGCAAATGCTGCAGGAATTATGTGGGTTTCCACACACCACCGGACGGCCTATCTAGATTTGCCGTTCGCACCGCATTCTGACCCCTTCATTTAGTCCTGGGCGGGCGGGATTCCTATTCCTCCGAGGCGGCAGATGCGAATCCACGCCGCTTCGTCCACCGGCAGCACCGACAGGCGCGACTGGCGGATAAGAGCGAGATGGCCAAGTTCCGGATCGGCCTTGATCCGGTCCAGACCCACCGGCTGCGGCAGCGGGGCTACGGTCTTTACATCGACCATGACGAAGCGGCCGGTGGAATCGCCCGGGTCGGGGTAGGACTCCCGCACTACCTCGACAATTCCGACGATGCGCTTTTCCCCCACCGAGTGGTAGAAGAACGCCCGGTCGCCAAGGCGCATGGCCTTCAGGTTGTTGGCCGCCTGGAAATTGCGCACCCCGTCCCAATGGGTGGTCCCCGCCTTGATCTGGTCATCCCACGACCAATGCCCGGGTTCGGACTTCACCAGCCAATGCGCCACGCAAACTCCTATCGACAGTGCTCACCACGAAGACACGAAGGACAGGAAGGGCACGAATACAGGGGAATGGAGCATCTCTTCTTCCCTTTCCTTCCATCATTCGCGTCTTGGTGGTGAATTTCGCCTACGGCAAGACTTTCTTATAAGGCCGGATGATCACGGCTTCGAACAGCCCTGCTTTGGTATAAGGATCATTTGCAAAGAACGTCTCGACCGCCGACCGGTCGGGAAAATCGACGATGAAAACACTGCCCGTCATCCCCTGGCGGTCTTCGGTCTGCGTCGGGCCGGCGATGACGATCTTGTCAACGTTCGCCTTGGTGTATTCCAGATGAGCCGGACGGCTGGCCAGGCGCACTTCCTGATGGCCGGGCTTGTCGATGCAATGAACGAAAAACAGCATTGTCGTCTCCTTCGGAAGGCAGAAACGTCAGGCGCCGGGCGTAAAACCCAATTCGCCGGTGAACGGGCGGGCCAGAAGCCCGCGGATGGTCTCCTCGACGCCGATGCCCTGGTAGAGCAGGCCGTTGACCGCGGCGCAGATAGGCATTTCGACACCCAGGCGGCCGGCCAGATCGACCACCGAGCCGGCCGTGGCGACCCCTTCGGTGACCGACCGCCGCGATGCCAGGATCTCGGACAGCGAGCGCCCCTGGCCGAGGGCCACGCCAAGGGAATAGTTGCGCGACTGGGTGGACGAGGCGGTGAGGATCAGATCGCCCAGGCCCGAGAGGCCCATACAGGTTGCCGGGCGCGCACCGCGGGCCACAGCCAGGCGCGACAGCTCGGCCAGCCCGCGGGTAATCAGCGCCGCCCGGGCATTGTCGCCAAGCTGCCGACCCTCGACCACCCCACAGGCGATGGCCAGAACATTTTTCACCGCACCGCCCATCTCGGCGCCGATCACGTCGTCGGTCAGATACGGGCGGAAGGTCGGCGTGCCGATGGTCTCGACCAGGGTCTGACCCAGCCCGGTATCGGCGCAGGCCAGGGTGACTGCGGTGGGCAGGCCGCGCGCCACCTCGATGGCGAAGGTCGGCCCGGACAGCACGGCGACCTCTGCCTCGGGCAATTCCTCGGCCACCACCTCGGTCATCAGGGCGCAGCTCTGCGTCTCGATGCCCTTGGCGCAGACCACCGCCGCCGTGCCGGGCTTCCAGGCCGGCCGCAACCGGCGGCAGACCGAGCGCAGGAACTGCGCCGGCACCACCAGCAGGACAGCATCGGTGGCGGCGCCCTCGGCCAGGTCGGTGGTCGCCGTCACCCCTTCGAGCGTCACCTCCGGCAGGAACAGCGGATTACGGCCCTCGCGGGCGATGCCGTCCCGCACCTCGGGCTCGTGGGCCCACAGCCGCACCCGCCGCCCCGCCCGACGAACGGTAGCGGCCAGCGCCGTGCCCCACGCTCCGGCACCGATGATGCCGACTGTTTCCATCCTCGTCCTCCCCCGTTTCATCTCGTTATGCCTTGACCCCGGCGCCGCGCAACCGTTTCGCTCCCGGATCGAGAGGCCAGCGGGGGCGGGCTGCGAAATCCAGGCCGTCGCTTTGCCCCAGGCGAAAGCGCTCGAGGCCGGCCCAGGCGATCATCGCCGCGTTGTCGGTGCAAAGAGCGAGCGGCGGCGCCACCAGGGTGAAGCCGCAATCCGCCGCCTTGGCCGCCAAGGTCTGCCTCAGCAGGGTGTTGGCGGCGACACCGCCGGCCACCACCAGATGGGCCGGCCCGGCATAATCCCGGGCGAATTCGCCCATGGCGCGCCCCGAGCGGTCGGCTACTGATTCGGCGACGGCCAGCTGAAACGCGGCGGCGACATCGGCCTTGTCCTGGTCGGACAGGGTGCCCAGTTCGGCGACCAGCAGGCGCACGGCGTTCTTCAGGCCCGAGAACGAGAAGTCACATCCGGGCCTGCCCTTCATCGGCCGCGGCAGTGCAAAGCGGCCGGTATCGCCGGCGGCGGCCGCGCGCTGGACCGCCGGTCCGCCCGGATAACCCAGATCCAGCATCTTGGCCACCTTGTCGAAGGCTTCGCCGGCCGCGTCGTCGATGGTAGCGCCGAGCCGTCGGTAGCGGCCGACGCCCTCCACCGTCAGGAGCTGGCAGTGGCCGCCCGATACCAGCAGCAGCAGATAAGGAAATTCCAGGCCATGCGACAGCCGGGCCGACAGGGCGTGGCCCTCCAGATGGTTGACGGCGACGAACGGCTTGCCGGCCACCGCGGCGATGGCCTTGGCGGTGGTCACACCGACCATGATGCCGCCGATCAGCCCCGGCCCGGCAGTGGCGGCGACAGCGTCCAACGCCGCCAGATCGACGGCCGAGCGCCGCAGCGCCTCGGCCACCAGGCGGTCCAGATGGTCGAGATGGGCGCGCGCGGCGATTTCCGGAACCACTCCGCCAAAGGGGCGGTGCTCGTCCAATTGCGACAGAACCACATCGGCGAGGATGGTGCGGTCGTCCCGCACCACCGCGGCGGCGGTTTCGTCACAGCTCGTTTCGATACCTAGTACCAGCATGCCCCCTCACTACGCCCTTTCCTTGGAACGATCCAGCGACTAAAACACCCCCATGAACAGCACATCTCCCCTCCGCATCGGCACCCGAGGTAGCCCCTTGGCCCTCGCCCAAGCCCACCAGGTCCAGGCGCACCTTGCCGCGGCGCATCCCGACCTGGCCCGGCCCGGCGCCATCGAAATCGTCATCATCAAGACCACCGGCGACATGGTGCTCGACCGTACCCTGGCGGCCATCGGCGGCAAGGGTCTGTTCACCAAGGAAATCGACGAGGCCCAGTTGGAAGGGCGGATCGACATCGCCGTCCACTCGATGAAGGACGTGCCGACGGTACTGCCGCCCGGCCTGACGCTGCCTTGCGTGCTGGAACGGGAAGACACCCGCGACGCCTTCATGTGCCTCAAAGCCAAGCGGCTGGCAGACCTGCCGGCCGGCTCGGTGATCGGCACCGCCTCGCTGCGGCGGGGCGCCCAGATCCTCTACCGCCGGCCCGACCTCAAGGTCGAACCGCTGCGCGGCAATGTGCAGACCCGTATGAAGAAACTCGAAGAGGGTGTCGTCGACGCCACCCTGCTGGCCATGGCCGGCCTCAGGCGCCTCGGCCTGACCGACCGTATCGCCTCGCTGCTGGAGCCCGAAGAGATGCTGCCGGCGGTGGCGCAGGGCGCCATCGGCGTCACCTGCCGCGCCGACGACGCCGTGGCCCATCGCCGCCTCGCCCCGCTCGACCATGCGGACTCCCATGTCCGGGTGTTGGCCGAGCGCGCGTTCCTGGCGGTGCTGGACGGATCCTGCCGCACCCCCATCGCCGGCTTGGCCGAACTGTCGGGCGACCAGTTGGTGTTTCGCGGCCTGGTGGTCAAGCCGGATGGCGGCCTCGCCTATGAAAGCCGGCAGGTCGGTGACCGCGCCCATCCAGAATCCCTCGGCCGCCGGGTCGGCGAGGAACTGCTGGGCCGCTGCGGCCCGGGATTCTTCGACTTCAAGACCGTGTGATGACGTCGACCACGAAGGCTCTAGGACGCGAAGAGAAAGGAAGAGAGGACCTATCCTTTCCTTCGCCGCCCTTCGTGATTTCGTGTCTTCATGGTGAAGCCTCCGGGGTCGCCCCATGACCCGCCGAGCCCTGGTGACCCGGCCCCGGGAAGATTCCGAGGGCATTACTCGGGCGCTGGAGTCCCGCGGCTTTTCCGTTCAGATCGAACCTTTGCTGGAAATCGTCATCGAGCGCGGCGTCAGCCTGCCGTTGAATGGCGTGCAGGGGTTTCTGGCCACCAGCGCCAATGGCGTGCGGGCCCTGGCGGCCAACCTGGATGACCGCAGCCTGCCGCTGTGGGCGGTAGGCGACGCCACGGCGGCTTGCGCCCGCGAACTGGGCTTCCGCCAAGTGGAAAGCGCCGGCGGTGATGTGGAAAAACTGGCCGCCCTGGTGTCCGGGCGGGTCGACCCACGCCACGGCGCCCTGCTTCACGCGGCCGCCGGCAAGCTGGCCGGAGACCTGAGCGGGCGGCTCGGCTCGCAGGGTTATGAAGTGCGCCGGGTGGTGCTGTACGAAGCCCGTACGGCAACCGCCCTCAGCCCCTCGCTGATCGCCGCGCTTGAAGGTGAACTGATTGACCTGGCTCTCTTTTTCTCTCCCCGCACGGCAGCGACCTTTGCTACCCTGGCCCATGCCGTCGGTTGCCAGGACGCCTGCCGGCCGATCGCCGCCTATGCCTTGAGCGCGGCGGTGGCCGGAGAGTTGGCGACCCTGCCCTGGCGGGTGGTTCGCACAGCCGCCAAGCCCGAGCAGGAGGCCTTGCTCGCCGCCATCGACCAGGGGGAATGGCCATGATCCGCGCGCTGAGTTACGCCCTCGCCCTCGCCCTGCTGGTGGCCGGCGCCGTGTGGCTGGCCGACCGCCCAGGGGTCGCCACAGTGGAATGGCTGGGCTGGCGGGTCGAGACCACCGTGCCGGTGCTGCTGGCCGTGCTGCTGGCGTTCGCCGCCCTGCTGGTGTGGCTGTTTCACTTTGTCGCCGGCCTGGTCCGGCTGCCCGGCCGGTGGGTCGACCAACGGCGCGAAAGGCGCCGCCGGAAAGGCTATCAGGCATTGACCGACGGATTGGCCGCCGCCGCCGCTGGCCAGGTGGGCACCGCGCGCAAGCTGGCCGACCGGGCCGACAAGCTGTTGGCCGATCCCGTGCTGACCCGTTTTCTGGCAGCACAGACGGCCCAGTTGTCGGGCGATGCCCAGGCAGCGCGCGAGCATTTCAACGCCATGCTGGATCGGCCCGAGACGGCGGCCGTCGGCTTGCGGGGGCTGCTCGACCAGGCGCTGGCCTGCGGTGATGCCGATGCGGCGATCGATCTGGCCGGCCGGGCCCGGGTGATTAACCCGGCCGACTCATGGCTGGCCGACATCCTGTTCGCCCAGCTGATCAAGGCGGGCCGGCTGCGTGAGGCCCAGGACCTGACCGCCGACGCCGAGCGGCGGAGCGCCTGGCCGCGCGGCGACGCCCTGCACCGGCGTGCCCTGGTGTTGAACGAGCGGGCCGCCCGCGCTGCCGCCGACGGAGATAGCCGCAACGCCGCGACATTCGCCAAACAGGCGCTGGCTGCCGATCCCGGGCTGATCCCAGCCGCCTTGCGCCTGTCGGAAGCACAGGCGGCGGCCGGTCGGACGCGGCGTGGCGCTGCCGTGCTGGAAAAAGCCTGGGCGTCGCGACCGACGCCGGAACTGGCCCGCGCCTATGTCGCGTTATGGCCCGGCGAAGACCCCTTGCGGCAGGTGCGCCGCCTGGAAAAGCTGGAGAGGGCGCGCCCGGGCGACGCCGAAACCCACTTGGCCCTGGGCGAGGCCTCGTTGAACGCCAAGCTGTGGGGTCAGGCCCGCAAGCATTTGCTGGCCGCCGCCGAAGCCCGGCCTTCGGCCAGGCCTTACCGGCTGCTGGCCCGTCTTGAGCAGGAGGAATACGGCAACCCGGCGGCGGCCCAAGCTTGGGTCGACAAGGCCGCGGCGGCCCCGGCCGATCCGGCATGGCAATGCCGGACCTGTGGCGCCACGACGGTGAACTGGTCCCTGACCTGCCCCCATTGCAGCGCGATAGACGCTCTGGACTGGGCTTCGAGTCCCTCTTCGGAACGCTTGCGCCAAGCCGCCGAACAGGGTAGTTTCCCCGCCTCGATTGCCGAAATAGCTCAGCGGTAGAGCAACTGATTCGTAATCAGTAGGTCCGCGGTTCAAATCCGCGTTTCGGCACCAGTTTTTCAAGGGGTTAGCTCAGGCGGTGGGCTAACCCCTTTTGCTTCAGTAAGCACATAGCAAGCACCGATGCCCAAGGTCGGTCACATGGCTCCGTCGACTGTCCGCCGTCGCCGATGTGCGTAGATGGGGTGGGGATCAGTTCCGGCGAGAGTCGAAAGGCAAGATAAAGCAATGGCGCCAATCTGCCATTAAGTCCTTGTCTGCACATAATTTTTTATGGAGCCACGTCATCCAAGGTGACTCCAATCTGACACCATCCTGCCGGATGTACCCTCTGTTACGATCACCGGGGATCTCGCCGGTGGGATCGGGAAAGATACTGTTGCTGAGACTGCCGCTTCCATCGCCGCCGCCGGCCCTGCGCTCCGCTCCCTCGATGGCTTCGCGCAGCGCCGGCCCGAGATGTTACCCGTTCCCTATTTCCACGTCACCGTCACCGTGCCCGAGGAATTGCGGATCGCCCTGCGCCGGCATCAGGTCGACGGCTACGGCGTGCTGGCCGTGCTCCACACATGGACGCAGCGGCTGGTCTTCCATCCCCACGTTCACTGCCTGGTCACCGGCGGCGGATTGTCCGACGACGGCGCCACCTGGCATCCCACCGGAAAGACCTTCCTGTTCCCCAAGTCGGCGCTCGCCACCCTGGTCCGCGCCCGCTTCCGCGAGGCTTTCGCCAAGCTCTGCCCGGATGTCGATCTGCCGCGCCATGTCTGGCAGATCCCCTGGGTGGTTCACATTACGCCGTGGGGCGAGGGGCAGCAGGCGGCGCTCGACTACCTCGCCCGCTATGCCTTCCGCATCGCCATCACCGACAATCGCATCCTGGCCGTCGACGCCGAGACCGTGACCTTCCGCTACAAGGACCGGGCGGCAGGCCGCCATCGCAAGGAGACGGTGTCCGGCCAGGAGTTCATGCGCCGACCACGAGGACCGTGATGACGATGCCACCGATCCTCATACCTCAGACACCGGTCCGACCATTCGCCGTTCTGCGGTGGTATCGGCGACGCACGCCCAGCGCGATACGGGTATCGACCAAAATCGACCGGGCGCGTCACCGTGGCCGGCCAATCGCCGGCTATCCACCGGCCTCCACGAGGCCCGCGCCTCCCTTCAGCCCACCGACAGGCCCATTCCACAGGCTGGTCCTTCAACCTCTCCGAGAACGCTCAGTCAGACGCGTTCGCTCAACCGAGCCTGTGCGCCCGTTCGGGCGCGCAAACTCTGATTCGTTGGCCGCAAGGGGGAAACCTGACAGATCGGACTCAACTTCCGCGAAGCGTCGAAGAACCGCTTGGCCTTCGTGGCGCGCCAGGAGTTTCAGTCGCTTGCGTCACCAGTTGTAAAACTCTTCCCACTCGCGCTCCGTCCACCACTCGGCCTCGAGTCCGTCGCAGGTCTCACCATAGGCTTGGCACATGAAACAACCGTCACCGCGCGCAAGCGCACCGTCCTCGACCGGCGGATAACGGACCAGCAGGGCCGCGCCGTCCTCACGCGCGACCGCCTCAGCCGCGTTCATCGGCCGATCCGGCAACTCGCGAATGCCACACCGGCGAAGCCGCTCGACACCCTCCGGGTACAGGACGGAGTTCTCCGCATCGATATGACGCCAAAGCGCGTGCGAGTAGCGAGTTGCCAGAGCCCGAAGCCGAACACGATCGCCCTCGGACTGCGGCCTCTGTTCGAGAAACGGCATCATCTCGCGCAGCCACCCCTCGGTCTGGGCGTGCTCTTGCGCAACGGCGCGCAATGGCCCGCGGTCGCCCGGCAGTTCCGCCTCCGTCACGAGCGCATCGACGAGCACCCGTTCCTCGCGATCGTGATGGAAATGACCGGCGAACTCGGTGAAGAACGCGGCAAAGCGCCTGCCGTCATCCGGATCCGCAGTCCCGTCGACGAGTCGGCCGACGTAGGTGCGAAAGGATCCCAGCACCTGATCGATCAGGATATGTTCGTCTTGGAGTGCGTCGATCAGCTTCATCGTCGATTCATCCTGGCGTACTGCTTCGATTCCCATGCACCGTCAGCCGGGACTCACGCTTTGCTGCCTCCACGCAGCTTCAGCGCCCGGCTATGTTAATGGGGTCGAGAGAGGTATCTATGACGTTCATCAACAGCGGTGCCGTCTGAACGGATGAGGCCGGAATAGGCTCCTGCCTGCGACGGCTCACAGCTGAAATTGCCCTTAACAGTCTTGATCCCGAAATCTGGCTGGTATTACCTGCGGCCATCTGGGCTGCCGACTATATTGTTCCTGTCCTGGGATGGAGCTGAGAGCCGCCCCCTGGACACCATCACCGCCACATTATTGAGAGTGAACGTTATCACTCAAATGGGGACGGCGGAGAAGCGGCGCCAAAGTGGCAACCGCCGTCAGCGGGCCCAAATGCCGGCCATCTCCCCTCAAAAATTCTGGAAATGTTCAAGAATTATGGGTATTTCGGTAATTCCGTCGCATTACTGAGGAGAAAGGTGGATGTCGCACAAATACCACGTTTTCGTTTGCACCCAGCAACGTCCGGAAGGGCACCCACGCGGCTGCTGCACAAGCCGTGGGGGTGGGGTGCCGTTCTTCGACCGACTGGTCGAACTGATGACCCAGCGCGGTCTATGGGATCGCGGCGTCAGCGCTGCCCAGACCAGCTGCCTGGGCTTCTGCAAATTCGGGCCGGAGATGGTCGTCTATCCCGAAGGCGTGTGGTACAAGCCGGTGGTGCTGGACGATATTGACGAAATCGTGCAGTCGCACCTGACGGACGGCAAGCCGGTGGAGCGCCTTCGCATCTACCCGGCGAAGTAAGGCCCCCGGGACCGCAGTTGGCCGTCGCGGCCAGAGCCTGCCCGGCGAAAGCGGAGGATGGGCGCGAAACGGCTTCAGCGCCACTCCGCCACCGTCACTTGTCAGGACGGCGTAATTCTCGGAAGGCCGGATTCGCTCGAAGCTGTGACGGAAATCACCGACGGTACCTCTTGCCTGTGATGGAATTGGCATCAGTTTGGACAGTGTGTGCCGAATGCCTCTCGATCTGCCTTGCCATCCCTGGGTTGCCGTTTGCGCCTCGGCTGCCGGCGTAACCCTGCCGCCGGCCCGCGGCCAGAAAACTGTGGCCCATCACAATTTTGAAGCTTTACGCCATATCGGCGCCGAATTGCTCCGTCGGCGGGTTCCTTTATGGCGGCGCCTGTTCACCAATGAACTCCGCCTCGCCTCCCACTATTTCGCCGTCCAGGTGTCGCTGGCCATCGGCCTTTCGGTGGTGTTCCCCCACGGCAAGGCCAAGGCGGCCAAGCAGACCGACCGCCACGCCCGCCTGCTGGCGACGCGGTTGGCCGCGCAGATTCTCGACGATATTCCGCCATTCGCCACACATGAGGCCGAGGCCTATTTACCGCCGGCCGAGCGGCGTGCCGTTCAACAGGCGGTCCGGCCGGCGGCAAGCAGGACGCTGATGCCCTTTCCCACTGATCGTCGCAACCTGTGGAGGCCGCCACCGGGGCGGTAATCACCAATCCTGTTAAGCCACCGCCCGCCCCGACTGCCGGGCGATCCACTCTTCAAGCGCAGGCTTGGCGGAAGCGGAGATGCTCAGGCGACAACAGCCTTCGCCAATCTCGACGACGACGGCCGGCAGATCCAGACCTCCGATCTGAAGCCGGGCCTCTTCACCCGCGCGCATGGCAACGGTTCCTTCGACGCAGGCCCCCCCGGCGGCCAGGTCGCGCAGATCTCCGTCCCATGTCCCTTGGGCTCCGCTGATCCGTGCCTTCACCTTGATCGCTTGGCGCGGAAAGGCGCGGCGATCCACTTCCGGCGTGGCGGTGCGGACCACCCGATTGAGTAGATGGCCAAGGTCGCTCAGCTGATCCGCCATGGAATCGAGCATCACTTCCACCTGTCCGGCCTGCTTCCCGGTGTCTGCCGCCTCCCTGGCCACGTCGGCGATTCGTTCGGTCACCTGCTCGGCCGCCTGGGCGGACTGCTGCACGGTACGCGATATCTCGGCGGTGGCAGCGTCCTGCTCCTCGACCGCGGCGGCCACCGACTCGGCGATGGTTTCGACGCTTTGCACGCTGGCGACGGTGCCTTCGATCGCCGCGGTGACCCGCCCCGCCATCTCCTTCAACGTTGCGATACGCCCGGTGATCTCCTCGGTCTGGCGAGCGGTCTGGGTCGCCAGCAGCTTGACCTCGTTGGCCACCACCGCGAAGCCCTTGCCGGCATCGCCGGCTCGGGCCGCCTCGATGGTGGCGTTCAGCGCCAGCAGGTTGGTTTGCGCCGCGATATCCGCGATCAGCTGCACCACCTGGTCGATCGACACCATTGCCTCGCCCAGGCTGCCGACGGTGGCAGAGGCATTGCCAGCGGCGGCCACCGCTTCGACCACCACGTTGCGCGACCGTTCCACCTGCGATGCGATCTCACGGATCGAGGCCGACAGCTGTGCGGCGGTTCCCGCCAAGCTCTGGGCGTTGGACAGGCTCTGGGCGGCGGCCGCAGCCACCAGCTGGGAGTTATTTTCCATCCGTTGAGCGGCGGACGCCATCAGCTTGGCCGTCTGGTGCACCTGGATGCTTTCGCCGGCGACCCGGCCGACGACCGTTGAAGTCTGGCTCTCGATATTGTCGGCCATCGACGACAGGGCGGTTCGCCGTTCGTTTTCGTTTCTTGCGCGCTGCTGCTCGCGCTCTGCGGCAATGCGCTCCACCGCGATTGACTGCTGCTGGAATACCAGCACCGCTCGCGCCATGTCGCCCACCTCGTCCGCCCGCTCGAGGCCCGGCAATTGCGTCTCCAACTCGCCCTCGGCGATTCGCCGGGCGGCGGCGACCAGATGGAGCAGGGGGCCGGTGATGCCGCGCACCAGATAGGCGACGCCAGCCGTACCGATCACCGCGGCCAGGGCGAACGAGCCGTTGACCAGCAGAAACTCGGTCCAGGCAGCGGACGCGGCGGTCGGATCGACCTTTTCCACGGCTGCGATATGGCGCATGTGGTCGAGGTCCAGATAGATCAGGCAAAGCCACGCGACCAGCGACGGCAGGCCGGCGACGGCCCAGATACGGAACGCCACGCGACCGCGCTGCACCCGGCACCACGACCGCAGCAACCACCGGCCGGTGCCGCATTCGGCTGCCGCCGACCGTTGCCAGGCGAACAGGGCCGCGTAGAGCCTTTTCGCGGCGGCACCGAACGAACCGTCGGCGGCAGCGGTCTTGTCCCCGGCGATAGCCTTGGCCAGGGCTTCGGCTGCACTGCCATGGAATTCGGCATGCAGGCGGACCACGGAACGGTATCCCTCCGAGGTGCGCATTTCGGCCGGCAGAGCCGGGTCGTGCAGCCATTTGCCGAAGCCGCAAAGGTCGTCGCGGGCCACATCCGCCGGTTGGAACTCGCTGTGCCCACTCTTCGCCGCGCGTTGCAGACGGGCATTCCACAAGGTGTGGGCACTGACCGCTTTAGCGACTT
This sequence comes from Pseudomonadota bacterium, assembly GCA_021793155.1. Taxonomy (GTDB): domain Bacteria; phylum Pseudomonadota; class Alphaproteobacteria; order Rhodospirillales; family Magnetospirillaceae; genus DUZF01. The sequence continues at coordinate 66,659 of JAJYTF010000009.1, read as the reverse complement.
CTTCGTTGATTCCCATGTCGCGTCCCCCTTGAGCCTCAAGAGGCTGCCCGAAACACAGCCTCGGTGGCCGCCTCCCCCAGGTGGCCGTACCAAAAGCGTAATTCTACTGTTTGAATTCGTCGAGAACGTTGATGGGACTTTGTGCCGTGATTCATGCGTAGTTGACGGCGCCCGCCGACAACTACTTGCGATGGCGGTGGCGGGCTGGCTTCGCCGGGGCCATGCCGGCAAATTTCTCATGCCGAGCCAGAGATCTCTTAAATCTTCATTAACTCAAAGCCTTGCAGGATCATCTTCGAACGAGGTAGAAACATCAACTTTTGTAGTTGACGCTCTCGGCGAGGGCTTCTATTCGTTACGAACAAGACATGGGACACGTCCCTGGACCTGTCCTTCGGGGGCGCATCGGACGGCAATGAGCACCAACGTTCTCAAGCATTCCTATACCGTTCCCTGCGCCACCGCCTTCCGCCAGGCTGTCGAGGCCCTCGCGACCCAGCGGAAAGTCAATGTGGGCGATCTGGCGCGGTCGATCCTGCTGGTGGTTCCGACCGCCACCATCGCGGAATTCCCTGACCCCGGCGAACCGGCGCCCAGCGACCGCGAGACGGTGGTGCTGAAATCCGGTCCGGCCGAAGGCCGCCCGTGGCGCCGCAAACCGCGGCTGCAGGTCCGGATGCCGCCGGGTTATGCAATTCCCTTCATCCGCCGGGCACTCGGCCTGGCGCTGGCCATGGATCGCGGCGACATTTCCGTTTCGGTGGCCGACGGCCGCCAGGCACCGGCGCCAGAACCGAAAGCGGAGAAGAAGATCGAGGATTCCACCAGGCTGGTGGAGATCAACGAGGAACTAGAACGCCTGCGCGCCATCGTCTCGGTGCTGGCCTTCGAACCGCTGCCCGATGGTGTCCGCAGCCGCGGCGACGCGTTGCATATCCTGGGTTTCCCGCCCAGCTCCTATCCCGATTCGCGGACGCTGAAGGCAAAGTTCCGCATGCTGGCAACCATCCATCATCCGGACAGCCGTTATGGCAATCATCAGCGGATGAGCCAGCTCAACCAAGCCATGGAATTCCTGCGCAGTCGCGATAACTGACCGGCGGGTAAGTCGGCTTTTCCACCCTTCGAAACGAAAAAGGGAGGCCGAAGCCTCCCTTTAGGTCGTCGCTCTGTGGCCCGCTCAGTCGCGGCGGTCGCCGAAGAAGCGCAGCAGCAGGACGAACAGGTTGATGAAGTCGAGATAGAGGGCCAGCGCGCCCATGATCGACTTCTTGCTGGCGATCTCGCCGCCGTCGGCCTCCCAGTACATCTCCTTGATCTTCTGGGTATCCCAGGCGGTCAAACCCGAGAAGATCAGCACGCCCGCCACCGACATGACGAACTGCAGGGCCGAACTAGCGATAAACATGTTGACCAGCGAGGCGATCACCAAGCCCCACAGCCCCATCACCAGGAAGCTGCCGAAGGCCGACAGGTTGCGCCGCGTGGTGTAGCCGTACAGGCTCAAGCCGGCGAAGGAGGCGGCGGTAATGAAGAACACCCGGGTGATGCTGGTCGCCGTGTAGACGAAGAAAATCGACGACAGCGAAACGCCCATCAGGCCGGCATACAGCCAAAACAGGGTTTGCGCCGTGCTGGCCTGCATGCGGGCGATGCCGAAGCTCAAGGCCAGAACCAGACCGAGAGGCGCCAGGGTGACCAGCCAGCCAAGGCCGGTCAGGCCGGCATGGCCATAGGGTCCGACCTGGAAGAACAGCTGCCACAACGCGGGGGTGTTGGCCACCAGCGCCGCGGTCAAGCCGGTCAAAGCCAAGCCTGAAGCCATGTAGTTGTATACGCGCAGCATGTATTGACGCAGGCCGGCGTCGATCTGCCCGACATCCGCCTGGCTCCGCATCCATGCGCTACGTTCCGTTTCGAACGCCATAAAAATCCTCATCGGTGGAACTGAAGTCCGTGCGTAAATATGGCACGCGGATGCAGTTAATCAAGTCGCAGCCGTGTTGGGCCTTGGCCCTGCCCTCAATCGTGACGCAAATAGGGTGCCGGCTTGGTCGCCAGCGCGCGAAAAGTGCCGACCAGCCCGGCCACGGCGACGGCGGCGACGCTGCCAAGGACAGTCAACGCCACCGGCACGGGAAGAAACTGCCAGTCGGCCTTCAGCACATGCGCCAGTACGGCCCAGGCGGCGGCGCTGCCCAGCCCCGCCGCCACCAGGCCGGTCGCCCCGCCCAAAAGGCCGTATTCCAGGGCCACGGCCCTCAGCAGGTCGGCCCGCCGCGCCCCCAGCACTTTCAACAGCACCGCCTCGCGGGTACGCTGGCGCTGGCCGGCGGCGATGGCTCCGGCCAATACCAGGGCACCGGCCACCAGGGTCACCGCGGCGGCGGCGCGGATCGCCACCCCGGCCCCGGCGATCACCTGGCGTACCTGCTCCAGGGCCTCCTTGACGCGGATCGATGAGACGTTGGGCATCGCCGTGGTCACCGCCCGCTCCACCGCACCCTCCGACCCGGGCGGCGCCTGCACGGTGGCGATGACGCTGTAGGGGGCGCCGGCCAGGGCATTGGGCGACAGGATGAAGGTGAAATTCATCGCCAGCGTCGACCAGTCGATTTCCCGCAGATTGGCCAGGCGAGCAGTGATCTCGCGGCCCAGCACATTGACGGTGATGGTCTGCCCCAGCCTGAGCCCGAAACCTTTGGCGATCCCGGCATCGAGGGAAACCAGCGGCGGGCCGTCGTAATCGGCGGGCCACCATTGGCCGGCCACCACGCGGGCGTCCTCGGGACGGGTCGCCGCGGTGGTCAGGCCACGGTCCCCGCGCACCGCCCATTGCGCATCCGGAGCGATCGCCACCTGATCGGTCGGAACGCCGTTGATGCGGGTGATCCGCCCGCGAATCATCGGCGCGCGCTTGGCCAGGCTCCCGCCGGCCATGGTCACGGCACGCTCGAACCCGTCCACCTGATCGGGCTGGATATCGATGAAGAAGAAGGTCGGAGCCTGTTCCGGCAGGCGCTCGTCGACTTCGCGCGACAGATTCGCCTGCACCAGCGCCACCGCCACCAGCACGGTCAACCCCAGGCCCAAGGACAGCACGATGCCGCGTGCAGGAGCCCCCGGCCGGTGCAGGCTGGACAACGCGAGGCGCAGCGCCGGGTGGCCGCCCCCACTCGCCGTTTCGGTACGCCGGCGGGCGGTCCAGCGGGCCAGCGCCACCAGACCGGCGCCGCATCCGGCGAAGATGGCGAGGGCAGCCGCTGCGCCGCCGACGAACCAGGCCGCCAGGGGACGATTTGCCGCCGAAACGACGGCCAGAGCGGCCAGGGCGGCGCCGGCCGCCGCAGTCGCCGCCAGCGATGCCGGCCCCGGCCAGGCCCGTTGCGGTGCCACGATGTCGCGGAACAGGGTGGCGGCCGGCACCCCGGCGGCGCGAGCCAGAGGCCAGGTGGCAAAGGCCAGGGCGGTCAGGACGCCGAAGCCAGCCGCCAAGCCCAGGGGCAGGGGATAGACGCCGAGACGTGCGGCCACCGGCATCCGGTCGCCGATGACCGCCACCAGCCCCCAGGGCAGCGCCGCGCCGGCAACCAGACCAAGGACGATCCCCAGCCCGGCCAGCGCCGCCACCTGCAGGAAGCAGGTGGAAAGGACCACCCGGCGCGACGCGCCCAGGCATTTCAGCGTAGCGATGCTGGCAATCCGGCTGTCGAGAAAGGCCTTGATCCCGTTGGCCACGCCGATCCCTCCGACCAGCAGCGAGGTAAGGCCGACCAGGGTGAGGAACAGGGTCATGTTGTCGAGGAACCGTTTGACCCCCGGCGCGGCGTCACCGCTGTCGCGATACAGCCAGCCGGCATCGGGAAAGCGCTGCTCGACCGCCCGGCGAAAGGTCGGCGCAACCACCCCGGGCGAGAATTTGACCAGCACGGCATGGCGGATCAGGCTTCCCGGCTGGACCAGGCCGGTGCTCCCCAAGGCGCGGCCGTCGACGAGCAGGCGCGGCCCGAACGAAAAGATGGTGGCGACCCGGTCCGGTTCGCGGAGGATGGTCGCGCGGATGACGAAGGAGGCGTCGCCGACTTTCAGCCGATCGCCGATCTTCAGGCCCAGGCGTTCGAGCAGGTTGGCGTCCGCCACCGCGCCCCAGGCACCGTCGCGCCAGCCCAGCGCCTGGCCGCGCGGTTGTGCGGGAGCCAGATCCAGGTGGCCATAGAGCGGATAGCGAACGTCAACGCCCTTCAGTTCGACCAACGTCTGGGCACCACCGTCCGGGCGCCGGGCCATCGCCCGCATCTCGACGGTTTTCGACAGCTCGCCGTAACGTCCAAGGAATTCCGCCTCCTCGGCCGTTGGCTCGCGATAGGTCAAGCGCAGCTCGGCATCGCCGCCCAGCAGAGCCCTCGCATCCTCGGCCAAGGCTCTCCGCAAGGCGGCATCGAGGGAAGCGGCGGCGGCAATCGCCGCGACGCCAAGGGCGAGGCAGGCCACCACCGTACCGATGCCTCGAAGGCTACCGCGCAATTCGCGGCGTGCCAGGCGAAACGAGAGGGCGATCATGAGTCGGCCGCCGCGACAGCCTGGCCGGCCCGCTCGCTGGCAATCCGCCCGTCCTCCACGCGCACGATGCGGCGGCAGCGGGCCGCCAGGGCGGGGTCGTGGGTGATCAGCAGCAAGGTATTGCCGCTTTGCTGATGCAATTCGAACAACAATTCGATGACTGCCCGCCCGGTCGCCTGGTCGAGATTGCCGGTCGGCTCGTCGGCCAGCAGCAGGCGTGGGCGACCGGCGAAGGCGCGGGCCAGGGCGACCCGCTGCTGCTCGCCGCCCGAAAGTTGCCCGGGATAGTGATGCAGGCGCTGGCCCAGGCCGACCCGGTCGAGGAGATGCCGCGCCTCGGCCAGGGCGCCTCGGTGGCCGGCCAGTTCCAGCGGCACGGCGACGTTTTCGAGGGCGTTCATGGTGGGGATGAGATGAAACGACTGGAAGACGATGCCGACGTTCTGGCGGCGGAATGTTGCCAGGGCGTCCTCGTCCAGGCCGTCCAGCACCGTCCCAGCCACTGTCACCCGGCCGCCGGTGTGTCGTTCCAGCCCGGCCATCACCATCATCATGGTGGACTTCCCCGAGCCCGAGGGGCCGATGACACCGATTGTTTCGCCGGCTGCAATGCGGAGGTTCATGCCCCGAAGGATGTTGACCTCGCCAGCCGGGCTTGCCAGCTTAAGCCTCACGTCCTCGAGAAGGACGATGGGCTGGTCGTCGGAATGGGAACCGATCATGCGATCCTTTGCACAGCGGGCGTGGTGGGCATATGGTCTGCTTAGCCTGTTTGTCAACTTGACCGCCGGTCCCGCCATGGCCGCCGACTCCATCCGCCTGCTCGCCTTCGGCGATAGCCTGACCGCCGGCTACAACCTAGCCGCCGGCGACGCCTTTCCTGCCAAGCTGGAGGGGGCGCTGCGAGCCAAGGGCTATTCGGTCCAGGTGATCAACGGGGGTGTCTCGGGCGACACCTCGGCCGGCGGTCGGGCCCGCCTCGACTGGGCGCTGTCCGACCGGCCGGATTTCGCCATCGTCGAATTGGGCGCCAACGATGCCCTGCGCGGCATCGACCCCAAAGTCACCGCGGCCAACCTGGATGCCATTCTTTCGCGCCTCCGGCAGCGGGGTGTCAAGGTGCTCCTGGCCGGCATGCTGGCGCCGCGCAACATGGGAACCGATTACGTGCGAGAATTCGATGCCATCTATCCGCGCTTGGCCAAGGCTCACGGCGTACCACTCTATCCGTTCTTTCTCGAGGGCGTGGCCATGCGGCGCGAGCTCACTCTGCCGGACGGCATGCATCCCAACGCGCAAGGAATCGACGTCGTGGTCCGTGGCATCCTGCCTGCGGTGGAAGACCTGATAGGTCCGCCCCGTCGATCTGCCGCCACGGGGGCGCCATGAGAGCCGAAACGAAGACCGCTATGACCGCCGCCCAGGCAAGCGGGGACCATTGGGGCCTGGCCGCCAAGGCCTGCCTCGAGCGCCTGGGACCCCTTCCGGAGGGGGCCAATCTGGGCGTGGTCTATGTCACCGAGGCCTTCGCCGACGACCTTTCCTCCATCGTCACCTTCCTGCGGGAGACCACGCCCATCGACGACTGGCTGGGCGGCGTCGGCTATGCGGTCTTCGGGCCCGAGGGCGAAATGCGAGAGGGCAAGGCGATGGCCGTTCTCGCAGCACGGGTGCCGCCAGGCGCGGTACGGCGCTTCGAAAGCTTCGAGCCGTTGGAGCGTGACAGCTTCCTGGCCGAGCATGGCGACTGGCTGAGCCGGCAGGGCGCCATCACCGCGCTGGTACACGGCAACCCGCAGGAAGCGCAAGTTGCCGAGATGGTTGCCGGCCTCAGCGAAACCGCCCAGGCCTTCCTGATCGGCGGCCTGACGGCGACTGGCGATACGCCGATGCAGGTCTGCGGCCGGGTCGGCGCGGCCGGCCTGTCGGGCGCGCTGTTCGGCGAGGAGATCCGTCTTGCCACCGCCTTGTCGCAAGGCTGTACGCCGATCGGCGGATTGCACCGGGCGAATGAGGTGGTCGACAACGTGATCATGGCGCTGGACGGGCGGCCGGCCCTGGAGGTGCTGAAACGGGAAGCCGGAGACATCATCGCCCGCGACCTGCAGAAGGCGGCCGGCTACATTCATATCGCCCTGCCGGTGGCCGGCTCGGACAACCACGATTACGTGGTTCGCCCGCTGCTGGGCATCGACCCCAAGCGCGGCTGGCTGGCCGTCGGCGAACATCTGGTCAGCGGCGATACCGTCATGTTCGTCCGGCGTGACGCCAATGCTGCGCAGAAGGACTTTCGCCGCATGCTGGCCGGGCTGGCGAAACGGTTGACCGGCGAAACCATTGTCGGCGGCATCTATGTTTCCTGTGTCGCCCGCGGCGCCCATATGTTCGGCCGGGACGGCCGCGAATTGGAGATGATCCGCGAAGCTCTGGGTGAGTTCCCGCTGGTGGGGTTTTCTGCCTCCGGGGAAATCTGCTACGACCGGCTCTACGGTTTCACCGGGGTGCTGGCGCTGTTCCTTTAGGGGATGGTGCAGAAGATCTGCAGCATGCCCAGCCGCCAATGCGGCGGAGGTTTGCCATGATCCGCCTGTTCGTCGGTATTCCCCTTCCGCCATCGCTCCAGCAGCGGCTGGTCAGCTTCGCGGCCGGCATCCCGAATGCGCACTGGACGCCGGCAGAAAATCTGCACTTGACGTTGCGCTTCGTCGGCGAAGTCGACGAGGCCGTCGCCAATTCCATCCACGACGCGCTGGCCGAACTGCAGGCCCCGGCCTTCACCATGACGGTCGCCGGCTGCGGCACTTTCGAAGGCGGCCGGCGGGCGATCACCCTGTGGCTCGGCGTGGAACGCGAGCCGGCGCTTCTGCGCCTGCGCGACAAGGTGGAATCGGCGCTGGTGCGGATCGGGCTGCCGCCTGAAGGCCGGCGTTTCCAACCCCATATCACCCTGGCCCGGCTGAAGGACCCGCCCTTGCCCAAACTGCAGTCCTTCATCGCCGGCCACAACCTGTTCCGCGAAAGCGTCCCGGTGGCGAGCTTCGTCCTGTTCTCCAGCCATCTCGGCCGGGGGGAACCAATCTACACCGCCGAGGCGGAATATCCCTTGGGCTGATGCCGATGCCGATTCCCTTCTTCACTTGCCCTGATAGCTGATCCGCCACACCGTCTGGCCGGCGTCATCGGCCACCAGCAGACTGCCGTCCTTGGCCACCGCCAAGCCGACCGGGCGGCCCCAGACTTTAGCCGTCGATTCGCCGCCAAGGCGGAAGCCGGTAGCGAAGACCTGGTAGGATTTCCCGGGGTCGCCAGCAGCAAAATGCACCCGCACCAGCATGTAGCCGGTGGGTTGGGCCGAATTCCAGGAACCGTGCAAAGCGACGAAGGCGTCGCCGCGGTATTCGGCGGGAAACTGGTTCCCATCGTAGAAGACCAGGCCGAGCGGCGCGGAATGGGAGCGAAACAGCAGATCCGGCACGATCGCCCGCTTGGCCAGGTCCGGCCGCATGTCGGCGAAACCCGGCTGGGGATGGTCGCCCAGATAGCTGTAAGGCCAGCCGTAGAAGCCGCCGTCACGCAGACGGACCAGATAGTCGGGCACCAGGCCGTCGCCCAGGCCGTCGCGTTCGTTGACCACCGCCCACAATTCATCGGTGCCGGGGCGAAAGGCCATGCCCACCGGGTTGCGCAGGCCCGAGGCAAAGGTTCGCTGGCCGCCACCGCCGGCGGCGAATTCCTGGATGGTGGCCCGCGGCGGCGGGTCCTCGCCAATGTTGGAGCGCGAACCGATGGCGACGAAGAAATGGTCGCCGGCGGGTGAGAAGACGACGGTGCGCGTCCAGTGGCCCCCGGCGTCGCCCAGGGCATGGGGCGGTGTAACCGCTTCAGGCGGGCCATCGGCGGCGGTCTGGCCCGGCTGATAGCGCAGCCGCCAGACGCCGCGCACATCGCCGACATAGAGATAGCCGTCATGGAAAGTCAAGCCGTGCGGCCGGTCGAAGCCTTCGGCAAAGGTGGTCTTGAGGTCGGCCCGGCCCCGGCCGACGCCGTCCCGCAGCAGGGTGATCCTGCCGGCACGGGATTCGGCCAGGAAGACGTCGCCATTGGGAGCGACGGCCAGCCAGCGGGCGTCCTCCAGACCCTCAGCGAACAGCTCCGCATGGAATCCTGTCGGCAGCTGCAGGCCGACCCCCGACGGCCGGGCCACCACCCGCGGCGGATTGCCGGCGCTGGGCGTGGCATGGGGCGGCGGCAGCGAAGCGGCGTCGACGGAAATCTCGTCCCCCGGCCGCGCGTCCTCCGCCCGCACCGCGGAAACGGCCACAGTCACAGCGAGAGCGGCGCAGAGGGCGATCGGAACGGCCGGAAGCCGCATGGGCGCCCCCCTGGTCAGGCGGTAGTATCCACCCCGGCGTCGCCGGGCTGCGGTTTCGGGCCGCCCTTCGACACACCGACCATGGCCTCGCGCAACAAACGGTCGTGGATGGTGTAGCCGGCCTGCATTTCCAGCACCACGGTTCCGGCGGGCTGGCTTGGATCCTCCACCTCCATCATCGCCTGGTGCAGATGCGGGTCGAAGCGCTGGCCGAGCGCGACGACGCGCTTGATGCCATGGCGCTCGAGGGCCGAGAGCAGCGAGCGTTCGGTCAGCTCCACCCCTTCGGCCAGCTTTTGCGCCATAGGATCACCACCGATGGATTCGGCCGGAATGCTGTCCAGAGCGCGGCGCAGATTGTCGGCCACCGGCAGCATGTCCTTGGCGAAGGACGACACCGCATATTTGCCCCGATCCTCGGCCTGCTGTTCAAGCCGGCGGCGGACATTCTCGGTTTCCGCCATGGCGCGCAGCAGCTGGTCCTTGACCCTGGCCAGTTCGGCCTCGAGTTCCGCTTCGCGCGGGGTGACGGCGGCCGAGGACTCGACCGCCTGATGCCCGGCTTCGTCAGCGGCCGACGGAGGCGGCACCGCAGAGGCGGCGGTGGGAGTGGATACGGAGGTCTGGTTATTATCCTGGCTCATGGGTCCCTTCACATTGTCATCCGATGAGACGCCCGATCACTTTCGCGGTGTAGTCCACCAGCGGGATGATGCGGGCATAGTTGATGCGCGTCGGGCCGATGACGCCGATGGCTCCGACGATTTGTTCCCGGCTGTTGTGATAAGGGGCGACCACCATCGAGCAACCCGACACCCGGAACAATTCATTCTCCGCCCCGATGAAGATCTGCACGCCCTCGGCCCGGTTGGTCAGGTCGAGTAGGCGGACCAGATGTTCCTTGGTCTCCAGCGCCTCGAACAGTGCGCGGATGCGTTCCAGATCGGCCAACGCAGTGACGTCGTCAAGCAGATGCGACTGGCCGCGCACGATGAGCTGGCCGCTCTTGTCGCCGCCCGCCCAAGTCGCCAAACCGGCCGCCACCACCTTACCAGTCAGTTCGTCGAGCTGGCTTTTCTGGGTTTCCAGTTCCTCGACGATCAACTGCCTGGCTTCATCGAGGGTCCGCCCGACGAGCCGGGCATTCAAGTAGTTGGTCGCTTCCACCAGGGCCGAGGGAGTAACCTCGCGAGACAGTTCGAGCACCCGGTTCTCCACCAAGCCGTCGTCGGTGACCATCACCACCAGAGCGCGCCCGCTGCCCAATGGAACGAACTCGATATGCTTGAGCGCCGTCTGGGTCTTCGGCGCCAGCACCAGGCCGGCGCAGCGCGACAGGCCGGAAAGGGTGGTCAGGGCCTCGCCCAGCAAGGTCTCGAGGCTCCGGCCGCTGCCCTTGCACTTGGCGTCGATGCTGTCCCGCTCGGTCTCCGGCAGCTGGCCGACCTCCAGCAATCCGCTGACGAACATGCGCATGCCGGCTTCGGTCGGCAGGCGCCCGGCCGAGGTGTGGGGGGCATAGAGCAAGCCGGCTTCTTCCAGGTCGGCCATGACGTTGCGCACCGTGGCCGGCGACAATGACACCGACAAACGCCGCGAGAGGGTGCGCGAGCCCACCGGCTCTCCGGTCTCGACATAGGCGTCGACGATCTCGCGGAAGATCTCGCGCGACCGTTCGCTCAATTCGATGACGTTCCTGCTGCGGGTCATTCCCGTGGGGTCTTTACGGAGGATCAGCGGTGCTGAAATTTAGTGAGGACGACGGGGTGCGTCAACTTAGGCTGGCGTTGGGCGGTGACACTGGAAGAAATCCAGGCTAGTTTGTTGCCCCTCCGTTTCCCACCGCCAGAGGATATCATGAGGCCATCGGGTCGTGCGCCCAATCAGCTCCGCTCCATCCTGCTCGAACCGGGATTCAGCAAATATGCGGAAGGATCGTGCCTGGCCCGCTTCGGCGACACCCATGTCCTGTGCACCGCCTCGGTCGATGAAAAGGTTCCACCGTTCCTCCGCAACAGCGGCAAAGGCTGGGTGACCGCCGAATACGGCATGCTGCCGCGCTCGACCCACAGCCGCACCGATCGCGAAGCGGCGAAGGGCAAGCAATCCGGCCGTACCCAGGAGATCCAGCGGCTGATCGGCCGCTCGCTGCGGGCGGTAACCAATCTGCCGGCCATGGGCGAAATGCAGATCAAGGTGGACTGCGACGTCATCCAGGCCGACGGTGGGACGCGCACCGCCGCCATCACCGGTTCCTATGTGGCCCTGCATCTGGCCTTCCAGAAGCTGGTGGGCATGGGCGTCCTGGCCGCGGTGCCGCTGACCAGCCAGGTCGCCGCGGTTTCCTGCGGGATCTACCAGGGCACGCCGGTGCTGGACCTGGACTATGCCGAGGACTCGGCCTGCCAGGCCGACACCAATTTCGTGCTGACCGCCCAAGGAGGCATCGTCGAGATCCAGGGAACGGCCGAGGAAAGCCCGTTCAGCCAAGGCGAATTCATGGCTCTGCTGGCTTTGGCGCAGGAGGGCGTGGCCGAGCTCACCGCCGCGCAACGAAAGGTGTTGGGACAATGACCCGGCGCAGTTTTACCGCTGATCGCCTGCTGATCGCCACCCATAACCCCGGCAAGGCCCGCGAAATCGCCGATCTGCTCGCACCGTTCGGCACCAAGGTGGTTTCGGCCGGAGAACTGAACTTGTCCGAACCCGAGGAAACCGGTAGCAGCTTCGTCGAGAATGCGGTGCTGAAGGCCACCATCGCGGCCAGCGCGACGGGGCTGCCGGCGCTGGCCGACGATTCCGGCTTGGCCGTCGATGCCCTGAACGGCGAGCCGGGCATCTATTCCGCCCGCTGGGCCGGCCCGACGCGCGATTTCCTTTCGGCAATGAAACAGGTAGAAAAGGCCCTGGCCGACAAGACCAACCGCAACGCCCGTTTCGTCTGCGCACTTGCCTTGGCTTGGCCGGACGGCCATGTTGAAACCTTCGAGGGCGTGGTGCATGGCGCCCTGGTATGGCCACCGCGCGGCAATCGTGGGTTCGGCTACGACCCGATTTTCCGGCCGAACGGTCATTCAAATACCTTCGGCGAGATGGAGCCCGAGGCCAAGCACGCCATCAGTCACCGCGCCGACGCCTTCCGCCAGTTGGTGGAAGCTTGTTTTAAATAGCAGCGAACCATCAAGACACCACAGCACAAAATCACAGGCATATTTGTGTCTTGGTAGTTCATTTTACTTTCGGTCGGTACATTGAACTTCGGCATCTATATTCACTGGCCGTTCTGCCTGTCGAAATGCCCTTATTGCGACTTCAACAGCCATGTCGCGGCGGCCATCGATCAGGCGGCATGGCGTCGGGCGCTATTGGCCGAGCTGGACCACTTTGCCACGATGACGCCAGGGCGAACGGTGACCAGCGTGTTCTTCGGCGGTGGCACGCCGTCCCTGATGGACCCCGTCACCACCGCGGCGCTGATCGAACGCGTGGCCCGGCATTGGCCGGTAGCGGCGAGTGTGGAAATCACCCTGGAGGCCAATCCGGGGACCGTCGACGCCGAGCGCTTCGCCGATTTCCGCGCCGCCGGCGTGAATCGGCTGTCCATGGGACTGCAAGCCCTGGATGACGCGTCGTTACGCTTTCTCGGCCGGCGGCACGACGCCACGCAAGGGCTGGCTGCGGCGGAACTGGCGCGCCGGCTGTTCCCCCGTATCTCCTTCGATCTCATTTATGCGCGGCCCGGACAGACGCCGGCGGACTGGCGGGGCGAACTGGCCCGGGCCATCGCCCTGGCGGCCGACCATCTGTCGCTGTACCAGCTGACCATCGAACCGGGAACAGCGTTCCACCCGGCCCATGCCCGCGGCGATTTCGTCTTGCCGGAAGAAGAGGCGGCGGCCGAGATGTTCGAACTGACCCAAACCTTGACCGAAGCCGCCGGCCTGCCGGCCTACGAGGTGTCGAACCACGCCCGGCCGGGTGCCGAGTGCCGTCACAATCTGCTTTACTGGCATGGCGACGACTATGTGGGCATCGGGCCAGGCGCCCATGGCCGTTGGACCGATCGTTCTGGAACCGTGTGGGCGCTTTACCAGCACAGAGCGCCCGGCCGGTGGCTGGCAGAGGTGGAGGAGCACGGCCACGGCACCGTCGAAAGCAGCCGGCTGTCGGCGCGAGAGCGCCGAGACGAGTTGGTGATGATGGGCCTGCGCCTTGCGGAAGGCCTGTCCGCCGACCGCTTCGCCCGCCGGGCCGGTCTGGCGCTGGACCAGGCGATCGATCGTTCTGGATTGGAAACAATGCTGGGCGACGGCTTCCTCGAATGGGCCGGTGACCAACTGCGGGCAACCCCCAAAGGCCGGCTTGTGCTCAATGCGGTAATCGGCGCACTGCTGCGCGGTTAGCGCGGTTAACCCTCACACGACGGCCGAAACCGCTCTAATACGCCGCCTGAAACGCCGCCGGGGCGGGAGCGACCTCCTGGGCCGGGCCGCCGCTGACCACTTCCATCACCGCATAACCGCGCTCATTGGTGCCGTCGGGCCGCAGGCGGAAGATGCCGTCGACGCCGGCGAAGCCCAAGGGGTTGGTCAGCACCGCCGCCGAATAGTCGTGCGGGGTGCGCCGCGCCAGCACCGCCGCCAGCGCGGCCGCGTCGTAGCCCAGCGATGCCAGGCGGGGCGGCTTGCCGCCGAAGGCTTTGGCGTACCGGCTGTCGAAGTCAGCGTGGCCGGCTGCGGCCGGTGCGGCATACCAGCCGCCTGCTAGGGCGGGTTCGCTGCCCGGTTTGCTTTCTTCCCACAACATGGTGCCAAGCGGCTTAACCTGCCGGGTATCCACGCCCTGCGCCGCCAAGGCGGCGGCAACGGCGCGCAGGCGCTGGCCTTCGTCGGGCAGCAGCAGCGCGTCGAAGCCGACATCGCCGGGCATCCGGGGGTCGGTCTTGATCAGCCGCTTGATCGGACCGCTGAAATCGACGCCGTTGGGATCGTAGTATTCGATACCGGCGAGGCTGCCGCCCAGCGGCGCCAGGTTGTTGGACAGGAATTCTGCGACGATACGGCCGTACTCGTTGGCGGGCGCCAGCACCGCCAGGCGCGTCCGGTTTTGGCTGCGCGCATAGTCGGCCACCCGCAACGCCTGCGGTCCCGGCAGGAATCCCAGGATGTACACGTTGTCGCCGGCTGCCGTACGGTCGGCGGTGAGCGCCACCATGGGGATCCCGGCGGCCCGCGTCAACGGCGCCACCGCCTTGGCCTCGCCGGAGAACAAGGGGCCAAGGATGATCTCGGCATGCTGGGCGATGGCCTGCTGGGCGGCTGTCGCCGCCCCCTCGGCATTGCCTTTGGTGTCGAACGGCAACAGGGTGAACTGGTTGTCACCCACCTCGAACAAGGCGAGCTGGGCAGCGTTGAACAGCGCCATGCCGATCCCCGCAGACGGCCCGCTCAGCGGCAACAGCAGGGCGGCGGTGGTGGCCCTGGCGGAGGCGGACGGCAAGGGACCAGCGGTAACCGACGGCGCCATGGCGGCGCCGGGTGCCAGCGGTGCCTGGGTGACCGCTGGCCGTGGCGCCGGCACGGCCGGCGGCGGCAGATTGGCCGAGGTTTGGCTGGGCGGCTTGGCGCCGCCGGCCGTCGATGGTACTTGTGAACAGGCACAGACCGCCAAGCCCACGGCCAGCGCCATGGTCAAGCGGGCGGCCAGGCCCCGTTCAAATATTCTTGAACAGGCACTAAGGCGGAATTTCAGCCAGGAGGCTAGCAATGCGGGACGGCGCAAAGGTGGTCTCCCGTTCTCGATCGTCGACGGGCGAACAGCCTAACGAGAGCCCGATCGGAAGTAAACCGGCACCAGGCCTTTACCTGGTATCTACGCCCATCGGCAATCTCGACGATATCAGCCTCAGGGCGCTCAAGCTGCTACGGGCGGCCGACCTGATCGCCTGCGAGGATACGCGCGTTACCGGCAAGCTGCTGTCGCTGCTGGGGATCGCCGGGTCACCTCTTACGCCCTACCATGAACACAATGCCGATCGTGCCCGCCCCGCCCTGCTGGCCCGGCTGCGCCAGGGCGCGGTGGTGGCCCTGGTGTCCGATGCGGGCACACCGCTGCTGTCCGACCCCGGCTATCGCCTGGTCGCCGCCTGTCTGGCCGAGGGCTTGGCGGTTACCAGCCTGCCCGGCGCCTCGGCGGCGCTTACCGCCCTGCAGCTTTCCGGCCTGCCTTGTGACCGCTTCCTGTTCGCCGGCTTCCTGCCGGCCAAGACGGGCGCGCGGCGCAACACTTTGACCGAACTGGCGGCCGTGCCGGCCAGTCTGGTGTTCTACGAATCGCCCCGCCGCCTAGCCGCAACGCTGGCCGAAATGGATGCCCTTCTGGGCGCCCGCGAGGCCGCTGTGGCGCGTGAGCTGACCAAACTCTACGAGGAAGTTCGCCGTGGCAGCCTGGCCGAACTGGCGGCCCATTACGCCGGGTCCGGCCCACCCAAGGGTGAGGTGGTGCTGGTGGTCGGCCCCCCCGGGGAAGCCCCGCCGACGAGCCCCGAAGAGGTGGATACCCAGTTGCGCCGGGCGTTGGCTGAACTGTCGCCACGCGACGCGGCAGCCACCGTCGCCGCCGCTACCGGCTTGCCCCGTCGTCAGGTCTACGCACGCGCCGTCGCTCTGGCCAAAGGCGGCAAGGCGTGACCGGCAGGACGAGGGCCGGCGGCGGGCGGCGCGGCCGCTGGGCCGAAGCGGCCTGCGCCTGGAGCCTGCGGCTCAAGGGCTATGCGATCCTGGCGCGGCGCCACGTCACCGGCCGGGGCACCGGCGCCGGCGAGATCGACATCGTCGCCCGGCGCGGGCACGTTATTGCCTTTGTCGAGGTGAAGGCGCGTCCGACCCTGCGTCAGGCAGCGGAAGCCGTCACCGCACGCCAACGGTGGCGCCTGACCCGCGCCGCCGGCGCTTTCCTGGCCCGGCGTCCCGATCTCGCGGGGTGCCAGGCGCGCTTCGACGCCATGTTGGTCGCCCCCTGGCATTGGCCTTGTCATTTGATCGACGCTTGGCGGGATGAGGTATAGCTCGTTACACTGCCGGGCCAGGACCCACCGCCAAGGATGCAATGCCGTGACTCGCCAACGCTTCGTCGTGCCAGCCCTGCTTCTCACCATCCTTGTGGCCGGATGCGATCCGATTACCGCCACCGTCGTCGGCGGCGGTGGCGCCATCGGCATGGGCGCGGCCGAGGAGCGCGGCCTTGAAGGGGCCATCGACGACACCAAGATCCGCGCCGAGATCAACGATCTTTGGGTGCAGCAGGACTTCAGCCTGTTCACCGACATTTCCCTGTCCGTGACCGAGGGCCGGGTCATGCTGACCGGCTCGGTGAAAAAGCCGGAGACCCGGATCGAGGCGGTGCGCCTGGCTTGGCAAGCCGCCGGGGTGCGCCAGGTGATCGACGAAATCCAGGTAACCGATCAGTCCGGATTCTTCGACTACAGCCGCGACGTGTGGATCGCCAACGACTTGCGGACTCGGCTGATGTTCGACAGCCAGATCGAGAACATCAACTACACCGTCGACGTGGTGAATGGCGTCGTCTATCTGATGGGCATCGCGCAAAGCCAGGAAGAACTGGATCGGGTGATCGCCCACGCCCGCGACATCGCCAACGTGAAGAAGGTCGTCAACCACGTCATGTTGAAGACCGACCCCCATCGCCAGCAATCGCTGTAAGGCGCCCCCTTGGCCCCGGGGCATGACGGAATGAGCCAGGCCGACGCCAAGCACGAACTGTCGCGGCTGGCCGACCTGCCCGCCGCCGCCATCGACTTGGCCGAGACGGCCCTGCTGCTGGCGGCCCTGCATCATCCGCGGCGTGACCGCCACCGCTACCGGGTGCTGCTGGCCGAGATGACGGCGGTGGTGGCGGATCGCGGTGCCGCCGCCGAAACGGTGGGCGATCGGGTGACGGCCTTGACCGACACCCTGACCGGCCGCTACCGGCTGCTCGGCGACGATGACGACGACGGTCCGGACGGCGCCAGCATCATGGAGTTACTCGATCGTCGGCGGGGCCCGCCCTGCGTACTGGGCCTGGTCTGGCTGCATCTCGGCCGCCGTCTCGGCTGGGCGGTAGAAGCCCTGGCTTTTCCCGGACGCCTGCTGCTGCGCTTCGCCGACGACAATGGCCAACGGCTGATTGTCGATCCGTCCGCCGGAGGCCGCTGCCTGGACCCTGCGGCCTTGCGCGAGTTGTTGAAACTGTCGGCAGGGGCGGCCGCGGAACTGGAGCCGGCCCATTACGCCAGCCTGACCAATCGCGAGGTCCTGGTGCGTTTGCAGACCTCCGTCAAGTTGCACTACCTGCGCCATGCGCAGATCGAGCGGGCGGCCGAAACGGCCGAGGCGACACTGCTGTTCGCCCCTGATGAACTGGGGTTGTGGCGTGAAGTCGGCCTGATGCATCTGCGCCAGGGCAACCTGCCGCATGCCGTCGCAGCCCTGGAGCAGTTCGTCGCCCGCTCGCCCAACACCGCCTCGCGCCACCGCACCAGCGCCCTGCTGCAGGAATTGCGGCAGAAACTGACCTAGAGTAGCTTCACGGTCATCCTGACCGCGACGCTCAGGCATTGCGCGGGCTGGTCACGGTTCCGGCCGGCCGAAACCGCTCCAATCGCAATCGAGGAATCCATGACCCTGTCCGTGGCCATCCAGATGGACCCCATCGAGTCGATCAATATCGACGCCGACAGCACCTTCGTGCTGGCGCTCGAAGCGCAGCGGCGCGGCTACCGGCTGTTCCACTACTTGCCGCACCATCTGACCATGCGGCAGGAACGCCTTACCGCCTGGGCACGGCCGCTGACGGTGCGCCGCGACAAGGACAACCATTTCACCCTTGGCGAGGGCAGCCAGATGGACCTTGCCGAGATGGACGTGGTGCTGATGCGCCAGGACCCACCCTTCGACATGGCCTACATCACTGCCACCCATCTGCTGGAGCACATACACCCCAAGACCCTGGTGGTGAATGATCCGTTCCACGTTCGAAACGCTCCAGAAAAACTGCTGGTCACCCATTTCCCCCAGCTGATGCCGCCCACCCTGATTTCGTCGGACCGCCGGCAGATCCTGGAATTCCGGGCCGAACAGCGGTCGATCATCTTGAAGCCGCTGTTTGGCAACGGCGGCGCCGGGGTATTCCACCTGGAGCCCGAGGACGACAATCTCAATTCGCTACTGGAATTGTTCACCCAGCTTTACCGCGAACCGTTGATCGTACAGCGCTATCTGCCTGAGGTCCGCCAGGGCGACAAGCGCATCGTCCTGATCGACGGCGTTGCCGCCGGAGCGGTGAACCGGGTCCCCGCGGCCGGCGAGGCACGGTCCAACATGCATGTGGGCGGCCGGCCGGAAAAGAGTGCGCTGACGCCCAGGGAGCAGGAGATCTGCGCGGCCATCGGCCCGACCTTGAAGGAACGGGGCCTGATCTTCGTCGGCATTGACGTCATCGGCGACTATCTGACCGAGATCAACGTAACCTCGCCCACCGGCCTTCAGGAGATCAACCGCTTCGATGGCACCACCCTGGAGGTGGATGTGTGGAACGCCATCGAGGCACGCCTTTAGATCGGAGCTGCTATAACTGGCGGACCTATCCGCCATTGGTCATAAGCAACGCCCGTGTTAAGGTGCCGGCCGTTTTTCGCCGAGGACTGCGGCTGGCAAAATGAATGTGGACACGATGCGGGCGATCGACCGCTGGGCGGGCATACCCCTATGCTTCGCACTGACTCTGGTCAGCCGCCTGTTCGGCCTTCCCGCGAAAGAGCGCCCGCGGCCCAAACGGATCCTGTTCGTCGAGCTGTCCGAAATGGGCAGCACGATCCTGGCCGACCCGGCGATGCGCAAGGCGCGCGCGGTGTTCGACGCGGAATTGTTCTTCGTCATTTTCCGACGCAATGCGGCCAGCCTGGAATTCCTGCAGACCGTGCCGGCGGCCAACATCTACACGATCCGCGAGGATTCGCTGTTCACCCTGGCGATCGACACCCTGGGTTTCCTTGTCTGGACGCGTCGGCGCGGCATCGATACGGTCATCGACCTCGAACTGTTCTCGCGCTTCACCGCCTTGCTGACCGGGCTAGCCGGCGCGGCAAACCGGGTGGGCTTCCACCGCTTTCATAACGAAGGCCTGTACCGGGGCGAATTGCTGAGCCACCGGGTGGCCTATAATCCTCATATTCATATCGCCAAGAATTTCATCGCCCTGGTCAACGCCCTGAGCGGCCCGGTGGACGAGGTCCCCTATTCGAAGACGCTGATCGATGACGCCGAGACGGGCGTACCGCACGTCACCGTGCCGACGGCAGCCACCGCCGAGATGCGGGAACGCATAGCCGCGGCCTTTCCCGGCTACGAACCGCTGCGGCACCGCATCGTGCTGTTCAATCCCAATGCCAGCGAGTTGCTGCCGCAGCGGCGCTGGCCGGTGGACAATTTCGTGGCACTGGCGAAAACGGTACTGGGCCGTTGGAAGGACGTGGTGATTCTGGTCACCGGGGCGCCGGCCGAAGCCGCCGAGGCGGACGAACTCTGCCGTCGGGTTGGCGATCCTCGCATGGTCAATTTCGCCGGCCGCCAGCGGCTGACCGAATTGCCGGCACTCTACGGCATCGCCCGGCTGATGGTGACCAACGATTCCGGGCCCGGCCATTTCGCGTCGGTCACCGAAATGCCGACCATCGTGCTGTTCGGCCCTGAAACGCCAGCGCTTTACGGCTCGCTGGGCGACAGCCGGCCGGTCACCGCCGGGCTCGCCTGCAGCCCTTGCGTTTCAGCCGCCAATCACCGCAAGACCGCCTGCTCCGACCCGGTCTGCATGCGGGCCATCACGCCGGAGCGGGTAGTGTCCACAATGCAGGACTTGCTCGGGCCCTAAATCGCGGATCGCTATAAGTCAGACGCCAGATGGCCGACCGTCAGGCTTGATCCCCCTGGGAGAGCGGACGATTTCCGCTCGAGACCCAGGACAGGAGCACTGGCATGAACGGGCAGACGATGGGCAAGGCGGCGTTGTCCGCTGTGTGCGGACTGATCCTTTCCACCAGCGCCTCAGCCGCGGCCTTGACCGCGGATCACACCACCATCGATACGCGGGATGAAGTCATTCCCCAGCGTTGGCTCGACCGGGCGAGAAGCCTGGATGTCTATTTCGGCCATCAGTCGGTGGGTGCGAATCTTCTGGAAGGCGTGGAAGCACTAGCCCGCCAAAACCCCGGCCGCTACCGGCTGGTTGTGCGCTCCGAGCCCTCGCGGTTCAGCTTGTCGGCCTTGTTCAAAGGCGGGGCGGAGGACGACAAGCAGGCCGGCATCGAGCATTTCTTCGTTGGCCGCAATGGCGAGCCGGAGGGCAAGATCGCGGATTTCTCGCGCCGCATGGAAAGGCAGGGGCGGACCGCCGATGTGGCGATGATGAAGCTGTGCTTCGTCGATTTCCAGGACCCGAAAACAGACCCTGCGCGGCTGTTCGCCGACTACCGTAACGGCATGGAACGCCTGGAAAAAGCCCACCCCAAAGTTCGCTTCGTATGGTGGACTGTTCCCCTGATGAACAACGGCAACCAGCTGCGCAACGCCTATAACCGGCTGGTCCGGGCTTACGCCGAGGAGCATGGCAAACCGCTTTACGATATTGCCGATATCGAATCACATGACCCGCAAGGGCGGCAGGTGATGGTCAGCGGAGAGCCCGTCATGTATGCCGGCTATACCCAGGACGGCGGCCACCTGACCAATGAAGGGAAGCTGCGGGCGGCACGGGCCTGGTGGTGGCTGTCCGCCCGCATGGCTGGCTGGACGGGTCCCCAGACTGTCGGAACGGTGGGCGAAAAGTCGAGATAGTCGCCGCGGGGATCGGTGGCGCCTTGCAGCACGCCGCTTACCGGGTGCGCCCGCATGGCCCAGGTGTCGGTGAAATCGTCGACCACCGTCACCGGATGGCCGCGGTGCCGCAGTTCCTCGACCACGTTGGCGGGAACGCGGCCCTCCAGTCTCAGGCCGTAGGCGGCAGCGCCCCAGGTTCGGCCGTGCAACCAACACGGGGCGGTGATGGCGTTCTGCGGGGACATGCCGAAATCAACTATGCGGGTAACCATGCTGGCCTAGTGGTGAAAATCCGACGGATGGTACCGCCACCAGCCGTCGGATTTTCACCACAATTCAATTGGTTGGTGGGCCGCCTGATCCAGGCGCTTGGGGACCAAGCGTCTGGGGCGGACCACTAGGTCTGCGGTTCCCCTTCCCCGCCCATGGTGCTGTAAACCAGGAAGGGGCGGCAGTCCTTCATCAGCATGGCCGGATTGAAGGTGTGGAAGGTGCGCTTGCCGGGTTCCCGGTGATTGATGTGGTTGGGATCGAGCGAGAAGAAACTGCTACGGTTCTGCAGCAGCACGCCGGTATCGCCGGCAACGATGCCCGATCCGAAGTCGTGGTAGATGCTTTGGATCACCGAAACCGCGTTGCCGTCTTTGTCGACCACGCCGAACCACACTGTGTCGCCCTTGGGATCGAGCGGTTTGAGCTCCTGAGCGGCAACTTTCATGTCGATTCGCGCCGCCTGATCGGCGCCGTGGGCAGGGGACAGCAGGAACTCGATTGGAATCTGGACGAACTCAGGTCCGACAGGTAACGATCGCGGTCGGCAAAGGCCTGTTTCGGCGCTTCGACCATCAGGTGGTAGCAGTCAGCCGAACTTTCACCCAACGACTTCACATCGAAATTGTTGAGGATGTTGAGGATGTTGAGGATTTTCAGGGACGCCATGCCCTGGGTATTCGGCGGGAAATTGTACGCGGTGCGGCCGCGATATTGGACATAAATGGGGGCTACCCAGTTCGCCTTGTGCCTGGCGAAATCGGCCGCGGTCAGGACGCCACCGTGGGCCAGCCTTGGCACCGTCCTTGGCGATCAGGCGCAAGGTGGTCGCCAACTCAGGCTGTTTCAGAATTTCCCCAAGCCCATAACCGGTGCCGTCGGCCTTCAGGAAGGTCCGGCGGAAGCCATCGAAGCGCTGCAGATTGCGAAATTGCTGATCCGCGGGATTGAGATTCACCTGTTCCCAATAGGCGAGGCTGGGAGTGACGGCGAAGCCGTTATCGGCATAGCGGACAGCCGAATTCAGCAGGCGACTCCAACCCCAATGCTGGTTTTCGCGTACTGGTAGGCGGCATCCCAGCCCGAGATGACACCAGGAACGGTGTTGGCGGCCAGGTAGCCGCGCGACGGAATCTTCGGCAGACCCTTTGACGTGTAGAACGCGATCGTCGCCTTCTGGCCGGCCTGCGTCGCCAGGTAATCGGACGTGGTGACCATGGCATTGGTCGCCATCGGGTCCAGGCACCGCGATGGTGTATCGCAGTATTTTCCCTTGATGTCGGCGGTCTGCGCAGGCCCAAAGACAAGAACAAGAGCGCCGGTTAGCGACGTCTCCGAAGTGAAACGCCTCATTGTCTGTTCCCCTTGAAAAGGGCGTCCGGGAACGCGTAGGCAGGCCGGTACCATGACCTAGGCTAGATAGCGAGAGGCGATGTGAACACGCGATGTTTGCTATATCAATACTGTGGACATTCTTTTTCATAATCGCGCGAGTTTGCCCGTAACAACAATTTGTTGCAATGTATGTTTGTTGGGATTAGTCGATGATCATCAGCCTCCCGGCCAAACTGGGGTCCTTGTCGGCATCGAGCCGATTTGGGTCTTGCGGCGGTATCGAGGCCGCCACATGCCGACGCACCCTTGGCACTAGCCGATGGTGCGGCTATAGTCTCTCAATATTTCCGTTTTGGAGACACGGCGTGACCGCCCATATCCACACCGTCGCCTTCCAGGGGATCGAGGTCCTGCCCGTCGACGTGCAGGCGCAGATGGCCACCGGCCTGCCCGCTTTCACCGTGGTCGGGCTGCCCGACAAGGCGGTCGGGGAAAGCCGCGAACGGGTCCGCGCGGCCTTGTCTGGCCTGGGATTGGCCTTGCCGCCCAAGCGCATTACCGTCAACCTGGCGCCGGCCGCCCTGCAGAAGGAAGGCAGCCATTTCGACCTGCCCATCGCCATGGCCCTGCTGGTCGGCATGGGCATCTTGCCGGTTGATGCGGTGGCGCCGTACGCGGCGCTAGGGGAACTGGGGCTGGATGGCACCCTTGCCCCGGTGACCGGCGTGCTGCCGGCCGCCATCGCCGCCGCCAGCGAAGGTCGCGGCCTGATCTGCCCGGCCCCGCAGGGCGGCGAGGCCGCCTGGGCCGGCAGTGCCGTCCTTGCCCCCGCCTCGCTCTTGGCCCTGATCAACCATTTCAAAGGCAACCAGTTGCTGGGAACACCCAGCCCGCAGATAGCCGAGAACGAGGCATCGCTTCCCGACCTCAGGGACATCAAAGGGCAAGAGACAGCAAAACGCGCCCTTGAGGTGGCGGCGGCCGGAAAGCACAATCTGCTTTTGGCCGGCCCGCCCGGTGCCGGCAAGTCGATGCTGGCAGCGCGATTGGCCGGACTGCTCCCGCCGCTGGAGCCGGCAGAGGCGCTGGAAGCGACGATGATCCACAGTCTTGCGGGAACCCTCGACAAGGGGCGACTGCTGCGTCGGCGCCCCTATCGCGCACCCCATCATACCGCCTCGGCCGCCGCGTTGGTCGGCGGCGGCCCGCGTGCCCGGCCGGGAGAACTTTCGTTGGCCCATCACGGCGTGCTGTTCCTCGATGAATTGCCCGAATTCCAGCGCAGCGCCCTGGAAGCCCTGCGCCAGCCGCTCGAAAGCGGGGTGACCACCATCGCTCGGGCCAATGCCCATGTGACCTACCCGGCACGCATCCAGCTGGTGGCGGCGATGAACCCGTGCAAATGCGGGCATTTGGGCGACGTGGTGCTGGGCTGTTCACGGGCGCCAAAATGCGCCGAGGACTACCAGGCGCGCCTGTCAGGCCCGCTGCTCGACCGCATCGACCTGCATGTAAATGTTCCTGCGGTGAATCCAGCCGACCTGTCGCTGCCGCCGCCAGCCGAGGGTACGGCCGATGTGGCGGCGCGCGTCGCCACCGCGCGGGCGGTGCAGGCAAAGCGCTATTCCCGGCTGGTTCCAGGCGGACCCGTCCGCTGCAATTCAGAAGCCGACGGCGAGCTGTTGGAGGAGGTTGCGGCCCCCGATGCCGATGGCCGGCACCTGCTGACCGAGGCGGCGGAACGGCTGCGTTTGTCGGCCCGCGGTTACCACCGCGTCCTGAAGGTGGCCCGCACTCTGGCCGACTTGGCCGGCGAAAAACAGGTGCGCCGGCTGCATGTGGCGGAAGCGTTGAGCTATCGGAGAGCAGGGCCGGCCACACGGGGGCAATGACTGCAGCGTTTGAGCCTGCCGCAGCCAGAGGCTGTTGGCATCGTATCCGAGCGTTCGGAGCAAAGCGGAAAGCGCTTCAATTCAGCCGCTTTGCCGTATCGAGCAACAGGCCGCGGAATATGGCGAGCAGATGTTGGTCCAGCTCCTTGTCCATCTGCGTCATCACGTGGAAGGCTTGCTCGGGTGCCATGGCATCCCTGTAGACCCGGCGATCGGTCATGGCGCCGAAAATGTCGATGATCGTCGCCATACGGGCCAGTTCGTTCAGCTCGGCCGCCTTAAGGCCCCGGGGGTAGCCGCTGCCGTCGAGTTTTTCGTGATGCTGTTCGGCGATCGTGATAGCCGCCTTGGGAATTCCCGGACTGTTGCGTAGGAATTCCTTGGTATGGGTGACATGGCTGCGCATGATGGCCATCTGCTTGTCGCTCAGACGAGTCGGTTGATTGAGGATTTCCCAAGGCACCGACATCTTGCCGACATCGTGAATCAACCCGCCGGTGGCCAGGGTCAACAGGTCGCTGCGGCCGATCCCAAGGGCGTGGCCGAATGCCGAAAGGAAGGTCGCCACTCGGAACGAGTGCACATAGGTATAGTTGTCGTGGTTGCGCACCCCATTCAACATGTCCTGGAAGTTGCCGGACAGAACCGCCTCTATCAACGGCTCGCAGGCGGCGCTGACGGTATCGTATTTAAGGGGCTGGCCTTCACTGATCAGGTCGGCGATTTCATTGAACACGCGTGTGGTCTGCCGTAATGCGGCTTGCTGCACCGGCTCGATCTTCAGCCAGGACCGTTCGACTTTCTCGTTGATTTCCCGAGACAGGGCCTGAAGGAGTGTATTCCGCCGGAACGGCTTGACCAAGGTGGTGCGGACACCCAATCCCTTGGCGTCGGCCAGAAAAGTGCTGCGCTCGCTGGGCGCGGTACAGATGAGTGGAACCCTGCGGAGTTCAGGCACGCAGCCGATCTCGCGCAGCAGCGCCAGACCACCATTGGGAACGACGTTCTCGTCAAGGATGATAGCGGCCGGCGGCGCAGTGGAAATGGTCTCGAGTGCGGGGCCTTGTTCCCATAACTCCAGCACCTCGTAGTACGAGGTCAAGGCCTCCCTGACGTCGGCCCGAAACCTGGAGTTGGCATCAACGACGCAGACCAGCGACTTGGCCGCCGCAGCCCGCGCAATGTCCCCTACGGATTCCATTTCGGCCCCCACCATCTTTCAGGGGACACCGATGATGGCCGCTCTTTTTACAGAGTGCAAGCGAGGAAATTCAACCGGAAGCGGCGGCCTGCCTGGGAAAAAGCCGCCGCTGAACCGGTTCGCGCGAACCTAGTACCGCGCGTCTTTCGGCTTGCCTCCATTTGGCCAGTCGTTGACCTTGGCGGGAAAATCGGGGCGCGGCTGGTGGCTGAAATATTCCGCCACGTCCACCGCTTCCTGCTCGGTGAGCGCGCCGCCCTGGCCCAGCGGGCCGTTCAGGCCATAGCCGATCGGCATGTTGCGCTTGATGAAGGCGGCGGCGGTATAAGTTCTCGCCATGCCGGCGCCGACATTGAACGACCGGTCGCCCCACAATGGTGGAAAGACAAACTCGCCCTTCGCGTTCTTGAGACCCTGGCCGTCGGTGCCGTGGCAAACGGCACATTTGGTGCCATAAAGCTCTTTGCCGTGAGCCGCGTCGGGTACCAGGGTCTTGTCTATCTTGCCGATGCCCGCGCCCTCGACCTTGGCGTGCGGTGGGACGTCCGCCGAAAGCCAGTTGAAATAGGCCACCATGGCCTTCATCTCCGCCGAATCATTGGCCAGCGGCTTGCCATTCATCGACCGCTGGAAGCAGCCGTTGATCCGATCCTCCAAGGTGACCTTGTGGCCCGCCCGGGGATTGTCGCGGGGATAGCTGGCTGATGACTGGCCTATGAAGGGCGAAGCTCCAGCCACCGTTCCGCCGCCCAAATGGCAACTGGTGCAGTTCAGGACGTCACCGACGTTACTCGGCAGCAACCGCGCGGTTTCCATGACCAAGCGACGGCCATAGAGGATCTGTTTACCGTTCGCGTCATCAGGAATGTCGGCCAGACGCGGCACCAGGAACTTGACCGGTGCCGCTGGCGGGGTCTCCTGAGTCGGGGTCTGGGCCAGGGCCGGCGGCACCAGGCCCATGATCACGAGGCCGGCCATCAGGGTGTGGCGCATGATACGCATCTTCTTCATCTTCAGCTGTTCGGAGGTCACGGCTTCACCTCCGCCTGAGTGAGGTTGGCGCGGACCTTCGCTACCTGGTCGGCGCTGACGGGAGCGGCATTGTTGCCCCAGGTGGTGCGGATGAAGGTCACCACCTCGGCCACATCGCGGTTGTCCATCCTGGCAAACCCAGGCATGGCGAACGGCATTGGATGGGCCGAGGTATGGGCGATCCGTCCACCGCTGAGCACGATGTGGATCAGCGATGTCGGGTCGGCCGTCTCCACCACATCGTTGCCGGCCAGGGCCGGGAAGATGTGGGGCGCACCGCCGCCGTCGGGGCGATGGCAGGTTACGCAGAACTGGTTGTAGTTGGCGCTGCCCCTGCCCGGATGATCCTCGGCCGTGGCCGCGGCCTGGCGGGTCCCGGCGGCAGCCGAGGATCCCCCCTGATGAGCCGGCAACGACTTCAGGTAATGGGCAATGGCACCCAGGTCATCGTCACTGAGATATTGGGTGCTGTGCTGTACCACTTCCGCCATGTTGGCGAAGGCAGCCGTTCGGTCGGTGGTGCCGGTCTTCAGGAACGTGACAAGTTCGCCCTCGCTCCATCCGGCTAGGCCATCCTGGTCGCCGCCGCGCAGGCTCTTGGCGAACCAGCCGTCAAACTTGTTGCCGGACAGGAAGATCGAGCCGTCGCCGTCGCTCAGCGCCTTCTCCTGCAGGCTCAGGGCTCGTGGCGTGTGGCAAGCCCCGCAGTGACCCAGTCCTTCGACCAGATAGGCACCGCGGTTCCACCGCGCGTCATGGGCCGGATCCGGCCGAAATGCCCCCTCGTGCAGGAACATCACGTCCCAGATGGCCAGCGGAAATCGCAAGTTGAGCGGCGCCGGTATGGCGCTGGGACGGTTGGCCTGTTTCACCGGAGTGACGCCGTGCTGGAAATAGGCGTACAGCGCCTGGATGTCCGCGTCGCTCACCTTGGTGTAGGAGGGAAACGGCATGGCCGGATAAAGGCGATGGCCATCCTTGGCAACGCCCTGCCGCACGGCACGGGTGAAGTCCTCGAGGCTATAGCTGCCGATGCCGGTTGCCCGGTCGGGCGTGATGTTGGTGGAGTAGATCCGCCCGACGGGCGTATCCAGCGGCAGTCCGCCGGCGAACTCGGCGCCCCCGGGAGCCGTGTGGCAGGCAATGCAGTCGCCCGCCCGTGCCAGATAGGCCCCGCGCTCGACCGCATCGGCGGGAGCCTCGGCGGCTCGCGCCGTCGTCGCGGCGAGAATGAGACCGGCACAGAACCAGTGCAGTTTGGCCATCGGCGATAGTCCTTTGGATTCAGGTAATTGTCCGGACGCCTCAAGCCGCGTAGGGCTTGAAGCCGTAGCGCTGGAAAATCGCCAACGCCTCAGGCGACCGGATGAACTCCAGCCAGGCCTTCGCCGCCTTCGGGTGTGGCGCGCCCTTGACCTGCGCGCCGGCATAGATCGCCGTCACGTTTTGCGAGTCGGGAATGGCCACATGCTCGATGGGGTTACCCGCCTGCTCCTGGAACATTGCCTCGGACTGCCAGGTCACGCCGGCATCGGCGCAGCCCTGCATAACCGACAGGGGTGTCTGCCGATGGTGGATCTGGGTCAGATAGGTGCTGCCCGCGCTCACCTTGGTCTCGTAGACAGCATTGGTCAGCGCCTCGCCGCCGGCCTTGGTCAGCGCGGCCTTGATCTGCCGACCGATACCCTCATAGGCCGGGTTGGGCATGGCCAGGCGGACTTCCGGCTTGCCGAGGTCGGCCAAGCTGGTGATATGCGCTGGGTTGCCCTTCGGCACCATGATGGTAAGCGTGTTGGTGACGTAGGGCACCGCCTGGCCGGTCAGGATGCCGGCGTCAATATTTTCCTTCACCTTCTTCAGGCCACCGAAATAGACGTCGGCCTTGGCCGTCCAGGTCATGTTGCCGACAGTGATGCGGCCACCTTTCTGGATCTGCTCGATCAGCCGGCCCGGCGGGATGGTCTCCCAGAAGATGCGGCCCTTGTATTCCGGATGGGCCTTCTCGAAGGCCGCCACCAGTGGGCCAGTGGCGAAGAAGTAGTTGCCGCCGAAGAACAGGATGAGCTTGGGATCGGTCAGGTCGCCATGGAAGTCGGCTAGGACGTCCACTTCCGGAACGGTGAAGGGTAGCCCGCGGTCGGTCGCGTCATTGTTGCTGCCGGCTTGCCACGGCGGCAGGGTGTTTTCCCCCATATGCGGTTGTGGGCAGGCGGCGGAATAGGATTTGCCGCCGGCCTCCTCCGCCAGGGCAGGTGCGGCCAGAAGGGCGCACGCAATGGAACCGAGCAGGGCGCGGCGCAGGACCGAACGCATCAGATATCTCCTTACTTCGCGTAGTGAAAGCCGGCAGCCTGTAGAACAGGCAGAGTAGCGACGATGCCGGGAGTCAAAATAACATCGGGAATCAGGTGGTTTGTCAGTTCTGCCGTCAGTTGTTCGAATGTCAGCTTGTCGGGGTTATTATTTGCCTTGATCAGCTTGTGGGACATCTCGGCGATCGCGTTGTGGCAGGCCATGAACACGACCCCACGCCGCATCAGGGTCGGAATGGCGTTGTCGGCGGCCGAGAACACCCCTTCAGGATCTTCGAAATTAGCGGGGTCTGCCGAAGCCATTTTCGGCAGCTCGATCAGCGAGTTCCTCTTGAATTTGTCATTGGTCAACTTGGCGAACTGGTACTTATCCCACATCGCCTGGTCATAGAGCGCCAGATGGGCGGAGCCGTGGGTCGCCGACACGACGAGGAAATCCGGGTGCTTGTACGACCAGACCTGCGCATTCAGCGAGTTGCGCATGAGGTTCAGCCAGGGGCCGGCGATGTCGGTGTGATCCCACACCTGTTTCGGCCCGCCCTTGTAGGCCACGACCTCGTTCAGAGCTTCGTGATCCCACTGGTCGGGACTGGTGAGGATCATCGGCACGGTGGTGAAATCGCGACGGCGCGGCGCCTTTTGCAGTCGTTCCAGCAGCATCTTGAGTTTGCCTGCGCCCGCCGGCGCGAGGTCTGAGCTGACGGCAGCCTGGGCAGTTCCGGCTTCGCCGGCGGTCAAGCCGAACGCGCTCGCCGCCATTCCCAGCCCGATCGTTTGTAGTACAGTGCGACGTCCAGTGGTGATCGCCATCGTGATGTTTCCTCGTCATGCCGGCTTGAATTCCGCCCTGTTCGGGCTATCGATATTTTTTCAACCGCCTTAGCGAAATCGTATTTGGGGTTGCATTATTGTCAACGCATAAAAACTTATGCTTCAGTGCTAATGTGTCTATACTTTGGTAATAAGGGGATTAACGTATCGAATTATTGAAGAGTCACGATCACCCCCCGGCGATGGAACACCCGCCAGGGCGGCAGAACTCCGTCATTCGGGTAGGCAGGGGACCACCTGAAAGGGGGGGTGACCCGGCAAGTCCGGGTCGCGGGGCGGTCCCCGGCGAAGGGTCAAGTACGGCCTTTGGCCGGGATCGGTCGAGCCGCGGCCTTGCGGCCGATGGAAATCAGCGCGCAGCAACCCGGTCTTTGATTCCGGTATAGACCTTTCCGGGGATTACTTTGCGGCTAACCAGTTCGTCAGGGCTTTTGTAAGGCCGATGCGCCACGATGGCGTCGGCGCGCCGCTTGCCGATACCGGGCAAGCTTTCGAGTTGCGCCTTGCTGGCCGAATTGATGTCGATGACGCCGGTCTGCGCCGAAGGCACCGCGGCTGTCTGCGGCTGACCGGGCTTCTCCGGCAGCGCCTTGGTGGCTTGATTCCGTTCGGTGGCCGGTCCGCCGGTTTGTGCCGGCGTTTCGGCCACCGCCGGTAGGCTCAACAGCAAAATAGCGGCGGCGGCAAATATCCGCCCCGCTCTCATGACGCATCCCGTCGCCATGTCCTCCTCCTGCCATGGTTTCCATGTTGCGGGAGTCAACAAACCGTGGCGGGAAAGGTTCGGCGGACGGCCGGAAACAAATTACTTGCGTTCGACCAGCATCGGCCCCAGCGGACGGCCGGCAAAAATGTGAATATGCAGATGCGGCACTTCCTGGTGCGCGTTCGCCCCGCTATTGGCCAGGATACGGTAGCCCTGCTCCTCGACCCCCAACTGGCGGGCCACGGTGCCCACGGCCCGTATGAAGCCCGCCACCAGTTCGGCTGGCGCCTTGAGGGTGAAATCTGCCATCGAGACATAGGGACCCTTGGGGATCACCAGCACATGGACGGGCGCCCGTGGGTTGATGTCGTGGAAGGCGAGGGCGAAATCGTCCTCGTAGACCTTCTTGCAGGGGATCTCGCCGCGCAGGATCTTGGCGAACACGTTGTTGGGATCGTAGGTCATTGCCACTCCCCTTTCATTTCTTGCGCGCCTTCTTCTCGTCGATGCCAGAGACGCCCTGGCGCTTCTCCAGTTCGGTCCATACCTCGGTCGGCGTCACGCCGCAATCGGCCCAAAGGACCATGAGGTGATAGAGCAGGTCGGCGCTTTCGCTGACCAGCCGACCGGAACCTTCGGCCAGGGCCGCAACCACCGTCTCCACGGCTTCCTCACCGAGCTTTTGCGCGATCTTGCCGCGCCCGCGGGAAAACAATTTGGCCGTATACGATTTTTCGGGATCGCTGTCTTTGCGATCAGCGATGGTCTCGAACAGCTGGTCGAGAATCCTGGCGGTCGGTACCGGCATGGCTTCTCCTTTCAGGACAGGCGCACCGGGATACCGGCTGCCTGCATATGGGCCTTGGCCTGGCCAATGGAAAACTGGCCAAAATGAAAGATCGAGGCGGCCAGAACGGCGGTTGCGTGCCCGTCGCGGATGCCTTCCACCAGATGATCGAGGGTGCCGACGCCACCCGATGCGATCACCGGAATGCGCACCGCGTCAGCCACCGCCCGGGTCAGCGGGATGTCGAAACCCTGGCGCGTGCCGTCGCGATCCATCGAGGTGAGCAGGATCTCACCGGCGCCGAACGTCGCCATGCGGCGTGCCCATTCCACGGCGTCGATGCCCGTGGCCTTGCGGCCGCCGTGGGTGAAGATCTCGAAGCGGCCCGGCGCCGTCCGCTTGGCATCGATAGCCACGACGATGCACTGGCTGCCGAATTTCTCGGCCGCTTCGCGGACGAATTCCGGACGGTGCACGGCGGCGGTATTGATCGAAACCTTGTCGGCCCCGGCCAGCAGCAGTCTCCGGATATCCTCGACCTGGCGGACACCGCCGCCGACGGTCAGCGGCATGAAGCATTGCTCGGCGGTACGGGCGACCACGTCGTAAAGCGTGTTACGGTTGTCCGACGACGCGGTGATGTCGAGGAAGGTCAGTTCGTCGGCGCCGGCCCGGTCATAAACACGGGCCTGCTCAACCGGATCGCCGGCGTCCACCAGGTCGACGAAGTTGACCCCTTTGACCACCCGCCCGTCCTTGACGTCGAGGCAGGGGATGATGCGCATCTTCAACATAGGGTCGCCCCGCAGGGAATAATCTTCACCACCGCGCCCGCCACGACGACTAAAAGGTCCGTCGAGATCGCTCGGTGATCTTGAGGGTTGAATCCTCGACTGCGCCGCATGACGTCGTCAGTCCTTCAATACTTCCAGCGCCGCCTTCAAGTCGATGCGGCCGTCGTAGAGCGCGCGGCCAGAGATGACACCGGCGATGCCGGAAGCCGCTCGTGCCTTCAGCGCCCGCAAGTCGTCCAGCGAGGACACGCCGCCCGAGGCGATGACCGGCGTGGTCAACCGCCCGGCCAGGGCCGCGGTCGCTTCGACATTGGGGCCGGCCAGCACGCCGTCGCGATCGATGTCGGTGTAAATGATGGCGGCGACGCCGGCATCCTCGAATTTCAGCGCGAGGTCGAGGGCGGTAACCTTCGAGGTCTCGGCCCAGCCCTCCACCGCCACCAAGCCACCGCGTGCGTCGATCCCCACCGCCACGCGACCGGGAAAGCGGATGCAGGCAGCGCGCACCAGGGCCGGATCGCGCAGCGCCACGGTGCCCAGGATGACCCGGGCGACGCCCGCTTCGAGCCATTGCTCAATGGTCGCCATGTCGCGGATACCGCCGCCCAGCTGCACCGGAACCGGCACGGCCCCGACGATCGCCGAAACCGCCTTGGCATTCACCGGCTTGCCGGCAAAGGCGCCGTTCAGGTCGACCACGTGAATCCAGGCGCAGCCGGCCGTGGCAAAGCTGGCCGCCTGGGCCGCCGGATCGGTGTTGAAGACGGTGGCGGCACTCATTTCGCCCTTGATCAGGCGAACGCAGGCACCGTCCTTGAGGTCGATCGCAGGAAAAAGAATCATGGCCGCCAGCGCAGGAAGTTGGTGATCACCGCCAGGCCGGTGGCCTGGCTCTTTTCCGGGTGGAACTGGGTGCCCACCAGATTGTCGCGTCCCACCATCGCCGTTACCGGGCCGCCGTAGTCGACCGTAGCCAGCACCTGGGCCGGCTCGGCAGTGGCGAACTGATAGCTGTGGACGAAATAGGCATGCTGGCCCGGCTCGATACCCGCCAGCAACGGGTGGGCGCCCGGTGTGAAGCGCAAATCGTTCCAGCCCATATGAGGCACCTTGAGAGCCGGATCGGCGGGGTCGAGACCGACCACTTCGCCGGCGATCCAGTCCAGGCCCCGATGATCGCCATGTTCGCGACCCCAGCTTGCCATCAGTTGCATGCCGACGCAGATTCCGAGGAACGGCTTGCCGCCCTTGGCCACTTGCTCGATCAACATTTCCGTCATGCCGGGCAGAGCGTCGAGGCCCCGCCTGCAGTCGGCGAAGGCGCCGACGCCGGGCAGCACGATACGGTCGGCCCGGCGGACGAGGTCGGGATCGGCGGTGACTACGACGGTATCGGACAAGCCCGCTTCGGCCACCGCCCGCTCGAATGCCTTGGCGGCCGAGCGAAGATTGCCCGAGCCGTAATCAATGAGGACCGTTGTCACAGCGACCCACCCAACGTCCCCTTAGTCGAGGGCACGGCGTCGGCCTTGCGCGGGTCGACGGCGATGGCTTCGCGCAGCGCCCGGGCCAACCCTTTGAAGCAGGCCTCGACGATGTGGTGGTTGTTCTCGCCGTACAGGGTTTCCACATGGAGCGTCGCCCCGGCCGCCTGGGCGAAGGCGTGGAACCATTCCTTGAACAGTTCGGTGTCCATGGTCCCCAGCTTGTCGCGCGAGAACGGCACCTTCCACACCAGGTAGGGCCGGTTCGACAAGTCGATGGCCACCCGGGTCAACGTCTCGTCCATCGGGATCAGGGCGGAACCGTAGCGACTGATGCCCAGGCGCTCGCCAAGCGCCCGGTCGATCGCCTGACCGATGGCGATACCGCTGTCCTCGGTGGTGTGATGGGCGTCGATATGCAGGTCGCCATGTGCCTTGAGGTCGAGATCGACCAGGCTGTGCCGCGACAGCTGCTCCAGCATGTGGTCGAGGAAGCCGATACCGGTGTCGACGGCGTAAGTACCGCTGCCGTCGAGATTGACGGTCACGCGGATACGCGTTTCCTTGGTGTTGCGCTCGATGCTGGCTTGCCGCATGGCAGATTCCTCCTGCTGGGCTGTTACCTAGCAGGAAGTGCGGCCTTGCGCCAGTTGTTACGACATTCCGGCGGTGCGTGCTCCTGCCACGGCGGCAATGCTCATCCGTACCGTGGTGCCGATGCCCTGGTGGCGTTCCACTTCGATCTTGCCGCCATGCGCCGCCGCGACGCGGTCGGCCATCGCCAGCCGGGCGGTTTGCTGGCAGTCGCCTTCAAGGCCGGTACCGTTGTCGGCAAATATGATGGACCAGCCGCCGGCGCCCTCGGCCGCGGTAACCGCCAGGCGCAGCCGGCGGCGAGGGGCCTTGGCCGCCGCCGCATGTTCCACCAGGCAGAAGAAGGCTCGCGCCAGCAGGACGGGGTTGGCGGTCACCGTGGGCAGCGGCGGCGCCACCAGTTCGGCATCGCCCAACGCTGGCCGCAGATGATCGACGGCAGCGACGAAGACCGCGCCCAAATCCACCGGCTCGGGTCGATGTCCGGTGAGTCCAAGATCGAAATAATCCTCGAGAGCCCCAAGCGTCTCGCGGATTTCTTCCGTTCCGGCGACCACCAGGTTGAGGTCGGATTTCGCCTCGCCGTCGAGGCTCGATGCCGACCGCGCGCTCAACCGCCGGCTGGCCTCGTTCAGCCGATCCAAGGGTTCCTGCAATTGGGTGGTGGTGACGAAGGCGATCCGTTCCAGGTCGGCATTGGTCATCGCCATCTTGTCGATGCAGCTGTGCACCCGGCTTTCCAGGCCGCCCAGCAAGCGGTGGAAGAACACCACCAGCCCGCCGCCCAATGCCACGCACAGCACCGCCATGGCAATCATCAGGGTGCGTGAGCGCGCCGACAGCGCGGTCAGATCCACGCCCACCAGCAGGCTGCCCACCCGCTCTCCGGCGGCATCGTAGATCGGCAGGGGGGTGAAATGAATGGACCGCGCGCCCAGCCGCAACCGGCTGACCGGAACATCTCCGCTGGGTGATGCCTGGGCGATCAGGTCGAGCAACGGCTTGTCGAACTCGCCGATGGTGCTGGCGGTCGCCACCACCGTGGGGAACTGGCTCCACGGCAGCAGCCAGCCGAACAGGCGCCTGCCGACTTCCCAATTGCCGGCGCTCAGACGGCGCTTGTCGAGAAGTACCACCAGGTCGGCCGAAAGGATATCGTGGATGTTGCCCATCACATGGCCGATCTCCTCGCCCAGCTCGAAATAGCCGAGGACCTGGCCGTCGGCCCTGTAGGGCATGACCGCCCGCAGGGTCAGGGCCCCCAGCGGCCCAAGTTCGATGCCACTGGCGGTCCGCCCGCTGCGCTCCGCCTCCAGCGTGGTCCGGCGCTCGATCCGGTCGCCGAACATGTCGGGGTCATGGGCACGCAGAAGGTTCACCCGGTTGGCGTCGTCGATGTAGAAATGGGTGATTCGATGGTCTTCGCGAAAATGCCGGTAGATTGGCTGCGCCAGT
Organism: Pseudomonadota bacterium; assembly: GCA_021793155.1. Lineage (GTDB taxonomy): Bacteria > Pseudomonadota > Alphaproteobacteria > Rhodospirillales > Magnetospirillaceae > DUZF01. The sequence goes on along the minus strand of JAJYTF010000009.1, from coordinate 31,161 downwards.
TCGGCAAGGCGGGTCCGGTCGTGGTCGCGCAAGGGATCGGCAAAGTCGTGATTGACCGCCACGCCGTACAACGCCATGTCGAGCGCTTCGGCATCACCCGTGAGCTGTTCCTTGAGCAGGGCCTCGACCCGCGTCAGGGTGCCTTTCACCTTGGCGCGATCCTCACCCTCGACCAGGTGGTAGAGACCGGCCAAGCCTGTCAGCATCAGGATGATGAGCGCAAGGGCAAGAGGACCAAGGACCGGGCCGCGAATCTGATGCCTGGCGTTTTGCTGCTGCATCTTGGCCCCCACCATGAATGCCCGCATGACCATTGACCTGATTATAATTGTGGTTTTCTCCCAACGGCCGGCGGCTGTCAACTCACTGTCTTTGCATGGCTCCCTTCGCATTGGCACAAACGGAGGCTCGGTCTATCATCCGACCATTCCGGTCGGTCGGCCTCTACCGTCGGCACGCCAGCGACCTATCTCTACATCCGATCCCCTTCTTTCGAGGCTGCATGACGACCAACGAGCTTTGGCACGGCACCACCATCCTGGCGGTGCGCAAGAACAACACGGTGGTGATTGCCGGCGACGGCCAGGTGTCTCTCGGCAACACGGTCATCAAGTCCAATGCGCGCAAAGTGCGGCGTCTGGGCGACGGATCGGTGATCGGCGGATTCGCCGGCGCCACGGCCGACGCCTTCACCCTGTTCGAGCGACTGGAAGCGAAGCTCGAGAAGCATCCCGGGCAGTTGACCCGCGCTTGCGTCGAATTGGCCAAGGACTGGCGGACCGACCGCTTCCTGCGCCGTCTCGAGGCGATGATGGCGGTGGCTGACAAGACCGTTTCGCTGGTGCTGACCGGTACCGGCGACGTCCTCGAGCCCGAAGACGGGCTGATCGGCATCGGCTCGGGCGGCAACTACGCATTGTCCGCCGCCCGGGCGCTGATTGACATCGACGGGCTGGAAGCCGAGGCAATCGCCCGCAAGGCGATGAAAATCGCCGCTGACATCTGTGTCTTCACCAATGAAAACGTCGTCGTGGAAACCCTATGAGCGCTGCCTTTTCTCCCCGTGAAATCGTCTCCGAGCTGGACCGCTTCATCGTCGGCCAGCATGACGCCAAGCGCGCTGTCGCCATCGCGCTCAGAAACCGCTGGCGCCGCCAGCAGCTGCCGGAAGCGCTGCGCGAGGAGGTGCTGCCGAAGAACATCCTGATGATCGGTCCCACCGGCGTCGGCAAGACCGAAATCGCCCGCCGCCTGGCGCGGCTGGCGCAAGCACCGTTCCTCAAGGTCGAGGCGACGAAGTTCACCGAGGTCGGCTATGTCGGCCGCGACGTCGAACAGATCGTTCGCGACCTGGTGGAAGCCGCCATCGTCATGACGCGGGAACGGTTGCGCAAACAGGTTGCCGCCAAGGCCGAGCTGGCTGCCGAAGAACGGGTGCTGGACGCGCTGGTGGGCGAAAGCGCCAGCGGCGATACTCGCCAGAAATTTCGCAAGATGCTGCGTGAAGGAGCCCTGAACGACCGCGAGATCGAGGTGCAGGTGGCGGACAGCACGGGTGGCCTGCCGACCTTCGAGATCCCCGGCATGCCGGGTGCCCAGATGGGCATGGTCAATCTCGGCGACATCTTCGGCAAGGCCTTCGGCCAGCGGACCAAGCCGCGCAAGATGCTGGTGCGCGACTCCTACGACGTGCTGGTGGCGGAAGAAAGCGACAAGCTGCTCGACCAGGAAAAGGTGCTCAAGGAATCCATCGCCGCGGTGGAGAACAACGGCATCGTCTTTCTGGACGAGATCGACAAGATCTGCGCCCGATCGGGCGAGTGGAAGGGCGGCGACGTCAGCCGCGAAGGCGTGCAGCGCGACCTGTTGCCGCTGATCGAAGGCACGACGGTCAACACCAAGCACGGCCCGGTGAAGACCGACCACATCCTGTTCATCGCCTCGGGCGCCTTCCACCTGGCCAAGCCGGCCGACCTGCTGCCGGAACTGCAGGGCCGCCTGCCCATCCGGGTCGAGCTGAAGGCGTTGTCGCGCGACGACTTCGTCCGCATCCTGACCGAACCCGAGGCCAGCCTGATCAAGCAGTACAAAGCGCTACTGGCGACCGAGGAGGTCAATCTGGAATTCGCCCCGGAAGCCATTGAAGCTATCGCCGACCTGGCCGCCGAGATCAACCTCGGCGTCGAGAACATCGGCGCACGGCGCCTCCACACGGTGCTGGAGCGCTTGCTGGAGGAGATCAGTTTCAACGCCACCGACCGTGCCGGCAGCACCATCACCATCGATGCCGCTCTGGTCCGCGAGCGCGTCGGTGACCTGGCCAAGAACGCCGATTTGTCGAAATTCATTTTGTAGGGTTGATCACCCCGACGGAGCCTTTGTCATCCCGAGCACCGCGAGGGATCTCGTCAAGCCCTCGAGATCCGTCCTTCCGTCGGCCGCCGGGATGACAATGCGCGCGCCGCCACGCCGCGGCGGCTCAGCCTTGCTTCACCAATTCCAGCAGCTCGCGAAGCTGTTCTTCCGGCATGTCGCGAATTCGCCGCTTCAGTCGATTAGCCAGTTCGGTGGCGGTGGGAGAAAGACCCGCGGTGTCCAGGGTCACCTTGGGATGGGACAGCTCGGCCAGGGCCTTCACTTCTTCGGCCTCGTCCCAGATCACATTGAAATAGCCGAGGATCTGCATCACCAGGCCAGGGCTTGGCTTGCCGCGCTGGCCGTGCTCGAGTGCCGACAGGTAGGCCGCTGACAGGTTGAGGTCCCCCGCCATCTGTTTGAGCGTAATGCCGCGCTGCTGGCGCAGGTCCCGCATCTTTCGGCCGAAGGGCGTCATCGCCGCCGCTTCAGCAGGACGTAAAGTGCCCCGTCGCCGCCATGCTTAGGCTGGGCAAAGGTGAAGCCCAGCACCAGTGGACGCAGGGCCGGCTCGTTGAGCCACCGCGGCGCCTGCGCCCTGAGTACGCCGCCGCCTGCGTGGCCACCCTTGCCGGTGATCACCAGGATGCACCGGTGACCGCGTTCGGCCGAGGCGGAGACGAAACGCCAGAGTGCCGCATGGGCGATCTCCTGGGTCATGCCATGCAGGTCGAGGCTGGCATCGATAGGCATGTCCCCCTTGCGCAGCCGCTCGGCGGTACGCCGGTCGAGGCCTGGGGAGCGGCCGTGCGCGATGATCGGCATGGCGGGAGGCTGGCCGCGTGGTGCCGGTGGCTGCCCCGATGGAGCCGGAACCGGGGAGGCCAGAACCGGGAAGGATGGTGCCGGCGCGGCCAGGGACGGCTTCGTGGCCGGTTCCACCGGCAGCCGATCCGGAAATGGAGTGACCCCGCGCATGGCGTCCCGCCATAATTTGGCTTCATCGGCCGTCACCACGCGCCTGCCGCGGTCCATCCCCATCGATCGTTCCAATCCCTCGACTGCCCCAAATAAACGCGGGGCCAGCCGATCGGTCAATCGCCGGAAGCAGAGACCGGCTCACTTTCTTCCAGGTAATCGGCGGAGAACTTCTGCCAATCGCCGGTCGGCGCGACGCAGTTTCTTTCCGGCCAATCCTTCAGCGCCACTGCCAGGCCGCCCAGCTCCCACAGCAGTTGCCAATTGTGGGGGCTATGCAGGACTGCCGAGACGACCCGCCGATGCAACCGCCAATGAACCAGATGCGGCGCACCGTAGACCTGGTAGAGCAGAATGACGACGAGGGCGACGATCCACTCCACCAGGCCGAAGGCGAACAGCAGCGTCAGGCTGCTGACCATCAGCACCAGCGGCGGCACGAAGACGTCGAGCCCGTTGTAGACCGGCGACCCCGGGCGAGCCAGCAGATGGGAATCGGTGAAGAAGACAATGCGGCCTGCAGCATGGGCGCGTTTCAGCGCTTCGTGGGCGGCCGAAGGGGAAATGCTGGGGCTTGTCATGGCTGCGGTTTGGCTACAGCTGAGTTTCAGCCGGTGTCAGCCGGGCGAACATGCCGGATCGCCGGCGCGGCAGCAACAGATAGTAGCTACCCCGGCTTTTCATGCGGCCGGCCTTGTCGAAGGCCGCCTCGCCCGCACCCCAGAAGACATCGCCGCGGATCGGCCCCTTGATCGCCGCGCCGGTATCCTGCGCTACCATCATGCGACGCAGCAGCCGGCCGTCAGGCTCGGTACTGTCAAGCCACACCGGCACATCGAGCGGTACGAAATGTGGATCCACCGCCAGGCTGCGGCCCGGGGTCAGGACCACTCCGGCAGCCCCCACCGGTCCGTCGCCGGAAAGCAGGCGAAAAAATACGTAGCGGGGATTCTCATCCATCAGGGTGGGCGCTTCGGCGGGATGACTCTTCAGCCAGGCGCGTACGGTCTGCATCGTGGTATCGGCCGCAGTAATCTTGCCATGGTCCAGCAGGATGCGGCCGAGCCCGACGAATTTGCGGCCGTTGCTGCCGTTGTAGCCAACTTGCACCACCGTTCCGTCGTCGAGGATGATCCGGCCCGATCCCTGGATCTGCAGGATATGGGCGTCCACCGGATCGTCCACCCACAATAATTCGGTAGCCTTGCCTCGCAAGGCGCCGGCTTCGATTTCGGCGCGGCTGTAATAGGAAATGCCGCTGGCCGCGGGATCGAGGGGTAGGCCTTCCGGCCGTTCGTAAAGCGGAACCCGGTAGTGACCGCCGGGTCGGCGCGAGCCATGTAGCTCGGCCTGGTAATAGCCGGTGAACAGGCCGTCGACCCGATCACCATTGCTGGTCCGGTAGGGCTGGAACCAGCTTTCGAAATACATCCGCGCTGCTGCATTGTCGCCCTCGGGAACGGCCCGCAACGCCCCACAGGGCGCAAGCCAGTCCGCTGCCACACCGCCTCGGCCATCCCGGCCGACCGGCTGGCCCGGCGGCATCGCGGCAATGCGTTCGCAGCTTTTTCGCAGAGCAGGCAAGGCCTCGGCCAAGGTGTCGTCCCGCCAGCCGGGCAGGGCGTCGAAATCCACCGCAGTCAGCGCCAACCGCTCGGGGCCTGGCGCAGGAGGTGGAGGAGACGGGCGGGAGACGCAGGCGGCCAGGACCAGGAGCAGCGCCGCAGACAACGTCCTAGGCAAGAGACGGACGCCGCTTCGGCGGCCGTCATGACGGAAAGCGATCGCAGTCATTCGTCGTGGCTGGAGGTCGCGACGAGCAGCCAGTTGGGATTGGTCGACCGGGTGTCGCGGGCGAAACTCCAGAGATCTACCAGGCGTACTGGCTGCGCCGGATCACCTTCGACCACCGCACCCGAAGCGTCTCGCACCACGATCAGCTGCCGGCTGACGAATCGCACGTCGATCCGGGCCGTCCGGCCATCCATCCGGGCCTCGACGATATCCGCCGATTCGATGCGCTGCAGTTCGGACTGGCTGGTTTCACCCGCCTGTTGGCGGGCGCGGATGGCGGATGAGAAATTCTCGAACACCTCGTCCGAGAGCAGCGGCCGCAAGGTCGACTCGTCGCCCTGAGCAAAGGCCCGGACGATCATCTCGAAGGCCATGCCGGCCCCTTGGACGAAAGCTTGCGGTTCGAAGCTCCGATCGGCGGCACCGATCTGGGCGAGCCGCCCTGCCAGGGTATTGGCCGAGGGCTGTACTTCGAATGGCTCGGGTGCCTTCTGGCGCCGCTGCGCCAGATCAACGACCGTATCGGCCCCCGCCGAGCCATTGGCCGGCGTCCCGCCGCGGCCGCCAAAGCGGGCTTCCGGCGGCGGCGCCTCGTGACCCGTCCGACGGCCCAGCACGCTCCTCAAGCGGAGCCCAAGAAAAACCGCCACCATGGCGAAAAGAATGATATCGATGAACTGCGAGCCGTCATTCATGGTTTGCACATTCGGATGCCGTCGATGCGACCGGACGGCGCCAAGCCGGCCGAACTTCGGCGGGCCTCTGGATGATGCTCAGTAGATAAGCGGTTGCGCGATAAAGAGCAAGCATGGCCTGGCTGTTCACCATCCTCATCCTGGCCTGGCCGGCCGTGGAGATCGCCGCGTTCATCGAGGTCGCGCGGTGGATCGGGCTGCTCGGCGCGGTGGCCGGTGTCATCCTGTCGGGCATGATCGGTACCGCGCTTCTGCGCATCCAGGGGCTCTCCACCGCCCGCCGTGCCCAGGCGCAGCTCGCCCGCGGGCAAATGCCGGTGGCAGAACTGTTCGACGGCGCCTGTCTGGCGGCGGCCGGGTTGCTGCTGCTGCTGCCCGGCTACGCCACCGACCTGCTGGCGGTTCCGCTGCTGCTGCCGCCGGTACGGCTCCTGTTGCGCCGTGGCCTGCAAAGCCGCTTCCCGCCGCCCGACGGCCCAACGGTCATCGAGGGCGACTGGGAAGTGGTCGACGAAGGCCGCCCTCCGTCCGGCAAACCTCGCCTACCCCATTAGCCCAAGGCTTTCCCGCCGGGCTACGGGTTGTCTCGGCGCGGGTTCCATGCTAGTGGTCCGCCACAGACGCTTGGTTCCCGGGCGTCTGGATAAGGCGGCCCGCCAACTGATTGAATTGTGGTGAGAATCTGACGGATGCTGACCGTGCCATCCGTGAGATTCTCACCACTAGCCAAGGCCAGCCATAGGGGCGCCCCCCACTCGAGGAGCAGATGATGAGCGAGAATGCCCAGCCGCAACAGCCGCCGATCCAGGTGAATGCCCAGTACGTCAAGGACCTGTCCTTCGAAGTTCCTGGCGCCCCGGCCATCTTCCAGGAATTGGCCAGCGCCCCCCCGGAAATCGGTGTGCGCGTCGATCTGGACGTCAAGCCAATGCAGGAAAACGTGTTTGAAGTTGCCTTGCAACTGGTCACCGAAGCCAAGGTGAAGGACAAGGTAGCCTTCATCGTCGAGCTGACTTATGCCGGCATCTTCACCCTGAACCTGCCGGATGAACATGTACAGCCGGTGCTGCTGATCGAAGCGCCCCGCCTGCTGTTCCCCTTCGCCCGCAATATCATCGCCGACGTGACCCGCGACGGCGGTTTCCCGCCCATGTTGCTGCAGCCCATCGATTTCGTCGCCCTGTTCCGCAGCCGAATGGAAAATTTCGCCCAGGAGCAGACGCAGGGTACCGCCTGATCTGTGATCTTGATCCGTCATTCCCGCTTCCGCGGGAATGACGAAACAGGGGTCTATTCCAGCCAGATCGCCTTGCGCAGCTTGCCGATGAACTCGGCATGGCTGGCCAGTTCGTCCTGGCTGGCGGCATGGGGTCGGGGTGGCCGGGCCTGACGCTGGGTGGCGGGACCGGCCTGGCCATCGCGGCGGGATGCCGTGGCCAACGCCAGCACCGGTTCGCGACCGCCGATCAGTTCCAGATAGACTTCCGCCAGCAGTTCCGCGTCCAGCAGGGCGCCGTGCTTCTCACGCCCTGAATTGTCGATCTCGAAGCGCCGGCATAGCGCATCGAGGTTGGCCGGCGAGCCAGGAAATTTCCGCCGCGCCATAACCACCGTGTCGACCGCCCGCTCGCGCGGCAGCTGGGGCCGATCGAGCTGCTTCAGTTCCCAGTTGAGGAACTTCATGTCGAAGTCGGCGTTGTGGATGATCAGCGGCGCGTCCTCGATGAAGGCCAGGAATTCCTCGACAATGGCGGCAAATATCGGGTGACCGGAAAGGAATTCCGCGGACAGGCCGTGAACGTTGAACGCCTCGGCAGGCATGTCGCGCTCGGGATTGATGTACTGGTGGAACACCCGGCCGGACGGCAGGTGGTTGACCAGTTCGACGCAGCCGATTTCCACCACCCGATGCCCGGTGGCCGGGTCAAGGCCGGTGGTTTCCGTGTCGAGAACGATTTCGCGCATCACGGAACCCGGCGATGACGGCGCGCCGCGATGGTTTCCAGCTGACGCACCGCCTGGCTCAACTTGCGCAGCGACAGCCGCTTGCCGGCACCCGTGGGGATGATGAAATCGGCGCGGCGGCGCTTTTCCTGGTCGGGCATTTGCCGCCGGCGGATGCTGGCCAGTTTGCCATGAGTCATGCCGGTGCGTGCCATCACCCGCTGTTCCTGCAGGAAGGCCGGGCAGGTGACCACCGCGACCGCATCCACCCGGGACGTGCCTTTGACCTCGAACAGCAGGGGGATGTCGAGCGCGACCACCCGCCGCCGCTGGCGGCGGGCGCGGCGCAGAAAGCGGCGCTCGGCGTCGCGCACCAGCGGGTGGAGGATGGCTTCCAGCTGTTTCAGCGCGGCAGCATCGCCGAACACCCGGGCGCCCAGGCGCGGGCGCTCCACCTCGCCGCCGAAAACCACATTGGGAAAGGCCTGCTTGATGAACGGCACCGCCTTGCCGTTCTTGGCCATCAGCCCGTGCACCACCTCGTCGGCGTCGTAGACGGGAATGCCGATGGAGCGAAGCTGGTCGGCCGCTGTCGTCTTGCCCATGCCGATGGACCCTGTCAGCCCGAGAATGATCATGTGCCCCCCACGAAAGTCCGTAATTCCTCGGTCACGTCCGGCATGACGCCGAACCACGCGGCGAAGCCCGGCCGCGCCTGATGCAACAACATGCCCAAGCCATCCACGGTCCGATTGCCGCGGTGCCGCGCGGCGGCCAGTAGATCGGTCTCCAGCGGCACATAGACAATGTCGGCGACCACCGCGTCAACAGGCAGCAGGCGCAAGTCGACGACCAGGGGCGCCTGACCGGTCATGCCCAGGGTGGTGGTGTTCACCAGGGTGGCGGCTCCCTCCAGAACCTCGGCCCGCTCGTCCCAGGGCACCACTTCGATGCCACCTCCCAGTTCATCGGCCACCTGGCGGGCCCGCTCGGCGGTGCGGTTGAGCAGGCGGATGGCCGGAACGCCATCATCCTGCAAAGCGGCAATCACCGCGCGGGCGGCACCTCCGGCGCCGAGGACCACGGCCGGCCCCGCAGAGGCGGAAAAGCCGGGGCAGCCGTGCCGCAGGTTTTCCAGGAAGCCAAAGGCGTCAGTATTCCGTCCCTCAAGGCTGCCGTCCGGCCGCACCAGCAGGGTATTGACCGCACCGATCCGCCTTGCCAGAGGCTCCACATGGTCGGCCAAGGCCAATGCCGCCTCCTTGTGCGGCACCGTCACATTGGCTCCGGCAAACCCCATATGCGGCAGAGCGCGGAGAACCTGTTCGAAATGTCCCGGTTGCACTGCCAGCGGCAGATAGGCGCCGTCCACCCCGTATTTGTCCAGCCAATAGCCGTGCAGCCGCGGCGACCGCGAATGTCCGACCGGCCAGCCGATGACCCCGGCCAGCCGTGCATGGCCGGAAAGAATCATGAGGGAACGACTCCATGGCGGCGGAGGAAATCCAGGAGCGGTAGCAGCGGCAGGCCGAGAATGGCGAAATGATCACCCGTCACCTCGGAAAAAAGCTGAGCACCCAGACCCTCCAATTGATAGGCGCCCACTGAAGACTGCACGGCGGTGCCGGCCTGGTCGAGATAGCGGCCGAGGAAGGCGTCGCTGAACGGCCGCATGGTCAATGTCGCCAGGTCCAGGTGGTGCCACAGCACGGTGCCGGCGGTGGCCACCACCACCGCCGTCGACAATCTGTGACGGCGGCCTCGCAACATCTGCAACTGATGCTGTGCCGCCGCTCGGTCGCGCGGTTTGTCGAACCAGCGGCCTTCACAATCGAGCATCTGATCGGCGCCGATCACCAACGCCTGTCCGTGATTGTGGCCGACCTCAAGGGCTTTTGCCTCGGCCAGGGCCAGGGCGGCGGCCGGCGCATCGGCACCTTGCGTTCGCAGGGCCACCTTGATCGGCGCTTCATCGACCTGGGGAGAGACCTGGATCAAGTCGACACCCGCCGCAGCCAGCAAGGCCTTGCGGGTAGCACTGCCCGATGCCAGCACAACCGTTCTCACGGCACGCCTCCCGGCATTTCACCACCCCGGTGGCGGATGTAGAGCTGCAGGATGGAGGCCGCCGCCTCCTCGATGGAGCGACGCGAAACGTCGATGACCGGCCAGCCGCGCTGAGCGAACAGGCGGCGGGCGCGGGTTACTTCCTCGCGGACCTTTTCCGGATCGGCATAGTCGGTCTCGCTGGTCTGGTTGAGAAAGCGCAGGCGCGACCGCCGAATGTCGGTCAGGCTTTTCGGTTCCTTGGTCAAGCCGACGATGAGGGGGCGCTTGCAGGCCAGCAGTTCGGTCGGCGGATCGAGGCCGGGCACCAGCGGCACATTGGCCGCCTTGATGCCGCGGTTGGCGAGGTACATGCAGGTCGGCGTCTTGGAGGTGCGCGACACACCGACCAGCACCACGTCGGCATCGTCGAGGTCATCCAGCAACTGCCCATCGTCATGGGCGAGGGTGTAATGCATGGCGTCGATACGGCTGAAATATTCGGCATCCAGCACATGCTGGCGGCCCGGCTGGGCGCCGAACTCGCTGTCCAGATAGGCAGCCAGCGTCGCCATCACCGGATCGAGCACGGGTATGCAGGGGACGTGCAGGTGCCGGCAGGCCTCCTCCAGTATACCGCGAACCGCACCGTCCATCACGGTGGCAAGGACCACACCGGGGCAGGCTTCGATGCCGGCGATGACCCGCTCCACCTGACCCTGGGTACGGACCAGCCACCACAGGTGGGAAATCGGTTCGATGTTCTCGAACTGCACCAGGCAGGCCCGTGCGACCGAAGACAAGGTTTCTCCGGTGGCGTCCGATACCAGATGCAGATGGAAGCGCTTGACCGAGGAGGAAATGACGCACCGTCCTGTGGATAACTTCGGACTTCGGGGATAAGGATGCCTGAACGGCAATTCTGCCCTTTTTGTTCCACGCTCGCCACCGTGGAGTCGGCAGGTCGGTCCCGCTGTGGGTGATTGCCGGGCCGGCCTCGGAAAACCCGGGACGACGCCCCTCCAGCCCGAAACGTCCGCCTTTTCCGGAGATATTGATCCACTGCATTCAATGCGGAGAATCAAGGCTCTACATTAGTTGTCCCGAATTTTCTCCACAATCTGCCCACAGTTCGGCGAAAGGTGGATGATTCGGCGGATCGGACGTGGATGAAAGCCGATCCCCGATATCCACAGGCATCCACCAGCACAGCTACCTTTCCTTACCCTTCTAACACCTGTATTGAAGATGGGTCTTTTCAGTCCAGGTGACCTTCCGTGACCGACGCATCCCCTGCCACCAAATCGTTCCTGCGCGCCCTCAAAGGCGAGACCGTCACCCCACCGCCCGTCTGGCTGATGCGGCAGGCCGGCCGCTACCTACCTGAATACCGGGCGGTCCGTGCCACCGTGAAGGGCTTTCTCGACCTTTGCTACAGCCCTGAAAAAGCGACAGAAGTCACTCTGCAGCCGCTGCGCCGCTACGGTTTCGACGCCGCCATCCTGTTTTCCGACATCCTGGTGGTGCCCGACGCCCTGGGCCAAGCGGTAAGCTTTCGCGAAGGCGAGGGACCGAGTCTCAAACCGATCCGATCCTCCAAGGACTTGGACGCATTGACGCTGGAGGGTTTTCAGGATCGGCTGCAACCGGTCTTTCAGACAGTCGAACGCCTTCATCGGGACATTCCGTCGACGACCGCATTGATCGGCTTCGCCGGCGCGCCATGGACGGTGGCCACCTACATGGTGGAAGGCAGCGGATCGAAAGACTTCGTGCAGACCAAGATCATGGCCTATGGCCGCCCCGATCTGTTCCAACGGTTGATCGATCTTCTGGTGCAAGCCACCGGCGACTACCTGATCACCCAGATCGATCATGGCGCCGAGGCGATCCAGCTGTTCGACAGCTGGGCAGGGGTTTTGCCCGAAGACGCTTTCGCGCGATGGGTGATCGAGCCGACGCGGCGACTGGTGGAGCGCATCAAATCGGAGCGGCCGGGCATTCCGGTGATCGGTTTCCCGCGAGGAGCCGGAGCGCTCTATCAACCCTATGTGGATCGGACCGGGATCGATGGCGTCAGCCTCGATACCGGCATTCCTCTTGACTGGGCAGTCGGCAGCTTGCAGTCGAAAGTTACCCTGCAAGGTAATTTGGACCCGGTGATGGTCGTTGCCGGCGGCCCGGCACTCGACGCCGCGGTGGACCGTATCCTTGAGGTTTGCACGAAAGGGCCTTTCATCTTCAATCTTGGCCACGGCATCCTGCCTAATACGCCGCCGGAGAACGTGGCTCGGCTTATCGACCGGGTGCGAAGCCGGAGGTAACAGCCATGGCCCGCCTGGCCGTCGTCCTGTTCAATCTGGGCGGACCTGATCGGCCCGAGGCAATCCGGCCGTTCCTGTTCAACCTGTTCAACGATCCGGCAATCATTGGAGCGCCATCGCTGATCCGTCGAGCCATCGCCTGGTTGATCTCCACCCGGCGGGCGCCGGCTGCCCAACATATCTACGCCCATCTTGGTGGACGCTCTCCTTTGCTGGAGTTGACGCGCCAGCAGGCGACGGCGCTGCAGACGGCTCTTGCCGCCGGCGAAGACGAGGTGCGGGTATTCATCGCGATGCGCTACTGGCATCCCCTGACGGAACAGACCGTTGCCGAGGTCAGGGCATGGAAGCCCGAACGTGTCGTCCTGTTGCCGCTTTATCCGCAGTACTCCACCACCACCAGCGCTTCATCCATTTCAGCCTGGAAGCGAGCGGCTGCGGAAGCCGGGCTTGGCGCTCCGACGGTCAGTATCTGCTGCTATCCGACGGAGGACGGACTGATTCTGGCCCAGGCTGATCTGTTGCGCCAATGCCTGGCGGAGATAGAGCATTCGCCGGCCGGCGTTCGGGTTCTCTTTTCCGCTCATGGCTTGCCGAAATCGGTGGTCGAGCGGGGCGATCCTTATCCGCTGCATGTGGAGATGACCGCCAAAGCCATCGTCAAGGAATTGGGCATGCCCGATCTCGACTGGCGGATCTGCTATCAAAGCCGGGTCGGACCGCTGGAGTGGATTGGTCCCTCCACCGATGCGGAAATCCGACAGGCGGGAGAGGCGGGAAAGGCCCTGGTGGTACAGCCCGTCGCCTTCGTTTCGGAACATTCGGAAACCCTGGTCGAATTGGATATCGAATATGCCCGGGTGGCCAAGGAATTAGGCGTACCCGTCTATCGCCGGGTTCCGGCGGTGGGGAGCCATCCTGCCTTCGTTGGAGCGATGGCCGATTTGGTCCGCCGCTCGCTGATCGCTGGCTGCGATCCCTGTTCTGAAAAGGGTGGCCGGATCTGTCCCGGTTCGGTACGACGTTGCGCCCAGGCAGGAGGTTTGGGGTGAGCGAAGCTTATTTTTGGATCAAGGCGGTCCACGTCATCGCGGTCATTTCGTGGATGGCCGGACTGCTCTACATGCCGCGGCTGTTCGTCTATCACACCGAGGCGAAGGCCGGATCAGAAGGGTCAGAGCTGTTCAAGGTGATGGAACGGCGGCTGATGTTCGCCATCACCATTCCGGCTGGCATCGTCACCTGGATTCTGGGCCTGGTGATGATCGGCCAGATCGGCCTGGCCGGCAATGGGTGGCTGCATGCCAAACTGGTTCTTGTGGTGTTGCTGACCCTGTTCAACCTGGCAATGGAACGCTGGCGGCGGGCGTTTGCCGCTGACCGCAACATTCACCCTCAGCGCTATTTTCGCATTGCCAATGAGATGCCGACGTTGCTGATGATTGGGATCGTCATCCTGGTGGTGGTTAAACCGTTCTGAAGGGAATGAGGCCTCACCTCGATTCTCTGTTTGACTTGCTTGCCCGATTTAGATAATTCTGCGGAATTCCCAGGGCTTCGACCCGATTTCCATCAGAGCGTTGCGTTCGCCGGGCGACAATGTCCGGTTCGAGACCATCCCGGGCCTCAAGGGCCAATCCTTCCCAATCCCCCATTTCCCCATGCTGGACCTGCCATGAATCTCCAGGAGCTGAAGGCCAAGACCCCGGCCGAATTGCTTGCCTATGCCGAAGACCTGCAGATCGAGAACGCCTCGACACTCAGGAAGCAGGACATGATGTTCGCCATCCTGAAGCAGCTTGCCGAAAACGATACCCCCATCTATGGGGACGGCGTGTTGGAAATCCTTCAGGATGGCTTCGGCTTTCTGCGGTCGCCGGAGGCGAATTATCTGCCGGGCCCGGACGACATCTATGTCTCGCCCAGCCAGGTTCGACGTTTCGGTCTGAGAACCGGAGACACGGTGGAAGGGCAAATCCGGGCGCCGAAGGATGGCGAGCGCTATTTTGCGCTGCTGAAGGTGAACACCATCAACTTCGAGCCGCCGGATAATGTTCGCCATCGGATAAACTTCGACAACCTCACGCCGCTCTATCCTGACGAGCGGCTTCGCCTGGAAATCGAGGATCCGACCAACAAGGATCTTACCACCAGGGTGATCGACCTGATTTCGCCGCTGGGCAAGGGGCAGCGCGGCCTGATCGTCGCACCTCCGCGCACCGGCAAGACGGTAATGCTGCAGAACATTGCCCATGCCATTGCCGCCAACCATCCGGAAGTCTATCTGATCGTCCTGTTGATCGATGAACGGCCAGAAGAAGTGACCGACATGGCCCGTTCGGTGAAGGGCGAGGTGATCAGTTCGACCTTCGATGAGCCGGCGTCGCGCCATGTCCAGGTGACCGAGATGGTGCTGGAGAAGGCGAAGCGGCTGGTCGAACATAAGCGCGATGTGGTGATCCTTCTCGACTCCATCACCCGTCTGGCACGGGCCTACAACACCGTGGTGCCCAGCTCGGGCAAGGTGCTGACCGGCGGTGTCGACGCCAATGCGCTGCAGCGTCCGAAGCGTTTCTTCGGGGCGGCCCGCAACATCGAGGAGGGCGGCTCGCTGACCATCATCGCCACAGCGCTGATTGATACCGGCAGCCGCATGGACGAGGTGATCTTCGAAGAGTTCAAGGGTACCGGTAACTCGGAAATCATTCTGGACCGCAAGCTCTCGGACAAGCGGACCTTCCCGGCCATCGATATCACCAAGTCAGGCACCCGCAAGGAAGAGCTGCTGGTGGACAAGGGCGTGCTTTCCAAGATGTGGGTGCTGCGCCGAGTGCTTATGCCGATGGGCGTGGTAGACGCCATGGAATTTCTGGTGGACAAATTGAAGCACTCGAAGACCAATTCAGATTTCTTTGAAGCGATGAATTCCTGAGTGGGGCCGGCAGTTTTAGAACAAAAGGGCGGTGTTTCACGTGAAACACCGCCCTTTCCGTATCAGACGATGAACACCGTGGAGCCGGTGGTTTTGCGGGCCTCCAGGTCGCGATGGGCCTGGGCAGCTTCCGACAGCGGATAGGTTTGGCGAACCTCGATCTTGACGTCGCCGCTTCGTACCACTTCGAACAACTCGGCCGCGCTGGCCACCAAGTCGGCCCGTTCGGCGGTATAGGTCATCAAGCTAGGGCGGGTAAGGTAGAGCGATCCCTTGGCCGACAGGATACCCGCATCGAAGGGTGGCACCGACCCGGAGGATTGGCCGAAGCTGACCATCATGCCGCGTGGCTTCAGGCAATCGAGGGACCGCATGAAGGTATCCTTGCCTACCGAATCATAGACCACGGGGACGCCCTTGCCGTTGGTTAGCTCTTTCACCCGGGCAACGAAGTCTTCCTTGGTATAGTCGATCACATGGTCGGCGCCGTGAGCGCGCGCCAGGGCACATTTGGCCTCACCGCCAGCGGTGCCGATGACAGTGGCTCCCAGATGCTTGGCCCACTGGCAAGCGATCAGGCCCACCCCACCGGCCGCAGCATGGAACAGAATGGTGTCGCCCGGCTGAACCCGATAGGTAGTACGCAGCAGATATTGGGCGGTCATGCCCTGTAGCATCATGGCTGCTGCCTGGGTATCGGCAATGTCGTCGGGCAGGACCACCAGGCGGTGAGCCGGCATGATGCGTTTCTCAGTATAGGCACCAGGGGGTGGGCTGGCATAGGCGACGCGATCGCCGACCTTGACCTCGGTGACACCCGAGCCGATCTGCTCGACCACGCCTGCGGCTTCCATGCCGATGACGGCTGGCATTTTGGGCAGGGGATACAACCCAGTGCGGTGGTAGACGTCGATGAAATTGAGGCCTACCGCGGTATGACGGACTAGGGCCTCGCCGGGTCCGGGGGTTCCGACCTCGACTTCTTCCCAAACCATCTGTTCAGGGCCGCCGGGTTGATGAATGCGGATGGCTTTCGTCACGGTATTCTCCGTCTAGAGTAGGATGAAGGCTGTATTTCTTAGGCGTCGGTTGTGGACCAGCCTTCGAGGGACAGCAGAAACCGCTTGGTGTCCAGGCCCTCGAGGCCGGAATAGCCGCCCAACGAGCCACCGGACCCCACCACCCGATGGCAAGGCACGATGATCGGTAACGGGTTGCGGGCGCAAGCGCCGCCGACAGCCCGCGGCGCGCTTTCCAACTCGGTGGCAAGCTCTCCGTACCGGCGCACCTGGCCGTAGGGAATGCGCTGCAGGCTGGCCCACACCTTCTTCTGGAACAGACTGCCATTCGGCGCCAAAGGCAGGTCAAAATCCTGCCGCTCGCCGTCGAAATATTGATCAAGCTGGTTGCGGGCTTCGGTCAGCAGGGGCGTTGCCGTGCCGCGTTCGACCCATCCCCAGTCCAGGGCAACGATCCGGCCGTCCTCTTCGAACAGGGTCAGGTCGCCAATCGGGCTTTTCATCGAAACGTAAGGCATCGGACTACCTTAACCTCAGGTTAACCGGCTGCCAAGGCGGCGCGCAGGGCCTCGCCGTCGCCGATGGGAACAGAACAGGCTGGTCCATGGCAAACGAAGGCCGCCGTATTGTTGCCGGCCGCCGCGACTTTGTCAGCGGCCGGATGGCCGGGCGCGAAGGTTTGGCCCGCGTCGACGACGGCGAGCAGCAGAGTGGGCAGGGGCAGACCGGCAACGACATCGATCAGGTTGCGGCGATGTTTGCTATCGGCCGGTCCGACAATGACCACCTGGACGGCGTCGTTCAGCAGTTCCCAGCCATTCAGCATGGTGGCCATGGTGGGGAGGGTGCTCTGCAATTCGCCGGCGAAAGCCGCCATGACTTCTTCCGCTCGGCTGCGATATCGGTCGTCTCCGGTGTGGTGGAACAGGCGGGCGAGCACCTCGACCATCACCCCATTACCCGATGGCGTGGCCTGGTCGCTTGCCGTCTTGCTGCGCAGGATCAGATTAGCCGCGTCGTCGGCGGTGAAAAAATATCCACCGCTGTCGTCGTCCCAATAATGCTTGTCGGCCAAGGCCGTCCAGATCTTTGCCTGTTCGAGATATCGATCCTGACCGCTGACGGAATAAAGGATCAGCGCGGCTCGCGTCATCTGGGCATAGTCGTCAAGCATGGCGTCGGGCTGCAGGCTCCGGTGGCGCAGGCTGTGCGCCAGACGGTCGCCGCGGCCGAGATGGCGGCAAATTCCGTCGAACGCGTGCCGCGCCAGAACCAGCCATTCCGGCTTGCCGAAGACCAGTGAGGCATTGGCCAAGGCGGCGATCATCATGCCGTTCCAATCACCAAGGATCTTATCGTCCCGAGCAGGGGGAACGCGCCGGGAGCGTTCGATCAGCAGGCTCCGGCGAGCCCGGTCCAACTGCTGCTCAACGGGGTCGGCAGGATCACCCGGCGGTCGGTGCCGGGTAAGGATGGTACGACCTTCCCAGTTTCCCGCGGCGGTTACGCCATAGGTCTGTTTGAACGGAAAGGCCAGTTCCGGGGGCAGCAGCCGGTCAATCTCGTCCGCTGTCCATACGTAATATTTTCCTTCCACGCCTTCCGAATCAGCATCCACGGTAGCGGCGAAAGCGTCATGTTCCGCCATCATGTCGCGCGCCACCCAACCGATCACCTCGGCCACCCGTTGGGCATAGAGCGGCGAACGGGTCTCTTGCCAAACCTGGGTCAACAGTTCGATCAGTTGGGCATTGTCATAAAGCATTTTCTCGAAATGCGGGACGGTCCAGGTTTCATCGGTGGAGTAACGGGCAAAGCCGCCCCCCAGATGGTCGAAGATGCCGCCTTGGCTCATCTTGTCCAGCGTCAGAATCACCGCTTGGCGCAACTTGTCGTCGCCGCTGCGCCGCCAAGCCCGCCACAGAAAACTGAATAGCGAGGTCTGGGGAAACTTCGGCGCACCCTTGAGCCCGCCGTTGGTGAAATCGACCGCCTGCAGCAGGGCCCGGGCAGCCCGATCGAGAAAGTCCGTGGACGGCAGAGATCCCTGTGCGGGCCGCGCTTGCTGCTCCAGACCCTTTTTCAGGGCGGCGACGTTGGTGGCAATCTTCTCCGGCTCGCGCCGGTATGCGGCGGAAACAGCCAGCAGGACATCCCGGAAGGAGGGTCGACCGTAACGAGGCGTCGGCGGAAAATACGTGCCGCCCCAGAAGGGCTCGGCATCCGGCGTCAGGAACATGGTCAACGGCCAGCCTCCGGATTCGCCCAGCAAGACCAGTGCCGTCTGGTAGATCATGTCGATATCCGGCCGCTCCTCGCGGTCTACCTTCACCGGAACGAACAGTTCGTTGATCAGCTTTGCCGTCGCTTCGTCTTCGAAGCTTTCGTGGGCCATGACGTGACACCAATGGCAGGCGGCATAGCCGACGGAAAGCAGGATCGGCTGATCGGCGGCCCGCGCCGCCGCCAAAGCTTCATCGCCCCAGGGTCGCCAATGCACCGGGTTGGTGCGGTGCTGCAGGAGATAAGGGCTGGTTTCCTGATCAAGCTGGTTACGGCTCATGGAAAGGGTACATGTCGGACGTTGCGGACAAGGAATTGAAAGCTTAGTTTGGGTCGCAAAGAGGGAGTTGCAACCTCAGGCCGCGAGCCGGGATAACCTGGAGGAGGAAGCGGTGAAATTAACCTTCGATGTAGACTGTACCCCTGAAGAAGCTCGCGCCTTTTTCGGTTTGCCCGACGTGAAACCGATGCAGGACGTCGTGTTGAAGAAGGTCGAAGACCGTATGCTGGCCAATCTTGAAGCCATCAGCCCCGAGGCTTTACTCCGCGCCTGGTTGCCGGCAAGTGTCCAGGGAATGGAACAGCTGCAAAAAATATTCTGGTCGGCCTTCCAAAATGGCCAGATGCGTACCAAACACGAATAGTTCGGAACAAGAAAGGTTGCCCGTTTGTCCTTACCTCCGGATCCGCCGCCGTATTTTCGTATCCATGTCTTCGTCTGCACCAATCGGCGGCCCGAAGGGCATCCCCGGGGTTCCTGTGCTACCAAAGGATCCGAGTCCTTGCGCGACTACCTGAAGGCGAGGGCCAAGGAACTTGGGCTTGGCGATGTACGCATCAATAGCGCGGGCTGCCTTGATCGATGCGAACTGGGCCCGACCATGGTTATTTACCCGGAAGGAGTTTGGTACCATTACCGCACGACGGAAGACCTCGACGAGATTCTGGAGACCCATCTTGTGCGGGGCCGCCGGGTGGAGCGGCTGATGCTACGGCCGGAAGACGGCCCAGCCGGCGGGCGCGCCTTCGCCTGATCGTGGCCGCGTCACGCACCATCTTTGCCTTAGCCAGCGGAGCCGGAAGGGCTGGCGTCGCCGTCTATCGGCTGTCCGGTCCGACGGCCGGTCAGACCCTGATTCAGTTGTCCGGGCGGCCGCTGCCAACGCCACGACGGGCGACGCGGGTGCGTCTGGCCGACGTTTCCGGCGAGACGATCGACGACGGGCTGGCGCTGTGGTTTCCCGGTCCGGCCAGTTTCACCGGGGAAGACGTGGTCGAACTGCATCTGCACGGTGGCAGGGCGGTCGCCGCGGCTGTAACGGCGGCTCTGCTGGCCTTGGATTTGAGGCCGGCCGAGCCGGGTGAATTCACCCGGCGCGCCTTCGAAGCGGGGAAGCTCGACCTGACCCAGGCTGAGGCGATGGCCGATCTGGTGGCGGCCGAGACGGCAGCCCAGCGCCGCCAGGCGCTGCGCCAGATGGATGGGGCACTGATGCGGCTTTATGACGACTGGCGGGGCAGTCTGTTGCGCAGCCAGGCGCATATTGAAGCCGAAATTGATTTCTCGGACGAGGATCTGCCGGTTGGTCTCGGCGCCGAAGCGAGGCAGCGGCTCACGGAACTGGCCGACGCCATGGCGTCCCATCTGGCCGACGGGCGGCGCGGCGAATATCTGCGCGATGGCCTGTCGGTCGCCATCCTCGGTGCGCCTAATGTGGGTAAATCCAGCCTGCTGAACCGCATAGCCGGGCGTGACGCGGCCATCGTGTCGGCTACCGCCGGCACGACGCGCGACATCATCGAGGTGCATTTGGACCTGGCCGGATATCCGGTGGTGTTGGCCGACACGGCAGGCTTGCGCGAGGCGACCGAGGCAGTAGAGGAAGAGGGCATTCGGCGAGCGCGAGCGCGGGCGGAAAGTGCCGATATCAGTCTTGTGGTGTTCGATGCCGGCGAGTTGCCGAGGCTGGACGAAGCCGGCTTGGCGCTGCTCGGCAACCGAGCGATTGCCGTGCTCAACAAACTAGACCTGGCGAGGGCGCCTCTGCCACCTGTTATCAGCGGGCGGCCGGCCTTTGCCGTGTCGGCCGCCAGCGGCACCGGGATGGACGCCTTGCTGGCCGAACTGGAAAGCCGGGCCATTGCGGTGCTGGAAGGCGGCGGCGCTCCGGTGCTGACGCGAGCCCGCCACCGGCTGGCGGTCGAGGAAGCCGAGGCAGCATTGCGCCGGTCCCTCAACGCGGGGCTTCCAGAACTGGCGGCGGAAGATGTAAGAGTGGCAGCTCGGGCGCTGGGGCGGATTACCGGGCGGGTGGATGTGGAGCAGATGCTGGACCTCATCTTCCGGGAGTTCTGCATCGGCAAGTGACGCTGTTTCACGTGGAACCTCAAGGGATGGTCAATAAGGTCGACGTCATCGTCATCGGGGCAGGGCATGCCGGCTGCGAAGCGGCCGCCGCTGCGGCGCGGATGGGCGCGCGGACGCTACTACTGACCCACCGGTTAGAAACCATCGGCGAGATGAGCTGTAATCCCGCCATCGGCGGCCTGGCCAAAGGCCAGTTGGTCCGTGAGATCGATGCTCTCGACGGGCTGATGGGGCGTGTCATCGACCGGGCAGGAATCCAGTTCCGCATCCTTAATCGCAGCAAGGGTCCGGCGGTTCAGGGCCCGCGCGCTCAGGCCGACCGCAAACTATACCGGCGGGCCATGGCGGAAGCCCTGGCCGACACCACCAACCTGGAAATTCGTGCAGCGGCCGTCGAGGACCTGACGCTGTCCGCGGACGGACGCCGGGTAGCCGGCGTGGTGACCGCCGAGGGCGAAGAGATCGCCGCCGGTGCGGTAGTCCTAACTACCGGGACCTTTCTGTCGGGTCTCATCCATATCGGCGAGCGACGGTTCCCGGCAGGTCGGATGGGGGATGCGCCCAGCCTGGGGTTGTCGGTGACCCTGAGGCGACTGGGATTCGCCGTGGGACGGCTGAAGACCGGTACGCCTTGCCGGCTCGATGGGCGGAGCATCGACTGGGGGGCTCTCGACGGCCAGGCCGGCGACGACCCGGCCTCACCCTTCTCCTTCCTGACCGAGAAGATCACGACGCCGCAGATCACTTGCGGTATCACGGGGACCACGAACGCCTCACACGAACTGATTCGGGCGAACCTTCATCGGGCGCCCATGTATTCGGGTCAGATCGGAAGCGTCGGCCCGCGCTATTGCCCCAGTATCGAGGACAAGGTGGTGCGCTTTGCCGAGCGAGACCGTCACCAGATCTTCCTGGAGCCGGAAGGGTTGGACGACGACACTGTCTATCCCAACGGAATTTCGACCTCGCTGCCCGAGGATGTGCAGCGCCAGTTGCTGACCACCATTCCCGGCCTCGAGCGCGCCACCATGCTGCGCCCCGGCTACGCCATCGAGTATGATTTTGTCGATCCGCGCGAACTGAGCCCAGACTTGGAGACTCGCCGGGTCACCGGGCTGTTCTTCGCCGGCCAGATCAACGGCACCACTGGCTATGAAGAAGCGGCTGCCCAGGGACTGATGGCGGGTATCAATGCCGCCCGGCGGGCGGGAGACCAGCCGGAACCGTTCATCCTCGACCGGGCCGATGCTTACATCGGCGTGCTGATCGACGATCTGGTGACGCGCGGCACGACCGAGCCCTACCGTATGTTCACATCGCGAGCCGAATATCGGCTGATCCTGCGGGCCGATAATGCAGATCTGCGACTGACGGCGAAAGGCATGGAAGCCGGTTGTGTCGGCGCCGGCCGGCAGGCGGCGTATCGCACCAAGCTGACGGCATTGGAGGAGGGGCGGCGCGTAATGCAAAGCCTGGGCGGCAGCCCCAACGAGTTGCGGGCCCGTGGGCTGGCGGTGAATCAGGACGGGGTGCGGCGCTCAGCGTTGGATCTGCTGCGCTATCCCGATGTGACCTGGGCCAGCCTGCAGCATCTTTGGCCCACTCTGCGAGAATTGCGCGCCGACGTGGCGCAGCAGTTGGAAATCGAGGGTCGGTACGCCGGCTATCTGGAACGGCAGGCCGCTGATATTGCCGCGTTCCGCCGCGACGAAGGGCTTGGATTGCCGAAGGATCTTGATTACGCGGCGATTGGCAGCCTGTCGTCGGAGATTCGTCTGAAGCTGGCCCAGGCGCGCCCGGCGACCTTGGGGGCGGCGGGGCGCATTCCGGGGGTGACGCCGGCGGCCTTGACCGCCTTGCTGGCGCATGTCAAACGGCTTGGACGGGAAAAGGTCGCGTGACTGTTTCACGTGGAACATCGGGCGCGGCTGCAACTGCGTTGACCGTCGCGGGGCTCAGGGCCCTGGTTCCTGTTTCACGTGAAACAGGCGAGCGGTTGACAGCCTATGCCGAGTTGCTGGTCAAGTGGCAGACTCGTATCAACCTGATAGGCCCCGCCACGCTGCCCGATCTGTGGCGGCGTCACATGCTGGATTCGGCCCAGTTGCTTCCCCGGCTTCGCCCCGGGCCGGTGCTCGACATGGGGTCGGGGGCGGGTTTTCCGGGGATGGTGCTGGCCATCTTGCGGTCGGATGGCGGGGTGGATCCGGTCCATCTGGTCGAATCGGACAGCCGCAAATGTGCCTTCCTGCGCGAGGTCGCGCGGGTGACCCAGGCCCCCGCGGTGGTGCATAACAAGCGCCTTGAGCAATTGAACCCCTTTTTCGTTAAGACCATTACCGCCCGGGCTTTGGCGCCGCTGTCCAAATTGCTGGACATGGCAGAACCTTTCCTCTCGCCAGATACCGAATGCCTGTTCCTGAAGGGAAAGGGCGGTGAAGATGAATTGACCGAAGGCTCCAAAGATTGGATGATGCTGGTCGAACGGATAGCAAGCCTAGCCGATCCGTCAGGCATCATTCTTCATCTGAGAGAGGTTCATCGTGGTTGAGACAGACTCCAGCCGCGGCCCCGAGGCGTCTCCGCGCGTCATCGCCATCGCGAACCAGAAGGGTGGGGTCGGCAAGACAACGACCGCCATCAATCTGGCGACCGCCATGGCGGCGACCGGCAGGCGGGTACTGATCATCGACATCGATCCGCAGGGTAACGCCAGCACCGGGCTTGGCGTGGACCGCCGGACGCGGACGGTGACCTCTTATCACGTGTTGATTGATGAGGCGCGCCTGGAGGAGGCGGTGATTCACACCGTCATCCCCAATCTGTCGCTGGTACCATCTTCTATCGACCTGTCCGGCGCCGAAATCGAACTGGTCGATACGCCGCGCCGTGAACACCGGTTGGCCGATGCCCTGGCCGGCCAGGCAGCCTTCGATTTTGTGCTGATCGATTGCCCGCCGTCGCTGAACCTGCTGACGCTGAATGCTTTGGTGGCGGCCCAGGCGGTTATGGTCCCACTGCAATGCGAGTTCTTCGCTCTCGAGGGCATCAGCCACCTGGTCAAAACCATCGAACGGGTTCGCCAGGCGTTCAATCCTGGTTTGCAACTGCACGGCATCGTGCTGACCATGTTCGACAAACGCAATAATCTGTCCGACATGGTGGCGGCCGACGTGCGCGACTACTTCGGCGACAAGGTGTACAAGACAGTGATTCCCAGGAATGTGCGTATTTCCGAAGCCCCTTCTCATGGCAAGCCGGTGCTGCTTTATGATATTCGCTGCGCTGGCGCCGAGGCCTATATCCATCTGGCCAGCGAAGTCCTGAAGCGGGAGCGGGAGCTGGTGGCATGACTGCGAGCGAAGAACCTCGCCGCAAGGGATTGGGCCGAGGGCTGTCCGCCCTGTTGGGTGATCCGATTGCCAGTGTCGTTGGGCCCGCGCCAAGCATGGCGGACCAGTCGGCCGGGCCGATCAAGGGACTGCGGACCGTACCGGTGGAAATGCTGCGTCCCGGCCGTTTCCAGCCGCGCCGGGTGTTCGACCAGGCGGCCATCGACGATCTGGTGGAATCGGTCCGGGAGAAGGGTGTCCTGCAGCCCATTCTGGTTCGGCGTCATCCCATCGACGGCGAATCCTTCGAAATAATCGCCGGCGAGCGGCGCTGGCGGGCTGCCCAGGCGGCAGCGCTGCACCAGGTGCCGATCATCATCCGCGACCTGTCGGATCGCGAAGCTCTCGAAGTGGCGCTGATCGAAAACCTGCAACGCCAGGATCTGTCACCGTTGGAGGAGGCAGAAGGTTATCGTCGGTTGATGGATGACTTTTCTCACACGCAAGAAGAGTTGGCCAAGACCGTGGGCAAGAGCCGTAGCCACGTGGCCAATATGATGCGCCTGCTGGCCTTGCCGGAGCCGGTGAAACAGATGCTGGACGGCGGCGAGTTGACCGCCGGCCATGCCCGCGCATTATTAACCAGCGGCGACGCGCTTGGCTTGGCACGCCAAGTGGTGAAGAAAGGGCTTAACGTCCGGCAAACCGAAAAATTGGTGCAGAAGACCCCGGGCGCAAGCAAGAGCCGGCGGCCGCAGGAACCCGGCAAGGATGCCGACCTGGTGGCGCTGGAACGGGATTTGTCCGGTCTTCTCGGCCTCAAAGTATCGATCAGCCTTCAGAATCAGGGTGGCGAAGTGGTCATCCAATACGGAACCCTGGAACAGCTGGACGATATCCTGCACCGTCTGTCCAACGGTCTTCACGGCCGGGCTGCCGATACGGCGGAATAGCCTGTCATCGCAGCGAGGCGAGGGATCTTCCGGCTCAAGGAAACCCTCCTGCCTTATCGTCGCGTAGTGGGCTTCCGCCCCGCCGCCCTTGCCAATTGCATGAGGGTGCGGCCGCAGATTTCTTGAGCCGGCATGCCGGTGCTCTTGCTGTCGATTTCCGCCGCTACCAGCAGGTCGAGGGCGGTGGCCAGCCGGTCGAGCGGCCAGCGCCGCAGTTGGCCCTGCATGCGGGGCGCGGCACGGAAATGGGGCGGCGGCTTGAGGCCGGCCAAGGCCTGCTCGGCCGATTTTCCAGCCGTCATGGTGCCGGCCGCCAGATGCAATCGCTGAAAATAGCGCATCAGACTACGCAGCACCGCGACGGGGGAAACGCCCTCGTGGAACAGCCGATCGAGTATCCGCTGTGCAGCCGGATGGTCCCCGTCAGCCGTCGCCATGGCAAGGTCATCCATGGACAATGATGCGGTGTCGCCGATACAGGCGGCGGCGTCTTCGAGTTGGACCCTGCGCGGTCGGCCCGGTTCCCCCGGGCCCATATAGACAGCCAGCTTATCCAGTTCCGAACGGGTCAGCAGGCGGTCGCCGCCCAGATGGTCGGCCAGCCAGGCCACCGCATCGGGCTCGGCGGTCAAGCCGTGACCCCTGAGGGTTTCATGGATCACTGCCTCCAGACCGCCGCCTTCATCGGCGTAGCAGGGCAGCGCCACCGCGTTGTCTGCTCCCTCCACCAATTTGCGCAGAGACGATCGTGGTCCCAATTCGCCGGCTTCGATAAGCAGCAAGGCATCGCCCATAGGGTGGGACAGGAAGGATTGCAGCACGCCAGCCATAGCGTCACCGGCGTCGCGCAGGCGCACGACCCGACGCCCGCCGGTCAGAGACAGGGCCGCGGCTTCATCCGCCAGGCGGGCGGGGTCATCCTTCAGGCTGCTGGCCGGAAGATCGGCTATACGAAACGGGTCGGCAAGATCGGCGACCACCGTCCGCGCCAGGCGATCAAGCCGCTCTTTCACCAGGCCTGCGTCGGGGCCGTAGACAAGAACGGCCTTCGCCGCGGCATCGGGGTTTCTCAGAAAGCCTTCGACCCGATTGCCGGCCAGTTTCACTTGCCGCTCTTCGTCTTGACCTCGGCGGCTTTGGCGAAATAGGCGGCGAGGCGATTGCGGATCTCGTCGGCGATGGCCAAGGCAGCCCGCCGCTTCAGGTCGTCCGAGGTGGACACGTTCGCGTAGTAATCCGGCAAGAAATCGTAACTATAAGACTGAGAAAAACTACCGGCTGTGACGATGGTCTGTCCCTCATATAGGTAGAAATTAATCGTATAAAGAAGGAAGTCACGAGTTGCTGAATAAGTTGTGCTGATGGCTTCCTGTACGTCGTTCAGCGACACCCGAATACGTAGAATATACTTCGGATGTTCTGCCTCACCACGTGGCGTCAGGTCCGTCAGCAACGCATTGTGGATCATCTGACCCTGGTGATCGGCCAGCGGAGCCACCTGAATACTGGCCAGTTCGTTCATTACTGCCGGGTTGGCAGAATCGCTTTCAGTCCCATACAGCGGATGAAATCCGCAGCCGGCCAAAGGCAGGAGCAGGACGGGAAAGAGGAGAGCGAAGAACTTACGCCACCACATTGACGATCCTGTTAGGCACGACGATCACCTTGCGCGGCGGTTTGCCGGCCAGGACTGCCGCCACCGCCGGCACGGCCAGCGCGGCATCTTCGGCGTCCTTGGCATTGGCGTCCTTGGGCAGCTCGATGGTGCCGCGCAGCTTGCCGTTCACCTGCACCGCGACGGTGACGCTGTCCTCCACCAGCAGGGCTGGGTCGACCTGCGGCCAGGGGGTATCGACCAGCAGGGTGGCGTGGCCCAGTTGTGACCACAGCTCCTCACCGAGATGGGGCATCATCGGGCCGATCAGCCGCACCACCGTTTCAAGGCCTTCGCGCAGCGCCCAAGCGGCGCCCAGTTCGCCAGCCGGCAGTTCAGCCAAAGTGTTGGTCAACTCGCGGATACGCGCGACCGCCTTGTTGAAGTGGAAGCGTTCGAGGTCGTCGCCGACCAGGGCGACGGTCTTGTGGGTCTGCCGCCGGGCTTTTTCGGCCACCGAACCGAACGCCTGGGGTGCCGGAGCCCCGCGGGCGGGCAGAGCGGGCAGGGCGGCGCTTACCATGCGCCACAGTCGGTTGAGATAGCGGAATGCTCCGTCGATACCGGCTTCGGTCCAGTCAAGGTCGCGTTCCGGCGGGCTGTCGGACAGCATGAACAGGCGCGCGGTATCGGCGCCGTAGGTTTCGATGATGCCGGCCGGATCCACCACGTTCTTTTTCGACTTGCTCATCTTCTCGGAACGGCCGAGAGCGACCGGTCGGCCACTGCCCACTTCGACGGTCGTGCCGTCGGGGCGGCGCTCCACCTGATCCGGAAACAGCCAGTGGCCGTCGGCATCCTTGTAGGTCTCGTGGCAGATCATGCCCTGGGTGAGCAGGCCGGCGAAGGGTTCATCGACCGACAGGTAACCGCAGGTCTTCAGCGCTCGGGTGAAGAAGCGGGAATAGAGCAGGTGCAACACCGCGTGCTCGATGCCGCCGATATACTGGTCGACCGGCAGCCAATGGTCGGCGGCCGCGCGGGTGAAGCCGCGCGTCGTATCGGCGGGCGAGCAGAAGCGGGCGAAGTACCAGGAGGATTCGAAGAAGGTGTCAAAGGTGTCGGTTTCCCGCCGTGCCGGTGCGCCGCATCGCGGGCAGGCAACATGTTTCCAGCTCGGATGGTGATCCAGCGGGTTGCCCGGCTTGTCGAAGGTCACGTCCTCCGGCAGCTTTACCGGCAGATCCTGCTCGGGTACCGGCACCGCCCCGCAATACTGGCAGTGAACGATGGGAATCGGGCAGCCCCAATAGCGCTGCCGTGAAACGCCCCAGTCGCGCAAGCGATAGTTGACCGCCCGCGTCCCCACGCCCCTGGCCTCCATCAGGTCGATCACCTTGGCCTTGGCGTTGGCCACCGGCAGACCGTTCAGCAGGCCCGAATTGATCATCACGCCGTCCTCGGCATAGGCTTCATCGCCGATGACGATGGAGGTCGGATCGACCCCCGGCGGAGCGACGACGGGCGTCACCGGCAGCTTGTACTTGCGGGCAAAATCAAGGTCACGCTGGTCATGGGCAGGGCAGCCGAAGATGGCGCCGGTGCCATAGTCCATCAGGACAAAATTGGCTACATAGACCGGCAGACGCTGCCCCTCGGCCAGCGGATTGAGGGCATAAAGGCCAGTGGCATAGCCCTTCTTTTCGGCGGTCTCGAGCGCCGCCTCACTGGTACCCATGCGGTTGCATTCGGCGACGAATTCGGCCAGAGCGGGATCGTTCACGGCCATCGCCTCGGCCAGCGGATGGTTGGCGGCGACGGCGCAGAACGAGGCGCCGAACAGGGTGTCGGGCCGGGTGGTGTAGACTTCCAACCGGTCTTGCCGGCCTTCCAGGTCGAAGAACAGCCGAAGGCCCTCCGAGCGGCCGATCCAGTTTTCCTGCATCAGCCGCACCCGCTCGGGCCAGCGGTCGAGGCCCTTAAGGCCTTGGAGCAGATCTTCGGCGAAGGCCGTGATTTTCAGGAACCATTGGCTGAGCAGGCGTTTCTCGACGAGGGCGCCTGAGCGCCAGCCGCGGCCGTCGATGACCTGTTCATTGGCCAGCACCGTATGTTCCACAGGGTCCCAGTTGACCCAGGATTCCTTTCGGTAGACCAGGCCGGCCTTCAGGAAATCGAGGAACATCTTTTGTTCGTGCCGGTAATATTCCGGCTCGCAAGTGGCTAGTTCGCGCGACCAGTCATAGGACAGGCCCATGGATTTGAGCTGGGTGCGCATGGCGGCGATGTTCTCGCGCGTCCACTTGGCCGGATGCACCCCGTTCTGGATAGCGGCATTTTCCGCCGGCAGGCCGAAGGCGTCCCAGCCCATCGGATGCAACACGGCATGACCGCGGGCTCGTTTGTACCGGGCCACCACGTCGCCGAGGGTGTAGTTCCGCACATGCCCCATATGGATACGGCCCGACGGATAGGGAAACATCTCGAGGACATAGTATTTCGGCCGCGTATCGTCCTCGTTGGCGCGAAAGCTTTGGCGGTCGTTCCAGACGGCTTGCCACTTGGCCTCGGTTTCCCTGACGTTATACCGCTCGTCGGTGCGCGACATGATGTCCTGGTCTTCCAATAAAAAATGTTGTGCTCGCATTAGAGCGGCACCGGCCTTCGCCTGAAGGCCGGTGCTGCGTAAGCTCGCGCGCTTGGCGCGCGATCAATATGTGGTGCCGGCGAAACCGGCAGGGCAACGCTTGAGGGTCGCGATCAGAGGCCCGCCCCGCGAAGGCCGGGGATGACCCGAAAACTGATGTAAGCGTCAGCCCTATCCTCGAAAAGCTGCGTCCTCAGTCCTTCTTCTGGGCCGTGGCAGCGGTCCTCAACTCTCGGGCCCGGGTCAGGATGGCGTTTTCCAGATCTGTGCCGGTCTTCGGTTCCACCGTCGCATCGGTCCAGGTTCCGGGTGAATTCTGCACCTGACGGAACACCGAGACATGGATGCCGTCGGCCCGCAACGCCCGGTCCATGATGAATACCGACATCTTGAAGCGCTCGTTCGGGCTTTCCGGTGGAGCGTACCAGTCGGTGATGATGACCCCGCCGAACGGGTCGGCCGAGGCCAGCGGCATGAAGCCGATGGTGTCCAGGCTGGCCCGCCACAGGAACGAGTTCACGCCGATCTCCGAGTCCGGATTGACTTCGCGCGTACTGCTGCTGCCGAATAGGCCACCCGGCCCAAACAGGCTGCCACCCTTGCCGGCATCTTTCCAACTCGGATCCGCATCGTTCCTGGCAGGAACATTGGGGCCTTCCGAGCTAAGTCCGCTGCATGCGGCAAGGAAGGAGACTGCAGCGACGGACAGTACCGCCCGGATTTTCCTGTCGATCAACATGACTTTCTTCAGACCTCTGTTACGGCCGGCAGCGGATGGAACTGATCCACCCCAGACCCTTCTCGTATCACACGTGCCGGATCGGACCAAGGCCCGTCTTGCCCCGGGGCCGCCGGATGCCGGCCGGCGGAGCAATGTGCACACATAATGACCATATACAGTTTAAGGTATTATTTTGCCTATTATCTAGGCATGTCGCGCCCTTTCCGAGCGAACTGTCACCCAGGCGGCACAACGCGCCAGTTTCGTCACAGTCAAGCCTATTCCGTGCTGCACAATCCCACCGATCCGACGACAATAGGGGAGATTAATAAAGGCTGACATACAACCGCAGATGTCGCCCCCTCGACAAACGAAAGGCACCGAAATGAAAAAGTTTCTCCTTGCCGGCACAGCCGCGGTTGCCCTAGGCGCCGCATTCGCTTTGGCCTCTCCCGCATATGCCGAGGACGCGCCCGCCGATCCCGGGCTGTTCGACCGCGACACCCTGACCGGCGACTGGGGTGGGGCCCGCACCAAATTGGCGGAGGGCGGCGTCGTTCTGGGCCTCAGGTACATCGGCGAAGTCTGGGGCACGGTGGACGGCGGCGTCCATACGGGCACGGCTACCGATCACCAGTTCTTTGCCACCGGTGACTTCGACTTCGAAAAGCTGGCCGGCCTGGACGGACTGACCGGCCATGTCTCCGCCCTGTCGGTGCTGGGCCACGGTCCCTCCTACAGCCAGGTCAAGAACGCCTTGGACATCAGCAACACGGAAATTTATGGCGCCGGCGAGGTGAAGACCCGCCTGTGGACCCTGTGGCTGCAGAAGACGGCGTTCGACGGCGAACTCTCGGTGCGCCTCGGCCAGATCTCGACCGATGACGAATTCTACGTCAGCACCACCGCCGCCAACCTGATCAACACCACCTTTCTGAACTTCGCCTTGAACTTCGCCAACCTGCCGGCCGGCCAGCCGGCCGACCCCTACTTCACCGGCAATGGCCCGAACTATCCCGAGGGCGCACCCGGCGTCCGCGTCACCTATGCGCCGAATGACAAGTTTGCCTGGCTGACGGCGATCACCACCCACCAGCCGGAAAGCATCGACCGTGGCGGCGCCCAGTTCAAATTCGACGGCGACGCCTACATCATCAGCGAGCTGCAGTATCTGGT
>JAJYTF010000031.1 GCA_021793155.1 Pseudomonadota bacterium | reverse complement strand
CGATCTGGACCATCTTCCGTCTCTTGCAGCACTGCAAACACCGTTGCTTGCAGCGTTGCTCCCGATTACGCCAGTTCACGCGGGCGGGCGAAAGGCGGCCCACGGCGTACGGTTACTGTCTTGGTGCCGAGACCTATATGCTGGAGCGCATGGCCATGTACGACAGCCTGAACAGGCTTTCCGCCCGCTTTGGCCACCGTCGCTAGAAGCGTCGCCAATTCCACTTGGCATTTCTGGTCAAGGTCGCTCACCCCCTCCAGCGAAGTTGCTGGCGCACGTCTTAGCTCGACATCGGCGGCTATCTTGTCGACCATAAAGCCTACGCCACCGAATGCGCGGGGCGATGCAAAGCCCATGTCGGCTAAGGCAATGTGAATGCGCGATCCCGCGCTGACGCGGATGGACACGCGTTCACTCCTGCGCTGCTGGCGCCGCGGCATCCCAGGTTGCTTCGAAATGGCGCTCCAATTGGTCGAACATAAAGCCGCCTCGATGCACGAGAAGGGTGGGAGTGTTGCGGCTTCGCTCCGTCATCAGATACGGCCCCCAGAAGATCTCGTCATCGATCCGCAGCAGGTTGATCGCGGGAATTGAGCGCATCCGGCGCACTTCAAATCTTGTGCGATCGATGGCCGCATTGTTGTCGACAGCCTTTTGGAACGCTTCAACGTCGGCGCGAATCTCCCCCTTGGTGCCGCCTTCCTCAAGGTCGCGGTAACTAGCGAGGCTCTGTGCTTTCGTCGGAAAATCCGGATCGAGCACAAGAATGCGTACATTCGCCCTACGCGACCATTCGGCGAACTCCCTCGCATAGTCTTCACGAAAGGACGACAAGCCGAGGCCGATCAGATCGATTCGGTTGGCCGACCTGAGTCGCCGGTCGTACTGTTCCTTAATTCGCACCGAGCGGTGCGGAAACACGCTAGAGATGCCGGCGCCGGTAATCACCTCAAGTCTGTTGTGCGTTTGCTCGGAGAGACGGACGTAGAGATACAGCGCCATCCCGGTGATGCCGGTCGCAAGAAGTCCGCTCCCTAGGCTTTGAGCAAGTGTTGCGCCAAAGATTTTCTGACCTTCGGTAGTCATGCACAGCATGCCTCCGAACACGAAAATCAAATGAATGCTAAGCCATATTAAGCTTGTCGGCGACCACCAAGACCGCATTCTACGCCCCCTTATTTTAAGGCTAACACAGCTAATTGGGCGCGCGAAATAGTTACCCCATTTGCCGCGGTACAAATCGTGGCAATCATGAATGGTGGCACTTCTGTGTCCATCTTTCCGCTTTTCGCGTGATAAGCGGACCGACCGGCATCGGCCCATCTCGGTCACATGGCCTGACCGATAAACACGCCCAAACCGTCACATCACTGTGACGTGACCTTAGCCCGCGCGCACCTTTCCCAGAAAATCGGTCACCTTGGCGCGCAATTGTTCCGAGTCCTCGGCCAAGCCGCCGGCGGCGCTCAGCACCTGCCCGGCGGTGGTGCTGGTGGTTGCCGCCGCGTCCATGACCCCGAGGATATTCTGCGACACCTCCTGCGTGCCCTGTGCCGCCTGCTGGACTGTGCGGGCGATCTCGTTGACCGCGGCATTCTGCTGCTCGATGGCCGACGCGATGCCGGCCGAGATCTCCCGCAACTGCACGATGATATGGCCGATATTGCGGATCGCGCCGACGGCCTGGCGGGTTTCCTCCTGCACCGCCGCAATTTGGCCCCTGATCTCTTCGGTGGCCTTGGCCGTCTGGTTGGCCAGGCTTTTCACCTCGTTGGCCACCACCGCGAACCCCTTGCCGGCTTCACCGGCCCGAGCCGCCTCGATAGTGGCGTTCAACGCCAGGAGATTTGTCTGACTGGCGATGTCGGTGATCAAATTGACCACGTCGCCAATCCTGTCCGCGCTGTCGACCAGGCTTTGCACCTTGGCGTTGGTCAGGGCTGTTTCGTCCGAAGCGGTCGTCGAAATCCGGGCGGCATCGGAGACCTGCCGGGCGATTTCGGCGATGGAAGAGGCCAGTTCCTCGGCCGCTGCCGCGGTCGTCTGCACATTGCCGCTGGCCTGGTTGGCGGCCGCCCCGACGGCCGACGCCTGCGCGCTGGATTGAGTCGCCGTCGCCGACATGGTCCGCGCTGCAGCCTGCATTTCCGCCGCCGAGGATGAGACCGCCCTCACCACCCCCATGACCGCCGTCTCCAGCGAGTCGGCCAACTGCATCAGGTCCCGCCGGCGCTCGGCCACGGCACGGGCGCCCGCTTCCTCATGCTCGCGGCGCATCGCCTCGATCCGCGTTGCATTTTCCTTGAACACCTGCATCGCCGCGGCCATCGTGCCGATTTCATCCTGGGCGTCGGCATAGGGAATGGCGACTCGGTAATCGC
This sequence comes from Pseudomonadota bacterium, assembly GCA_021793155.1. Taxonomy (GTDB): domain Bacteria; phylum Pseudomonadota; class Alphaproteobacteria; order Rhodospirillales; family Magnetospirillaceae; genus DUZF01. The sequence continues at coordinate 54,620 of JAJYTF010000031.1, read as the reverse complement.
CTTCGGCCATTGCCTTCATGGTGGCGGTGATGCGGCCGAGCGGCCTGACGATCCGCCGGGTGACGACGAATACCGCCAGGGCCAGACCGCCGATCATCCCGCCGGCCAGCAATCCGCCAAGCAACCGAACCTTGGACACATAATCCGAATCGATTTGCCCCTGGAGGCGCGAGACCTCGCCTTCAAGCTCGGCCGACAGTGATCCCAAGTCTTCATTGAGCGCGGTACGGGTCTTGCGATTGGCATCGTTGTCGCCGTATGCACGGCCCTCGGCCAGGTTGCCGGTGCGGGCGAGACGAACCAATTCGGTTCGCAGGCGGGTGAAATTGCCGACCGCAGCCTCGACCGCCGCCATGCGGTCGCGCCGGTCCGGGGGAACCTGGTCGCGCCACTGCGCCACGGTCGAACCCAGCCGGCCGAGGTTCCCCAGCAGAGGAACGGCGAATTTCTCAGCGTCTTCCGGCGTCGCGGCCATATAGATGCCCCGCGAGTCCATCACCACGGCGGTGACCATCTCGTTCACCCGCTCGGCCAGCAGCGCTCGCTTCGCGGCGTTTTGCATGTGGTCGACGACCTGTTTGTAGGATTGCAGGGTGACGATCCCCACCAAGCCGACGACGACGGCGACGGCGGCAAGGATAGCCATTGCCCCATATACTCTTGAGGCGAGCCCAAACCGAACCATTTCAGTCTTCCCCTGGAAATCCGCCCCCGTTCCCAACCCACCCGGTCGCCCTTTCGCAACAGGGGCAGCGAACCGCCAGCAATGAACGGCAACAATGACGCGCGCCGGCAAACGTCACAGTCTATCGCAATACCGGTTTCTTCAATATGACCGTTGCGTAACACTGTGTTTCACAGCAATTGCCCTCATCACTATTCAATTAAAGTCGATTTTTCCCATATTGGGCTGCAATACCCCCCGGCTCAACCATAAGTGAAAGGATGGCGGCATTTTAGGTAAAGCAGTACCTTAATGCCATTTTTTATGATATCTTTCCTGTCTCTGCCGCTATAAAAGCAATTAAGAAGCGCCACCCAAAGACCGGCGACATCAAGGGAGGACATCCGTGAACGAAATGCCACTGCCGGGCAACAACGCCTGCGAACAGATTCTGGGATGGCAGATTGGCGCAGGCTTAGGCGACCAGCCGGCCATCTTGGCCGGGACCAGAACGCTGACCTATGCCCAGCTGTGCGGCCTGGTCAACCGCATCGGCAACGCCTTGCGCGGCGCCGGCGTCGGCCGCAGCGACCGGGTCACCCTGCTGACCAAGGATTCGCCGGAAATGGTGGCGACATACCTGGCGGTACTGAAGATCGGCGCCGTTGCGGTCGCCGTCAATACGCGCGCCAGCGGCGAGGACTTGGCCCATTTCCTGACCGACACCGCCTGCAAGGCGTTCGTCTTCGATCCCGAGTTCAGCCCGATCTATTCGGCCGCAGCCGGCCTCACGACCCATCGCCCGGCTTTGCTGATCGACGATGTCGCGGGCTTTGCCGCCGGTCACGACGACAGCCTGGAAACCGCGCCAGTGCTCGCCACCGACCAGGCGTTCTGGATCTACACTTCGGGCACCACCGGCAAGTCGAAGGCGGCCATCCATTGTCACCGCATGGTCAGCATCGCCCATCTGCATCTGCGCGAGAATCTGGGAGTCAAGCCGGGCGACAAGCTGTTCTCCTCCTCCAAGCTGTTTTTCGCCTTTGCCCTCGGCCATTGCCTGATCGGCGGACTGAAGTGCGGCGCAACCATCATCCTGCATGACGAGTGGCCCGATGGGCCAAGCATCGCCGCCGTTGTGGAACGCCATCGGCCTGATCTGATGTTCTGCGTGCCGACCCTGTACCGCAACCTGCTGCGCGACGGCTATGCCGCCACCCCGCCCTTCACCGCCATCCGGCGTTACGTCTCGGCCGGCGAGAAACTGCCGGAGGGGCTGTCGCGGCAATGGGAGGCGGCATCGGGCTCACCGATCCTCGAGGGTATAGGCACCAGCGAGACGGTGTTTCTCATGCTGGTAAACACCCCGACCGCCCACCGCGCCGGCTCGGCCGGCCGTCCCGTTCCCTGGGCGGAAGTGCAACTCAGGGACCAGGATGGTGGCGTCGTAACCACCCCCGACGAGCCGGGAGTCTTGTGGGTGCGTGCCGCCTCGGTGGCGGCGGGCTATTGGAACCAGCCGGAAAAGACCGCCGCCGCCTTCGTCGACGGCTGGTATTGCACCGGTGACCTGTTCTCCTTCGATGCCGAAGGATGGTGGTATCACCAGGGCCGCGCCGACGACATGTTGAAAATTTCCGGCCAATGGGTCAATCCCACCGAAATCGAGGAACGGGCCATCGAGGTGCCGGGCGTCGCCGAAGCGGCGGTGGTCGGAGTCGCCAACGAGGACGGGCTGGTGCGCCTGGGACTGGTGCTGGTGGCCCAGGGCGGGGCCAACGAAAAGCTCCTCGCCCCGGCGGTGCAGGAGCATCTTACCAAACATCTGTCCATCTACAAATGCCCGCGCCGCATCGCCTTCGTCGATGAAATGCCGCGCACCGCGACCGGAAAACTGCAGCGCTTCCGCCTGCGCCAACTGCTGATGGAGGAACAGGCATAGCCGCTTGATACCGGGTCCCGGTTAGCGAAACTCATCGGGGCTCGGCTGACCCATTCGAAGGCAAAACAGCAAGTCGCCGACATCGGCCACCCCGAGGTGCCGCCGGTCATGTCGGTATTGGCCGCTCCCGCGGCACCGGACAGGCCGATCGCCCGCCCGTCGTGGGCCAGAACACCGCAAGGCGTGATGATCTCCTCATCATCGAATCCGACGCCGACTACCCGCAGCATGGCGGCGTAGTCGGCTGGTCGGCGCGTTTTTCCGGCGACACCAACCCGCCGTCGAGATCGAAAACAAAACCCGCTGCTGAAATCAGCAAGAATTCGGTGCGCACCACTCGGTAGGGCGGCAGTTGACCGGATGGTCAATCGGTGGCCGAGAGGGCGGATTCTTTTATCAAATGATCACTCATGAGTTGGTGCGGCGCGGCAGCCGCGCCGGCCCGGAAGGCCGCCTGTTCCGTGCCATGCGGGCGTCTCGCGGGGATGCTGTGCCGGCCTTCCGGCCGAATTGGCACGCATCGTGCCTACCTGACAGTCAAGAGCGCGAGCATAACCAAGCGATCACATTAGGAGGATATGCGAAATGAAGTTTTTGATTCCCCAGGACGTGGCGACAACGGCCATTCCCGGCGCGGACCAGTTGAAATACGCATCGCATGATCTAAGACAGATCTTAAGTATCCATCACACGGCGATTTGTAACAATTATCACAAACGCCGGTGCAGCACGTAAAATAAATATTAATTCATACGTATTGGTGTATAACTTATAATGAACCTGGGATTTTGTCACGATGCGCCTTATACGGACTCTATGTCTTAAGCGCCTACTTGATCAATCAAGGGGAGGGGAAATAATGCAATTCAATAAAAAACTTCGCGTCTGTGCTGCCGCCTGGGTTCTATCCATGTTCTGCCCGGTCGCGGGATCGGCCGTTGCGGCCGAGTGTACCGTCACGATCGGCCGCGTGCTGCCGATGACCGGCGCGCTCGCCGCCGCCGCCCAAGTGCATCCCTGGATCGACAAGTTCAAGATCGATCAGTTGAACAAGAAGGGGGGTCTGGTGATCGGCGGCCAGCACTGCGCCGTGGACGTCAAATATTACGATTCGAAATCGAGCCCGGCCGGGTCCGGTGCGGCGGCAACCAAGGCGATCCTCGAGGATAAGGTCAACGTGGTGATGGCCTCGTTCACCCCCGACACCACCAATCAGCCGACCGCGATGTGCGAGAAATATGAAGTCCCCTGCATCACCACCGGCACGCCGATCGAGCCTTGGCTTTTAGGGCCGGACGGCAAGCCGCGCGATACCGAATTCGGATTCCATTTCTTCTTTCAGGTCGCCGATCTGGTGCGGAATCATATCGAGACGCTGAAGGCCATTCCAGGGGGCTTCAACGGAAAGCTTGGCTATCTGTATCCGAACGAGCCCGACGGCCTGGTGTTCCATTCGTTGTTCGACCCGGCATTCGCCAAGGAAAAATGGCAGAGCGTGGATCCGGGGCGCACCGAAGTGGGACTGGCCGACTTTTCGCCAATCGTCGCCAAGTTCAAGGCAGCCGACGTCCAGGCGGTGGTGGGCGTGCTGACGCCGCCGGATCTGGCCAATTTCCTGGTGGCGGCCGGCAAGGCAGGTTTCAAGCCGAAAATCTATCTGATCGACAAGGCGACCGGATTTGCCGAAGCGATGGCGGCCATCGGCCCGTCGGGCAAGGATGTTGCCGGGGTCGACTTCTGGTCGCCGGCGTTCCCCGGCCACTCGGCTTATGGGGGCTATGATGGGGCCACCCTGGTCAAGGCCTACGAGGCAGCCAATCCTGGGAAATACTATTCGTCATTGCTTGGCTTGGATGATGCCGCTCTTGACGTTCTTTTCGATGCATTGCAGCGAGCCGGCAGCACGGACCCCGACGCCGTGGTGAAGGCGTTGAAGGCGACCTCGATCGATACGGTCGCAGGCAAGATCGCCTTCAACGAGCACAACTATGCGGTCATTCCGCTCGGCACCGCGCAATGGCGCATGGACGGCCAGACCCAACGCTGGGTCAAGGACACCGTCTTCTCCAATTTCACGGACGTGAGCAAGACCGGCAAAATCCGCGTCTATCAAGGAGACTAGCCGATGCCCGATGCCCTATCACCATCGCGAAGCCGGTTGGGCGCCGCCGCGGCCTACCGTCATGGGATCGGCGGCCGCCTGATCGGCGCGCAGATGCTCCTCGTCATCCTGGCGGTAAGCGGGTTTGCCCTGGCCATCATTTCATTCGGACAATTGAGGCATGTCCTCAGCGTGATGATCGATCAGCGCGTTCCCGTGATGACCGCAGCCATGACACTGGCACGCGACAGCGAGCGGCTTAACGTCAGCGCCCCGGCCCTGGCGGCCGCAACGACGGATCAGACAAGGGAACGGCAATTCCAGGATATCAGGCGCCAGCTGCAGGCGCTTGACGCCAGCCTGCAGGTGTTGCGCCAATCGGATCTGGATCGGTCGAGCGTCGACGGCGTCGCCATGGCCGTGCGCAAACTCGGCGACAATTTGGGCCGCATCAACGGGCTGGTGGCGGATAGCCTGCAGGCCGAGCAGTCGGAGCAGGCGTTGTCCGGCGCCTTGATCAAGGCCAGAGATGCCATACTGGCTGAAATTGAGCCGGCAATCAGCAACACCGCCATGCGCATTTCGCTGGATGGCAAGGACGTCAATATTCATCCCTCGAAGGAGTTGCTGGACGACCTGGCCAATGCCCTGGCACTCAATCGGCCCATGCTGGTGGTACAATCGCAGATCCAGGCGGCGGTCGACGCGCTGTCCGACATGGCAAAGGCGACAGCCAAGGACGGTGTACGCCAGCAGGCTCTGAAATCCAGGGGCGCGTTGAAGGAGGCCCGCGGCGCGCTGAAGGAGCTTCCCGCGACATTGGCGGGGCATATTCAGGGACCCTATGACGACATCCTGCGGATTGGCAGTGTCAAGGAAGGCATCCCGGCATTACAGTCCCGCCGGATCGAGCTGCGGGACAAGTCTGACAGCATAATTGCAGAAGATGAAAAACTAACCGAGGATATGGTAAGCAATATACGAAGATTGACTGACAGGGCTGGGGACGATATCAGGACATCATCTGCGGGCGCGCACTCGCTACTGGGGACGCGTATTTGGGTTCTGATAGCGGTTGGCGTCCTTACAGTTGTCTTTTCCCTGATGATTGCATTCCTGTTTGTCGGACGTCGTGTGGTCGAACCCCTTGTCGATCTGGTCGAGATCATCCGGAAATTGGCCGCCGGCGATATGAGCGTCGCCATCGTAGATGATGGACGTCGCGATGAAATCGGCGAGATAAGCCGGGCGATCGCGGTGTTCAAAGACAATGCGCTGGCGGTCGATCGGTTGCGCCGCGAGCAGGAGGACGCCAAGAGTCGCACCGAGGCGGATCGCCTCGCGGCGATGCGCAAGATGGCCGACGATTTCGAAGAGAGCGTCGGCAAAGTGGTTCAAGCCGTGACATCGGCGGCCGGTCAACTTGAGGCCTCGTCCGGGCGAATGGCCGACACGGCTAGAGACTCCAGCGCCAAGATCACGACGGTGGCATCGGCGGCACAAGAAGCATCGGTCAATGTGCACACCGTTGCCTCGGCCAGCGGCCAGGTGGCCTCCTCGATCAACGAGATATCCCGCCATGTCGAACGATCGCGCGAAGTGGCCCATCGGGCTGGAGACGAGGCGCAACATACGACCATGCAGATGCGGGCGCTTTCGGAGAACGTCGACAAGATTGGGGAAATCGTCCAACTCATCAATTCCATCGCCGCCCAGACCAATCTTCTGGCCTTGAACGCCACCATCGAGGCGGCGCGGGCCGGCGACGCCGGAAAGGGTTTCGCGGTGGTCGCCGGAGAAGTGAAGAACCTGGCCAATCAGACGGCGCATGCCACCAGCGAAATCGCCGGCCAGATCCACGCGGTGCAGGAAGGAACAACGGTCGCGGTGCGGGCAATCGACAGCATATCCGGGGTGATCGGCGAGATGGCGGAAATCAGCGCATCCGTCGCCGCCGCGGTACAGCAACAGAGTGCCGCGACCGACGAGATCGCGGGCAACATCGACCAGGTTGCCGCGGGAACCCGGGAAGTCTCGGCAAACATCACCGCGGTGGACCAGGCGGCTCGTGAAACCGGAACGGCGGCCGAACATATTCGCCTGGCATCGTCGGACCTGTCGAACCAGGCTGGGATTCTGCGTGGCGAGGTCGCGCGGTTTCTCCGGCAGGTGCGATCCGATGCGGGAGGCAGGTAAAGCTCGCATGGAGGGCTGCATCGCGACCAATCCCCCGCAAAAACCAATGCCGCCAGGTTAACTCAAACACCGTTTACTTAAGGATGCACTGTCATTGCGAGCCGAAGGCCACAATCCAGCTCAACCACTGGCTTCCGGATTGCTTCGGCGCTTGATTCAACGGTATTGCCGCTACAACCGCGACAGCAGGTCGCCGATGTGAGGAAGCACCAGGTGTGGCTGGTGGCGCGGCGGCAGGGCGGCGAAGTCGGAGCGCCGGCCGATGCCGGTTTCGACGCCGATGGCGATCGCTCCCGCATCGCGCGCCATGATTGGCTCGAGGCGCGGGTCGTCGCCGACCACCGCCAGATTCCGGACGTCCAGGCCTAACCGGCGGCTGGCGTATCGCAAGGCATGCGACGACGGTTTGCCAAGGACGCTGAAATTTCGCCCGGTCATGTTGGTGATGGCCGCGCCGATGGCCCGCGAGATGCCGATGGCTCGGCCGTCGTGGGTGGCGAAGTAGGGCACGCCGGAACTGACGAACAGTTTGGCCCCGCCCCAGCAGGCGCGGCATCCGGCTTCCAGGTCCTTGACGCCAAATCCCGGATGGTAGCCCACATAGACAGCGTCGGCCGCGTGATCGGGGGAATCCGGATGCACGACTTCGAGGCCGGCCTCGGCCAGCGGATGCCACACCCCTTCACCGCCGATCACCAGAACGCGGCGGAAGCGCCGCTTAATGAAATACTCGGCAGCGACGCTCGACGGGGTGATGATTTCGTCACCATGCAGGCCGATGCCCGCCGCCCGCAACAGCGCCGCGCAATCGGTGGGGCGGTGGAGAGTGTTGTTGGTCAGCGCCACCAGGGGCAGCCCCCTGGCCCGGACCCGGGCCAGGACTTCGACCGCGCCGGGAAGCGGTCGATAATTCCCGGCGCGCTTATCCGGCAACACCAGCGTGCCGTCGAGGTCGAAGACGAAACCCCTCGCCGAGGCCAGCCGAGGGAATGGGTCTTCCGCTTCCGGCTTTGGGGGAATGGAGGAATGGAGGGCTGAAGTCATCGCTGGGGCGCTCGGTTCTAGAGAATGGATACCGACTCAAAACGCAAGCCCCGTGCCAACCATCCGCACCGAGGAAAGCCGCCATTTCCGAAGGTATCCGCGGGAACGCGCTTGTTTATTTGAGCAGGCACGCCCCGAGGGGGCGCACCGTAATTGATCCAATGGTCAATCGGTCTCCCGAGGCGCGGTATATTTTATCAAATGATCGCCCGTCGTTTTCCACCGCGCTGTCCATGAACCGGGCGGAATGACTGATTTCCGCCCCCACCGCATCCTGGAATCCACCCGTGGCGCCGCGCTCCGCATAGTGGAGCAAAGCGGATCCCGGGCTTTGGCACGCGTTATGCGTAGGAATGGGGGCCAAGATCGCGGAAACAACAATGCGATCCTTTTAGGAGGAAACTGGACATGAAATTTCCGAATCCGCATGACGTCACGGCGCAAACGATCCCCGGCACCGAGGGCTGGGAAAGGATGTATCCCTATCAATATCAGTTCGTAACCGACGATCCGGTGCGGAATAAATACGAGGGCGACACCTTCTGGTTCAACGACGCACTCCACTATCCCGAGCCCCTTTATCCATTCGACACCATCTGGGACGAGGCGTGGTATCTGGCCCTGTCGCAATACAACAACCGCATTTTCGTGGTCCCGCCGGCCCGCGGCGTCGATCATCGGATCATCAACGGCTACGTCTACATTTCGCCAGTGGCGGTGAAGGATCCGGAAGAGATCGGCAGCCGCGTCCCGCATTTCATGGAGCGGGCCGGCATCTACTTCAAGAACTGGGATTCCTTGGAAGCCAAGTGGAAGGTCAAGATGGAGGCGACCATCCGCGAACTCGAGGCTTTGAAGATCCCCGCCTTGCCCGACATGGAACCGTTGAGCGTAGTGACCGACGCCGTGGGTGAATCGGAAGGTTTTCACCTGCTCAAGAATTACGATGATCTGATCAACCTCGGCATCAAATGCTGGCAGTATCACTTTGAGTTTCTCAATCTTGGCTATGCCGCGTACGTCTTCTTCCTCGACTTCATGCAGAAGCTTTTCCCGAGTGTGCCGATCCAGCGGGTAACGCAGATGATCTCGGGCATCGACGTCATGATGTACCGGCCGGATGACGAACTGAAACACCTGGCCAAGCTGGCGATCCAACTGGGCGTCGATCCGGTTGTCACCTCGAACGCCGACTGGTCGGTGGTCGAGGCGGCACTGCGCAAAGCCTCGCGCGGCCCCGAATGGTTGGCGGCGCTCAACAAGTCCAGGCAACCCTGGTTCAACGTATCCACCGGCACCGGCTGGTTCCACCATGACCGCAGCTGGAACGACCAGATGGACATCCCGCTCAGCGGTATTGCCACTTATATCGGCAAGCTCAAGCAGGGACAGTCCATCGAGCGGCCGACCGAAAAAATAATCGCCGAACGCGACCGTATTATTGCCGAATATCGCGGCCTGATCGAAAAAGAGGAAGACCGCAAACAATTTGACGAGCTTCTTGGTTGCGCCAAGACTGTGTTTCCTTACGTCGAAAATCATCTGTTCTATGTGGAGCACTGGTTCCATTCAGTATTCTGGAACAAGATGCGCGAAGTGGCAGCGGTCCTGAAGCAGCATGGGGTGATCGAAGATATCGAGGATGTCTGGCTGTTGCGTCGCGACGAAATCAAGCAGGCCCTGTGGGACGTGGTGACCGCCTGGGCCACCGGCGTCACACCGCGCGGTACCAAGATGTGGCCGAAGGAAATCCTCTGGCGTAAGGGTGTCATGCAAAAGTTCCGGGAATGGAGCCCGCCTCCGGCCATCGGAACCGCGCCCGAGGTCATTCAGGATCCCTTCGTCATCGTGCTGTGGGGCGTCACCAACAAGTCGCTGGCCGACTGGGCCGCAGTGCAGGAGGTCAAGGACCCGTCCAGCATCGAGGAGCTGAAGGGCTTCGCCGGCAGCCCGGGCATCGTCGAAGGGCGCGCCCGGGTATGCAAGACAGTGGCTGAGGTCAGTCAGCTCCAGGAAGGCGAGATCCTGGTGGCGCCGACCACCTCGCCCTCCTGGGCGCCTGCCTTCGCCAAGATCAAGGCCTGCATCACCGATGTCGGCGGGGTCATGAGCCATGCCGCCATCGTTTGCCGCGAATACGGCATGCCGGCGGTGGTCGGGACCGGCCATTCCACCAAGGTGATCCAGTCGGGGATGATGCTCCGGGTGGATGGATCGACCGGTCTCGTCAATATCATGCGCTGAGCGGAGGCTGTCATGGACGCAGTAGTTTTCGGGGGATGGAACGACACCAGGCAGACACAGCTGCCGCTGGTCTGTTGGTTCGAGGATTGCCGAAAGGATTCAATTCCCCTCGTGGGCGGCAAATGCGCGTCGCTGGGCGAATTGATCCACGCCGGTGTACGGGTGCCGCCCGGGTTCGCCCTGACTACCGAAGGCTACCGCGCCTTCATGGCCGATTCCGGCATGGAGCGGGAGGTCGAGCTCCTGCTCAAGGAGATCGATTGCCGGGATCTGGAGGCGCTGGAACGGGCCAGCGCCTCCATCCGTGCTGCAATAGAAGCGCAGCCGTTTTCCAACGAACTTGAGGATGTGGTGGCGGAGAGTTATCGGCAGCTGTCGCTGCGCTGCGGTGTTCCCGCGGTGCCCGTCGCCGTCCGATCGAGCGCGACCGCCGAGGACCTGCCCGGTGCCAGCTTCGCCGGCCAGCAGGACACATATTTGTGGATCCGCGGCGTCGATGAGGTGCTGGACCATATGCGCCGCTGCATCTCGAGCCTTTATACCGGCCGGGCCATCGCCTATCGCGCCAACCACGGCTTTTCCAACGAACAGGTGGCGATCAGCGTCGGCGTTCAGAAGATGGCCAACTCCTTCACCGCCGGAGTGATGTTCACCATCCACCCGGCGAATGGCGATCGCTCGGTGATCGTCATCGATTCCAATTTCGGTTTCGGCGAGTCGGTGGTGTCGGGGGAAGTGACGCCCGACCATTTCGTGGTCAACAAGGTAACTTTGGACATCATCGACCGCACCATCTCGAAGAAGGAGATCTGCTATACGGTCGATCTGCAGGACCAGGTGTCACGCGCCATCGAGGTCCCCTTCGAACGCCAGACCATTCAGTCGCTGATCGACGACGACATCACCCAGCTGGCCTGGATGGGCAAGCAGATCGAGCAGCATTACGGCCGGCCGATGGATATCGAGTGGGCGGTCGACAAGGATCTGCCCACCGGCGGCAACATCTTCATTCTGCAAGCCAGGCCGGAAACGGTGTGGAGCAGCAAGAAGACGGCGCCGGTGTCCTCGCCCGGCACTTCGGCAATGGATTACATTCTGGCCGGCATGCTTGCCGGCAGGAAAGTCAAATAGTCCTTCTGTCAACAATCGACAGACACGGCGACAGCCGTGCAGAGGGAGACAGATATGATTGTCCGCAACTGGATGAAACGTGATCCGATTACCGTTACCGGCGACATCCTGGTTTCTGAAGCCAAGCGACTGCTTGCCGAGAACCAGCTGCACGCCTTGCCGGTGGTCGACGGGAATGGCCGCCTGTGCGGCTTGGTGACCCGGGCCAATCTGCTGCGCCTGGGGCACTTCGTCATGCGCAGCCAAAGCCCGGATGAGTTCAATTTCTTTGCCAACCGCTTGCGTGTCCGTGACGTCATGGTGCGCAATCCGGCTATCGTGGACGCCGACGACAGCATGGAAGATTGCCTGCGCAAGGGCCGCGAGTTGGGTGTTGCGCAATTCCCCGTCGTGGAGAAGGGAAAAGTGGTCGGGATCATCTCGGCCAACGAGATCTTCGATCTGGCAGCCCATTGCGTCGGTGCCTGGGAAAGGCGCAACGGCCTGACCTTGGCGCCTCTCAAGATGGGGCCTGGTGTCCTGGGCAAAATCGCCGATGTGGTTGAAGCCGCCGGCGCCGCCTTGCAGGCCATCTATCCGGTTGGCCGGCAAAACAGGGACGAACCAAACGCGGAAAAATCGGTGATTCTGCGTTTCCATGCGGCCGACCCGGCCGTCATAGCGGCGGCGCTGGAGGCCGCCGGGTTCACGGTCAGCGAAAGCGGCCGGCTCCAGCCCCAAGGCGCCGCCGTCTGACCAAACAGATCTTTGCCTAATCCCCGGCTGCCGCAAATCGGCAGCCGGCCAATCGGGGATTTTAACCCCGAACCTGGGCGGAGCAACCGCTACCGGGAAGTGTCGGTTACGTCCAAAGGGAGGATAAAGATGCAATCGGTAAACGGTCTTAAACAACCACTGCTTGGGATCGCCGCGACGGCGATTTCCATCGCCCTGGCGCTGGGATTCAGCGTCCAGTTCGCGCCGACGGTATTTGGCAGCTGGGTCGGACAGCTGATCATGAGTGCAATTCCGCTACAAATCATCGTCGGCATGGTTTGGGAAAGCAAATTTCCGGGCTTTCTGGCCGACCGGAAACAACCGGTCAAAGGATTGGCCGTTGTCGGCCTGCTGGCGGCGGGCGCGGCAATCGTCACGCCCGCCACGATGGCCAGCATCGGCGGCGGAGTGGCTCCGCCGACGCCATTCGTCATCATGTTCACCATCCTGTCGGTTTGCACCACATTCTGGATGGTGGTCGTGTTTCAGTGCTGGCCCGCCAAGGTGGTGTCAGGCCATCCGGCAGCGGTCGGGCTGGGCACCTGGTTGCTGTCCTATGGAGTCAGCTGGATGATTTTCCACACCACCTTCGATTTCTCCGCCATGCAGGGAGCGCCGTTCTACCGGGCCGACCTTGATCCCCACGGGCTGTTCCCGGCATGGAATGCCTTGGCCTTCGTGGTCACCAGCCTGGCAGTGGTGATGTGGCTGGTCATGCTCGACTTCTGGCCTTCGGCAGTCATCGTTAAGGCCATTCCGGCCCTGGGCAATCAGCCCATGTTCGGCCTCGTGTCCGGCGTAGTGGCGCTTGCCCTGACGGCGGTCGCCTGGGTGCTGTGCGTCAGAGTGTTCGGCATGGATGTGGTCGATTACCTGGTGCGCGTGCCGGTCTCCGCGCTGTTCGGCGAATTCATCATGCTGGTGATGATGCAGACGGCGCCGTTCCAGGCGGTCAGACAACCCCTCAAGGGGCTGATCCTGCTGCCGGTGGTCGCGGTTCTGGCCGTGATCACCCACCAGCTGTACCAGTCGGTGGCTTTGGCCCTGGTCGGCCCGATGCCGAGCGGGGCTCCCACCTATGGTCTCGATCTGTGGATCGCGACCGCCATGCTGGCGGTTACATTCCCGCTGTTCGTCGCTTACGCGACCGGCTTCGGCTTCTGGCCGTTGGCGGGCCGGGACTGACGGGAATTAAAGCAGGGGAGGACTCCCGGTTCCGGTCATGACTTCGACGCCGGCGCCCCTCAAGGCTCCGGCGTCGCATCTTCTTCGGAATCTGCTCGTTCCCGCGACTCCTCCTCATGGCGGCGTTTGAGCCGATAAGCCAGCTTCGGGCGGGTCAGGCCAAGCATGCGAGCGGCTGAGGATAGGTTACCGCGCGCTTTGTCGACGGCCATGTCGAGAAGCGTGGCTTCCACCTGATCGAGAGTCATGACGCCGTTGAGAACGTCCTCGCACAGTCTTTGGACACTCTGCGCGCTGCCGATGCTCAGGTCGCCGTTGGTATCGATGCTGAACTGTTGCGGCTCGGCGGCTTCAGGCGAGGAGAACAGCTGGTTGGCCTCGACCCTTGAACCGTTGGGCGCCAGGATGACGCCACGCTCCACGGCGTTCTGCAACTCGCGAATATTGCCGGGCCATGAATAGGCCAGCAGACTGCGCTTGGCTTTGTCGGTAAAGCCGCGCAGCTTCTTGTCGTGCATCGCCGCGTATTTGTCGAGGAAGCTCCTGGCCAGAAGGCCGATATCCTCCTTGCGTTCGCGCAAGGGCGGGATATTGATCTGATACGCATTGAGACGATAGTAAAGGTCGGTGCGGAACTTCTTTTCCCGCACCAGCTCCTTCAGATCCACATTGGTGGCGGCCACCAGACGGACATTGACCTTGCGCGTCTTGTCGCCGCCGAGTCTCTCGATTTCGCCTTCCTGCAGCACCCGCAGCAGCTTGGCCTGGGCCGGCAGCGGCAGATCGCCGATTTCGTCGAGAAACAGGGTGCCGCCGTTGGCCCGCTCGAAACGCCCAGGTCGGGCCACGAGGGCGCCGGTATACGCGCCTTTCTCGACACCGAACAGTTCCGACTCGACCAGCTCGATCGGAATGGCGGCACAATTGATGGCGACGAATGCTTCCTTGTTACGGGCACTGCGGTTATGCAGCGCGCGGGCGAACAATTCCTTGCCGACACCGGTTTCTCCAAGCAGCAGCACGGTGATCTGGCTATTGGCCGCCTGCTGCATCAGCTCGTAAGCGGCTCGAAAGCCTGGCGAATTGCCGACCATATCGTCCGGAGCCCTGTCCTTTTCGCTGATCGACGCGCGCAACTGAACAACCTGGCTTTGCAGGTCCATCAATTGGTCGGCGATGCATTCCCGATCGAAGAAGCGCTTGTATTCCGCCCCGTCCTCCCATTCTTCCACCGGCTTGCCGATGATGCGGCAGTCGTTGTCGCCTTTGCCGACGCAGTCGACCTCTTTGTAAAGGATCGGGCGACCCATGAAGCTGGACGTATAGCCGCAGGCGTAGCCGATCTGCGACCAGCAGGTCGGTTCCGTGTGGATGCCGTAGAAATGCCTATGCCATTGCCCTTCCCACGAGTTTTCCCACAGAAATTCGCCGTAGAACTTGCCGGCCACCCGATCCATGATCACTTTGATCGGTGTGACTTTGGTTACGCCTTCGAGCTTATGCAGTTGCGGGCCGGTCATGAAAGCCTGCTCGTCGGACGCCGATTCGGCACGCCTTAGCGCCAATTCCGCATCACGCACCCCCGCGGCATACCCCATACGCGAAAACAACCATTGGGCGCGGTTCATCCCTAGCGTGTCGATCAGTTCCTTGCGTAGCAAGGCCTGGGCCTCGGCATGAACGAGCAACATGCGGGATTCGTGCAGCCAGATCTGGCCGCTCTCGGCTTCGAAATGAACTTGTGTATGCAAGTCACAGCAGTCAGAATCGCGCCCAACGCTGCGCAATCTTGGTTTCATGCCTTCAGTCGTTTCCTGGTATGGCGGTCACGCCGCGCTTATTGACATTAGAATAGCGCAACAGACAGACCTGGAGCAAGGTAATCAGGCGCCACGATTTCATCGATCAACCACTCGATCGATTCTCCTTCACCTAATTACCATAAAATTTTTCTTATCTTTTACCGTATGATCAAGTTTGCCTGAGGCGATTTATCTAAATTATCAGCACGCATATTGGTCGCAATTCAATCACTCATATAACATTATGATATTCCCCGTTTTTGTCGAAATGTCGCGACTGGCAGGCATCTTGCGTCGCCGCTTCCCGACCGAACGCCACACATGATCAAGGAGAACGGGGAATGGCCGGGGACGGACAACGCAAGAAGGGAATCGTGATCATTTGCAAC
Organism: Pseudomonadota bacterium; assembly: GCA_021793155.1. GTDB lineage: Bacteria > Pseudomonadota > Alphaproteobacteria > Rhodospirillales > Magnetospirillaceae > DUZF01. The sequence continues at coordinate 39,166 of JAJYTF010000031.1, read as the reverse complement.
CTGGATACGCGGGGCGAAGATATCAAGTTCGTCAAGGGCCTCATCCAGAGCCGAGGACATGAGGCGATCCTGCTGGATTTCAGCATGGAGGAGCCCCCGCCGTTCCCGGGTGACATCACCTGCGAAGAGGTAGCGCTCAGGGGCGGATTGCCCATCGCGACAGTGCGCGAATACTACCGGTCGAACCGTGACACGGCGACCAACAATCAGATCAAAGGCGCGGCGGCCATCGTCGATGAACTGCTGAAGCAGGGCAAAGTGCATGGGGTGATCGGCATCGGCGGCGGCACCTCCACCCTCGTTTCCACCAGCATCATGAAGCAATTGCCGTTCGGCATGCCCAAGGTGATGGCATCCCCGATGGCGGCGCACCCGGCCTATATCGACAAATATGTCGGGACCCGCGATATCACCATGCATCACACCGTGCTGGATATCGTCAAGATGAACCCGTTGCTGAAGGCGCAGATCACCAACGCGGTGGGCGCCATCTGCGGCATGGTGGAAATGACCGAGGGCACTGATTTCCGTTTCGACAAGCCAGTGGTCGCCGTCTCCTCCTTCGGCTTCGGCGAAATGGCCGTGCAGACCGCCTTGGGCCTGCTGGAAGAGGCCGGCTTCATTCCCGTGGTTTGCCATGCCCAGGGCAAGGGCGACAAGGCGATGGAAGAGATGATCCGCGACGGTGCGTTCGATGGCGTCCTCGACATCTGCATCGGCGGAGTAATGGAAAATCTTTACGGCGGCAACCGCGATCCTGGCCCCGACCGGCTGATGGCGGCGGTGCGGCGCGGCATCCCCATGGTGCTGGCGCCCTGCGGCCTCGATATCCTGAGCTATGGCGGCCGCGCCGACAAGCTTGAGGCGACCAGGGACCGGGCCCAATACGTCCAGGACGCTCTGCGCGTCCAGGTGCGGACGACCGACAGCGAGTTGCGGCATGCCGCCGGCGTCGTCGCCGAACGGCTGAACCAGGCCAAAGGGCCCTTCACTTTCCTGGTCCCGCTACAAGGCTGGTCGTCGCTCGACAAGGAGGGGCGCCCGATTTTCGATCCGGTAGCCGACGCGGTATTCGTCGCCGAGCTGAAAAGCAAGCTGCGCGACAAGAAGGCGATCAAGGAAGTCGACCTGCATCTCTATACGCCGGATTTCGCTCGCGTCGCGGTCGAGGAGTTCGCGCGCCTGTTCCACGAGGCCAGGGCGGTCTCGGCCTGACCCATCGCTTCGATGCTTCGAGACGCAGGGGCCAGCGGATCCTCGGCTTGACGGAAATCTCCTCATGCCGGGGAGGCCTTGCTGGCCCTCTCGAAGCGGGTCTTCCGGCCGGCAGCCACGGTTGCCGGTGGACGCCTCCGATGCCGGCAGTAAATATTGGCGGCTCGAACAAGAGGCTGCGGAGACGGGTGGCGGGCATGATCGTTCTGGATGATTTCGAGGCTGTCATTTTCGATATGGATGGGCTGCTGATCGACACGGAAAGAATTTTCCGGGGCGCGGTGGTCGAGACGGTAGCAGCCATGGGATACGACCTGCCGCCTGCCGTTCAGCGGGATATGGTCGGTCTCGCCGATACAGATACGATCCTGCAGACCTTTTTCGGCCCTCGGTTCTCGCCGGCGAAATTCCGGCGGCGGCTGCGCGAGGCGGTGGATAGCCGCCTCGAGGCGGGTGTTCCGCTGCGCCCGGGGGCCGTGGAACTGGTCGATTTTCTCGAACAGCAGGGGGTTCGCAAGGCCGTCGCCACCTCTTCGCGTCGTCCAACGGCGGAAAAGCACCTCGGGCGATGCGGCCTTCGCCATCGGTTCGAAGTCATCGTCACCAGGGATGATGTGGAGCGCGGCAAGCCCCACCCCGATGTTTATCTCCTGGCGGCGGCCGCGCTTGGCCTGTCGCCGCAAAGATGCATCGCTCTTGAAGATTCGTTCAACGGAGTGCGTGCCGCCAACGGCGCCGGCGTGCCGGTGATCATGGTGCCGGATCTACTGCAGCCGACCACGGAAATCGCGGCTCTGTGCGCCACCGTCATGGACGACCTGCATCAGATCCGCAAACTGTTCAGCGAAAGGAGCGTGACGGCATGACCGGCAACCGACAGGCGGAGGAGGCGGCAAGGCAGGATGCCCTTGCGCTCGTCGAGCGCATGCATGTCTGCACCTTGGCCACCTGTGGCGACGGCGGCCAGCCCCACGCGGTATCCCTGTTCTACGCCCATGACGGCTTCAACCTTTACTGGCTGTCCGATCCCGCCACCCGACACTCCTGTCATGTCGCAGATCCGGCGCGCGGACGAGGAGCGGTTACCATCGCCGGCGACCACCAGGATTTCGCCCAGATTTGCGGGATCCAGATGAGCGGCCCTGTTCGCCGCCTCGACGGCCCATTGGAAATCGCCGCGGGTCTCGCCCACCTGACCGGCCGCTACGGATTTCTAGCCCGCCTCTTTGAACGGCCGACGGGCCTTGTCGACGCCATGCGCAAGGCCGCGGTCTATCGCCTGATCCCCGAGTGGGTCACGTTCATCGACAACAGCAAGGGATTTGGCCACAAGACCACGTTCCGGCCTCGCTCATAAAGGCGGTCCCTTCGGATTCTTGAGCTTGTAGGCCAATTTTGGCCTCGTCACCCCGAGGAGGCGGGCAGCCCGCGACAGGTTGCCTCTGCTGCGATTGACCGCTTCGCGCATCAAGCCCTCTTCCATGTCCTCGAGCGAGATCTTGCCGGCCAACAACTGGTCGAGGAATGCCGAGAACACCGGGCTGTCATGGTCGACGCCCTCGTCCTTCCTTTCCAGATTGCCGGAGCGGCCAATCCGCAGCATCGGATCGGCCGGCGTCGTTTCTCCGGCGAACAAGTCGCACAGGTCAATTGGCTGATCCCCGCCCTCGGCCATGATCACCGCCCGCTCGATGATGTTCTCCAACTCGCGGATGTTGCCGGGATAGTCATATTCGTAAAGAACACTCACGGCGCGCTCGGTGAAGCCTTTGATGTCCTTGCCGTGCCGTCGGCAAAAGCCGCGGAGGAAATGGTCGATCAACAGCGGAATATCCGCCCGGCGGTCCCGCAGCGGCGGAATGACGATGGGAAAGATGTTCAGCCGGTAAAATAAATCCTCGCGGAAGGTGCCGGCCTTCACCGCCTCCTTCAATTCGACATTGGTCGCGGCGACCAGCCGGATGTCGACCGGTCGAGCCGAGGTGCTGCCGACCCGTTCGACCTCGCGCTGCTGGATGGCGCGCAGCAACTTCGTCTGTGCGGTGAGCGACAATGTCCCGATTTCGTCGAGGAACAGTGTCCCGCCGTTGGCCCGCTCGAAGCGTCCGGGGCGAGACTCCGTCGCCCCGGTATACGCCCCTCTGTCGACGCCGAAAAGCTCGGCCTCGACCAGATTTTCGGGGATTGCCGCGCAGTTGATGGCGACGAACGGCTTGCCGGCGCGGCGACTGATGTCGTGGAGGGTCCTGGCGAACACCTCCTTGCCGACGCCGGTTTCTCCCAGGAACAAGACGGTGGCGTCGGTCTTCGCTACCTTTTTCAGCAGATGGCAGGCGGCGACGAAACCGCTTGACGCCCCCACCAGGCCGGGAACCACCGCGGCACTCGGCGAGGCTTTCGCCCGATCGGCGAAACGGTTGGCAAAGGCCTCGGGCTGCAGGGGCTCGATGTCGTCCTCGGCCCCGTGCCATTCCTCGACCGGCTTTCCGATGACCTTGCAGATACGGCTCCCGGAGCTCCGGCATTCGACCTCGCGGAACAGGATGGTCCGTCCGGTGAAAGAGCTGGCGTAACCGCACAGATATCCGACCTGCATCCAGCAAACGGGCGAGTGGGAAAGGCCATAGACCGGAAGATGGCCATCCACCTCGAATGATTCGCGCCAGACGAACTCGGCCAGGAATCGTCCGGTTGGAATGTCGAGATCCAGTCGAACGGGATCGACTACCGCAACGCCCTGCAAAGTGCGCAACCGCAGGCCGAAAAGGAAGGCCTCGCGGGCCGTGCCTTGCGGGTACAGCTTGCGGGCCACGGCGGCATCCCGCGAGCCGGATGCATAGCCCATGCGCGTTAGAAAGCCGCGAGCTTCGCGCAGACCGAGGGCATCGATCAATTCATAGCGCAGGGCGTTCAGCGTCGAAAGGTGGATCAGAGCGACGCGCTGGGTATCGAGCCAGATGTGACCATCCGGCAGGTAGAACCGCAGCCGGGATGCCAAGTCCCCGATATCCGGGCTTTTCGCCTCATGCGTGTCGTCGTCGATCAGACGGCCGGTCCTCGGCCTTGGATCATCCTTTGCCACCGCAGGCGTCGCCGCGAGGTCGCGGCCGACCGCTCTTTCGAGGGGGTCCATCTCTCTCCGTCCCTTTGTTTTTTAGAACTATGTCAATTTTCTTTGATCATCACATATTTCTTCATCTCGATACAGATATTTGATCAGGTGATCAAAGTTTTGCCCCCCCTCTTGCGCTGAGCTCCGATCTCCACCCGAACGCCAAATGATGGCGAGTTCCCATGATTTCCGCGGATTTCCCCCCTCCCCCCCAATGGATCGACGAAGCCTGGCATGGGTCTTGCGTTATTGTCTGCAGCGGGGAGGAAACGTCGATAACACAATAAATCCCATAGTAAAAGTTATTTTATTTTTAGGTTTTGGAACACCAATACGTCCAGGAACAGGGTCGGCTAGCTATTCGCAACTACTACATCTGCATTTTTATCAGGCTATTTCAATCGAAGGTCGACCCCGTCAAGGCGCCGGCACAAACACAAAACCCAAGAAGAAGGGAGAGGCCATGTCCAATCGTCTATTTCCTGCTCCACACGACGTGGAGACGATCCCCGGCACCGAGGGGTGGCAACGGATGTACCCATATAACTATTCATTTACGAAAAATGACGTTACGAGAAAGCAATATGAAGAAGGAATGTTTTGGTTTTACGATGGGCTTCACTATCCAGAGCCAACATATCCATTTGATTTGATATGGGATGAGGCGTGGTATCTAGCGCTTTCGCAGTTCAATACTCGTATATTTTCCGTTCCACCCGTCTATGGAGTCGATCACCGTATCATCAACGGATATGTGTATATTTCGCCGGTACCGGTGAAGGATCCCAAGGAAATCGAGGAGCGCATCGGACATTTCCTCGAACGGGCCGGGTACTATTACCAGAATTGGGATGCCCTGACCGCCAAATGGGAAGAGAAGATCAAAGCGACGATCAGCTCGTTGGAGGCCATCAAAATCGAGCCGCTGCCAGCGCTGGAAGACAAACAGGTGGTCTTCGACGGCATTGGTGAATCAAAGGGATATCATCTTCTCAAGGCGTATGACGAGATGATCGACCTCGGCATCCGCTGCTGGCAATACCATTTCGAATTCTTGAACCTGGGCTATGCGGCCTACGTCACCTTCCTCGATTTCTGTCAAAAGCAATTCCCCGATATTCCCGCCCAACGCGTCACGCAGATGATCTCGGGGGTCGACGTGATCATGTACCAGGCGGACGAGGAACTGAAGAATCTGGCGCGCAGCGCCCTCGAACTGGGGATCGAGAAAACCCTTCTGGCACACCGCGACTTCGTCGACGCGGAAAGGGAACTGAAGCAGGTGCCGCCGGGCCGGACCTGGCTCGCCACACTTGAGAAGGCCCGCTACCCTTGGTTCAATGTGTCGTCCGGCACCGGCTGGTACCATTACGACAAATCGTGGAACGACGACCTCAACATTCCCTTCTCGTCGATCTGCATCTACATCGAACAGATCCAGAAGGGAGCGTCGATCGAACGGCCGCTCGAAGCGGTCCGGCGGGAGCGCGACCGGGTAACCGCCGAATACCGCGCACTGCTACCCAACGGCGAAGCACAAGCCGCATTCGATCAGTTGCTTCAGACGGCAAAGACAGTCTTCCCCTACGTCGAGAACCACATGTTCTATGTCGAACATTGGTTCCACACGGTGTTCTGGCGCAAGGTGCGCGACGTCGCCGCGATCATGAAGGAACACGGCTTCATCGTCGACATCGAGGATATCTGGCTGCTGAAGCGCGGAGAAATCAAAGACGCATTGTGGGATCTGGTCACCGCTTGGGCGACCGGGGTGAAGCCGCGCGGACCGGCAGTGTGGCCGCCGGAAATCGAATGGCGCAAAGGCGTGATGCAGAAGTTCCGAGAATGGGCACCGCCGCCGGCGGTGGGAATTCCCCCCGAGGTCATTCAGGAGCCGTTCACCGTGGTTCTCTGGGGCATCACCAACGATTCCCTGAAGGCGTGGAGCAAGGTGCGCGACGCCAAGAACCTTGATGACATCAAGGCCCTCACTGGCTTTGCCGCCAGCCCCGGCATGGTCGAGGGCAAGGCGCGGGTTTGCCGCGGGGCGGACGAGATCCGCTCGCTGGAGCATGGCGAGATCCTGGTCGCCCCGACCACTTCGCCCACTTGGGCGCCGGCCTTCGCCAAGATCAAGGCCTGCGTGACCGATGTGGGCGGGGTGATGTGCCATGCGGCCATCGTCTGCCGGGAATACGGCATGCCTTCGGTGGTCGGAACAGGCCATGCCACGGCCATCATCAAGACCGGCCAGAAGATCCGCGTCAACGGATCGACCGGCGAAGTCACGATCATCGAGTGAACCAACAGCGAGACCCGGGCGCTTCTTGCCGAGCGCCCGGGCATCCGCGGCGGAGGAATGAAGATATGACCATGCCCCTGGTGTGCTGGTTCCAGGAATGCAATCGCGACTCGCTGGCTCTGGTAGGCGGCAAAGTGTCGTCTCTGGGCGAGTTGATCGGTGCCGGAATCCGCGTTCCGCCCGGCTTTGCCGTGACCACCCACGGATATCGCCAGTTCTTCGAGACCGACGGGATGAACCACAAAGTGCACGTCCGGTTGAACGGTCTCGACGAACACGATGCCGAAGCCCTCGACTCGGTCAGCGCCGAAATACGCGAAATGATCGAGACGGCTCCTCTTTCCATCGAACTGGAGGACCAGATCGCTGAGCATTACCGGCACCTCTCCACCCATTGCAACGTTCCCGCGGTGCCGGTGGCGGTGCGATCGAGCGCCACCGCCGAGGACCTGCCGGGCGCCAGCTTTGCCGGCCAGCAGGACACCTATCTGTGGGTGCGGGGCGTCGACGATCTGCTGGCCAAGACCAAGCGCTGCTTCGCCAGCCTGTTCACGGCGCGAGCGATCGCCTACCGCCTCCGCATGGGGTTCGATCACGAGCAGGTAGCGCTCAGTGTCGGCATCCAGAAGATGGCGAATTCGGCTGCGGCCGGGGTGATGTTCACCATCAATCCGATCAACGGCGACCGCTCGTCCATCGTCGTCAATGCCAATTTCGGCTTCGGCGAATCGGTCGTCTCCGGAGAGGTCACTCCGGACGAATTTCTGATCAACAAAATTTCCCTGGACATCGTCCGGCGGACCGTACCGCAGAAGGAGATTTATTACGCCGTCGACCGCGCCAGCCACAGTTGCCGTCGTCTCGACCTACCGGCGGAGCGCCAGTCGGTGCAGTCGGTTCTCGACGACGACGTGACCGAACTGGCCCGGATGGGAAAACGTATCGAGCAGCATTACGGCCGCCCCATGGATGTGGAATGGGCGGTCGATGGGGACATGCCCACCGGAAGCAATGTTTTCATCCTCCAGGCGCGTCCCGAGACGGTCTGGAGTTCCCAGCAACCGCCGGCGGCACCGGCGGCATCCAAATCCGCCATTGAACACATCTTGTCTAGTATTATGACCGGAAAAACAATGGCGTAACCAACACCGTCTAAGAAAGAGGTATCGACAATGATCGAAGATCTTCGCGACTTTATCTCGGCTTGTGAAAAACATGGGGAACTTCACCGCGTCAATGCGGAAGTTGATTGGAAATTCGAGATGTCTCACATCTCGAAGGTCAATGAAGAAGCCAAAGGCCCCGCACTACTTTATGAAAACGTCAAGGGCTACAAGACGCCGGCCTTCACCAGCGCCTTCACCAAGCCCTCGCGCCTGGCCATCGCCCTGGAGCAGGACCCGTCGCTGTCGATGTGCCAGCTGTCGCGGAAATGGATGGAGCTGACCACAAAGGAAAAAATCAAGCCGCGGATGGTCAACAAGGCGCCGGTGATGGAGAACGTCGTCGAAGGTGACGATGTCGACGTCACCATGTTCCCGGTGCCGTGGATGTATCCAGAGGACGGTGGGCGCTTTTTCGTCACCTCGGGCTTCCTGGTGACCCAGGATCCGGATACCGGCTGGACCAATTGCGGGACCTATCGGTCGCAGATCCTTGGCAAGAACCTGCTTGGCTCGCAGATCATCAAGGGCAAGCACGGTGACATGCATATGAAGAAGTACCAGGAACGCGGCCAGCTGATGCCGGCGGCGGCGGTGGTCGGCGGTGATCCGGCGCTGTTCCTGGCCAGCTCCACCCTGGTCAGCGCCCAGGAGGACGAATACGACATCGTCGGCCAGTTGAAGCAGCGGCCGATGGCGGTGTTCAAGTCGGATCTGACCGGCCTGACCCTGCCGGCCAACGCGGAAGTGATCGCCGAGGGCTATATCGATCCCAACGAGGTGATGCCTGAAGGCCCCTTCGGCGAATACACGGGCTATTACTCGGGGAACAAGCTTGAGGACTACCCGAAGCCGGTGCTGCGGGTGAAGCGCCTGATGTTCCGCAACAAGCCGGTGTGGTGGTCGACCACGGTCGGCAAGCCGATCAATGACATCCACATGATCCAGTCGCTGAATCGCACGGGAGCCCTGTGGCACGACCTCGAAACCATGAAAGTACCGGGCATTCAAAGCGTCTATTTCCCGGCGGCGGCCACCGGCCGTTTCTGGGTCGTGGTCTCGGTCAAGCAGATGTATCCCGGACATTCCAATCATGTGGGCAACGCGGTGATCGCCTCGACCACCGGCCATTATGGCGTGAAGGGGGTGATCGTCGTCGACCACGACATCGCGGCCGACGACTGGGATCGCGTCCTGTGGGCGCTGGCCGTGCGCTTTGATCCCAAGCGTTCGGCGCAGATCATCGACCGTGGCCGGTCGACTCCGCTCGACCCCGGCCTTCCGATCGAGGCGCGCGACATCACCAGCCGCATCATTCTCGATGCGTGCACGCCTTATGAATGGAAACAGAAGCCTACCGAGATCTTCATGGACCGCGAAGTCCTCACCAAGGTCTCCAAGCGGTGGAACGAGTACGGCTTCGCCGGCGTCAGCCCGGTCGCTGACATGATCGACCGCCTGACCAAACCGGTGGTCAAAGCCAAGAGCAAGTAAGCGGCGGCGGCCGCCTTCGCCCGGCAGCGAGGGTTTGACGAGTGGCGTCACCGGCCACCCTCAGGCTCTCGCCATGACCCTTCAGGGTGGTGTGCCGTCTTTCCCGGGCGCTCGAAAACCGAGCGCCCGGAGCGGATCACCGGGGCGATGGCGGCCGTTCCGCTGGGGCAGGTCGTGAATTGGGAGGAAACAATGATTGTCCGCAACTGGATGAAACGCGACCCGGTCACAGTTACCAGCGACACACCAGTCTCGAAAGCCAAGCGAATTCTTGTCGAACACAATCTGCGCGCGTTGCCGGTCGTCGATGACGGCCGCCTGCGCGGCGTGGTCACCCGCGTCAGCTGTCTGCGCGCTGCCGAATTCGTCGCACGATCCGAGGATCCCCACGAGTTCAGCTATTTCACCAACCGCCTGAAGGTGAAGGACCTGATGGTACGCAATCCCCTGACCGTCGACGTCGACGACCCGATGGAAGTCTGCCTGCGCCGTGGACAAGAGGAAAATATCAGCCAGTTCCCCGTCCTGGAGAACGGCAACGTGGTCGGTCTGGTATCGGCCCATGAGGTGTTTTTTCTGGCCGCCCAGATGCTGGGAACCACCCGCCGGCAGAACGGTATCACGGTCGGCCCGCTCGTTATCGAGCAGGGAACCCTGGCGCGAATCGAAGCGGTCGCCGACAAGGTCGGGGCGGTCGTCGAATCCCTCTTTTCCGTACCCTCCTGCGGCGGCGACGGGCGGATGAAGGTCATCCTGCGTTTCACTGGCGCCGAGATCACCGAGGTCGCCGCGGCGGTCGAGGCGGCCGGCTACGAAGTGCTGGAGCTCTGCCCCTATGTCGTGCTGCCGCCGGCGAAAGGGCGTAAAGCCCGAATCGAGTCGCAACCCATCGTCCAGGAAGGAACTGCGCCATGACCAAGCCCCTGATCGTCGCCATTACCGGAGCCACCGGCGTCGTATACGGCGTCGAAATGCTGAAGGTGTTGAAGGAGTTGCAGGTTCCCACGCACCTCATTCTCAGCGAAGCGGCCATCCGCAATCTGCATATCGAGACGGCCTATTCGCCTGACGATGTCCGTGCACTGGCGGATGTGGTGTACAACAACAAGGATGTGGGTGCCGCGGTGGCCAGCGGGTCTTTCCGCACCCAGGGCATGATCGTCGCTCCATGCACCGTCAAGAGCTTGTCGGCGATCGCCAATTCGTTCACTTACAACCTGGTCATCCGCGCCGCCGACGTGACCCTGAAAGAACGCCGGACGCTGGTTCTGATGGTTCGGGAAACGCCGCTGCACAAGGGCCACCTCGACTTGATGTCGCGGGCCGCCGACATGGGGGCGGTGATCCTTCCGCCTTTGCCGGCCTTCTACCACATGCCACAGACCATCATGGACATTGTCCACCAGAGCATCGGCAAAGCCCTCGACCAGGTGGGCATTGAGCACAACCTGTTCCGCCGCTGGTCGGGGCAGGACAAGGACCATCCGACAGTCATTCCCCTTGAACGGCAACTGGAAGCAACGGCGTGACGGCAGCGTTGAAAGCGACGGTTGTCGACGCCCCCCCCGTTCCTTCGCTGCGGCAGTTAACCGATACGCGCGTGCCTCTTGCCGATTCGCAGGAGGCACGCGTCGTTTCCTTTCGGCCGAGCGACGGGGGCATCGAACCGCTGGCCATCCTCATCGGGCAACTTCCTTTGCGTCAGCCCGTGTTGGTCCGCCTGCATGTGGCCGGCCTGGCCGAGGATCTTATGGCGGCATTGGGCCAGGGGCCGTCGGTACGCGCGGCCATCGCCGATCTGGCCGTGTCAGGGGGTGGGGTCGTCCTCTATCTGCGCCAGGAGCGCCCATCGAGGTCGACCGCCGACATATTCTCCGCGGCCTCGCCACGGCCGGGCGCCCCCGATACCGGGAACCGGGCATACCGGCTTGCCGCCGACATGCTGATCCTTCTCGGCCTACGGTGCATTTCCCTGGTCGGCGCGGCGCCCGGAGAGGCCCAGCGCCTCGCCACCTACGGGCTCGACGTTACTTCCCACTTCGCCTGCGGCTCCAACGGGCCAGCCAAGTCTCGATGATTTTTATTCTTCGGGCCATCGGCCGGCCTGCCCGGCCAGGTCCGCATGGCCCAGGCGTTGACGCCGCCAAAAACGATGAAGGAAGCGGCCAGGGCGAGGTATGCCGAGGCTACGCTGTCGGGGCCTCGATGGAAGCTCCACCAAGCCCCCAAGGCGGCAACCGTCAGGCGCATCACTGCGGCTGCCGCCGGCCATCCCATCCGGCCGGCCCCTTGCGATGCGAAATAGAGCAGCATGCCAAGGCCAAGGAAGCCATAGATCGGACTCACCGAGCGCAAGTACAGGGTGCCGGCGGCGATCACCTTGGCGTCATGGGTGAACAACCCCAGCCACGAACCGGGCCACGCCGCAGCGGCAAGGCCGACTGCCTCGGCGACCGCGGCTCCGATGGCTGCAGCTGTCCAAGCCACCCTGCGGGCTCGCCGAATATCGCCGGCCCCGATGCAGGTCCCGACCATCGCCACGACAGGGATGCCGAAGCCAAATGTTATACTGATGATCACATATTCCAGCCGTACGCCCACGCCGAAGCCGGCGAGCATAGTCGGCCCGGCCATCCCCAGGACGGCATTGGTCAGGGCGATGGTCAAGGTGGTGCTCAAGCCGATCACGGCGGAAACCACCCCCACTCTGAGGATGTGGAAAAACAGCCCAAATCGAAACGCGGGCCACCGGAGTTCCAGCCGCACGAGTTCGCGACCCGATATCAACCGGGCGCCAAGCAGCAATGCGCTCACCGCGTAGTAAAGGTCGATGGCCAGGCCGGCTCCGGCCACCCCCAGGCGGGGAAACGGACCGACGCCGAATATGAGAAGCGGCGATGTTGCCGCCAGAACCACGGCGCCGCTGCAGATGATCACTGCGGGATAGGTCACGTTTCCCGCTCCGCGCAACAGGCTGGCCATGGAGTTCGAGACCCACAGCAGGGCAATTCCGCCGAAGACCATGTTCGAATAAGCCAGAGCCGATTGCAGCGATACCCCGTCGCCGCCCATCAAATGGTAGATGGAGGGCCCCCACCCCACGAAAACTGCCGAGAAAGCGATGCCGAACGCCAGGGATATCGCCAGTGCGTGATGCACGAGGATGGAAGTCATCTGTGCCTGCCCGCCGCCGATGGCGCGAGCCACGGCCGAGGAGATCCCCCCGCCGACGGCCCCCGCCGACATCATCTGCATCAGCGAAAGAACCGGAAACACCAGAGAAACACCAGCCAGGGTGTCGGTCCCCAGCCGGGACACCCAGAACATTTCGATCAGTCCGACCAGGTGCTGCACGAAAATAAGGAGCAGATTAGGGACGGCGAGCCGGAGGAGGACCGGCAGAATCGGCCCTTGCAGCAGCAATCCGGTGCGAGGCGCCACGAATTGTCTTTCTCCTCCCATGACCCCTCCTCGTTCGCTGTGCTGGGCGGTTCGCATCGCCGTCGACACCCCGAACTTACCTTGCCCTAATCTCAGCCAGGAAGTCCTGCACTTCATGCTCCAGCTTGGTGCTGCCGCTCGTCAGGTCGGCGGCGCCGGAGAGCACGTTCCGGGCGATCCGGTCCGCGGTCTGGGCCGAACCGGTGACGTCGCCCAGGTTGTCGCTGACTTGCCGTGTGCTGTGTGCGACGTTGTCTACGTTCCGGGCGATTTCGGCCGTTGCTGCCTCCTGATCGGCAATCGCGGTGGTGATGGCCGCCACCATTTCGTCGATCCTGAGGATGGTGTCGCCGATGTGCCGAATGGCTTCGACGGATACTCTGGTCTGGCTCTGGATGGCGGTGATCTGCCGTGAAATCTCCTCGGTGGCCCGGGCGGTCTGGCCGGCCAGGCCCTTGACCTCGTTGGCGACCACGGCAAAGCCTTTGCCCGCGTCACCGGCACGGGCCGATTCGATGGTCGCATTCAACGCCAGCAGGTTGGTCTGGCTGGCGACGGCATTGATCAGGCCGACGATTTCCCCGATCTTCTTGGCAGCGTCGGCCAAGCCGACGATCGTTTCATTCGTGACTTTCGCGTCCTGCGCCGCTTCACGGGTTATGGCCGCCGACTGCGCGACGCGACGCGAAATTTCCTGGATGGAAGCGGAAAGCTGGGTGCCTGCCGCGGCGACGGTTTCGACGGACGACTTTGCCTCGAGGGTAGCCGAGTTGACCGCCGCCAGGCCCTGATTGCTGTGCTCGGCCGCAACCGACAGGCTCTGGGCATTTGTCTGCATCTGCGACACCGACTGTACCAGCGCGGTGACGATGTTCTTGATCCGCACTTCGAACGAGGCGGCCAGTTTCTGGCGCTCCTCGTGACGCTCGATCGCGTTGCGCTTGTCGTGTTCGCGCGCGGCCACCAACTCGCCGATATCGTGCCAGAAGACCAGCAGATGATCCTTGCCGAGGATGGGAGCGCAGACCAGCGTCACCGAGACCGGAAACGGTTCGCCGTCCAAACGCTTGTGGACCCACTCGAAGCGATTGGAACCGTCCTTCAGGGCCTGGCCGATCATTTCCAGCGCCTTGTCGCCGGAGGGTCGCCCATCTGGCTGGAACTCCGGCGAGATGTCGGGCGGGGTCAGACGGAAAACATGGTTGCGGTCGGTCGCACGCAGCATGGACACCATCGCCTGGTTGCAGTCGACGATCCGTGGCCCGTCGAGGACGAAATAGGCATCCCGCGAATAATCGAAGAACTGTGTCTCGACCTCTTGCCGCAACCTGCCACGGCCCAACGACCGGATGAGCAGCCATCCCTGAATCGCCGCCCCAATTCCACCAAGCAGTGGCGGAGCAATACCGCCGCTGCGGATTGCCGATACGGCGATTGCGGCTAAGGTGAACGCTGTTGCTGCGCCGAGAAGGCGAGATTGGGTCCAGCGGCTGGCGTGCCCAGAGGCTGTCATTTTTTCCTCCCGTATTTCGTGCGGGGATGGTTGGCGGCGCGGAGCGCGTCCTGCGTTCTTGACGTTGCATCCCGGGGACCGCCACCACGCAAGCCATGTGCCACACCGCCATCCGCAGCTTCCGCACGAGGCCGAAAACTCTTCGCAATGCCGGAAATCCATGGGCTCACGATCGAGCGGGTGCGGTCGATCGGCGGCCGCCGGCCGTTTTGGCTTTTGTATCTATCGCAACAGGAAGACCTGATGCCGCGAGGAAATTTTATCACCAGATCAAAAAAGGTGACCGCTGCGCTTTGCCTTGGTCCTCAGATAAAATTCATTATGGTCGTTCGACGGGAAGACATGGGGAACGCGCTCGGTAACCACGATGCCATGTCGAACCAGACTGTCGACTTTCGCCGGGTTATTGGTCAGCAGGCGAATCTGCACGAATCCCAGACAATGCAACATTTCGGCAGCCGACAAATAGATCCGCTCGTCGTCACCGAAGCCAAGCTGGCGGTTGGCGTCCACCGTGTCGAACCCGGCATCCTGCAAGTCATAGGCGCGAAGCTTGTTCACAAGCCCAATCCCACGGCCTTCCTGAGCCAGGTACAACAGCACACCACCACCGGCGCGCCCGATCTCGGCGATGGCGCCGCGCAACTGATCGCCACAGTCGCAACGCAAACTCCCCAGCAGGTCGCCGGTGAGACACTCGGAATGGAGTCGAGTGAGGACCGGCCCGGCGCGGCCAGGTTCGCCGATGACCAGGGCCAGATGCTGGGGGCCACGGCCGGCCGATCCGAACGGAACGATCCGGCATTGCCCGGCATCGGTCAGCTGCGCCGACGCCGCGGCGAGGGGAGACAGGCTACGTGCGGACAGATTCCCGTAGGCCAGAATGTCATTGACGTCGACTTGCCGCAAATCCTCGTGGGCGGCAGCCGTCGCGACGAGCACCGCTGCCGGCAGGAGGCCGGCCAGCTTGGCCAGGGTAACGGCACCGAGAGCTGGGGACGTTTGGGGGGCGCTAGAAACCGTCAAGCCACAACCGATACTGCCGGAGGCCAGCGGGTCGGCCAAGGCCGCGATCTGCTCGACGGTCAGGGGGCCGGCGGCGGTCACCAATACCGCCGGATTGCCGTCATGGGCAAGACCGAGGATGGCGGCGCGTTGGCCGGTCAGCGCCACGGCAACCGGTCGCGTGGCGAAACGGGACAGGAGGGGCAGCGAGTGGGGCGCCGCTTCGGCGGCTATCGCCAGTGCGGCCGTTCCATCAACGGCCGAGATTTTCACGATGCCGCCACGACGCAATTCACCACCCGCATTGTCCACCGTGTCGAGTGGACGCCGCGCGGGCACCGGGAGCAGGAGGGGCCAGGCAGTCTCTTCCATATCCTCTCTATCCCTTGATTTTAGAATCGTCTTATTTTTTCATCATCACATACTCCATCCTGGCGATACAGGTCTTTGGTCAACTGGCCAGGGGTGCCGCCGCGGCCGTTCGACGGCCTGTTCGCCCACATCGTCAAGGATATGGACGACAGCGGACAGATGAAGCCGCTATGCCGGTTGGATGCGTCTCTTCGAACACATCCGCAGCCTCACCGTCTATCTCGTCTTCCCCTCCTGGACGAGCTTGCTGCGGACCATACGAACAGGCAGACCGCCACGGCAGCCTCCCTGACCGGTGCGTCCTCCCGCCGCATCAACCGCCTTCCCAACCTTCAGACTGATCCGCCGACCAATGAAACCCGCGCGTCACATAGTGAACCGCTGATTCACGTGTCCGGTTCTTGCCACACATCGTCCCGTCGAGCAGAATAAAATCCATGGTCGCCCAAGAATCGTCGAAAACGCACGCCGAATCAGTGAGCTCCCTGCTATTCCTTGATGCCCAATGTCAGGAGGGGCGATCCGACGCGATTGCCCTGAGGTGGCTGGGAGCCGCCGGCCAAAGGTGCAACGCCACCTATCGGAATCTGCTCGATCAGACCGTGCGCTGTGCCACCTTATTGCGGCAGTTGGGGCTGAAAAGGGGCGAGACGGTGGCGGTGATGACCGGCCGCCGGCCGGAAACCATTATCGCCGCGCTGGGGATCTGGCGAGCCGGCGGGGTTTATTGCCCGCTGTTTACCGACCTCGGTCCCGATCCGCTCCAGGCGCGGCTGGCCCTGGGCCAAGCGCGCATCCTTCTGGTGGGAAGCGACGCCTACGGACGGGCGGTGGCCGCCATACGGGGCTCGCTGCCGCACCTTGCCCATGTGCTGGTGCTGGGCGAGGACATTCCCTCGGATTGCGTGAATCTGCGGACAGCCTTGGCGGCGGCCGCTTCCTCGACGGAGGTGTCGGCGGCCGACATGGCGGCGGCAGCCATGATGCATTTCACCAGCGGGACGACGGCTCCGGTGGCCGGCGGCTCGGCCCAGCCGAAGGCGGTAATCCACGATGCCACGGCCGTGGGACGGATGACCTCTACCGCCCGCGCGGCCTTCGGCCTCACCGCGGGCGAGATGCTGTGGTGCACGGCAGAGCCTGGCTGGATCCCTCATACCGCCTACGGGCTGGTGGCGCCGCTGGCGGCTGGCGCGACGATCCTGCTGGATGAGGCGCCGACAACCCCGATGCGGTGCTTGTCGGTACTCGAGGATGAACCTGTGGCCATCTGGTACACGGGTGCCACCATCATCCGCAATCTGATCGGCGGCGGCGTCGCTCCGGCTCGCTCTTTCCGCCCGCGCGCCTTGCGCCTGGCCGCCACCGTCGGAGAACCCCTGTCAGCCGACGCCGTTGAATGGGGACAGAAAGTTCTCGGTGTTCCATTTCGCGATACCTGGTGGCAGACGGAAATCGCCAGCATCGCCCTGGCCCATGACCTGAGCCAGCCGCCCCTGGCCGGCAGCATGGGCAAGCCACTGCCGGGGCTCCACGTGGCGCTGGTGCGCCGGGACGGCTCCCACCTTTCATTCGGCGACGAGAGCGCCGAGGCGACCGGCGAATTAGCGCTCAGAATCGACTGCCTGTCACCCTGGCGCAGCCTGGGTGGCGAGAGCAGTGCGCCACTTCAGGCAATCGACGGCTGGCACCTGACCGGTGACCTGGTTCGACGGGACGTCAACGGGTACTATTGGTTTCTCGGGCGGATAGACGACCTCATCAACTCGGGTGGGCGCCGCATCGGGCCGTTCGAGGTCGAGGCGGTATTGATGTCCCATCCCGCGGTGGGCCAGGCAGGTGTCGTCGGAGTGCCCGATTCGCGCCTCAACGAGAAAATCGTCGCCTTCCTCGTGGTCAACCCCGGCTTCGAAGCCGGCGACGCGCTACGAGCCGAACTGCACGCCTTCGCCCGGGAACATCTGGGCACGCCCCTGTCGCCGCAGGAGATTCGCTTCGAACGGCGCCTGCCCAGCACCACCACCGGCAAGATCATCCGCCATCGGCTTCGCGCCCTGTACTTCGCCGACGACACGGGTCTGAGTTCCTAGCCAAAGCGGCGCTTGAGCGTCACGGTCGGGATGACAAGGCGTTGATTCGATTGTTCTCCTAAGCCCAGCGAAGGATCTCGTCAATTCCCTGCCGGCGGCCTTTCCACAACGCGGGCCAGGGCCTCCGCAGTATCCACATCGGTCAGCACCGCGTCGTCGGGCATGGCTACCTCGCATACAAGTTCGTCGTGCCGGGCGAACAGGCTGCGGGCGCCGCTGTCACCGGCAAGACCGCGCATCTCGGCGAAGAACTGACTGCCCAAAAGCACCGGATTGCCGCGCTTGCCGTGGAAGGTAGGAACACAAATGCCGCGCCCCTCCAGCGGATTGAAGGCGGCGACGATGCGCTTCATGTGGTCCGCGGTCAGGGTCGGCATGTCGCCCAGGCAGACCAGCACGCCGTCAACCTGCGCCGGCAGCGCGGCAAGGCCGGCCTTCAGCGAGCCTGCCAACCCGTCGGCGAACTCCGGGTTATGGGTCCACGCCACGGGAAGACCATCCAACGCCATCTTCACCGCCTCGGCCTGATGGCCGGTCACCACCACTACCGGATCGAGGCCGGCGGCCAGCGCCGCCTCGGCGGCATGGGCGACCAGTGGCTTGCCGTTCACTTCGATCAGCAACTTGTTGCGGCCCATGCGGCTCGACAGGCCGGCGGCGAGGACCAGACCGCCGATGCGCGGCCGCCCGCTGCGGTCGGCAACCTTGCCGACGATGGTGGCGTGGGCGCGGGGCAACGGCCGGTCGGCGATTTCCTTCAGCAAGCCGCCGACGCCCAAGCCCATGATGTCGCGCGACTCGACCGGCAGACCGGCCATCAGCCGCCGAAAGACGAAATCGAAGCCGTTGAGCCGCGGTGACCGCGCGCATCCCGGCACTCCGAGAACCGGCACCTCGCCGATATGGGCCAACAGCATCAGATTGCCCGGATCCACCGGCATGCCGAAATGATCAATCCGCCCCCCCGCCGCAACCACGGCCGCCGGCACCACGTCGCGCCGATCGACGATCGCCGAGGCGCCGGCGATCAGCAGGAGGTTGCAGCCGGCGGCCAGCGCCTGGCCGATCTGCTCGCTCAGGGTATCCCCCCGGTGCGCACAACGGGACTCGAAGACAAGGCCACCACCCAGTTCTTCGATTCGGGCACGGGCGGCCTCGAAGGTGGAGTCCAGCAGCTTGTCCTTGGTGCCTGGCAGCCGGGTCAGAATCAGCCCCACCCGCTGCGGCAGAAATGGCCGAACGGCAATGATCGGCCCAGCCTCTTCGGCGAAAGCGGCACAACACTCTACCAACTGGCCATCCAGAGCGAAGGGGATGACCTTGACGGTGGCGATCATCTGGCCGGGTCTGACGATCTCCCATGGGGCAACCGAGGCCACGGTGACCGCTTCGTTCATCTGGTTCAGCCGATCCAGCCCGCCGCGGTCGATCATCGCCAGGCCGTGACATGCGGCGAACAGGTTGCTGCGGCCGGTATAGCCCGCCGACCGGGTGACCTCGGCGCCGGCCAGCGCGGCGGCCACGCGGTCGGCCGCATCGTTCTCACCCAGGTCGCCGGCCTCCAATCGCGCTCCGACGACAGTGGTGAAGCCCGCCACCCGCAGCTTCTGCAGGTCGCCATCGTCGAGTCGCCGACCCTTTTTCATACTGCCGTCGGGCAGGTTCAGTGAATGCGCGAGCACGATCCCTTGAGCTTCCTCAAGGGCGAACTCGCCGAAGATCATGGCCGTTGCCTCGGCCGGCCGTGGCGGACTCCGACGATCTCGGCAACGATGGAAGCGGCGATCTCACCGGGCAGCCGGCCGCCCAGATCCAACCCGACCGGGGCGGCGATGCGGGCGATATCGGCTTCGCCGAAGCCGGCTTCGGCCAGCCTCGCCTTGCGCCGCGCATGGGTGCGGTTGCTGCCCAAGGCGCCGATGAAGAAGGCCGGCGAGCGCAAGGCGGCAATCAGCCCGACATCGTCGATCTTGGGGTCGTGGGTCAGCGTCACCACCGCCGTACGGGCGTTCGGCGGCGATGCGGCAAGAACGTCGTTGGGCCAGTCGACGATCAGTTCCACGCCGGGAAAGCGCAGTTCGGTGGCGAAGGCGCGCCGTGGATCGATGACCTTAACGGCAAAACCAGCCAAGGCCGCCATTGGGGCCAGGGCCTGGGCGATATGGACGGCGCCGACCAGTACCAGTGTCCAGGGTGGACCATAGACGCGGACGAGCAGGCCGTCGACCTCTCCGCTCGCATCGCCGGCCAGCATGCCACGGATGCCGAGAAGCGTTCCCTCGGCAAGAGCAAGGTCACCCGACACCTGGCCGGCGGTAACCAGAGCCTGCGCCCCGGAAACCCGGTCGGTGACTACGGCGACCGGGCACTGCGCGGTGCGGAAAGCCTGCAGGCTGCGAAACAGCTTGCTTTTCATCGGACGCGCTCGACATAGATGCCGATGGTGCCGCCGCAGGCCAAGCCGACCTGCCAGGCTTGTTCGTCGGTGACGCCGAATTCCAGGCTGCGCGGCTTGCCATCGGCGATGGCCTCCAGGGCTGCCGATATTACCGCCCCTTCGATGCATCCGCCCGACACCGAGCCGACGAAGGCGCCACCCTCCTCGACCGCAAGATGGCTGCCCACCGGCAGTGGTGCCGAGCCCCAGATTTTCGTCACCGTGGCCAATGCCACCCCCCGCCCCTCGTCCAGCCAGGCGCCCAACTGGCCGAGGATGGCATCGTCGTCCGCGCCGCAGAAGGGAGCAGACGGGAACTGGCTCATGGCGCCTTCCCTTGCTCCCACAGCCCGTCGATCAGCCGCCGTGCCGCCGCCAGCAACACCCGGCGCCGGTATTTCATGCCAATCGTCGTGGTGTTCTGCAGCTTTGCCGTCTTGTTCAGGCGGTCGGCCAAGGCCTTGGCCGTCTTCTCATCCCACGCCTCGCCCTCCAGGCCCTCGGTGGAAACCGCCAACGGTGCCGAATTGGTTCCGGTGATGGCAAGGCGCAAGCGGACCAGACGATCGCCGTCACGCTCAAGGGCCGCGGCGACGCCGACCAGAGGGAAATCGATGGAATCGCGCACCCTCAATTTGGCATAGCCCGCTACCAGACGGTCGTTGCGCGGCACCTTCACCGCGACCAGGATTTCTCCCGGCGCCAGTGTCAGGTGGGCAGCGCCGTCATCCTGGAACAGCTGGGCCAGGGGAAGGTTGCGGCGCCCTCCGGCCGACGCCAGCTCCGCCTCGGCGCCGAGTACCAGCAGGGCCGGCGCCAGGTCGCCGCGATAGGTGGCGAAACAGCGCGAGGTCTTAGGCGCCACATGGCAGCGGTCACCCTGGTATTTCAGGCAGTAGCCGTTGCCCGAACGCCACCATTCGCTCTGATTGTAGAAAATGCAGCGGGTATCCTGGCAGAGGTTGCCGCCCACCGTGCCGGCGGCCCGATGGGTCGGGCCGGCGACCGCCCGCGCGGCCTCGGCCAGCACCGGCAGATGGCGGCTGAGCGACGGATGGTCGGCCAGGGCGGCCAGCGGCAACCCCGCCCCGATGAGCCAGCCCTCGGCCGTTTCTTCGAGCATAGCCAGCCCGCCGATGGCGGTGAGGTCGACCAGCGCCTCGGGCTGTTTCAACCCGCGTCGAAGATTTGGCAGCAGATCGGTGGCTCCGGCAATCGGCAGCGCTCCCGGAGCGGCCAGGGCCTTGACCGCGTCATCGACACTGGTGGGCCTGACGTAGCGGAAATCGGGCAGGTTGGTCATTGGGCGGCCTCGCGGCTTTCGAGCAGATCGAGCATGCGGTCGGGTGTCAGCGGCAGGGCGTCGGGGCGCACGCCAGCGGCCTCGTGAACGGCATCCATCAAGGCGGGCAGGAAGCCCGACAGCATGCCTTCGCTGGCCTCCTTGGCGCCGAACGGCCCGTTGGGATCCATGCTCTCGACGATGATGACCTCCATATCGGGGCTGTCAGCCATGGTCGGCACCCGATAGTCGATAATGTTGGAATGGATCATGCGCCCCTGATCGAAGCGGGTCTCCTCGGACAGCGCCTGCCCCATGCCCATCCACACGCCGCCCTGGATCTGGCCTTCCACCGCCAGGGGGTTGAGCGCGCGGCCGACGTCGACGGCCACCCACACCTTGTGGACGGTAACCTTGCCGGTCACCTCGTCGACCGAGGCTTCGACCACCTGAGCGGCGTAACAGAATCCCATGGTGGCGCCGATGGCGCTTCCCTTGATCTTCTTGTCGCCCTGGAACTCGATCGGCGGCGTGAAGGTACCCTTCACGGTGATGGTGCCGGTATCGACCAGCGCCGCCTTCACCACTTCGTGGAAGGAAAGGCCGGGGTGTTGACCGCCGACGACACGGAACACCTCGTCGACGCATTCGATGTCTTCCGGCCGGGCGTCCAGCTTCTTCGCCGCTGCCTCGTTCAGGATGCGCTGCAGTGCCTTGGCGGCGTCGATGGCGGCGTTACCCACCATGAAGGTGACACGCGACGAATAGCTGCCGTTGTCCTTCGGCGTCACCGCGCTGTCGGCGGAAATCACCCGGATGCGGTTCAAATCGACGCCCAACACCTGCTTGACCATCTGCGCCGCCATGGTGTTCGACCCCTGGCCGATATCAGCGGCGCCGGTCAGCAGGGTGACCCCGCCGTCGAAGTCCAGCTTCAGGTTTACCGTGGCATGGGGCTCGCCGGTCCAATGCTTGGGCGTCGAGGTGCCCGAGACGAAATGCGAGCAGGCCAGCCCGAGGCCGCGCCCCTTCGGCATCTTGCCGCGCCGCTCGGCCCAGCCCGACGCCTTCAGCACCTTGTCCAGGCATTCCGGCAGCCCGTAGCTCATGATCTTCTGCGCGTACAGGGTGGTGAACGGCACCGAAGGGATCAGGTTGGCGCGCCGCACGGCAAACGCGTCCAGGCCCAGTTCCTCGGCCATCTCGTTCAACAGCGCCTCGAAGGCGGCACGGGCGTCGACCGTGCCATGGCCGCGCATGGCGCCGCAGGGCGGGGTGTTGGTATAGACCCGCCAGCCGTCGTATTTGATGTTGGGAATTTCGTAGAGCCCGTGCAGCAAGGCCCCGGCATAGAGGATGGTGATGATGCCATAGCCGGCATAGGCCCCGCCACGCTGGATGCACTCCTCGGCGCAGGCGGTGATCTTGCCGTCCCGGGTCATCCCCAGCTTCATCCTGATCTCGGCTTCCGGCCGGCCGCGATGGGAGATGAACGTCTCCTCCCGCGTCTGCAACACGCGGACAGTGCCATTGGCCTTGCGGGCCAGCAGGCCGGCGATGATCTCGAAGCTCAGGCATTCGGTGCGAGCACCGAAGCCGCCGCCGAGGAACGGCTTGACCACGCGCACCCGCGACGGGTCGACCTGCAGGCAGGATGAAACCTTCAGGTGGACGTAATACGGCACCTGGGTGGTGGTATGCAGCGTCAGCCAGTCCTTGTCACCGTCGTACTCGGCAAGGGTGGCGTTCGGCTCCATGTGCATATGATTGACTTCGGCAAAGCGAAATACCTTCTCGCGCACCAGATCGGCGGCGGCGAAGCCGGCCTCGATATCGCCGAACTCGTGATGGACCTCGCGCAGAACGTTGTTCGGCTTGTCCTGATGCAGCGGTTCCGCCCCCGGCTCCATCGCCTTCCTGGCATCGATGTAGACGGGCAGATGCTCGTACTCGACGCGGATCAGTTTCAGCGCCGCGTCCGCCGTCGCCTCGTCGACCGCCGCCACGGCGGCGATGGGGTCACCGCGGTAGCGGACCTTGTCGCGGGCCAGCGGGTACTCGTTCTCGGCGATGGGCAGGACGCCGAAGGGAATCGGCGTATCGGCACCGGTGGCGACGGCCATGACACCGTCCAGCGCTTCCGCCGCGCTGGTGTCGATGGACAGAATGCGGGCGTGGGCTACCGGGCTGCGCAGGATCTTGCCGACCAGAGCATCCGGCACCATCAGGTCGGCGGTGTACTTGGCCTTGCCGGTAACCTTGTCGACGCCGTCGATCAGCGGGGTGCGGACGCCGACCGCCCCGGCCTCGCGCTTTTCCAGGGTCCGAATGGTCATTCCGCGGCCTCCCGAGCGCGAACGGCGGTTTCCACCGATTCGACGATCTTCACATAGCCTGTACAGCGGCACAGATTGCCAGACAATGCGGCCTTGATCTCGTCACGGCTGGGGTCCGGATTGCGGCGCAGCAGGGCCTCGGCGGCCATGATCATGCCCGGCGTGCAGAACCCGCACTGCGTGCCGAGCTTTTCGTGGAAGGCCTGCTGCAGAGCGGACAGCCGTCCGCGCGTCGCCAGTCCTTCGATGGTCTCGATCCTCTTGCCGGCCACCTGATGGGCCAGGGTGGAGCAGGCCAGCCGCGGCTGGTCGTCGACCAGGACGGTGCAGGCCCCACATTCGCCGCCATCGCAGCCCTGCTTGGTGCCGGTCAGCCCGGCCACCTCGCGCAGGTAGTCGAGCAGCAGCATGTTGTCGGCGACCAGGTCCTCTCGGGCCCGGCCATTGACGGTGAGCGACAATACCGACCTCACAGCCTGTCCTCCTTCATCGAACACTCCGTTCCCGATCCTTGATCACCACCACACGGCCGGGGCTTCACTGCGCCTGCCGGTAAACACGGCTCAACAGGGCGATCAGCATGTCCCGCTCGGCTGCGGACAACCCCGCGGCCACCTCGCCTTCGTGACGCACGATTTCCTTTTCCATCTGCCGTACCGCCTCAAGTCCGCGCGGACTTGGATAAAGGCAGTTGCTGCGCCGGTCGCTCGGTGAGCCGATCCGCTCGATAACGCCGGCCGCATCCAACTGCTTGACCACCTTGACGATGGTTGAGCGGTCAACCCCCATCGCCTCGGCCAGGCGGCTCTGGCTGAGGCCCGGATTGGCGGCGATGACCTGCAGCATGCCGCACAGGCCCGGCGTCAGGTTTTCGATCGCCACTGTCCGGGAGAAATGCTTGAACACCGCGACCTGCGTGCGCCGCAGGTGATAGCCCAGCAGCTGCGGAAGCATGCCCAGCGACAGGCCTGCATCCTGAACCCCTGCGCGCTCCATGACGAGATCGCCCTGCCTGACCACCGGCCTCACCTCACCCAGATCAACGGCATTATGGTGCGTGATTATTGTTTACCAGGTCAACCATTTTTTGTTTGCCCAGTAAACAATTCTTGGCGGAATGGACCGCAGCTGACCTGCATCGGCCAGGGGAACCTCGTCGAAAACGGCTTTCGGCGCGAGAGGAATCACACCGTTCGTCAAGCCGCCACAGGATGTCCGGCCAGGATCGACAGTTCGTTGGTCAGCTGTTTCCGGGTCGCCGAATCGAGGGCGAACTGCACTCGGGCCTGCCCATTCTCCATGCCGACGATGCGTCCTTCCACCTTCGGCCAATTTGCCACCTTGAACACGACCGGCGTTCCCACCGCACCCTCAAGTCGGCAATCCAGGCGCGCCCCGCCGGCCGAAATATCCACCGTCATCGCGTCGACGGCTCGGCCCGCGGCGGTCACGCGAACTTTGAGCGCTACCGGAATCCGCTCGAAATGGCGCCGATCACCGGCATGCTTGATCGCGCTGAGGAAATCGGTGACTTCCGCGGAAAGCCTGGTCGACTGGTCCAGCAGGTGGTCCGCGGTAGCCAGCACCTGGCTGGCGGTGGCACCGGTCCGGGTGGCACCTTCCTTCACCTGGAAGATTGAGGATGTCACCTCCTGGGTGCCGGTCGACGCCTCGATGACGTTGCGAGCGATTTCCTTGGTGGCGGCGGTCTGCTGTTCGACCGCGGCAGCGATGGCGCCAGCCGTCCGACTGATCTCGACGATGGTCTGGCCGATGCCCGAGATGGCGCTTACCGCGTCGCTGGCGGCAACCTGGACGGCGCTGATCTGCGCGTCGATTTCGCCGGTGGCGCGGGCCGTCTGATTGGCGAGGTTCTTCACTTCGGTGGCCACCACGGCAAAGCCTTTGCCGGCCTCGCCGGCCCGCGCCGCCTCGATGGTGGCGTTCAGCGCCAGCAGGTTGGTCTGGCTGGCGATATCGTTGATCAGGTTGACGATGTCGCCGATCTGGCGAGTGGCGTCCCTCAAGCCGCCGACGATGCCGTTGATCCGCTCGGCATCGTCCGAGGCCTGGCTGGTCACCTCGCTTGAGCGGCTGATCTGGCGGGCGATCTCGCTCTCGGAAGCGGCCAGTTGTTCCGCTGCCGCAGCGACCGTCTGCACATTGGACGAAGCCTGTTCGGCGGCGGCCGCCACCACGGTCGACCGCGAGCTGGTTTCATCGGCTACCCCGGTCATCGCCTGGGCCACGTCGCGCAGCTCGTGTGCCGTCCGGGTCATGATGTCCAGCACGCCGCGGACGCCGTTATTGAAGTCGTGGGTCAGGTGCTCCATGGCGGCGGCCCGCCGATCCTTCATCTCCTGCTCTTTCTGCCGTTCCACCTGCAGCCCCTGCCGGGCGATTTCGCCGTCCCGGAAGATGTTCAGGGCGCGGGCCATGTCGCCCAGTTCGTCCTTGCGCAGGACGCCATTGACGGTGAAGTCGACCTCGTTGCGGGCAAGCCGGTTCATGTCCCCGGTCAGCACCGACAGCGGCCAGGTCACGCGTCGCACCACCAGCAGCGATGCGACGAGCCCGAAGATCGCGATCAGCACGCCCACACCGCCGAACTCCAGAGCCGCCTGCCGGAACGCGGCCTCGGCGTCGTCAAGGTAGATACCGGTGCCGATCACCCAGCCCCAGGGGGCGAATCCCTTGACATAGGAGATCTTGCGGACCGACCGTACGAATCCCGGCTTTGGCCAATAATAGGAATAAAACCCACTTCCGGACTTGCTGGCGATGGCCGCCATATCGACGAAGATGTGGGAGCCATCGGGGCTGGTCATGCCGGACACATCCTTGCCGTCGAGCTCCGGCTTGATCGGATGCATGACCATGCGGGCGGCCATGTCATTGATCCAGAAGTAATTGTCGTTGCCGTAGCGTACGGCCCGCAATTCAGCCACGGCGCGACCCTTGGCGTCTTGTTCGGACAGACGCCCGGCTTGCACTTCTGCTTCGTAGTAGGCAAGGATGCTATAGGCGCTTTCGGTCAGCTGCTGAACTTTCATTTGGCGGCCAGCCATCAGTTCAGCCCAGATACTGTACAGGCCCAGCCCGGCAACCAGAGCCACGGCAAGGAGAGATCCAAGCACGATGAGCAGGATCTTCGAACGGATCCTGAGATTGTCGATCAGCGACATGCGTTTGTCCCTTGCCGGTCCGCAAATTGCGTCAAAGTGCCTATTTACGGCGTCACCGTATCATTGACGGCCGCCAACCCGACGATGCAGGCGCGATGCACACTCATATCTAGTATTGTAATATACCGTTTTCGGCAAATAAAATATTTGCAAATCAATCCGCCGAAATATGTGACCACATTTACAAGCAGCCAGATAATGTAAATGCCTTATTTATTTTTGGCTTCGAGCGCACCATTTGCGATGCGCCCTTATCCCGCCACGACCAGAATGATTGAGTACTGAACGTGATCAGGCAGCGCACCATCAAGGCGCTTGATGGCTCCGCCAGCAAATCCCAGCTGCGCGAACTGGCGCCACAGCCGCCAGCCCGAACGAACAGGGCCGCTCCAGCGAACAACCGCGTGACGAGCGGTCGAGGCCACAAACTGTCCGGCAGGGGAGCAATCTCGCGGCCACTCTGACCGCGAGACGCGGACGCCACGCGGGTCTACCGCGTGGCGACGGGCTTTTCGCCCGAGTAGTCGTAAAAACCGCGACCGGTCTTGCGGCCGAGCCAGCCGGCCTCGACGTATTTCACCAGCAGCGGACAGGGTCGGTATTTGGTGTCCGCCAGGCCGTCGTGGAGAACTTGCATGATGGCGAGGCAGGTATCGAGCCCGATGAAATCGGCGAGTTCCAAGGGGCCCATCGGCTGATTGGCACCAAGGCGCATGGCCGCGTCTATGGATTCGACCGAACCCACGCCCTCATAAAGGGTATAGACGGCCTCATTGATCATCGGCAGCAGGATGCGATTGACGATGAAGGCGGGAAAATCGTCCGCCATCACCGGCACCTTGCCCAGCCGCCGAACCACCCCGTGGACCAGCTGATAGGTCTGTTCGTCAGTGGCGATGCCACGAATCAGTTCGACCAGCGCCATCACCGGAACCGGGTTCATGAAATGCATGCCCATGAACTTGCCCGGCCGGTCGGTGGCGCTTCCCAGACGGGTGATGGAAATGGACGAGGTGTTCGAGGCGACGATGGCGCTGGGCTTCAGCACCGGCAGCAGCTGCTTGAAAATGGCTCGCTTGACCGCTTCATCCTCGCTGGCGGCCTCGATTACCAGATCGCATTCGGCAAGGGCGGCATAGTCGACGGCGGTGCGGATCCGGGCCAGTGCCTCGGCCTTGTTGCCCTCGGTGATCTTCGCCTTGGCGAGCAAGCGATCCAGTCCGCGTCCGATATTGGCAATCGCGGCGGCCAAGCGCTCTTCACTGACGTCGAGTACCGTCACGGTGAAGCCGGCCTGGGCCAAAACTTGGGTAATGCCGGTTCCCATCTGGCCGGCTCCGATCACGCCGATCTGGCGGATGGCTTCGGATGCGGCGATATCGGCAGCGGAATTGATATGTGTCATCGAGGAAACTCCCCCTGGCCCCGAATGTGACCCCTCTATTACCATTCACCGAGTAGGGGAATCAACGCGAAAAACGCAAAGGGGTACCGCAATGCCTTTATGCCCCTTATAATCAGCCACACCCCAAGGCTTAAGGAAATCGTTGTGGCACAGGTCTACTCGTTCGAAGGGCACATCCCGGTCATCGACCCCAGCGCATTTGTCCACCCCACCGCCGTCATCATTGGCGACGTCCAGGTCGGCCCCCGCTGCTACATTGGCCCCGGGGCGAGCCTGCGCGGGGATTTTTCCTCGATCCTTCTGCATGCCGGCTGCAACATCCAGGACAATGCGGTGCTGCACGGCACACCGTACATGGACACGGTGGTCGAAGAGGACGGGCATATCGGGCATGGCGCGGTGGTGCATGCGTGCCGGGTCGGACGCAACGCCCTGATCGGCGTAAACGCGATCGTTTTCGACGACGCCCGCATCGGCGAGAGCGCCATCGTCGCCGCCCTTTCCTTCGTCAAAGCCCGCTTCATCGTACCGCCGAGGCACCTCGCCGCCGGCGTTCCGGCCAAGGTGGTACGCCCCCTTGACGACGCCGAGATCGCCAGGAAGCGGACCGGCACCATCGCCTATCAGCGCCTGGCCACCCGCTACCGAGAAACCCTGGAAGCCTGTGACCCCCTTCCCTTTCCCGAACCAGGGCGGCGGCGCATCGACATCGGATCGTTCTGGCCCGAGGAATGAGACACCGGAGGCGGCCACCCTTGCATTTCGTCCCGACCACCGTTGCCTATTCCGCCAAGGCCTCGCAGGGCAGCCGCAGTTCGATGCTCTCGGACGGGTCGCCATACAGTGCAACCATGTCCCTGACCAATTGCTGGGTCTCTTCGGTCATCCGGTTGACCAGATCGTCGATGTCTTGGAAATCAATTGGGGCCGCGAGCGGAAAGATCCGCGGGACGCTTCGGCCGTCAACGTCCAACCTGCTCCCCGGCCGATTTTTCTCGGCGGCCTTGGCAAGCCAGGCCATGCAGTGCAGGAGGACCATGTCGACGGCCCCGATCTGCATGCGCCGCAGCATCCGGCCTGCTGTCTCGGGCCCCGAAACCAGCGACGGGTTCGCCAGCGCGGCGACGGTCGCCCGGGTTTGGTCATGAAGTTCCCAGCACCGTAGGGCCAGCGCATTCAGGCGGCGGTGGTCGAGAGCCATGCTTTGTCCTTCCGCGTCGATACCAGGTTACAAGTACCTGATTACCGTAAAAAGGAGGCCAGACGGTCCATGGATCAAACAAGGGAGGAACCGCCTGGCCTCAAGTTGACCTCTGGAGGAGCCACCGGTCTCGCCTCGCTCAGCCGAGACCGGAATCGGACTGCCGGAGAGGTCTCCCGACAGCCCGCACCCGAAAGATCCTGCCTCAGCCAGTGAACGCGTTCAGTCCGGTAATGGCGCGGCCAAGGATCAATGCGTGGACGTCGTGCGTGCCTTCGTAAGTATTGACCGCCTCGAGGTTCATCACATGGCGGATCACATGGAACTCATCCGAGATTCCGTTGCCGCCGTGCATGTCGCGAGCTGTCCGGGCGATATCCAGCGCCTTGCCGCAATTATTGCGCTTCAGCATGGAGATCATCTCGGGCGCCATCGCGCCGCCGTCGAACAGCCGGCCAAGCCGCAGGCAGGCGTGCAGCCCCAGGGTGATCTCGGTCTGCATGTTGGCCAGCTTCCACTGGATCAACTGGTTGTTGGCCAGCGGGCGATTGAACTGTTTGCGGTCCAGCGTGTAGCTGCGGGCCTGGTGCCAGCAGAACTCGGCAGCGCCCAGAACGCCCCAGGCGATTCCGTAGCGAGCACGGTTGAGGCAGCCAAACGGCCCTTTCAGCCCCTCCACATTCGGGAGCAGATTCTCTTCCGGCACGAACACATCGTCCATCACGATCTCGCCGGTAGTCGAGGCACGCAGGGAGAACTTGCCTTCGATCTTCGGCGCGGACAGGCCCTTCATCCCCTTCTCCAGGATGAAGCCGCGAATCACTTTGTCCTCGGTCTTGGCCCAGACGACGAAAACATCGGCGATGGGCGAGTTGGTGATCCACATCTTGCTGCCGCGCAAGGTCCAGCCGCCATCGACTTTGGTCGCCCGGGTGCGCATGCCGCCGGGATCCGACCCGGCATCGGGTTCGGTCAGGCCGAAGCAGCCGATCAGTTCGCCGGTGGCCAACTTGGGCAGGTATTTCCGCCGCTGTTCCTCGGTACCGTAGGCATGTATCGGATACATGACCAGCGAGGACTGCACGCTCATCGCCGAGCGGTAGCCGGAATCGACCCGTTCGACCTCTCGCGCGATCAGGCCGTAGCAAACATAGTTGACGCCCGCGCAGCCATAGGTCTCGGGCAGCGTCGGGCCGAGGAAGCCCAGCTCTCCCATCTCGTTCATGATCTCGCGGTGGAACACCTCGTGCCGGTTAGCTTCCAGCACCCTCGGCAGGAGCTTTTCCTGACAGTAGGCGTGGGCAGAATCCCGCACCATCCGTTCGTCCTCGGAAAGGCATTCCTCCAGAAGCAGCGGATCATCCCATTGGAAAGAGCGTTTTTGGACTGACATCAATCGGGCCTCCCGGCGTTGGTTCGGTTCGTGCGGAACTGCTTGACAGCAAATTCGGTATTGTAGTACGTCAATACGTATTATCGTAATCAGAGCACGGCACTCCCGTCAAGGGGTGTGGCAAAGAACGAAAGAAAGGAAGGGGCCATGTCCAAGTCTGCGCATCGCTGGATGATGACCGCGGTCGGCGCGCCGATGATCAAGGAATCGATGGCGTTGACGACGCCCGAAGCCGGCCAGGTGCTGGTCGAAGTGGCGGGCTGCGGCGTTTGCCATACCGACTTGGGGTATTATTACGACGGCGTCCGCACCAACATCCCCCTGCCCCTGACGCTGGGCCACGAAATCAGCGGCCGTGTGGTCGCCGCCGGTGCCGGCGCCGAAAACTGGCTTGGCCGCGCCGTGATCATTCCGGCGGTCATCCCCTGCGGCCAGTGCGACGCATGCAAGCGCGGCAAAGGTACGATCTGTGCCCGCCAGGCGATGCCCGGCAACGACATCCAGGGCGGCTTTGCCACCCATATCACCGTTTCAGCCGTCGGCCTTTGCCCGGTCGACGAGGCCCGCCTGGAAAAGATCGGCCTGGCCTTGGCCGACGTCTCGGTGGTGGCTGACGCCGTGACGACACCCTATCAGGCCGTGGTGCAGGCGGGCGTCCAGCCCGGCACCTTGTGCGTGGTCATCGGGGCCGGCGGCGTCGGCGGCTATTGCGTGCAGATCGCCGCCGCCTTTGGCGGGACGGTGGTCGCTCTCGACGTCGATGCCGGCAAGCTCGAAGCCATTGGCAAGTTCGGTGCCGCCAAGACCATCAACGTCCGCGAGACCGACCCCAAGAGCCTGAAGAAGAGCATCGCCGAATTCGCCAAGGAGCGCGGTCTTCCCACCCGCGAATGGGTGATCTTCGAATGCTCGGGCACGGCCGCCGGACAGAGCACCGCCTGGAACCTGCTGGTGCACGGCGCCACCCTGGCGGTGGTCGGGTTCACCATGGACAAGGTCGAGGTCCGCCTGTCCAACCTGATGGCTTTCCACGCCCGGGCGCTGGGCAACTGGGGCTGCCCGCCGGATCTCTACCCCGGCGCCCTGGACCTGGTGCTCGACGGCAAGATCGAGTTGGCGTCCTTCGTCGAACGCCATCCGCTCGAGGACATCAACCGGGTCTTCGCCGACGCCCATGCCCACAAGCTGAAGCGGCGGGCCATTCTAGTTCCTTGAGGATTCGACGCGAGATTCCCGCGTCGGGCCCAGAAAAGCAATTCGCAGACGAAAAGAAAGAGGAAACAGCATGACCTCCGACACAGCCACGATCGCCAAGTCCACGGCCCCAGCGCAGCTCAACGACCATAACCTGGTCCGCGACATCGTCGTCCCCGGTGTGATTTACGAGAAGCGCCCGGCCAGGACGCCGGACGGCAAGGTGGTGCCGGGCCTCTACAATGCCTGGATCATTCTGGACAATCCCAAGCAGTTCAATTCCTACACCACCGAGATGGTCAAGGGGGTGATCCTGGCCTTCCGCGCCGCCTCGGTGGCCCGCGACGTGGTCGCAGTGGTGTTCACCGGCAGCGGCGACAAGGCGTTCTGCACCGGCGGCAATACCAAGGAATATGCCGAATACTATGCCGGCAACCCGCAGGAATACCGGCAGTACATGCGCCTGTTCAACGACATGGTCTCGGCCATCCTGGGCTGCGACAAGCCGGTGATCTGCCGGGTCAACGGCATGCGTATCGGCGGTGGCCAGGAGATCGGCATGGCCGCCGACTTCTCGGTCGCCCAGGACCTGGCCAAGTTCGGCCAAGCCGGCCCGAAGCACGGTTCCGCCGCCATCGGCGGCGCCACCGATTTCCTGCCGCTGATGATCGGCTGCGAACAAGCCATGGTGTCGGGCACCTTGTGCGAGCCGTTCTCGGCCCACAAGGCGGCACGCCTGGGCATCCTTACCGACATCGTGCCGGCGCTGAAGGTCGACGGCAAGTTCGTCGCCAACCCGCTGGTGGTGACCGACCGCTACCTCGACGAATTCGGGCGCATCATCCATGGCGAGTTCCGGACCGGCGCCGAGGCGGAAGCGGGCAAGGCGCTCCTGAAGCAAGGCACGGTGGATCTGTCGCTGCTCGACGCCAAGGTCGAGGAACTGTGCACGAAGATCCTGCTGACCTTCCCCGATTGCATGACCAAGTCGTTCGAGGAACTGCGCAAGCCGAAGATCAACGCCTGGAACGCCAACAAGGAAAACAGCCGTGCCTGGCTGTCGCTCAACATGATGACCGAAGCCCGCGCCGGGTTCCGCGCCTTCAACGAAGGCACCAAGGAAGACCGCGAGATCGACTTCGTAGCGCTGCGCCAGGCGCTGGCCATCGGCGCGCCCTGGACGCCGGAACTGACCGAGAGCCTGATGCCGGCGGCACGGGGGCACAAATGACCGACTCCTGCCTCAAGGTCTGGCGCGACCGCGACAGCAAGCTGCTCAGGCTGCGGCTGGCGCGGCCCAAGGCCAACATCGTCGACGCGACGATGATCGCCGCCTTGGATCGGGCATTGGCCGAGAACCTGTCCGACCCCATGCTGTCGGCGGTGCTGATCGACCACGAAGGACCACATTTCAGTTTTGGCGCCAGCGTGCAGGAGCATCTGCCCGACCAATGCGCCGCCATGCTGAAGGGCTTCTGCGCACTGATCCTGCGCATGGTCGAATCACCGGTCCCGGTGCTGGCTGCGGTTCGCGGCCAGTGCCTGGGCGGCGGCATGGAAGTGGCGCTCGGGGCCAATCTGATTTTCGCCGCCCCCGACGCCAAGTTCGGCCAGCCGGAGATCCAGTTGGCGGTGTTTGCTCCGCCGGCCTCCTGCCTGTTGCCGGAACGCATGCCGCGCGGAGCGGCGGAAAGCATCCTGTTTTCGGGGCGGTCCATCAGCGGCGAGGAGGGCTGGCGTCTCGGCCTGGTCCAAGCCGTCAGTTCCGACCCGGAAGCCGCAGCGTTGGCGTACTTCGACGAAGCGCTGGCGCCGCACAGCCCGTCGTCGCTGCGCTATGCGGTGCGGGCAGCCCGTATCGACATGGTCGAGCGGGTCAAAGTCAAACTCGCCGCTTTGGAGAAGCTTTACCTGGAAGGACTGATGTCCACCCGGGATGCCGTGGAAGGTCTGACGGCATTCCTCGAAAAAAGACCGGCCAAATGGGAGGGTCGTTAACAAATGTCGTCCACAGCTGAAATCACCGCGCGCTGCCAGGCCCTGTTCGAGGACCTCAATTTCAGCGCCGCCCGCGCCTGGAAAGCGAAAGCACCCGGCCGCAAAGTCATCGGTTTCCTGCCGGTCTACGTTCCGCTGGAAATGATCCATGCCGCAGGCTGCCTGCCGCTGGGCATCTTCGGCGGCGGCGACCAGATGGAGGTCATCCACGGTGACGCCTATTACCAAAGCTACATCTGCCGCATTCCGCGTTCGACCATTGAACTGGGTGTGACCGGCCGGCTGGATTTCGTCGACGGGATGATCTTCCCCTTCGTCTGCGACGTCATCCGCAACCTGTCGGGCATCTGGAAGATGATGTTCCCGAATGTCTGGTCGAAGTTCTTCGACACCCCGCAGAATTTCGATCCCAGCATCGGCGGCACCTACTATGTGCAGGAACTGCAGGAACTGCGCGAAGGCCTCGAGACCCTGACCGGGCGCAAGATCAGCGACGACGACATCCGCCGCTCGATCAAGCTTTATAACGAAAACCGCCGCCTGGTCCGCGAAGTCTATGCTTTCCGCGCCCGCGAGCCGTGGCGGGCCCCCACTTCGGAGGTCTACCTGCTGATGCGGGCCGGCCTGATGATGGAGGTCGAAGAGCACAACCAGATGCTGCGCGACTATCTGGACGCCGCCGCCCGCGAAGACCGCCCGAAGCGCGACAACGTAAGGGTCGCCATCTACGGCTCGTTCTGCGAACAGCCGCCGCTGAACCTGATCAAGTCGGTCGAAATGGCCGGCTGCTATGTGGTCGAGGACGATTACGCCCTGGTCAACCGCTTCCTCACCGAGGATGTGCCGACCGATGGCGACCCGCTGGAAGCCCTGGCGCTCGCCTATCTCAAATATTCGGTCGAGACCTCCTGCAAATACGTGCCGAAAGAGGAAGACAAGGGCCGCTTCCATGTGGAAGCGGTGCGCAAATGCGGCGCGGAAGGGGTCATCTACGCCACGCCCAGCTTCTGCGACCCCGCCCTGCTCGACCGGCCGATGATTACCCATCGCCTGGCCGATGCCGGCATCCCTTACATCGCCTTCAAATACGCCGAGAACTCGGGCCAGATGCAGCCGATCCGCGAACAGGCCGGCACCTTCGCCGATTCTCTCAAGCTGTGGAGCTGACGCCATGAGCGAAGTCATCAAGGAAAAATCCATGCTCCTGCAGAAGGAGATGATCGCCAAGAATTACGACGCGATCACTTCCAAGCATGAGACTGGCCGCAAGGTGTCCTCCACCTTCGTTCCCGGCAACCTGAACGAATTGTTGATGTGCTTTGGCATCGTCAACAACCTGCCGGAGATCAACGCCATTCAGAACGGCATGCGCAAGGTTTCCGGCAACTACATCATGGAAGCCGAGAAGCACGGCCATTCGGAAGACGTCTGCACCTATGTGAAGGCCGACATCGGCATGATGGGCAAGGGCAACATCGCCCCCAACGGCAAGCCGTTCCCCGACCCCGACGTGCTGCTGCTTTCCTACACCGGCTGCTACACCTTCATGAAATGGTTCGAGCTGCTGCGCGAACAGTACAAATGCCCGACCCTGATGCTGCACGTGCCGTACGAGGGCGACGGTCATTCGACCAAGAACATGCGTGACTACATCGTCAAACAGCTGAAGGAAGTGATCATCCCAGGCCTCGAACAGGTTTCGGGTGTGAAGTTCGACATCGACCGGCTGCGTGAATACCTGAAGAACTCGGCCAAGGCCGAGGACGGACTGGTGTGGTGCCTGGAGCAAGGCAAGATCAAGCCGTCGCCCATCGATGCCTATTTCGGCGGCGTCTACTACATCGGTCCGATGTTCACCGCCTTCCGCGGCACGCCCGAATCCATCGTCTACTACGACGAACTGATGAAG
This sequence comes from Pseudomonadota bacterium, assembly GCA_021793155.1. Taxonomy (GTDB): domain Bacteria; phylum Pseudomonadota; class Alphaproteobacteria; order Rhodospirillales; family Magnetospirillaceae; genus DUZF01. The sequence goes on along the minus strand of JAJYTF010000031.1, from coordinate 3,119 downwards.
GAAGTGCAGGCTCGCATCGACAACAAGCAGGGACCGGTAACACCCGACGGCACGCCATTCAACGACCAGAAATACCGGCTGGTGGTGGAAGGCCCGCCGAACTGGACCAACTTCCGCGAGTTCTGGAAGATGTTCTACGACGAGGGCGCCGTGGTCGTGGCCTCCAGCTACACCAAGGTGGGCGGGATGTACGACCTGGGCTTCCGCCATGACCCGGACAACCCGCTGGAGAGTCTGGCCGACTACTGCCTGGGTTGCTACACCAACCGCAATCTGCCGACCCGCGTCGACATTCTGGCCAAATATGTCGAGGAATACGAAGCCGACGGCCTGCTGATCAATTCAATCAAAAGCTGCAACAGCTTCTCGGCCGGCCAGCTGATGATCATGAAAGAAGTGGAGAAGCGCACCGGTAAGCCCGGCGCCTTCGTCGAAAGCGACCTCGTCGATCCTCGCTATTTCTCGGCGGCCAACATCAAGAACCGTCTGGAGAGCTATTTCCAGATGATCGAACAAAAGCGCCGCGGCACCGGCAAAGCGGCTTAAGGGAGGTCCCGAAGATGCGTTGTTTCATCGGAATCGATTTGGGTTCCACGACCACCAAGGCGGTGGTGATGGACGAAAACGCCCAGCTTCTGGGCCGCGGTATCACCAATTCCCGCTCGAATTACGACACGGCGGCGGCCGTCTCGAAGCAGGAGGCGCTGATCGACACCCGTCTCACCCTGTTCCGCCGCGGCCTCTCGGCCGTTCCGGAAGCGGCGGGGAAGGTCGATGCCATCCTGTCGGACCTTGAGCGCAACTTCCGCCATGTCCAGTTCCTCGAGCAACTCGACGACCTGGAACAGACCTGCCTGCGCAACGTCAAAGGCCCGCGCTATGTCGGCAAGGAGACCGGAGTCAACGGCGCCCTGGCCGAAGTCTTCAAGCAGCTGCGCAATAGCTCCAACGCCTTGTTCCTTCCCGGCGCACGGCGGAAGTCGGACTTCTTCCGCGACCTCGCCGGCTCGGACTTCATGCAGCTGGGCGAGCCGGTGGCCCGCGATGCCGGCTTGGCGTTCGACCTGCTGGTCAATGTCTACGACAAGTCGATCATCGAAGTGGAAAACCGTCCGCCGGCCGGCGACATGGAGGGCAAGTTCCTCCGCGCCTTGGAAAAGGCTTCCAGCGGCGGCGACATCGACTCCACCGCGGTGGTCAAGCCGGTGAAGGATGCGCTGGCCATTCCGCTGGAGGAAACCTATGTGGTCGGCACCGGCTACGGCCGCGTCCGTCTGCCCTTCCCCAAGGAGCACATCCGCTCGGAGATCCTGTGCCACGGACTGGGCGCCCATGTGATGTACCCCGATACCCGCACGGTGCTCGACATTGGCGGCCAGGACACCAAGGGCATCCAGGTGGACCCATCAGGAATCGTCGAGAACTTCCAGATGAACGACCGCTGCGCCGCCGGCTGCGGCCGTTATCTGGGCTACATCGCCGACGAAATGAACATGGGCCTGCATGAGCTGGGGCCGCTCGCCATGAAATCCAACAAGAGCGTGCGCATCAACTCGACCTGCACCGTGTTCGCCGGCGCCGAGTTGCGTGATCGTCTGGCCTTGGGCGAGAAGCGCGAGGACATCCTGGCCGGCCTGCACCGCGCCATCATCCTGCGCGCCATGTCGATCCTGTCGCGGGCCGGCGGCGTCAAGGACCAGTTCACCTTCACCGGCGGTGTCGCCAAGAACGAAGCGGCGGTGCGCGAGCTGCGCAAGCTGATCAAGGAGAATTACGGCGACGTCACCATCAACATCAACCCGGACTCGATCTATACCGGGGCCCTTGGCGGTGCCACTTTCGCCGTCCGTGCCGTGGTTAATTGAGCAATCGAAACAACATCGCCTCGTCATTGCCGGGCTTGACCCGGCAATCCACGGCCCCCCGGCCCGCCGGCATTGCCGGCAACAGGTTGATTGCCTGCGAAGCGGGCGGGCCCGGGGGTGGCGAAAAGAGGGAGTGAAGTCCATGAGCGAGATCATTACCGCCGGCATCGACATCGGCTCCGGCTGCGTCAAGACCGTCCTGTTCAAGGTGGACGGCACCAAGGCTGAATGGTTGGGCAAGGAAACCGCACGCATCCGCAACCGCGATCCATTCCACCTGGCCGACGACACCTATCAGCACGTGCTGAAGCAAGCGGGTGTCAAGCGTGGCGACGTCGCCTATGTGGCGTCCACCGGTGATGCGGAAAACCTGAAGTTCTCCACCGGCCATTTCTACTCCATGACCACCCACGGGCGTGGCGCGGTGTACCTGAACCCTGAAGCACGCGCCGTCCTCGATATCGGCGCGTTGAACGGCCGGGCCATCAGGGTGGACGCCAGTGGCAAGGTGCTCAGCTACAAGATGACCAGCCAGTGCGCCTCGGGCTCGGGCCAGTTCCTGGAAAATATCGCCCGTTACCTAGGCATCGCGCAGGACGAGATCGGCACCCTGTCCCAACAGGCCGACAACCCGGAAAAAGTGTCGTCGATCTGCGCCGTGCTGGCGGAAACCGACGTCATCAACATGGTGTCCCGCGGCATCAGCGCCTCGAATATCCTGAAGGGCATCCACGAATCGATGGCGGTTCGGTTGGCCAAGCTGCTGAAGTCCATCGGCGCCTCGGATGGCCTGGCGCTGATGACCGGCGGTCTGGCCCTCGACGTCGGGTTGGTCTCGGCGCTGAACGAAGCGATGGTCAAGGAGAAGGTCAATCTGGTGGCCAAGAGCCATCCGGACTCCATCTACGCCGGAGCCATCGGCGCTTCGCTGTGGGGCGCCTTCCGGCATGAGAAACTGACCCGCCTGGGCCAAGCCGCGTAAAGCGGCCGCCCCGGTAAAACGACATTGCGGCCCGCAGGTCCCCGTCGAGGCCGCAAATCCGGGGAGGGTAGCAGCGACGCACGCCCGCTGCCCTCCCCGATCTTTTGGGGGATCAGCGCGGCAACATTTGTGGAAGCGTCTTGAAATGAAAGTCTTGGTCGCTGTCAAACGGGTGGTCGACTACAACGTGAAGGTCCGGGTCAAGGCGGACGGGTCGGGGGTCGATACGACCAATGTGAAATTCTCGATGAACCCCTTCGACGAGATCGCGG